>NZ_JACIFK010000008.1:0-390475 GCF_014197345.1 Rhizobium sp. BK008 | reverse complement strand
TTGTGTTAAATTATATCTCGCGGGGTGGAGCAGCCCGGTAGCTCGTCAGGCTCATAACCTGAAGGCCGCAGGTTCAAATCCTGCCCCCGCAACCAAATCCCACACAGACCGCCATACACACTGATACAAAAAGCCCGCCTCGTGCGGGCTTTTGGCGTTTCCAGACGTGCGAGTTAATGCCTCAGCAGGTGTCCGCAATAGGGACAGGCGATGATCAATAGCCGATCTGCCTACATGCCCGTTCGAGTGTCTGAACCACGCGTTCGCCCCGGTAGGTCAAGCGTGCATAGTCCTCGGATCAACCCATTTATCGGTTCTTAAGCAAAGAATGACAGCTTAGCTCCAATCGGTGGTGAGGGTGCATTCGTGGTAAATGGTTTGATGTCGCGGGTTCGCATTCAGACGAAGGTGCTCGTACTTTTGGCGCCATTCGTCATTAGTCTATGCGCAGTGGGACTGACGGGGTACTACGCGTCCAGCCTTCTCGAGGGACGCATGGAGATCTCCAACCATGTTTTGCAGTCCCTGAACGGGTTCAAACATGTTTCTTCCAGCATGACCGGCTTTCTGATGAAGCCGTCGCAGGAAGCTCGTGATACCGCGCTTGCCGACGCCCGAGAGCAACTGACAAACCTGCAGCAGACGATCGAGAGGCTAAGGCCGACGACCGATGTGGGGCTTCTTGACCGGGCGCTTGATCAGTCGCAAATCATACCGCAAAAGATCGAAGCGATCTGGCAAATCGAAACGGGACAGCAGAAAATTCTGAGCGATGTGGACGCTGCTTCCGCGGCACTTCTTGACCTGCAAGGGCAGGTTGGCAAGCGCTCGTTCATGCTGATGGCCAGTGCGAAAAAGATGGAAAATGCCAACAAGAGCGGCCTGAGCAATTCCGTCTCCATCAGCGCCGCCGCCGGTATCGCGACAAAACTTCGCAATGACTATGCGAGCGTGACGACGCCGGCTGACAAAGTTGGCCTGTTAGCCAAATATGCCCCCGATTTGCAAAAGGCAAAGGAACAGCTTTCTCCTGCTGTAGGGACCGACAAACAAGCCATCGCCGCCCAGTATGCCGCTGCTGTGGATGCTGTCGCCAACGCTTCGAAGGTGTCGCCTGACACTTTGGATGTCCCAGCAACGGATGCCGCCGTCGCCGATCTTGCTGCAACTGGCGACAGTCTCAAGACGATTGGCGACGATCTGATGCGGACCTCCGTGTTGGCGCTTGCCGCGTCGGACAAAGATATCTCTCAGGCGACCAATGTCGGCAACGAACTGCGCGCCATCGTTAACAGCAATAATGAGATCCGCGTCGGCTTCGCCGAACTCGCCGGCAATCCAGACGACGCGCGAGTGAAGAAAGTCCAGCAGTCGATCTACATGTATCAGACCGAGCTCGGCCGTCTCGCCGGCGTGGTGAACGACGATCCGGTCTTTGCCGAGATTCCGAAGAAGGCTCAACCCGTCCTCGATCTGCTTGCGGCGAACGCGGCAGCGCTTTCCGAAGGTGCGGTGCGCAAACTGGCTGAGTTCGACAGCGCTGCGGGGCAGATCGACAACACCTGGAACCTGCTTGCTCAATTCGCCGAGACGCAGAGGCAAAATGCTGGGCAGGATCGTCAACAGGCCAATAGGATATCCGGAGGCGCGATTGTCATCGGCATCCTGATTGCTATGACCGCGGGTGCCGCACTGGTCGTCACCCTGAAGGGACCGATCACCCAGATTACCGCAGCGATGCGCAAGATCGCAGAGGGACGGCTCGATACCACAATCACCGGCGAGGCACGGGGCGACGAAATCGGGGAAATGGCTCGTGCGCTTTCCGTCTTCAAACAAAATGCGCTGTCGAATGTCGAAATGGAACAACAGGCCGAGATCGCGCGCAGTGATGCGGAATCTGAGCGCGCCCGCAACGAACTCCAGCGACGTAGCGCCAAGGTCCAGGTTGACGCCGCAATCGAGGCGCTTGCAGAGGGGCTCACGCGGCTGTCGCGCGGGGAGTTGAATTTTTCGATCGATACGCCCTTTGCCGCCGAACTCGACCGGATCCGCACCGATTTCAACATGTCGGTGGCGGGTCTCAGAGAGACGCTCTGCGATATCCGCGAGACGTCTTCCCTCATCAACGACAATGGCCGACAGATGGCGGAAGCCGTTGATGACCTGGCCCGTCGAACGGAGAAGCAGGCGGCTGCACTTGAGGAAACCGCAGCGGCAGTGGAGGAGATTTCTTCCGCCGTCAACACCTCGTCAGGACGGGCAGCAGCAGCGCTTGCGCTTGTCCAACGCGCCAAACAGGGCGCCGACGCCTCGGCTTCAGTGGTCCAAAACGCGGTTTCGGCCATGGGACGGATTGAGGACGCGTCGGGCAAGATCGTTCAGATTGTCAGCGCCATCGACTCCATCGCTTTCCAGACCAATCTCTTGGCCCTAAATGCGGGAGTCGAAGCGGCGAGAGCGGGTGAGGCCGGCAAGGGCTTTGCTGTCGTGGCACAGGAGGTGCGGGAGCTGGCGCAGCGATCGGCTCGTGCAGCCAAGGAAATCGGCGAGCTCATCAACAATTCCGTCCGCGAGGTTGCGTCCGGCTCTGAATTCGTCGGCCGCACCGGCGATGCGCTGATGGAGATTTCCAGCGAGATCGTCCACATCGTCGGCCATATTGAACTCATTGCCTCGTCAAGCCGCGAACAGGCAACGACACTCCATTCGATCAACGCGTCGGTCAACGATATTGATCGTATGACGCAGCAAAATGCGGCGATGGTGGAAGAGACGAATGCTGCTACCCAACAGCTATCGTCCGAGGCGCTTGCACTTACCGACATGATTGCACGCTTTCGGCTTGAAGGCCGCGAGAGCCCGGCTTCAAGAGGGTACGAGGCTGCGGCATGACGGCAGCATGTATTCGCAAAGCACTTGCTTTGAGATGCATGGTTTCCGATCAGAAAGCTGATGAGCGATACGTTTCCCTTGATCAGTTTTCAGGCGCACGATAGTTGCTAAATTAGCAATATTCTAATATACGTGGAGCCGGCGTTTTAATATTTTCGCAGCGGTAAGCAACGTCCCTCAAATTTGCGGGCGTTTATTATCCTATTCAGCAGGGCGTTCAATTTCATGAAGTAGATTAGAGATTTATAGGGGGGAGGAATAATGGGAAAATGGGGATCTTCTCTGCTGACGACTCCGCATGGAAGGCGTCGTCTTCGGTTTGCTATCTCGGGATTGCCACCGCTCTGCGCAGTGGTGCTCTTCGCAGGCGTCGCGTCCGCGCAGGCGCCGACTGAGGAGCAGCGCAATGCGATCAGGGCGGAATGCCGTTCCGATTTCATGGCGCAATGTTCCGGCGTCACGCCGGGCGGGATGGAGGCACTCACCTGCCTGCAACAGCATAGCGCCACACTTTCAGCCGGCTGTAAGAAAGCTGTGTCGGCGGTTAGCAAACCGAAGTCGACATCGGCGGAGCCGTCTCCGGCCGCGCCGGCAACCACCGGAGCGGTCACCCCGGCGCCCGCGACCGGCGCGCCGGCGCATCAGCCGACGCAGGCGCAGCGCAACGCCGTCAAATCAGCCTGCCAACGCGATTTTATGGCGCAATGTTCCGGCGTGACGCCGGGCGGCGCAGAGGCGCTCAGCTGCTTGCAGCAGCACAACGCCGCTCTGTCGGCACCGTGCCAGCAGGCCGTTGCTGCGCTCGGAGGGGCAGCCGGATCAACCCCGGCCACCGGCGGCGGCGCTGCGGCGGTCGCGACCACGCCTGCTCCTCAGGCCATGATGCCGGCCTTCTCGCCACGCGAGGAACTGATGATCCTGCGTGAAACCTGTGGATTGGACTTCCGGGCCTTGTGCCGGATGGTGCCGCTCGGCGGAGGGCGGGGTATCGCTTGCCTCCGGGACAATCTGCAACGCGTATCGCCGGCCTGCCACAGAGTGTTGACTTCGGGATTATAGCCTGGTCAGACCCCGATCTGTGAAAGCGGTAATCCGAACAGTATCGCGCTTCAGCGTCATTCGGTGAGCGCAACGCGGTAAAGACCGGCAGGTGGCCGGTCTGGCACATGCACAGTTCGCGTCTGCACACTTCATCTCCGGCCGGAATCGGTTCGGCACCTGCATATCCGATGAAATCAATGACGGCACATATGAAAGGCATTGTCATGTCATCGACTTTCTGTTTCCCGCGATTGAAGCGGATGCTTGTTTATACCTCGCTCGCTGCCGGCCTGGCGCTGCCAACGAGCGCTTGGGCGGATGATGCAAAAGCCCTGCTCAAGACGATGTCCGATTTTCTGGCGGCGCAGAAGACGATATCCTTTACCTATCAATCGTCGCTCGAAGCCGTGACGCCCGAGTTCGAGAAGCTCCAGTTCGTCAGCTCCGGGACAGCCAACCTGACCCGTCCAGACAAGCTGCGTGTCACCAGAACCGGCGGTTTTGCCGATCTCGACGTCAGTTTCGACGGTTCGTCGCTGACAGTGCATGGCAAGAACCTCGACGCCTATGCCAAGATCGATGGCAAGGGTTCGCTCGACGAACTGATCGACAGGCTTATGACCGCGGGGGTCGAAGCGCCCGGCGCCGATCTCCTGTCCTCCAACGTCTATGATGTGCTGATGTCTGAGGTGACCGATGCCAAGCACATTTCCAGTGCTTTCGTGGATGGCGTCGAATGCGCATACCTGGCCTTCCGGACGCCTGAAATCGACTGGCAGATCTGGATCCAGACCGGCTCGCAACCGATACCGCGCCGTTACGTCATCACCAGCAAGCACGTCGTCCAGGCGCCGCAATACACGCTCGAAATCAGCGATTTCAAAAGCGGCGCCGATGTCGCGGCCGTTGCCTACAGCATCGAGGTTCCGGCCAATGCGAAGACGGTCGATCTCAGCGAGCTGCAATCGCTTGATGAGCTTCCGGCGCCTGCCGATACGGGAGAGGTGAAATGACCTATAACAAGCTGTTCTTCGCTCTCGGCCTCGCCGGCGTTCTGACATTCACCGATTTTCGCATCGAGGGGCAGGGATTTCTGCCGTTGTCGATCGGCTTCGCCACGCCGGCGGGCGCCGTCATCGGCAGGCCGCTGACGCCGCTCTCTTATGCGGGCGTGGCCCGCCGGACGACGCGGCGGGTCGTCACACGCACGACGACGACCATCGCCGTGCTTCCGGCGGGCTGCCGCTATGGTCCCTATTATGGTGGCTATTATTATCGATGCGGCGCGTATTATTACGCCAAGAGCGGCAACGTTTATGTGCAGGTGATCGTCCAATAATGCTGCGCGCCTACCGGACGTTCGATATCTCCGCCTCCGTCGCGCTCGCGGCCGTGTTTGCGGTCGCTCCGCGCCGTTTCAAATATTCCTCGAGGCGCTGCAGCAGGACGTAGAAGGACGGTACGAAGAGCACGGCAAGGCAGGTCGAGGCGATCATGCCGCTGAAGACCGATATGCCGATCGACTTGCGGGCCGATGCGCCGGCGCCCGTCGCCAGCACCAGCGGCAGGACGCCGAGGATAAAGGCGAAGGACGTCATCAGAATTGGCCGGAAACGCAGCCGGGCGGCCTCGACGGCCGCATCCAGGATCTCCATGCCTTCCGCCCGCTTTTCCCGCGCATATTCGACGATGAGGATGGCGTTCTTCGATGCAAGTGCGATCAGCAGGATAAGGCCGATCTGCGTATAGAGGTTGTTGGCAACACCCGCTGCGGTGAGTGCCGCTACCGTGCCAAGAAGGGCGAGCGGCACGGCGAGTATGACCGCCAGCGGCAAGATCCAGCTTTCATACTGACCGGCGAGCACGAAATAGACGAGCAGCATGGCGAGCGCGAAGATGAAATAGATCTGCCCGCCCACGGCCTTCTCCTGATAGGAGAGCGCCGTCCACTCGAAGCCCGTGCCCGGCGGCAACGTCTGGTCGGCAATCTGTTCCATGACATCGAGCGACTGGCCGGAACTGAAGCCGGCGGCAGGGCCGCCGACGATGGTTGCTGTGGGGTAGAGATTGTAGAGGCTGATCAGGGAAGGACCTTGCGTCGTCGTGACATTGACGACCGTGCCGAGCGGCACCATCGTCCCGTCGCCGGCCTTGACCTTCAGATTGCGGATGTCTTCGGCGCTGACCCGGAAATCGGAAGCGGCTTGCGCATAGACCTGGAAGGTGCGGCCAAATTTGTTGAACTGGGTCACATAGCTCGATCCGACATAGCCGGAGAGAGCGGAAAAGACCTGGCCCACGGTAATTCCCAGCGTCTCCGCCTTGATGCGATCGACGGAAACGGCCAGCTGCGGCACGTTCGAGCGAAAAGGCGTGCTCAGCCTTTGCAGCGACGATTGGGCACTGCCGTTCCTGACGATCGTATCGGCAAGCGATTGCAGCAGCGGGTAGTCGGAAATGCCGTTCCTGATCTCGACCTGCATGGTAAAGCCGCTGGCATTGCCGACGCCCTGGATCGGAGGCGGCACGATCACCAGCGTCTTGGCCGTGAGCACGCTTTGCAGCGCGCCGTTCAGATGTTGGTAGATCGACAGCAGGTCCTGCCCCTTCTGTTTGCCGCGTTCATCCCAATCCTTCAGCACGACATAGGCGACGCCGGCATTCTGTAGGCTGGCATTGTTGTCGAGAACGGAGATGCCGCTGATGGTCAGCACCTGGTCGACGCCGGGTGTGGCTTCGGCGATCTTGCCGACCGCGTCCATGACAGCATCGGTGCGCTCCTTCGAGGCGCCGTCCGGCAATTGCGCATTGATCAGCACATAGCCTTGATCCTCGATGGGCAGGAATGCGGTCGGCAGGCGGGCGAGCCCCCAGGCGGCGACCGCGATCAGCACCAGTGCCGCGATCGCCATGATGCCGGCGTGGCGGGTCATCGATCCGATCAGCCCGGCATAGCCGCGCTCGCCTTTGTCGTAGACCTTGTTGAAGCCGCGATAAAGGATGTTGCGTTTTTCGGGCGGGACCGGTGGACGCAGCCAAAGGGCGCATTGCGTCGGTTTCAGCGTGACGGCATTGATCGCGCTGATCAGCGCGGTCGCGGCAATCACGAGGGCGAACTGCCGGTAGAGCTGCCCGGTCAGGCCGGGCAGGAAGGCGGCCGGAATGAAAACGGCCATCAGCACCAGCGTGATGCCGATGACCGGGCCGAGCAGTTCCTCCATCGCCTTCTCGGCGGCCTTTCGGCCGGACATGCCCGCCTCGATGTGCCGGGCGACACCTTCGACGATGACGATGGCATCGTCGACGACGATACCGATGGCGAGAACGATGGCAAAGAGCGTCGACAGGTTGACGGTGAAGCCCAATGCCGCCATGGCCGCGAAGGCGCCGATGATGGTGACCGGAACGGTGGTCGCCGGCACGAGCATCGCCCGCCAGTCCTGCAGGAAGACGAGAATGACGATGAGAACGAGAACGCCGGCCTCGATCAAGGTGACGTAAACCTCGTCGATGGAGGCCTCGACGAATTTCGTCGTGTCGAACGGTACATGATATTCGAGGCCCGGCGGAAAGCTCTTCGAGAGCTCTTCCATTTTCGCCCGCACGGCCTGTGCAACCGAGATCGCATTGGCTTCCGGCAGTTGGAAAATGCCGATGCCAGCCGCCGGCCTGCCGTTCTGCATGAAGGACTGGCTGTAGGTCTGGGCGCCGAGTTCGACGCGGCCGATATCGCGGATCCGGGTCACACGGCCGCCCTGTCCGCTTTCCACTTTGACGACGATATTCTCGTAGTCGGCCGCCTCGTTCAGCCGGCCATTGACGTTCAGCGTATATTGGAAGACCTGCCCCTTCGGCACCGGCGGAATGCCGATCTGGCCGGCGGCGACCTCCTGGCTCTGCTGCTGCACGACGCTGACGACATCCTGCGGGGTCAGGCCGCGCGCCTGCAGCAGGTTCGGATCCATCCAGATGCGCATGGCATATTGACCGGCGCCGAACACGGTGACGTTGCCGACACCTGGCAGGCGGGCGAGTTCATTCTGCAAGTTGATGACGGCGTAGTTCGACAGGAACAGGCTGTCATAACGGCTGTCTGGTGAGGTCAGGCTGACGAAACCGAGGATCGCCGTCGACTTCTTCTGCGTCGTCACGCCCTGAAGCTGTACCGCTTCGGGAAGCGACGACATCGCTATGGCAACGCGGTTTTGTACCAGGACCTGAGCCTGGTCGGGATCCGTGCCGATGGCAAAGGTCACGGTCAGCGAGTAAGTGCCGTCGCTGGCGCTGGTTGACTGCATGTAGAGCATGTCCTGCACGCCGTTGACCTGCTGCTCGATCGGCAGCGCCACGGTGTCGACCAGGGTCTGGGCGCTGGCGCCGGGAAAGCGCGTCGTCACTTGCACCGTCGGCGGAACGACATTCGGATATTGCGCCACGGGCAGTTGGATGAGGGCCACCGCGCCGATGAGCACGAAGACCAACGCCAGGACGTTGGCGAGTACCGGTCGCTCGATGAAGAAGCGCGAGATCATGCTGCTGTCCTCAGACGTTCAGATGAACCATGATGGCGAATTCATTGCGTGGTGGTCTTGGCCTTGGCATCGCCGGCGGCAGTTGCCGGCGGGTTCATTTCCATCTTCTCGGGCGTGACCTTGCTGCCGGGAATGGCCTGCTGGATACCTTGGGTCACCACCCAGTCGGCTGCATCGAGGCCTGACTCGATGACGCGGAGCGAACCTTCACGCTGGCCGGTCTTGACCTGCTTCTGCTCGATGACATCGTCCTTGCCGAGAACGAGCAGATAGCTGCCCAGCTGGTTCGTGCCGATCGCATCGTCGCGCACCAGCAGGGCCTTGTCGTTATGGCCGACCGGCACGCGGACCCGGACGAAGAGACCAGGCAACATGGCGCGGTCCTTGTTGTCGAACACGGCGCGCACCTGAAGCGTGCCTGTGGAGGCATCGAGCTGCGGCGATACGTAATCGAGATGGCCCTTGTGCGGATAACCTTCTTCCGTCTGCAGGCCGATTTCCGCCGGTATGGTTGGAAGGTCCGTCTGCTTGAAGGTGTGCCCCTGCTTTGCCAGGGTTTCCTTGATCGTCAACACCTGGGTTTCGCTGACGTTGAAATAGGCATAGAGCGGATCCAGCTGCACGATGCTGGCGAGTTTGGTGGGACCGGATACGCCGACCAGCGCGCCGATATCGACGAGGTGGTCGGTGACGGTGCCGTCGAAGGGGGCAAGCACTTCCGTGTATCCCAAGTTGATCGTCGCGAGCTCGAGATTGGCCTGGGCATTGAGGATGGAGGCATTCGCCTCGTCGAGCGTCGCCTTGGCGCTGTCGACTGCGGTCTGCGTGGTGACCTGTTGCTTCGACAGATTGAGCTGTCGGTCGTATTCCTGCTGCGCGCCGACCTGAGACGCCTGTTGCGAGGCGAGCGATGCCTTTGCCTGATCCAGTTGCGCCTGATAGGTGTCGCGCTCGATGCCGAAGAGCTTGGTGCCCTTCGTTACCGTCATGCCGTCCTGATAGTCGATGGATTGGATGTAGCCTTGAACGCGCGCCTCGATATCGACGGAATTGAGCGGCGCCGTGTTGCCGGTGAGCTCGAAATAGAGAGTGACCGGTTGCTGGACCGGCTGGGCGACGCGAACTGGAGGTGGTGGAGGAGCAACATAGGTGTTGCCGCTTTCCTCGCAGCCAGCAAGAATTGCCATGCCGGCGAGCGCCACAGACAGGCACAGACCCTGATACAATCTCACACGCATTGCCGCCGCCCCGATGTTGAAGAGCCCCAGTCTTCATGCGTGCCTCGGCGGAGACGACCCCTCTCCGAAAAGTTCCGGGCATGCGATATTATGTCGCGGCATTGCTAAAAATTGCAATAGCTGCTGGTGCACAATTGAACTGTGTTGGCATCGTCTTTTGGGAGACGTCAATACGACTACGGTTTCCCGAGCCGTTCGATGGCGGATTGCAGAGGGGCATCCGAAACACGGATCAGCCCGACATAGGGATTGGCCATATCCGAAACCAGAAAGATCGCGCCGGCGACGGACAGGGCGCAGACAAGCAGAATGGACAGCACCGTCGGATTGGCCGGCGCCTGCAGCCCGAAGGTCGTAAAAAGCAGCCCGAGCCAACAGACGAGAACGGCAAGGAAGGCCCAGGGTAAACCCTCCTTACCGGATTCGACCAGCAGCCAATGGGTCTCGGCCAGCATGCCGCTCACCTCAAGAGCGCGCGCCTGCAGAGAGCGCTGCACGGCATCCTTCGGCAGCAGGGATCGAAGGTCGCCCTGAACCGCTTCGATATCCTGATATTCTCCCAGCGCCTCGGCGGATGGCTCGTCGGTCGTCTCCGTCGTCCAGCCGCGGCTCAGCCGTTTCTCGATGAGTTCACGCAGCAATTGACGCGCCTTGTCGGTTTCCGGCCCGTATTGCGCCATGACGCGGTCAAGCAGGAGGACCCGCGCCGCCGCCGTTCTCATCTCCACTTCGGCATTGTCATAGCTCGACTTGGCGGATGCGATAAGAAGGCCGAGCGCCAGGGCCGACAGCGTTCCGACCACCGCGGTCGCCAGCCTGATGACATCCTTGGATTCCGCATTGAGATGATGATCCGGCAAGTGGGCGCGCACCATCAACCCGATCGATGTCGCCGTCGACAGAAAGATAAATACAAGCCCGCCAAGCAACAGTGAGCTCAAGTCCGGCCTCCGTATCGTTCACGATCCTGCAGCCACTATGATCGCCAAAATATGCAAATCTCCCGTTATCATAGCGGAAGACGGTCGAAGCTTGGAACTCTTTACTTTCCTGATCTTGCGGCCGGGCGTCATTGCTGGAAAATCAGCAGCACATAGGCCAGGAAAAGCACCAGATGGACGGCACCCTGCATGAGATGGGTGCGGCCGCTGGCAAAGGTGATGATGCTGACGGCAAGAGTGAGCAGGAGCATCACAAGATCTCCATGCTCGAGGCCGAGTGTCACGGGGTGTCCGTAAAGCTGACTGACAACAAGCATCGCCGGCACCGTCAGCCCGATCGTCGACAGCACCGAACCAAGGAAGATGTTGACGGAGCGCTGCAGATTGTTGGCGATGGACGCACGCACGGCGCTGATGGCCTCGGGCGTGGCGACGAGGACGGCCATGACAACACCGCCAAATGCGGTTGGAGCATGCAAGGTTTCGATAATGTAATCGATCGGCCGGGCAAGCTGTTCGACCAGAAAGACGACAGGACCCATGTAGGCGAAAAGCAGGATGGCATGAGGCCATACCGGCCCATGGCGAGGAGCACGTTCGCCGGGAGGTTCGTGACGGTTGCTGTCGTCGCTGAAATAGTCCCGATGGCGGCCGGCCTGAAGAAACAGAAACGTGGCGTAAAGGCCGACCGATATGATGCCCAGTATCAATTGCCGCGCCGCCGATGGATGTTGTCCGTCCGGGCCTGCAAGAAATGTCGGCATCACCAGGCTCAGGGTCGCCAGCGGTACGATGACTCCGAGATAGGCATTGGCGCCCTGCAGGTTATGCTGTTGTTCCGGTCGCCGCCATGCACCCAGCAGCAAGGACAGGCCGACCATGCCGTTCAGGATGATCATGACGACTGCAAACAGAGTATCGCGCGCAAGCGTGGGATTGTTTTCGCCGTGAAGCATGACGGCCGAAATCGCCATCACCTCGATCGAGGTGATGGCAAGCGTCAGAATGAGCGTGCCGTAAGGCTCCTTCAGCCGCTCCGCCAAGTGATCCGCGTGCCGCACTACCGACAGAGCGGAACCGAGGACGGCAGCGAACAGCCAGACAAAAACGACAGTGAACCAAAGCGGATCGGAAAGCTGTCCGAAGAGCTGCTCCTGGAAAACAAGAAACGCCAGGCTGGTCGCGACGCTGACGCCCAGGAACCATTCCTTGCGTAGCAGGCTGTTTGCGCCGACAGCGCGCAATGCCGGACCGTGCGTCATTGAAGCCACCCGTCTTCTGGCAAATGTCGCCGCAATGCGATCCCCAAGACCATTGTGTCCGTCCGCTGTCTCGCGCCCATCACGTGGGCAGGCGGAGACGAGGCTGCCTCAAGGCGAACCGAACCTCAAGCCAGATCGTGTGTCATTGACTAAAACTTGCAGGTCTCTCTCGTCTGATCATCCACTGACGGCGGCTCACGTCGCATCTTCCGTTATTCGCGGCCGGTCGCTGGGATTGCCGCGCCGGTGACGACGGCTGCGGCCGGCGAAATCAGGAAGGCGATGAGGCGGGCGATCGATTGCGGCGAGACCCAGCCGTCCGTCTTCGCATCGGGCATGGCCGCGCGGTTCTCAGGCGTGTCGATCGTCCCTGGCAGGATGCAGTTGGCGGTGACGCGGTCGTCGCGGCATTCGGCAGCGATCGCTTCGGTCAGCCGGATAACGGCGGCTTTCGAGGCGGCGTACGCGGCCTGCCTGGCGCCGGCCTTCAGTCCGGGTGCGGCAGCAACATGAACGATGCGGCCGTAGCCTGATGCCTTCATGGTCGGGAGAACCGCGGCGCTGATCGTCAGGGCGGTGCGGGCGTTTGCAGTCATCATCGTCTCCCATTGGGCAGGAGCGTCCGGTCCGACCGGCCCCATCTGGAAGCCGCCGACGGTGTTGACCAATGCGCTAACGCCGCCGAAACGCTTGACGGCCCGCGCAACAGCGGCGGCGCAGGAGGCGTAGTCGGTGAGATCGGTTCCGGCGATCGACAGAAACTCGGTGGAGGCGGGAAGAGTGGCGGCCAAGGCTTCCAGCTCGTCGCTCGAACGGTTCATGCAGACGAGTTTTGCGCCGGCGCCGGCAAGCTCACGGACAACGGCGCTGCCGAGGTTGCCGCCGGCGCCCGTGACAATCACGGCTTTCTGGTCGTTCATGATAGTTGATCTCCTGACGGTGCCGCTGCTGGACGATGCGCGCATTGTTGATCCAGGCTGCGCGCCAGCGCAAGCCCGCCGCAAGGCTTATGTCGACACGTCTTGCGGAACTGCCGGCGAGTTGCCGCGGGCAGCTTCGTCTATCATCACCCGATGGTCGTGCCGGCCGGCTGTCAGTGATATTTCGCCCGTTCGCGGCCGAGGATGACAGGCGCGTCGAGGCTTGAGATGGGACGGGTGACATCGCCCGGGATGTCGCCGGTGAGCTGGAGATCGAGATAGCGGGCGCAGCAGACTCGCAGGAAGGACGTGAAGTTTCCGAGATCATGTCCGGCATCGATCGATTCATGGTGCAGCCGGGTGATCAACTGAACGACATTCATGCCGTCGCGCCGCGCGATTTCCTCCAGCTTCGACCAGAAGAAGTTTTCCAGCCTGACGCTGGTGACCATGCCGTCGATGCGCAGCGACCGGGTGGTGCTTTCCCAGAGCCGTGCATCCGCCTTGATGAAGAGTTCACACATGTCGTCCTCCCGTGCCGCCTTTTTAGGCGGCGTTGGTTTCCAACAGGGCTGCGGCATCCAGCACAGCCATGAACTGGCGTAGCCATGAGGGATGCGCCGGCCAGGCCGGCGCCGTAACCAGATTGCCGTCCGAGACCGCATCGCTGATGGCGATGTCGGCATAGATGCCGCCGGCAAGTTCGACTTCCGGCCGGCAGGCGGGATAGGCTGAGCAGGTGCGGCCCTTCAGCACGCCGGCAGCGGCAAGCAGCTGCGCGCCATGGCAGATGGCGGCGACGGGTTTTCCGGCGTCGAAGAAATGGCGGACGGATTTGATGACGTCGGCATTGAGGCGCAGATATTCAGGTGCGCGGCCGCCGGGGATGACGAGCGCATCGTAATCTTCGGCCCGCACGCTGTCGAAAGTGGCGTTCAGCGCAAAATTGTGGCCGCGTTTTTCGGAATAGGTCTGGTCGCCCTCGAAATCGTGGATGGCGGTAGCGACGGTCTCACCGGCCTTTTTGCCGGGGCAGACGGCGTCGACCGTATAGCCGCAGGCAAGCAGCGTCTGGAACGGCACCATCGTTTCGTAATCTTCGGTGAAATCACCCGTAATCATCAGGATCTTTGAGGCTGGCATCGTTTCCTCCCTTTGAAACCAACAGGCGGAGAGTAGCAAAGCGCGAGAGGCAGAGGGTACTATGGGAATACTACAGACGAAATTCCCTGGAACAGGATGATTTTAGGTCCGGTTGGCCCACAATCTGAATCCCGTTCTAAATTAGCTAGTTAGAGGATGATGTCGCCCGAAAGCCGCTTACACTTTTCGGCATCATGCTCTAGACGGACCTTACTGTCACATCCGGGATGGCGCAGGCCTCGCCGCCGCCGAGGAGGCGGGAGCGGGTGAGGAAGCGCTTCTCGCGGCCGTTGTCGAGCGAGAACATGCCGCCGCGGCCGGGCACGACGTCGATGATCAGCTGCGTATGCTTCCAAGCCTCGAACTGGCTGGCGCTGATATAGACCGGCACGCCGCCGATCTCGCCAAGCTTGACGTCGCTGTCGCCGATCATGAAGTCATCGGCGGGATAACACATCGGCGAGGAACCGTCACAGCAGCCGCCGGACTGGTGGAAGAGGATATCGGGATGATCCCGCCTGATCTCGCCGATCAGAGCGAGTGCCGCGTCGGTTGCAAGAACACGCGGTTCGCCGTTGACGGTCGTTTCCATTGTTCTTCCTCCGAAGTTTCGGGAGGGGTTTGAGACCCTCCCGCCATGTTGCATCTCAGAAGAAGCCAAGGGCTTTCGGGCTGTAGCTCACCAGCATGTTCTTGGTCTGCTGGTAGTGGTCGAGCATCATCTTGTGGGTTTCGCGGCCGATCCCCGATTGCTTGTAGCCGCCGAAGGCGGCATGGGCCGGGTAAGCGTGGTAGCAATTGGTCCAGACGCGGCCGGCCTGGATCTCGCGGCCGAAACGGTAGCAGCGATTGGCGTCTCGGCTCCAGACACCGGCGCCGAGGCCGTAGAGCGTGTCGTTGGCGATTTCGAGCGCCTCCTTCTCGTTCTTGAAGGTCGTGACCGAAACCACCGGTCCGAAGATCTCCTCTTGGAAGACGCGCATCTTGTTGTGGCCCTTGAAGATCGTCGGCTTGACGTAATAGCCGTTCGCCAGTTCGCCGCCGAGATCGTTGCGCGAGCCGCCGGTCAGAACCTCCGCACCTTCCTGCTTGCCGATATCAAGATAGGCGAGGATCTTTTCCAGTTGCTCCGACGAAGCCTGGGCGCCGATCATCGTCGCGCTGTCGAGTGGGTTGCCCTGCTTGATCGCCTCGACGCGTTTGACGGCCTTTTCCATGAAGCGGTCGTAGATCGATTCCTGGACGAGGGCGCGGCTCGGGCAGGTGCAGACTTCTCCCTGGTTGAGGGCAAACATCGCAAAGCCTTCGAGCGCCTTGTCGAGGAAGTCGTCGTCATCAGCCATCACATCGGCGAAAAAGATGTTCGGCGATTTGCCGCCGAGCTCCAGCGTCACCGGAATGAGGTTCTGGCTGGCATATTGCATGATCAGCCGGCCGGTCGTCGTCTCGCCGGTGAAGGCGATCTTGGCGATGCGGGGGCTGGTCGCCAGCGGCTTGCCGGCTTCGAGGCCGAAGCCATTGACGATGTTGAGCACGCCGGGCGGCAGGAGATCACCGACGAGTTCGGCCCAGAGCAGGATCGAGGCAGGCGTCTGCTCGGCGGGCTTCAGGACGACGCAGTTGCCGGCGGCAAGCGCCGGAGCGAGTTTCCAGGTGGCCATCAGGATCGGGAAATTCCAGGGAATGATCTGGCCGACGACGCCGAGCGGTTCGTGGAAGTGATAGGCGATGGTATCATGGTCGATCTCGCCGATCGAACCTTCCTGAGCGCGGATGCAGGAAGCGAAATAGCGGAAGTGGTCGATCGCCAGCGGAATGTCGGCCGCCATGGTTTCGCGGATCGGCTTGCCGTTGTCCCAGGTCTCGGCCTGGGCAAGCAATTCCAGCTTGTCTTCCATGCGCTGGGCGATCTTCATGAGGATATTGGAGCGCTCGGCAGCAGAGGTGCGGCCCCATTTTTCCTTGGCCGCATGGGCAGCGTCGAGCGCAAGATTGATGTCTTTTTCATTCGAGCGGGGAATGTCGCAGAGCTTGCCGCCGGTGACGGGCGTAACGTTTTCGAAGTATTTGCCTTCGATCGGCTCACGCCATTCGCCGCCGATATAGTTGCCGTATTTCAGTTTGAACGGCGACTCGACGATTTTCTGATGAAGCATGTCATCCTCCCTTGATGATCCAGGTTCCCAAGCGAACCAGTGGGAGGAAAATGAATATGTTTTGGCGCAGGGACTAGGGTGGGTCTTCCATACCGCAGTGCACAGTGTCGCAGAGCTGCGACAGCATCGGGTCGCGAGTGCCGCAGCGGCGGAACCCTTGAGGCTGATCAGTGGAGATCGAGCTTCTTCATCTTCCTGTGCAGCGTAGCGCGGCTGATGCCGAGCGCGGTCGCCGCCCGTGAGACGTTGCCGCCGGCGCGCGACAGCGCCCGAAGCAGCGCTGCCTTCTCCGCCTCGATGATCTCATCCTGCTGCGAGACGCCAGCCTCATGCAGGGCATCGGCGGCCGGAATGCCGGCGGCGATGCGTCTGTCGTCCAGCTGCAACGCGATGCGGGCGGCGCGCGTCGCGCCGAGCACCAGATCGTGCCTGTCGACGGCGAGCAGAGCGGCGGCGGAATTGGCGCCGGCCGGGACCATGAGGAAACGGGCGCCTGTAAAGGCCGAACGGAAGAGGTTGAGCTCGATGCGCATCGCCGCATCGCGCACGGTTTGCGTCAGGATCGCCAGCGTCATCTCGTTGACGTCTTCGCGGCAGGTGGAGATATCAAGCGCCGCGGCTAGCCGGCCACGATGATCGCGGATCGGCGCCGTCGTGCAGCTGAGGCTGGTGTTCGAGCAGAAAAAATGCTGATCGCGGAATATGGCGACGGCACGCTCGTCTGCAAGTGCGGTGCCGATGCCGTTGGTGCCGATGCTCGCCTCTGTCCAGATCGAGCCGGTCCAGAGGCCGAGTTCGCGGAATTCCTTGTCGTCGCCGGCAGCTCCCCGGCGCTCCAGCGCGATGCCGTTCTTGTCGGTCAGAAGCAGGCAGCAGCCGGCTTTGCCGACGGTGGTAAAGAGACGATCGAGCTCTCCCGTCGCGCTGGCGATCAGCTGTTCGGATTGCTCGCGTGCATTGCGGAATTCCTGATCGGTAAGGCGCAGCGGTGCCCGTTCGTCCTCGGGCGCGAGCTGGTGCATGGTCATGCATCGACGCCATGAGGCGACGACCGGAGAACTGGCTGCGGCGGAATCGCGCTGGGCAGACGTGTAGACGTGCTCGGCGTGCGCTGAGTGTTCGTGCATCGGCTCCTCCCACCGAAGTTCAGCATAGTCTGATGGAAAAGCGGCCGGTTTGCAATTGCAAGTGTCGACGGCCATCCCCCCTTCGCCCCGGCAATCAGGGCACAATGCTGGAAAGCGTCAGCGATCTTTGCACGACATCATCCGTCATTTCATTGATCTAGATCCGGTTCGAGATCATCGGCATCGACCGCAACAGCCAGGCCTCGATGCCGCGCGCGGCCGCCCGGCCGGTCGCCAGGCAGGCGGTGAGAAGATAACCGCCTGTCGGTGCTTCCCAGTCGAGCATTTCGCCGGCGACGAAGGTGCCCGGCAGCGCCTTCAACATGTAGCCTTCGTCGATGCCGCTCCAACAGATGCCGCCGGCCGAGGAGATCGCTTCGGCGATCGGGCGGGTTTCGATCACCGGCACCGGCAGGGCCTTGATCAGGCCGGCCAGGCGTTCGGGATCTGTCCGGTCGCGCTCGGGCGCGAATTCGCGCAGCAGCGCGGCCTTGACGCCGTCGAGGCCGGCGCTCTTGCGCAGGCGGTTTGAAAAGCTGGATTTGGGGTCCTGCCGCGCAAGATCGTGGCGCAGCCTTTCGATGGTGCGGCCGGGTGCGAGATCGAGCGTCAGGACGGCGCTGCCATGGTTCAGCAGTTGGTCGCGGAGGCTGGCGGTATGGGCATAGATCAGGCTGCCCTCGATGCCGCTTCCGGTGATGACGAATTCGCCGGGAAGGGTGCCGGCCTCGGAGGTTGCGGTGACCGATTTCACCGGCTCGCCGGCGAAACGCTCGCCGAAGTTTTTGCTCCAGTCGACGACGAAGCCGCAATTGGCGGGTTTGAAAGCCTCGATCTCAACGCCCCTTGCCGATAACAAGGGTAGCCAGCTTGCATCGGAGCCGAGGCGCGGCCAGCTTGCGCCACCGAGCGCCAGCAGGGCTGCGTCACAACGGATGATGCTGCGCCCTTCGGGCGTTTCGAAGACATAGCCGTCTTCAGCAAAACCGATCCAGCGATGGCGCGTGCGCAGCGTGACGCCCTGTGCTTCCAGCCGCCTGAGCCAGGCGCGCAGCAAAGGCGAGGCCTTCATCACCTTCGGGAAAACCCGGCCGGATGAGCCGACGAAGGTCTCGGTCCCGAGGCCTGCGGCCCAATCCCTGATATCATCTGGGGTAAAGGCATCAAGGGCGGCGCGTAGATGGACGGAGGCGGGGCCGAAACGCGTGGCGAAACGGGCATAATCCTCGGAATGGGTGATGTTGAGACCGGATTTGCCGGCCAGCAGGAACTTGCGGGCGAAGGTCGGCATGGCGTCGTAGACCGTCACCGCATGACCGGAACGGGAAAGCAGTTCGGCAGCCGCGAGACCCGCCGGGCCGCCGCCGATGATGGCAATCCGCTTCTGGTTCATAGAGGTCTTCGCCCGATTCTGTCTGCATTGAGTTTTGGCGCGGGCGCGGATCGCCTGCAAGGGCTGAGATCAGTGGTGCGGATGCGTGCACTGGCCGTGGTCGGCGAGAACCTCGATGACGCGGCATTGATCGACGCGGCCGTGGCCGCAGCCTTCCACCATGGTTTCCAGCTCGGCCTTCAGCGCCTTCAGGCTGCGGATGCGCTGCTCGACCTCGATGAGGCGGGCCTTGGCGATGGCGTCGGCCGAGGCGCAGGACTGGTGCGGATCATCCTGCAGGGTGAGCAGCGTGCGGATCGCCTCGATCTCGAAGCCGAGTTCGCGGGCGTGGCGGATGAAGGCGAGGCGGCTGACATCGGCCGGTTCGAAGGAGCGCTGGTTGCCCTCGCTGCGGCTCGGGGCGGCGAGCAGGCCAATGCTTTCATAGTAACGCACTGTCGGCACCTTGACGCCGCTTTGGCGCGCGGCTTCGCCGATCGTGATCTTTTTCATGATTTTCCTCTTGCACCTCTAGTCGCTAGAGGATGTAGGAGGGATGCTTCTGTTTGACAAGGAAGCGGATCATGGCTGAGAGCGAGACACGATACCGGGTCGGCGGCATGGATTGCGCCGCCTGCGCAACCAAGATCGATACCGCGGTCAGACGCGTGGCGGGTGTCGCCGATGTTTCCGTTTCGGTGATGGCGGGCACGATGACCGTCCGGCATGACGGCAGCAGCGATCTCAAGGCGATCGAGAAGAAGGTGACAGGGCTCGGCTATTCCGTCGCGCCGCTTGCCGGAAGCGCGGCACCCGCGCAGGAAAACGGTGCGCGGCATCGTCACGACCATCAGCATGACCATGGTGATCACGCGGGCCATGACCATGACCATGACCATGACGGCCATGATCATGTAAGTCATGACCACTCGCACGATCATGGCGCGAAGGAAATCGAGGGCCTGCACGGGCACGACCATGCGCCGATGGCCGGTCCCTGGTGGCAGAGCCGGAAGGGCCGGCTGACCATCCTTTCGGGTGTCGCACTCGTTGCCGCCTATGCCGTCGGCCATCTGGTGCCGGCGATTGGTTCTTACGCCTTCATCGTCGCCGTGCTGGTCGGCCTGGTGCCGATTGCACGGCGCGCCGTCATGGCCGCTTTCTCGGGAACACCGTTTTCGATCGAGATGCTGATGACCATCGCCGCCGTTGGCGCCGTCATCATCAATGCCGGCGAGGAGGCGGCAACCGTCGTGTTCCTGTTCCTCGTCGGCGAGCTGCTGGAAGGGGTGGCGGCGGGCAAGGCGCGCCAAAGCATCCAGTCGCTGGCGGCCCTGGTGCCGAAGAATGCGCTGCTCGAAGACAATGGCCAGACGCGGGAAGTGCCGGCGGAAAGCCTTGCCGTCGGCGCCGTCATCATGGTGCGTCCGGGGGACCGGATCTCGGCGGACGGCATCATTGTTTCCGGCGAGAGTGCGATCGACGAGGCGCCGGTGACGGGTGAGAGCACGCCGGTGCGCAAGGGTGTCGATGCCGTTGTTTTTGCCGGCACGGTGAATGGCGATGTGCTGCTCCGGGTTCGCGTCACGGCGGCGGCGGCCGACAATACCATCGCCCGAGTCGTCAAGCTGGTGGAGGAGGCGCAGGAATCGAAGGCGCCGACCGAGCGTTTCATCGACCGCTTCTCGCACTATTACACGCCCGGCGTGGTCGTGGTCGCAGCATTGGTTGCCATCGTTCCGCCGCTGCTGTTCGGCGGGTCGTGGGGCGAATGGATCTATAAGGGTCTCGCCATCCTGCTGATCGGCTGCCCCTGCGCGCTTGTCATCTCGACGCCGGCGGCAATCGCCGCTGCGCTTTCGGCGGGGGCGCGGCGCGGGCTGCTGATGAAGGGCGGCGCGGTGCTGGAAACGCTCGGCAAGGTGACGATGGTCGCCTTCGACAAGACAGGCACGCTGACCGAGGGCAGGCCACAGGTGACCGACATCATTTCCTTCGGATTGAAGGAGGCGCAGGTGTTGTCGCGCGCGGCGGTGCTGGAGCAGGGATCCAGCCATCCCTTGGCCCTGGCTATCCTCAACCGCGCCAAGGCGGACGGCGTTCCCGTGCCGCCAGCCTTTGAGCTGGAAGCGCTGCCGGGCAAGGGTGTCAGCGGCAAGGTCGGCGGCGAGACGCTGGACCTGTTGTCGCCGCCGGCTGCCCGTGCGCTCGGGGCGCTCAGCGCGGAGCAGGATGCACGCATCACGGCGCTCAACGACGAGGGCAAGAGCGTATCGGTGCTGCTTGTCAACGGTATCGCGGCCGGCCTGATCGCCATGCGCGACGAGCCGCGCGAGGATGCCGAGGCCGGGCTCGCTAGCCTCAAATCGGCAGGCGTCAAGGCGATGATGCTGACGGGCGACAACAAGCGGACGGCGGCAGCCGTGGCCGGCATGCTCGGCATCGACTGGCTCGGGGAGATGATGCCTGAGGACAAGCAGCGTGTCGTCGGCGAATTGAAGCGCCAGGGCTTGATCGTCGCCAAGGTCGGCGACGGCATCAACGATGCTCCGGCGCTGGCCGCTGCCGATATCGGCATCGCCATGGGCGGCGGCACCGATGTGGCACTGGAGACCGCGGATGCCGCCGTGCTGCACGGACGCGTCGGCGACGTGGCGCGGATGATCGAACTTTCCAAACGCACGATGGGCAACATCCTGCAGAACATCAGCATCGCGCTGGGGCTGAAGGCGGTGTTCCTGGTGACGACGATCATGGGCATTACCGGGCTCTGGCCGGCGATCCTCGCCGATACCGGTGCCACCGTGCTGGTGACGATCAACGCGCTGCGGCTGCTTCGGATAAAGATATAAGCATTCCCCGACTTCATCCTCCGGCGCCCGTCACCGGCGGGATGTCCCATCGACGATTCGGGCCTGATCTCGAACCGAAATCTTTGGACCGGTCATAGGTCGGCTCCCCTCGTGGGGCTTCTCCACAGCCTGCTGTCTTTAAGCTTTGGTTATCCATGTTCTTCACAGGAATGTAGCGATTTCAAACCTGTCGTAACGCAATGCACAAACCATCCGTTGACGCGAATTTGGATTGGCGTACTATATCTAGTGTTCGAGGTTCCATCGATTCGTAGGGAGCGATGGCTAAGACGGGAATACGGTGCGTTTCGCCATGACGGCGCAACAACGCCGGAGCTGCCCCCGCAACTGTGAGCGGAGAGCAACTGTCCGATTTCAGGTCACTGAGGCATGAGGCCTTGGGAAGGCTGGGGCAGGGTGCTTTGACCCGTGAGCCAGGAGACCTGCCTCGAACAAAACGTCCACGGGCGGGGTGTCCGGAAGGTCGCGTTTGCATGGCTGCGGGGATCTCCGCATCGCGTTGCGCAGGCCCGAACCTCCGCCCCTGAAACCTTCGCATTGAGCCACTTCGGGGTGAAGTCATGTCAGTATCTCAATTCAGGCCGCCACCCGCGCAATATAAAGGGCACGTCGCGCCCGGCGGCTGAACGAGCCGCATAGCTGCAAAATACAGAGCCTTTTCGACGGATATCGAGAGATTTCCGATCGATGTCCTGCGTCCCAATCGCGTCGTCACGAGGAATACTATGACCATTACCGTCTACAGCAAGCCTGCCTGCGTCCAGTGCACTGCCACCTACCGCGCCCTCGACCGTCTGGGTGTCGATTATGACATCGTCGATATCTCGCAGGATGCCGAAGCGCTCGATCGGGTCCGCAGCCTCGGCTACATGCAGGCGCCTGTCGTCATCGCCGGCGAGCAGCACTGGGCGGGCTTCCGCCCCGACATGATCAGCGCGCTCTCCTGAGTGAGGACAAGCGGTGGGGTTGATCGTCTATTATTCCAGCCGATCCGAAAATACCCATCGGTTCGTCGCCAAGCTCGGACTGCGCGCGGCGCGCATTCCGACCGGTGGCGTTGACGCGTTCCATATCCACGAACCCTTCGTGCTTGTTGTGCCGACTTATAGCGGCGACGGCGGCAAGGGTGCCGTTCCCAAGCAGGTGATCCGTTTCTTGAACGATGCGGAAAACCGAGGACACATCCGCGGCGTGATCGCCGCGGGCAACAGCAATTTCGGCGAGACATACGGGCTCGCCGGCGACGTGGTCTCGCGGAAATGCCTGGTGCCGTATCTCTACAGGTTCGAGCTCATGGGCACGGAAGACGACGTCGCCAACGTCAAACACGGGATGGAACGATTTTGGACACGGGAACAACTCTGACGCGGGATGCGGGCGCAAAACCGCATAACACTTTTGCTCATCCCGCCGGCGAACGCCCTTTGAAAGCGGCGGAAACGCTCGACTATCACGCGCTGAACGCCATGCTGAACCTCTATGACGAGGATGGGCGGATCCAGCTCGACAAGGATCGTTTGGCGGCCAAGCAGTATTTCCTGCAGCATGTGAACCAGAACACGGTGTTCTTTCACAATCTGAGGGAAAAGCTCGATTACCTCGTGACCGAGGGTTATTACGAGCAGGAGGTTCTCGACCAGTATTCCTTCAATTTCGTGCGAGACCTGTTCGACCAGGCCTATGCCAGGAAATTCCGTTTCCCGACCTTCCTCGGCGCCTTCAAATATTACACCAGCTATACGCTGAAGACCTTCGACGGAAAGCGCTATCTCGAGCGCTACGAGGACCGCATCTGCATGGTGGCGCTGGCGCTTGCGCGCGGCGACGAGGGCCTTGCCCGCGACATGGTGGACGAGATCATTTCCGGCCGTTTCCAGCCGGCGACGCCGACCTTCCTCAATGCCGGCAAGAAGCAGCGCGGAGAGCTGGTTTCCTGCTTCCTGCTGCGCGTCGAGGACAATATGGAATCGATCGGCCGGTCGATCAATTCGGCGCTGCAATTGTCGAAGCGCGGCGGCGGCGTGGCGCTGTCGCTGACCAATATCCGCGAGGCCGGCGCGCCGATCAAGCAGATCGAGAACCAGTCGTCTGGCATCATCCCGGTGATGAAGCTGCTCGAAGACAGTTTTTCCTATGCCAACCAGCTCGGGGCGCGGCAGGGCGCGGGTGCGGTCTATCTCAACGCCCATCACCCCGACATCATGCGCTTCCTCGATACCAAGCGTGAAAATGCCGACGAGAAGATCCGCATCAAGACGCTGTCGCTCGGCGTCGTCGTGCCCGACATCACCTTCGAGCTCGCCAAGAACAATGAAGACATGTACCTGTTCTCGCCCTATGACGTGGAACGCGTCTATGGCGCGCCTTTCACCGAGATTTCGGTGACGGAAAAGTACCGCGAGATGGTGGCGGATGCCCGCATTTCAAAGAAGAAGATCAAGGCGCGCGAATTCTTCCAGGTGCTTGCCGAAATCCAGTTCGAGAGCGGCTACCCCTATATCATGTTCGAGGACACGGTGAACCGGGCGAACCCGATCGCCGGACGCATCTCGATGAGCAATCTCTGCTCGGAGATCCTGCAGGTGAGCGAGGCGAGCGACTATAACGACGACCTCTCCTACAAACATCTCGGCAAGGATATTTCCTGCAATCTCGGCTCGTTGAACATCGCTGCGGCCATGGATTCGGCCGATTTCGGCAAGACGATCGAGACGTCGATCCGGGCGCTGACGGCCGTTTCCGACATGAGCCACATTTCCTCGGTTCCCTCGATCGAGAAGGGCAATGACGAGAGCCATGCGATCGGCCTTGGCCAGATGAACCTGCACGGCTATCTCGCCCGCGAACGCATCTTCTACGGCTCGGAGGAAGGCGTCGATTTCACCAACATCTATTTCTATACGGTCACCTATCACGCGATCCGCGCCTCGAACCTCTTGGCGGTCGAACGCGGCACAAGCTTCAAGGGCTTCGAGAATTCGAAATATGCTTCCGGCGACTATTTCGACAAATATACCGACCAGCTCTGGGAGCCGGCGACGGAGAAGGTCAGGGCGCTGTTCGAGACGGCGGGCATCCATATTCCGACAAGGGAAGACTGGGCCGCGCTGAAGAAGGCGGTCATGGCCTCCGGCCTCTATAACCAGAACCTGCAGGCGGTGCCGCCGACAGGCTCGATCTCCTACATCAACCACTCGACCTCCTCGATCCACCCGATCGTCTCGAAGATCGAAATTCGCAAGGAAGGCAAGATCGGCCGCGTCTATTATCCGGCACCGTTCATGACCAACGACAATCTCGATTATTATCAGGATGCCTACGAGATCGGACCGGAGAAGATCATCGACACCTATGCGGCGGCGACCCAGCATGTCGACCAGGGGCTGTCGCTGACCTTGTTCTTTCGCGACACGGCGACGACGCGCGATATCAACAGGGCGCAGATCCATGCCTGGAAGAAGGGCATCAAGACGATCTACTACATCCGCCTTCGCCAAATGGCGCTGTCCGGCACTGAGGTGCAGGGCTGTGTGTCTTGTACGCTGTGAGTTGATTTCGGCCGCGAGCCTTTAAGCAAATGGCCCCCTCATCCGCCTGCCGGCACCTTCTCCCCGATGGGGAGAAGACATTTGCGGCAGGCGCGACATCCCCTCTCCCCTGGGGGAGAGGGCAGGGTGAGGGGGCTCCGAGCGCCATCAGATCTATTGAGGACATAATCACCATGAACATCGCCGTAAAGCCGATCAGCCGCGTGCGCGCCGTCAACTGGAACCGTATCGAGGACGATAAGGATCTCGAAGTCTGGAACCGGCTCACCGGTAATTTCTGGCTGCCGGAAAAGGTGCCGCTTTCGAACGACATTCCTTCCTGGGCGACGCTGACGCCGGTCGAGCAACAACTGACCATCCGCGTCTTCACCGGGTTGACGCTGCTCGACACGATCCAGAATGGCGTCGGTTCCATAAGGCTGATGGAAGATGCGGCAACGCCGCATGAGGAGGCGGTGCTTTCCAACGTCTCCTTCATGGAGGCTGTGCATGCGCGCTCCTATTCCTCGATCTTCTCGACGCTGTGCTCGACGCCCGATGTCGACGATGCCTATCGCTGGTCGGAGGAGAATGAATTCCTGCAGCGGAAATCGGCGCTGATCATGGAGCAGTACGGCTCCGGCGATCCGCTGAAGAAGAAGGTCGCGAGCGTCTTCCTCGAAAGCTTCCTGTTCTATTCCGGCTTCTACCTGCCGATGTACTGGTCGAGCCGCGCCAAGCTCACCAACACGGCCGACATGATCCGCCTGATCATCCGCGACGAGGCGGTGCACGGCTATTATATCGGCTACAAGTTCCAGCGCGGGCTGGAGCGGCTCGGTGATGAGAGAAGGCAGGAGATCAAGGATTTCGCCTTCGAGCTGCTGCTCGAACTCTACGATAACGAGGCCAGATATACCGAAGCGCTCTATGACGGCGTCGGGCTGACCGAGGACGTCAAGAAGTTCCTGCACTACAATGCCAACAAGGCGCTGATGAACCTCGGCTATGAGGCGCTTTTCCCGGCTGATGCCTGCAAGGTCAACGCGGCGATCCTGTCGGCACTTTCGCCGAATGCCGACGAGAACCACGACTTCTTCTCCGGCTCCGGCTCCTCCTATGTCATCGGCAAGGCAGTGGCGACCGAGGACGAGGACTGGGATTTCTGAGGTTTGATCGCCGTCTCCCCCTTATCATTTGCTTCCCTATCGCCCACATTCAGCTGAAACTAAATTCAGTACTCGCCGATATGGCGCAGCAGGAGTTTTTGATGTCGTCTCTTTTGGACAAGGCCGGGACTACCGTCGAAGCGGATGATGGCGTCTGGCCGATCCGCAGGAGACGGATCCTCGACTGGCTGGTGAACGAGACGCGCGGCGAGCGGTTCATCGACAACATCCTGGTGGAGATGTGCGAGAAGCTATTGGCTTCAGGGGTGCCGGTGGCGCGCGCGACATTGCATTTCAGGACGAACCATCCGCAATGGATTGGCGCCCGCATCCTCTGGAAGGAGGGTCTGACGGAGGCGAAGATCAACACTTTCGCCTATGGTGTCGAAAATACCCCGGAGTTCCTGAAAAGTCCCGTCAATGCGATCCATCAGGGTGCGGAGGAGGTGCGCAAACAGCTGGAAGATACAGCCGACGGCGACGAGGATTCATTCTACCAGGAACTGCGCGACGACGGTCTCACGGAGTATATCGCCTGGCCGGTCGAGCATACGTTCGGCAAACGGCACGTCGCGACATTTTCCACCAGCCGGCCGGGCGGTTTTACGAATGATCATATCGATTCCCTGCGCGACCTGCTGCCGGCCCTGACCCTCGTCAGCGAAATCCGGCTGAAGAACATCATGGCGCGCACGCTGCTGCAGACCTATGTGGGACCGCATGCGAGCGAGCAGATCCTGTCGGGTGTTACGACGCGTGGCAGCGGCGCGACCGTCGGCGCGGCGATCATGATCTGCGATCTGCGCGACTTTACGGCGATTTCGGATCTCTGGCCGCGCGACGACGTCATCCATCTGCTCAACGATTATTTCGACGCTATGTCCGACCCGATCGAGCGCTATGGCGGAGAGATCCTGAAGTTCATGGGCGACGGCTTGCTGGCGATCTTCCCGCTGAGCAAGGAAACGGCCTGTCATGATCTGCTGCAGGCGATCCGTGAGGGCCAGGAGTTGATGGCGCAATTGAACCAGCAGCATGCGAGCAATGGGCGCGAACCGCTGCGCTACGGCGTCGGCGTGCATGTCGGCGATGTCATGTACGGCAATATCGGCTCGCGCCGGCGGCTGGATTTCACCGTCATCGGGCCGGCGGTCAATGTCGCCTCGCGGCTGGAAAGCCTGACCAAGGAGGTCAAGCGTCCGGTGCTGCTATCGCGGGCCTTCGTCGAAATGGCGGGCTGCGCGGAGGAGATGGACAGTCTCGGCACCTTCCCGCTGCGCGGGCTCGGCGAACCGGTCGATGTCTTCGCCTTTCCAGAGGGCAGGTAGCTCAGACCCCTCGCTTGTTTCCCCAAAGCAGCACGTGCAGTTGAGGCAGCACGCGGGCTGCAAACCATTGGTCCGCCGTCACCTTGTCGACAAGCCAGTGCATCCGATCCATCACACCGTCGATATCAATGCGGGCGTAGTCATCGTCGGGCGGCGGCGGGGTGTGGTTGCCGGGTTGGAGGAACAGGGGAATTTGCGGATAGCGCTCACCTGCCCGTCGGGCGAATGCGTAGTCGGCATCGTCGAAGACGACGATCTTCAGGACGATCTCGGGGCCGCTGGCGGCTAGGTGAAGACAGTGGTCCACCTGGTCCCAATCCGTCGGCATGCCGCTGGATGGCGGTTTGGGGCTGATGACCAGGACGTCGAGATCGCGAAACCAGGCCTGGGCTATGCTTCCCTGCGTTTCCAGTGCAAAGCGGTATCCTTGGGAATGGCCAAGTTCGATCAGCGGCCTTAAGGGTTGTATCGCCGGATTGCCTCCGGAAAGGGAAACCGTCAGTGGCTTTGCCCCGGAGAGTTCGGTGACCTTATGCCAGATCGCCTCGGGGGACATCGGAATCCATTGATCGCGGAACGCGCTGTCGACCGCGTGCAGGCTGTCGCACCAGGAACATCGATAATCACAGCCGCCTGTTCTGACGAACACCGTCGGCAGCCCGATCAAGGCGCCTTCACCCTGGATGGTCGGGCCAAAGATCTCGCTGACGCGAATGGTTCCGCCACTCACGGTCTGTACTCCGCCCAGGTTTTCGGCGTCTCGCTGACGCGAACGGAGGATGTCTCCGGGAAGCGCTGCTTGCACCAGTCGTAAAAGTGCCTTGCCAGGAACTCGGAGGTGACTTTCGAATGGCCGAAGACGTCGTTCAGGTGCCGATGATCGAAGGTTTCGTCGATATAGCGCTTGAGCGACGAGAGGTCGTGGTAGTCACGAACGAAGCCGTCATCATTCAGGCTTTCGGCGGAGAGCTCGATGACCACAATGTAGTTGTGGCCGTGGAGCCGAGCGCATTGATGGTCGGCGGGCAGATGATCCAGCTGATGGGAGGCGGAGAGGTGAAACTCCTTGGTGATGCGGTACATCAACGCGCCTCCGTCGCCGAATATTGGGACAGGGCCGCTTTCCAGAAGTCCCGGTCATCGTACTCCGTCGGATCGGGAACGCCGGCCAGATGGAAGGCCTCGCGGCGTTCGACGCAGGTTCCGCAGCGCCCGCAGTGGAGCCTGCCGCCCTTGTAGCAGGACCATGTTTCCGAAAACGGCGTGCCGTGTTTTTCGCCGTCAACCACGATCGCCGCTTTGGGAACATCGACATACGGTGCAAGCAATTTCACGCTGGCATAACCCTCCAGCGCTTCGTTCTGCATGCGCTGGAAGGCGTCGATGAAGCCCGGCCGACAGTCGGGGTAAATGAAGTGGTCGCCACCATGCACGGCGACGGCAACGGCATCTGCCTTTTGCGCTGCCGCCAGACCGAAGGCGATGGCCAGCATGATGGCGTTGCGGTTCGGGACGACCGTGGCTTTCATGGTCTCCTCGGCATAGTGGCCGTCGGGAACCTCGACATTGTCGGTCAGGGCCGATCCGCTGAGATGGCCGCCGATGCTGGCAATGTCGATAATATGATGGGGAACGGAAAGGCGTGCGGCACACTTCGCGGCGAATTCGAGTTCCTTGCGATGCCGTTGGCCGTAGTCGAAGGAGATTAGGCCGATAAGCTGTTTTTCCGCGGCTATCCTGTGGGCAAGCGAAACGGAGTCCAGTCCGCCGGAGCAGACGACGATGGTTTTCATATTTTGGATCCCTTGTTTTGACCGGGTGGGCTGCGACCGGATTACGCGGTGCTTCTAGGACAAATCACGCGTCATGCAAACAGTTTTAAGAGGTCGGCCGTCACAGCCGAGCGGTTAACCGACCGGAAAGTTGATCTGCGGCGGCAGCAGAAGCTGCAGATCTTCGGCGTCCGGATTGTTGATGCGCTGCAGCAGCATGCGGCCGAGATCCTCGCCGGCGGCCGTCAGGTCCTCGTGGATCGTGTCGACCTTCGGCTGCAACTGGCTGAGAAGGCGGGACGTCTCCTTGGCGACGATATCGTAATCGATGGCCAGTAAACGGCCGGCATCGCTCATGCCGCTGATGACGGCGAGCGCCGAAACTTCGCCGGGACAGATGAAACCGTCAGGAGCATCCGGGGCATCAGCGCGGCCGCGAATGAAGTCGCGCAGCACACCCGCCGGTGTATCGAGATCGATGGCCTCAGGGATCTCATAGGCGATGCCTGCTTCGCGCACCGCCGTCATGAAACCATGCAGAATATGCTGGCAGAAGGTCAGCCGTTTCGGCGGCAGGATCACCGCCACCTTTCTGCGGCCCTTGGCGATCAGCCGGCGCGTCGCCTCATAGGCAAAGGTGAAATTGTCATAGTCGACATAGGGGTGCGGCGTCGAAAATTCGGTGCGGCCGTGACAGATGAAGGGAAAGCCGGTTTCGAGCAGGAGGCGGACACGGGCATCGAGCGGTTCGGTGCGTGTGAAGATCAGCCCGTCGGCGAGGTGGTTACGGATAATGTATTCGGCGGCTTCGACGTCGGTCGTCGACAGGAAGTTCGGGGCGACGACTAGATGGTAGGCGGTCTCTTTCAGCGCCTTGGCGATGCCGTACATGATCGAGGTGCTGAAGCCGACCACCTCCTCGTGCGAATCGAGCAGAATGGCGATGACGTTGGTGCGGCCGGTCTTCAGACGCTGCGCGGCCCGGTCGGGGAGATAGCCGATCTCGCGGGCGATACGGTGCACGCGTTGACGGGTCTCCAGCGAAATCTGCGGCGCGTCGGAAAGCGCCCGTGACACCGTCGTCACGGCAAGACCGGCGATCGTGGCGATCGTTCGCAAGGTCGGCTTGCCGCGCCTGTGTGCGATATCGAAATTTTCGCCGCGTTGCGGCCGGGACGGTTCGGTCACCCTGAGCTTTCCATGGTGGATTTGCCGACACAATAACACGATGAATCCGGCACGCAATCAACGAATGAAAACGTTTTAAATTTTTACGTTTTGTTAATCTTACAGAAAATATCTATTAGTTTCAATGCCATGGCGAAATAACCATATTTTTCTCGACAGTCGAGAAAGGACTTGACGATCAAAGAGTTATAACGTTTTAAATTAGCAACCGCGCGGAGGAGCGCGGTCGTATGTCGACCGCCACAATGGGTGGAAAACATCGGGCGGCAGGGAGGGTCCCGCCGCCGATTTGCAAATGGGAGGAAATTCATGCGCAAGTTTTTGAGCTCGGCAGCGATTGCTGTCGTGATGATGGCCGGCCTGAGCGCAGCGCAGGCAGCCGACGTGAAGGAAGTGCAGATGCTGCACTGGTGGACGTCGGGCGGCGAGGCAGCGGCGCTGAACGTTCTGAAGCAGGATCTGTCGAAGGAAGGTTTTGCCTGGAAGGATGTTCCGGTGGCCGGCGGTGGCGGTGACGCGGCGATGACGGCGCTGAAGGCGATGGTGGCGGCCGGCACCTATCCGACAGCCTCGCAGATGCTGGGGTATACCGTGCTCGATTATGCCCAGGCCGGCGTCATGGGTGACCTGACGGAGACGGCGAAGAAGGAAGGCTGGGACAAGTCGGTGCCGGCGGCGCTGCAGAAATTCTCGGTCTATGACGGCAAGTGGGTCGCAGCCCCGGTCAACGTCCACTCGGTCAACTGGCTGTGGATCAACAAGGCGGTGATGGACAAGATCGGCGGCACCCAGCCGAAGACCTTTGACGATCTGATCGCCCTGCTTGACAAGGCCAAGGCCGCCGGCGTCATCCCGCTCGCCCTTGGCGGCCAGAACTGGCAGGAAGCGACGATGTTCGATTCCATCGTGCTGTCGACCGGCGGTCCGGAGTTCTACAAGAAGGCCTTCAACGACCTCGATGAAGAGTCGCTGAAGTCCGAGACGATGAAGAAGTCCTTCGATAATCTGGCGACGATCGTCAAATATGTCGATCCGAACTTCTCCGGCCGCGACTGGAACCTCGCCACCGCCATGGTCATCAAGGGTGACGCGCTGGTGCAGGTGATGGGCGACTGGGCCAAGGGCGAATTCGTCGCCGCCAAGAAGACGCCGGATACCGACTTCCTGTGCTACCGCTTCCCCGGCACCGACGGCAGCGTGATCTACAACTCCGACATGTTCGGCATGTTCAACGTCCCCGACGACCGCAAGGCGGCGCAGGTGGCGCTGGCAACCGCAACGCTGTCGAAGAGCTTCCAGTCGGCCTTCAACGTCGTCAAGGGTTCGGTGCCGGCTCGTACCGACGTTCCCGATACCGACTTCGACGCCTGCGGCAAGAAGGGTATCGCCGACCTGAAGGCTGCCAATGAAGGCGGCACGCTGTTCGGCTCGCTGGCGCAAGGCTATGGCGCACCGCCGGCGATCGCCAATGCCTATAAGGACGTCGTCTCGAAGTTCGTCCACGGCCAGATCAAGACCTCCGACGAGGCCGTGACCCAGCTGGTCCAGGCGATCGACGACGCCCGCTGAGATCAATTGTGATGACAATGCTTCCCCGCGTGACCCGCGGGGAAGCTTCAGGCTCCGCGCCGATCATGCAGGATGATCATGCCCGGACGATATCGAGGAGCCATCATGCGGGGAGGAGATGACATTCCATGAGCACAGTTGCGACCACCGATCCGGTTCTGACGCCGCGGCAATCGACGGGTATCTCGTTGCGCGGCCGGCTGCAGGATGCGCTGCCGAAGATCGTGCTGGCGCCGAGCTTCGTCATCACCATCATCTTCGTCTACGGCTTCATCATCTGGACGGCCTATCTGTCCTTCACCAATTCCAAGACCTTTCCCTCCTATGCGCTGACCGGTGCACGCGCCTATCAGCGGCTGTGGCGCTGGACCTTCGAGAGCGATCCGCCGTCTTCCTGGTATACCTCGATCACCAACATGGCGATCTTCGGCTTCCTCTATGTCGGCATCTGCCTGGCGCTCGGTCTCTTCCTCGCCATCCTGCTCGACCAGAAGATCCGCGGCGAGGGGCTGCTCCGGCCGATCTTCCTCTATCCGATGGCGCTCTCCTTCATCGTCACCGGCGTTGCCTGGAAATGGTTCCTCGACCCCGGCCTCGGCCTGGAACAGACGCTGCACTACTTCGGCTGGACGAGCTTCCACTTCGACTGGATCAAGAACAAGGACTTCGTCATCTACACCGTCGTCATCGCCGGTGTGTGGCAGGCATCCGGCTTCGTCATGGCGATGTTCCTGGCGGGCCTGCGCGGCATCGACGGCGAGATCATGAAGGCCGCCCAGATCGACGGCGCCTCGCCCTTCCAGCTCTACCGCCGCATCGTCATTCCATTGCTGCGGCCGATCTTTCTGTCGGCCTTCATCGTGCTCGCCCATATGGCGATCAAGTCTTATGACCTGGTGGTGGCGCTGACCTCGGGCGGGCCGGGCGGCTCGGCCTGGCTGCCGTCCAACTTCATGTATGAATACACCTTCAAGCGCAACGAGATGGCCGTCGGCTCGGCCAGCGCCATCATCATGCTGATGACCATCTCGGCGATCATCGTGCCCTATCTCTATTCCGAACTGAAGGAGAAGGCCCGATGAGCAGCGTGACCTCTCCGGCAATCGCAACCCCGCAGGCCAGCGACAACAGCAACAACAACAGCAACAGCCGCTGGATCGGCCGCACCGTCATCTACGGCCTGCTCGTGATCTTCGCCATCCTCTACCTGATGCCGCTCTTCGTCATGCTGACCACCTCGTTCAAGACCATGGACGAGATCCAGAACGGCAACATGCTGGCGCTGCCGCAATCCCCGACCTTCGATCCCTGGATCAAGGCCTGGGGCGAGACCTGTGTGGGTCTGACCTGCGCCGGCATCAAGGGCTACTTCTGGAACTCGATCAAGATGGTGGTGCCGGCCGTCGCCATCTCCACCATCATGGGGGCGCTGAACGGTTATGTGCTCACCAAATGGCGCTTTCCCGGCCACACGCTGGTGTTCGGGCTGATGCTGTTTGCCTGCTTCATCCCGTTCCAGTCGGTGCTGCTGCCGATGGCGACGATCCTGGGAGCGCTCGGCCGCTTCGGCATGACGCTGCAGAATGCCACCGGCTTTGCCTTTGGCTTCGGCAATCCGACGGTCAATCTGGTCTTCGTCCATGTCGTCTACGGCCTCGGCTTCACGACGCTGTTCTTCCGCAATTTCTACGAGGCCTTTCCGACCGAGCTGGTGCGGGCCGCCCAGGTCGATGGCGCCAGCTTCTTCCAGATCTTCCGCCGCATCATGCTGCCGAACTCGCTGCCGATCATCGTCGTCACCGTCATCTACCAGTTCACCAATATCTGGAACGACTTCCTGTTTGCCTCGGCCTATGCCGGCACCGGCGATTCCATGCCGATGACGGTGGCGCTGAACAATGTCGTCAACACCTCGACCGGGGTGGTCGAATACAATGTCAACATGGCGGCGGCGATGATCGCCGCCGTGCCGACGCTCATCGTCTATATCCTCGCCGGCCGCTACTTCGTGCGCGGTCTGATGGCGGGCGCTGTCAAAGGGTAATCCATGGCCTTCCTCGAAATCTCCGGTCTGAAAAAGCGCTTCGGCGCCGTCGACATTCTCAAGGGCATCGACCTCGAACTCGACAAGGGCGGCTTTCTCGTGCTGGTCGGCCCGTCCGGCTGCGGCAAGTCCACCCTGCTCAACACCATTGCCGGGCTGGAGACGATCACCTCGGGCGATATCAGGATCGACGGACGCGACATCAGCGGCCTGCATCCCTCCAAGCGCGACATCGCCATGGTGTTCCAGTCCTATGCGCTCTATCCGAACATGACGGTGGCGGGCAACATCGCCTTCGGCATGGAGATCCGCGGCGTGCCGAAGGACGAACGTGCCAAGGCGATCAAACAGGTCTCCGACATGCTGCAGATCGGCCATCTGCTCGACCGCAAGCCGAGCCAGCTGTCGGGCGGCCAGCGCCAGCGCGTCGCCATGGGGAGAGCCTTGGTGCGCAACCCGCAGGTCTTCCTGTTCGATGAACCGCTCTCCAATCTCGATGCCAAGCTGCGGGTCGACATGCGCACCGAGATCAAGCGGCTGCATCAGCGCATGGGCACCACCTTCGTCTATGTCACCCATGATCAGATCGAGGCGATGACGCTGGCGACCAAGATCGCCGTGCTGAAGGACGGCGTGCTGCAGCAGTTCGGCACGCCGGCCGAGATCTATAACAGCCCCTCCAATATCTTCGTCGCCGACTTCATGGGATCGCCGGCGATGAACCTCTTGACCGCCACCGTCGAAAACGGCGCCGGCGGGCTCGAAGTCTCGCTGGAGCGGCCGAATGCCGCCCCGCTCAAGCTCCCCGTCATGGCTGGCAACAATGGCCTGACCACCTATACCGGCAGACAGGTGATCTTCGGCATCCGCCCCGAGGCCTTGACCGATCCGGATGGCGCCGACCGCAAGGCGCGCATGCTGAGCGAGGGCGACTGCCTGATCGAAGTCGTCGAACCGGCCGGCTCCGACACCTTCGCCGTCACCAAGCTCGGCGGCAAATCCGTCGTCGCCCGCCTGCGCGCCGATGCCGGCATTGCACCTGGCCAGACAACCCGACTGGCCTTCAATCTCGATAAGGCCGTGTTCTTCGATCCAGAAAGCCAGGCGAGGATCGGGTGATGGCCGTCAGGCGGCCGTCACGCTTGTTGTCACCGGTGCGAAACGCGTAGAAACGACTTCGACGGTGATCTCGCCGGTGAAGCCCGTCGCCTCCAGCCAGAAGCCTGATGTGCCGCCCTGCAATGGCACAGTGGCCGGGCCGACGATCCTTGCCGGGCCGTGCACCTTCAGCGAAATGCTGTCATTCATGAAGGGCAGGCGCTGGCCGCTCTGGTCGAGGGCGCGGATGATGACGCGTGTGCTGTCGCGTTCGCGGGCTCTGAGCGTCGAACTGTCGGCAACGACCTCAAGTGTCGTCGGCAACGGATCGGCCGCCAGCGTCAGGCTGGCCACCGGTTTGCCGTCGATATAGCCGGTGAAGGTGCCGTCGATCCATTCGAGACCCCAGGTGCCGAGCTCATCGGCGGTGAAGTGGCGATGGTCGAGCACGACGGGCGGATGCGGCAGATGCGGGTAGTTTTCGCGGTCCGGGCCGATGCGTTTGGAAAGCGCGCCATATTGCAGCTCCACCTCGTCGCAGTTGGTCAGGATGATCAGCGGCAGCACGCCGCCGATATTGCGTTCGCCACGCGCCCAGAAGGTTGCCGGCTTCATGACGATCTCGTCTGATGGATCGCACTGGCTGATATAGGCATAGGCCGCGAATTTCGGCTCGCGGAACATGTCCATGACGCCGTGATAGCAGATGCGGTCGCCGGAGCCGAAATCCTTGTGCGTGTTGTAGTCGAACATGCACCAGCCGATGGCGCCGGATATATCGGCATCGCCGTAGGCGGCGTTCAGCACGTCCAGGTGCCGGCGTACATGCTCGGCCTGGCGCTGCTCCTGATCGTAAATCTTCGTCGGGTGCATGTGGCCGTTGAACTCGGTGATGAGGTACGGCACCTTGTGGGACAGTCCGGTATTTTCCTGCTGGCCGCGCAGCGTCGTGCGAGGGCGGTTGGCGCCCGGCAGTTCCTCGTTGCCGAGGATGAAGTCGTTCATCGTGTAGACGTCCTCGAGCAGTTCGCTCTCGGTGATATAACGCACGCCGCCGGTCTGGCGGGTGCTGTCGAGCTCGCGGGCGAGCCGGTTGGTCTCGGCGTAGAAATCGTGATTGTCCTGCGATTCATTGATGCGCACGCCCCAGATGATGATCGAGGGGTGATTCCAGTCGCGCTCGATCATGCGGCGGACGTTCTCGATCGATTCCTGCTGCCAATCGGCATCGCCGATATGCTGCCAGCCGGGGATTTCCTCGAAAACCAGCAGGCCGATCGTGTCGCAGCGGTCGAGGAACCATTTCGACTGCGGATAATGCGAGGTGCGGACGATATTGCACTTCAGCACCGTCTTCATGATGTCGGCGTCGCGCTCCTGGGCGGAGCGGCCGGCGGCATAACCGACATAGGGGAAGGCCTGGTGACGGTTGAGGCCGCGCAGCTTCAGCGGCTTGCCGTTCAGGAGAAAACCTTCCGGCGTGAATTCGGCGGTGCGGAAGCCGAACCGCGTCGAGACACGGTCGGAGCCGTGCTCGGTCCTGAGTTCGACGGTGACGTCATAGAGTGTGGGATCGGTGATGTCCCAGAGGGTGATGCCGGTGAGGCCGCCGAAGGAGAGCGTGGTGCGGCTGCCGATCGTTTCGGTGGCGGCGGTGGCGACCACCGTGCCGTCGGCCTGCTTCAGCGTGGCGGTGACGGTCGCCGAGAAGCTGCGGCTCTCGGGATTGGCGATATCGACGCGCACGGTTGCCGATTTCTCCGGGCGAAGAACGTCCGTGGTTTCGATCTTGAGATTGCGGATCGACACCGGGTCGGTGACCTTCAGCCAGACGTCGCGGTAGATGCCGGCATAGGTGAGATAATCGATGCGGCCGCCGAAAGGCGGAATGGCCGGGTTCTCGCTGCCGTCGATCTTGACGGTGACGAGGTTCTCTCCCCTGGCGAGCCTGCCGGTGAGGCGGGCCTCGAAGGGCGTGTAGCCGTCCTTATGGGCGACGATTTCCTCGCCGTTCAGATAGACGACGCTGTCGGCCATGGCGGCATCGAAGACGAGCGAGACCTCGCGCCCCTCGAACTCCGGCAGCCAGCGCAGCACCTTCTGATAGGTGAAGGCGCGCTGGTAGCTGGTCTCATCGAAATAGTTGAAGGGCAGTTCGACGGCGGTGTGCGGCAGGCTGACCGATTTGGCGGCATCGAAAGTTTCGAGCAAACGCTGGCCGAAGCCCTCATGGAAACTCCAGCCTTCATTGAAGGAGACGACGGAACGCATTTCAGGCTCTCCAGCTTACGGCATCAGGGACATTGCGGCGCCTTTCGGCGCGTGAAAATCTGGTCATCGGTATTCCTCCTCGATGCAATGGATGTGTGCCGCTATGCGGTCGAGCCCCAGCGGGCGGTGCAGGTGAGTGTGATGCTGTGCGGGCCTTCGATCTCGGCGTCATGGCGTTCGATCAGTTCGACGACGGCATCGATGAAGGCGACGTGGTCGAGGCTCAGCGTGGTGAGGTCGTTGCAATCCCAGGCGGCCATGGCGATGCCGTCCTGGCCGACGATGGCGATATCGTCAGGCGTGTTCTTGCCGATCACCCGGCGGGCGGCATCGCGTGCGCCGATCGCCATGACGTCGTTGCCGCAGATGATGGCATCGACCTTGTCGCGGTGCAGCAGCAGCACGGCTTCCTTGAAGCCGGAATCATAGGAATAGTCGCCGAAGGCCTGCGCCTCGAAAGAGAGGCCGCGCTTGGCGAGCGCATCGGCGAACCATTTGCGCCTGAGCTTGTCGATCCAGCTTGAATTGGTGCCGGAGAGGTAGGCGAAACGCTTCTTGCCGTCGCGGACGATCTTGTCGATGATCTCGTCGGCGGCCCCAGAGCCGTCGATGCGGATGCTGGAGACGTTTTCGTTGTCGAGCGGCTCGAAGGAGACGATGATCGGCTTCGTCGTGTGAAAGATGTCGACGGCATCCTGCATCGACACCATGTCGGAAAAGACGACGACGTGATCGACCTGATAGGTGGAGGCGAGGCGCATCAGCTGCAGCCGGTCGGAATGATCGGCGCAGCAGAGGATGATCGGCAGCAATTGTCTTGCCTGCAGGCGGTGGACGAGAAGCTGCTGTTCCTCGGCTTCGCAGGGGTTGCCGATCGCATTGACGACCAATGCGACGAGGCGCGAGCGCTGGTTGTTCAGCGAGCGGGCGATCGCATTCGGCTGGTAGCCATGTTCACGGGCGACGGCGAGGATGCGATCGCGGGTGGCGCTGCCGATGCGTGAATCCGGGGAGAAGGCGCGGGAAATGGTGGCGGAGGAGACGCCGGCGAGTTTCGCCAGTTCCTTCGAAGTGATCCGCCGTCTGTTCATTCCGCTCATCTTCAGCGCCTATCAGGCGACGATCCTGACGGAAGCGCCGTCGGCCGCTGCCGATTCCTTGATTGCATCCCATAGCCTAGCGAATCTGAGGCCCATTTCAACGGAGCCGGAGTTTTCCATCTTTCCCGCGCGAATGGCGAGGAAATTTTTCATCGGATTGCCGAGAATCTCGGCCTCCTCGCGCGGCTCGGCGCTCCGCCCGACGCTGATCTCGCGCCAGCCGCCCCAGGCATCGATGCGCACGATCGCCTTCGAATAGAAGAAGGTGATGTAGGAAGCGCAGCCCGGAGGGCCTTCGCCGGCGGCTGTCAATGTCGTCAGCGCGCCGTTTTTCAGCCGGGCGGAGACGGCGGTGGCGATGTCGACCTGCCTGCCGTGGTTGTTCATGTAGGCCGAAACGCTGTCGAAATCGGAATTGGCGAGCAGGCAGACGGTGTTCATCATATGGGCGCCGGTATCGAACATGAAGCCGCCGCCTGAAATTTCAGGCTGCTGCTTCCAATGACCATGATAGTTCGACGACCAGCTTTCCCAGATCATGCCCGATATGGCGATCAGTTCGCCGAATTCGCCGGCGAGCGCCCGCCGGCGCGTGTCGAGCACCAGCGGCGAGAGGCCGCCCTGGAAGGCAGTGACGATGGTGACGCCGCTCTTCTTCTGCGCGGCGATCAGCCTCTCGGCCTCGGTGACTGTCGTCACCATCGGCTTTTCGAGGAAGAGGTCGAGGCCGGCCTCGGCAACGGCAGTTGCCTGCTCGGCATGGAAGGCATGCGGGGTGGAGATGTAGACGATGTCGAGTTCGTCCCGGCACTGGCCGAGCATCTGACGATAGTCCTCGAAGCTCTTCGGTTCGGGGGCGCCAGCGGCGAGGCAGACGTCGAGCAGGCGCTGGCGCGAAGCCGCCGTGGTGTCGGCGAGTGCAGCAAATTCGATCTCCGGCATCTTGACCCAACTCGTGGCATATTCCGCCGCCTTCAGGCCGGCACCGATGACGCCGAGGCGCAATTTCCCAGTCATGAAATTTCCTCCCTGATTGCATTTGTGCACACGATTACACAAACGTTACGGTGATGGCAATATCTAATTAAATAAGTAATATCAGTGTATTAATACCCAATAACGAATCTTTTTAAAAACCGTCTTGTCAGCATTGGGAATGCGTGTACATTTTCGCGGTCGGTGCTGGAGGGCGCCGTGTCTCTAAAAAAGGGAGGACTTCCGTTGAAGAAGATGGTTCTTGGCGGCCTGTGCGCCGTTCTGCTGAGCGCGGTTTCGACGCTGGCGCAGGCTGAAACAATCCGAATTGCAAATCACGGTCAGGCCGGCATCGACGCGATGAAGTCGACGGTCGAGCGGATCGAAAAGAAATATGGCGTCACCGTCGAGGTGATCGAATATCCGGCGCCGGACAAGGATTACCTGACGAAACTCCTGACGGAGCTTGGCGCCGGCAACGCCCCCGACCTGTTCTCCATCCCGACGACGGCCGCCGTCGCCGACATGGTGGAAGCCGGCTACCTCGCGCCGGTGACCAAGGAGTTCAAGGCCTGGGATGGCTACGCCAAACTCTATGATGTCGCCAAGGAGCTTGCCGTCAGCCCGGATGGAGAGACTTATGTGATGCCGTTCATGCTCGGCATCCAGGAAATCTATTATCGCAAGGACGTACTCGAAAAGGCCGGCATCTCGACCGAACAGCCGAAGACCTGGCAGGAGCTTCTCGATCGTGCCGCCGAAATCAAGCAGAAAACCGGCGCCTATGGCCTGCTGTTCCCGGCCGGCGTTTCCTGGGGAAGCGGTGCCTTCGACGAAGGCTTCCAGCACCTGCTCGTCGGTTCGAAGACGCCGCAGCTCGTCGATGCCGACGGCAAGCTCGATCTGAATGGCGAAGGCATCAAGGATGTCTTCAACGTCTACAAGGAACTGATCGACAAGGATCTGATGCCGACGCAGCCGCTGCTCGGACCCGAGCCCTGGGTCGTGCCGAAGTACCAGATGTTCCCGGAAGGCAAGCTTGCCGCCACCACCTGCGGCTCCTGGTGCTATATTTTCGACTGGGGCCGCGAGAGCAAAAATCCGATTCCCGACGTGACGAAGGTGGTCGGCACCTGGACAGTACCGGGCCAGAGCAGCGGCCAGTATGTGCTTGCCAATCTCGCCGCGCCGTGGGCGGTCAATTCCAAGTCGGCCAACACCGAATTGGCGATCAAGGCGCTGATGGAGATCGGCTCGATCGAGACACAGGTTTCCTACGCCGCCCGCATCGGCAATATTCCCGCCAGCAAGGACGCGGCCGACAATGCCGAGTTCCAGAAGCTGACGGAACTGGTTCCGATCCATGCGGCGGCCGGGAACGGCGTGTTCCTGAAGCAGGCCTCCGGCTTCGGCACGGTCTCCGAAGGTGTGGCGCGGGCCACCGAAGCGCTGCTGCGCAAGGAAACCGACGCCGCCGGCGCCCAGAAGATCCTTGTCGACTACGTCAAGGAAACGCTCGGCGACGACATGGTCAAGTAAGCCTCCGCTTTCTTTCCCAGCGAACGGGGACGCGGCGACATCGCCCGCGTCTTCCCCTTTTCATTCGATAAGCCGGCTTCATTCGACAAGGTTGTGAGCTTCCATGGCCCGAAACTCTCATGAAAAGCGCGCCGAGCGGCAGTGGCTGCTGATCCTGCTGCCCTCGCTGGTGCTGCTTCTGGCCTTCGTCATCTATCCGGCCCTCTATTCCATCTATCTGAGTTTTACCAATGAGGCGCTGACCGGGGCGGCGGCGCTGCGGCCCCGCTTCGTCGGTCTCAGGAATTATACGCGGCTCCTCAACGACGCGAAGTTCTGGAACGCGCTGTTCGTCACCTTCGTCTTCGTCATCGGTTCGGCAGTGATCGGCCAGTTCGTGCTTGGGCTGATCTCGGCAATGGCGCTGCGCCGGCCGATCCGCTTCCGGCGGCTGTTCTCGTCGATCATCCTGTTGCCGAATGCCGCCCCTGAGGTCGTCGCCGGCTTCATGTGGATCTCGATGCTGGCCGGCGGCGACAATGCCACGCTCAGCCGCATCGTCAGCTTTTTCGGTGTCGCGCCGGCCGACTGGCTGCAGGTCTTCCCGCTGTCGATGATTATCGTCGTCAACACTTGGCGCGGCATCGCCACGGCGATGATCCTCCTGACCGCGGGCCTCAGCACCATACCGGGGGAGATTTACGAGGCGGCCCGCATGGATGGCGCCACACCGTCGCAGATGTTTCGCCGCATCACCCTGCCGCTGATGATGCCGACGATCCTGCTCTACATGCTGATCTCGGCCGTCTCCACCATTGCCGTCTTCGGCCTCGTCTATGCGCTGACGCGCGGCGGGCCGGGCGGGGCGACCGAGGTCGTCAGCATCTATATCTATAACCAGTCCTTCACGGCCTTCCAGCTGGGATATGGGGCGGCGGTCGCGGTCGTCGCGCTCGTCATCTCGCTGATATTGGGCATCGCCTATGTCCGGGCCATGAAGGTGGAGGTCTGACATGGCCGTCGTTTCCCCGAGCGAGACCGCAAACAAAGGCCGCTCCGACCTCATCGCCTATGCGACGCTGTCGCTGATCTCGATCTTCTGCGCGGTTCCCTTCTTCTGGGTGCTACTCGCCTCTCTCGACGGCAATGCGCAGCTTTTCCTGCACTGGCCGGAGCAGTGGACCTTCGCCAACTATATCAAGGTCTTCACCAAGGAGGACGGGGCGAAGTGGCTGTTCAACTCGCTCTTCGTGGTCGGCGGTGCGACGCTGCTGGTCATGGTGCTTGCCGGGCTCGGCGGTTATGCGCTGTCACGCACCAGGGCCTGGTGGAAGCTGCCCTTCCTCTACGCGATCCTGCTCATCCGGGTGCTGCCGCCGACGGCGCTGGTCGTGCCGCTCTACAAGTTCCTGCTGACGCTGAACAATGCGGAAGCGGCAGTGCTCAGGCCGATCTTCGGCAGCTATGCCCGCGACATCATGCGCTGGACCGGCTTTATCGACGGTTATCTCGGGCTGATCCTGGTGCTGGCGACCATGCAATTGCCGCTGGCGCTCTGGATCATGAAGACCTTCTTCGACGGGCTGCCGAGGGATTACGAAGAGGCGGCGCTGATGGATGGAGCGACACTGATCCAGCGCATCCGCCGGGTGCTGATCCCGCTGGCGCTGCCGGGGCTTGCGGCCGCCGGGCTGTTCGCCTTCATGTCGGCCTGGGGTGACTTCCTTCTGCCGCTGATCTTCCTGTCGTCACCGGAACTGCAGACGCTGCCGCTCGGTCTCTTCCGGGCCTTCCTGCGCATCAACGAGATCGATTACGGCCTTCTGACGGCTTTGGCCTTCATCTACCTGCTGCCTGCCGTCGTCGCCTTCGGTTTTGCGCGGCGCTTCCTCGTCCAGACATTCTCGGGCGGCGTGAAGGGCTGAGATCAAGAAAGAGAAACAGATGATCAATCTCAGAAACGTTCGCAAATTCTACGGCGCGCTCGAGGTCATCAAAGGCGTCGACATCACAGTGGAAGACGGCGAATTCGCCGTCTTCGTCGGCCCGTCGGGCTGCGGCAAGTCGACGCTGCTGCGGATGATCGCCGGCCTCGAAGGCATCGACGACGGAGACCTCATCCTCAACGGCAAGCGTATCAACGACGTGCCGCCCGACAAGCGCGGCATCGCCATGGTGTTCCAGTCCTATGCGCTCTATCCGCATATGAGTGTTGCCGAAAATATCGGCTTCTCCCTCAGCCTGAAGAAGGTGCCGGAGGCGGAAATCCGCCGGCAGGTCGAAGCCGTCGCCGAGATCCTGCAGCTGACCGACTATCTCGACCGCCGCCCTGCCGCCCTTTCCGGCGGCCAGCGCCAGCGTGTGGCGATCGGCCGGGCCATCATCAAGAAACCGGCGCTGATCCTGTTCGACGAGCCGCTGTCGAACCTCGATTCGGCGCTACGCGTGCAGATGCGCGCCGAGCTGCAGCGTCTGCACCGCGAGCTGAAGGCAACTGTCGTCTACGTCACCCACGACCAGGTGGAGGCGATGACGATGGCCGACCGCATCGTCGTGCTGAACAAGGGCCTGGTGGCACAGGCGGGGGCGCCGATGGCACTCTACCATCAGCCGGAGAATGAATTTGTCGCGACCTTCATCGGCTCGCCGAAGATGAATGTCATCCCGGTCACCGCGACGCAGGCATCAGCGGGCAGGCTGCATCTCGACAGCCCGATCGGGCTTTCGCTCGATCTTGCCGATGCGAACGGGGTCGTGCCGCAGGGCGAGGCCAAGCTCGGCATCCGGCCGGAGCATTTGAAGATCGCGCCGGAGGGGCGGGGAAATTTCACCGCCGAGGTGGTCATCGTCGAGCGCCTCGGCGTCGAGACCTACATGACCGTCGGCTCGCCGCAGCAACCGATCGTGGTGCGCGCCGAAGGCGATATCGCGGTGCGGCCGGGCGACCGCGTGCCGCTGATGGCCGATCCGGCTGCCTGCCATCTGTTCGATTCCGCCGGCCGAGTGATCCGTCCGGCAACTGCCTGACACCTGAACCATCGCCCAAACATCGAGGAATGCCATGACAATCAAGATCACCATCTGGAACGAAGGACGCCACGAACAGCTCCACAGGGAGGTCCAGGAGATCTACCCCGACCGTATCGACGGCGCGATCGCCGCCGGTATTGCCCATCCGGATTTCGAAATCCGCCGCGGCACGTTGGATGATCCCGATGAAGGCCTGCCGGACAGCGTGCTCGATGATACCGACGTGCTGCTCTGGTGGGGGCATATGGCGCATGACGAGGTCAGCGACGGGCTGATCGACCGCGTGCAGCAGCGTGTGCTGAAGGGCATGGGCCTGCTGGTCCTGCATTCCGGCCATCATTCCAAGCTCTTCCGCCGGCTGATGGGCACCAACGCCAACCTTTCCTGGCGCGAGACGCCGGATGGCGACCTCGAACGCGTCTGGGTGGTCAATCCCTCGCATCCGATCGCCGAGGGACTGCCGCCCTATTTCGAGGTCAATGCCTCGGAAATGTACGGCGAGCCCTTCGATATTCCGCAGCCGGACGAGCTTGTGTTCATCTCCTGGTATTCCGGTGGCGAGGTGTTCCGCAGCGGCTGCACCTTCCAGCGCGGGCGCGGGCGCATTTTCTTCTTCAGCCCCGGCCACGAGACCTACCCGATCTATCACGACAAGATCGTGCATAAGGTGATCTCGAACGGCATCCGCTGGGCGCAGCAGAAACACACAGATGGCCGCATCCTGGAAAACTGGCATCGGGCCGAGCCGCTGCATGGGCGTCCCGACAGCTGAAGGCCTGATCTATGGATATTGTGCGCCGGTCGTCTTGATATAAATCGAATAGACCGAACGCGTCGCGGTGATGAAGAGCCGGTTTTTCTTGGGGCCGCCGAAGGTGAGGTTGGACACCGTCTGCGGCACCCTGATCTTGCCGAGCAGCGTTCCCTCGGGCGAAAAGCAGTGGACGCCGTCGGAGGCGCTCGTCCAGAGATTGCCTTGGACATCGAAGCGGAAGCCGTCGGGATTGCCGACGTCGAGGCTGCAGAAGTAACGGCTATTCGCAAGCCTCCTGCCATCGATGACGTCGAAAACGCGGATATGGCGCGGCACGTCATGTTTTGCCGAGCCGGAATCGGCAATATAGAGCTTCGTCTCGTCGGGCGAGAAGGCAAGGCCGTTCGGCTGGATGAAATCTTCGACGACGGCGTCTATCGATCCGCTTGCCGGATCGATCCGGTAGACGTTGCGGGTCGGCTGCTCGGGCTCGGCCTTGTGGCCCTCGTAATCCGACAGGATGCCGTAAGTCGGATCGGTGAACCAGGCCCCGCCGTCGGAGTGCACGACGACGTCGTTCGGCGAATTCAGCCGCTTGCCCCTATAGCTGTCGGCGAGAACGGTGATGGTGCCGTCCGTCTCGGTGCGGGTGACGCGGCGGCCGCCATGTTCGCAGGAGACCAGCCGGCCCTGCCGGTCGCGGGTATTGCCGTTGACGTAGTTGGATGGTGAACGGAAGACGGAGACCGTTCCATCCGGTGTCCATCGCATCATCCGTTCATTCGGGATATCGCTCCAGAGAAGGCAGTTCAGGTCGGAAAACCAGACCGGGCCTTCCGTCCAGCGGCAGCCGGAATAAAGCTCCTCGAGGGTGGCGCTGCCGATGATCATTGCACCGAAGCGTTCGTCGCGGATCTCATAAATCGGATTGTCGCCCATGCCGGTTTCCTCCCTGAATGCTGCCGTTCTTTTCCTAGCGGCAAAAACCTGGAGGTGCCAGAGCCCGGCGACGGAATTGCCGGGCTCTGCCTTTCTCAGAGGGCTGCGACCGGATGCGGCGAGCCGTCGTAGGCGCCCCAGATCGACTGATCGAAGCAGATGACCGAGCCGGTCATCAGGCCGGATTCGGAAGACGACAGGTAAGCGCAGGCGCGCGCCACCTCGTGCGGATCGACGAGACGGCCGAAGGGCTGGCTTGCCTCCGCCTTCTCCAACCAGTCGGCCGGTGCCTCGTGATATTCGCGCTGGATCCGGTCCTCGCCTTCGGAGGCCATCCAACCGATGTTCAGACCATTGACGCGGATGCGGTTGCGCAGCAGCGCGTAGGCGGTGTTCTTCGTCAGCGTTTCCAGCGCGCCCTTGGAGGCGCAATAGGCGGCGATGAAGGGCTGGCCGGCTTTGGCCGACATCGAGCCGATGTTGACGATGGTGCCTTCGATCTTTTCGCGGCGCATGACCTTTATCGCTTCCTGCATCAGGAAAAACGGCGCGCGCACATTGACGGCGAACATGGCGTCGAAGAGCTCCGGGCTGGTATCGAGAATGGTGCCGCGATCGGTAATGGCGGCGGCATTGACCAGCGCGTCGACACGGCCGAAGGCCTCATCGCAGGCGCGCACGACATTCTGCGCCTCCTCGACCTTGCCGAGGTCGGCCTTCATATAAACGACCCTGGCGCCGGTCACGTCCGAAATCTCCGCGGCCTTCGCATTACCTTTGGCTTCGTTGCGGCCGCAGATGACGATACCCTTTGCGCCGCGCTCGGCGAAGAGGCGGGCGATGGTGGCGCCCAAGCCTTGCGTGCCGCCCGTAATGATGGCGATCTTGCCGTCGAGACGGCCGTGGTCTGTGCTCATGTGGTTCCTCCGTTGTGATGATGTGCGAATGGCCTCCCGCGGATGCGGGAGGCTTGTGTCAGTACGGATACAAGAGACTTACGCTTCCAATCAGCTCAGCTTCTTCTGCGCCTGCGCCGCAAGTGCTGCGGTAAAGGCCTCGTCGCTCCAGCCTTCCTTCAGCGCCTCGTGCATCAGTTGCGCCTGTGTCTTCGGCGCCAGTCCGCCGAGCGGCGGGTCGCGGTCGAGATTGGTCGGGAAGGAATAACCTTCGGCGCAGGCGGCGACGGCGTTGGCGGTTTCATCAGGCGAGAGCTTTTCCTGCAAGCTCTTCAAGGCGGGAAACAGCCTGGCGCTCATCTTCTCGCGGTTGACGGTTTCCATCGCCCGGCCGAAGGCGGAGGAGACTTGCAGGAGGTTGGCGACACGCTTGATGTCGGCCGAGCGGTTGGTGCCGGCGGCATGGAAAAGGGCGGGATTGAAGAAGACGACGTCGCCTTTTTCGAGCGGCATCTGGACATGATGGGTTTCGAAATAATCGCGGAACTCCTGCCGTTTCAGCGCGAGATAACCGGGCACATAGGTTTGGCTGTGCGGCAGAAAGAGCGTCGGGCCGCTTTCGAGCGGCATGTCGCAATGGGCGACCGCGCCCTGCAGTGTCAGTACCGGCGAGAGCCGGTGCACATGCGCCGGAAACTGCTCGATCACCGCAGACGACTGAAACCCGAGATGGTAATCGCGATGCGCCGACTGCGCCGCGCCGCCCGGATTGACGCGATTGACCTGCGCCGTCATCTGGTAGCTCGGGCCGAGCCAGGCTTCGCTTGCCAGCGCGATGATGGGATTGCCGTAATATTCGGCGAAATTTGCCGGATCGGCGAGGCAATGTTTTTCCAGCGAATTCCAGATGCGATCGTTGGCGCCAGGCTTGGCGAAGTGATCGCCGCCGCCGGTCGCGGTGCGGTGCTGCTCCTCGATGATCGCATCGAAGATCGTGCTGGCGCGGTCGATGATGCCGGTGTCTTCGTAAGCGCGCTTGAACACGACGACCCCAGGACCTTCGCTGAAGACCTCGCAGATTTCCGCCAACACGGCGCGCCGGCCTTCCGGCGTTGCGGCGGCTGCCATCACCTTGCGGCTGTCATAGATCAGCACGTTTTTTTCGACCGCAGACGCTGCGGGGTAATCGGCAAGCACCGTCGTTTTTTCCGCAAGGTCGCGAAAATCGTCGAGATCGCAGGCCTCTTCGCTCAGCCAGACGCGGTCGGCGCGCAGTGTCTGCGGGTTGTCGGTTTTCATGGCGGGCTCCTCCCTCTTTCCGATGGAGGCACTATACGCCGCGATGCCAGGTGATATAGATCAGAAATCCATCAAAAAACCATCAGGCCCGGCCATGGTCCATCTCTTTCTCGTCAAGGACATCGCCTTCCAGGCAGGCCTGAGCACCGCGACCGTCGACCGGGTGCTGAACGGCAGGCCGGGCGTGCGCCGGCAGACGGAGATGCGGGTGAAGGCGGCGATCGCTGAGCTGGAGAAGCAGCAGGCGGGGGCGATGGGCAGCGGGCGTGTGCTGGCGATCGATATCGTCATGGAGACGCCACAGCGTTTCAGCGATGCGGTGCGCACTGCCTTCGAAGCGGAGATGGCGGCCTTCCTGCCCGGCGTCTTCCGCTGCCGGTTCCATTTCGCCGAGGTGATGAAGCCGGCCGAACTGGTGCAGCTTCTCGATCGCATCCGGCTGCGTGGTACGCACGGCATTGTGCTCAAGGCGCCTGACGTCGCCGAGGTGGCTGCCGCGGTTGCCCGGGCGGATGCGGCGGGCATTCCCGTGGTGACGCTGGTGACCGACCTGCCGAATTCGGCCCGCATCGCTTATGCCGGCGCCGACAACCGGGCGGCGGGAGAGACCGCCGCCTATCTGATCGGCGAATTCCTTGGAGACCATGGCGGCAAGGTGCTGGTGACTCTGTCGAGCGGGCGGTTCCGCGGCGAGGAGGAGCGCGAAATCGGCTTTCGCCGCAGCATCCGCGCCCATTATCCCGACATCGGCATTACCGAAATCAGCGAGGGGCACGGCACCGATGCCGCCACGGGAACGCTTGCGGCGGCAGCGCTTGCCGCCGATCCCGCCATCAACGCCGTCTATTCGATCGGCGGTGGCAACCGGGCGGTGCTTTCGGCCTTCGATGCGGCCCAACGTCCCGTCCGCGTCTTCGTCGCCCATGATCTCGATGCCGATAATCGCGCCCTGCTTGCCGCGCGTCGGATCGGCTTCGTGCTGCATCACGATCTCAGAACCGATGCGCGCTCGGCCTTCAGGGCGATCATGAGCCGGGCACAAGCGTCGGGGCGGGCGGTTTCGCCCTCGCTTTCAACGGTCGAAATCATCACGCCCTACAATATGCCCGCGGGCGATTGAGCCAATTGACTTTCCTTCCGTGCCGAATTCGGGCTACAGCTCAGACCAAGCACGAGTGAAGGTGAGCGCCATGGATTACAGCGACGTCAGCACGATTGCAGCCTGGGTGACCGAGCAGGGACTGAAGGGTGTTTCCGAAGCCGAGCTCATGACCGGTTTCTGCGCGGCCTGTCGTAATGCCGGCCTGCCGCTCGACCGTGGTCTGGCGCTGATGGATACGTTGCATCCGGTGCATGAGGGCCGTGCTTTCCGCTGGGACAGCGTCGAAGAGATCCAGACAGAGTTCGAATATGGTCCGACGAGCTCGGGGGAAGCGGCGTCGAACTGGCAGCGTTCGGCTTTCTATCATCTTTGGTCTCGCAACGAGCGGGAGATCCGCCGGCGTCTCGGTTTCGGCGATCCGATCGATTTCAGCCTGCTCGATACGATCGCTGAAGCCGGCCACACGGATTTCGTGGCGATGATGCATCGTTTTTCCGAGGCTGGCACGATCGGCGAGATGGATTGCTTCTTCTCGCATTTCGCGACGAAACATCCTGAGGGCTTTTCCGATCACGACCTTGCCATCCTGCGCAAGCTGGTGCCGGTGTTGGGGCTGGCGATCAAATGCATCGCGCTTGGGCGCATCGCCCGCACCATCGCGGAGGTCTATCTCGGCGAGGACGCCGCGCGCCAGGTGATGGAAGGCAAGATCAGCCGCGGCAAATCGGAGCGGATTTCCGCAGCACTCTGGTTTTCCGATCTGCTGAACTACACCAAGATCTCCGACAGCGTACCGCCGGAGGAGATCATCCCGCTGCTCAACGACTACAGCGAGGCTGTGATCACGGCGATCCACGCATCCGGCGGCAACGTGCTGAAGCTGATCGGCGACGGCGTGCTGGCGATCTTCAAGGGCGAGGTTCCGGCGGAGGCTTGTTCCGCGGCCCTACGCGCCGAATCCCTTCTGCGGGAAAAGCTCGGCACGTTGAATGATGAACGCCGGGCGGCCGGCCGGGCCGCGACCGACGTCTATATCGGCCTGCATATCGGCGACGTCTTCTACGGCAATATCGGCAGCCAGGACCGGCTGGACTTTACCGTCATCGGCCCTGCCGTCAACGAGGTCAGCCGCATCGCCTCGATCTGCCGCTCGGTCGATCTCAACCTCTTGATGTCCTCCGATTTCGCCTCGGCGATCCCGGAGGAGGAGCGCGCGACACTCGCCTGCATCGGGCGTTACGCATTGCGCGGCGTACAGCGCGCCCAGCAGCTCTATACGCTGGAAAGCGCCCGGCTGAACGGCTGACCGCGGCAGAATCGGCAAGGACTATCGCAGCAGACCCTGACCGCCGTCGATCCAGATCGGCGTGCCGGTGATGTGTCGGGCGCGGTCGGAGGCGAGGAAGAGGATGGTTTCGGCGACGTCCTCGCTCTTGCCTGCCCTGCCGCCGGCGATCGGGATATCCCCCTGCGGCCAGATGACCGGCACCTCGGTCTCTTCGCGATGGCGGCTGTTCGTGTTGGCGCCGATATTGGTCTCGATCTCGCCGGGGCAGACGGCATTGACGCGAATGCCGTGCCGACCAAGTTCGAGGGCGAGCTGCTGGACCATGGCGACCTGGCCGGCCTTGGTTGCGGTGTAGGCGGTGGCGCCCGGCGTGGTGAAGGTACGGGTGCCGTTGATGGACGAAACGACGACGATCGAACCGCCGCGGCGCTTCAGATGCGGAACCGCCAGATGCAGGGTCAGATAGGTGCCGCGCAGATTGACGGCGATGGTCTTGTCCCATTCATCCGGCTGCAGATCATCGATCGGCGCCCAGACTCCGTTGATCCCGGCATTGGCGACAACGATGTCGAGGCCGTCGAAGGTGTTGGTCAGTTGCTTCACGGCGCCCCGCATTTGAGCTTCGTCGCTTGTATCTGCCGTCAACGCCATCGACTGGCCGCCGGCGGCCTCGATCTCGGCGCAGGTTTTCTCGACTTCTTCCGCTGTGCGGCTCAATGCTGCGACCCTTGCTCCCTCGGCGGCAAGCCGCAAGGCGGCGGCTTTGCCGATGCCCGAACCGGCGCCTGTCACCAATGCGATCTTTCCTTTCAGTTCCATGGGCTCTCCTTGCCGTTTTGCCGGTAAGCCAATGTTCGGCGCGGTTGTTTGGTTCCGCAAGGAGCGCCGGTCGTTCGGGCTATCTGAGGAGGCTGTGGTTCAACGCCCATTTCTCCGGCCCATGGACGGCGGCAAAGAGCAGGCCGGCGAGGAAGGTAAAGTGATCGATGAAGAAGCCGAACTCGGCCTGGTTCTGCTGCCAATGGGATGGGCCGTGGAAGGCGAAGGCGAGGAAGATCACATAGATGCCTGCGAGCAGGCTGGCCTCGGTGAAGAAGGCTCCCGATATGAGGGCAAGCGCCAGCGCGATCTCGAAGAAGGCGGCGACCCAGGCCAGGAATGTCGCCATCGGAAAGCCTGCGGCGGTGATATAGCCCGCCGTCGCGGCGATATCGGCGAATTTGAAGCCGGCGGCCATGAAGAACACAAAACTGAAGATGATGCGCGCGACGATGATTGCGATTGCTCTGGCCATCATGAAATCTCCTCTTTGAGTTTCCACTATGACGGAGGAGACACGCGATATCCTACACGGTGAACGAAAAAAGGCCGCTTTGAGCGGCCCAATCACTTTGAGTGGCGCATAATCCTTTCCGAAAATCGGTTCCGATTTTCGGGGTTATGCGCTCTCACCACTCGGCGAAGCTGCCGTCGGCGTGCCGCCAGATCGGGTTGCGCCAGCGATGGCCCTCCTTGGCGCGTTCGATGACATAAGCCTCGTCGACCTCGATGCCGAGGCCGGGACCCTGCGGGATCGAAACGAAACCATCGGCATAGTGGAACACCTCCTTGTTGGAGATGTAGTCGAGGATGTCGTTGCCCTTGTTGTAGTGGATGCCGAGGCTCTGTTCCTGGATGAAGGCGTTGTAGCTGACGGCATCGACCTGCAGGCAGGCGGCGAGCGCGATCGGGCCGAGCGGGCAATGCGGCGCCAGCGCCACGTCATAGGCTTCGGCCATCGCCGCGATCTTGCGGCATTCGGTAATGCCGCCGGCATGGGAGAGATCCGGCTGGATGATGTCGACATAGCCGTCGGACAGAACCTGCTTGAAGTCCCAGCGCGAAAAGAGCCGTTCGCCGAGCGCGATCGGCGTCGAGGTATGGTTGACGATATCGCGCAGCGCTTCCTTGTTTTCCGAAAGCACCGGCTCCTCGATAAACATCAGCTTGTAGGGATCGAGCTCCTTGGCGAGAACCTTCGCCATCGGTTTGTGCACACGGCCGTGGAAATCGACGCCGATGCCGATATGCGGGCCGATCGCTTCGCGGATGGCGGCGATGGTTTCGACTGCCTTCTCCACCTTCTCGTTGGTGTCGACGATCTGCATCTCCTCGCAGCCATTGAGTTTGATCGCCTTGAAACCGCGGGCAACCACCTCCCTGGCATTGTTGGCGACATCCGAGGGACGGTCGCCGCCGATCCAGGAATAGACCTTGATACGATCACGGAGCTGGCCGCCGAGGAGCGAATGGATCGGCTGGCCGAGCGCCTTGCCCTTGATGTCCCAGAGCGCCTGGTCGATGCCCGAGATCGCGCTCATATGAACGGCGCCGCCGCGATAGAAGCCGCCGCGATACATCACGGTCCAGTGGTCCTCGATCAGGAAGGGATCCTTGCCGATCAGATAGTCTTCCAGTTCGTGGACGGCCGCCTGAACAGTCAGCGCCCGGCCCTCGACGACCGGTTCGCCCCAGCCGACGATGCCCTCGTCGGTCTCGACCTTCAAAAACAGCCAGCGCGGCGGCACGATATAAGTGGTGAGTTTGGTGATCTTCATCGCTGTCTTTCAGTCTCTTCCCGGGTTTGCGATCGGCATGTCCGCAGGTGGTGATCCATCATTTCGTTCTGCCGATCGCCTTTTCGGCGGCGGCAAGGTCGCGCACCGCAAGATCGAGCATGCGGTTGGCGCATTCGCGGGCGCCCGCCTTGTCGCGCATGCGCAGGGCCTCTACCAACTGGCCGTGAACGATGACCGCATCCTCGCGATTCTCGACGGCGATGTTGGAGGCATGCAGCGCATATTTCAGCGCCGCATGGATGGCGCTCGACAGGCGGCGGAAGACCTGGTTGTGGCTGGCGGTGAGCAGCACCGTATGGAACATGACATCGGCCTCGGTGAAGCTTTCCGGGTCGCGGGCACTGTCGCGCATCTGCCGCCAGGCCTTGTCGAGATCGGCGATCTCCTGGGCGCTGGCCCGCTCGGCGGCATATTCCGCAGCTGCCGGCTCGATGGTGCGGCGGGCTTCGAGAATGCAGCCGAGCAGGTCGAAATCCTTGATGTAAGGGCCGATCCACTCGAGCACGTCGGCATCGAGTATATTCCAGTCGTCCCGGTCGCAGACGGTGGTTCCGACCCGCGGTTTGCCGCGGACGAGGCCCTTTGATTCCAGCACCTTCAGCGATTCGCGAATGACGGTGCGGCTGACGCCGTAGAGCTCGCACAGGTCGTTCTCGCGCGGCAGCGGCGTGCCTGAGGGATAGCGGTCCGCGCAGATATCCTGAGCGATCGCCGCCGTGACGTTGCGGCCTACGCGCGGTCGGCGCTTTTCGGCCGCGTCCTGTCGCTCGATTGTTTCCAACTCACCTCTCCGCTCTATCTCCGGCGCGAAGCAATCGAACCTCATTATCCGAATTCGATCCGCTTTGCGACGCTTCCTCCCGGCCTCTCGTCAATAATCCTATTATTCCAATCATCATACATTGGCAATTGACTGGTATGATGATTTATCATAATTCATAGGGCGCTGCCGGGGAGGCAGCTGCTCGGTTTTTAGAGTTCAGGGAGAGAGACATGCGCTTGTTCAAAGCAGCCATCCTGGCTGGCACCTTCGCCATTCTGGCGGCCGGCTCGGCATTTTCCGCAGACGTCAAGATTGGGTTCATCGTCAAGCAGCCCGAGGAGCCGTGGTTCCAGGACGAATGGAAATTCGCCGACCAGGCCGCCAAGGAAAAAGGCTTCACCGTCGTCAAGATCGGCGCCGAAGACGGCGAGAAGGTGCAGTCGGCAATCGACAATCTCGGCGCCCAGGGTGCGCAGGGCTTCATCATCTGCACGCCCGACGTCAAACTCGGCCCCGGCATTGTCGCCAAGGCTGAAGCCAACCAACTGAAGCTGATGACGGTCGACGACCGCCTCGTCAGCGCCGATGGCAAGCCGTTGGAAGACGTACCGCATATGGGCATTTCTGCCACCAAGATCGGCGAGACCGTCGGCCAGGCCATCGTCGACGAAATCAAGAAGCGCGGCTGGGATATGAAAAATGTCGGTGCGGTGCGGGTCTCCTACGACCAGCTACCGACTGCCGTCGACCGCGTCGAAGGGGCGATCTCGGTGCTGAAGTCCGCCGGCTTCCCGGCCGAGAACATCTATGACGCGCCGCAGGCAAAGACCGACACGGAAGCGGCGCTCAATGCGGCAACCACCGTTCTCAACAAACATGCTGATGTGAAATATTGGGTCGCCTTCGGCCTCAACGACGAAGCCGTTCTCGGCGCCGTCCGTGCCTCCGAGTCGGTCGGCATTCCGGCGGCCAACGTCATCGGTGTCGGCATCGGCGGCGCGGAATCGGCGATCAACGAATTCAAGAAGCCGGCTGCGACGGGCTTCTTCGGCACCGTCATCATCTCACCGAAGCGTCACGGCTATGAGACGGCGCTCAACATGTATGACTGGATCGCCAACGGCAAGGAGCCGGCAAAACTGACGCTGACCGCCGGTTCCCTGGCGCTGCGCGGCGATTACGACAAGGTTCGCAAGGATCTTGGCATCGAGTGATCGTCCTTTGAGGATGATGTATGCCCGGCGGCCGCTCAGCGCCGCCGGGTCTTTCTCGACGGAGCGACGATGGCTTTCCTCGAATTCAACAATATTTCCAAGGGTTATCCCGGCGTGCAGGCGCTGGCGGATGTTTCCTTCCCTGTCGAGAAGGGCGCCGTCCACGGCCTGATGGGCGAAAACGGCGCCGGTAAATCGACGCTGATCCGGGTGCTGTCAGGCGACCAGGCCGCCGATAGCGGCACCATCCTCATCGACGGCGAGGAGCAGAAATACGGCTCCGTCCGCGACGCCTTCCATGCCGGCGTCATCGTCATCCATCAGGAACTACAGCTCGTTCCGGAGTTGACGGTCGCCGAAAATCTCTGGCTTGGGCGCTTTCCGGCCAAGGGCGGCGTCATCCATTCGAAGACGTTGATCGAGACGGTGCGCACGAAGCTGGAAGAGATCGGCATCGAAGTTGATCCCGCGGCCAAGGTTGCCTCACTTTCGATCGGCGCGCGGCAGATGGTCGAGATCGCCAAGGCCGTCATGCTCGATGCACGGGTAATCGCGCTCGACGAGCCGACCTCCTCGCTTTCCTCGCGCGAAAGCGAGATCCTGTTTTCTCTCATCGAGACACTGAAGGCGAAGGGAACTGTCATCCTCTATGTCTCGCATCGTCTCGACGAAATTTTCAGGCTTTGCGACAGCCTGACGGTGCTGCGCGACGGCAAGCTTGCCGCCCACCATCCTCAAATCGGCGAAACGACGCGCGAACAGATCATCTCGGAAATGGTCGGACGCGAGATCAGCAATGTCTGGGGATGGCGCGAACGTCCGCTCGGCGCCGTTCGGCTAGAGGTCAAGGGCCTGTCGGGGCCGAGGCTGCGCCACCCGATCAGCTTTTCGGTCCGCCAGGGCGAGATTCTCGGCTTCTTCGGTCTGATCGGCGCCGGCCGCAGCGAGATGGCGCGGCTGCTTTACGGCGCCGATGCCCGGCATCAGGGCCAAGTGACGATCGACGGCGTCGCCGTTTCGCCGAACAATCCGAAAGCGGCGATCAATGCCGGCATGGTGCTGTGCCCCGAGGACCGCAAGTTCGACGGCATCGTCCAGGGCCGATCGATCGAAGAGAATATCGCGATCTCGTCGCGCCGGCATTTTTCGCCCTTCGGCATTCTGAGCCTGAGACAAGAGGCGGCGCTCGCCGACCAGTTCATCGCCAAGCTTCGGGTGCGAACGCCGTCGCGCAAGCAGGACATCATCAATCTCTCCGGCGGCAACCAGCAGAAAGTCATTCTCGGCCGCTGGCTGTCCGAGCAGGGCATCCAGGTTCTCGTCATCGACGAGCCGACGCGCGGCATCGACGTCGGGGCGAAATCGGAAATCTACGAAATCCTCTACGAGCTTGCCGCCGGCGGTATGGCGATCGTGGTGATTTCAAGCGAGTTGCCCGAAGTCATGGGCATCTCCGATCGCATCATGGTGATGTGCCAGGGCAGGGTGGCGGCCAATGTCGCCCGCCAAGATTTCGACGAGCGCAGCATCCTGACGGCGGCGCTCCCCGACAAGAATGCCGCAGGCACCATTTAAGACTGGGAACACGGACGATGCATTCGGTGAAAAAAATCCTTCTCGGCGAACAGGGACTGGTGGTGATCTTCACTGCTGCCTTCGTGATCGTCTCGCTCTTCGTGCCGAACTTTCTGACCGAGCGAAACATGCTGGGGCTGCTTCAGTCGGTCGTCACGATCGGCATCGTCGCCTGTACGATGATGTTCTGCCTGGCGTCTCGCGATTTCGACCTTTCAGTCGGATCGATCGTCGCCTTCTCCGGCATGATCGCGGTGATGGTCTCGAATGCGACGGGCTCCATTCCCCTCGGGCTGCTCGCCGCCTTGCTGTGCGGCGCCCTCGTCGGCTTCGTCAACGGCATCGTCATCGCCCGCTTTCGCATCAATGCGCTGATCACCACGCTGGCGACCATGCAGATCGTGCGCGGGCTGGCGCTGATCGCCTCGGATGGTCGCGCCGTCGGCATCAACGATCCTGCCTTCTACCAGCTTGCCCTGTCGCGTTTCCTGACCGTGCCGACGCCGATCTGGATCATGCTGATCCTTTTCATCCTCTTCGGTTTCGTTCTCAACCGCACCGTCTTCGGCAAGAACACCCTGGCGATCGGCGGCAATCCCGAGGCCTCGCGGCTTGCGGGCGTCAACGTCGTCAACATGCGCATCTGGATCTTTGCGCTGCAGGGTCTCGTCTGCGGCGTTGCCGGCATCCTGCTTGCCTCGCGCATCACCTCCGGCCAGCCGAATGCAGCGACGGGACTCGAACTCTCGGTGATTTCGGCCTGCGTTCTCGGCGGTGTTTCGCTGGCCGGCGGCAGGGCGGCGATGAGCGGTGTGATCGTCGGCGTGCTGATCATGGGCATTGCCGAAAATGTCATGAACCTCTTGAATATCCAGGCATTCTATCAATATGTCGTACGTGGGCTGATCCTGCTGATCGCGGTGCTGCTCGACAATTTGAGGTCTTCAGCTGCGGGGCGACGCGGATGAACCAAGGAAGAGCCGGCGACGAAATCGAATTGCGGCACGGCGACCTCGTCGTCCGGGTCAGCCATCGGGGTGCCGCCGTCACCGCCGCAACATATCGGGACGTGCCCTTTCTCGTTGCGGCCGGCGGGCCTGAAGAAACGATGGCGAATTTCGCGATGGTGCCGTTCGGCAACCGCGTGGAAGGCAATGTCATGTCCTTTGCCGGTCGCGACTATACCTTCCAGCCGAATACTGCCGATTCGCTCTATCGGCATGGCGATGGCTGGCTCAGCCTCTGGCAGCTTGAAGACTCGAGCCCGGAGCACGCGCAGTTCTGCTTTTCCCGGGGCGCCGACAGTGTTTCACCTTATGCCTATCTCACCCGGCAGGAGATCCGTCTCGCCGGCAATGCGCTGGTGCTGACACTTTTCGTGGAAAACCGGGGCGAAACCGCTCTTCCCTTCGGGCTCGGTCAGCATCCCTTCTTCGCGCGGACGCCAAAGACGAGGCTGATGATTGCGGCCGATCGTTACTGGAACGAGCGACCCGACCATCTTCCCGATATGCCCGGCTCCGTGCCCGATGATTTCGATTTCAGGTCCGGCAGGCTGTTGCCGCAGAAATGGATGAACAATGCCTTCGAGGGTTGGAACGGACGGGCTGCTATCACCTGGCCGGAACTTGGAATTCAGGCGGCGCTCGAAGCCGATGGTGCGCTCGATCGCTTCATGCTCTATATGCCCGTCACCCGCGGCGACTTCTTCTGCCTCGAGCCGATGAGCCACTTGCCGAACGGCCACCACCTGCCCGATTTCGGTGGGCTCAGGCGGCTTGCGCCGGGGGAGGCTCTTGCCGGCACGGTGACGATCCTGATGTCGGAACTGCCGGTTCAATCGGAGGTGAGATAGATGGGCAGCCGCCTGCATGGCAAGAACATCCTGATCACGGGTGCCGCGCAGGGTATCGGTCTTGCGATGGCAAAGGCTTTCATGCGGGAGGATGCCGCCGTTTTTCTCGTCGATCGCGATGCGGCGCGGCTGGCGAAGGCAGCGAAAGCGCTTCAGAGCAGTGGCGGCCGGCTTGGTTATCTGCCGGCCGACATTACCGATGCCGGAACGATCACGACGTTGGTGGCCCAGGCGAAGGAAGAGATCGGAGAGCTGAACGCGCTCGTCAACAATGCCGGGGTGAATGTCTTTGCCGAACCACTCGAGACGACGGACGAGGAATGGAACCGCTGCTTCGACATCAATCTCAAGGGCGCCTGGAACTGCTGCAAGGCGGTGCTGCCCGGCCTGATCGAACAGGGCGGCGGCGTCATTCTCAACATTGCCTCGACGCACGCTTTCACCATCATCCCGCACACATTTCCCTATCCGCTGGCAAAACACGCCCTGCTCGGGATGACGAAATCCCTGGGTCTCGAATATGCGGCCCGCAATATCCGCGTCAACGCACTGGCGCCGGGCTATGTCTCGACACAGAAGGTGATCGATTACTGGAACAGCTTCCCCGATCCGGAAGCGGCAAAGGCCGAAACGATGAGGCTGCATCCCGGCGGGCGCATCGCGACACCGGAGGAGATCGCCATGGCGGCCGTGTTCATGATTTCGGACGAATGCCCGTTCATGAATGGCACTTGCCTGACGATCGACGGTGGTCTCAGCGTCTTGCAGCATCCCGGCTGAAAGGGCTTCGATTTTCGCTGATTTTTACAGGCCTGTCGTCTTCTCCGGATAGAGCATTATATTGCCCTTCGGGAAGGCTATTTGATCTCCCGCGGGCATGGAGCGGCGCCCTGCCGCTTGCTCGAAAGCACAATCGAAACAGGAGGACGGCATGCAGATCAATCGTACGGCTTCGGCCCATTGGACCGGTGGCCTCAAGGACGGCAAAGGCCTGATCTCGACGCAGAGCGGCGCCCTGAAGGACTATCCCTACGGCTTCGCAAGTCGCTTCGAAGGCATTGCCGGCACCAACCCGGAAGAACTGATCGGCGCAGCCCATGCCGGTTGCTTCACCATGGCGCTGTCGTTGATCCTCGGCGAAGCCGGCTTTACCGCCGAGCATATGGAAACCTCCGCCAAGGTAACGCTGGAAAGCGTCGAGGGCGGCTTTGCCATCACCGCCATCCATCTTTCGCTCTCTGGCCGTATTCCCGGTGCCGATGAGGCGACCTTCACCGAGCTTGCCAACAAGGCCAAGGCCGGTTGCCCTGTGTCCAAGGCGCTCGCCTCCGTTCCGATCACGCTCGACGTCAAGCTCGCCTGATTTCCGGCCGCCGATGAGGTGCCGCGCGCGTTTCGCGTCGCGGCACTTTTCAAGTGCGCCCGATCGCCATCGTCCATCTGCTTCAGAAAATCCCTCACACGACCAAATGGCCGTCCTGCCGAGAGCTGTACTGCGCTCAGGGATGTTGACAAGTGACGCCTGATATTTTACGACTGACGAAATTCAAAATTCGTCAGTCGTAATTCGAGGCATCGAAAATCATGGACGAGATTGCGGAAAACACGCTCGACATCACTCGGCAGGAGAATGTCACCCGCATTCTTGATGCGGCCGAGCGGCTGTTTCGGCATTATGGCTACAGCAAGACGACGGTGGCCGACATTGCCCGCGATCTTGGCATGTCGCCCGCCAATATCTATCGTTTCTTCGCCTCCAAGGTGGAAATCCACCAGGCGCTCTGCGGGCGCATGCTCGCCACCGCGTATCAGATCGCCTACGACATCCGCCATCAGCCGATCAGCGCCAGTGAGCGGTTGCGCCGCTATGTCGAGACCCAGCATCAATTGACGCTGGATCTGATGCTCGATGAGATGAAGGTGCATGAGATGATCATCGTCGCGATTGAGCGCGACTGGCACGTCATCGAAAAACATATCGACCGCGTCCATGATCTCATTGCCGAAATCATTGCCGAAGGCATTGCCGCCGGCGAGTTCGTCGAGCAGGACCCGGTCGTTGCCTCGCGCTGCTTCGGCGCGGCGACGATCAATCTCTGCCATCCGCAAATGGTGGCCCAATGCCTTGCCAAAACCAACCGCGCAAGCGTCGACGAACTGATCGACTACGTGATCAGGGCGCTGAAGAAATAATGGACGGCAGCCGCCGTCGAGACCCCCGAAACGATCCAGGAGTGCGGAAGATGTTTTCGCTCAAGACCCTCAGCTACCGCATGCCGTCCGTCACCAGTCTCGCGCTCGTCGGCGCGATCGGCATCGGCGTTTCCGCGTGCTCGGAAGAGAAGGCTGAGGTCAAGCAAGTCGTCCGGCCGGTGAAGGTCGTCGAGATCGCCAAGGCCAGCGACACGCGCAAGCTCGATTATTCCGGCTCGGTCAAGGCGCGCACGGAGATGAACCTCGGTTTCCGCGTCGCCGGCAAGATCACCGAACGCCTCGTCGATATCGGCGACCGGGTGACACCGGGCGATGTTCTTGCCCGCGTCGACGCCACGGATTACCAGCTGGCGGTCAGGACGGCCGAAGCCAATCTCGCCGCGGCCGAAAGGGGTGTCGAAACCACCGATCTCGTCAACAAACGCGCCGAGCAGCTTTTCGACAAGAGTGTCGCCCCGAAGTCGCAGGTTGAACAGGCCTCACTCAGCCATGACCAGGCGATCTCGCAGCGCGATGCCGCCCTTTCGGCGCTCGACCAGGCGAAAAACCAGGTGAGCTACACCGAGCTCAAGGCCGGTCAGAACGGCATCGTCACCGCGATCAATGCCGATACCGGCCAGGTCGTCGGCTCCGGCACCGCCGTCGTCACCGTTGCCGTCGACGGCGAGAAGGAAGTGCAGATCGCGGTTCCGGAAAACGACATTGCCGAATTCAAGCCGGGCAAGACAGTCAAGGCCAGTTTCTGGGCCGACGACAGGCTGGTGCTCGACGGCAAGGTGCGGGAGGTTTCCGGTAGCGCCGACCAGCAATCGCGCACCTTTGCGGTTCGCGTGAGCTTGCCGAACGATCCGCAGGTGCTACTCGGCATGACGGCGACGATCGAGGCCAATGTCAGCAATGGCAACAGCTATGTCTCGATCCCGCTCAGCGCGCTCGCCGAGAAGGACGGCAAGAAGATGGTCTGGACCGTCGATCGCGATACGTCGACTGTGCATGGCCGCGACATCAAGGTCGCCGATTTCACCGGCGACGGCGTGCATGTGATCGAGGGCCTCGACAGCGGCGATCTCGTCGTTGCGGCCGGCACGCAGTTCATGAGCGAAAACCTGAAGGTGAAGGTGCCGGACCAGCAGTCGGCCCTGGCCGCCACGGACCAGACCGTCCGCTGATCGGGCCATAGGATAGGGAATAAGACCATGGACGCCACCACCACCGAGAAGCGGCCCTTCAACCTGTCGCGCTGGGCAATCGGACATCCGAGCATCGCCCGTTTCCTCTTCGGGCTGATCATCATCACCGGCGTGCTCGGGCTGATGCGCATGGGCCAGCGCGAGGATCCCGAATTCACCTTCCGCGTCATGGTCGTTCAGGCGATCTGGCCGGGCGCTTCCATACAGGAGATGGAAGATCAGGTCGTCAACAAGATCGAGCGCAAGCTGCAGGAAACTCCGCATATCGACTGGGTCAAGTCCTATACGCGGGCGGGCAGTGCGATCATCACCCTGCAGGTCAAGGGCGATACGAATTCGAAGGATGTGGCGGACGCTTTCTACCAGGTGCGCAAGAAGGTCGGCGACATCTCCAGCGAGCTGCCGCAGGGCCTGCTCGGCCCCTATTTCAACGACGAGTTCGGCGACACGTTCATCACACTGCATTCGATCAGCGGCGACGGCTATTCCTATCCGGAACTGAAGAAATTCGCGATCCAGGCGCGCGACATGCTGCTGACGACGCCGGGCGTCGAGAAGGCCGTGATCATCGGCGACCAGCCTGAGAAGATCTATATCGACGTCTCGTCCAAGGCGCTCGCCGAGCGCGGCCTGACGATCCTCGATCTGCAGAATGCCATCAAGGGCCAGAACAATGTCGATCCGGCCGGCTCCGTCGATACCGGCTTGCGCTCGGTGCGCATATCCGTCGAAGGCGACGTGAAGAAGGCGACCGATATTCGCGAGCTGCGCCTTCGCGCCGGCGGCCAGGTGACGCGGCTTGGCGATATCGCCACCGTCAGTTCCGGGCTCGAAGATCCCTATCAGCGCAAGTACCGTTTCAACGGCCACGAGAGCGTTCAGGTCGGCGTCGTCATGGCCAAGGGCTTCAACGTCACCGATGTCGGCAAGGATGTGGAGGCGACCTATCAGCGCTTCGAGGAGGCGCTGCCTTATGGCGTCTCGGTCGATCAGATCGCCAACCAGCCCGACGTGGTGACGGACGCGATCAGCGAATTCATGCATGCGCTCGGCGAAGCCCTCGTCATCGTGCTGGTTGTCTCGTTCCTGTCGATCGGCTGGCGTTCGGGCCTCGTCATCGCCATCGCCATTCCTCTGGTGCTCGCAGCCACCTTCGCGCTGATGTACGAACTCGGCATCGACCTGCAGCGCATCTCGCTCGGCGCGCTGATCATCGCGCTCGGCCTGCTCGTCGACGATGCGATGATCGTCGTCGAGATGATGGAGCGAAAGCTGGAGGAGGGGCTCGTCAAGATCGAAGCGGCGAGCTTCGCCTATTCCTCGACCGCCTTCCCGATGCTGACGGGTACGCTGATCACCACGGCCGGCTTCATCCCCGTCGGCTTTGCCGCATCGACGGCCGGCGAATATGTGCGGTCGCTGTTCTATGTGGTCGGTATCGCGCTGGTGACCTCGTGGTTCGTCGCGGTCTACTTCACGCCGTGGCTCGGCTATATGATCCTCAAGCAGCGCCATCACGCCGGCGAGCATCACGATGCCTTCGACACCGGCTTCTATCGCCGGCTGCGCGGCACGGTCGGCTGGGCGGTGCGCCACCGGGTCATCGTGCTGCTTCTGACGCTCGGCACCTTCGTCACCAGCCTCTGGGCCTTCCAGTTCATCCCGCAGAATTTCTTCCCGCAGTCCTCGCGGCCGGAAATCCTCGTCGATCTCTGGCTGCCCGAGGGCACCAGCATCAAGGAAGTCGAGGTGCAGGCAAAGGCGCTCGAAGCCAAGATGATGGACGACCCCGACAAGAAGTTCATCGCCACCTATATCGGCGAAGGCGCGCCGCGTTTCTTCCTGCCGCTCGACCAGCAGCTGCGCAATCCGAACTTCGCCCAGTTGCTCGTCATGGCCAATGACGAACCGGCGCGCGAGCGGCTGATCACCAAGCTGCGGACGATCCTTGCGGAAGACTTCCCCGACATTCGCGGCAAGGTCGACCGCCTCTTCCTCGGCCCACCGACTGGCTGGCCCGTGCAAATGCGCGTCATGGGGCCGGACCGCGGGGAAGTCAGGGCGATCGCCGATCAGGTGAAGGCGCGTTTCCAGGCCAATCCGATGCTCGGCGCCATCCATGACGATTGGCTGGAGCAGGTGCCGGCGATGAAGTTGGTGATCGACCAGGATCGCGCCCGGGCACTCGGCGTCACTTCGCAGCGCGTTCGCCAGATGTTGCAGACTGCCATGTCGGGTGCGGCGCTCGATGATTTCCGCGACGGCGAGGAGACGGTCTCGATCGTCGCCCGCGAGCCGGATGCCAGCCGTTCGCTGCTGTCGGCGGTCAACTCTGTCTATGTGCCGACGGACTTCGGCGGCTTCGTGCCGGTCTCGCAGGTCGCCAAGGTCGTGCCGGTCATGGAGCAGGGCATCGAATGGCGGCGCGACCGCCTGCCGACGATCACCGTGCGTGCGACGCTGCCCGACGATGTGCAGCCGAACGATGTGGTGATGAAGATGTATGCCGACATGAAGGACCTGCGCGACAGCCTGCCGGCCGGCTATAAAGTCGAGATCCAGGGCGGCGCCGAGGATGCGGCGGAAAGCCAGATGTCGATCGCCGCCAAGGCGCCGATCATGCTCGCCGTCATCATCGTGCTGCTGATGATACAGCTGCAGCATTTCGGCAAGGCGATGCTGGTGCTCGCCACCGGGCCGCTCGGCATTATCGGTGCGGCGGCGGCACTGCTGATCAGCGGTGCGCCCTTCGGCTTCGTGGCGATCCTCGGGGTCATCGCGCTGCTCGGCATCATCATGCGCAACTCGATCATCCTGGTTGACCAGATTGACCAGGATATCAAAGCCGGCATGCACCGGCAGGAGGCGATCGTCGGCGCGGCCGTGCGGCGTTTCCGGCCGATCATGCTGACGGCGCTGACCGCCGTGCTGGCGCTTATCCCGATCTCGCGCGGCGTCTTCTGGGGTCCGCTCGCCTACGCGATGATGGGCGGCATCCTGGTTGCCACAGTGCTCACCATTCTGGTTCTGCCCGCCGGTTACGCCCTTTTCTTCGGCCGGGAGCCGAAGGCGAAGGACGAGCCAGGCCAGCATGCCGACGCCATCCAGGAAGAGGCGGATGACAGGCATCCGCCGGCGTTGGCAGCAGAGTGAGGACGGCGCGGCGAAAGCCGCGCCGTTTTCCTTGCAGGCCCGCAGATCCCGACCAAGATGCACCGCTGTTGAACCCGTAGAGCCTGGTTGGAAGGCTTTGAACGGTTTTCATGCTGCAGCCCGCCCTGAACCTGCGCGCCGATTCCATTGCCGCCTCGAAAAAGCTAAGCTGGGAAAGCACGCCGGGAGTCCAGTCGCGATCCCGGTCATTCATCGACGGGGCAGGGCACGACCATGGCCGATTACCATCTGGAAGCAAGCTGGAGCCCGATCGAGGGCAGCTTTGGGCGCTTGACCTTCACGCTGTTCAATCTTTCGGCCGAGCCGCTCTCCGGCTTCTCGCTGGCCTACACCTCGGAAACGCGCGTTGCCGACAAACATGTCTGCGATGGCGGCAGCCTCAAACGGCAGCTCGCGCATTTCCACGAATTCCTACCGAGCGACGGCCTGAGCGTGGCGCCCGGGGGGCGCTGGCGGTTCACCGTCGAGGGCCTGACCAGAGAGCCGAAACATGTGACATCAGGTATCAAATCGGCCTATCTGACACTTGGCGACGGGCGCCATGTTCCCGTCGGTTTCGGCGATCTCATGCTCGAAGGCCGGGAAGGCGGCGTGGCGCCGCCGCTTCTGCCGCCGGGTCGGGCCGAGGAGCCCTATGCGCTGCTGCCCTGGCCGCTGGCTCTCGGGCTGAAGGCAGGAGAGCTGCCCGTCGTCCTTTATTCGGCCGAGCGGACGCGGCCCGATGCGGTCAAGGCGCTCGCCCTGGTTCTGGAACTCTACCAGCGGCTCTATCCGGCCGACAACGTCCCGTTCTCCCTCAGTGCCGTCAAAGGCGGACGGGCCATTCGTTTCGTCACCGAATCCTCGATCGCCGCCTTTGCCTATGAATTGCGTTTCACCGCGCATGAGATCGTTCTGTCGAGTGCCGATGCCGCTGGGCGGCAATACGGGCTGATCAGCCTGGCGCAGCTGCTGCATGGCGGCCGCGCCGATCGTGAGAGCTTCAAATTCCCCAATTTCGGCACGATCGCCGACCAGCCGCGTTATGACTGGCGCGGTTGTCATCTCGACGTGTCCAGGCAGTTTTATCCGGTGGCCGATATCATGCGGCTGATCGATATTCTCGCCTGGAACAAGCTCAACATCTTCCACTGGCATCTGACCGACGACGAAGCCTGGCGGCTGGAGATCAAGGCCTATCCCGCACTGACGGAGATCGGCGCGCGGCGCGGGCCTGATGAAGTGCTCATGCCGCAGCTCGGCGACGGGGCGGAACCGCGCTCCGGCCATTACACCCAGGACGATGTCAGGCGGATCGTTGCGCATGCGGCCTCTCTGCACATCGACGTGGTGCCGGAAATCGATATTCCCGGCCACAGCAGCGCGACGCTGCTGTCGTTACCCGCGCTTGTCGACGGGCAGGAGGCGCCGGACAGCTACCGCTCGGTGCAGGGTTATCCCAACAATGCCCTCAATCCGGCTGTCGAATTCACCTATGAATTCCTCGGCAAGGTGTTCGACGAGATGGTGGCGCTGTTTCCCAGCGAATATCTTCATATCGGCGGCGACGAAGTGGCGCAGGGCTCCTGGCTTTCCTCGCCGCTCTGCAAGGCATTGATGGAGCGGGAGAAACTTGCCGGCACCGCCGAGCTGCAATCCTATTTCCTGAAACGTATCAAAGCCATGCTGTCGGAGCGCGGCAGGAAGCTCGCCGGCTGGAACGAGGTCTCGCATGGCGGCGGCGTCGAGCGCGACGGCACGCTGCTGATGGCCTGGGAAAAGCCTGCCGTCGGCATCGAGCTGGCACAGGAAGGCTACGACGTGGTGATGACGCCGGGCCAGGCCTATTATCTCGACATGGCGCAGGCCGAAGCCTGGGCCGAACCCGGCGCGGGCTGGGCGGGGTTCAGCCCGCCGGAACACACCTATGCTTATGAGGCCGAGGGCGAGCTGCCGGAGGCGCTGCAGCAGAAGATGCGCGGCATCCAGGCCTGCATTTGGACCGAGAACTTCCTGTCCCGCGCCTATTTCAACCGGCTGGCTTTTCCGCGCCTTCCGGCCGTTGCCGAGGCTGCCTGGACGCCTTTGGCGCGCAAGGACTGGGATCGGTTCGCAGCGATCGTGCGGATGTGGCCGGTGCTTTAGGGAGTCCTCTGGATTTAGGCCGCCTCGGCCTTCAACCCCAGCAGGGCTGCGCCGATCAGGCCGGGCTCGATGCGGCATTCGCTGCGCACCACCAGCGGGCGCTCGAACTTGCGCAGGATGCGGGCGCGCACGGCGTGGTCGAGTTCAGCCAGCAGCGGCTCGACATTGGAAAGCCCGCCGCCGACCGGGACGATGGTCGCGCCGGTGATGTTGATCGTTAGCGCCAAGGGCGAGGCGACGAGATCGACATAGACGTCGATCGTGCGTGTCGCCTTCTCCTCGCCCTGGCGCCACTGGGCGATGATCTCCTCACTGGAAAGGTCGAGATTGTGCAGCGTCTGATGCAGCCGCTCCAGGCCGCGAGCGCCGCCGACGGTGTCGACGCAGCCCTTCTGGCCGCAGCCGCAGGCATAGGCGGGAATGGCGACGGGTGGATTGCCTGCTGCGGATGCGATGATCGGCCCGTGACCCCATTCGCCGGCAAAACCGCCGGCCTCATTGACGAGGCGTCCGTCGGCAACCAAGCCGCCGCCGACGCCGGTGCCGAGGATGGCGCCGAAGACGATGCGGTGGCCGCGGCCGGCGCCGAGGCCGGCTTCGGCCATGGCGAAACAGTCGGCGTCGTTGGCAATCAGCACCGGAAGGCCGAGCTCGGTTTCGAGGTCGGCCGCGAGCGTGCGGCCGTGAATGCAGGGAATGTTGGCGCAGATCAGGCGCTGGGTATCGGGATCGACGACGCCGGCGATGGAAAGCGCGATGCGGCTCGGCCGTTCGCCGGTTTCAGCGATAATGTCGCGCAGGGTCTCGACGAAAGCGGCGAAATCATCCTTCGGCGTCGGGCGGCGGCCGAGGGGAACGATGTCTGTCTCGGAGCGGGCGATGCCCCCTTTGATGGCGGTGCCGCCGATGTCGAATGAAATGATCATTGCACTCTGCCGTTTCTCTGGTCTCCGCGTCTGCTTGCATTGTTGGCGGGGAATTTCAAGCGCTCATTCGGCGGCGGTGTTGGCTGCTTCAGGGGCGTGCCGTGTGGCACCCCGCTGTTCTGTCGGATATCTCGCCCACGGGTGGGGCGATTGGATAGCCGGGATCGGCTCCGATCGCAGCTACAATTTCTAACCCGCAAGTCATTCAATTGGCATATTGCATCGCCAGAATCCGGCCCTACACTTTCATCAACCGCCGGATCCACGATCATCGATACGAGAGAAAACAGTACCATCCGAAGACCACGTCCCAAAGGCCGCCGCCTCTCATCCATTTTACGGCAGATGGCCGCCGACCAGAGCCGTGAGCGGATCTCGATCGGTGATCTATTCGACACGATGGGCGACAGGGCGATCAGCGCGTTGATGCTGATCTTCGCGCTGCCGAACGCCTTTCCCACGCCGCCCGGCACTTCGGCCGTGCTCGGCGCGCCATTGGTCTTCCTGGCCGCGCAATTGACCTTCGGGCTGAAACCCTGGCTGCCGAGGGTGATTGCCGACCGTTCGATGCGGCGGGAGGATTTCGAGAATATCGTCGGCCGCATTCACCGCTGGCTCGCCTGGGCCGAGCGCATGCTGAAGCCGAGGCTTGCGATCTTTGCCGAGCCGCCGGCGGAATATCTCGCCGGGGCCGCATGTCTGCTGCTGTCGATCGTGCTGCTGCTGCCGGTCCCGCTCGGCAACATCCTGCCGGCGATCACGATCTCGGTCTTCGCTTTCGGCATATTGGGCCGTGACGGTCTCTTCGCGCTCATCGGCTTCGTGATGACGGCCGTGTCGCTCGTCATCGCCGGCGGGGTGATCTACGGGCTGGTGAAGGCGGCGATCTATCTCGTCGTGCAATGGTTCGCCTGAGTGGGGTTTGGCTAAGTGCGGGTTGCCTAAGCGGGGTTGCATGAGCGGAGTTTGCATCGGTGATAGCGGTTATTTGGCGGGGCTCTTTGCAACAGGCTCGACATTTGCCGGAATTTTGTTTTGATCTGGCGCGATACAAATTCAAATCATGTTCGGCGGCGGCACGCCGGCTCACTTTGCGCGGTAGGCATTAAATGGCAAAAAGATCAGAGACCCCTGCACGGCTCGACGATGCGGCTCGGGCTGGCTGGCTCTATTACGTCGCCGGGCGCACGCAGGATGAAATCGCCGCTGCGATGGGCATCTCGCGCCAATCGGCGCAGCGGCTGGTGTCGCTGGCGGTCGCCGAGCGCCTGATCAAGGTGCGGCTCGATCATCCGATCGCCGCCTGCCTGGAACTCGGCAGTCAGTTGCGCCGGAAATTCGGGCTGAAACATGTTGAGGTGGTGCCGAGTGATCCCGCGTCGTCATCGACGACGGTCGGTATCGCCGAGGCGGCGGCCGCCGAGATCGAGCGGTGGCTGAAACGGCCGGAGCCAATCGTCCTCGCCATCGGCACCGGCCGCACGCTGAAAGCGGCCGTCGACCAACTGCCGGCGATCGAATGTCCGAATCACCGCATCGTTTCGCTGACCGGCAATATCGCCCCGGACGGGTCGGCGGCCTATTACAACGTCATCTTCAGCATGGCCGATGCGGTGAAGGCGCGGCACTATCCGATGCCGTTGCCGGTGCTCGTCACCTCGGCGGAGGAACGGGAGCTGCTGCACGGCCAGCAACTGGTGCGTTCGACGCTCGACATGAGTGCGCAAGCCGATGTTACCTTCGTCGGCATCGGCGAACTCGGCATCGACGGGCCGCTCTGCGTCGACGGTTTTCTCGAGAAGGACGAGATGATGGAGCTGATGCGCGGCGGCGCGGTCGGCGAGATCTGCGGCTGGATCTTCGATGTCGACGGCAGGTTGCTCGACAACCCGATCAACGAGCGCGTCGCGTCGGCGCCGATCCCGTCCCGCGACGCGTCGATCGTCATTGGACTGGCCAAGGGCAAGCGCAAATTCAAGGCGATCAGGGCTGCCATTGTCGGCCATCAAATCAATGCTCTGATCACCGATGAAGAAACTGCTGAGTTTTTGCTCAGGAATTGAGCAAAAAATATTCTAGTTAAATCAATGAGATGACTATCGCCTTCGGCATCGCAGCAACGATTGCCGATTGACATTCTTTGTTGATTGTTGAGTAATTGCCCATGAGCAAAGCGAATGCTCACACTCCATCTTCTGGGAGGAAGATATGACATTGAGAACTTTTCTGCTGGGCGCCTGCTCAGCACTGGCGTTTGCCGGCATGGCTTCGGCCGAGACGCTGACAATCGCGACCGTGAACAACGGCGACATGATCCGGATGCAGAAGCTGACGGATGATTTCAAGGCGAAGAATCCCGGCATCGACCTTGAATGGGTAACCCTCGAAGAAAACGTGCTGCGCCAGAAGGTCACGACCGACATCGCGACCAAGGGCGGCCAGTACGACGTCTTGACGATCGGCACCTATGAAGTTCCGATCTGGGCAAAGCAGGGCTGGCTGGTGCCGCTCGACAATCTCGGCGCCAACTATGACGTCGACGACCTGCTGCCGGCCATCCGCAGCGGCTTGACCCTGGACGGCAAGCTCTATGCGGCGCCGTTCTACGGCGAAAGCTCGATGGTCATGTACCGCAAGGACCTGTTCGACGCCGCCGGCCTGAAGATGCCCGACGCCCCGACCTGGGACTTCATTGCCGACGCTGCCCGCAAGATCACCAACAAGGACAAGGAAGTCTACGGCATCTGCCTTCGCGGCAAGGCCGGCTGGGGCGAGAACATGGCCTTCCTGACGGCCATGTCCAACTCCTTCGGCGCTCGTTGGTTCGATGAAAGCTGGAAGCCGCAGTTCGATCAGCCCGAGTGGAAGGACACGCTCGACTTCTATGTCAAGCTGATGAAGGATGCCGGCCCTCCGGGCGCCTCCTCCAACGGCTTCAACGAGAACCTGGCGCTGTTCCAGACCGGCAAGTGCGGCATGTGGATCGATGCGACCGTTGCTGCATCCTTCGTCAGCAACCCGAAGGAATCGACCGTCGCCGACAAGGTCGGCTTCGCGCTCGCTCCGGATAAGGGCCTCGGCAAGCGCGGCAACTGGCTGTGGGCCTGGAGCCTCGCCATCCCGGCAGGTTCGCAGAAGGCCGAAGCGGCCGAGAAGTTCGTCGCCTGGGCCACGAGCAAGGATTACACCAACCTCGTTGCCGAAAAGGAAGGCTGGCTGAATGCACCTCCTGGCACCCGCAGCTCGCTCTATGCGAATGCGGAGTATCAGAAGGCGGCCCCCTTCGCCAAGACGACGCTCGACTCGATCAACTCGGCCGACCCAAGCAAGCCGACTGTCAAGCCGGTCCCCTATGTCGGCGTCCAGTTCGTGGCGATCCCGGAATTCCAGGGCATCGGCACGGCGGTCGGTCAGCAGTTCTCGGCAGCCCTTGCCGGCCAGATTTCGGTCGACCAGGCCCTGCAGAGCGCACAGCAGCTCGCCACCCGCGAAATGACCAAGGCCGGCTACATTAAATAAAAGCCTCCCGAGCAAGAGGCGGATCCTTGACAATCCGCCTCTCTGGGCCGCCGATTGCCCGAACTGCATCGGCGGCCTCTTTTTTCAGACAAAGCTGCCTTGCGGCCGCTCCCCGCTTCAGTCCAGATCGGTGATTGCCATGGCGACCTTACATACCCGCTCCGCTGCGCGCCTGATGATTGCGCCCTCCGTGCTGCTGCTCTTTGCGTGGATGATCGTCCCGCTGGCGATGACGATCTATTTCTCGCTGCTGAACTACAATCTGCTCAGCCCCGGCATGGAAAGCTTCGTCGGTTTTCTGAACTACGAATATTTCCTGTCCGACCCGGCCTTTATCGCGGCGCTGATCAACACGCTGCTGCTCGTCGCCGGCGTGCTGTTGATCACCGTCATTGGCGGCATCGCCTTTGCACTGCTGCTCGACCAGCCGATGTACGGCCAGGGCATCGTGCGGATCCTGGTGATCGCGCCGTTCTTCGTCATGCCGACGGTGGCAGCCCTGGTCTGGAAGAACATGTTCATGAACCCGGTCAACGGGTTGTTTGCCCATCTTGCCAAGGCGCTCGGCCTGCAGCCGATCGACTGGCTGGCCAATGTGCCGCTGTTTTCCGTCATTCTCATCGTCGCCTGGCAATGGCTGCCCTTTGCCACCCTCATCATGCTGACGGCGCTGCAGTCGCTCGATGAGGAGCAGAAGGAGGCGGCCGAGATGGACGGCGCCGGGCCGATCTCGAAATTCATCTACATCATCCTGCCGCATATGGCGCGCGCCATCACCGTGGTGATCCTGATCCAGACGATCTTCCTGCTTTCGGTCTTCGCCGAAATCCTCGTCACCACCAATGGCGGGCCGGGTACCGACAGCACCAACCTCACCTATCTCGTCTACGCCCAGGCGCTGCTGCAGTTCGATATCGGTGGCGCATCGGCCGGCGGCATCGTGGCTGTTATCCTCGCCAATATCGTTGCGATCTTCCTCGTGCGCCTCGTCGGCAAGAATCTGGAGGCTTGAGATGGCCAGAAAAGTCACAACGAAGCGCAAGCTCATCGTCACCGCAATCGCCTGGACGCTCGGCATCCTGATCTTCTTCCCGATTCTGTGGACCTTTCTCACCAGCTTCAAGTCGGAAGCCGACGCCATCGCCTCGCCGCCGCAGTTCCTGTTTTTCCATTGGACGACGGAAAACTATGCCGAGGTGCAGAGCCGGTCGAACTATCTCAGCCACTTCATGAACTCGGTGATCATCTCCTTCGGCTCGACGCTGATCGGCCTGATCATCGCCATTCCGGCCGCCTGGGCCATGGCGTTTTCGCCGACCAAGCGGACCAAGGACGTGCTGATGTGGATGCTGTCGACCAAGATGATGCCGCCGGTCGGCGCACTGATCCCGATCTATCTGATGTTCCGCAATTCAGGTCTGCTTGACACGCGCACCGGCCTGGTGATCGTGCTGACGCTGATCAACCTGCCGATCATTGTCTGGATGCTCTACACCTATTTCAAGGAAATCCCCGGCGAGATCCTCGAAGCGGCGCGCATGGACGGGGCATCGCTGATGAAGGAGATCGTCTACGTGCTGACGCCGATGGCGGTGCCCGGCATTGCCTCGACGCTGCTTTTGAACATCATCCTGGCCTGGAACGAGGCGTTCTGGACGCTCAACCTCACCGCTTCGAAGGCGGCGCCGCTGACGGCCTTCATCGCCTCCTATTCCAGCCCCGAGGGCTTGTTCTATGCCAAGCTGTCGGCGGCATCGACGATGGCGATCGCGCCGATCCTGATCCTTGGCTGGTTCAGCCAGAAACAACTCGTCCGCGGCCTGACCTTCGGCGCTGTGAAATAAGATAAAGGGAGAGAAACATGGGCAGCATTACCCTTCAGAAGGTTTCGAAGGTCTTCGGCGAAGCCAAGGTCATCCCGTCGATCGATCTCGACATCAAGGACGGCGAGTTCGTCGTCTTCGTCGGCCCGTCGGGCTGCGGCAAGTCCACCTTGCTTAGGCTGATTGCCGGGCTCGAGGACGTCTCCGGCGGCAAGATCGTCATCGACGGCAGGGACGCCACCGAAAAGGCGCCCTCGGAGCGCGGCCTGGCCATGGTGTTCCAATCCTATGCGCTCTATCCGCATATGAGCGTGCGCAACAACATCGCCTTCCCACTGAAGATGGCGGGTGTCGACAAGGCGGAGATCGACCGCAAGGTGACGGATGCCGCCCGGGTGCTGAACCTGACCGACTATCTCGAACGCAAACCGCGCCAGCTGTCCGGCGGCCAGCGCCAGCGCGTGGCGATCGGCCGCGCCATCGTGCGCCAGCCTTCGGCCTTCCTGTTCGACGAACCGCTGTCGAACCTCGATGCGGCACTGCGCGTCAACATGCGCCTCGAAATCAGCGAGTTGCACCAGCAGCTGAAGACGACGATGGTCTACGTCACCCACGACCAGGTCGAGGCGATGACCATGGCCGACAAGATCGTCGTGTTGAACAGGGGCAATATCGAGCAGGTCGGCTCGCCGCTCGAGCTCTATAGCCGCCCGCGCAACCTGTTCGTCGCCGGCTTCATCGGCTCGCCGAAGATGAATTTCATCAAGGGCCAGAATGCGGCCCAGCTCGGAGCCCATACGATCGGTATCCGTCCCGAGCATGTGCTGCTGTCGATGGAGAGCGGCGACTGGAAGGGCAGGGTCGTGGTCGCCGAACATCTCGGCTCCGACACTTTCCTGCATATCGATGCCGAGGGCATCGGCATGGTGACGGCGCGCGGCAGCGGCGATTTCGCGGCCAAGGCGGGCGATACGGTCTATCTGACGCCGGACCGTTCACGCATCCATAAATTCAACGAGGGCGGCCTTGCCATCTGAGCAGGCGGCCGGGGGGCAGGCATGCGAGCCGGACGATGACGCCCGGCCGTCTCGGCAAGACCTTCAAGAGGACTGAAACATGACGTGCAAATTATCGCTGGCAACGCTTTCGGATGTGGCCCGCACGGCGGCTATCCCTGGATATGACAGGGCATCGCTGAAAGCCGGCATCGTGCACTTCGGCGTCGGTAATTTCCACCGCGCCCACCAGGCGATCTATCTCGACGATCTCTTCAATGCAGGCACGGATCACGATTGGGCGATCGTCGGCGCCGGCGTGCTGCCGTCGGATGCCGCCATGCGCGAAAAACTTGCGGCGCAGGATTTCCTGACGACGGTGGTCGAGCAGGACAACAACAAGACGGCGGCGCGCGTTACTGCGCCGATGATCGACATCCTGCCGGTCGGCGATGCGAGCGCCATCATCGCCAGGCTCGCCGATCCCGAGATCCGGATCGTCTCGCTGACGATCACCGAGGGCGGCTATTTCATCGACGCATCGGGCAGGTTCAATCCGGCTCATCCGGCGATCGCTGCCGACGGACAGAATCCCGATGCGCCGAAGACGGTGTTCGGCCTGATCGTCGCCGGCCTGAAGGCGCGCAAGGCCAGGGGCATCGGACCGTTCACCGTCATGTCCTGCGACAACATTCCCCACAACGGCGTTGTCACCGCCAATGCCGTCGTCGGCACGGCCGCACTTTCAGACCCTGCCCTTGCCGACTGGATCAGGGCGAATGTCGCCTTCCCGAACGCCATGGTCGATCGCATCACGCCGGCGACCAGCCAGCGTGAGGTCGATTTCCTCCGCGACAATTTTGGGATCGAGGACAATTGGCCGGTTTATTGCGAGGAATTCAAGCAATGGGTGCTGGAGGATAAGTTCACTGCCGGCCGGCCGGCGCTGGAAAAGGTCGGGGTGACCTTCGTTCCCGATGTCACGCCCTACGAGCATATGAAGATCCGCATCCTCAACGGCGGGCATGCCGCGATCGCTTATCCGGCGGCGCTGATGGATATTCATTTCGTTCACGATTCCATGGAAGAGCCGCTGATCCGCGCCTTCCTCGCCAAGCTCGAAAAAGATGAGATCATCCCGATCGTCCCGCCGGTGCCGAACACGTCGCTGACGGATTATTTCGCCCTGATCGAGCACCGCCTGCTCAATCCGAAGATTGCCGACACCATTCCGAGACTGGCGCAGGACGGCTCGAACCGCCAGCCGAAATTCATCCTGCCGTCGACGCTCGACAATCTGCATCAGGGCAGGGACGTCGTCGGCCTGGCGCTGGTTTCAGCACTCTGGTGCCGTTATTTCGCCGGCAAGACCGACAGTGGCAAGGATATCGTCTTCAACGACGCCAGTGCCGATCGCCTGCATGCGGCGGCGCTGAAAGCCAAGGACGATCCGTCAGCCTTCCTCGCCTTCGACGATATTTTTGGCGAAGTGGCAAAATCCGAACTTTTCCGCAAGCGTTTCGCCCATGCACTCAAAACCCTGTGGGAAAAGGGCACGCGGGAGACGCTGCAACTCTATCTCGACGGCAAGCTCGCAGTGTAAGGGAATGGGATGGCGGCACGCTGTTGTCACCATCCATCCGGCCTTGCGAGCAAAGCGGGACGGTCATGCGTCCGAATTGAACTCAGGTTGGGTCTTCCATGGCTGATGCTGAAACACGGCTGGTCATCTTCGATTGCGATGGCGTGCTTGTCGACAGCGAGCCGATTTCGATCAGCGTGCTCGTCGGCGCCATGAACGATCTCGGCGTCTCGATCACCGAGGACCAGGCCTATGAGCGGTTTCTCGGCCGTAGCCTGTCGACCCTCATCGATACGCTCGAAACCGAATTCAACGTCCATGCCGGCGAGGAATTCCTCGAGCGCATCCGCACCGATCTCTATGCCCGTTTCCGCACCGAGTTGAAGCCGATAGAGGGTGTCGCCGCGACGATCGACGGACTTGGCGTGCCCTGTTGCGTTGCCTCGTCCAGCCAGATGGAGCGAATCCGCCTGTCGCTGTCGGTGACCGGACTTCTGGGCAAGCTGCCCGACATCTTCAGCGCGACGATGGTCAAGCGCGGCAAACCGGCGCCCGATCTTTTCCTGCATGCGGCGCGTGAAATGCGGGTCGAGCCGGCACATTGCCTTGTCGTCGAGGACAGCCCGGCCGGTATTGCTGCCGCCAAGGCGGCGGGCATGACGGTCTTCGCCTTCACCGGTGGGTCCCACGCCAATTTCGCCGGATACCGCGCCGAACTCGATCGTCTTTCGCCTGAGGTGGTGTTTGACGCCATGCCGGATTTGATACACCTTGTCCGCAACCATAAGCTGGACGGGACCAAGATTTGATGCGTGATCATGTGGTTGCGGTGGATATCGGCACGGGCAGCGCGCGCGCCGGCGTCTTCGACGCACGCGGCCGCCTGCTCGCCAAATCCGAACATCCGATCGTGATGAACCGGCCGCGTGAAAACCATGCCGAGCACGATTCCGAAGATATCTGGTCGGCCGCCTGCACGGCAGTGCGCAGGGCGATGGAGCAATCCGGCATCGCCGCCGCGTCGGTTGGAGCGATCGGCTTCGACGCCACCTGTTCGCTGGTCGTCCGCGACGTCGAGGGACGTCAGCTCAGCGTTTCCACCGGCGGCGAGCGGCGTTTCGACACGATCGTCTGGCTCGATCACCGGGCGCTGAAGGAAGCCGATTTCTGCACGGCGACGGAGCACAGGGTGCTCGAACATTCCGGGCATGTGATGTCGCCCGAGATGGAAATGCCGAAGCTGATGTGGTTGAAGAAGAACCTGCCGGCCACCTGGGAAAAGTCCGGCTACTTCTTCGATCTCGCCGATTTCATGACGTGGAAATCGACCGGTTCGCCTGCCCGTTCACGCTGCACGCTGACGGCGAAATGGAATTATCTCGCCCATCTCGAAAAGGGCTGGCAGCAGGATTTCCTGGAGCGGATCGGCCTCGAGGACCTTCATGAGCGCGGCCATCTGCCGGACGAGACCACGCCTGTCGGAGACAGTGTCGGGCAGTTGACACCGGAAGCGGCGGAAGCGCTGGGGCTGACGACGGATTGCCATGTCGCTGCCGGGATGATCGACGCTTATGCGGGTGCACTGGGCGCGCTCGGCGGCTATGCCGCCGATCCTGTAAAACGCGAGCAACAGCTGGCGCTGATTGCCGGAACGTCGAGCTGCATCGTTACCTTCTCCCGGGAACGCAAGCCGAGCCATGGCATGTGGGGACCCTATTACGAGGCGGTCTTCCCGCAATCCTGGCTGGTGGAGGCCGGGCAATCGGCGACCGGCGCGCTGCTCGACCACATCGTGCGTATGCATGCGGCCGGCGGCGAGCCGACGGCGGCGCTGCATCAGAGGATCGTCGCGCGCATCGCCGAATTGAGGGCCGAGGAGGGCGATGCCTTCGGTGCGCGGATTTTCGTGCTGCCGGATTTCCATGGCAACCGCTCGCCGCTCGCCGATCCGCATGCCGTCGGCGTCGTCAGCGGGCTGACGCTCGATACGTCCTTCGACGGGCTCTGCGCGCTCTATTGGCGGTCTGCGGTGGGGATTGCCCTCGGCATCCGCCATATCCTGGAAATGATGAAGGAATATGGCTACATGCCCGATACGCTGCATATTGCCGGCGGGCATGTGAAGAACCCGGTGCTGATGGAGCTTTACAGCGATGCGACCGGCTGCAAGGTCGTGGTGCCGAAAATGAACGAGGCGGTGCTGCTCGGCACGGCGGTCGCCGCATCCGTCGCCTGCGGTTTGTACAAGGATCTGGCGGCGGCCGGCGAGGCGATGTATCCAGGTGGCGACGAACGGCTTCCCGACAAGGCGAAACAGGCGCTCTACGACCGCGACTACCGCCGTCTTCTCGCCATGCACCGCCATCGCGCCGAACTGGAAACGATGCTATAGGGCGCCGCTCGTCTTTTGAGACGCGCTAAGGACCTCAGTGGTTTGCGGCCTCGCCGAGCACGGTCGCGAATTCCATCATGCGGCGACGGCGAAGGGCCGCTTCTTCTCCGACTTCGAGGATAACGGATTCCGACAGGCAATCGAGCAGCGCGATCAGCGGCGGAAGGTTGTCGAGATCGGGCGCGCGCGCTGGCGGCAAGGGCAGCATGACGTTCGACTGGTCCGCCATCCAGTCCGCCTGTTGCGGCGAAATGAGCACGACCTTATAGCCGTAACGCCGCGCCGTCCTGGCCAGCAGTCGCGCCTTGGCGAAGCGGCGACAGTCGATAATGACAAGCAGCGCGTCATCGACCGCCAGCCGGGCGAAGAGCTCGGCAAAACGGTTGTCGGCGGCGTCGAGCGTGCGCACGCCGTCGCGGGCCTGTGTCAGCCGCTGGCAGAAATGATTGGCGAGGCTCGCGAGCCGCGCATGCGTGGCGATTGATACTTCTCGGGCCGTGCTGATCAAGCCGACGGCTTCTGACCAATGCGGCTGCGCCGTCAGATGATAGATATGATGGAGCGCCTGGATCTGTTCGGCAACCAGCACGGCGAGCGGTTTGCCCTCCGCGGCGTCCTGATGCAGCTCGCTCATGGCGCTCTGCAATTGCGCCGGCGACGTGGTCACGGTCTCGCGAATCTCGACCTTGACGCTGTCCAACCCTTGATAGCCGAGCGCGCGCAGGAACCGGCCGACGGTCATCGGCGAGAGATCCAACCTGTCAGCGACGGATGCAGCTGTCTCGAACGGCAGGTCATTCAGGTGTTCGGTGAAATATTTCGCGATACGGCGTTCGGCTGGTGTGCCGTTTTTTGCGTATTGCCTGAGTTTTTGCACAAAGTCTTCCACATCGGCCTCCCCGTCTTCCCTCAGAGGCGTTCCGTGGATGCGCTGTTGCGACCCCTTGTCTTTGCAACTATTTCGGAAGCTGCTTCTCAGGCCCGTGCGTATTTCATATACGTCACAATATTATATTAGTATTTAGTTTTCGACAAGTTTTCTATTACTGCATGTAATTTTATTCTCTTGTCGGCGACCCCCACCTTTCCTACATCTTGCGCGCAACCGGAGACGCCTGAGACATGATTCTTGACGCCGCTCGACTATCGCTCACCAATCTCTTCGCGGCGGAAACGCGCTCGGTCTTCTGGAAGGTGCTCGGCCTGACGATTCTCGTGCTCGTCGGCCTCTGGTTTGCGCTGCGCGGGGCCTTCGTGGCCTTTCTCTTTCCATGGCTCACGAGCTTCTTTCCCGATGTGCCGGATTGGGCGGGGTGGTTCGCTTTCGTCTTCGCGATCCTTGCCGGTATCGGCCTCGCCCTGATGCTGGCGCTGTTGCTTTCGCCGGTCACGGCGCTGATCGCCGGCCTGTTTCTCGACGATGTCGCCGACGTCATCGAAAAACGCGACTATCCCGGGGATGCGCCGGGCACCGCCATGCCGCTCGGTCCGGCGATGGCAAGCTCGATCAAGTTCCTCGGCGTGGTGATCCTCGGCAATATCGTCGCCTTGCTGCTGCTGTTCATCCCCGGGGTCAATCTGGTCGCGTTCTTTCTGGTGAACGGCTATCTGCTCGGACGGGAATTCTTCGAATTCGCCGCCATGCGATTCCGTTCGCCTGAGGAGGCACGGCTCTTCCGCGCCAAGCATGCTTCCACCGTCTTTCTCGGCGGGCTGGTGATCGCCCTTTTCCTGGCGATCCCCTTCGTCAATCTTCTGACGCCGCTCTTTGCCGCCGGCATGATGGTGCATCTGCACAAGCTGGTTTCCGCCAGGGATGTCGCGTTGCACCACCCCTGAGGCTCAGCCCGGCAGGGCGGCGGTGTCGTACATCGCCGCGAATTCGGCGCTCGGCGGGATCGGCTTGATGATGTCGATCAGGACGCCGTTCGGATCTGCGGTGATGAAATGCCGCTGGCCGAAATCCTCGTCACGGATCTCTCTCAGTATAGGCAGGCCGGCGCTCCGGCAGGCGGCATAGATCGCATCGACGTCGGCGACCTCGAAATTAAGGAGCAGGCCGGACACCCTGCCGCGGGCCATGGCCGGGATGGTTTCGTGGCTGCCGTCAAGGATGGCAAGCGCGATATGCTCTTTCTCTATCGATTGCAAGTGAACGTACCAGTCGCTTTCGAACAGCGCCTTGAAGCCGAAATGCCTGCAATAGAAGCTGGCAGTGCCGGCGACATCGCCAGTCATGATGACAGGATAATAGCTCGTCGATTTCATCTTTTTCCTCCATCTTTCCATTTACATACATTCTGTATGTTTTTCCATTAGCATACATTCTGTTTGTATGTAAAGAAAACGCATGAGCCGCAGCAATCGCGAGAGAACGGAACAGACGAGGCAGGCGCTGATCGATGCCGGTCGGCGTCTTTTCGTCGAGAAGGGTTATGCCGAGACCGCGACGCCGGAGATCGTGGCGGCGGCGGGTGTGACGCGAGGCGCGCTCTATCATCATTTTGAAGACAAGAAGGCGCTTTTTCGCTCGGTGATCGAATGCGAGGCGCGCGCAGTGGCCGGGACGATCGAGGCGCATTCGGCGTCGCACGACGCGCCGCGTGCCGCGCTGATCGCCGGTGCCTCGGCCTATTTCGACGCGATGATGGCAGAAGGGCGCACACGGCTGCTGCTGATCGAGGCGCCTGCCGTTCTCGGCCTGCCGGCGACCGCGACGATCGACGCAGAAAATGCGGAAGCGACGCTGCGGGCAGGGCTTGCAGCCATGCTTCCGCAAGCCGGTGCTACGCTCGCACCGCTGACCTTGCTGCTATCGGCAGCCTTTGACCGCGCGGCGATCGCGATCGAGGCGGGTGGGGAAAGGCGGGAATACGAGCAGGCGATCGCTGTTCTACTCGACGGCCTCGCCGATCACCTGCGGCGGTAGCGTGACCAGCGCCGCCGGTATATCCGAACTCTTCTCCGGCGACTTACAGAGATCGGCGATGATACAGCGTTCGCATTCGGGGCGGCGCGCCTTGCAGGTGTAGCGGCCGTGCAGGATCAGCCAGTGATGGGCGTGATAGAGGTAATGTTTCGGGATCACCTTCATCAGCCGTGCCTCGACCTCATCGGGCGTCTTGCCGGGGGCGAGCCTGATGCGGTTGGCGATGCGGAAGATGTGCGTATCGACGGCCATCGTCGCCTGGCCGAAGGCCATGGAAAGCACGACATTGGCGGTCTTGCGGCCGACGCCCGGCAATCTGACCAACTCCTCGCGCGTCTCAGGCACCTTGCCGCCGAATTGCTCGACCAGCATCTGTGAGAGCGCGATGACGTTTTTCGCCTTGTTGCGATAGAGGCCGATCGTCCTGATATAGTCGCGCAGCCGTTCCTCGCCGAGATCGAGCATCTTTTCCGGCGTATCGGCAATCCTGAAGAGCGCGCGTGTCGCCTTGTTGACGCCGACATCGGTCGCCTGCGCCGAAAGTGCCACGGCGACGACGAGTGTGAAGGCGTTGGTGTGTTCGAGCTCGCCTCTCGGTTCCGGCCGCTGAACGGAGAAGCGGCGGAAGATCTCCTCGCGCTCGGCCAGTGAATAGACCGTGCGCACCGCTGCCGCCGGTTTGCGGCGGGCGATCACATTCGCACCCTGAGGCATCTTGGTAACGGATTTGAGTTTCGGATTTGCCATGGAAACTCTATACTCAGCAGCCATGATGGAAAGCAACGCCGACAGCTCCAACGAGCAGCCTGTTTTCGCCGCCGAGCTCTTTCCCCACCGGTCACTTGGCCGTCGGGGCTTCAAGGTGCTGCTTGCTTTGTCCGGCGCCGTCTGCTTCCTCTACGGCATGTTCTTCGTCGTGACAGGCGCCTGGCCGATCGGCTTCTTCTTCGGACTGGATTTCGTGCTTTTGTACGGCGCCTTCTGGCTGAATTACCGCTCCGGGAAAGCGCGCGAACAGGTGACGGTGTCGCGCATGGACGTGTCGGTGCGCAAGTTTGCACCATCGGGACGGATGGTGGAGCATCATTTCAATCCGTTCTGGGCGCGTTTCCTCGTTCGCCGGCACCAGGAGATCGGCATCCTCTCCATGCATATCTTCGGCGAGGGGCGGCGCACGGATATCGGATCCTTCCTCAATCCCGACGATCGGGAAAGCTTCGCCAAGGCCTTCAAGGGCGCACTCGCGAGGGTCAAGCAGCGGATCTGAGACTATCCGGCGGATGCGCAAGAATCGGGTGGTTTGCTCACCCCCTATTGACTATCTCCTTGTGACAAGGAGAAAGACGATGAATATGATTGCCAACCTTCAGACAGACATCACGCCTGACGGCCCTGATTATGACATTGTCCGTCGGGTAATCGAACTCATCACCGAGGATTACCGCGATCAGCCTTCGCTGGAGGCGATCGCGGCGCGGCTCAACCAGTCGCCGACCCAGCTGCAGAAGACCTTCACCCGCTGGGCCGGCCTGTCGCCCAAGGGCTTCCTGCAGGCGGTGACGCTCGACCATGCCAAGCGGCTGCTGCGTAGCGAAGACATGCCGTTGCTCGAGACGTCGATCGAGGTCGGCCTCTCCGGGCCGAGCCGCCTGCACGACCTTTTCGTCACCCATGAGGCGATGTCGCCCGGCGAATGGAAGGCCAAGGGTGGCGGCCTCACCATCCGCTACGGCTTCCACATCTGCCCCTTCGGTGTCGCGCTGATCATGGTGACCGACCGCGGCCTTGCCGGCCTCGCCTTCAGCGATTCCGGCGACGAGAAGGCCTGCCTCGAGGATATGACCTGCCGCTGGCCGAACGCCTCTTATGTCGAAGACCTGCAGGCGACGGTTCCCTATGCGGCCCGCATCTTCGAACCCGGCAAATGGTCCTCGGAGCAGCCGCTGCGCGTCGTGCTGATCGGCACGGACTTCCAGGTGCGCGTCTGGCAGAGCCTGCTGAACATCCCGTTCGGCAAGGCCGTGACCTATTCCGATATCGCCAACGATATCGGCCGGCCGACGGCGCAGCGCGCCGTCGGTGCGGCGGTGGGGGCTAACCCGATCTCCTTCGTGGTGCCATGCCATCGGGCGCTCGGCAAGAACGGCGCATTGACGGGCTACCATTGGGGCCTCACCCGCAAACGGGCGATGCTCGGCTGGGAATCGGCGCACGCCTGATGGCTTCCCGGGCGGAGCGGCGGGCCGTTCAACCCCCGACCCGTTCGTCTTGCTCCGCTCGCTATCGCTCCTGCGCTTCTCCCCACTGGGGAGAAGGCGCGGACGGCGATGTCTCCGCCAGTTCCAGCAATGCCCGCGCAGCCCTTTCGTCGGTGATCAGCGTATTGCAGCCAATGCGCTTGATCGTGGCGCGGATCGCCACGGCCCGATGAGCGCCGCCGGAAGAGAGCACGATATGTTTGGCCTCCTTCAGCGTGTCGAGATCGACGGACATGACGCGCCGATTGATCGAGTGGTCGACCGAATTGCCGTCCTTGTCGAGGAAGTTGAACATGGTGTCGCAGACGCAGCCAGCATCGATCAGTTCCTGCAACTCGGCCTTGGAGATCCAGCCCTCCGACAGTGAGGTCGAATGCGGGCCGATATCGCCGCAGCTGACGATCGCCAGATCGAGGTTCTCGGCGAGACGATAGATCGTGTCCAGCCCGCATTTTTCGATCAGATTGCGCTTGGTCTCGATGGAATCGACGAGAAGCGGCGCCAGGAACATGTAGCATTCGGCGCCGAGCTGATTTGCCAGCCGCCATGTGTAGTCGATCGGGTTGGTCTGGTGCACGGCGACGATGCCGCCAAGCAGCGACACGACCTTGCAATTGGTGCGGCGCGGCGGCCGGAAGCTTGACAGCGAGGCGGTCATGGTGCGGCCCCAGCCGACGCCGATCGTATAGTCGTCGGGAATGGCTTCGGAGAGGAACTGGCCAAGCGCCAGGCCGACATTTTTCGCCAGCGAATTCACATCACAGCTGATCGGTGCGGGTACGACGATCGCCTCGTCGAGGCCGTAGGCGCGCTCCAGCTTCACCGAAAGTTCAACGCAATCGCCGATCGAATCGTTGATCCAGATCTGGACTTCGCTGCGTTTCATCGCCTCGTCGAGCAGGCGGATCACGGTGGTGCGGCTGATGCCGAGCTGTTCGGCCACGTCTTTCTGGGTGAGGCCCTCGTTATAATAGAGCCATGCCGCCCTCAGCCGCAGCGAGGATGCTTCGGAATAGGCCGTGTGCGTGCCGCGTTTGAGCTTGACCACATCTCCTCCGCAGGATGCCCGCCCTCAATCCCCCATGGGATGAAGGGCCGTAACGACGCTTTTGTTGGGGGATAATGACGGGTGTGACACTTATGTCAATTGAAATGCACAAATGTCCTTGACTTTTCCTTGGGTGAGTGGCGATAGTCCGGGTGACACAAGTCGTTCTTGTCCGTCGAGGAGGACATAGTGCGGGCATGCCGAAAGTCACGACCGGCCTTCCAGCCGCAGGCGGCATCGCTTGCGTTCGAGCCGTCGTTCGTTGGCGGCTGGAACACGGCGACTGTCCTTCACGTTTATAAATCATCCGTGACGGATGCGCGCATTTTCGCCTGCAGCATGCAAACAACCTGCCGGTAGATCACCTTTGCCGGGCGGAACTCGCGCCGGTCGCAGCCCAAGTTCAACAAGGATTATTGACCATGACATCCAAGCTTGACCAACTTCGCGAGATTACCACCGTCGTCGCCGATACCGGCGACATCGAGGCCGTCGCCCGCCTGAAGCCGGTTGATTGCACGACGAACCCGAGCATCGTGCTGAAGGCACTCGGCACGCCCATGTTCGCCGACGCCATCAAGGAAGCCGTCGCCTGGGGCAAGAAGCAAGGCGGCAATCCCGAAGCCGTTTCATCCGCCGTCGCTGATCGCCTCGCCATCTCCGTCGGCGCTGCGCTTTCCAAGCTTGTTCCGGGACGCGTATCGACCGAAGTCGATGCCGACCTTTCTTTCGATACACAAGCTTCGATCGACAAGGCTCACAGCATCATCGCCGGGTACAAGGAACGCGGCATCGAGAAGGATCGCATCCTGATCAAGCTCGCCTCCACCTGGGAAGGCATACGCGCTGCCGAAGTGCTGCAGAAGGAAGGCATCGATTGCAATCTGACGCTTCTCTTCTCGAAGGCACAGGCCGTTGCCTGCGCCGACGCCAAGGTGTTCCTGATCTCGCCCTTCGTCGGCCGTATCCTCGACTGGTACAAGAAGTCGACGGGCAAGGATTACACCCCTGAGGAAGACCCGGGCGTCATTTCGGTTCGCGACATTTACAATTATTACAAGGCCAACGACATCAAGACGATCGTCATGGGTGCTTCGTTCCGCAGCGCTGGCGAAATCGAAGCGCTGGCCGGTTGCGACCGCCTGACGATCGCTCCGAACCTGCTCGACGAACTCTCCAAGGACGAAGGCAAGCTCGAGCGCAAGCTTTCGCCCGAGATCATCAAGCCGGCTGCGAAGATCACCGTCGACGAGAAGACCTTCCGCTGGCTGATGAACGAAGATGCGATGGCGACGGAAAAACTCGCCGAAGGCATTCGCGCCTTCGCCAAGGATCTGGGGACGTTGCGGACCATGGTGCAGAAGGAACTGCAGCTCGCCGCCGCCTGATCGGCACGGCATGCAATCGGAGGCGCGGCTGCCGGCTGGCAGGCGCGCCTTTTTCGTGCTGTTATCAAGGGTATATGCTGTCGGAGACCGATATGGCGGATGAGGAAAGGACGAATTCGCTTGCGGCATTTGTCTACAAGCATGCGAGCTTCATCATCGCCACTCTTGCTGGACTGGCGGTCTTCCTGGCTGTGACCTCGCGTGAGGTCAGCGCCGGCAATATCCTGTTCGGCTGGAATGTCAGCGCCGGCGTTTTTGTCGCGCTGAGCTGGCGCAAGATGCTGCGGGCGACGGTTGACAGCATCCGAAAACGCTCCGCGGATCTTGATTTCTCCGATACCGTGCTCTTGGCTCTTTCGATCGGTGCCGCACTTGCCAGCATCGCCGGCATCGGCATCGAGCTTCATTCGATCAAGGAGGCGGCACGTGACGTCGCGCTGGCACGGGCAAGTGCGGCGATTTTGACGATCCTGATCTCCTGGTTCTTCCTGCATACGCTCTTCACCATCCACTATGCCCATTATTTCTACGGCGGGGCGGACGAGGAGGGCGGGCTCAAATTTCCCGATGGGATCGAAGAGCCCGGCTACTGGGATTTCCTCTATTTCTCCTTCACCATCGGCGTTGCCGCACAGACGGCGGATGTCGCGGTCAGTTCGACCAGCATGCGCAAGCTGACGCTGTTGCATGCCGTGCTGTCGTTCCTCTTCAATACGACGATCCTGGCGCTGGCGATCAATGTCGGGGCAAGCCTGCTATAATGCATCTTGCCAGAGCGGCTGCGAGGATCTGAGGAGCCGAAGGCATGAGCGGGCCGCGCCGCCTGCTCTTCAAACCGGAGGGTATGATGGAAAGCGCCTCAAGCCGGTCCCGACCGGCCGATTTCGTTCTGCTCCTCGGCAGGTTTCTGCTGGCGCTGATCTTTCTGCATGAGGGCTGGTCCCTTGCGGCAGATCTCACTGCGACCATCGACATTTTCGCAAAACTGGGGCTGTCGACGCCGATGGCACTTGCTACCATCGCCCTTCAGATCGGCGCCGGCCTTTCCGTCGCGGCAGGTTTCCTCACCCGGCTTGGCGTACTGGCGCTGGCGCTCTTCTGCCTGGCGACCGCCTTGCTCTTCCATACGAATTTCGCAAGCCAGAACGAGTTGCTGCATTTCGAGAAGGACCTGGCGATTGCCGGCGGCATGTTCGTGCTTTCGGCTTCCGGCGCGGGATCGATATCGATCGACAGGCTGCTCAGAAAGAGGGCCTCGATGCATCCCTGGCTCAGGGCAGCGTTGTCGTAAATAGCGAGGTCCGCCGCGCTTGCCTGAACTTCGCGGGCGCTTCGCGGCGCAATAAAACCGAATAAAACCGAACAAACAGCAGCGCCGATGCGGGCTAAACTTCTGGCGACAGGTCAGGAGTATGCCAGTGATGTCATCAGTGCAAAGCAACCAGCAAAAGCCAATTCTCGTCTTTCTCGGCAAAGGCGCTGCCTGCGGTATCGTCTCGAAGCTGAATGAGAACGGATATGCCGCGACGGCTGTGTCTTCCATACCGGAGCTCTTCGACGCTTTGCGCTCGGACCGATATTGTCTGGCGGTAACGATGCGGGCGGATATCGACCTGGTGCGAAACATCAAGCCGATACCAGTCATCAATCTGGAGGTGTTTTTCCATGCCATCAAGCCGACAGCAAAGTCGGTTCCTTCCTCGAAAGAATTCGACAGCGATGCCTTTCTGAGAAGGATCGCGGCGCTCACGGAGTCAAAGACAGCCAGGATTGCTGCGGTCCAAAGAACGCCAACTCTCAATGAGACGGTGATTGCAGCCGCGGCGAAGGCATCCCGGTGGCGTGCCGCCACATCTCTGCTTCTAAGTCGCCGCGCCTCGCCCCGCGCAGAGCGAGCCGACTAGCGGTGGCCGAATTCCCGTCGCAGAACCGGACTTCGCTGGGCCTGGATCCGGACCATCCGGCCCCGCCTTGCCGACCGATCACGCGCCTTGCGGACGGATCTCATCGGCGTCGTTCCATCGGGTTTCGTCGGTTTGAAGGCGTCATTCCAAAACGCGAAGTCTTCACTTGGTGCGGGTGTCTTTTGATGTTCCAGCTATTGGGGGCGGCCTCGGCAAGCGGGTACATCATTACGGCACTGTTTCTGCTCGTGGCGATCGGTCGTCTCGCCAGAAACGCCCTTCACAAACTCACCGCCCGGCTCCCCAAGCGTTCCGCGTTGAAGCACTATGCGACGGCGAGCCTCTCGCTGTTATTCTTTTGTCTGCTGGTCATCCGCGTCTGTTTCGTCGCCACGGTTATCATCGACAGCACAATCCGAGATGACCATGTGAAAGTCAGTGGCGATCCCGAATGGCAGTTTTGATACCGGGCGCCGTGTCGGCGACGTTGGCATCCCTGTTCGCAACATTTCGCAACATTATCGAACATAGCATTGCACGAGACCTGATAAGGCGGAGCCGTATCGGTGTGGCAGCTGATATCGTACGGAGAAAAATGCCTGGCGACACGACATTGGAGATTTTAACCACCGTGATCGATGGCGGATGAGGCCGCCTGATTGATAAAGGCGGAAACGTGATAATTTCGCGCCGACAGGACTCCTGGCAAGAGAGCAAATGACGATGGCATATGAAATGGCAGTTCCCAATCAGGCTCATATCCTCATCGTCGAAGACGATTCCGCGATCGCCGATATGCTGGTGGACCTCGTCCGGACCAGCGGCTTCGAAGCCTTGTCGGTGGAGAGCGGCGCGGCCATGGACCGAATGATGGCGCGACAGCAATTCGATCTCATCGTCCTCGATGCGATGTTGCCGGGGGAGGACGGCTTCAGCATCTGCAGGCGGCTTCGCGCTTCGCGCTCGGTGCCGATCCTGATGCTGACGGCGCTCCAGGAGGATATCGACCGCATTCTCGGCCTGGAGCTCGGTGCTGACGACTATGTCACGAAACCATTCAACTCACGCGAGCTGCTGGCCCGGATCAAGAGCATTCTCCGCAGATCATCATATGCGCACCATCACGAGGAAACGCTTGGGCCTATGACGTTTTCGGGATGGCGCATCGATCCGAAAAGCCGTCAACTTCTCGACGCGGACGGCGCGCAGGTTTCCCTGACAACCGCGGAGTTCGATATCCTCCTGGCCTTCTGCTGCAATCCCAATAAGGTTCTGACGCGCGAACAGCTTTTGTCGATGACACATGCAGGGTCGGCAGGGCCGGTGGAACGCAGCATCGACGCCCACATCAGCCGGGTCAGGCAAAAAATAGAGCCAAATCTGAAAGACCCGACGTTCATCAAGACTGTACGCTTGGGGGGCTATCTTTTCGCATCCAAGGTAGAGCGTCTCTCGTGAGAAATTTCCGGCGCGCTTCGATCCAGAGCCAGATCCTCATATTGGCGACCTTTCTTGTCGTGCTGGTTTCCGTCGTGGCGACCGCGATGGAGCCCTATATCTACGGCCGTCATGATCGCGGCTTTCAAAACGGCCTGTTTGCCGGCAGGGCGGCGATGGTCGCCGAGCAATTTGCACAGGCAAGGTCAGTCGAGGACGAAGCCGCGGTTCTCAAGAGAGCAGCGGCACTCGGCGTTGAGGTCGAAAAATTGTCCCTGGATCAGCCGCTTGCCGGCAAACAGCCGATGATAGCTGCAAGCGAGATCGTGGCGCGCATCGACGCGCTGCTCGCCGACAATATTTTCGCGGCATTTCATCGTTTCGTCATGGGTCCATCGCATCCAGACGTGCTGACTGTCGGAATTGACGACAGGCGTGCTCTCATCTTTCAACTGCCGGTTTTTCCCAGCTATCTGTGGTTCGTTCCGGCAGCTGCAAGCGGATTTTTGAAAATCGTCATTCCGTTGGTGCTGCTCGCATATTTCAGCAGCCGGCTCATTACCGAACCTCTGAGGCGCTTTGCCGCCGCTGCCAAACGCGCGAGCATGGAAGGCAGCCTGGAAAAGCCTTTCGAACCGGATGGTGCAGCCGAGATCCGAAGCCTGGCGGAATCGCTCAACGTCATGAGCGACCGGATCCAGAGCATGGCGGAGGATCGAACAAGAGTGCTGAGCGGCGTGGGCCATGATCTCAGGACACCGCTGACGCGATTGCGGATGCGTGCCGAGCGTTCCGCAGAGCCGGAACTTCGCAGCCTGATGCTCGCCGATATCGCCACTTTGAATTTCATGATCGACGAGTGCCTGGCCTATTTCAAAGATCCCTCGGTGAGGGCGGTCGATCGAAAGGTCGATATCTCAAGCCTGCTGCAGACGATTGCGACCGATTTCTCCGACACCGGCGTCGATGTGCGGTTCATCGGTCCGCGGCGATTGGCGTTTGTCTGCAAACCTCAGGCGCTGACCCGCGCGATGACCAATCTGGTCGAAAACGCGTCCCGTTATGCAACGCAGGTCGACATCGAGTTGCAAGGCCGTGACGATGGCGGGATCCGGATAGAGGTGAGGGACAATGGTCCCGGTCTGACGGACGAGCTCAAGGCGAAGGTTCTGGAGCCATTCTTCAAGGGGGACAAATCGCGGCAGATCGCCGCCGCAGGCGGTTCCGGGCTTGGGCTTGGTCTTCCGATCGCCCAAGGGATCGTCACCAAAGCGCATAACGGACAATTGACGTTGTTGGACGGGAAACCACGCGGCCTGGTCGTCGTGATCGATCTGCCCGCTCGTCAGGTGATCCAGCCCGAAGGCTCGCCGTCGATCCCTTCATCACACTGACTGCCGGCCGACCGACGGCGTGGTCATGCGTCGCGTCGCGCTGCTTGGTCGCAAAGAGGGTTTGCGAACATTTCCGCATATCATAACAAACACAGCAACATCCGAATTCCATAAAACCGGTGCCAGCAGATGCCGTTCGGCATTTCCAAAGCTGGAGCCAAGCCATTGATAAAAAATTTGAAAATCGGCGCCGCACTGATGCTCGCCTGCTTGAGCGTTGCCGCATGCACGACCCCTGACCCGACGGTGTATTCCGGACTTGCTTCGGCATCACAGCTTCGACCGAACATTGAGGATAAGACCGGCCGCGTGCCATATCGCTATCAGACGAATGTCATCTGGAGCCAGTACAACAGGATCATCGTAGATCCCGTTACGGTCTATAACGGCCCTGACAATCAGTTCGGCAAGGTTTCTGAAAAGGACAGGATTTTCCTCGCCAGTTACATGCAGCAGCAATTCACGGAAAAATTGAAGACACGCTTTGCCGTCGTCAGCACCCCTGCTCCGGCAACGCTCAGATTGCATCTGACGCTGACGGGCGCGAAGGCAACAACTGCGGTGCTCGGAACGGTCACGCGCATCGACGTCGCCGGCGGATTGTACAACACCGTCCAGGCGGCGCGCGGCCGAGAAGGCTCGATGACCGGTTCGGTGAACTATGCCGTGGAGATCTATGATGCTGCGAGCAATCGTCTCCTGTCTTCCTATGTCACCAAGCAATATCCGAATGCGATGAATATCGGTGCAAGCTTCACGGCGATGGATGCCTCGATGGTCGGCGTCCGGAAAGGCGCCGACGCGCTCCTTGCGGAGTTGAAATAGCCGGATGGGTCAATGAGCGTGGACATGTTCTACGTCCACGCTCATTGCCGCTGCGTTTCCGCTCACAAGATCGCCTGGCCGGCCATCAGCGCAAGGACGAGGAAAATCAGGAAGATCACCAGCGCGATGCCGAAAAGAACGCGGGCGATCGTCGCGGTTGCTGCCGATACGCCGGAGAAACCGAAGAAGCCGGCGACGATCGAAATCACGAAAAATATCAGAGCCCATTTCAGCATGGCGTCATCCTTTGCGTTTTGCCTGGGAAGACGCAGCAACCGGGAAAATGTTCCAGATCGTCGGAATGGAATGGCTCTGATCTTCGGCCTGCCCCTCCCGGTGCTGCTGATGGGTGTAACGTCGAATTTCGTATCCTTGCCTTCTCCCGATCAGCCGTGATTGATCATCACGTGGCGCACGGCGGTGTAGTCCTCCAGCGCGTAGACCGACATGTCCTTGCCGTAGCCCGACTGTTTGAGGCCGCCATGCGGCATCTCGTTGACCAGCATGAAATGGGTGTTGATCCAGGTGCAGCCATATTGCAGGCGGGCGGCGGTCTTCATGCCGCGGCCGATATCCCTCGTCCAGATGGAGGAGGCGAGGCCGTAATCGCTGTCGTTTGCCCAGGCAACGGCATCGTCGGCATCGGAGAAGCGGGTGACCGAGACGACCGGGCCGAAGACCTCGCGGCGGACGATCTCGTCGTCTTGCAAGGCGCCTGCTATGACGGTCGGGGCGAAGAAGAAGCCTTTGTCGCCGGAAACCTTGCCGCCAGTGGTGATCTCCATATGCTTGTGTTCGGAAGCGCGGGCGACGAAGCTTTCGACACGGTCGCGCTGGCGCCTGGAGATCAGCGGCCCGATCTCATTTTCGGTATCGTCGGCCCGGTTGAAGCGGATGCTTCCGACGGCTGAGGAGAGATCGGCGACGAAATTGTCATAGATCCTGGCGTCGGCATAGATGCGGCAGGCCGCGGTACAGTCCTGACCGGCGTTGTAATAGCCGAAAGTGCGGATGCCGGCGACGACGGCATCGATATCGGCGTCGTCGAAGACGATGACCGGCGCCTTGCCGCCGAGTTCCAGATGGGTGCGCTTGACCGTCTTGGCGGCGGCCTGCAGCACCTTCTTGCCGGTGGCGATATCACCTGTGATCGAGACCATGCCGATCTTGGCATGGTTGATCAGGGCGTTGCCGACGCTTTCGCCGCGCCCGAGAATGACGTTGACGACACCTTCGGGAAGGATGTCCGAGAGCAGTTTCGCCATCTTCAGCGAGGTCAGCGGCGTCTGTTCCGAGGGCTTGAAGACGACGGTATTGCCGCCGGCGATCGCCGGCGCCAGCTTCCAGGCCATCATCATCAGCGGATAGTTCCACGGCGCGATCGAGCCGACGATGCCGATCGGATCGCGGCGGATCATCGAGGTGTGGCCGGGCAGGTATTCGCCGGCGGCCGGGCCGTGCAGGTTGCGCACGGCGCCGGCGAAGAAGCGATAACAATCGACGATCGCCGGGATTTCGTCGTTCAGCACCGCATTGATCGGCTTGCCGCAGTTCAACGCTTCCAGAGTCGCGAAGCCGACAGCATCCTTCTCGATGGCGTCGGCGATCTTCAGCAGGTAGCCGGAACGCTCGCCCGGCGTCGTTTGCGACCAGCGTGCGAAGGCCTTTTCGGCAGCATCGACGGCGGCATCGACCTGGGAAAGCGAGGCTTCGGCAAGGTCGATCACCGTCTCGCCTGTCTTCGGGTTGAGGATGTGTTCTTCCGTCTCCGTGCCCTTTTCGAAGCGGGACCCGATCAGCATTTGGGTATCCATGATGTTCTCCCTTTTATTTGCCGGCGCCGGCGATCTGGTCGCCGTCGCGGGTGAGGTAGTAGGCTGCCAGGATCGGCAGGAAGGTGACGAGCACCACGAGCATGGCGACCACGTTGGTGACCGGGCGCTGGCGCGGGCGGATGAGTTCTTCGAGCATCCAGATCGGCAAGGTTGATTGCTGGCCGCCGGTGAAGGTGGTGACGATGACCTCGTCGAAAGACAGGGCGAAGGCAAGCATGCCGCCGGCAAGAAGAGCGGTGCCGATGTTCGGCAGGATGATATGGCGGAAGGTCTGGAAGCCGTCGGCGCCGAGATCCATCGAAGCCTCGATCAGCGAGCCGGAGGTGCGGCGGAAGCGGGCGACCGCATTGTTGTAGACGACGACCACGCAGAAAGTGGCGTGGCCGAGCACGATGGTCCAGACCGAAAACGGGATGTCGAACAGGCTGAAGGCGGAGCGCAGCGCAATGCCGGTGATGATGCCGGGAAGGGCGATCGGCAGGATGACCAGCAACGAGATCGCCTCGCGGCCGAAGAATTTCGTCTGGCTGACGGCCGCAGCACAGAGCGTGCCGAGCACCAGCGCGATCGCCGTGGCGATGACTGCGACCTGTACGGAGAGGCTGAGCGCCGACCAGACATCCGGCCGGTTCCAGGCAACGGGGAACCATTGCAGGGTCAGCCCCGGTGGCGGCCATTGATAGCTCTTTTCCTCGGTCGTGAAGGCATAGACGAAGATCAACAGGATCGGCAGATGCAGGAAGAGCAGTCCGACGGCTGCGGCGATCTTCAAAGCCAGCGGCGATGTCTTGAGGTCAGAGCGCATCGAAGGCCCCCATCTTCTTGGCGAGCGACAGGTAGAGCGCCATGATGACGATCGGCACGACGGAGAAGGCGGCCGCCAGCGGCACGTTGCCGGCCGTTCCCTGCTGGGCATACACCGCCTGGCCGATGAACAGCCTGGACGAGCCGATGATCTGCGGGATGATGTAATCGCCCAATGTCAGCGAGAAGGTGAAGATCGAACCGGCGACGATGCCGGGCAGCGCCAACGGCAGCAGCACGGTGCGGAAGGTCTGGCGCGGCGTGGCGCCGAGATCCGCCGAGGCCTCGATCAGGTTGCCGGGCACGCGCTCCAGGGCCGCCTGCGTCGGCAGGATCATATAGGGAAGCCAGATATAAACGAAGACGATGAAGGTGCCGAGGTAGCTCACCGACAGCGAATTGCCGCCGATGACGGGCAGATTCAGGACGGCGTCGAGCAGCCAGGAGAGATGGAGCTTCTCAAAGATCCAGGTGAGGATGCCTTCCTTGGCGAGGATCAGCTTCCAGGCGTAGATCTTGACGAGATAGCTCGACCAGAGCGGCAGCATGACGCCGAGATAAAAGAGCGCCTTCCATTTGCCTTGCGCATAACGCGCCGCGTAATAGGCGATCGGAAAGGCGATCAGGGCGGAAGCGACGGTGACCAGCGCCGCCATGACGACGGTGCGGATGATGATGTCGAAATTCGCAGGATTCAGCAGCTGGGCATAGGTCGAGAGGGTGAATTCGTAATTCACCAGGCCGGAGAAATCGTCGATCGAGAAGAAGCTCTGCAGAAGCAGGGCGATCAGCGAGCCGATATAGATGATCCCCAGCCAGAGCAGCGGCGGCGTCAGCATCAGCAAGAGCAGCAGCTTCGGGTGCCGCCAGAAGGCATCCGACAATTGGCCGAAGAAGCCGCCGCGCCCCGGAAGGATCGATGTCTTGCCGCCTGACATGGTGAGCGCCGTCATGCCGCATCGTCCATATAGTGGATATCGGCCGGCTGCCAGGCGAGGTGGATGCCGGCTCCGACATCCGGCACCGGCGTGCCTGCCGGCAGCATGACATGCAGCCGGCTGCCCTTGAGGTCGACGCTGAGACGCGTGGCTGCGCCGAGGAAACTTGCGTTTTCGACTTTCGCCTCGACGCCGTCGCCTGTCAGCCGGATCGCCTCGGGACGCAGGCTTGCCCAGCGTTTCTCACCGCCGAGCAAGGCCATGAGATCGGGCGCGATGACGTTCGAGGAGCCGACGAAATCGGCGACGAAGCGGGTCTTCGGGCAGCGATAGATATCCTGCGGCGTGCCTTGCTGGACAATGTTGCCATCGTTGAAGACGGCGACGCGATCGGCCATCGACAGCGCCTCGCCTTGATCGTGGGTGACGAAGACGAAGGTGATGCCGAGCGCGCGCTGCAGGCTCTTCAATTCCTCCTGCATCTGCTCGCGCAGCTTCAGGTCGAGCGCGCCGAGCGGCTCGTCGAGCAGCAGCACTTTCGGCTTGTTGACCAGCGCGCGGGCGAGCGCCACGCGCTGCCGCTGGCCACCGGACAGCTGACCGGGGCGGCGGGCGCCGTAGCCCGGCAGCTTGACGAGTTCCAGAGCATCGCCCGCCGCCTTCATCCGCTCCGCCTTGCCGACACCCTTGACCATCAGCCCATAGGCAACATTGTCGAAGATATTGAGGTGCGGAAAAAGCGCGTAGTCCTGGAATACGGTGTTGACGTTGCGGCGATAGGGCGGAACGCCGTCGGCCGTCTCGCCGAAGATCTGGATATGGCCCGATGTCGGCTGTTCGAAGCCGGCGATCAATCTCAGGCAGGTCGTCTTGCCGGAGCCGGAAGGTCCGAGCATGGCGAAGAATTCGCCGGGCGCGATCTCGAGATCGACGCCGTCGACGGCGCGAACCTGGCCGAAATGGCGCGATACCTGCTGGAAGCGGACGGCTGACGTCATGGGAGTTCCGGGTCCTGTGTGTTCAGAGAGAGGCTCGGTCTTGGTCAATAAAGACCCGGCCCCAAACCCCTCCCCCACAAGGGGGAGGGGCTTAACCTGCCGTACCCTTTCGCAAATACCTTGGTGTTTCGGCAGGATTCGGCGGTGCCGCTCAACGCCCTCTCCCTTGTGGGAAGGGAATCTTATGCGCGCGGACCGGCCCTGTTCATCGCCCGCCGATCACGCCGATATAATCCGACACCCAGCGATGATAGGGCACGCATTCGCTCTGCGTCGCGCATTTGGTCACGGGCGTCTTCCAGAACTTGATCTTGTCGAAATGATCGAAGCCGTTGGTGGCGCAGCCGGTTTCACCCATCAGTTCGTTGCCCTTGCAGGCGGCGGGAACCGAGGGCACGGCGCCGAACCAGGCGGCGGCATCGCCCTGGACCTTGGCCTTCAGCGAATGTTCCATCCACATATAGGCGCAGTTCGGATGTTCGCTGTCGGCATGCAGCATGGTGGTGTCGGCCCAGCCGGTAACGCCTTCTTCCGGAAAGGTGGAGGCGATCTTCTGCTTGTCGGCCTGCAGCAGGTTCACCTGGAAGGGCCAGGAGCCGGAAGCGACGACGCCTTCGTTCTTGAAGTCGTCGATCTGGATCATTGCGTCGTGCCAGTAGCGCGAGACGAGCTTGCGCTGGCCGCGCAATAGGTCGAGGGCGGCCTTGTACTGGTCCTCGGTCAGTTCGTAGGGATCCTTGATGCCGAGATCCGGCTTGTGGGCCATCAGATACATGGCGGCGTCGGCGATGTAGATCGCGCCGTCATAGGCCTGGACGCGGCCCTTGTTCGACTTGCCGTCGGGCAGCGTCTGCTCCTCGAAGACGACGCCCCAGCTGGTCGGCGCCTTGTCCTTGAAGGCATCGGTATTGTACATCAGCACGTTCGGGCCCCAGAGATAGGGCACGCCGTAATGGACGCCGCCGACCGTATACCAGGGGCCATTCTGCAGACGCTCGTCGACGGTCTTGAAGCTCGGGATCAGATCGGTGTTGATCGGCTGGACGCGTTTGCCGGCGATGAGGCGCAGCGAGGCGTCGCCGGATGCCGTGACAAGATCGAAACCGCCTTCGTTCATCAGCGAGACCATTTCATCCGAGGTGGCGGCGGTCTTGACGGAAACCTTGCAGCCGGTCTCCTTTTCGAAATCGGTGACCCAGTCATAGTTCTTGTCGGTTTCGCCGCGTTCGATATAACCGGCCCAGGCGACGATGCTGACCGCACCTTCGCCCTTGCCGAGCGCCTTCAGCGGTTCGGCGGCGATCACCTGCGTCGCGAAGCTCAGGCAGGCAAGCGCTGCCGTGCAGGATTTCAAGAGATTCGTCATCATCGTCTCCCGGTCTGATGCCACTTCTGTGGCGGTTTGTTCCCGGATGAAAAGGTGACGCGAAAAGGTCGCTTTCGCAAATTCATTTATCAGAAGGGCGTTATCGGAAATTCCGATATCAGCGGATGCGGCCGGAACGCAGGCTTTCGGCGATGCCGACGAAATCGCGCGCCGCCTGCGGCAGGCTGGAGCCCTTGCGCCAGACCATGCCGACCTGGACGACCGGCAGCGAACCGGAGACGTCGCGGCTCTCGATGCGGTCGCCTTCGAGCGACCATGGTCGGTAGACGAGATCGGGAAGCAGCGCCACGCCGGCGCCCGTTGCGACCAGGCTGCGTACTGCCTCCACCGAGCGGGTGCGGAAGGCGACATGCGGGCGGGCGCCGAGTGCCGAGAGCAGTTTGCCGGTATTCTCCTCGATTTCGTCGACCGTCAGCATGATCAACGGTTCGCGGGCGATGTCGGCGACCGAGATGATGTCGGCCGACACCAGCGGATGGCCCATCGGCAGCCACAGTCGATAGGGCGAGGTTTCGAGGATTTCCGCCTGCAGCGCCATGCGGTCGCGCAGGTTTGAGATCACCATGACGGCGACATCCAGTTCGCCGCCGACCAGGAGATGTTCGAGGTAACCGCCATTGTCCTCGATAGCGCTGACCTCGATGCCCGGGCAGGCGCGTCGGTATCGCGCCAGGAGATCGGAGAGGACGTAGCCGGCGACGAGCGAGGTGACGCCGATGTTCAGCGTGCCGGAAAGGGTGCTTTGCTGGCCGGAGAAGCTGGTCCGCGCATCGGAGACGGAGGCGAGGATCTTTGTCGCGTGGCGCAGGAACTGATGGCCGTTATGGGTGATCGTCAGGCCGCGCGGATGACGCTCGAAGAGTTCGACGCCGAGGTCGGTTTCGAGCTCCTTCAGCGCTTCCGTCACCGAGGATTGCGAGATCGAAAGGTTCTGCGCGGCGCGCGTCACCGACCCCTGTTCGGCGACGGCGACGAAATATTGAACCTGGCGAAGCGTGAAAGCCATGGGCGTTTAGAGCATGGCGAAACAGGCCGTGGCAAGCGGCCTAAAAAAGTGGACCTTTTTTGGTGTTTTTCCAAAATGGCGCAGGCTTTGCGCGCCCACTTAAACTTTCTGAAACGTCATTTCCTTAGCGTTCTCAGCACTAGTCCTGCGTTGGAGTTTCAGATGGCGGAGCAGTTGGCGTGAAGGCCTTACTGCGCATCTTCCGGCCCTCCCGGAAATTGGCAATCATCATCGGTGGAGTCGCTCTTCTGGCGGGCGTTTCCGGCGGTGCGGCGGTCTATGTCGGCAAGGACAGGCTGATCGGCGCTGCTGGTGGCGGCTACGGGCTCGAATGCAGCGACGTCAACCTGGTGACGATCCGCAAGCAGAACCACGTCTGGGTGCGCAAATACATCAAGACCGAACCGACCGACGGGATGACGCGCGTCAGGACCGCGCTTCGTGTCGCCCAGGCCGTTTATGCCGCGCAGAAGCCGGATCTGGTGCAGGTGGTGGTGCTCGACGAGAACGGCCCGACGTTGCGTGCCGACATTCGCGGCCGGGCGATCGGCGCCGATGTCGTCTATATCCCGCATCCCGATCAGACCGTTCCAGGCCTTAACGACAAGTCCTATACGGCGCGCTATTATGACGGCAAGGCCAGCGAAAACGGGCTGTTCTTCGGCGAGCGCATAGACATGCCGTCCGAGGAGGTCGCCATGATCAGCGCCGCCTTCAAGGATCCCGAGGATTGCGTCGACCCGGTCGCGGTCGGCTCGACGAAGAACGGGGAAAAAGCCAGGGAAACGAAGGCTGCCGGCGGCGGCCATGGTGCCGCACCGGCGGGCGAAAGCGAAGCTGCGCCTGCCGCAGAGGGCGGGAGCGCCGATGTGGTGGCGGAGGCCCCGGCCGAAGAGCCGCCGGAAACCGCGCCTGCCAAGAAACACTGATTAAACGGCATGAAAAAGCGGAGCGCCGGCTACAGCGCCGCGCGTCTTTCAGACGCGCAAAGGACGCTGTCGCACTTTGAATGGCTGCATAATTTTATCCGTAAATCGATTCCGATTTAAGGAATTATGCAATGGCACTCCGCTTCGTTTCTCTGCGTCTTTTTCCGTCAGTCGGCCTTGTTGCGGCGGGCCGGGAAGAGGATGACGTCGCGGATCGACGGCGCGTTGGTGAGAAGCATGATGAGGCGGTCGACGCCGATGCCGAGGCCGCCGGCCGGCGGCATGCCCTGATCGATCGCGTCGAGGAATTCCTCGTCCAGTTGCTTTTCCTTCTCGCCGCGGGCATGCGCCTGTTCGAGCTGCTCGACCATGCGGCGGCGCTGCTCTTCGGGATCGTTGAGTTCCGAGAAGGCGTTGCCGAGTTCCCAGGCGTTGCAATAGGTCTCGAAACGTTCGACGAGGCGCGGCTCGCCCGGCACTTCCTTGGCGAAGGGCGAGATGTCCTTCGGGAAATGCGTGACATGCGACGGCTGAATCAGTGTCGATTCAACCTTTTCCTCGAAGATGAAGGCGAGGCATTCGCCCCAGGTCCAATCCTTCTCGACCGCGAAGCCGGCAGCCTTGGCGGCGGCGCGTGCCTCGTCATCGGTCTTGATGGCGCGGAAATCGATGCCGGTGGCTTCCTTGACGGCATCGGGCATCGGCACGCGCTTGAACGGTCCCTTGAAGGAGATCCGCTTGTCGCCGAAGTCGAATTCCGTCGTGCCGTGAATGGAGAGCGCCAGGGTCTCGAACAGCCGCTCGACGAGGTCCATGACGTCCTCGTAGTCGGCATAGGCCCAATAGCATTCCATCATGGTGAATTCGGGATTGTGCCGGGTGGAGACGCCCTCGTTGCGGAAGTTCCGGTTGATCTCGAAGACCTTGTCGGTGAGGCCCGAGACCAGCGTGCGCTTGAGGAACAGTTCCGGCGCGATGCGCAGATACATGTCGAGCTTGAGCGTGTTGTGATGCGTCTTGAACGGCTCGGCGGTGGCGCCGCCATAGACCGAATGCAGCATCGGCGTCTCGACTTCCATGAAGCCGTCATTTTCCATGAAGCGGCGGATGCCGGAGACGATCTTCGAGCGCTGCTGGAAGCGGAGCTTCGAATCCTCGTTGGTCATGATGTCGAGATGGCGCTTGCGGTACCGCAGCTCGATGTCGGAGAGGCCGTGCCACTTCTCGGGCATCGGCAGCAGCGACTTCGTCAGCATTTCGATCTTCTGCGCATTGATCGTCAGCTCGCCACGCTTGGTGCGGCGGACGATGCCGGTGACGCCGATGATGTCGCCGATGTCGATCATCGGCAGCAGGGCGCGGGCCTCCTCGCCGGTGACGTCCTTGTGCGAGAAGATCTGGATCTTGCCGGAGGCGTCATGGATATCCATGAACATGCCGGAGTTGCGCGAGGAATAGACGCGGCCGGCGACGGTGACGACATCCTGCGTCTCTGTATCCGGCTCCAGGCTCTCGTATTTCGCGGTCAGCTCGGCATTGCCCATCGTCCGATGGAAATGCGCCGGATAGACCTCGCCGATCTGTTCGCGCAGCAGCTTCAGCTTCTGGGCGCGCACCTCAGTCGCGTCGGAGGAGAGGGTGTTTTCGGTCTTGTTGTCAGCCACTGTCGAAATCCTCTGACTGTTCTTACTTCGAGCCGACGAGGGCGGCGACCGCCTGTGCGGCGAGCTTCAGGCGCTGGCGTACGACGGAGCGGCCGAGGATCGCCATGGAATCAAAGAGCGGCAGGGACCGCGACGAGCCGGACACGGCGACGAAGAGCGGCGAGACCACGACCTTCAGTTTCTTGCCCATGCGGTCGGCGATCGCGCGCAGCTCGGCCTCGATCGTCTCGACATTCCATTCCAGGATCTTTTCGAGATCCGGCTGAACGGTGTTGAGGATCTCGAGGATCTCCTCCGGCGGCGACTTGATCTTGGCAAAGTCGGAAGGCTGCAGGCCGAGATCGGACTTCAGCAGGAAACCGGCGAGATCGGGCAGCTCGCCGAGCTTGGAGATGCGCGTCTGCGACAGCCGCAGGCCTTGCTTCAGACGATCGTTTTCCATCGCCCAGCTCAGCACGCGCGCCTGGAATTCTTCTTCCGACAGCTTCTCGCGGATCCAGCGGCCGTTCAGCCAGTCGAGCTTCTGAATATCGAAGATCGCACCGGCCTTGGAGAGGTTTTCCGGGTCGAATTTTTCGGAGAGCTCGTCTATCTCAAGCAGCTCTTCGCCTTCGGCGATCTGGATGAAGAACAGGCCGAGGAAGTTCATCAGCGCTTCCGGGATATAGCCGAGCGCGGAGTAATAGGAGATCGAGGTCGGGTTCTTGCGCTTCGACAGCTTCGATTTGTCGGCATTGCGCATCAGCGACAGATGCATGAAGACCGGCTGATCCCAGCCGAAGTAGCGATAGAGCAGGATGTGCTTCGGCACCGAAGCCAGCCATTCCTCGCCGCGCGCCACATGGGTGATCTTCATCAGATGGTCGTCGATGACGTTGGCCATATGATAGGTCGGCATGCCGTCGGCCTTGATGAGGACCTGCATGTCGACCGAATCCCACGGAATGGAGACATCGCCGTAGACCCCGTCCGTGAAGTCGCATGAGCCTTCGGCCGGAATCTTCATGCGGATGACGGTCGTTTCGCCGGCGGCCATGCGCGAGGTGACCTCCTCGACCGTGAGGTTGAGGCAGAGACCATCGTACTTCGGCGGCTTGCCGGCGGCGCGCTGGGTTTCGCGCATCTGCTCCAGCCGAGCGGGCGTGCAGAAACAGCGGAAGGCATGGCCCTTGTCCAGCAATTCCTGCCCGTAAGGCTGGTACATTTCCTTGCGGTCGGATTGGCGATAGGGGCCGTAGGGGCCGCCGATATCCGGGCCTTCCTTCCATTCCAGCCCGCACCATTTCAGTGCGTCCAACACCTTCGTTTCGAATTCCGGGGTCGAGCGCGTCGCATCGGTATCCTCGATGCGCAGGATGAACTCGCCGCCGTGCTTCTTGGCGAAAAGATAGTTGAAGAGAGCGATGTAAGCGGTGCCGACATGCGGCTCGCCGGTCGGCGAGGGAGCGATGCGGACGCGGACGCCGGTGGCTGTCCCGGAAACTGTCATTGTGTGTGCCCGTCAATGAATGCCGGACGGCTTTCATGGGGAAAGCGACGTTCGGCCGGAAGGATGCAGATATCTTCATCGGCAAACCGGCCGGAAAAGGGCATGCGCCCGCACTCTCCGCCGATCGTCCGTTCGGCTGGCCTTAGGCCATATTCAACCGGGCGCGTCAAGAAAAACCAGTTTGCAAAGGCCTGATGGCGGCGGGTGAGGGCGCGGCGCTTCGGCCGCGCCCTCCAGCCCAAGCCTCAATGGGCGGCGTCGCGTTTTCGCTTGCGGGCGTTGCGCGCGAACATGTTCAGCACCTCGACCAGCGCCGAGAAGGCCATGGCGGCGTAGACGTAGCCCTTCGGCACGTGGAAGCCCATGCCTTCGGCGATCAGCGTCGTGCCAATCATCAGCAGGAAGGCGAGCGCCAGCATGACGATCGTCGGGTTCCTCTCGATGAAGTTGGCCAGCGGGGTCGCCGCAACTAGCATGACGGTGACGGCGGCGACGACTGCGATCACCATGATCGGCAGATGCGGCGTCATGCCGACGGCGGTGATGATGCTGTCGACTGAGAAGACGAGGTCGAGCAGCAGGATCTGGCCGATGGCCGATGCAAAGCCGGTCGTTGCCGACGTGGCGATGAAATCCTCCTGATGGTCTTCCGGGTCGACGGTATGATGGATTTCCTTGGTGGCCTTCCAGACGAGGAACAGGCCGCCGGCAATCAGGATCAAATCCTTCCAGGAGAAGCCATGGCCGAAGGCTTCAAATAGCGGTTCGGTCAGTTGCACGATCCAGGCGATGGTGCCGAGCAGAGCCAGGCGCATGACGAGCGCAAGGCCGATGCCGATCTTGCGGGCCTTCTCCCGGTGCTCGGGCGGCAGCTTGTTGGTGAGAATGGAAATGAAGATCAGGTTGTCGATCCCGAGAACGACTTCCATCACCACCAGCGTGATGAGCGCCACCCAGGCGGCCGGATCCTGAATGAGCGTCATGATTTCCTGCATCAGCGTATATCCCTTTTGCGTCATATGGATAAATGACGCTCGCAATGTAATGACGCCGGCCTGCCAGACAAGCGCCGCAAGGGGGTATACGAAAGTGATGTGACTTTTATTCCTTGATCGGCAACCAGATTTCGGTGACGCCCATGCCGGTATAGGGATCGAAGCGCTCGTCGTAGCGTTCGAACATGTCGGGTATCTCGCCGTGCTCCAGGCCGGATGTCGGCCACCATGCGCCAAAAATCCGGTTCATCGTCGCCGGAATGCCCGAGACATGGCCGCGATGGCTAAAGACGACGTAACGCTGGCCGGGAAGCTTGAGCGTTGCAAAATCCGCCGGCAGATCGCCAGCATCGGCGATTTCGGCTGCGGCCATATAGCGGAATTTCTCCGCTTCGCCGGTGATATGCGTGCAGATGCCGTAGGCGACGTTGCCCTTCTGGCCGGGGATATGACCGAAATGGGCATTGAACTTCTGCCAGAGGGAGGGGATGGCGGCATTGCCACCATAGGGATAGATTTCCTGCAGGCCGGCAAAGAGCATCGGCGGAAGGGTTTCGAAGCGGGGCGGTTCGAGGTCGTTGAGGTGGGCGGGGTCCATTCTGATCGGCTCCAGCAAGATAAGGTTACGGGCGTGTCCCTGTCTGCGCACCGCATCCGGCGTCATGCCGAATTGGTCGCGGAAGGCACGGGTGAAAGCCTCGTGCGAGCCGTAGCCCGCGCAAAGCGCAACCTCGAGAATGGTCGATGAACCGCCGACCAAGGCCGGCACGGCGCGGCTGAGGCGCCGCCCTCTGATATAGCTGCTGATCGAGTGGCCGGTGACGAGCCCGAAGACGCGCGACAGATGGTAGCGCGACAATCCGGCGGCTTCCGATATCTCTTCCAGCGATATATCGCTTTCGAAATGGCTCTCTATGAACCAGATCGCCCGTCCAACGGCGCTCATCCTCACTCCCCTGGTTGCGGCTTCTTCCTTAAAGAAAAGCCGGCAGCCGGGTTTGATCGCAGTTGCGGACTTTTGGCCGATGGAGGCGGGCAGTCAAGGAGGCGGTCAGTCGGTCTTGTGTCGGGGCGCACCGTAGGCGGCCATGAAGACCCGGATGGCGCCGCGGATGACGCGCTCGATTTCGTCGCGAGACGGCGGTTCTTCCATGCTTCCGAACAGCCGGAGCTTGAAGAAGCTGCCGCTGGCGAGATCGAGAAACTGGCCGGCGGCCAGATCGATGTCGTCGATCTCAAATCTGCCTTCGGCGATGTGCCGCTCCAGGAAGTCGCGCATGATGGTGCGCAGGTTTTCCGGACCCTTGAAGAAGCGTTGACAGAGAACCGGCATGCGGTCGCGAACGCCGAGAACGGTGCGCATCGCGTTGATGACCTTTTCATCGGTCATATGGGTGACGAAGCTTATCCCGAATTCATACAGGCCGGCTTCGGGATCGTCATGTTCGGCAAGCGCCGTGCGCACGGCCGCCACGAAGGCGGCGCGCTCGGCCTCGATCATCGCCGAAAACAGTTCTTCCTTGTTGGTGAAATAGACGTAGAGCGTTCCCTTGGAGACACCGGCCTCGCGCGTCACGTCGTTCATGCTGGCGGCGTCGAAACCCATTTTCATGAAGACACGCTTGGCGCCGGCGAGAATCTGCTGGCGCTTGGCCGGATCTTCGCCTGCAGCAAATCGGCCTCCGGGCGCGGGAGGGCTGAAGACGGCGGCGTGGTCGGGGTTCAGCGTCATGTCTCCTTAACCGTGTTGACGGTTTCGTATTTTCTTTAAAAGAAATCGAACCGATTGGTTCTATACATCTTGATATGACGGTAAAACAGGTTTAAGTCAACTGAACCGAACCGTTCAGTTCGATTATTTACTCCAAGATCGGTAAAGTGGCCATGTCGAGCAACCAGAAGAGCAATGTCGCGCGGATTGTCAGCGAAAACGCCGAGACCGAAGAGGTCAAGGCCGAGGTCGCAGCTGTTGCGGAAGCTCCGACGGCGGAAGCCCGCGAAGTCCCTTCCACTCCCGCCCAGTCGGCGCCGGCCTCGGTCGCCGCACCTGCGGCTGCGAAGAAACGCCGCAGCCCGGTGCTGCCGATCGTCGTGCTCGCCCTTCTCGCGGGCGGCGGCTGGTATGGTTATGAATGGTGGACGAACGGCCGCTTCATGGTGTCGACCGACGACGCCTATATCGAGGGCGATATTGCAACGATTTCGCCGAAGGTCACGGGCTACGTCGCGAAGGTGAATGTTGTCGCCAACCAGGAAGTCAAAGCGGGCGACGTGCTTGCCACGCTTGATAACGGCGACTATCAGAACGCCCTCGACCAGGCCCAGGCCCAGATCGCCACCGAACAGCTTTCGCTGCAGCGTATCGACGCGCAGATCGAAGGCGCCAATGCGAGCCTCGTGCAGGCGCGGGCGCAGAAGGTGGCACTCGAAGCGGCCGTTCGCGGTGCCGAGATCACCCAGAAGCGCCAGAGCGAGCTTCAGGCGAAGTCGGTCGGCACTGCCGCCGATCTCGACAACGCCAACATCGCTCTCGATCAGGCCAAGGCCAATCTTTCCGGCGGCGATGCCAACATCGTGGTTGCGCAGGCCAATGTCACCATTCTCCAGGCCCAGCGCAAAGAGGCTGAAGGCTCGGTCCGTTCGCTCGAGATCTCGCGCGACAAGGCTGCCCGCGACCTTTCCTTCACCGTGCTGAAGGCGCCTTATGACGGCATTGTCGGCAACCGCTCGGTCCAGGAAGGCGATCTCGTCTCGCCCGGCCAGCGCCTGATGGCGCTCGTTCCGGTGCGCCAGCTCTATATCGACGCCAATTTCAAGGAAACGCAGATCCAGCATCTGGTGGCGGGATCGAAGGTCAACGTGCATGTCGATGCCTATAGCGATCATCCGATCGTCGGCACCGTCGAATCGATCTCGCCGGCATCCGGCTCGGTCTTTTCGCTGCTGCCGCCGGAAAATGCGACGGGCAACTTCACCAAGGTGATCCAGCGCGTGCCGGTGCGCATCGCGCTGCCGCAGGATGCGCTCGATAGCGGCCGTCTGCGCGCGGGCCTGAGCGTCGTCGTCGACGTTGACACCCGTACGGCGCCGAGCAAGTAAGCCTTCAGGAAAGGCAGAGGTGATCTGATGGCCGGCAGCGCGACAGCAACGGCGGGGACGATGCCGGCGGCACCCGCCCATGCCGACGAGCGCATGGACCCGAAGAAGCTCATCGCCTTCTTTGCGATGGTGCTCGGCATGTTCATGTCGATCCTCGACATCCAGATCGTCTCGGCCTCGCTTGCGGAAATCCAGGCCGGCCTTTCGGCCGGCAGCGACGAAATCGGCTGGGTGCAGACATCCTATCTGATCGCCGAAGTGATCATGATCCCGCTGTCCGGCACGCTGGCGCGCATCATCTCGACGCGTTACCTCTTCGCGATCTCGGCTGCCGGCTTCACCATGGCGAGCGCGCTGGCGGCGACGGCGACGAATATCGACCAGATGATCGTCTACCGGGTCATCCAGGGCTTCATCGGCGGTGGTATGATCCCGTCGGTCTTCGCAGCCGCCTTCACCATCTTCCCGCCGTCGAAGCGCAGCATCGTCTCGCCGATCATCGGTCTGATCGCGACGCTGGCGCCGACCATCGGCCCGACCGTCGGCGGCTACCTCAGCCACGCCTTCTCCTGGCACTGGCTGTTCCTCGTCAACATCGTACCCGGCATCATCGTCACGATCGTCACCTGGAACTTCATCGATTTCGACAAGCCGGAACTGTCGCTCTTCAAGAAGTTCGACTGGTGGGGGCTGATCTCGATGGGCGTCTTCCTCGGCGCGCTGGAATATGTGCTCGAAGAGGGCAATTCGAACGACTGGTTCAACGACAGCTCGATCACCATCGCAGCGGTCGCTTCCGGCGCTGCCGCCATCATCTTCTTCTATCGCGCCTTCACGGTGGAATTCCCCGTCGTCGACCTCAAGGCCTTTGCGAACCGGAATTTTTCCTTCGGCTCGGTCTTCTCCTTCGTCATGGGTATCGGCCTCTATGGCCTCACCTATATCTACCCGGTCTATCTCGGCCGCATCCGCGGCTATGATTCGCTGATGATCGGCGAGACGATGTTCGTCTCCGGGCTTGCGATGTTCTTCACCGCGCCGATCGCCGGCCGGCTGTCGACCAAGATGGACCTGCGCCTGATGATGGTGATCGGCTTCGTCAGCTTTGCCGCCGGCACCTTCATCATGATGCATCTGACGGCGGATTGGGATTTCTACGAACTCTTCATCCCGCAGATCCTGCGCGGCTTCGGGCTGATGATGTGCATGGTGCCGATCAACAACATCGCGCTCGGCACGATGCCGCCTTCGCGCATTCGCGGCGCGTCCGGCCTGTTCAACCTGACCAGAAACCTCGGCGGCGCCGTCGGCCTTGCCGTCATCAACACCGTGCTCACCAACCGGCAGGACGTGCACTACGAGCGGCTGCGGGAGAATATGGATTGGGGCAATCCGGCGGCGGTCGACCAGATGAACAACATGGCCGCCAATTTCAACACCTACGGCATGGATGGCGCCTCGGTCGCAGTCAAGCAGATGGTCGGCCTTGCCACCAAGCAGGCGATCATTCTCTCCTTCAGCGACGTATTCCTGATCCTGACCGCGCTTTTCCTGGCGATGATCCTCGGTGTCGCCATGATCAAGAAACCCGCGCCGCAAGGCGGGGGAGGCGGTGGCGGCCACTGACCTCCGGCCTGCCGCCCCTTGAAAAGGCCCTCTTCGGAGGGCCTTTTTGTTGCTGTTTTCCGGCCGTCGTGTCATCAGGCGAATGATCGCCGGTCGGATCGATCCGAATCGGGTAGGCCATGCCGGAAAACCACGCGGAAACCGGCCCGTTCGATTTTTTGATTTACGTACATCAAAATTGGCGCTAATGGTCTCGTCAGGAGGAATGATGAGACCAACCGTTCACGATATCGCCGCCGCCGCCGGTGTCAGTCTGGCGACTGTCGACCGGGTTCTCAACCAGCGGCCCGGTGTGCGCCACGTCACGCGGGAAAAGGTCGAGACCGCGATCCGCGAGCTCGGTTATGTCAGAGACGTCGCCGCCGCCAATCTTGCCAAAGGGCGCACCTATCCGCTGGTCTTCATCCTCCCGGCCAGCGACAACTCCTTCATGCACGGGCTCAATGCCGAGATCCGCCAGGCAGTCCTCCGATCGTCGGCCGAGCGCACCGATATCCGCACGATCGAGGTGCCGGCCTTCGATCCCGCAGCGCTTGTCTCGGTGCTCGAGGAGCTTTCCCGGGAAAAGCCCTGTGGCATCGCACTGGTTGCGACCGATGCGCCTGGCGTGCGCGCCGTCGTCGACAGGCTGGTGCGCGAGCGTTTTCCCATCGTCACCTTGGTTTCCGATCTCACCGGCTCGCTGCGCCATCACTATGCCGGCGTCGACAATATCGCCGCCGGGCGCACGGCGGCTCGCCTGCTCGGCCGATTCCTCGGACCGAAAAAAGGCGAGATTGCCGTGCTTGCCGGCTCCATGCTGGTGCGCGACCATCGCGAGCGGCTGGAGGGCTTCACCGCCGTCATGGCCGAGGAATTTCCCGATCTGGCGATTCTGCCAGTCCTCGAAGGCCGCGACGACCCCGAGATCGCCCATATGCTCGTTGCCGACGCGCTTTCCAGGAATGCCGGCATCATCGGCGTCTACAGCCTTGGCGCCGGCAATCGCGGCCTCATCCGGGCGTTGAAGGAGAAGGCCGTCGATCGCGTGCTGACGGTGATTGCCCACGAACTGACCGCCCACACGCGTGCAGCCCTGATCGACAATACGATCGATGCGATCCTCAACCAGGACGCCGGCCACGAGGTACGCAGCGCGATTCGCGTGCTGAAAGCCAAGGCGGACGGGCTGGCCGTCATCGAGGCGCAGGAGCGCATCCGCCTCGACATATTCCTGAAAGACAATCTGCCGTAACGGCAAAGGGAGAAATACCACATGTATCTGGGTCTCGATCTCGGAACCTCCGGCGTCAAGGCGATGCTGATCGATGGTGATCAGAAGATCGTCGGCTCGGCCAATGGTTCGCTCGACGTCTCGCGTCCGCATTCCGGCTGGTCGGAGCAGGAGCCAGCCCACTGGGTGCGGGCCACCGAGGAGGCTGTCACCGGCCTCAAGGCGAAACATCCGAAAGAGTTCGCCGCGGTCAGGGGCATCGGCCTTTCCGGCCAGATGCACGGGGCGACGCTCATCGATGCCAGCGATAAGGTCCTGCGGCCCTGCATCCTCTGGAACGATACGCGCAGCTATGTAGAGGCCGCGGCGCTCGATGCCGATCCGCGTTTTCGCGCGCTGACCGGCAACATCGTCTTCCCGGGCTTCACGGCGCCGAAGCTCGCCTGGGTCCAGAAGCATGAGCCCGATGTCTTCGCCAAAATCGCCAAGGTGCTGTTGCCGAAGGACTATCTGCGTCTTTGGCTGACCGGCGAATATATTTCGGAAATGTCGGATTCGGCCGGCACGTCCTGGCTCGACACCGGCAAGCGCGCCTGGTCGTCGCAACTGCTCGCCGCCACCAACCTTTCCGAGGCGCAGATGCCGGCGCTTGTCGAAGGCACCGCGCAGGCCGGCAAGCTGCGGTCTGAACTGGCGGCGCAATGGGGTATTTCCGGCGATGTCGTCGTTGCCGGCGGCGCGGGCGACAATGCAGCCTCGGCCTGCGGCATGGGCACGGTCAGCGATGGCGCCGCTTTCGTCTCGCTGGGCACGTCGGGCGTGCTTTTTGCCGCCAACGGTTCCTATTTGCCGAAACCGGAAAGCGCCGTGCATGCCTTCTGCCACGCGCTGCCGAACACCTGGCACCAGATGGGCGTCATACTGTCGGCGACCGATGCGCTCAACTGGCATTCCGGCGTGACCGGCAAGTCGGCCGCCGATCTTACCGGCGAACTCGGGGAGACGCTGAAGGCGCCCACCGGCGTCACCTTCCTGCCCTATCTCTCCGGCGAGCGCACGCCCCACAACGATGCCGTCATCCGCGGCGCCTTCATCGGCCTCGAACATGAAAGCAGCCGTGTCGTGCTCACCCAGGCGGTGCTCGAAGGCGTCGCCTTCGCCATTCGCGACAATCTCGAAGCCCTGCGTTCGGCCGGCACCGGCATATCCCGGGTCACGGCAATCGGCGGCGGGTCGCGCTCGCGTTACTGGCTGGCCTCGATTGCGACCGCGCTCGGCGTTCCCGTCGACCTGCCGGCCGACGGCGATTTCGGCGCCGCCTTCGGTGCAGCCCGCCTCGGCCTGATCGCGGCAACGCGGGCAGATCCCATTGCCGTCTGCACGCCGCCGGTAACGGCCGGAACGATCGAGCCGGTGTCGGCGCTGAGCGGCGCTTACGAGGATGCCTACAAGCGCTATCGGGCGCTCTATCCGGCGATCAAGTCGCTGGCGCATTGAGATCGAGGCGCCCCCTCACCCTACCCTCATTCGAGGGAGCCGCGACGTTGCCACAAGTTTCTTCTCCCCGCCGGGGAGAAGGTGCGGCAGGCGGATGAGGGGGCCTCTGGCATAGACTAACAATTCAGAACTTCGAAAAGATACGAACCCAAGGAGACCCAACATGAGCACCGGATTTTTCGGCGATATCCAGAAAGTGAAATACGAAGGCCCCGACAGCACCAATCCGCTGGCCTTCCGCTATTACCAGCCGGACGAGATCGTCATGGGCAAACGCATGGAAGACCATCTGCGCTTTGCGGTGGCCTATTGGCACACCTTCACATGGCCGGGCGGCGACCCCTTCGGCGGCCAGACCTTCCTGCGTCCCTGGTTCGAGGACACGATGAAGGCCGCCAAGCTCAAGGCCGACGTCGCCTTCGAATTCTTCTCGCTGCTCGGCTCGCCCTACTACTGCTTCCATGACGCCGACGTGCGTCCGGAGGGCAAGAATTTCGCCGAGAACACCAAAAACCTCAACGAGATCGTCGATTATTTCGCCGAGAAGCAGGCCGCAACCGGCACCAAGCTGCTCTGGGGCACGGCGAACCTCTTCTCTCACCGCCGTTACATGTCGGGTGCGGCGACCAATCCGGATCCAGATGTCTTTGCTTTCGCAGCCGCGACGGTCAAGACCTGCATCGATGCCACGCAGAAGCTCGGCGGCGAAAACTACGTGCTCTGGGGCGGCCGCGAAGGTTACGAGACGCTGCTCAACACCGATATCAAGCGCGAGCTCGACCAGCTCGGCCGCTTCCTCAACCTCGTCGTCGAATACAAGCACAAGATCGGCTACAAGGGCACGATCCTGATCGAGCCGAAGCCGCAGGAGCCGACCAAGCACCAGTACGACTATGACGTCGCGACCGTCTACGGCTTCCTCAAGAAGCACGGCCTTGAAAACGAGGTGAAGCTCAATATCGAGCAGGGCCACGCAATTCTTGCCGGCCACTCCTTCGAGCACGAGCTGGCGCTTGCCAATGCGCTCGGCATCTTCGGCTCGATCGACATGAACCGCAACGACTACCAGTCCGGCTGGGATACCGACCAGTTCCCGAACAATGTTCCCGAAATGGCGCTGGCCTATTATCACGTTCTGGCAGGCGGCGGCTTCAAGACCGGCGGCACCAACTTCGACTCGAAGCTTCGCCGTCAGTCGCTCGACCCGGCGGATCTACTGATCGGCCATATCGGCGGCATGGATTGCTGCGCCCGCGGTCTGAAGGCCGCTGCTAAGATGATCGAGGACAAGGCTCTGTCGCAGCCGCTCGCCGATCGTTATGCCGGCTGGGAATCCGCCGAGGCGCAGAAGCTCTTCCGCGGCGAGTATTCGCTGGATGAGATCAGCCATTATGTCGAAAGCCACGACGTCAACCCGCAGCCGAGATCCGGCAAGCAGGAGCTGCTGGAAAACGTCGTCAATCGTTACGTCTGATAAAGCGCGCCGGCGGTCATCGGCCGCCGGCGCAGCCCTCTCCGGCCGGAAGCCTATATGGATTTACCGTTTCAACCAGTTGCGCGACGGCGCCGAGACGGAGTTTCGAACCACCAGATCCGGCCTCAGCAGGATTTCCGTTTCGGTCGGCCGGCCATCGGACAGCAGTTCCAACAGCAGCGCCATTGCCTGTTTGCCGATTGCCGTTCTCGGCTGGCGGATCGTGGTCAGTGGCGGGGATATGAAGACGGCCTGCGGCACGTCGTCGAAACCGGTCACCGAGAAATCCCGCGGAATGTCGTAACCCCGCGCGCCGAGCCCGACCATGACGCCGATCGCCGTCTGGTCGTTGACGCACATGAAGGCTGTGGGAAGCGTGTCACGCATGAAAAGCTGTTCGACCGCATGCCGCCCGCTTTCGATCGTGCCGTCGCCTTCGAGCACGATCCTCAAGTCGGGCGGGATGCCGGCGGCGTCGAGACCGGCATCGTAACCCATGCGGCGCCTGGTATAGGCAAGCCGGGTGCGTGAATCGCCGATGAAGGCGATCTTGCGATGCCCTTCGGCCAGCAGCAGATCCACCGCTTTCCTGGCGCCTTCGGTATCGTCGACACCGACATAGGGAATGCCGCCGTTGAAGACAGGCTCGAAAACGCCGACGCTCGGCGGCAGCCGCGCGGTCATCGTCTGATGCCCGAAGGGCAGGATGCCGGTGAAGAGGATCAATCCGGCCGCCTGGTTGGAATTGAAGAATTTCAGATATTCGAGGCCGCGCTGGGCGTCGTTCTGCGTGTGGCCGATCAGGATGCCGTAGCCATGCGCGCGCGCCTCGTTCTCCAGCCCGACGAGAATGTTGGAGAAATTGGGATCGCCGATATCCGGCGCCACCACCAGGATCATGTTGGAGCGGCCAAGCCTCAGGCTGCGCGCCATCGCATTGGTCGTATAACCGGTGATGGCGATCGCCTGGTTGACCTTGAGCCGTGTGGAGTTGGCGACCTTCTCGGGCATATGGATCGCCCGGGACACCGTCGCAATGGAGACCTCGGCGATCCGGGCGACGTCTTCGATGGTTGCGGGCGTGGAATTCGACACTGGGCTCTGCCTTGGGGCTGTCTTCGCCGAGACACTACACAGACTTGTCGAGAGGTCAAAGGCAGGCTTCAACTGATCTGTGTAAATCAACGATGTAAACCTTTACACGATGTATGTAAAGGTTTACATAGGGTCCAGAGCGGATGGAGAGCCGCTTTGGGGAGGATCAGATGACCGTGGAAGCCGCCGACACCGCACCCGTGGTGCTGTCCGCCAGGCGCATATGCAAATCCTTCAGTGGGGTGCAGGTCCTCTTCAGCGTGAACTTCGATCTTCGCGCCGGCGAAATCCATGCCCTGATGGGTGAAAACGGGGCCGGCAAATCCACGCTTGTCAAGGTATTGTCCGGTTTCGAACAGCCGAGTTCCGGCGAGATCCTGCTCGACGGCAAGCCCGTCGTCCTGCCGCCCAATGGTGCTGCCGAGGCGCTCGGCATCGTCATCATTCACCAGGAATTCAACCTCGCCGACCACCTGACCGTAACGGAGAGCCTCTTCCTCGGGCGAGAAGTCACGCGCTTCGGTGTGCTCGACCGCAAATATATGCGGTCGGAGACCCGCAAGGTTCTCGACGTGCTCGGTTCGCATGTCGACGAGAACGCATTGATCAGCACGCTTTCCATCGCCGACAAGCAGATGGTCGAAATCGCCAAGGCGATCAGCCGCGATGCGCGGGTGGTGTTCATGGACGAGCCAACCGCGGTGCTGTCGCGGGAAGAGACCAGCATGCTCTTCAAGCAGGTTCGCAAGCTGCGCGACCAGGGCACGAGCTTCGTCTTCGTGTCCCACAAGCTCGACGAGGTGATGGAATTGACCGACCGCGTCACCGTGCTGCGCGACGGCCAATGGATCAAGACGTCGCCGACGTCCATTCTGGACGGGGAATCGATCGCCCAGCTGATGGTCGGCCGCGAACTTTCCAGCCTCTATCCCGCCAAGGTCGAGCCCGATATCGACGAGGAGGTCGTTCTCAGCGTCGATTCGGTGTCGACCGGTTATGTGAAGGATGCGAGTTTCGAGGTGCGCAAGGGCGAAATTATCGGTTTCTCCGGCATGATCGGCTCCGGCCGCACCGAACTGATGGAAGCGATCGCCGGATTGCGGACCCGTCTCGAGGGCGAGGTGGTCATCAAGGGCGAAACGGTTCCCTCCGGCGACGTGCATGCCGCCAATCGCTGCGGGCTCGCCTATATGACCAAGGACCGCAAGTCGAAGGGCCTGCTGCTGCGCTCCGGCATGGTGACCAATCTGACGCTGCAATCGCTCGGAAGGCATGCGCGTCACGGCTATCTCAGCCCGGGAAGCGAGGCGGCCGCCATGGCAAAGGCCAAACGCCGCTTCGACATCAGGGTTCGCGACGGCAATATCGTCGCCGGGCGCATGTCGGGCGGGAACCAGCAGAAGCTGCTGCTGGCCAAGGTCATGGAGACCGATCCTGATATCATCATCATCGACGAGCCGACGCGCGGCATCGATGTCGGCACCAAGCAGCAAATCTATCATTTCATTTCGGCGCTCGCCCGGGACGGGCGGTCGATCATCGTCGTGTCGTCGGAGATGCCGGAGGTTATCGGTCTCTGCACCAGAGTGGCGGTGATGCGCGAAGGGCGTATCGTCGGCATGCTCGAAGGAGACGAGATTTCCGAGCAGGAGATCATGCGTTACGCCGCCGGGCTCAAGAAGAAGGCGGCCGCCTGAGGCTGAAGCAGGGCTTCGCCGATCAGGACGACAGATAAGATGCCCAGAAAATATGGGACGGGAGGTTGGTTTTGGAAATGAGTGTCAACGAGGAGACCAGGGAAATCCGGCGCCGATCCTGGCGGGATGTCGACCTGCGTGCGGTCGCGCCCTTTGTCGCCCTGGCCCTGCTCCTGATCGTCGGAGCCCTGGTCAATCCCAATTTCATCGGCATCACCAACCTTGCCAATGTCGCGACGCGTAGCGCCTTCATCGCCATCATCGCGGTCGGCGCGACCTTCGTGATATCAGCGGGCGACCTCGATCTGTCTGTGGGCTCCATGGTGGCCTTCGTCGCCAGCCTGATGATCCTGCTGATGAATTCGGGCGCCGTCGAAAACCCGGCTTTGATGCTGACGGTCGCGGTCGCCTTCACCATCGTCGCCGGCGCGCTCTGCGGCCTGGCAAACGGCCTGATCACCACAGTGGGCAAGATCGAGCCGTTCATCGCGACGCTCGGCACGATGGGCATCTATCGCGGCCTGACGACATGGCTGTCGCAGGGCGGCGCCATCACGCTTCGCTCCGCCGATATCCAGACGCTCTATCGTCCTGCCTATTTCGGCAATATCGCCGGCGTGCCGATACCGATCGTGGTGATCCTGGCGGTGACGGCGGTTGCAGCCTTCATCCTCTATCGCACCCGCTACGGGCGCCATGTCGTCGCAGTGGGATCGAACAGCGATGTCGCCCGCTATTCGGGCATCGCGGTCAACCGCGTCAGGACGATTGCTTTCGTCATCCAGGGACTGTGCGTAGCCATTGCCGTGCTGCTCTACGTTCCGCGTCTCGGCTCGACCTCGGCGACGACGGGCATCCTGTGGGAGCTGCAGGCGATCACCGCCGTCGTCGTCGGCGGCACGGCGCTCAAGGGCGGCGCGGGCAGGGTCTGGGGCACGATCTGCGGCGCCTTTATTCTCGAACTCGTCGGCAACATCATGCTGCTTTCGAATTTCATCAGCGAATATCTGATCGGCGCCATCCAGGGTGCGATCATCATCATTGCCATGTTCGTCCAGCGCTCGCTGGTGCGCAAATCATGAATTGACCGGGCTGACAGGGCGTCCGGTCCCGATATGGAAAAGTCCCTGAAGTTAGTGGGAGGAAATAGCATGCGTAGATTGATGTTGGGTCTCGCGGTTGCGGCGGTGACGTTCGCCGGCGCCGCTCACGCCCAGGACAAGAAATTCACCATCGGCGTCTCCATTCCGGCGGCCGACCACGGCTGGACTTCGGGCGTGGTGTTCCATGCCGAGCGCGTCGCCAAGCTGCTGATGGCCGAACATCCCGGTCTCAACGTCATCGTCAAGACCTCGCCGGATGCCGCCAGCCAGGCGAACGCCGTGCAGGATCTCGATACGCAAGGCATCGACGCCCTCGTCATCCTGCCGTCGGATCCGGATCCGCTCGTCAACGCCATCAAGGAAGTCAAGGGCAAGGGCAAGTTTGTCGCCCTCGTCGACCGTGCGCCGAGCAACAACGACAATTCCGTGCGCGACCTCTATGTCGCCGGCAACAACCCGGCTCTCGGCGAAGTCGCCGGCAAATACATCAAGGACAACACGCCTGATGCCGAAGTGGTCATCATCCGCGGTCTGCCGATCCCGATCGACCAGCAGCGCCAGGACGGTTTCGACAAGGGCATTGCCGGCTCGAACGTCAAGGTTCTCGACCGCCAGTACGGCAACTGGAACCGCGACGATGCCTTCAAGGTCATGCAGGACTACCTGACGAAGTACCAGAAGATCGACGTCGTCTGGTGCCAGGACGACGACATGGCCGTCGGCGTTCTGCAGGCGATCGAGCAGGCCAAGCGCACCGACATCAAATATGTTGTCGCCGGTGCCGGCTCCAAGGATATGGTCAAGAAGGTCATGGACGGGGATAAGCTGATCCCGGTCGACGTCCTCTATCCGCCGGCAATGGTCGGCACGGCGATGGAACTGACGGCGGCAGCCCTTTACGATCAGGTCCCGGTTCACGGCAGCTATATCCTCGACGCGACGCTCGTCACCAAGGAAAATGCCAAGGACTTCTACTTCCCGGATTCGCCGTTCTGATCCATCGATTGGAGACATGCGCCCATTCGTAAGGATGGGCGCATTTTTAATGCTTCCACACAGTGTGCGGCCGAAAATGCTGCACGTACCTCTTGCCCGCCAAAGCCCATCATGATTAGCTCGCGGCCATACCGCATATGGCTTTGCGCCAAATCCGCTGGCAAGGGCGAGGAGGCGCCTTGCGCCCGCAAAATAGCGTGCTACAACACTTCAGAAACGTTTACGGTCCATATTCAGGGAGGAATCTGACATGAAGACGATCAAGGGCCCGGGCCTTTTTCTTGGCCAGTTCGCGGGCGATACTGCCCCTTTCAACTCCTGGGACGCCATCACCAAATGGGCGGCCGACATCGGCTATAAGGGTGTCCAGGTGCCGACCTGGGCCAGTCAGCTGATCGATCTGAAGAAGGCTGCCACGTCGAAGGATTATTGCGACGAATTCGCCGGCAAGGCGCGCGAAAACGGCATCGAGATCACCGAACTCTCCACCCATCTGCAGGGCCAGCTCGTCGCCGTTCATCCGGCCTATGACGAAGCCTTCGACGGGTTCGCGGCACCGGAGGTGCGCGGCAATCCGAAGGCGCGCCAGGAATGGGCTGTCGAGCAGGTCAAGATGGCGCTGACGGCATCCAAAAATCTCGGCCTCAAGGCGCATGCGACCTTCTCCGGCGCGCTTGCCTGGCCGTTCATCTATCCCTGGCCGCAGCGCCCTGCCGGTCTGGTCGAAACGGCCTTCGACGAACTCGCCCGCCGCTGGACGCCGATCCTCAACCATGCGGACGAAAACGGCATCGACGTCTGCTACGAGATCCATCCCGGTGAAGACCTGCATGACGGGATCACCTTCGAGATGTTCCTGGAGCGCGTGAAGAACCATCCGCGCGCCAACATGCTCTATGACCCCTCGCACTACGTCCTGCAGTGCCTGGATTATCTCGACAACATCGACATCTACAAGGACCGCATCAAGATGTTCCACGTCAAGGATGCGGAGTTCAATCCGACCGGGCGCCAGGGGGTCTACGGCGGCTATCAGGGCTGGGTGGAACGCGCCGGCCGGTTCCGCTCGCTCGGCGACGGCCAGGTCGATTTCGGTGCGGTGTTCTCGAAGATGACCGCCAATAATTTCGACGGCTGGGCCGTGGTCGAATGGGAATGTGCGCTGAAGCATCCGGAAGACGGTGCCCGCGAAGGCGCCGAATTCGTGGCCGCCCATATCATCCGCGTCACCGAGAAAGCCTTCGACGATTTCGCCGGCAGCGGCACGGATCAGGCGGCGAACCGGCGGATGCTGGGGCTTTCCTAAAACAGGGCATCTGGTGGGTGCCCCTCACCCTAACCCTCTCCCCGTAAACGGGGAGAGGGGAGTTGCCGCACCAGCCGTCGAGATGGGCGTAAACATCGCGGCATATCCCCTTCGCCCCGTTTACGGGGAGAAGGTGGCGGCAGCCGGATGAGGGGCATGCGTCCGCACCAAGTTTAAATTTCAGGAGGAATTAATGGCAATCGAAGCATCATCCGAACAGACACGCGAGCCGCGCATCCGGCTCGGCATGGTGGGCGGCGGCGCGGGCGCGTTTATCGGCGCCGTGCACCGTATCGCTGCGCGCATCGACGATCAGTACGATCTCATCGCCGGCGCGCTGTCGTCGACGCCCGAGAAGGCCGTGCAGTCCGGCCGCGACCTCGGCCTCGATCCGTCGCGGACCTATTCCAGCTATCGCGAGATGGCGATCCGCGAGGCGAAGCTGAAGAACGGCATCGAGGCGGTGGCGATCGTGACGCCGAACCATGTGCATTACGATGCGGCCAAGGAATTCCTGAGACGCGGCATCCATGTCATCTGCGATAAGCCGCTGACGTCAAACCTGGCCGATGCGAAGAAGCTGAAGAAGATCGCCGACGAGAGCGGTGCGCTATTCGTGCTGACGCATAATTACACCGGTTATCCGATGGTCCGCCAGGCGCGCGCGATGATCGCGAACGGCGAACTCGGCGATATAAGAGTCGTTCAGGCCGAATATCCGCAGGACTGGCTGACGGAAGCGGTCGAGCAGACCGGCCAGAAACAGGCCGCCTGGCGCACCGATCCGGCGCAATCCGGCGTCGGTGGGTCCACAGGCGATATCGGCACGCATGCCTATAATCTTGCCGCCTTCATATCGGGCCTGGAACTCGACAGCCTTGCCGCCGATCTCGACAGCTTCGTCCCGGGCCGCCGGCTGGATGACAACGCCCATGTCTTGCTGCGCTTCAAGGCGAAGGGGTCGGAGAAGCCGGCCAAGGGCATGCTCTGGTGCAGCCAGGTGGCGCCCGGCCATGAAAACGGCCTGATGGTGCGCGTCTACGGCACCAAGGGCGGACTGGAATGGACCCAGAAGGACCCGAACTATCTCTGGTACACGCCTTTCGGCGAGCCGAAGCGGCTGATCACCCGGGGCGGTGCCGGTTCGGGCGCGGCTGCCGGCCGTGTCTCGCGCGTGCCGTCAGGGCATCCGGAGGGCTATCTCGAAGCCTTTGCGACGATCTATACGGAAGCGGCGCATGCCATCAACGCCCGCAAGAAGGGCAAAGCTGTCGACAAGGCGGTGGTCTACCCGACGGTCGATGACGGCGTGAAGGGCGTGGCCTTCGTCGAGGCTTGCGTCGCATCTTCGAAGAAGAACGGCGCCTGGGTCAAGGTCTGAATTTAACGTTCCCAGTCACTCAATGAAAAACGCCGAGGCGGGCTCGAGTCGCCTCGGCGTTTTTGTTTATTCTCGATCAGGCCGCAGCCGTGCGGCCACGCTTCAGCAGGTTGTCGACGCTCAAGGGTCCGGCGCCTGCCGCCACCAGATAAAGAAATACGAAGCAGAACAGGATTGCCGCGACGCCGCCGTTCTGCGCGGGATAGATGCCCTTCGACGCATGCCCGATGAAATAGGCGAAGGCCATCAGGCCCGAGAGCACGAAGGCGGCGATACGGGTCTGGAATCCGACCAGCACCAGGAAGCCGAGGGTGAGTTCGAGAAGACCGGCAACCCAGGACAGCGAGCCGACGGGAGGCACGCTTGCCGCAACCGGAAAATGCAAAATCTTCTGCGTTCCGTAGCTAAAAAGCACAAGTGAGGAGATGATGCGCAGCAAGCTCAACAGATGCGGCTGCAGCAGATGGATCGAAGAAAGCATTGGATTCCTTTCCTGTTTGTGATGTCTTGGCTGTGCAACGATCGCGGGCGCGCCGGCAAGTCACGACTTCTGACGTTCACGTTATGGGAGCAGTCCGCGCCGGAAAGTGCCGCAGGTCAGGGCGACCGAATACTGCAGTCGCCGCCGCTTCGCGGCCGTACTGTAACGTTGCAGTTTTTCTGCGTCCGGGCCTGTACTTTGCTTTTCGGCTTGGCTAAATCCGAACCCAAACGGTTCACCCACACGCCGAGAACGGGATTTACAGATGATCGATCCGAAAAAACTCGCAGACCGCTTTCCAGGCGATTTCACTTTCGGCGTTGCCACCGCCGCCTTCCAGATCGAAGGCGCCAGCAAGGCAGACGGCCGCAAGCCGTCCATCTGGGATGCCTTCTGCAATATGCCGGGTCGCGTCTATCATCGCCATAATGGCGACGTTGCCTGCGATCACTACAATCGCCTGGAGCAGGATCTCGATCTCATCAAGGATATGGGCGTCGAAGCCTACCGGTTCTCCATTGCCTGGCCGCGCATTATCCCCGACGGCACGGGTCCGGTGAACGAGGCCGGCCTCGATTTCTACGACCGGCTGGTCGACGGTTGCAAGGCGCGGGGGATCAAGACCTTTGCGACGCTCTACCACTGGGACCTGCCTCTGCTGCTCGCCGGCGACGGCGGCTGGACGGCGCGCTCGACCGCCTATGCCTATCACCGCTATGCCAAGACGGTGATGAACCGCCTTGGCGACCGCCTCGATGCCGTCGCGACCTTCAACGAACCCTGGTGCATCGTCTGGCTGAGCCACCTTTACGGCATCCATGCTCCGGGCGAGCGCAACATGCAGGCCGCCCTTCACGCCATGCACTACATGAACCTTGCCCATGGCCTCGGCGTCGAGGCGATCCGCTCGGAAGCCCCTGATGTGCCTGTCGGGCTCGTGCTCAACGCCGCCTCGATCATCCCTGGCTCCGACAGCCCCGCCGATCTTGCCGCCGGCGAGCGTGCGCATCAGTTCCACAACGGCGCCTTCTTCGATCCTGTCTTCAAGGGCGAATATCCGAAGGAATTCGTCGAAGCGCTCGGCGACCGCATGCCCGTCATCGAAGATGGCGACATGAAGCTCATCAGCCAGAAACTCGACTGGTGGGGCCTGAACTATTACAAGCCCGAGCGAGTCACTGATGATGCCGATCGCAAAGGCGATTTCCCCTGGACGGTGGAGGCGCCGCCGGCAAGCGACGTCAAGACCGATATTGGCTGGGAAATCTATGCGCCGGGCCTGAAGCTCTCCGTCGAGGACCTCTACCGCCGCTACGAACTGCCGGAATGCTACATCACCGAGAACGGTGCCTGCGACAACACCGATGTCGTCGATGGCGAGGTCGATGACGCGATGCGCCTCGACTATGTCGGTGAGCACCTCGATGTCGTCGCCAACCTCATCAAGGACGGCTATCCCCTGCGCGGTTATTTCGCCTGGAGCCTGATGGACAATTTCGAATGGGCGGAAGGCTACCGCATGCGCTTCGGCCTCGTACACGTCGATTACGAGACCCAGCAGCGCACGGTGAAGAAGAGCGGCAAATGGTATCGCGACCTTGCGGCTCAATTCCCGAAGGGCAATTACAAAGCGGGTTAGCGCCATTCCTCGCGCGGGCAGTTGATAAGGCGCCTCTTGAACTCGAACTACCGGCCGGCACGGCAAGCTGACACTGCCTGCCGTCAATGTCACGGCGGCCGACGGCACGCATAAAAATAGATTGTCAGAAACGTACAACAGGCGGTTGCTTAAACGTTTTTGAACCCTTGACTGGCAAAGTCTAACGGTCAGGGAGTCGTAATGCAGACAGTCGGAAAGTCGCAAAGCAAGGGATCGGGAATAGGCCGCCACATCGCCGTCACCGGCGTGCTTTTCTCCTTCGCGGTCGTCGTCGCCGTCGTCACCATCATGGTGCTGACGGCGCTTGAACGCGTGGCCGAAAATGCCAATCTCCTCGATGACGAGCGCTCGCGCGAAACGACGATCGGCGCGGTGAAGACTTTCGAGGATCAGCTCGGCGCGACACTCGACGATTATGCCGCCTGGGACGACGCTGCCGTCAACGTCTACGCGCCTGACGGTATGGACTGGACGGTGAGCAATTACGGCGAGATGTCGCTCAACAGCTCGCTGTTCGACATGGCGATCGTCATCGATGACGCGAAGAAGGCGATCATCGCCTATCGCGACGGCAAACCGATGGAGGAGCCGCTCACGGATTTCTTCGCGCCGTCGCTCTGGACCCTGCTCGACACGGTGAAGGCGGCCGGCCCGGCAGATCGTCCTCAAGCGGTCGGTTTCGTCACCACCAAGCGGGGCATTGCCGCTGTCGGCGTGGCATTGGTTCGGAAGAAGTCCGGTGCGCTTGACGTGCCCGCCGGCCAGCACCGCTATCTCGTTTTCGCCCGCCACCTCGATGACGACAGGGTGACCGCTCTCGGCCAGACCTATGTCATTGGCGGGCTGAGGCTGGCGCCGCCCAGCTTTGCGGCCGACTATCGCGTCCCGATCGTCGATCCGACGGGGGCAACGCTCGGCAAGCTCGTCTGGACCTCGCGTTCACCCGGCGAAATCGCCTATGCGCAGGTGCGGCCGATGGTCATCCAGGCGCTCGGCCTCGTCGGACTGTTTTTCGCGGTACTGCTGGTCATCGGCTTGCTTGCCGGCCGCCGCCTGAAGGCAGAGGAAGGCAGCGCCCGCGAGGAGGCGTTGCGCGACAGGCTGAGCGGCCTTTCCAATCGCGACGGGCTCGGGCTCGCCGTCGATCGTTTTGTCGTCGAAGCACGCCAGACCAGGCGCAACGTGCTGCTCCTCTATCTCGACCTCGATGGCTTCAAGGAAGTCAATGACAGCTATGGCCACGGCACCGGCGACCAGTTGATCCGTGCGGTCGCTGCCGGGCTCGAAGTGCTCATTCCACAGGATGCGGTTCTGGCGCGCATTGGCGGCGATGAATTTGCGATCGCCTTTCTCTCCGACAGCGAGAATGCCGCCGCACTGCAGCTTGCCGAGCAGATCCTCGATTTTCTTGTCGAGCCATTGGAGATCGGGCGCCGCGTCGTCGTCGTCGGGGCCAGTATCGGCATCGCCATGTCACCCTTCGGTTCGATCGGCCGGGAGGAGCTGGTGCGCCGCTCCGATCTTGCCATGTACAAGGCGAAGGAGGCCGGCCGCGCGCGGATGACGCTCTACGATCCGTCGATGGATGCGGATCGAGAGCAGCGCAACGCGCTGGAACTCGATCTCCGGATCGCCATCGAAAGCGGTGACCTGACGCTCGCCTACCAGCCGCTGATCGATGCGACCACCCAGGCGATGACCGGCGTCGAAGCACTGGTGCGCTGGAATCGCCCGGGCCACGGTCCTGTTTCGCCCGAGCTGTTCATCCCGATCGCGGAGACCAGCGGCCTCATCGAATCGCTTGGCCTGTTCGTGCTGCGCAAGGCATGCGAGACGGCCAAGCAATGGCCGGAACTCAACGTTTCGGTCAACGTCTCGCCCGGCCAGTTCCGCAATCCCGCCTTCAGCGACTATGTGCGTTACGTGCTGAAGCAGACGGAGATCGAAGCCAGCCGCATCACGCTCGAGATTACCGAAGGCTACATGATCCAGAATCCGCAGCGGACCCGCCAGTCGATCGAACGGCTGAAGGGGCTGGGGGTCAAGGTGGCGCTTGACGATTTCGGCTCTGGATTCTCCTCGATCGGTTATCTCAGGCAGTTCGGCTTCGACCGCATCAAGATCGACCGCTCGCTGGTCATGGGCGTCAACGAGGATAAGCGCCAGCGCGAGATGCTGCAGGCGACAGTGGCGCTTGCCCGTTCGCTCGACATTCCGGTGACGGCCGAAGGTATCGAGACCGAGGAGCAGGCGATCGCCATGCGCCTTTTCGGCTGCGACTGCCTGCAGGGCTATTTGTTCGGAAAGCCTGTTACAGCAGACCTCATCACCAAGATGCTGAGCGAGCGACGGGCAGCGGAGCCGACAGGCCGGCGTCGTATCGGCGCAGCCTGACCGGCGGCCTGATCTTCAGAAAGCAAATTTGATTCACACAGAATCCGGCTCAGCTGCCGATATGCCGCTGGCCGCGCTTTTTGGCGAGGGCGATCTGGTGCTGCCGCTGACGGTAGCGCAGCCGGTCTTCTTCCGTGCGCTTGGGATAACAGTGGCTGCAGGAAACGCCTTCCTCGTAGAGCGGCGAGGTGATCTCCTCTGATGTGATCGGGTTACGGCAGGCATGGCACAACCTGTGTTCGCCTTCCGTCAGCCCGTGCTCGACGGAGACGCGCTCGTCGAAGACGAAGCAGGCGCCATCCCAGAGGCTTTCCTCCTGCGGCACTTCCTCCAGATATTTCAGGATGCCGCCCTTCAGATGATAGACCTCGTCGAAGCCCTCAGCCTTCATGAAGGCCGTGGCCTTCTCGCAGCGTATGCCGCCGGTGCAATACATGGCGACCTTCGGCTTGTTGTGCAGGCCGGGATTGTTGCGCACCCAATCCGGAAATTCACGGAAGGTCTTGGTCTTCGGATCGAGCGCGCCGCGAAAGGTGCCGATTGCCGTCTCATAATCGTTGCGGGTGTCGATGACGATCGTATCGGGATCGGAGATCAGCGCGTTCCAGTCCTTGGCGGCCACATAGGTACCGACCACCTTGTTGGGGTCGATATCCTCGACGCCCATGGTGACGATTTCCTTCTTCAACTTCACCTTCATGCGCAGGAAGGGCATTTTCGAGGCGCGGCTTTCCTTGTGCTCCAGGCCCGAAAATTCCGCCTGGGCGCGCAGGAAGGAGAGCACGGCGCCAATCCCGGCATCCGGTCCGGCGATCGTGCCGTTGATGCCCTCATGCGCCAGAAGCAGCGTTCCCTTGACGCCGTTTTCCTCGCAAAGCGCCTGCAGCGGTGCCTGCAGGCTGGCAAAACGCGGCACGGAAACGAAATGGTAGAGGGCCGCCACGAGGAACGGGCTGGTGTGTGTGAGGCTGTCGGTCATAGGCCTGGAAATACAGAAAATCGGCGGGCCACGCAATTGCCTTCGCCAGAGGCGATTTCGACAGGTGGCGGACTACGCTCGCGCCTGCCATTCGGAAAACGGCCGCACGCCGAAACTCCGGTCGGGGATGGCGTCGAGAATGCTGATGAACTCGATCGAGTGCCCGTCCGGATCCTTGAAATAGATCGACAGCGCCGGCATCCAGCCGAGAACCACCGGTTCCGTTGCCGGTTCACCGTTAAAGCCGAGAGGCTCCACGCCCTTTGCCTTGAGCAAGGCGGGAGCCTGCAGCACACTATCGGCGGTCATGCGGAAGGCGATATGCAGCCGCATCTTCAAGGGTCCGGTTCCGGTTTCCCAAAGGCCCAGCATGCCGGTCTTCCGGTCGTCCACCCAGAGGAACGTGACTTTGCGCTCCTCGAACGATGCTGCGGGCTCTAGCCCGACGACATCGCGGTAGAAATCCGTAGAGGTCTTGAGATCGGCAACGGTCAGATGGGTCTCGTAGAGTCCGAGCACCTTCGGCATAGCGGCATTTTCGGCGGTCATTTTTTCCTCGCAGCGTCAGGTCTTTGCTTGTTCGACCACCGGAGGCTAGGACCTCAAGACTGGTTGAGGTCAATGGGTTTGCCCATGATATTTCAGATGCGCTGAGGCATTCGGAAATGCAGCGTTCGCAAGCACTGCCGGTGTCGCCACCTATCGATTCCCGGCGGCCAGCCAGAGAAGCTCGATGCGGTCGGCTTCCTCGTCGGGATCATCGGTGAAGACGATTTCGGCTTTGACAAGCGCCTGCCGCCGGTCTTCCTGTTGGCGGAAGATGATGGCGTCAAGCAGGTGTGCGAGATCGTCGTTGCGGGTGAAGAGCTGCGGTTCGGCCTCCACCAGTTCGGAGAGCACGGCGAGATCGTGTATATGGCCGAGATCTTCGACAAGTTCCGTGGCGGCATCGCGCTTGGCCTTCATCGCGCCCGGCCAGACGTCACGCAGAAGAGCATGGTAGAGCCGATAGTCGTAGGCGCGCTTGCGCAGATCGTGGAAATCGTCGGCCGATGCCTCGCCGTGGCAGGCAGCAAGCGCGGTCTTCGCCTTGCGCGCGGTGCGGCGCCAGCTCTTTGCCAGCATGCGGGCATTCTTGCGGTGGCTGCCGTCGAAGGACACTTTATCCAGGGCTGCGATCGCCGCCGTCAGGACGGCAGAGGTTTCCGTCAGCCGCTGCTCCAGGCCGCTTTCGGCTTCGGCCATCCAGTCACGGCGTCCTTCGAGAACAGTGACGATGCGGCCGAGCGCCTCGCTTTCCTCGTTCCCCCGGGCTGATTGTTGGAGATATTGTGCGGTGCCGATGAGGGCGGCAGCGTCGCGGATCGCCGAAAGCGACACTGCGGCATCGCGCAGCCTCGTGTTTTCCTGGGCCTGGAAATCCGGCACCTTGCGACGAACGAGGCGGTAGAGCGAGCGCAGTCGTTTCAGGCTCTTGCGGAAGGAATGGATTGCCTCATCGGTGCCGTCCGGCCGTTCCTCGACAAGCGTAATGGCACGTTCCAGCTGCTGTGTCGCGACGCTGCGGAACGCGTTCGTGAAATCGGCGTCAGGCCGAATGCGATAGGCCATGCCTGTCGTGCTCATATTCTGTGGCAAGGGCCTGGTTGGAATAGCGGAAATCGCCGGTCACCTCGCGGCCAAGCCAGCTGGGTAGGGCCGGATTGTCGGTTTCCGCCGTCATCTCCACCTCGGCGATGACAAGCCCACGATGCTCGCCAGTAAAGACGTCGACCTCCCAGACGAAACCCTGATGTGGAACGCGGTAGCGCGTCTTCTCGATGACGATGCCGATCGCATTCTGCAGCAGCTCTTTGGCATCGGCGATCGGGATGTCGTATTCGAATTCGTCGCGGGTAATCGTGCTGCGGCCGATCTTGATCGTCAGCTTCGCTTTCCTGTCGTCGAGGATGCGCACCCGGACGGAACGGTCGTCCATCGAAGCGATGTAACCCTGCCGGAGAACAGACTTCGTCTCGACGGCGGAACGCCATCCATCGCTGCGTACAAGAAACTTCCGCTCGATCTCTTTCGCCATATCGGTGAACCTTTTGTGACGATTGCGGCACGGTAGACCAATTTCCACGCATTTCCTACCCATCTTGTCATATGGTCTGGTTTTATCTCGACAAGGGTCGGCGGGGGCGTTATTCGGGATCCGAATTCAATCGTTTCAAGGAAGTCGCACGACCATGGGCGAGAAAACAGAAAAGCTCCTTTCCATCCTGAAACTCCAGCCGGTCGTTCCGGTCTTGATCGTCGACGATGCCAAGTCGGCGGTATCGCTGGCCCGGGCGCTCGTCGCGGGCGGCCTGAAGGCGATCGAGATCACCATGCGCACGCCGGCGGCACTCGATGCCGTGCGCGCCGTCGCAGCCGAGGTCGAGGGCGCCGAAGTCGGCGCCGGCACGATCCTGAATGCCGCCCATTGGCAAGCCGCCGTGGAGGCCGGTTCGAAGTTCATCGTCAGCCCGGGTACGACACAGGAACTGCTCGATGCCGCTGCCGACTCCGATGTGCCGTTGCTTCCGGGGGCTGCGACCGCCAGCGAAGTGATGGCTTTGCGCGAAGAAGGCTACCAAGTGTTGAAATTCTTCCCGGCGGAGCAGGCCGGTGGCGCGGCCTTGCTGAAGGCGCTCTCTTCACCGCTCGCCGGCACGCTGTTTTGCCCGACCGGCGGCATTTCGCTGAGGAACGCCAATGATTATCTCTCGCTGCCGAACGTCATCTGCGTCGGCGGCTCCTGGGTAGCGCCGAAGGAACTGGTCGCGGCCGGCGACTGGGCTGGCATTACCAGGCTCGCGGCAGAAGCGGCGGCACTGAAGGCCTGAGTTTCGGTAGGGGTGGGGTCGGCCTTCGGGCATAATCCCCACTCCTCAATTTGTATTTCACCCGTCGCAAACCTATGTACCTCTCCAGCTTCAAACAGGGAGATGACGAGGAATGTTCGACGCAAAGAAGCTTCTCGACCAGTTCTTGGGTTCGCAGGTGCCGGGTCTCGGCGGTTCGGTCCGCGACAGGGCGGGCGACGCCGTTCAGACGGCTAAAAACAACCCGCTGGCGACAGGCGCGATTGCAGCCGCGCTTCTCGGCACCAAGACCGGCCGGGGTATTGCCGGCAATGCATTGGCGATCGGCGGTCTTGCCGCCATTGCCGGCCTCGGCTACCAGGCCTACAAGAATTACCAGGCGGGGCAGGCGCCCGCAGCCCCCTCGGATGCGCCCTCGGCCAACAATCCGGTTCTCTTGCCGCCGCCCGCCGAATCCGGTTTCGGACCGACGTCGCCTGCCGGCAGCAATGAATTCGTGCTGGTGCTGATCCGCGCGATGATCGCCGCCGCCAAGGCCGACGGCCATATCGACGATGCCGAACGCGCCCTCATCATGGACAAGGTCAAGGCCGCCGACGTCAGTGGTGAGGCCGCGGCCTTCATCGAGCGCGAACTCGCTTCGCCGACGGATATCGATGCGCTGGTGGCCGCGGCGAGGACCGAAGAACAGCGCGTCGAACTTTACACCGCCTCGCGGCTCACCATCGAGCCGGATTCGCGCGCCGAGCGCGGTTATCTCGATCTGCTCGCCGGCCGCCTCGGTCTTGCCGACCAGTTGGTCGACCATATCGAGGCGACGGTGTCCTCCGCCAAGGTGACCTTGTCACAGTGACAAGCAGGCCGGTTGCCTTTGTCGGGCGGCTGGCCTATCCACTCCTAGACAAGGGGAGTGAACATGCGCGATCTAGCAAATTTCAACGGTTGCCCGGCGCCGACGCCGGTCACGCTCAAGGGTCGTTTCGTCACCGTCGAGCCCTATCGGCGCGCGGAACATCTCGAGGCGCTGTGGGACGGGCTCGGCGGTATGGGCATCAACCCGCTGCTTCTCTATTTCGCGCAGGACGATTTCTCCGGTATCGACGATTTCGCCAACTGGCTGGAAGCCGTCCACACCAAGTCCGGCTGGCTCACCCATATCTTCCGTGACAACGCCACCGGCAAGATTGTCGGCATGGCGAATTACATGCGCGCCGACCCGGCAAACGGCGTCGTCGAGATCGGCGGAGTGGCGCACGGCGCCGAGATGAAGCGGTCGCCGCTTTCGACCGAGGCGCATTATCTGATGGCCAAGCACGTGTTCGAGGATCTCGGCTACCGCCGCTACGAATGGAAATGCGACAATAAGAACGAGGCGAGCAAGACGACGGCCGCGCGTTACGGCTTCAGCTTCGAAGGCGTCTTCCGCCAGCACATGATTTCCAAGCATCGCAACCGCGATACCGCCTGGTTCTCGATGATCGATGTCGAATGGCCGATGATCAACGATGCCTTCGAGGCCTGGCTTTCGCCTGAGAATTTCGACGCCGCCGGCAACCAGATCCGCCGCCTGCAGGATATCCGCGCCGATCTCGAAAAGGAAAGGCTCGTATGAGTCCGGAGAGCCGCTCGCAGGCGACAGCCGCCGGCATCATCCTGCTTGGTGCCGCCTTGGTCATCTATTTCCTGCCGACCATCGTGCTGTGGATCGGCAATTTCTCGCCGACACTGGCGATTGCCGTCGGCGTCTGCCTGATCATGGCGTTCTTCGCGGTGTTCTGGCTGCGGGCGCGCTATCAGCGCGGCAGAGAGAAATAGGGCTACAGCTCTACCCCTGCAGCGAGGCCCCGAGCAGCAGGGCGCCCATCAGCATGACGAGCACGGCGCCGAGGATTTCGATGGCGTTGCCGACCCAGATCGAGGCGGTCGAGCCGCGTCCGGAGAGTCGGACGGCCGCCCCCTTGGCCGTGACGGCAAGTGTGGCAAGCAGGGAAACGGTGATCGCCGTGCCGAGCGACATGGCGGCGACGGAAAGCACGCCGCCGAGATAGAGCCCGTTCAGCAGCGAGAAGGTCATGACCAGCAGTGCGCCCGAGCAGGGGCGCAGACCGACGGCAACGATCGCCGACCAGGCCTCGCGGGCGCTGAACCTGTCGCCGGCGAGCAGGGCCGGATCAGGCACATGGGCATTGCCGCAGGTCTCGCAGGCCATGCCGGGAACGAAGGTATGGCCGGCGTCGATGGCCTGTGCCTTGCCGTTGAAGGCATAGACCTGGCGCTCGGCCGCATTGTCCTTCCAGTCGAGCATCATGCTGACCGGGCCGGCGGACGTCGCCATCAGCCGGCGGCGCGGCATGTTGCCCACCATCGAGCGCAGTTTGCGGAACAGCAGCCAGCCGCCGAAGAGGATGACCATGACGAAGCTTGCGATTTCCATCGCATGGGTCGCCGCCGTCAGCGTGATACCGGTGCCGCGCAGCACCAGCCAGGCGCCGCCGACCAGCGCTACCGCCATCACGCCCTGGACGAAGGCCGAAATGAAGGAAATCACGACGCCGCGTTTCAACTCGACCTCGTTGGCGATCATGTAGGAGGAGATGACCGCCTTGCCGTGGCCGGGGCCAGCGGCATGGAAGACGCCGTAGGCAAAGGAGAGGCCGATCAGCGATGCCAGCTGCCACGGGTCCTGGCGCATGGCCTTCAAGGCACCGGTCAGCGCCCGGTAAAAGGCCTGCTGCTCATAGTTCACGTAGAGCAGAAGCGGTGCGAGCGGCCCGCCGGTCGGCTGGAAGCTCGGCTCCGCCGTGCCGATGCCGAGCGGCGATTGCGCATGGGCGAGGCTTGCCGCCGTCAGCAGCGCGAGAGCTGCAGCGGAAAGGGTGAGGGGTAACCGTTTCGTCAGCATGTGACCTCCAGCCGGGTGGCGAAGAGTTTGGACATGTTGGTGCCGGTGGGATCGTTGAAGAAGGCGTCCGTCAGTGACTGCTTGTTTTCCGAGATCACCTGGTCGGCATCAGGCCTTACCACCTGATGCTTGCAGGCCTTGAAACCGTCGCCGACCGTTGCCAGTTCACCGTCTGTGGGAAAATCGATCGAGGTATAGAGCGTCGGGTCGTAGACGCCGAAGGTGAGCCTGCCCTTGAGTGGCATCTTCTCCACCGGCTTCACCGCAAAGAACATCAAGAGCTGGCCGTCCTTGTAGTCGACATGGATGATGTCGGGCTTCTGGACGGTGATGTTCTTCCCGTTGATCGTCAGGTTCATGTAGTAGTCGTAATCGGCGAGCGATTGCTTCACCGTCTTTCCGACCTCGGCGAGTTCGTTCGGCTCCAGCTTCAGATCGGTGTTCTTGTCGAAATCCATGACGACGGAGGAGGAGAAGACCTCGTCGAAGCGCCAGACATTGCGCAGTTCCTCGACGCTGCCGTCCTTGCCGGCCACAACTTCGAGACGCGCCTCCACAAAGATGTGCGGATGGGCAAAGGCGGCGGCCGGCGCCAGCGAAAGAAGCGCGGCCATCAATATCGTCGAATGTTTCATCTGTTCCGCTGCCCTGTTCGGTGACCCTGACTTCTTGCCAGAAATTGGGACGGAATTGGGACCGGGTTAGTGGTGGCTGGCGCGGACGGAATGTCGCATCCGCCCCATTATGGATGTTTCTTGAACCAGTTGTGCAGGTAGTCGACGAAGATCCTCACTTTGGCCGGCAGATAGCGCCGATGCGGATAGACGGCGTAGATGCCGCGGTCGGTCGGGAGGTAGTCGTTGAACAGCGTCACCAGTGCGCCGCTCTCGATCGGCTTGCGGGCGATGAAATCCGGGATGAGGGCGATGCCGATGCCGGCGAGCGCTGCGCGCAATGTCGCATGCGGGCTGTTGACCTCGATCGGTCCGCTGACGGCGACGGCGAACGAGGTGTTGTCGGGATTGTGGAAGCGGATGCTTGCCTGGGTGCGCGCATTGGTGTCGACGATGAAGGGGACGTTGGAAATGTCGCTGGGGTGCTCGAGATCGGGATGGCGTTCGAGAAATTCCGGGGTGGCGCAGAGATGGACGCGGAAATCCGAGATCTTGCGGGCGATCATGCCGGAATCCTCGAGTTTGGTGACGCGGATCGCCACGTCGAAACCTTCCTCGATCAGGTCGACGAACCGGTCGTCGGCGGCGATCTCCAGCGAAAGGTCCGGGTTCTCCTTGGCGAAATCGATCAGCGACTGGCCGACATCGGCATCGACGAAGGTGCGCGGCACCGAGATGCGAAGCCGCCCTTTGAGCTGTGCATTGTTTTCACGCACGAGATCGGCGAGGTTGTCGATCTCCTTCAGGATATCGGAGGCGGTGCGGTAGTAGGTATGGCCAGCCTCGGTCATTGAGAACTGCCGGGTGGTGCGGTTGAGCAGCAGGGCGCCGAGCTCATCCTCCAGTTCGCGCACATATTTGGAGAGCAGCGCCTTCGAGCGGCCGGTGCGCCGCGCCGCGGCGGAAAAGCCTTCGGCCTCGACGACATCGATGAAGGCCCGTATGCGTGTCAAGGTGTCCATGGCTGTTCCCGAAGCTGTTTCGGAATGTTGAACAAATTGGGCGATTTTGTTCAATTATTTTTTTGGCCCCAGATTAAAAAATCGCTTGATTATGAAGGCGAATATTCTTATTTCCCACTCAGCCCAAAGTCGCACGTGCCCATGGGTGTCCGCCGAACCCTCGAATTGGTGAGGAAATCGGTAAGGTACCTGGAATTAACCCCTCCAGTCGCTATTCCGGCCAACCGGAAAATGCGAGGACGCCTGAAGCAACGACGGTGCGGGCCTTTTTGTTCTCTCCCTGCTTTCCATCAGCGGGGGTTACTGAAGAGGCACACCATCATTGCCGGAAGTGCGGTTGGGATTCTCCCTCCAATCCATGGCAGACAAAGCCGAACTTACACCGCGTCCGCGGCGTTGGTTCACTATCCGCGCATCGAGCGCTTGCTATGGTTCCGGGGTCTCCACCGGCTGGTTCCAATGCGAGCTATCGTATGCCCTTTGTCCTCCGGTTCATGCCGGAGCTCTGGAATTGGAAGAGGGAATCGATATGACCACCCAGCGCATCCGCGACTTTCTCGCAACCCGACGTCCCGACGGTCCCTGCCTCGTGGTTGACCTCGACGTCGTTCGCGACAATTTCCACGCCTTCCGTCACGCCATGCCGGACAGCGCCATCTACTACGCCGTCAAGGCCAACCCGGCCCCGGAAGTGCTGAAGCTGCTTGCAGGCCTCGGCTCCAATTTCGATTGCGCATCCGTAGCCGAAATCGAAATGGCGCTCGAAGCCGGTGCGACCGCCGCCCGCATCTCCTACGGCAACACGATCAAGAAGGAACGTGACGTTGCCCGCGCGCATGCGCTCGGCGTCAGCCTCTTTGCGGTCGACAGCCACGAGGAAGTCGAGAAGATCTCGCGCGCCGCTCCCGGCGCCCGCGTCTTCTGCCGCGTGCTGACCGATGGCGAAGGCGCTGAATGGCCGCTGTCGCGCAAGTTCGGCTGCGTTCCGCAGATGGCCGTCGACGTTCTCGTCTACGCTCATCAGCTTGGCCTGCAGTCCTACGGCGTCTCGTTCCATGTCGGTTCCCAGATGACCAAGGTCGATGCCTGGGATTCGGCGCTCGCCGATGCCAAGCGTGTCTTCGTATCGCTTGCCAAGCAGGGCATCCACCTGCAGATGGTCAACATGGGCGGCGGCTTCCCGACCAAGTACCTGCGCGACGTTCCGTCCGCAGAAGCTTACGGCAAGTCGATCTACCAGGCGCTGCGCACGCATTTCGGCAACCAGATCCCGCAGACGATCATCGAGCCGGGCCGCGGCATGGTCGGCAATGCCGGTGTCATCAAGGCGGAAGTCGTTCTGATTTCGAAGAAGTCGGACAATGACGATGCCCGCTGGGTCTTCCTCGACATCGGCAAGTTCGGCGGTCTCGCCGAGACGATGGACGAAGCCATCCGCTATCCGATCCGCACGGAGCACGACGGCGACGAGATGGAGCCCTGCGTCATCGCCGGCCCGACCTGCGATTCGGCCGACGTGCTCTACGAGAAGAACCTCTATCCGCTGCCGATCTCCCTTTCGATCGGCGACGAGGTCCTGATCGAAGGCACCGGCGCCTATACGACGACCTATTCGGCGGTCGCTTTCAATGGTTTCGAACCGCTGAAGGCCTACGTCATCTGAGGTCGTTTCCGCCGGCCCCGTAACCAGCTGGGGCGGCAACTTCACAATTTTCCTTCATCGCCGCTGATAACGGTATTGGGTACGGGAGGCCAAGATGGCCGCTGTTCTTGATTCTGTCCGCGCATTCTTTGCGCCCACCACTTTCACCATCGACGCCGAGAATCCCTCGGATGTCGTTGCTCGCGAAAACCTGCTCGACCGCGTCATGGGCGCGGATCGCCGCAAGAAATCGTCGGAGAAGATCCGCCGTAACCGCGTCCCGGCCGAGGGTCTTGCGCTCGTCGCGCGTGACCGCGACGGCCGGATCATCGGTACGGTGCGGCTCTGGAACATCGAGGCCGGCGTCAATGACGAAGGTACGCCGATCAATGCGCTGCTGCTCGGGCCGCTTGCCGTTGCCTCGCAACATGGCGGCAAGGGCATCGGTGCGGCGCTGATGCGGGCTGCGATCCTTGAAGCGAAGAACCGCGGGCATGGCGCCGTCCTGCTCGTCGGCGATGCTGCCTATTACGAGCGTTTCGGCTTTTTTGCCGAAAAGGCTCGCCATCTTGTCATGCCGGGTCCGTTCGAACGCTCGCGCTTTCTTGCGCTCGAGCTCACGGAAGGCTGGCTTGACGGCGCGGCCGGCATGATCGTCCCCTCGGGGCGCATGCTGGCCAGCGCGCCGGTTCGCCGCGCGGCCTGAGCTGTGTCGATGGGTCGGTCGGGGTTGGACGTCCTTTCGCCGTCCGGCAATATCCGCGCCGCTTGACCATGGAGGCAGGCGGGCCTGTCGTGGTTGCGGCGCGGATTATTCTTTTGGGCGCGAGCCCAGCTGCGGTCACCTGGGTAAGCATCGCGCGCGGAAACACAATCGCGTGAAAAGTGCCGCAGTCACGCGAACATGGCGCGGCGATATCCTATCTTGCGCCAGATGATCCGTCTTCTCTCCCTTCTGCTTCTCTTCTGCATGCCGCTTGCAGCGGCGGAATTGGCGGTTGCCCAGAGCACGGCTTCCACCGCCGGTGGGCTTGGGCCGCGTCTCGATCGAGTGGCGACCGATCCTGCGATGCGGCCTCTAAAGACGGTGATTGTTGCTCGCGATGGGCGTGTGCTTACCGAACGCGGATTTCATGGTCATTCGCCGGCGGAATCGACCAATATCAAATCCGCTTCGAAATCGATCATTTCGGCGCTGGTCGGTATCGCCATCGACAAAGGCCTGCTTTCGGGGCCGGATCAGAAGATCGCGCCGATCCTGAAGGTCGATCTCCCGCTAACGCCGGATCCGCGCCTCAACGACATCACCATCGGCAATCTTCTCTCCATGCAAGCCGGGCTCGATCGCATGTCGGGGGCGAACTACGGCCGCTGGGTTTCCTCGCGCAACTGGGTACGTTTTGCGCTCTCGCAGCCTTTCGTCGATCAGCCCGGTGGCGAGATGCTCTATTCCACCGCGTCCACGCATCTGCTCTCGGCCATTCTCACGAAGGTCAGCCGGCGGTCGACGCTGGCCTTGGCGCAGGAATGGCTCGGTCCGGTCGATGGTTTCCGCATCGGCGCATGGGAGCGCGATCCGCAGGGCATCTATCTCGGTGGCAATCAGATGGCGATGAGCGCCCGGTCCCTGCTTGCCTTCGGTGAACTCTATCGCAACGGCGGCAAGACTGCCGACGGCCGCCAGATCGTATCTGCCGACTGGATCTCCCAGTCGTGGCAGCCTCGCACCAACTCGCGCTTCTCCGGCGATGCATATGGCTATGGCTGGTTCACGCGGCAGATCGGCGGCGAAGAGGTGCATTTCGCCTGGGGTTACGGCGGGCAGATGCTCTACATCGTCCCGTCGCTCGATCTCACCGTCGTCATGACTTCGGAAGAGAGCGGTCCGTCTGCCCGAAACGGCTACCGGGATCTGTTGCATGGTCTGTTGGCTGATATCATCGGCACGGTGCGGGCCGCCTGACGGCAGCATCCCTTGAATTGTGCTGCAGCGGAAAAACCGCGATCGTTAAAGTCTTAGCGAAGCCTCCAATCAAACCGCAAAGCGCTTGCTGTAGCTTCCCCGCCAGAACTTCGGGAAAGCGCCATGTTGCTGGATCTCAGGACAATCTATTTCATTGTTGCCGTGAGTTGCTTCGTACTGGGCATTCTCCAGCTTGCAGCCTATGCGACCGGTCGCTTTGAGCGGTGGCCGCTCTGGTGGGGCTTGAGCAACCTTCTTGTCGGCATCGGGTCTTTCCTCGTCGCGTTGCGCAATCTCGTTCCCTATTCGGTCTCGATCGACGGCGGCAATATCGTCACCATCGCCGGCTACATGCTGATGTTCTTTGCCGTACGCGTGTTTTCGGGGCGAGCGCTCGACCAGCGTTCTTTCTGGTTGGCCATCTTGCTCGTCAGCGTGCCTGTCGTGCTCATCGTCAGCGATCCCTCGGCGGTATCGGCGAGGCTCCTCTACGTCTCGGTCATCTGCTGCCTCTGTGATCTTGCCGTCGCAAGGGAGGCAATCAGCATTGTCCGGCGCGAGAGGCTTTATTCGGCAGCCCTGCTTGTCGGCCTCTATGTCTGCACTGCCGCGATCTTTGCGGCTCGCAGCATTCTCGCGGCGACCGGCGAGATCGGCGGGCCGGATCCTTTCGGCGCCAATGTGGTCCATAGCTGGATGGCGGTATCGGCGGTCGCGTTCATCATGCTCCGCAGCATGGCGATGGTGCTGATGGCCGCCGAGCGCAGCCGAAATCAGCTGATGGAACTCGCGCACCACGATCCGCTGACCGGCGCGCTCAATCGCGGCGGCCTTGCGCAGCGTCTGCCCGCTCTCGGTTCTCAGCCGGCATCGCTGCTCATCATCGATATCGATCATTTCAAGCAGTTGAACGACCGGCATGGCCACGCCGCCGGCGACGATATCCTGCAGCTTTTCGCCCGTGTTGCGAGAGGCATCATGGGGTCCGGCGATCTGCTCGCCCGTCAAGGCGGGGATGAGTTCCTGGCGGTGCTGAAAAATATTTCCTGCGAAGATGCGGTGGCGATTGCCGAGCGCATCCGTCTCACCTTCGCCGCCGCCGTCATGCAGCGGCCGGATCTGGCGATCTTTCCGACGCTCAGCATCGGCGTTGCCGCGCGTCGGGAAAACGATGAAGATTTTGAACGGCTGATGCAGAAGGCGGATGAGGCGCTCTATCGTTCGAAGCGCGAAGGCCGCAACCGGGTCGAAGCCTTCGGAGAGAATCAGCAGGCCGCGTAGGATCGGGCGAATTCCCCATCTCAGAGCGACCCTAGATATTCTGATCCATCGTCTCGGCCGGGATTTCGTCGGCGCGGTGGACGCGCACGAGCGTTGCCGGCACGCCGGCGACCGTGCAATGGGTGGGCACCGGCTTCAGCACGACGCTGCCGGCGGCGACCTTGCTGAAGGCGCCGATTTCGATATTGCCGAGGATCTTGGCGCCCGCGCCGATCATCACGCCGTGGCGGATCTTCGGGTGGCGATCGCCGGTCTCCTTGCCGGTGCCGCCGAGCGTGACGTTCTGCAGGATCGACACTTCGTCCTCGATGACAGCCGTTTCGCCGATGACGATGCCCGAACCATGGTCGAGCATGATCGACGCGCCGATCGTTGCTGCCGGATGGATATCCGGGCCGAAGACCAGCGAAACCAGATTGGCGAGCCAGCTGGCGATCTCCGGCCGGCCGGCGATCCACAGCGCATGGGCGATGCGGTGCGTCTGCAGCGCATGAAAGCCCTTGAGATTGAGAAGTGCGTGCAGAAATGTCGTGCAGGCCGGATCGCGTTCGCGCACGGCGATGAGATCGGCCTCGACCTGCCGCATGATATCGTCGTTCAATGTGGATCGGATGAGATCGAAGATATCCCCCGTTTCCACCTGCGCCACCGAAAGCCGGGCGGCCAGCACGCGGGCGATGATATCCTCATTGCCGGCGGTGTCCGTCACCTGCGCGGCCAGCAGCCGCTGCAATATCGGTTCGCGTGCGGCAAGCTCGGCCGCTTCGGCGCGGATCACCGCCCAGACGGATGCGCCGCCCAAAGCCTGCGTCTGTTGCTCGGCCAAACCGAGGCCGGTTGATTTCGGCATTTCCGTTTCCTCTGTCAGCCAGGCGCCGGCGCAAGCGCTTGCTGCGTGGTTCATGTTTCGCCCGGGCAAGGCATTTGGCAAGCTTTATTCTAGTTGCTGGACGGTTGCAGGGCCGGTGTCAGCGTCGGACGCCGGCGCCAATGATAGAGCACATCCGGCTCTCTTTCCTCGTTATCGGCACCGTCGGTCTCCTCCTCGGCGGTAAAGCCGTGTTTCTCGTAGAAAGCGCGTGCACCGATATTGCGCCGGAACGTCCAGAGCCTGATCTCGTCCATCTCCTCCTTGGCGCGGCCGAGAAGCAGAGAGCCGATGCCCATGCCCTGAAAGCCGGGAAGGATGTAAAGCTGCTCTATCCAGTTGTCGCCATAGGCGATGACGCCGACCAGCCGGTTGGCCATGGCAGCACCTAAGATGGTGCAGTTCGGCAGCAGATGCATGCGCCAATACTGCTCTTCTTCGGCCGGCGTATGCAGGTCCGGCAGCCAGGGCAGCCGCTGCCACAAGGAGACACGTCTGATACCGGCGGCCGCCTGCATGTGGTCGGCCGCGAGCGCCACGATGTCCGGCTCGATCGAAATGTCATTCATCGCCGGCTATGTGGCCTCAAGCCGAAATATCGATGACGCCGCAATCGCCGGCTTCGGAGGCGAAGGCAAGCAGCTTGCCGTTTTTGCTCCAGCTCATCGCCGTGATCGCCCCCTTGCCGGGGCGGCGCAGCAGCGCCTCCTTGCTGTCGGCAATGCGCACGGCCAGGATCATGCCGTCGATGAAGCCGATGGCGAGGATGTCCTCGAGCGGATGGAATTTTACGGCGGTCGCCATGATATTGGCGCGGGTGCCGAGTTCCAGCGGTGCCTTGCCCATCGGCCCGTCCTTGCCCTGGAAGGGCCAGACGATTGCCGCCGGCGCGCCCGAAGAGGCGAGCCATTTGCCCTTGACCGACCAGGAGAGCGATTTGACCTTGGCGGGGTAACCGGTCATGCGCATGTGGCGGGCCTCAGCGCCGGGCTTGATGTCGAGCTTCCAGCCGTGCAGCGCGTTTTCCTGCATCGAGGTGACGAGGAAATTACCATCCGGCGAGAAGGTGACGCCGGTATGCGCACCCTTCCATTCCAGATCGACCGGCTTGGCGTTCATGCCGATCCAATGCAGCGACACACCGTTGTAGCGCGCGGCCGCAATCCGCAGGCCTTTCGGCGCAAAGGCCAGGCCTTCGACCGTGCGCTCTTCGGGGAATTCCTTGGTCGTGCCGTCGGCAAGGCGGACGAGCGAACTCTTGCCGTAGGAATAGGCAACGGCACCCTGCGGGCCGGCTGCGACCTGCGAAATCCACTTGCGCGGCGCGGTGGCGATCTCGCTGACGCTACCGTCGGCGGCAATGCGCAGCACCTTACCGTCCTCGCCGCCCGAGATCAGACTCTCGCTATAGGGATCGCGGATGACGGTGAGCATGCCCTGATGGGCTTCGGAAACCCTGTCGCCGCCGTCCAGCCGGTGGAATGTACCGTTTGCGGTTGCGAAGAAGGGAACATCACCTAAAAATTCGACGGCCAGAACGTGGCCGTCGAGATCAAGCGGTGCAACTGTCGGCATCAGGCGGCTGCCTCACAGGCCTTGAAGGAGGCTTCAAGCTTTGCGCGATCAAGATCGCGGCCGATGAAGACGAGACGGCTCTCGTGCTTCTCGCCTTCCTTCCACGGCCGCTGGTGATCCCCCTCGATGATCATGTGCACGCCCTGAACGACGTAGCGCTCGGGATCGTCCTTGAAGGCGATGATGCCCTTGAGACGCAGAATATTAGGCCCCTGTGTCTGGGTAATCTTCTGGATCCAGGGGAAGAAACGCTCCGGATTCATCTGGCCGCCGCGCAGCGACACCGACTGCACGGTGATATCGTGGATCGCCGACATCGCACCATGATGATGATCGTGGTGATGGTCATGACCGTGATGATCATGATGATCGTGGTCATGATGGTGGTGGTCGTGATCACAATCGGGGCCGCAGACATGGTCGTCATGGCCGTGCTCCAGGAAATGCGGATCGTTTTCGAGCGCGCGCTCCAGGTTGAAGGCGCCCTGGTCGAGCACGCGGGCGAGATCGACGCCGGAGCGGCTGGTCTTGTAGACGCGGGCGGCCGGGTTGATGGCGCGGACGATGTCCTCGATCACATCAAGTTCTTCCGGGGTCACGAGGTCGCTCTTGTTGATGATGACGACGTCGGCGAAGGCGATCTGGTCTTCGGCTTCGCGGCTGTCCTTCAGACGCAACGGCAGGTGCTTGGCGTCGACGAGGGCGACGACGGCGTCGAGCTCGGTCTTGGCGCGCACATCGTCATCCATGAAGAAGGTCTGGGCGACCGGGACCGGATCGGCAAGGCCCGTCGTCTCGACGATGATTCCGTCGAAGCGGCCGGGGCGGCGCATCAGGCCTTCGACGACGCGGATCAGGTCGCCGCGCACCGTGCAACAGACGCAGCCATTGTTCATCTCGTAGATTTCCTCGTCCGACTCGACGATCAGGTCGTTGTCGATGCCGATTTCGCCGAACTCGTTGACGATGACCGCATATTTCTTGCCGTGATTTTCGGACAGGATGCGGTTGAGCAAGGTCGTCTTGCCGGCGCCGAGATAACCGGTGAGCACGGTAACGGGAATAGGCTTCTGGGTGGAGATCGCGTCGGTCATGAGAACCTCTAGGATTAGGCGTGCGGCCGAGCGGCTGGGATCGGCTGCTTGAACGGTTGGTCTCATATAATGGCTTGGGCGTGGCAGTTCAAAGGGTTTTATAATGTTATAAGATCACATCGTCTGGCCGGTGCAGGTGACGCATCTTCATCGGAGTTGCGTGACGTCGAATGCATCGACATCTTCGAGCAATTCCGCCAGTCCCTTCACCGCGTGGGTAATCAGCGCTTCACCCTTTTCTGCCGTCGCGGCCGCGGCGTTGCCTGCTGCGCCTGCGGTATTGAGATCCGACATCTTCCAGCCGAAGGCGTGCGGCCCGTAGGCGCGCAGATGTTTGAAACGCGCGGCAAACTCCGTCTGCCGCGAGGAAAAGTCCGCCGCCTTCGCCATATCAACCTTGTCGGGATGAAGCGCCAGCATCACCGAGGTCTCGATATCGCCGCCATGGATACCGATCGCCTTTTCCTCCTGCGCGACCACGCCGTCGGGCACGCCGAAGCGGGTCCAGCTCGTCGCCACCGCCAGCATGGCAAAGCGGATCCGCGCCTCGGTCGCGACGATTGATATCAAGGGCGAATTGCCGCCATGGGCGTTCAGCATCACGAATTTGCGGATGCCCTGCTTCGCCAAGCGTTCAGCGATGCCGAGCCAGCGGTTCACCGCTTCGTCGAAAGCCAGCGACTTCGTTCCTTCAACATCCATATGCTCTATGGAATAGCCGACGGATTCGGCGGGCAGAAAGGTGACCGGCCGGCCGGCAGGCAAGGCCATCTTCAATCGTCCGGCGATACCTTCGGCAATCAGCGTGTCGGTTTCAAAGGGCAGGTGAGGGCCGTGCTGTTCATGGGCGCCGAGCGGCAGCACGGCGATCAGACGGCCTCCGTCCGGGGCAAAGGCCGGGTTGCTGTCCTCGAAGCGCGGCGAAGGCGTCATCATCCGGTCGTAGCCTCTTGTTTATGACGAGATCCTGGGCAATGTCATATCGCAGCGGCGCCGGGGCTTAAAGATCAAAGGGATGGCTATGGGAAAGAAGCACAAGGACGGCAAAAAGAACAAGTCCAAGAAAAAGGACCAGACCGAGTATTCGCTCGTCGATCTCTCTCCGGCGCTCACCCAGGCGGCGCGTTCCATGCGTACGGTGCTGTCGCGCAACCTGCTTGAAAGCGGCCTCTATGCCGGCCAGGACGGCGTCATTCTCGCGCTTGCCGAGAGCGACGGCATGACGGCTGGCGGCCTTGCCCAGAAGCTCGGCGTCAAGGCGCCGACGATGACGCGCACGATCGGCCGCATGGAGGCGCAGGGCTTCCTCGAGCGCAAGCCCGATGCCGAGGATGCCCGCCTCACCAAGGTCTATCTCACTGAACTCGGCCGCGGCAGCGTGCAGGGGATCGAGATGGCGGCTTCGGCCTGCGACAAGCTGGCGACGCAGGAGTTTTCCGAAAAGGAAATCCGCAATCTCGTCCGCCTGCTGAAGGCGATCGATGCCAATCTGCAGGCCGAAGCCATTCATATCGAAGAACCGGACGAAGACTGAAATTTCCCTGAAAGACGAATTGCTTCCGCCGATTAAATCTTTTAATTAAACATTTTAAGGGCCGCGCCGGCTTCCGGCGGGGTCTTGCCTGTCTTGCGTGCTGCCTGGAGGAGGACACGTGGTCCAGAAAATCAAGCTTTCGACAATCGCCGAAACACTCGGCATTTCAACGGCGACCGTATCGCTTGCCTTACGCGACAGCCCGCTCGTCGCCGGCAATACCCGGGAGAAAATCAAGGAACAGGCGCGCGCGCTCGGCTATATCTACAATCGCCGCGCCGCCAGCCTTCGCACCTCGCGCTCCGGCATTATCGGCGTCGTCGTCCACGACATCATGAACCCCTTCTATGGGGAGATCCTGAAGGCGATCGAAAGCGAGCTTGACCGCAGCCGCCACACCTTCATCCTGTCCAACCATTACGACAATGTCGAGAAGCAGCGCACCTTCATCGAGACGCTTCTGCAGCTCGGCGGCGACGGCGTCATCATGTCGCCGGCGATCGGTACGCCGCCTGAGGACGTGCAACTGGCGGAAGAAAACGGCATGCCGGCGATCCTGGTCGCCCGCTCGATGGAAGGGCAGGACCTGCCGACCTATCGCGGTGACGACAGCTACGGGATCTCGCTTGCCACCAATCACCTGATCGGCCTCGGCCACCGCTCGATTGCCATGATCGGCGGCACGGACCAGACATCCACCGGCCGCGATCGTTACCAGGGTTATGTCAATGCGCTGCGCAAGGCCGGCATCGAGGTCGATCCGAACCTGCGCATTCCCGGCCCGCGCTCGAAGCAGGGCGGGTTCGAGGCCGCCGTACATTTCCTGTCGCTGCCGCAGAAGCCGACGGCGGCCGTCTGCTGGAACGATCTCGTGGCGATCGGTCTGATGAACGGCATTGCGCGCGCCGGCCTGGTGCCCGGACGCGATATTTCCGTCACCGGTTACGACGATCTCGAGGAAGCCTCGATCGCCACTCCGGCGCTGACGACTGTTTGGAACGGCCAGACCGAAGTCGGGCGCCTGGCCGCCCGGGCGCTGCTCGATCGCCTTGCCGGCAGCCACGAGCCTGACGGCATGCATCTGATCAAACCGGAAATGCGCATTCGCCAATCCACCAGTCCCCATCGGCCCCGCGCTTGAACCAAGACCGTCATCCAAGAGGAAAAGCCATGTCCCGCATTGCCATTCTCGTCCCTGGGAAGATACACGAGCGTGTTCTCGAAAGGCTGAAGGATCGTTTTGATATCATCGCCGTCGCACGCGAGGAAAGGCTTGCGCTTGAGGGCGAGACCGCCGGCCGTATCCGCGGCGTCGCCGTTTCCGGCCCGTTTCCGGGCGCTTGGATGGACCAACTGCCTGGAGTCGAGGTGGTCGCCAATTTCGGTGTCGGTTATGACGGCGTCGATGTGAAACATGCTGCCGAGAAAGGCATCGTCGTCACCAATACGCCTGATGTCCTGAACGACGAGGTCGCCGATACGGCGATCGGCCTGCTGCTGAATACGGTCCGCGAGTTGCCGCGGGCCGAAGCCTGGCTGCGGGCGGGCAACTGGAAGCCGGGCACTGCCTATCCGCTGTCGCGCTTCTCGCTCAAGGGCCGCCATGTCGGGCTTTATGGTCTTGGCCGCATCGGGCTCGAAATCGCCAAGCGGCTCGAGCCGTTCAAGGTGAAGATCAGTTATCACACGCGGTCGCGCCATGCCGATGTGGCCTACGATTATCACCCGACATTGAAGGGGCTGGCGGAAGCGGTGGATACGCTGATCGCGATCGTTCCGAAGACGCCGCAAACGCACAAGACGATCGATGCCGATATTCTGGCCGCACTCGGCCCGAACGGCATTCTCGTCAATGTCGGTCGCGGCTGGACGGTGGACGAGCAGGCGCTGAGTGCTGCCCTCGCTTCCGGCGCGCTCGGAGCGGCCGGCCTCGACGTTTTCTATGAAGAGCCGACCGTGCCGGCCGACTTGCTGGAGCCGGCCAATGCCGTGCTGCTGCCGCACGTCGCCTCCGCGTCGGTGCCGACGCGCAATGCGATGGCCGATCTCGTCGCTGACAATCTCATCGCCTGGTTCGAGAACGGTGCGGCGCTGACGCCGGTGCCGGAGACGCCGCAGAAGGCTTAGGCGTGTCGCATCGACTCTGCGGCCGGCTCAAGCGCGCTGTCTAACGCACGGCGCGTCGGCGCCGCAGCATCAGGCGATTGCCTGCGCGGGGATGGCTGGCAGCTTGCCGGCGGCATAGGCGCGGACGGCGTCGCCGAAAGCGGCGAACAGCTTGTTCGAAGGCTTGTCGGTTTCAGCCCAATATTCCGGATGCCATTGCACGCCGACGGCGAAGGCCTTGGCGTCGATGACGGAAACGGCTTCCACCGTGCCGTCCTCGGCGGTCGCTTCCACCTGCAGGCGCGGGGCGGTCCTGGCAATCGCCTGGCGATGCAGGGAATTCACGCGGACCTCGCCCGGGCCGAGAATGCCGGCGATGCAGGATCCTTCCTTGACATGGACGCTCTGGCGAACGGCGTACATGCCGTCCCGGTCGACGCCTTCCGGCCGGCGATGGTCCCAGATGCCGGGCTGCTCCTGGATCTCGCTTGCCAGCGAGCCGCCGAGGGCGACATTCAGCTCCTGGATGCCGCGGCAGATGGCGAGCATCGGGATGGCGCGGTCGATGGCGCGGCGGATGAGCGGCAGGCTGGTGGCGTCGCGGGCAGGGTCGAAAGGGCCGTCCTTGTCACTCGCCTCGGCGCCGTAGAGCGAGGGATGAACATTGCTGGCCGAGCCGGAAACCAGCAGGCCGTCGACGCGGTCGAGAATCGCGTCGGTATCGTAGCCTTCCTCGAAAGCGGGGATGATGAAGGCCATGACGCCCGCCGCATTCAATGCAGCACGCAGATACTGATGCTGCGCGGCGTGCCAGGTGGCGCCGTCGAAGCTACGGATATCGGCAGGAATGGCAACGATCGGTTTCTTCATATCAGCCCCGGTCAAAAATCTTATGCTGGTCATTTCTGCCGCCAGAACAGCCGTCAAGTCAACGTTTGGCTGTATCAGCCAGGCAAATTGCGGCGGAGGCGGTGCCGCCGCTGGCGTTTGCCGCTAAGCCGCTGATTCTGATGGGTACGTGTGCGCCGTCCTATTGCCATCTTGATGCCAAAGGCTAATAGACTAAAGCTTGAATCGCGGCCACTGCCATGCTTAGCTTTGCCCTCGCTGCGGGTAGGGGTGAAGACTGGCCGCGCAGTGCCATCTATATGGGAGGTTTTTGATGGATCGTCGTTCGTTTTTCAAGAAGGCGGGAACCGCCAGCGCCGGTGCGGTCGCCGCAACGGCATTGGCAGCGCCTGCGATCGCGCAGGAGAATCCGAAGATCGCGTGGCGCATGACATCGTCGTTTCCGAAGAGCTTGGATACGATCTATGGCGGAGCCGAGGATATCGCCAAGCATGTTGCCGCCGCCACCGACGGCAATTTCACGATCCAGCCCTTTGCGGCCGGTGAAATCGTGCCGGGCCTGCAGGCCGTCGATGCCGTCGCCGCCGGTACGGTCGAGGCAGCCCACACCACCTCCTATTATTTCGTCGGCAAGGACCCGACCTATGCCATCGGAACGGCCATTCCGTTCGGCCTGAACAGCCGCCTGACCAATGCCTGGTATTATGAAGGCAACGGCAACAAGCTGATGAACGAATTCTATGCCACACAGGGCATGTATGCGCTGCCGGCCGGCAATACCGGTGCGCAGATGGGCGGCTGGTTCCGCAAGGAAATCAATACGCTCGACGACCTCAAGGGCGTCAAGATGCGCATTGCCGGCCTTGCCGGCCGTGTCATGGAAAAGGTCGGCGTGATCCCGCAGCAGATCGCCGGCGGCGACATCTATCCGGCACTGGAAAAAGGCACGATCGATGCGGCCGAATTCGTCGGTCCCTATGACGACCTGAAGCTCGGCTTCCACAAGGTGGCGAAGTACTACTATTATCCGGGCTGGTGGGAAGGTGGCCCGACGGTGCACGGATTCTTCAATCTCGAAAAATGGAGCAGCCTGCCCAAGCATTATCAGGCAGCCCTGACCGATGCCTGCGCCTTCGCCAACACCAATATGCTGGCGAAGTACGACACGAAGAACCCGACGGCGCTGAAGCAGCTCGTTGCGGAAGGCGCGACGCTGCGCCCGTTCAGCCAGGAGATCATGGAAGCATGCTTCCAGGCTGCGACCGGCATCTACAGCGAAATCTCGGGCACCAACCAGTATTTCAAGAAGATCTACGACGATCAGACCGCCTTCAAGCGGGATGCCTATCTCTGGATGCAGCTTTCGGAATACACCTTCGACACGTTCATGATGATCCAGCAGCGGGCTGGGAAGCTTTAAGCTTTCCGCCGGCAAGCTCGGCAGTTGAGATGAACGCAATGGCAGAACCCCGGATTCCGTCCGGGGTTTTGTTTTTCTGGGCTGCTATTTGGCAGGTGGCGGCGGTGCTCCGGGCAGGCCGTTCAGTGGCGGCAGGGTCAGGCCGGGGATCTGCGGTGAGCCGTTGCCGCCGCCGCCCAGCGGCGGCAGGCCGAGCTGGCCGCCGAAGCCCGGGACTTCGATCTTGATCGAGTTCGGATCGACCTTCGGGCCGCGATCCAGCCAATAGGTTACCGATTGCGGCCAGAAAATCACGATCGCCACCAGGATCAGCTGCATGCCGACCCAGGGGAGTGCGCCCATGTAGATATCCGAGGTCTTGACGTCTTTGCTGGCGATCGAGCGCAGGTAGAAGAGCGCGAAGCCGAAGGGCGGGTGCATGAAGCTCGTCTGCATGTTGACGCAGATCAGCACGCCGAACCAGATCAGGTCGATGCCGAGACTGGAGGCGACGGGGGCGAGCATCGGGATGACGATGAAGGCGATCTCGAAGAAATCGAGGAAGAAGGCGAGCACGAAGATGAAGATGTTGACGAAGATCAGGAAGCCGACCGGGCCGCCTGGTATGCCCGACAGCATGTGCTCGATCCAGCGCGAGCCGTCCATGCCTTGGAACACAAGGCTGAAACAGGTGGAGCCGATGAGGATCATCACCACCATCGAGGTGATATGCGTGGTCGATGTCATCGCCTCGCGGATCAGCGGCCAGGTGAGGCGACGATTCATGGCGGCGAGCAGCATGGCGCCGACAACGCCGAGCGCGCCGGCTTCGGTCGGCGTCGCAAGGCCCATGAAGATCGTGCCGAGCACCAGGAAGATCAGCACGATCGAGGGCACCATGCCCATCAGGACCTTCACGAGCAGCGCCCAGTTGAAGTCGCCGCGCACCTCTTTCGGCAGCGGCGGCATCGACTTCGGCCGAATGATCGACATCACCAGGATGAAGAGCACGAAGATCGTCACCTGCAGGATCGAGGGACCGATCGCGCCGAGATACATGTCGCCGACCGACCTGCCGAGCTGGTCGGCGAGAACGACGAGCACGAGCGAGGGCGGGATCACCTGGGTGATCGTGCCCGAGGCGGCGATGACGCCGGTGGCAAGGCGGGGACTGTAGCCGTAGCGCAGCATGATCGGCAGCGAGATCACCCCCATGGTGATGACGGAGGCGGCCACCGTGCCAGTGATGGCGCCGAGCACGGCGCCGACGAGGATGACGGCATAGGCGAGGCCGCCGGGTATGCCACCGAAGAGCTTGCCGGTGCCTTCGAGCAGATCCTCGGCCAGCCCGCAGCGCTCCAGCACCGCGCCCATGAAGGTGAAGAAGGGGATGGCGAGCAGCAGGTCGTTGGAGACGATGCCGAAGAAGCGCAGCGGCAGAGCCTGCAGGAAGACCTCGCCGAAATGGCCGGTGACGATGCCGATAATGCCGAAGAACAGGCCGACGGCGGCGAGCGAAAAGGCGACCGGAAAGCCGTAGAGCATGAAGATGACCATGCCCAGGAACATGGCCGGCGGGATAATGCCGAAATCAAACAAATCCGTTTCTCCCAGCCCGCGCTACTGCAGCGGCTTTTCGTATTTCATATCGATGCTGATATGGCCGGTAAGGGCTGCGATCCGCTTGATCAGTTCGGAAATGCCCTGAAGTGAAAGCAACCCGAAACCGGCGACGAGGACCAGCTTGACGGGCCAGCGGATCAGCCCGCCGGCATTGCCCGATATTTCCCCCTGCTGGTAGGAAAGCGCGAAGAAGGGCCAGCAAATCCAGGTGAGGAAGATGCATGCGGGAAGGAGGAAGACGATAAGGCCGACAATGTCGATCCAGATCTTCGCCCTGTCGGAAACCGAGCCATAGATCAGATCGACGCGGACATGCTCATTGTTGCGCAGCGCATGCGAGGCGCCGAGCATGACGACGAAGGCGAAGAGATACCACTGGATCTCAAGCCAGCCGTTCGAACTGTAGTTGAAGGCATAGCGGACGATGGCGTTTCCGGCGCTGATCAGACAGCAGAACAGCACCATATATTCGGAAATTTTGCCCATGAACTGGCTGATCGAGTCGATCAGCCGACTGGCGGCCAGAAGTACCGACATTTTCTCCCCTTGTTCTTATCCTGCCGGTTTTCCGGCAGTTTTCCCTTTGCAACCGATGTAGACTACGGCCTTTGAAATTGGAAGGATAAATGGCTGGCCTTGGAGTATAGTCTTATCCGCGCCGGTCGTGCTTTAGGAGCGTCGAATATTTCGACAACCCAGGCGTGGATAAATTATTTCAATAAACTCGCGAGAAGGATGCATTATCTCGCGTAGGCTGTGCTGTTCATCCTCTGGTTTTAGAAAATTTGACCAAATGTTTGATTCCATTGAAATCAATTTTTAAAGGGTTGGGCTTAGAATTCCCGCGCACAGGGAAAGTGTGGATGAAGCCAGATAACCCGAACAGGGTCCCTATAGATGTGTATCTGTCGTTTGTGAGTTCCCTTTCCGGGAATCGCATGACGCTTCTTGCTGGCGTGATCGTGCATGTCGCCACGTGCCTTGCCGTTGCCGCCAAGACGCAGTTCTTCGTCTATATCCCGCTGGCGGCCGCCTTCCTTCTGGTCTTCTGCGTTCGCATGGTCATCTTCCGGCAGTTCGATTGCGTCGACAAGGAAAGCCTGTCGCGCGCCGGAATAGAGCGTTGGGAGCGGATCCTGGTTGCCGGTGCGGCCTGCACCACCGCCTTGCTTGGCATCGCCAGCGGCTATGCCATCTTCGTCGTGCACGATTCCTTTGCGGAGCTTGCCTGCATTGCCGTCACGATGGCGACGATGGTCTCCGTCGTCGGCCGCAATTACGGTTCACGCCTGGCGGTCGACCTTCAGACCTTCTCCTGCTGTCTGCCGATGATCGTCTGCAGCCTGTTGGCGCTGGATTTTTATCGCGGCCTGCTGTCGATCTTCCTCATTCCCTTCTGGCTGACGACGCGGGCGATGGCAAACGGCGTGCGCGAGTTCCTCTATGAGAATGTCATCGCGCGCCGGGAAATCACCATCATCGCCGACCGCTTCGATACGGCGCTCAACAACATGCCGCATGGCCTGGTCATGGTCGATGCCGAAAACCGTATCCAGGTCGTCAATCGCAAGGCCTGCGAGCTTCTGAAGATCGGTGCGCCGGAGCGGTTGAAGGATCGCGACCTCGGCGCCGTGCTGCGCTATGGCGCGCGCTACAGCTTCATGGACGCCTCGCAGCCGGAGCTGATCCTGCGTCAGCTCACCCAGGTTGCCGAAGGTAACCTGTCGCGCACGCTCATTCATTTCCCCGAGGGCCTGTCGCTCGAATTTTCCGCCAGCCGAAGGGCCGATGGCGGCGCCGTGCTGATCTTCGAGGACGTGTCGAGCCGGGTGAAGGCAGAGCAGAAGATCATGCACATGGTCCGCTTCGATGCGCTGACCGGCCTGCCGAACCGCGAATATTTCGGGCAGCTTGTGCAGGAGTATCTCGGCAAACATCAGAGGAAGTCCGGGCCGCTCGGCTTCATGGTCCTCGATATCGACGAGTTCAAACATGTCAACGACATGCGCGGCCACGTCACCGGCGACCATCTGCTCTGTGCCATCGCCGCCCGCATCAAGCAGGCCTCCGGCAATGCCATCCTCGGCCGGCTGATGGGAGACCAGTTCATCCTGTTCTTCCCGCATGCCAAGGAGCCGGCTTCGCTCGACATCGAGATTCGTCGCGTGCACGCCGCGATCCAGGGTCATTATGAGGTCGACGAGCTGACCTTCCTCGTTTCGCTCAGCGCCGGCTACGCGATCCTTGAAAGCACCGCTTTTGCGATGGATGAATGGAGCGTCAAGGCGGATCTGGCGCTGTTTGAAAGCAAGTCGCGCTTCAGGGGCGGCATATCAGGCTTCGAGCGGGAGATGGACGGCCGTTATATCGAGCAGCAGAAGCTGAAGGCGGATCTGCGCGACGCAGTGTCGGCGCAGGCGCTGCATCTGGTCTTCCAGCCGATGTTCCGGGCCGACGGCTCACGCATCGAATGCGCCGAGGCATTGGCGCGCTGGGTGCATCCGGAGAAGGGCTCGATCCCGCCCGACGTCTTCATCCGGCTCGCCGAAGATATGGGCATCATCTCCGACATCACCCGTTTCGTCCTGTTCAAGGCGTGCAGCGAATGCATGAACTGGCCGGACCATATCGCCGTCTCGGTCAACCTCTCGGCGCGGGACCTGCGCGATGCCGACATCCTTGCGGTGGTTGCCGATGCGCTTGCGCATTCCGGCCTCGATGCGGCGCGGCTGCATCTCGAAGTCACCGAGAGCTGCCTGATAGACGAGCCGGCGGCGGTACGCGCCATCCTGGCGGAGCTCAGGGCTCGCGGCATCACCATTGCCATCGACGATTTCGGTACCGGCTTCTCCAGCCTCAGCTATCTCGACACGCTGCCGCTCGATATCGTCAAGATCGATCGCTCCTTCGTGCGTAACATCGTCGAGGATACCCGCCGGCTCAAGCTGTTGCGCGGCACCGTCCATCTCGCCCGCGAACTGGGCCTGAAGATCGTCATCGAGGGCGTCGAGACCGAGGAGCAGCTCGCACTGCTCAACAAGCACCGCAGTGCCGATCTTGTGCAGGGCTACGTTTTCTCGCAGCCTGTGCCTTCCCAAAATATCCCGCTGCTGCAGCAGGGCATCGGCCGCCGCGTCGTTCAACGCCGTCGCAACAAAGTCGCCTGAGCGCTCTTCATCGGCCGATTTTCTCCACTGAAAGTCACGCGCCGCGTTAACCTTAACAATTTAAAAACGGCCGAAATTATCGGATTTCCTTGCCTAAATTTCACTGGCGTATGATTAATGATCCGTTAACGAGCGGATCGAGAAATGTCAGAAACACTGTTCAAGCGTAGCGATTTCAGCACAAAGATTTTGGAAATTTTGGATCATGTCGAGTATCGCCGCGTCGAAAGCAGCGAAGACATGGAAGAGGTGGAACGGTTGCGCTACAAGGCCTACAAGGCCCATGACGTGCTGGCGCTCGCCCCGAAGGGGCTGCTTGACGATAGCGATTTCGACAGCCACGCCTATATTTTCGGACTGTATTATTATGGTGAGCTGGTCAGTACGATCCGGGTTCATTATGTGACACCCGAGCATCGCCTCAGCCAGTCCGGCGGCGCCTTCCCCGAGGCGATGGACGAGCTTCTGGATGCAGGACTGACCCTGATCGATCCGGCGCGTTTTGCGGCCGACCCCGAGCTCACCGCCGATCTGCCCTGGATCCCTTATCTGACGCTGAGGCCGACCATCGTGGCGGCAGCGTATTTCCGTGCGGACCGCGTTCTTCAGTTCGTTCGGCCGCCGCATGCGGCTTTTTACAAGCGGGTCTTCTACGCCGATACGGTCGTTCCCGGCCGGCTGGCGAAGAATTACGGGATCGACATGACGCTGATGGCGACGAATGTGATCGAGGTGGGGCGCAAGCTGTTGACGCGTTATCCCTTCTTCATCTCCAGCGCCAGCGAGCAGCGCATGATGTTTTCGCGCAATCCCAACGACACCTTGCCGCCGCTCACCATCATTCCGACGGCACGCTTCGTGCCGCAAGGCGAGCTCGGCACCGACCTGCCGCTGTGATTTGTCCTTGCCCCGACGGAGGGACGATGTCCGCGGGGCCGATGAATTGGGCGACGAATGCAGAGATATCAGCCGCTCTTCGGGCTCTTTCCGGGCCTCTGACATAGTGGTTGTCAGCCGCGCCTGCGGCATTCTCATGCATTGCGCTTTCGCCTGTCATTGTGTAATCCCTGCACGTAGGGACTTCCCTCGCAAGAGCGGGGGAATCAGGCAGCGCAGAGGCATTTCAGGGAGACGATATTTATGGCCGAACATCATACCGGACCGGTCGAGACCGGCGCGCCGATGGATTACAAGGAACATGAAAAGACCTACGACATGTTCATCGCCGGCGCGAAATACGGCTCGATGCTGCTCATCGTCCTCCTGCTTGCAATGACAGCCGGTTTCTTCGGCGGCGCCGGTCTTTTGGGCGGCCTCTTCGTCTTCATCATTCTTCTCGCCATCGGCATCGTCCTGCTCCGCTAATCGCGTAGATTCGGAGGGTCAGAGCGTCCTTTGTGCGTCCGAAAGGTGCACGGCGCTCTGAGGGAGGAGAGCTTCTCCGAAGCTTTGTGAACTAGGTGCTTGGCCCGCGCAGGCTAGCCTGTGGCGGTCCGGCTGACCCGGAGGAGGGGGCAGTTGGGCAATATTGTTTTTGTTGCGAGAGAAACTGAGGGCGAGGAGACGCGTGTCGCCGCCTCCGCCGAGACCGTGAAGAAAATGAAGAGTTTCGGCTTCGACGTTGTCGTCGAAGCCGGCGCCGGTGCGGCTTCGCGCATTCCGGACGGGGAGTTCGGGGCTGCTGGGGCCAGGATCGGCAGTTTTGCCGATGCGGCCTCCGCCGACGTGGTGCTGAAGGTGCGCCGTCCCAGCGGATCGGAAATCTCAGGCTATAAAAGCGGTGCTGTGGTCATCGCCATTATGGATCCCTACGGCAATGACGAAGCGATCGCGGCTCTGGCAAGTGCCGGGCTTTCGGCTTTCGCAATGGAGCTGATGCCGCGCATTACCCGCGCCCAGTCCATGGATGTGCTTTCGTCCCAAGCCAATCTCGCCGGCTACCAGGCCGTCATCGAGGCGGCTGGTGTCTATGACCGCGCCATGCCGATGATGATGACGGCGGCCGGCACCGTCCCTGCCGCCAAGGTCTTCGTCATGGGCGCCGGCGTCGCCGGTCTCCAGGCGATCGCGACCGCGCGTCGTCTCGGCGCGGCGGTCTCAGCCACCGACGTTCGCCCCGCCGCCAAGGAGCAGGTCGCTTCGCTCGGCGCCAAGTTCATCGCCGTCGAGGACGAGGAATTCAAGGCGGCGGAAACGGCCGGTGGCTACGCCAAGGAAATGTCCGCCGACTATCAGGCGAAACAGGCGGCTCTGGTAGCCGAACATATCGCCAAGCAGGATATCGTCATCACCACCGCGCTGATTCCCGGTCGTGCGGCGCCGCGGCTCGTTTCGCGCGCCATGCTTGCCGGGATGAAATCAGGGGCGGTCGCCGTCGACCTTGCGGTCGAGCGCGGCGGCAATATCGAGGGCGTCGTCGCCGGCGAGATCGCCGATGTCGAAGGCGTCAGGGTGATCGGTTTCGCCAATATGCCGGGCCGGGTTGCGGCCAGCGCCTCGGCGCTTTACGCCAAGAATCTCGTCACCTTCCTCGAGACCATGGTCAACAAGGAAACCAGCCGCGTCGTCGTCAATCTCGATGACGAGCTGGTCAAGGCGACGATGCTGACCTATGCCGGCGACGTGGTTCATCCCGCCTTCGGCGGCGCGAAGAAGGGAGACATCTGATGGCCAGTGAAGCAATGGACAGAGCGCTGGAGCAGCTCGACCAGGCGGTGACCGCCGTCATCACGGCGGCGGCCCAGGCACCGGAAGCGGCAAGTGCTGCGACCGGCGGGGCGATCGATCCTTTCGTCTTCCAGCTCGCCATCTTCGTATTGTCGATCTTCGTCGGCTATTACGTCGTGTGGTCGGTGACGCCGGCACTGCATACGCCGCTGATGGCCGTCACCAATGCGATCTCCTCCGTCATCGTCGTCGGCGCGCTTCTGGCGGTCGGCATCTCCACAAGCGGGCTTGCGACCGGCTTCGGTTTCGTCGCCCTCGTGCTCGTCTCGGTGAACATCTTCGGCGGCTTCCTCGTCACGCAGCGGATGCTTTCGATGTACCGCAAGAAGGACAGGTAAGGGACCGATGACCAATATCGCAGCCTTTCTCTACCTCGTCTCCGGCGTTCTCTTCATCCTGGCGCTGCGGGGCCTGTCGCATCCGGCCACCAGCCGCAAGGGCAATCTCTACGGCATGATCGGCATGGGGATCGCAATCCTGACGACGCTCGTGCTGGCGACGCCGAATTTTGGCGGCTTCGTGCTGATCGTCCTCGGCCTCGCCATCGGCGGCAGCGTCGGCGCCTATGTCGCCCGCACCATCGCCATGACCTCGATGCCGCAACTCGTCGCCGGTTTCCATTCGCTGGTCGGCCTTGCGGCCGTACTGGTCGCGGCCTCCGCACTCTATACGCCTGCCTCCTTCGGCATCGGTGAGATCGGCCACATTCACACCGAGGCGCGTGTCGAAATGGCGCTCGGCGTGGCGATCGGAGCGCTGACTTTCACCGGCTCGATCATCGCCTTTCTGAAGCTCGACGGACGCATGTCCGGCAAGCCGATCCTGCTGCCCTACCGGCATGTGATCAATGCCAGCCTGCTGGTGCTGATCGTGCTCTTCATCATCGGGCTTGCCGCCACCGAAAGCCATTTCGACTTCTGGGCCGTCGTGGCACTGTCGCTGGCGCTCGGCGTTCTGCTGATCGTGCCGATCGGCGGGGCCGATATGCCCGTCGTCGTCTCGATGCTGAATTCCTACTCGGGCTGGGCCGCGGCCGGGATCGGCTTCACGCTCGGCAATCTGGCGCTGATCATCACCGGCGCGCTTGTCGGCTCCTCCGGCGCGATCCTCTCCTACATCATGTGCAAGGGCATGAACCGCTCCTTCGTCTCCGTCATCCTCGGCGGTTTCGGGGGTGAGACGGCCATCGGCGGGCCGGACACATCCGACAGGACGGTGAAGCTCGGCTCGGCCGAGGATGCAGCCTATCTGATGGCGAATGCTTCAAAGGTCATCATCGTGCCGGGATACGGCATGGCGGTCGCCCAGGCCCAGCATGCATTGCGTGAGCTCGCCGACAATCTGAAGAAAAACGGCGTCGAGGTGAAATATGCGATCCATCCGGTCGCAGGCCGCATGCCCGGCCACATGAACGTGCTGCTCGCCGAAGCCAACGTTCCCTATGACGAAGTCTTCGAGCTCGAGGACATCAATTCGGAATTCGCTCAGGCCGATGTCGCCTATGTCATCGGCGCCAATGACGTCACCAATCCGGCGGCGCGCGACGACAAGACCTCGCCGATCTACGGCATGCCGATCCTCGATGTCGACCGGGCAAAGACCTGCCTCTTCGTCAAGCGCTCGCTCGGCTCGGGCTATGCGGGTATCGACAATACGCTGTTCTATAAGGACGGCACGATGATGCTGCTCGGTGACGCGAAGAAGATGACCGAGGATATCAACAAGGCGATCGCGCATTGATCGACAAAGATGCAGCCGCCCTCGGGGCGGCTGTTCGATTTGCGGCAGACCTGGCTAGTTTCCTCAGGTCTCGCCCGGCACCAGCGTCATCTTCTCGACGCCGATCGCCAGATTCAAACCTTCCTGCGCCTGAACGTTCAACGGCTGCAGCACGAAGGCCTTGTCGGTGCCGCCGGCGATGACCTTGGCGCCGGCGCCTGCACCGATGCTCGCATCGGCGCCGATCCCGTAATATTCGCCGGCGAGGGCGAATTGCGGGATATCCGTGCCGGTCTTTGCCAGCACCTGCCAGATCATGACGCTCTTGCCGGTCTGGCCGATATCGAGCCCGAATTTCTCGATCTTTCCGGCATAGACCGCCTTGGCGCTGCCGGATGCCGGTGTGTAGGTGCAGATGAGGTTCTTCTGCGAGGTGACGATCAGACCCTGGCCGCCATCCGATCCGCAGACCAGACGGCCAAGCGTGACATAGTTTTCCGCGCCCGCCGGGCTCGCCCAGGCAGCGGCCGTCAGTGCCGCGGCTGCGATCATGATTTGCTTGAACATGGCCTTTCTCCTTTGGAACGACCTGTCCGAAACGGGTGGAAATAGCGATTGTTCCGGGCGCAGATTCAAAGTGACAGCGCGTCTGCAGAGACGCGCAGCGCTCTATTCCCGCTCCAGCGTGGCGCGTTGCGCCGTCAGCACCCACAGCAGACCTTCGGGGCGGAAATCGATCTCAACCGTGCCGCGGAAGGCGGAGGCGGCATGGGCTTTGATCACGGTCGTGCCGAAGCCCGAGCGTGATGGCTCGGTGACCGTCGGGCCGCCTTGCTCCTCCCAGGTGAAGCGGAGCAGGGCATCCGGCTTGTCTTCCTCCCTGATATCGCGCCATTCGAAGCGGACGCGGCCTTGCGGCACCGAGAGCGCGCCGTATTTCACCGAATTGGTGGCAAGTTCATGCAAAGCGAGGCCGAGATTCTGCACGGCATCCGGCTTCAGCACGAAGTCTTGCCCGCTGATGTCGATCTGCTCGCGCGATTGCGGGAAGGCCTGCAGATGAATGTCGACCACCCGTCGCAGCGACACCCCGCCCCATTGCTCGCTGGTCAGGAGCTCGATCGAACGCACCAACCCCTCGAGGCGGTCGGCGACGGCGGCGCGGAAGGTCTCGACGCTGTCGGACTGCTTGGCGAGCTGGCGCATCATTGCCTGGGCTAGCGTCAGAAGATTCTTGGTGCGGTGGACGAGCTCATGCATGACGAAACGCAGTCGGTCCTCGGTCTGGCTGCGATCGAAAGAGGCATTCGAAAGAGCAATCGCCACCTGGTTCGCCTCGATGACGCTGGTCTCGACCGGCGAGACGATATGGCCTTCGCCCATGCGGTTCGCCATTTCGGCGATATCGCGGATGGTGGTACGCACCTGCCTTGCGACGGCATAGGCGCCCAGCACGGCGACGAGCACCAGGGCGACGCCGCCGATGATGAGGAAACGCCAGGTGCTAAGGATCGAAGCCTGGGCGATCGGTCCCCAGATCACTGTCTTCCACGACCAACCTGGGATTTGGGCATAACCGAGGAGCATGTGCGGCAGGATCGCCTCGTCCCGGAAGACGCCACGCGGCGCGGTGAGTGCGGGCAGGATGCGCGGATCGAAAGCCGTGCCGGGTTCTAGATTGGCGGGGCCGGTGGCCGCGACGACATGGCCGCTGTCATCGATGACGGCAGCCGACCAGCCGGTTGCAAGACCCTCGGTGGTCACGAGCTTGCGCAGATCCTTGGCATCCTGGGTAATGATGAGGGCAGCAACGGGATCGTTCTTCCGCGGCAGGGTGACGTTATAAACCCAATCGCCGCTGGTCCGGCCGCGAAAGACGTCCGATGCTTCGATGCGACCGGAAGCCATGACCGCCTCGAGGGCAGGCATGTTCGCCGTCTTGTCGAGCGGTGTGCCGAATGCCCGGCGTGTGTTCAACAACTGCTGGCCGCTGCGATCGACGGCGATGACGAAAAGCGTATTGTCTCGAAGGGCCGTTTCGGTGCGTTCGTGGAAGGCGGCGAGATTGCCATTTTCCAGCTCCGGCGAGCTGGAAAGCAGCCGCAGCGTCGTTGCCATATCCTGAAGCTGGCGATCAATGATGCGCGAAAGGGCGAGCGCATCCTGGGCCGTCTCGCGCCTCAGCGCCGAGCGCTGGTTGTCTTCCAGCTGCAGCAGAAGCAGCGTCACAAAGGCGAAGATCGGCAGTGCGATCGCCACCGCCATGGCGACGAGGTAGGTGCCGATCGAGGCTTTGGGAAAGAACAGTGCGACGATCTTCATCTGCCGCGCCACATGACGTGGGCTACGGCATAATTCCTTAAATCGGATCGATCTAACGGTACAATTATGCAGCCATTCACAGGGTGACTGCATCCTTTACGCGCCTGAAAAGACGCGCGGCGCCGGAATGCGCGTGGCCCGCAACGGTTTTCGCTTGCGGCCAGGAAAGCAAAGATCCGCATCTCTCGCAAACCGCCCCCAACACGTGTTCGAACGCCCGATAGCGGGCTATCGAAGCAGCGCCATGTTAGGGGGAGCAAGAGCAGGTTGCAACATGGTATGACACGCGATCGACGGTGACGGACGCTTTTTCCGGCGTCTCTTCTGAAGGAGGCGCGCGGCTGCTTTTTTTGGCGGGGATCGCTTCCGCCGCCCGGCGCGACACAATCTCACATTGACGATATCGGCAGGGTGCTTCCGCAAGATTCGTTTGAATCTTCAGGGCTTTGGCCGGCGCCCCGATGGGCGGTGCGATCGGCAGGGGCTGCTACGGGCGGCCGATGTTTTCGGGCCGCCCGATTCATATCCTTAGCCGGCTGGGGCAACGCCGACTCGGGCAAGACCGTCGCGTGCCGGCTGGTATTTGGGATCGAGGCCGATCGCGTGGCGATAAGAGCGGGCGGCCTTCGCCTTATCGCCACGACGTTCGTAGACGAGCGCTTGGTTGGCCCAGGATTCGGCGAGGTTGCCGTTGAGCTCGATCGCATGGTTGAAATCGGCAAAGGCGTTGTCGTCGTCGTTCAGCGCGATATAGGAAATGCCGCGGCCATTATAGGGTTCGGCAGAATTCGGCGCGAGCGAGATGGCTTTCGAGAAATCGTCGATCGCCTTGTCCTGCTGATTGCGCTTCTGATAGATCAGGCCACGATTGTGATAGGCGCGGCCATCGGTGGTGCCGAGCTGGATCGCCTTGTCGAAATCGTTGAAAGCCTGATCGTCCTGGCCAGCCATGCGATAGACATTGCCGCGGCCGATATAGGCGACGTCGTAGCTCGGATTGATCTGCAGGGCGGCATTGTAATCGCCAATCGCCTGAGCCTGCTGGCCCATGTTGCGATAGACAAGGGCGCGGTTGGCGTAGGCCTGGAAAAACCGCGGGTTGATCTGCAGCGCCGTGTTGAAATCGTTCAACGCTTGGCGGAACTCGCCGGCGCGGCCATAGGCGGAGCCGCGGACGTTGTAACCTTCTGGATCTCTCGGATTGGCATTGATAACAGCCGTCAGCGAAGCGATGTTCTCTTCCGAACCTTGCGCCTTGTCGATGCGGATCACGGCATCCGAGGTGTTGGTCGTCTCGCAGCCGGCGAGGCCGAACATCGCCGCCAGCGCCAAGGCGGGCAGGAATGCGGTTTTCTGCAAGCGCAAAGCGCGGGACGGATTGAAGGTGTTGACAGCCATTCGGGCTCGCTTTCCCCATGCGGCATATCCGGTGCGCGGATATGCGATCTTCAGCGGCAAACTAAAAAGGCGGCGGCGAACCCATCGCCCCCGCCACAATGCATCTGAAAACGTCGAAAAAACGACGGCAACGCTCAGCGTGCGACCAGACCTTCGCGCTGGGCGCGCTTGCGGGCCAGCTTGCGAACGCGACGAACAGCCTCGGCCTTCTCGCGAGCACGCTTCTGCGACGGCTTCTCGTAGTAGTCGCGCATCTTCATTTCGCGGAAAATGCCTTCGCGCTGCATCTTCTTCTTGAGAGCGCGGAGAGCCTGATCAACATTGTTATCGCGGACAAGTACCTGCACGAGAATCACGTTCCTTTGGTTGGTTGATGCCGGAGGCGGCGCAGCGGCCAGAGGCAAAACAATAACGTTCGCGCGGCCGCAGCCTTGCGATTGGTGATGCGGAATAGCAGATCGGGTATGGGAAGTCCAGATGGATATGGGAGGCAGGTGGAAAAATCACGCCTGCCCCGAATCCGCTCACGATCCGGCCGTTTCGGGCGCGGCTTCATCCAGCGCGGCGATGGCTTCCTTGAGAGCCGTCCTGACCCGGAGGCGGTCGGCCGGCTCCAGCCGGCTCATATCCAGATGCAGGTCAAGGCCGGAGAGATGCTCGCTGAGAACACGGCTCTTGTGATCCGCGCCGAGCGTCAGCCCATCCACCGCATAGGGCACGATTTCGCGCTGGATGCCCTTCATCGTGATCGGCGGCAGGGGATGGGCGTCGACGATTTCGTTCACCAGCGCATAGGTTTCGTAGCTGATGACGATCTCTCCTCCCTGGGCGATCGATTGCAGCCGGGCCGCGAGATTGGCCTCCGCCCCGATAATCGTATAGTCCATACGGTCATTGCTGCCGAAATTGCCGACATTGCAATAGCCGCTGTTGATGCCCATGCGGACGACGAAGGGCTCTTCGGTGCCGTTTCTGCGCCATCTGTCCTTGAGTTCGCCGAGACGGTGCTGCATGGCGACGGCCATGCGCAGACAGGCTTTGGCGTCCTCCTCCGGTCCCTTGGTTTCGGGATCGCCGAAGAAGACCAGCATCGCGTCGCCGATGAACTTGTCCACCGTGCCGCCATGCTCCAGGGCAATATTCGACATTTCGGTCAGATATTCGTTGAGCATCTCCGTCAGCGCTTCCGGCTGCAGGCGCTCGGTCGTCGCCGTGAAATCCTTGATGTCGGAGAAGAAGATCGTCAGGCGCTTGCGCTCGGTATGCACGACCACGTCCTTCTGTCCGGAGAAGATGCTCTTGTAGATCTGCGGCGAGAGATAGCGCGATATCTTCAGCGAAACGCTGGCGAGAAACTCGTTCGCCGCTTCCAGATCCTGGTTGGCGCTATGGATCGCGCGCGCCTGCTGCCGCTGGAGCAGAATGAAGCTGATGCCGATGATGGCGACGAAAAGAAAATAGCAGAGCAGGTATTTGAAGGCGAAGACGTTGCCCGCATAAGGCTGCCGGATGATGACCTCCTGAATGCCGCGCACATCGCCCACCTTCCAATCAGTCTTCGGGCTTTCGGGATGGCTATTGTGGCAGGCAACACAGGCCTGGCCCATGACGACGGGGGTGATGAACCGCAAGGTGTCGGTCAATCCGACGCGGGTGAGATCGTTCAGCGTCTGCTGCGGATTGGCGCGCAACGCGGCGAGCGATTTCTTCTCGAAGTCGTCGAGCTCGTGAGAGGCGCGGCTCTTGAACGGCAGGTCGGAGACGAAACGGTAGGTGATATTGGCCTGCTGTTCCTTAATGACGTCGCCGAGCTCCAGGGACAATGTGGCCGGCAGCGGAATGGCGCCTGGTATATTCGCGTAGTTGTGAGAGACGATCGTGCCTTCGGTCGCGCCGCTGGCATGGGCGGCCAGCACGCGCCCCACGACATTGGCGGAATAGTAGGAGCGGATGCTCGATATCAGCGAGCTCATGTCGCGCGCCTGACGCCGCAGGGTGTTTCCGGAGAGATCGCTGATATCGAGCCAGACGGCCAGCGGCAGCCCTGCGAGCATTACCAGCACGACGACAATCAGCCAGTGGCCGCTGCGACGCGCGGCGGTTTCGGAAATCACGGCGACCTCCATCGCTCTCGAAAGCATCCGATTTTTCGGTCGCTACAAGAACATTTCGCCGCGCGCCGAGCAAGGTCGAAGCCTTGTCATCCAAGCAAAAGCACGGCCAAAATTGGAGGTGTGTTGGTATTGAAGAGGTTTGCAGGCCGCCGGCCGGAAAACGAAATGCGGGAGGCGGAAAAGACACTGCTCGGGATGCATGTGCGAATGGCGTTTGGACTGAAAGCGGCGTAGCCTGTCTGACGGCAGGTTCGGTCCGCTCTACCCTGTCTGCCGTGGGAGGGGACGCCCGGTGAGATGATGACGCGCGTGCAGCAAATCGGTGTCGTTATCGGCCTGGCGATCGTGGCTGCGCTGACGATCCTCCGGGCCGGCGATCCCGGGATTTTCAAGCTGATCCGCGGCGTGACGTTCGACGAGTATCAGCGGCTGGTTCCCAGAACCTTCGAGCCGATGCCGGTCCGCGTGATCGACATCGACGAGGCATCGTTGCGCGAATTCGGCCAATGGCCATGGCCGCGGGACCGGATCGCCCTGCTGGTGGACCGGCTTTCGCAGATGGGGGCTGCGGCCATCGCCTTCGATATTCTGTTCGCCGAGCCGGACCGGCTGTCGCCGCGCAACGTTGTCCGCGAGGTTGCCGGCGTCGATCCTTCCCTTGCCGAGAAGCTGCCTGACAATGACGAGATATTCGCCAGCGCAATTGCCGAGAAACCCGTCGTCCTCGGCTTCGGTCTTTCCAACGAGGGCAATTACCGGCCGCCTGTCAAGGCGGGCTTTGCCTTCACCGGCGAAAGCCCCGTCTCGGCTCCACCCTATCTCCGCGCCTCGACACCACTCAGGCCGCAATTGGAGGCCAAGGCGGCGGGGCTGGGTCATATCAGCCTCAACCCCGGCAATCCCTCGCCGGTGGTGCGGGCGGTGCCGCTGTTTCTGACCGACGGCACGCAGCTCTATCCGAATCTGGCGATCGAGGCCCTGCGCGTGGCGCAGGGAGTGTCGACCTATGTGCTGTCAGGCGCGCCCGATCGCGCCGGCATCATGACATCGGCAAAGATCGGGGATTTCGTCGTGCCGCTGACGGCGGCGGGCGAACTCTGGCTCTATGTCAGTCCCGACCGGGCCGAGCGGTACATATCCGCCCGGCAGGTGCTCGCCGCCGAAGGGGCCGCTCCCGAGGTCGCGGCCGCCATCGACGGCAGCATCGTCTTCGTCGGCACGTCGGCGGCCGGGCTGCAGGACATTCGCGTCACCGCGCTCGGCGAGAACGTTCCCGGCGTTTCGCTGCATGCGCAGGCTGTGGAGCAGATCCTCTCCGGTCATTACCTGTCGCGGCCCGACTGGGCGGACGGCCTGGAAATCCTGATGATTGCCGTGCTCGGATGCCTGCTCGTCGTGGTGACGACCTTCGTCAGCCCGGCGGTCGCGCTGATCTGCGGCCTGCTGATCACGGCAATGGGGTTGGTGGCGTCCTGGCTCTCGTTTCTCTATGCAGGACTTCTCTTCGATCCGCTGGCTCCAATCGTCAGCGGATCGATCATCCATTTTGCCGCGACCTCCTTCCGGATCCTGGTGATCGACCGGGAGCGGCGGGCGGTGCGGCGGGCCTTCGGCCATTATCTTTCTCCGTCGCTGCTGCATCGCATCGAGCATACCCGCGACGCGTTGCGCCTCGGCGGCGACGACCGCGAGCTGACGGTGATGTTCGTCGATGTCAGGAGCTTTACCGAGATCAGCGAGCGGCTGGCGCCGACGGATGTCGTCGCGTTCCTGAACACGTTGCTCGATGCGCTGAGCCGCCATGTGGTGGCCAATGAAGGCACGCTCGACAAGTTCATCGGCGATTCGATCATGGCATTCTGGAATGCGCCCGTCGATGTGGCCGATCATGAGACCAAGGCGGTTCGCGCTGCACTTGCCATGCGCGAGACGCTGGCCGAATTGAATGCCGGCGACGCCTTCGGCTTCGGGCCCGAACAAAAGGTCGGGATCGGCATCGGCATTCATACCGGCCTTGCCTGCGTCGGCAATATGGGCGCCAAGACCCGCTTCAACTATTCGGCGGTCGGCGACGCCGTCAACGTCGCGGCGCGGCTGGAATCATGCTGCAAGGAGGTTGGCTTCGATATTCTGATATCCGACAGCACGGCAAAGTCGGTGCAGGGGATGGCGCTGATCGAGGCCGGCGCCATTCCGCTCAAAGGCAAGAGCAGCCGAACGCAGATCCTTGCCGTCGTCGGCGACGAACGTGTTGCCGCATCTGCCGAGTTTGCAGCACTTGTTGCCGTTCATCAGCAACTGATGCAGGCCCTGCTTTCGCATTCGAAGAACACCCGCAAGCTTATCGGCACGGCAAAGCTCAGGGCGGTGCAGGTGATCGACGGCCTGGCGGAATTCTATCAACGAATATCCGGCAGGACGGATCATTTTCGCGAGGCGCCCGATGGATTGGAGAAGAGTGCGGCCGACTGAGGGCGTCAGCGGTTGCGATTGAGGCCCCAGCCCTTGCCATGGTTCCGATCCCTGTTGTGATCCCGATCTTTATCGTGATCGCGGTCACGATCCCGATGATCCCCTCGATCGTGATAGTCGTGATCATCGTGCTGATCGTGATGTTCATGCCGGCCACGGCCATCATGCTTATCGGGTTTATCCGGTTTGTCGTGATGCGGCTTGTCAGGCTTGTCGGGCTTGTCGGGCGTGGCCGGCCGCTCTTTCTGCGGCTCGGCCTGCCGCTGCGGCGGATCTTGTCGCTGCGGATTGGGCGCCGGCTCGGTTGAAGACGGAGGCGAGGGCCGGTTTCTCTCTTTTCTGTCCGGCGCGACGGAGGCCACATTGCAGCCGCCGAGCATGCCGATGCCGCCCGAAAGTCGCTGATTGCCGGAGAGGAAGGGGAGGGCGCGCGGATTTCCGAGCGTCTCGAGAACACTGGGATCGACCCGGCGTGCCGCCGACATATTGCCGTTCGGCTTGGCCACCACGCAATCGCAGCGCTGCTGCAACTGCCGGCAGCCGCCCGGGCCGCAAAACTGGGCCGCGCCGTTCAGCAGCACGACGGCGGTCGTGCCGTCAGGGCCGACGTAGAAATCGAAAGCGGTGCCGCGTACGCCGATCGTGCCGGCCGGCGTCAGGATCTGGTAGGCCGAGGAGTTGGAACTGCCGCTGACCCAGCGGAACGTCCCTTTTGCCGCTCTGATGGTCAGTTTCTTGACCGATTGGGAATCATCGAAGACATATTTGTCGATGACAACCGACGAACCCCAGCCGACCGCGAGCTTCGTGCCGTCACGAAACAGGAACTGGCCGAGCCCCGATTGCGATGTCTTGATGCGCTCGTTGCGATGAACTTTGGTGTCGACCTCGATCGGGCCGCTTTGTCCCGTCACCTCGGTCTTGATGACGACAGCCTGGCCGACCGGCTCGGCGGCGGGTGCCGGCCATGCGCTGCTTAACGCGACGCAAAGCGTCGCGACTGATACTGAGCGCCAACCCCACATGATACACATACCCCAGAACATGCGATGATTAGCATTTTAGCAATTGCTTGTCTTCTCACCCTGTTGGGCTAGGACGGAGGAGGCAGAGCATGGCGTCGACCGAAAACCGCGCAGTTTTTCGCCATCATGTCGTTTAGTGTCAAAAGCAAAGCTCTCGCGCGTCGCAAAAGAACCGTTGTGCCGCATTTGGATTTGCGATTTGTATGGGCGCGGAGAACAGCCCCTTGCCCGAAGGAGAAGAAGGCGGATGCGGAAATATTCGGTTTTTGCCGTGGCGCGGGAGGCCCTTCGTGGCCACAAGGGCTGGGAGAAGCAGTGGACTTCGCCTGAGCCGCGCGCTGAATACGACGTCGTCATCATCGGCGCCGGCGGCCACGGGCTGGGTGCCGCCTACTACCTCGCCAAGGAACACGGCATCACCAATGTTGCGGTGATCGAGAAGGGCTGGCTCGGCGGCGGCAATACCGGGCGCAACACCACCATCATCCGCTCGAACTATCTCTATGAAGAGAGCATGCAGATCTACGAGCATTCGATGAAGCTCTGGGAAGGGCTTTCCCAGGAGCTCAACTACAATGTGATGTATTCGCCGCGCGGCGTGATGATGCTTTCGCACAATATTCACGACCAGCAGTCCTTCAAGCGGCATATCCATGCCAACCGGCTCTACGGCATCGACAATGAATGGCTGACGCCGGAGCAGGCGAAGGCCTATTGTCCGCCGCTCGATATCTCGGCCAGCGCGCGCTACCCGATCAACGGCGCAGCACTGCAGCGCCGCGGCGGCACGGCGCGGCACGACGCGGTCGCCTGGGGTTATGCGCGAGCGGCCTCGGACCGCGGCGTGCACATCATCCAGAATTGTGAAGTGACCGGGATCCGGCGCGGTGCGGACGGACGGGTGACCGGGGTCGAGACCTCGCGCGGTTTCATCGGCGCCAAGAAGGTCGCCGTGTCGGCGGCCGGCCATACGACAACTGTCATGCAGATGGCCGGCGTGCGTGTGCCGCTGCAATCGAGCCCGCTGCAGGCGCTGGTCTCCGAGCCGTTGAAGCCGATCTTTCCCTGCGTCGTCATGTCAAACACGGTGCATGCCTATATCTCCCAGTCCGACAAGGGAGAGCTGGTCATCGGCGCCGGCACCGACCAGTATAATTCCTATTCCCAGACCGGCGGGCTGCAGATCATCACCCACACGCTCGATGCCATCTGCGAGCTCTTCCCGATGTTCCGGCGCGTCAAGATGATGCGGCAATGGGGCGGCATCGTCGACAATACGCCGGATCGTTCGGCGATCCAGTCGAAGACGCCGGTTCCCGGGCTCTACGTCAATTGCGGCTGGGGCACCGGCGGTTTCAAGGCGACGCCAGGCTCGGCCAATCTCTTCGCGCATCTGATTGCCCGCGACGAGCCGCATAAATTCAATGCCGGGCTGACGCTGGAGCGTTTTCGCAGCGGCCGGCTGATCGACGAAGCAGCGGCGGCGGCGGTGGCGCACTGATGACAAATGTTATGGCTGAGCCTCGGACGCTCACTCCTTTCGTCGCTTACCCCCTCATCCGCCTTTCAGGCACCTTCTCTCTGCTGGGGAGAAGGGGAGGAGAAGGAAATCCCACATGCTGCTGATCCATTGCCCTTACTGTCAGGAAGAGCGTTCCGAGCTCGAATTCCGCGGCGCGGGTGACGCGCATATCGCGCGGCCCGCCGAGATCGCCTCGATCTCGGACGAGGAATTCGAGGCCTACTTCTTTCTGCGCGACAATCCGAAGGGGCTGATCTTCGAACGTTGGCGACACATTCACGGCTGCGGGCGTTTCTTCAACGCGGCGCGAGATACGGTGACCGACAAGTTCATCGTGACCTACAAGGCGGGCGAGCCGAAGCCTGAGATCGGGGCTGCGGCCAGGCAGCATGGGCCTGTCGAGACATATGAAGCCGTGGAAGGAGAGGCGCAATGAGCGGCGTGAACCGTATCGCCGGCAAGGGGCGCCTGACACCGGCCAAGACCGCCCGCTTCAGCTTCGACGGAAAGAGCTATACGGCGCTCGAAGGTGATACCGTCGCCTCGGCGCTGATCGCTAACGATGTGCATCTTCTGGGACGCTCGTTCAAATATCACCGGGCCCGCGGTATTCTGTCTGCAGGGGCCGAGGAGCCGAACGCGCTGATCGACGTCGCCCGTGATACGGCGCGCAAGCAGCCGAACGTGCGCGCCACCGTGCAGGAAGTTTTTGACGGCATGATCGTCAACTCCCAGAACCGCTGGCCCTCGCTCGCCTTCGATGTCGGCGCCGTCAACAATCTGATGTCGCCGTTCTTCGCCGCCGGTTTCTACTACAAGACCTTCATGTGGCCGCGCGCCGCCTGGAAACACGTCTACGAACCGCTCATCCGTCGCGCCGCCGGCCTCGGGGTCGCGCCGACGGAAGAGGATCCGGACCATTATGCCAGCCGCTATGCCCATTGCGACGTGCTGGTGGTCGGCGCCGGCGTTGCCGGGCTTTCGGCTGCGTTGGCTGCGGCTGAGACCGGTGCCCGGGTGATCCTTTGCGACGAGCAGGCGGAAGCCGGCGGTGCGTTGCGCTACGATGCCGGCGTGACGATCGACGGACAGGACGGCTATGCCTGGGCCCAGAAGGCCGTGGCGCGGCTGAAGGCGATGGACAATGTCGAAGTGCTCACCCGCACGACCGCCTTCGGCTACTACAACCACAATTTCGTCGGTCTTGCCGAGCGTGTCACCGACCATATCGCCAAGCCCTCCCACGATCTGTCGCGCGAGCGGCTCTGGCAGGTCCGGGCCAAGCGGGTCATCCTCGCCACCGGCGCGATCGAGCGGCACATGGTATTTCCGAACAACGACCGGCCGGGCATCATGCTCGCCTCGGCGGGGCGGATGTATCTCAATCATTACGGCGTCGCCGTCGGCACCAAGGTCGGCATCTACACGGCGCACGATTCAGCCTATGAAGCGGCTTTCGATCTGAAACGGGCCGGTGTTTCGATCGCCGCCATCGTCGACAGCAGGCAAGCGCCGGGCGCGGCGGTGCTGGAAGAGGCGCGTGCGCTCGGCATCGATGTTCTCACAGGCCAGTCTGTTATCAACACCGCGGGACGGCTGCGCATCTCATCGATGACGGTGGCGCGCAACGGCGGCGGTTCATCGCGCAAGATCGCGGTCGATGCGCTCCTGGTTTCGGCCGGCTGGACGCCGTCCGTCCATCTCTTCTCGCAGTCGCGCGGCAAGGTGGCCTTCGATGCCGAAAGCCAGCGTTTCCTGCCCGGCTCTTACGCGCAGGATTGCCTTTCGGTCGGTGCCTGCAACGGCACCGACGACCTGCAGCGGACGATCGAGGAATCGCTTGCCGCCGGCGAGCTGATGGCGCAGGCCACCGGCAAAAGCAGCGGCGAGAAGATCGCAATTTCGGCCGAGCAGGCCTATGACTGGACGGGCGGCATGATCGGCGCTGCCGAAGGCGCCGGTCCGAAGACCAACGCCAAGGCCTTCATCGATTTCCAGCACGACGTCTGCGCCAAGGATATCCGCCTTGCCGTGCGCGAAGGCATGCATTCGATCGAGCATATCAAGCGCTTCACGACCAACGGCATGGCCTCGGACCAGGGCAAGCTCTCCAACATGCATGGCCTGGCGATTGCCGCCGAAATGCTCGGCAAGGAAATCCCGCAGGTGGGGCTCACCACGTTCCGTGCGCCCTATACGCCGGTCACCTACGGTACGCTGATCGGCCATTCGCGTGGTGAGCTGTTCGACCCGACGCGCAAGACGCCGCTGCACGATTGGGAGGAGGCCCATGGCGCGGTCTTCGAAGATGTCGGCAACTGGAAGCGCGCCTGGTTCTATCCGCGGGCTGGCGAGACCATGCATCAGGCGGTTGCACGCGAATGCCGGACGGCGCGCGAGTCGGCCGGTATCTTCGACGCCTCGACGCTCGGCAAGATCGAGGTGGTCGGTCCGGATGCGGCGAAGTTCCTCAACCTCATCTACACCAATGCCTGGGATACGTTGAAGCCCGGTAAGGCCCGCTACGGCATCATGACCCGCGAGGACGGCTTCGTTTATGACGACGGTGTCGTCGGACGCCTGGCGGACGACCGTTTCCATGTCACGACGACGACCGGCGGCGCGCCGCGCGTCCTGCACCACATGGAAGATTACCTGCAGACGGAATTCCCGGATCTGAAGGTATGGCTGACCTCGGTGACCGAGCAATGGGCTGTCATCGCCGTGCAGGGGCCGAAGGCGCGCGAGATCGTCGCGCCGCTGGTCGAAGGGCTCGATCTTTCGAACGAGGCCTTCCCGCATATGAGCGTTGCCGAGTGCACGGTCTGCGGGGTGCCGGCGCGGCTCTTCCGCGTCTCGTTCACCGGCGAAACCGGCTTCGAAATCAACGTGCCGGCCGACTACGGCCAGTCGGTGCTCGAAGCGGTCTGGGCCAATGCCGAACCGCTCGGCGCCTGCGTCTACGGCACGGAGACGATGCACGTGCTTCGCGCCGAGAAGGGTTACATCATCGTCGGGCAGGACACCGATGGAACCGTGACCCCCGATGACGCCGGACTTTCCTGGGCGGTTTCGAAGAAAAAGACGGATTTCGTCGGCATTCGCGGATTGAAGCGGCCGGATCTCGTCAAGGACGGGCGCAAGCAGCTTGTCGGCCTCGTCACCAAGGACCCGAAGCTGGTGCTCGAAGAAGGCGCGCAGATCGTCGCGAGCCCGAACGAGCCGAAGCCGATGACCATGCTCGGCCACGTCACATCAGCTTACTGGTCGGACAATTGCGACAGGTCGATCGCCTTTGCACTCGTCGCCGGCGGCCGGGCGCGGATGGGCGAAACGCTCTATGTGCCGATGCCGGATCGGACGATCGCCGTCGAAGTGACGGATCTGGTATTCTTTGACAAGGAAGGAGGCCGGATCCATGGCTGAAGTCGCAATTCGCAAACCGGCGCTTGCCGGCCGTCTCGGCGGCTCCGCAACGGTGCGGCTGACGACCGCACCCGCTGCCAGCCGGGTGGCGCTGCGCGCGCCGGCGGAATCGCTCGCAGCACTTTCCGCTGCTCTCGGCCTGTCTGTGCCGGCCGCCCCGAAAACATCCGGCCGGGATGGCGCCCGCTCGGCGCTGTGGATCGGGCCGGACGAATGGCTTGTCATCGATGAGGACGGCGCCGACCTGATGGCGGCATTTTCCGGTGCCGGCGCGCTGCATTCGGCGACCGACGTGTCCCACCGCAATGTCGCGATCATCGTCTCGGGACCGGGTGCGGAGGCAACGCTTTCGGCCGGCTGCCCGCAGGATCTGTCGCTTGCTGCCTTTCCGGTCGGAGCCGCATCGCGCACGATCCTGGGCAAGGCGGAGATCGTGCTTTTCCGCACGGAAGAAGACACGTTCCGGGTGGAATGCTGGCGGTCGTTCTCGGACTACGTCTTCGGCCTGCTGAACGAGGCGGCTCACGACGCCGGGCATTGAACCCGCGCCAATCCCGGCTGGGTCAGCCTTCATTCAAGGGGTAGGCCAATGCTGCACCATGCTTCTCTCGGCGTTTCCGATATTGAACGGTCGGCGGCATTTTACGATACCACGCTGGCCGCGCTCGGTTACTTCAGGGTCTGGGACGATATCCGGCCGGGGCAAACGGGGCAGGCAATCGGCTATGGCCTTGCCGGCGGCGGGGACAAACTGGCGATCAAGCATCGCCCGGATGACCAGCGTCCAGCCGGACCCGGTTTTCATCTGGCGTTTGCCGCCCCGAACCGCCAGGCGGTCGATCGGTTTCATGCGGCGGCCATCGCGCATGGCGGCGGTGACAATGGCCGGCCCGGCCTGCGGCCCCATTACGGTGAGCACTATTACGCGGCGTTCGTCACGGATCCCGACGGACATGCTCTCGAAGCCGTGTTTAGAGCCTTTCCGGGTTAGATTGCAGCATTCTGTTGGCTGAAACGGAGTCGGATGGTCGACCGGCCGGCGCGCGTCGTAGCCCAGCTCTACGGCCAAGCCGGCCGGTCGATCAGCCGGCCCGTTTCAGCCAACCCTCCCGCAGATTTGCGGGGCAAATCTGCAAGACTTAAGAATCGCCGGACGCACCTGTTGCTTCGCACAGCGAAGCGGTGCGGCCGGTGGGCCGGGCATCTTTCCGTCAGGATCAAAGGCGACCGGCTCGGACGTACCTTTGGGTATGCCCGTCGCCAATCGCCTTTGATCCTGACGAAAACCTGCTCCGGCAGAATGCTGCAATCTAACCCGGAAGGGCTCTAATTCGGCCGAGTAGCAAAAGCAGTTTTGCTCAGACGTCCTCGGGGCGGTCCTTCGGGTCGAATTGGATGATGGTGATCCATTTTGCCGTCAGCGCCGGCTTCTTCTCGTTTTCAATCTCGATCGAGACGTCATAGGTGGTCATCAGCATGCCGGCGCCGCGGAAGCGGGCCTCGGAGAGCAGGAAGCGGCCGCGGACGCGGGCGCCGCTCTTCACCGGCGTCATGAAGCGGACGCGCTCGAAGCCGTAGTTGATGCCCATGGTCTGCTCGCGCACTTTCGGCAGGCAGTTGTAGTTCATCGTCGACAGCAGAGACAGTGTCAGGAAGCCGTGGGCGATGGTACCACCGAAGGGGCTCTCGGCTGCCGCGCGTGCAGGATCAACGTGAATGAACTGATGATCGTCGGTCGCCGCCGCGAAGGCGTCGATCATCGACTGGTCGACGGTGATCCAATCCGATAGGCCCGTTTCCATGCCGATCAATCCCCGCACGTCGGAGAGTGAAATTTCCGTGACCATAAATTCCTCGTGAAACAAGCCGTCGCGGCAAAGCCTTATCGCGCATTTATGACGATTGCGACAAGGATTTGCGCAAGCGAAGGCAGGCGGTCAATTTTCTACGAAAAAGGCGACGGAGCGCGGCTCGACGGCTGCACTCTTGCCGACTTTCTGCGCTCCTTCAGGCGTCAACTGGCGCCAGCCCGGTTCGCCCCGGGAAGGGAGCGTGAAAAATTGGCGGCTCCCCGAGCGGTTGAAAAGCACGGCAAGCCGGGTCTGCCTGCCGCCGGCGGAGCGGTCCTCGGTCGACAGAAGCATGCCGAGGGTGGAAAGCGACGGCGTCTCCCATTCGGCAACGGTCATCGGCTCGCCGGAGAGCGAAATCCATTCGACGTCGCCATTTCCTGACAGGAAACCCGCTTCGGAGAAGACGGTGAAGCGGCGGCGCAGTTCCGCAACGAAGGCGGTGTGGGCGATGAGATTCCCGTCCAACGCGTTCCAGTCCAGCCAGGTGATCTCGTTGTCCTGGCAATAGGCGTTGTTGTTGCCGTGCTGGCTGCGGCCGCCCTCGTCGCCTGCCGTCAGCATAATGCTGCCGCGGGTGGCAAAGAGGGTTGATATCAGCGCCATCACGTCGTCACGGCGACGCTTGCGGATGGTGGGATAGAGGGTTTCCCCCTCGACGCCGTTGTTCCAGGAGTGGTTTTCGTTGTGGCCGTCGCGATTGTGTTCGCCGTTGGCATCGTTATGCTTTCCGGCGTAGGAGACGAGATCGATCAGCGTGAAGCCGTCATGGGCGGCGAGGAAGTTGACGCTGCGCGTTTGCCTGCCGTCGTTGCGGGAGAAGATGTCGGAGGAGCCGGCGAGTGCGGTTGCCAGCGCGCCGGTCTTCCAATCGTCGCCGCGCCAGTAACAGCGCAGGTCGTCGCGGACCCGGTCGTTCCATTCCAGGAATGACGCCGGGAAATTGCCGAGCTGATAGCCGCCCGGGCCGATATCCCAAGGTTCGGCGATCATGATCCGGTCGGCAAGCACATCGTCGGCGAGGATCGCGGCAAGCGTTCCGCCGTCGCGCTCGAAGCCCGTTGCGGTGCGGCCGAGCACGGGGGCGAGATCGAAGCGAAAACCGTCGACGCCGGCGTTGAGCACGAAATGGCGCAGGCTGTCGATGACGAGGCGGCGGACCTCGAGATGATCGCAGGCAAGCGTGTTGCCAGTGCCTGTGTCGTTGATGAGCTCGCCCGGCCAATTCTGGGCGTGGCGATAATAATGCAGATTGTCGAGGCCGCGCAGCGACAGCGTCGCGCCGTAACGGTCGCTCTCGCCGGTATGGTTGAAGACGAGGTCGAGGATGACGGCGATGCCTTCGGCATGGAGGGCCGCGACCGTCTCGCGCAGCTCCGTCATGCCGCCGGGGACAAGCCGCGGATCGAGCGCCATGAAGGCGACGGGATTGTAGCCCCAGCCGTTGGTGAGGCCGAGCGGCGGCAGGTGGCGCTCGTCGATCCAGGCGGTGATCGGCATCAGTTCGACGGCGTCGACACCGATCCGCTTCAGGTGTGCGATGACGGAGGGATGAGCAAGGGCTGCAACCGTGCCGCGCTCTGCCTCCGGCACGTCGGGATGGAGAATGGTGAAGGGCCGCACCGCCACCTCATAGATAAAGCCGCCCGGATTGAAGAGCGGCTTGCTGACCAAGGCGGGTATATCGGCAGTGACGATCGCCTTCGGCATCAGATCCTGGCTGTCTTCGCCATAGATGCCGAGACGGGGATCGTAGCGGAACGGCCTGTCGATCTCCTTGGCATAGGGATCGAGCAACAGTTTGGAGGGGTCATACCAGAGACCGTTATCGGGCGCGTAGATACCATCGGCGCGATAACCATAGCGCGCGCCGGCCTTCAGCCCGTCGACAAAGAGACGATGGATGTGATTGCTGTCGCGCGCCATCGGCAGGCGCGCGAATTCCCTGTTGCCGTCATCTTCGAAGAGGCAGAGTTCGATCTGTGCGGCATCATGCGACCACACCGCAAATTCGACGCCGGTCTCGAAAACGATCGCGCCGGCTTGCGCCGCACTGCTTCCCCGCATGTTCCCCCCGGATCAGGTGATCACGGTTGGCGCGTCGCGTCCCGTGCGTTCCCGAATGCTGGCAATGCTTTCGGCGGCCGCGATCAGATCGGCGAGCGCTTCCTGCGTTTCGATGTTGTGGCGAGTCGAATCCGGCTCGTAACGCTCGATATAGACACGCAAGGTTGCGCCAGACGTGCCAGTGCCGGACAGGCGGAAGACGACGCGGGAGCCGCCCTCGAAGAGCACGCGGATACCCTGATGTTCGCTGACCGATTTGTCGATCGGATCGTGATAGGCGAAGTCGTCTGCCTTCTCGACCTTCAGGCTGCCGAAGCTCTTGCCGGCCAGGGTGGAAAGCTGGCTGCGGAGATTGTCGACCAAGCCGTTTGCCGCATCGGTGTCGAGGCCTTCATAGTCATGGCGCGAATAATAGTTGCGGCCGTAGGTCTGCCAGTGCTGGGTGACGATATCGGCGACACTCTCGCCGCGCACGGCAAGAATGTTCAGCCACAGCAGCACGGCCCAGAGGCCATCCTTTTCGCGGACATGATTGGAGCCGGTACCGGAGCTTTCCTCACCGCAGATCGTCGCCATGCCGGCATCGAGCAGGTTGCCGAAGAATTTCCAGCCGGTTGGCGTCTCGTACATACCGATGCCGCGCTTTTCGGCGACGCGGTCGGCAGCACCCGATGTCGGCATCGAGCGGGCGATGCCGGCGAGGCCGCCGGAATAGCCGGGGGCGAGATTGGCGTTGGCGGCAAGGATCGCCAGGCTGTCGGACGGCGTGACGAAGATGCCGCGGCCGATGATCAGATTGCGGTCGCCGTCGCCGTCGGAAGCGGCGCCGAAATCGGGCGCATCATCGCCCATCATCTCGTCGAAGAGTTCCTTGCAGTGAACCGGGTTCGGGTCGGGATGATGGCCGCCGAAATCCGGCAGCGGCATGAAGTTGCGCACGGAGCCCGACGGAGCGCCGAGACGATTTTCGAAGATTTCCTTGGCATAGGGGCCGGTGACGGCGCTCATCCCATCGAAGGCAATGCGGAAGCCGAGGCTGATCAGGTTGCGGATGGCGCCGAAATCGAACAGTTCTTCCATCAGTGCGGCATAGTCCTCGACCGGGTCGATGACCGAGAGGATCGTGCCGCCGGGAAGCTCGTCCTTGCCGATGCGGTCGAGATTGACGTCGGCGAAATCGGCGATCTTGTAGCTGTCGATCGTCTTGGAACGCGCATAGATCGCGTCGGTGATCTTTTCCGGCGCCGGGCCGCCATTGTTGATGTTGTATTTGATGCCGAAGTCTTCGGTCGGGCCGCCGGGATTGTGGCTGGCGGAGAGGATGATGCCGCCGAAAGCCTTGTATTTGCGGATGATGTGGGAGGCGGCCGGCGTCGACAGGATGCCGCCCTTGCCGACCATGACCTTGCCGAAGCCATTGGCAGCGGCCATCTTGACGGCCTTCTGGATGACTTCGCGATTGTAGTAGCGTCCGTCGCCGCCGATGACGAGGCACTTGCCCTGATAGCCTTCCAGCGAATCGAAGATCGACTGGATGAAGTTCTCCGCATAATTCGGTTGCTGGAAGACTGGAACCTTCTTGCGCAGGCCCGACGTGCCGGGTTTCTGGTCCAGATAGGGCGTGGTGGGTACGGACTTGATCATTTTAGGTCACATGCCTTTCGAGACGAGGCTTGAATAGAGGGCAGCGTAGCGTTCGGCGCTCTTCTCCCAGGAGACATCCGATTTCATGCCCTGCTTTTGCAATTGGGTCCAGAGTTTTCGGTCCTGGTAAAAATGCATCGCACGGCGGATTGCCTGTAGCATGCCTGTTTCTGTCACGGGGGCAAATTGTATGCCGGTTGCGACTTTCGCTGCAAGTGCGGCGTGATTGGCGTCGATCACCGTGTCATTCAATCCGCCGGTGCGGGCGACGATCGGCACGCAGCCGTAACGCAGCCCGTAAAGCTGGGTCAGGCCGCAGGGTTCGAAGCGCGAGGGGATGATGATCGCATCGCAGCCGGCCTGCATCAGGTGCGACATCGGCTCGTTATAACCGATCGAGACGCCGATGCGGCCGGGATGGCGGCTGGCGGAGGCGAGCAGCGCGCCTTCAAGCGCCGCTTCACCGGAGCCGAGCACGACGAGCTTGCCGCCCATGGCGACGATCTCATCGGCGACGTTGGCGACGATATCCATGCCCTTCTGCCAAGTGAGACGGCTGATGACGCAGAAGATCGGGGCGTCGTCATTGTCGAGATGGAAGAATTCGGCGATCGAGCGACGGTTCTCCTCGCGGTTCTTGAGCGTCGTCGGGCCGTAATGGGTGTGGACGACGGGATCGGTCGCCGGGTTCCAGACATCGGTGTCGATGCCGTTGACGATGCCGTGCAGATTGTCGATGCGGCTGGCGATGACGCCCTCGAGCCCCATGCCGAATTCCGAGGTCAGGATCTCATCGGCATAGGTCGGGCTGACCGTCGTGATCGCATGAGCGGTTTTGAGGCCGCCCTTGAGGAAGCCGACAGTGCCGTAATATTCGATGCTTTCGGTGGCAAAGGCATGGGCGGGCAGGCGCAGGCCGGGAAAGATCTCGGAACCGAACTGGCCCTGGAAGGCGATATTGTGGATGGTCAGCACGCTCGGCAGTTCCGGCGTCGGGTAATAGCGCATATAGACCGACGTCAGCGCCGCCTGCCAGTCGTGGGTGTGGACGAGATCCGGCCGCCACCCGGGCATCAGGCCGGCGGCAATCTCGGAGGCGGCAAGCGACAGAGCGGCAAACCGGCGCCAGTTGTCCGGATAGTCCTTGCCGAGCGGATCGAGATAGGGGCCGCCCGGCCTGTCGTAATAGGCCGGCGCATCGAGGATGAGCAGATCGAGGCCTTCGTGCTCAACCTCGAGCACCGTCGCCCGCTCGCCGAGCAGGTCGGCGAATTCGAGCCTGGCGACCGGGTTGCGAATGACCTTCATGACGGCGGGATAGCCGGGCAGAAGGGTCTTGGTCTCGACCCCGAAGGCTTTGAGAGTAATCGGCAGGGCGCCTGACACATCGGCCAGGCCCCCTGTCTTGATCAAAGGGAAGACTTCGGACGAAACCGAAAGAACTTTCATAAGTCAGATATCCAGCTTGTCGATCATCGGTTGCGTGATCAGGCAGATGCCGCTTTCCGTCCGCCGGAAACGCTTGGCGTCGAGCTCGGGATCCTCGCCGACAACCAAGCCTTCCGGAATGACGACACCATGGTCGATCACCACATTCTTGAGCTGCGCGCGCCGTCCGATCTTTACGTTCGGCAGGATGACGGCGCCTTCCATCTTGGAGAAGGAGTTGGCCCTGACACCGGTAAAGAGCAGGCTGTTGTTCAGGCTGGCGCCGGAGATGATGCAGTCGCCCGATACGACGGAGGAGGTGGCCGAGCCGCGGCGATCCTCGTCGTCATGGACGAATTTCGCCGGCGGCGTGATTTCGGCGTAGGTCCAGATCGGCCAGGACTTGTCGTAGATGTCGAGCTCCGGAACGATCGCCGTCAGGTCGATATTGGCCTGCCAATAGGCGTCGATCGTGCCGACGTCGCGCCAGTAAGGCTCGTGCTCGAAATCGGACCGGACGCAGGACTTGGCGAAGCGGTGGGCGACCGCCTTACCGTTCTTGACGATATAGGGGATGATGTCCTTGCCGAAGTCGCGGCTCGAGTTCGGATCGGCGGCGTCGCGGCGCAGCGCATCGAGCAGGAACTTGGTGTGGAAGACGTAGATGCCCATCGAGGCGAGGGCGAAATCCGGCTTGTCGGGAATGGGCGGAGGATCGGCCGGCTTCTCGACGAAGGCGATGATCTCGTCCTTCGCGTTGACGTGCATGACACCGAAGCCGGTCGCTTCCATGCGCGGCACTTCCAGGCAGCCAATGGTGACGTCGGCGCCGGAATCGACGTGCTGCTGCAGCATCCATTCATAGTCCATCTTGTAGACGTGGTCGCCGGCAAGCACGACCATGTATTCGACGCCGTAATCCTGGATGATGTCGATGTTCTGATAGACGGCGTCGGCGGTGCCCTCGTACCATTGCGTCTCGGAGACGCGCTGGCTGGCGGGCAGGATGTCGAAGCTCTCGTTGCGCTCGGGGCGGAAGAAGTTCCAGCCACGCTGCATGTGGCGGATCAGCGAATGCGCCTTGTATTGCGTGGCGACGCCGATGCGGCGGATACCGGAATTCAGGGCGTTCGACAGGGCGAAATCGATGATGCGAGCCTTGCCGCCGAAATAGACGGCCGGCTTGGCACGCCGGTCGGTGAGTTCCTTGAGACGGCTTCCCCTACCGCCCGCCAGAACATAAGCCATTGCATCGCGGGCAAGTGGCTGAACGCGTTTTTCTACCATTTTCTCCTCCCACCAGTCACTAATTTTCAGGTTCAAGCATGATTGTCGCCAAGGGCGGCAAGGTGATCGAGCAGGTGATGTTGCCGCCGGCATCGACGGCCTGCACGCGCCCGCCATTGCCCTTGCCGCTGCCGCCGTAGATGTCGGCATCGGTGTTCAGGATTTCCCGCCAGCGGCCTGCGGACGGCAGGCGGATCGAGTAGTTCTCGCGGTAGACAGGGGTGAAATTGGTGATGACGGCGACCGGCTTCTGGCCCGGCGCCTTGCGCAGCCAGGCAAAGACGGAATTCTGATGGTCGTCGGCGACCAGCCATTCGAAGCCTTCGCCTTCGCAGTCACGCTCATGCAGAGCCGGCTTGCTGCGATAGGTGAAATTGAGGTCGCGCACCAGGCGCCGCATGCCCTCGTGCATACGATACTGAAGCAGGTTCCAGTCGAGCGACTTCTCCTCGCTCCACTCGCTCCACTGGGCGAATTCCTGGCCCATGAACAAGAGCTTCTTGCCGGGATAGCCCCACATATAGGCGTAGTAGGCGCGCAGATTGGCGAATTTCTGCCAGTCGTCGCCCGGCATCTTGGCGATCAGCGAACCTTTTCCATGGACGACCTCGTCATGCGAGAGCGGCAGGACGAAATTTTCCGAATAGGCGTAGAGCAGGCCGAAGGTCAGCTCGTTGTGATGGTGCCCGCGGTAGATGGGATCCCGGCTCATGTAGCTCAGCGTGTCATGCATGAAGCCCATGTTCCACTTGAAGCCGAAGCCCAGGCCGCCTTCATGTACGGGCTGCGAGACCTTCGGCCAGGAGGTCGATTCCTCGGCGATGGTCATGACGTTGGGATGCTGGCCGTAGATGCGGATGTTGAGATCCTGCAGAAAGCGGACCGCCTCGAGGTTCTCGTTGCCGCCATATTCGTTGGGGATCCATTCGCCGTGTTTGCGCGAATAATCGAGATAGAGCATCGAGGCGACGGCATCGACGCGCAGGCCGTCGAGATGGAATTTTTCGGCCCAGTAAAGCGCATTGTTGACGAGATAGGAAACGACCTCGGTGCGGCCGAAATTGTAGATCGCCGTGCTCCAGTCGGGATGGAAGCCCTTGCGCGGGTCTTCGTGCTCGTAGAGTGCGGTACCGTCGAACCAGCCGAGGCCGTGTTCGTCGGTCGGGAAATGCGCCGGCACCCAGTCGAGGATGACGCCGATGCCGACCTTGTGGCAGCCGTTGACGAAACGGGCGAAACCTTCCGGTTCGCCGAAACGAGCGGTCGGCGCGTAGAGGCCGGTCGTCTGGTAACCCCAGGAGGGGTCATAGGGGTGCTCGGTGATCGGCAGGAACTCGATATGGGTGAAGCCCATATCGGCGCAATAGGGGATGAGGCTGGAGGCGAGCTCGTCCCAGGACAGCATCGTGCCGTCCTGCCGGCGCTGCCAGGAGGCGGCATGCACCTCGTAGATCGAGATCGGCTGGCGGCGCTTGTCGGTTTCGCGCCAGTGCTTCAGATGGGCTTCGTCTTCCCACTCCTGCTCCAGCTCGGCGGCGGTGATGGAGGCGGTTTTCGGCCGGAGCTCGCTGCGGCGAGCGAAGGGATCGGCCTTCAGCGGCAGCAATACGCCGTCCTGGCCGCGGATCTCGAACTTGTAGGCAACGCCGATCGGGACGTCGGGGGCGAATATTTCCCAGATGCCGCTATCGGAACGGAAGCGCATGACGTGGCGACGGCCGTCCCAATTGTTGAAATCACCGACGACGGAGACGCGCTGCGCATTCGGGGCCCAGACGGCGAAATGGATACCCTGGGCGCCATCATGCTTGATGAGATGGGCGCCCATCTTGTCGAACAGGCGCAGGTGCGAGCCCTGGCGGGCAAAATAATCGTCCATCGGCCCGAGCACCGGACCGAAACTGTAAGGATCGGTGACAGCCCATTCGGCATCGCCGCGCCGGGCGCGATAGCGCACCGGCTGGAGTTTCGTAAGGGAAACCGGGCCGGCGAAGACGCCGTCGGCATGGAGCTGTTTCAACTCGCCGATGACGCTGCCATCGAGCGTCATGGCGGTCACTTCCTCGGCGCCCGGGATGAAACACCGGGCGACGAAAACGTCGCCGGCCTGGTGCACACCGAGGACGGCAAAGGGATTGGAATGCGAGCCGGCAAGGATCGCCGCGATTTCATCTGCCGAAATTTCCCAGGAGAGCTTTACTTCAGGGACGGTTTTCGGCGTTTTCATCCGGCTCTCCAGATTTCGTCTGCATATTGCCTGATCGTACGGTCGGAAGAAAACCAGCCCATCCGCGCCGTATTGTTGATCGTCTTTGTGTACCAGGCGGACTGGTTGGTCCAGATCTCGTCGACTTCGCGCTGGGCCTGGGCATAGGCGTCGAAATCGGCAGCGACCATGAACCAGTCGTGCGAATAGATGCCGTCGATCAGCGCCGTGTAACGGTTGCGGTCATCGGGCGAGAAGACACCGGAGCCGATGGCGGCGAGCGCCTGGGCGAGCTCGCGCGATCCCTCGATGATGGCACGCGGATTGTGGCCGTCGCTGCGGACCTTCGACACCTCGTCGGCCTTGAGGCCGAAGATGACGATGTTGTCCTCGCCGACATTGTCGCGCATCTCGACATTGGCGCCATCGAGCGTGCCGATCGTCAGTGCGCCGTTGAGGCCGAACTTCATGTTGCCGGTGCCGGATGCTTCCATGCCGGCGGTCGAGATCTGCTCGGACAGGTCGGCGGCCGGAACCATGACTTCGGCGAGCGAAACATTGTAGTTCGGTACGAAGACGACCTTCAGCAGACCGCGGACCGACGGGTCGTTGTTGATCGTGCGGGCGACGTCGTTGATCAGCTTGATAATCAGCTTGGCATTGTAATAACTCGGCGCCGCCTTGCCGGCGAAGAGTTTGACGCGCGGCACCCAATCCAGCTCCGGATGCGAGCGGATCTGGTCGTAGAGCGCGACGGCCTCGATGATGTTCAGCAGCTGGCGCTTGTATTCGTGGATGCGCTTGATCTGGATGTCGAACATCGCCGAGGGATCAAGCTTCACGCCCATGCGGCTGGCGACGAGATTGGAGAGCGCCACCTTGTTGGCCCGCTTCACCGCGGCGAACTTCTGCTGGAAGGTCGGGTCGGAGGCGAACTTGTCGAGCGGCGTCAGCTTCTCGGCATCGTCAAGGAATTCGTCGCCGATCGCCTCGCGGATCAGGCCGGTGAGACCGGGATTGCATTGCTGCAGCCAGCGGCGCGGCGTGATGCCATTGGTCTTGTTGTTGATGCGATCGGGATAGAGCTTGTGCAGGTCGGCGAAGACCGTGACCTTCATGAGGTCGGTGTGCAGTGCCGAGACGCCGTTGATCGAGTGCGAGCCGACGAAGGCGAGGTTGCCCATGCGCACGCGGCGGTCGCCGCTTTCATCGATCAGCGAGATCGAGCGGATTTCCCCATCGGTGAAATTCTTGCCCTTGCGCGCGTCGATCAGGATCTTGGCATTGATCGCATAGATGATCTGCATGTGGCGCGGCAGCAGACGCTCGAACAGCGGCACCGACCAGCTTTCCAGCGCTTCGGGCAGAAGTGTGTGGTTGGTGTAGGAGAAGGTATGGCGGGTGATTTCCCAGGCTTGGTCGAAATCCATTCCGTGGACGTCACAGAGCAGGCGCATGAGTTCGGCGACCGAGACGGCGGGATGGGTGTCGTTCAGCTGGATTGCCACCTTGTCCGGCAGCGAGGTGAAATCGTCATATTGCTGCAGATGGCGGCGCAGGATGTCCTGCAGCGAGGCTGACGAGAAGAAGAATTCCTGGCGCAGGCGCAGTTCCTGACCGGCCGGGGTGGCGTCGGCGGGATAGAGAACCCGGGTCAGGCTTTCGGCCTTGTTGCTTTCACGCAGCGCTCCGATGTGGTCGCCGGCGTTGAAGGCATCGAGCAGGATCGGATCGATCGGCTGCGCCGACCAGAGGCGCAGCGTGTTGACGCGCTTGCCGCGCCAGCCGACGGCCGGCGTGTCGAAGGCGGCGGCGATGACGCGCTCGGCCGGTTTCCAGACGTAGCGCGGCTGGTCGTCATGGGTGGTGATGAATTCGACGGCGCCGCCGAAGCCGATTTCATAGGAGCTTTCGCGGCGCTCGAACTCCCAGGGATTGCCGTGGGCGAGCCAGTTTTCCGGCAGTTCCACCTGCCAGCCGTCGGCCATCTGCTGGCGAAACAGGCCGTGGACATAGCGGATGCCGTAACCATAGGCGGGCACGTCGACGGTTGCCATGCTTTCCATGAAACAGGCCGCCAGACGACCGAGGCCGCCGTTGCCGAGTGCGGCATCCGGCTCCAGCCCGGCGATGACGTTGACGTCGACGCCGAGCGAGGCGAGGGCATCGCGCACCTCCTCCATCAGGCCGAGGTTCGAGACGGCGTCGCGCATCAGGCGGCCGATCAGGAATTCGAGGGAGAGATAATAGACGCGCTTGGCGCCGGTCGCATAAACCTCGCGGGTGGAGGCCATCCACCGATCGATGATGCGGTCGCGGACCACCAGGATCGTCGCCGTCAGCCAGTCATGCGGCTTTGCCACCTTGGCGTCCTTGCCGATGCGGTAGGTCAGGCGTTCGATGATTTCTTCGGCGAGAATTTCCGGCCTTGAACTGCGGGGAGCGGGAGAGGGGATAACCGGCTTGGAAACGGTATTCATGGTCAGATCTCGCCAATTTTAATTTGGTTTCAGGATGTTATGCCTGATTTAATCGATTTGTCGCCTGTGCTCCGACAGTTTATGCATCGTTAGGAAGCACTTGCAACAAAGGATTTGGACAAACGAAAAATTTGCGAAACCTTCATATTCACGGGGCTTGAGGGTATTGATTTCAATCGCTTTTCCCGATCAGATGGGTTGGACGAGAATAACGAAAAGCCGCGCCGGTTTGTTCCGGAGCGGCTTTTCCTTTGCCCTTTTTCGTAGCGGTATGCTCAGTTCGTCAGACGTGTCAGCTGAGCGGAGGCTTTCGCACCGATCGCCTGAAAGGCCGCAAGGAGGTCTTCCATTTTTTCAGCCTGGAAATAATGGGAGTCGTCGGAGGCGCAATAATGCAACAGCGCCTGTCCGCCTGCGGGTGCCATAAAGGCAATCGTATAGATTTCGATGCCTTTAGATTTCGCGTCGTCGCATGTCTTCTTCGTCGCGGTGTCGTAGGAACGGCCGCCGCCGCTATCATTGTTATTGTCGCCGTCGGTCATAAAGACGATGTACTTCTTGGGCACTTGCCCGGTCTTCTGCCGGTGGGCGGCGTCTTCGGCGTCATTGCCCGCGGCGTTCTTGGCGGTGAGAGACGTGTAAGCCGTGTTCACTGCGCCGCTGGAATTCGTGCCACCTCCCGACTGAAGCGCGTTGACATAGCTCGTGACAGCGGCAGTTCCCCAGGCGAGGCTGCTGGCGGGGTATTCAACAATATCATAGGATACCGCGCCTGTGCGCACATATTCGGCATTGGGATCCGCGCTATCGAGCTGACCAAAGAGTTTGTCGGCGGCGAGCTTCAGCGCTTCTATCTTTGTGTAATAACGCGTACGCGTGCCGGTGCAGGTGTCGTAGATTGTCTTACCGTTTTTGTTGGGGTGAGGGTTGCATTTGTAGGTGTACGATTCCGTCGTGAGGGTCGCGGTATCCTCTCCCATCGACCCCGACTTATCGAGTGCGAGGAACATAGAGATCGAGCCCTGGGTCTGTGAGTGACCACCGACCGTCGTGCCTGACGTCGAGAGATGCTGCGTGCTGAAGCCGACCGCCTGCATCAGCGGGTTGACCGTGAGGTCGTAACTCGGTGAAACCGTCACCTGATAGGATGTCGACTTGCCCGATGTCGTCGTCTGGACACTGACGCTCGTCGTGTTCTTGATATCGGTGCCGCTCTGCAGGTAATTCGCCATTTGCCCGGCAACGAAATTCTGCGCAAAGGCCTCGGCCTGCGACGTTTGGATCGTGCCGTTCGCCAGGGCGGTGGCGGTCGCGAGCGCCGCCGAATCAGCGGCCTCCTGCAACTGCTGCTTCGAGAGCAGCATATCGCCCACCTGGATCGCCATGCCGGCTGCTCCGAAAAGGACGGGCAGCAGGATAGCCGTCATCATACCGAAATTACCGCCACGGTCGCTCAACATGCGACGCAGGCAGGGATGCAAAAAGGAGGTGCTCATCATGTTCACCCAACTGGAAACCCTGTGAGGTGATATTAGGCACGTCTCTCCTTTCCGCGGGCCTTACGGCGTCAATAGAATTTTAACGAATCGGCGGATTTTTCCAGTTTTGGGATTATTTCAGCGGGATGACGTCGACCGCCTGGACAGCGCGCTGGCCGCCATAGCTTTTCAGCACGCCGATGACGGGAACGACGTCGGAATAGTCCCGGCCATAGGCGACGACGATGTGGTCCATGCCAGCGGGGATGTTGTTGGTCGGGTCGAGTTCGATCCAGCCGATCGTCTCGCCGCACCAGATCCGCACCCAGGCATGCATGGCGTCGGCCCCTTCCAGCCGCTCCTTGCCGGGTGGCGGGATGGTGCGCAGGAAGCCGGAGACGTAGCCGGCCGGAATGCCGAGGCTTCGAAGCGCCAGGATCATGATGTGGGTGAAATCCTGGCAGACGCCGCGCTTCAATCGGAACGCCTCGAGCGGTGTCGTGTCCACCGTCGTCGCATCGGGATCATAGGTGAAATCCTTGTTGATGCGGGCACAGAGCGCATGGGCGATCTGCATGGCTGTCAGCGTCGGCAGGGCACAGCCTCGCGCATAGTCGCTGATTTCGCGTGCCTGGGTGAGGCGCGGGCTGTCGCCAAGGAAGTGGTGCGGCGAATCCGGTGCCAACGACCAGATGCCTGATATCTCCTCCGGCAGGTCGGCAAGCAGCGGCGAGAAATCGGCGGCGATCGGCTGGCTTTCCACCTGCACGCGGGCCTGCATGCGAATGTCGAGTGTTTCGTGCGGCGCACGCAGCATGAAGGAGGTGGCGGGATGATGGAAGAAATCGACGAAATGCGCCTGCTCATCCGGCGTCGGCGAGACGGTGATCGAGCCGGCGACCAGGCGCTGGCGGTTGGTCAGCGACAGCGGCATCAGCCGCATGACGTGGCGGGCGCCGGAGGCCGGCACGTCGTAGCTGTAACCCATGCGGAGAGTGAGATCGTAGAGCATTGATGTCACCCGAGATAGGTCTGGGCGAGCAGATCGGAAAGCTGTTCCAGTTCGCGTTCGAGCCGTTGATAGACCTCGACACCCATGCCCTCCGGGGTCATCACCGCCAGGCCGGAATGGAGCCGCATCGCTTCGCGGTAGAAGGGTGACATCTGGCCGTTGATCAGGGCATTGGGCAACTGCTCGACCTCGTGGTGGATCTCGTTCACCTGGAAGAGGACCGAGCGCGGGTTGAGGGGGTCGAGCGCCAAGAGGTCGGTGACCGTCAGCCGCGCCGTGTTGACGTTGTAGCGGCGGCGGTGGGTCATGACGCTGTCGCCGATCTCGAGCAGCATGTCGAGGGCGCCGTCCGGCGCTTCCGGGCCGGACATGTGGCCGAGCAGGCGCGTCATGTGCAGGCCGCGCTCGATATAGCGGCCGAGCGAGAGGAAGCGCCAGCCGGTGAAGCGGTACATGTTCTCGTGCACAAGGCCGGCGAAGCCCGCGAGCTTGCGCAGAAGGATCGTCATCGCATGGCTGGCGTCATCGCCGGCAGAGACGGTGACGTGAAAGCGGCGGGCGGTCTTGGCGAGGTCGTTGAGGGCCAGCCAGCCGTCCGGCGAGAAACGGTCGCGGATGTTGCTTGCCGAATAAACGGCGCTGTCGATGTTGCGCAGGAGCGTTTCCGGCACGGGTTCGGCGGTATCGATATCGACGGCCGTCAGATATTCGGAGACATCGGCTAGCAGCGGCTGGCTTGGATCGGCGGCTTCGGCGAAACGTGCATGCCAGGCGCGCAGGATGCGCAGCGCCCCTTCGGCGCGTTCGATGTAACGGCCGAGCCAGAACAGATTGTCGGCCGCCCGGCTCGGCAAGCTGCCCGGCATGTTGCGGGTGAAGCTGCCCTCGGCCGGCAGCAGCGTGTGGCGTTCGACCGGCTTGTCGCTGACGATCCAGACGTCGGCGGCCGCGCCGCCCGACTGCATGGCGATCGCCGCGACATCGGCGCCGGAGCCGATACGGGCAAAACCGCCGGGCATGATCTGCCAGCCGTTTGCCGTGCGGGCGGCGAAAACGCGCAGCGACATCGGCCGCGGCACGAGCTTGCCGTCCACCCAGGCGGGCGTGGTCGAGAGCGTGACGACTTCCTGGCCGACCAGTTTCGGGCCGTCCGAACTCAGCCAGTCGGTGATGGAATCCTTGGCCGTCGCACGCAGCGACGAGCCGAGCACGGATTCGCCGTTGTCGTCGAAGAAGGGTGCCCGGGAATAGGCCGGGCCGATCACCATCTTCTCGATGTTTTTTGCGACGTGCTCGCGCTCTTCCTTCTGGCCGCACCACCAGGTGGCGATCGAGGGGAGGTGCAGATCCTCGCCCAGCAGGCGGCGACAGATGGTCGGCATGAAGGCCAGAAGCGCCCGGGTTTCGAGAACCCCGGTGCCGAGCGCATTGACGATGGTGACGCTTTCGGCGCGCAGCGCTTCCACGAGGCCGGGCGTGCCGATATGCGAATTCTGGTTCAACTCCAGCGGGTCGGCAAAGGCCGAATCGAGACGGCGCCAGAGCACGCCGATCGGCTTCAGGCCGGCGACGGTGCGCACCATGACGCGGCCCTTGACGACGGTGAGGTCCTCGCCCTCGAGCAGCATGAAGCCGAGGTAGCGTGCGATGTAGGCGTGCTCGTAATAGGTCTCGTTGGCGGGGCCGGGCGTCAGCACGGCGATGCGGTCGTCGCCCGAATGTTTCATGCCCTGCAGCGCGTCGCGGAAGGCGCCGAAGAAGGAGGCGAGGCGGTGGACCGGCGTTTCGGCGTAGATATCCGAGAAGGCCCGGGTCGTCGCAACGCGGCTTTCCAGCGCGAAGCCGGCGCCTGACGGCGCCTGCGTCCTGTCGGCCAGCACCCACCAGTTGCCGTCAGGTCCGCGGCCGATCTCGAAGGCGCAGAAATGCAGATAGTGGCCGGAACCCGGCCGGATGCCGGCGAGCGGTCGCTGGAATTCGGGATTGGCGGCGATCAGTGCCGGCGGCAGGACGCCTTCCTCCACCAGCCGGTTGTCGCCGTAGATATCGGCAACGATCGCCTCCAGCAGGTCGGCGCGCTGGACGAGGCCCGCCGACAGCGTCTGCCATTCGCGCTCATCGATCAGCACGGGGATGTGCGAAATCGGCCAGGCGCGTTCGCCGGTGCCCTTGCTGCCATAGGCGCGGTAGAAGACGCCGGCATCGCGCAGGTAGCGGTCGGCGCGGGCGAAGCGCTCGGCGAGATCCTTTTCCGGCATTGCGCTCAGATGCGAGAGGAAACGCTGCCAGACGGGGCGGACCACGCCTTTGTTGTCGACCATCTCGTCAGCGGTACCAGGAAGCGGCGCATAGTCGAAGGCCGCATCCTTGATGCGGTCCTCTGCCTCTCCCCTGCGTTCCACTGCCGGCCTCTTACCCATCAAAACCCAAGCCCTAAACCCCCGGCCCTCACCTCAGCCTTAAATTCCGGCGGGCCGCCGCAGATCCAGCGTCAGCGGGAATTCAAGCGAACCCGTCTCGGCGCGCGGGATATAGCCGCCCGCCGTATGTCCCCACGGCTCGAAGCGGGCGAGCCGCCTTGCTTCCGCCTCGTTGCCGTTGACCGGGAAGGTGTCATAGGTCCGGCCGCCCGGATGGGCAACATGATAGATGCAGCCGCCGATCGAACGCTTCGACCATGTATCATAAATGTCAAAAGTCAAAGGTGTGTTGATCGGCAGGACGGGATGCAGGCCGGAGGCAGGCTGCCACGCCTTGTAACGGACGCCGGCGACCGACACGCCCGACGTGCCGGTTGGTGTCAGCGGCAGGGTGCGGCCATTGCAGGTGACGGTATAGCGCGCCGTATTGCTGGTTTCGAGCCGCACCTGAAGGCGTTCGACAGAGCTGTCGACGTAGCGCACGGTGCCGCCCGGCGCGCCTTCCTCACCCATGACGTGCCAGGGCTCCAGCGCCTGGCGCAGTTCCAGCTTCGAGCCCTCATATTCGACTTCGCCGCAGAAGGGGAAGCGGAATTCAAGCTGGGCCTTGAACCATTCCGGGCTGACGTCGAAGCCGTTTTCGCGAAGGTCGGCCAGCACGTCGAGGAAATCGGTCCAGACGAAATGCGGCAGCATGAAACGGTCGTGCAGGGTCGTGCCCCAGCGGACGAATTTGCCGTCGACGGGATTGACCCAGAAGCGGGCGATCAGTGCCCGCACCAGCAATTGCTGGGCAAGCGACATGCGGGCATTCGGCGGCATCTCGAAGCCGCGGAACTCGATGAGGCCGAGCCGTCCGGTCGGGCCGTCGGGCGAGAACAGCTTGTCGATGCAGATCTCGGCGCGATGGGTGTTGCCGGTGACGTCGGTCAACAGGTTGCGGAAGAGGCGATCGACGAGCCAGGGCAACGGCTGCTGGCCGCGGCCGGGGGCAGCGATCTGCGCCATGGCGATCTCCAGCTCGTAGAGGCTGTCGTGACGGGCCTCGTCGATGCGCGGCGCCTGGCTGGTCGGCCCGATGAACATGCCGGAGAAGAGGTAGGAGAGCGAGGGATGGCGCTGCCAGTGGAGGACGACGCTCTTCAAGAGATCGGGACGGCGCAGGAAGGGACTATTGTTCGGATTGGCGCTGCCGACGACGACGTGGTTGCCGCCGCCGGTGCCGGTGTGGCGGCCGTCGATCATGAACTTGTCGGCGCCGAGACGGGTGGCGCGCGCCTCTTCGTAGATCGCCGTGGTGATATCGACGCACTCCTTCCAGTTCGATGCCGGATGGATGTTGACCTCGATGACGCCGGGATCCGGGGCGACGCGGATGACGTTGATGCGCTCATCCTGCGGCGGCGGATAACCTTCGATATGGACGGGAAGCTTGAGTTCGGCGGCGGCGTTTTCGGCAGCGGCAATCAGCTCGAGATAGTCTTCGATGCGTTCGACCGGCGGCATGAAGACGCAGAGCCTGCCGTCGCGCGGCTCGACCGACATGGCGGTGCGCACGGCGCCGCCGATTTCACCGAGCGTCTGTTCGATGCGGCCGCGATTGCTCTCGTCGGCGTGGAAGGAGGCTTCCGGCATGGCGCGACCGGCCGGCACGAAAACATCGGGCAGCGGTTCGCGCGGGATGGTCGGATCGGCGGGGTGGATATAGGGATAACGCGCCGGGGGAACATAGGGCAGCGTGCCGAGCGGCAGGCGGTAACCGATCGGGCTGTCACCCGGAACGAGGAAGATCTTGCCGCGGCGAGTGCGCCATTTCTCGCTGATCCAGACGCGTGTTTCGGCCGCCCTGGCGTTCCATGCCTGAACCGGAAGGAGGTAACCTGTGGGGACGGTGAGGCCACGGGCAAAGACGCGAGCGATGCGGTTGCGCTCCTCGGGATCTTTCAGTTTCGAATTCGCGGGATCGACATTGTCGGGAAGATTGCCTTCCTTGATAATCCAGTCGGCAGTATCCTCATAGGCCGGCTGCACCATGTCAGGCTTGATCGCCAGTTCCTTGGCGATCGCCGTCAGGAGCTTTTCGGCATCCTCGGCCGCAACACCGGTATCCTTGCCTTCGGCGGCGACCAGATCGAGGTTCTGCCAGATCGGCTTGCCGTCGCGGCGCCAGTACAGCGAGAAGGTCCAGCGCGGCAGACTTTCGCCCGGATACCATTTGCCCTGGCCGTAATGCAGGAAGCCGCCGGGGGCGAAGCGTTCGTGCAGCCGGCGGATCAGGCTGTCGGCCTTTTCGCGCTTGGTCGGGCCGACGGCGGCGGTGTTCCATTCCTCGGACTGGAAGTCGTCGATGGAAACGAAGGTCGGCTCACCGCCCATCGTCAGATGCACGTCCTCGGCTTCGAGGACGCGATCGACCTTCTCGCCGAGTTCGTTGAGCTCGTCCCAGCTTTCATCGGAGAAGGGCTTGGTGATGCGCGGATGTTCGGCAACGCGTGAGACCTTCATGTCGAAGGCGAACTCGGTTTCGGCCTCGCCGAAATAACCGCCGGAGATCGGAGCGGCGTTGCGGTAATGCGGCGTGGCGGCAAGCGGGATATGGCTTTCGCCGGTCAAGAGGCCGGAGGTCGGATCGAGGCCGACCCAGCCGGCGCCGGGCAGATAGACTTCCGCCCAGGCATGCAGGTCGGTGAAATCGACTTCGGTGCCGGAGGGCCCGTCGAGCGCCTTCAGGTCCGGTGTCAGCTGAATGAGATAACCGGAAACGAAGCGGGCGGCCAGGCCGAGATGGCGAAGGATCTGCACGAGCAGCCAGCTGGTGTCGCGGCAGGAGCCTTTGGCGCTTTCCAGCGTCTCCTCCGGCGTCTGCACGCCGGTTTCCATGCGGATGACATAGCCGATCTGCCGCTGCAGACGGGCATTCAGGCCGACGATCATATCGACCGTCGGCTGACCGGGCGACCAGTCGAGCGTCGGCAGCAGCGCCTTCAGGCGCGGGCCGGCCGGCTCCGGCGTCATGTAGATCGACAGATCCTCCTGGATCGTTTCCGGATATCCGAAGGGCCACTTGGTCGCCTCTTCCTCGACGAAGAAGTCGAAGGGATTATAAACCGTCATGTCGGCGACGAGATCGACCTCGATCTTGAACTCCGTCACCGGATCCGGAAAGACGTAGCGGGCAAGGTAATTGCCGTAGGGATCCTGCTGCAGGTTCACGAAATGGTTGGAGGGCGTGATCTTCAGCGAGTGGCTGAGCACCCGTGTCTTCGAATGCGAGGCAGGTTTCAGCCGGATGATCTGTGGGCCGAGGCGGACCGGCTTGTCATAGGTGTAATGCGTCAGATGATAGATGCTGGCTTTGATCGACATATTTCTCTTTTTATCCGGCTCGCATCGTCGTGCGGCTTGCTGTTCCCGAAAATCAGTGTGTGCAATGCAGCGAAAGAAAGCAAGGTGGAAAGGTCAAACGAGCCGAAGGCTTTTACGCTGCCTTGGCGAAGGTGACGGCCGCCTTCAGGCCCTTGCCGTCCGTACCCGGCTCCAGCGTCAGGTCGGCATTGAAAAGATTGGCGATTTCTTCGACGATCGGCAGGCCGAGGCCGGCGCCGGGCGCGCCGGAATCATGGCCGCGCGAAAAACGCTGGCGTACCGCCTCCAGCTTCTCGCGCGGAATGCCGGGGCCATTATCCTCGACTTCGAGGCGGATCGTCTCTGACGCAGCGATAATGCGGACGGTGACCTCAGCCCCGTTGCCGGCATAGGCGATGGCATTGCCGGCGAGGTTGCGCAGCATTTCGCCGATCAGCAGCGGCTCGGCGCGGATCATCGCCGGGCTCTCGCCCTCGAAGCCGAGATCGATGCCGGCGACGGCCGCCGTCGGGATCTGCTCGCCGGTGATTTCCTGGGCGATTGCGGCAAGATCGATGGCGGAGGCGGTCAGCGCTTCCTTGGCTGTGGCGGCGTCGATCTTGGCCATCAGGAGCAACTGGGCGAGGATGCGCTCGGCATGCGCCACCGCCTGATCGCCCTTCAGCGCCGCCGCCTGCGCCTCATCCAGCGAGCCGGCGCGGGCGGAAAGAGCAAGCTGGGTGCGGATGATCGCCAGCGGTGTGCGCAGCTGATGGCTGGCATTGCCGGTGAAATGGCGCAGTGCATCGAGCGCCGATTGCAGCCGGACCATGAAGGAATTGACCGTATCGACCAGCGGCTCGACCTCGCTCGGCACAGTCTGCTTGATCGGATGCAGGTCATCGGGGCTGCGTTCGCCGATGGCGTCGCCGAGCTTATAGAGCGGGCGGAGCGCCACCGTGACCGAAATCCAGACGATGACGGCCGCGCCCGCAATCATGAAGGCGAGGCGCAATGCCGAGCGGACGAGGATTGCCCGCGCCAGCTGGCGGCGGGCGATGGTGGTTTCGGCGACCGTTACCACGAAGGGCACGGAGCGGATGCCCGTCGAGGCTGAGCGTTCGAGTGTGGCGACACGGATCGGCTCGCCGCGGAAGGTGTCGTCGGCGAAGGCGGCAGCATTGGGCGGCGTCTTCTTCAGGACCGGCAACGACTGGTAGCCAGTGATGAATTGGCCCGGCGGGCCGTCGACGCGATAGAAGACGCGATCCTGCGCGGCAGAGGTCAGCATTTCAAGCGCGACATAGGGGATATCGACCTGCAGCGTGCCGTCCTCGGCGACGACGACGCGTTCGGCGATCGCCAGCGCCGAACCGGCGAGCACGCGGTCGGAGACGATGTTCGAGGTCTGGACCGCCTCGCGATAGGTATCGGCAAGCGCCAGCGTGCCGATCACGGCGGTGGAGACGAGCAGCCAGAAGAGCAGCCGGCGCCGGAGGGAATAGGCGGCTTTCATGAGGCCTCGGGCAGCTTGTCGAGATAATAGCCGATGCCGCGGGCCGTCTTGACGGTCAGGCCGTGCGGCGAGAGACGCTTTCTCAAGCGGCTGACATATTGCTCGATGGCGTTTGCGGAAATGTCGTCGTCGAAGGCCGTCAGCGACTGGATGATCGCTTCCTTGGCGACGACCTTGCCGGCCCGCATGAAGAGGATTTCGAGCAGGCCGAGCTCGCGGGCGGGAATATCGAGGGGTGCGGCGCCTGATGAAAAGGTGCGGGAATTGAGATCGAAAGAAATGCCGCCGAAACCGACGGTCGCCGAACGCAGCCCCGCCTGGCGGCGCAGCAATACCCGCACACGCGCCTCGAATTCGGCGATGTCGAAGGGTTTGATCAGGTAATCGTCAGCGCCGAGGTCGAGGCCCTTCACCCTTTCTTCCGGCGTGCCGCGCGCCGTCAGGATGAGGACGGCAGCCTGGTTCTGGCGGGCGCGCATGGCACGCAGCACGTCGAGCCCGTCCATCTCGGGCAGGTTGAGGTCGAGAATCACCAGATCGAAATTTTCCGCAGCAATGACCGCATTGGCGGATGCGCCGTCATGGACGACATCGACGGCGTGGCCTGTGCCGCGCAAGATCGCCGACAGGCCGTCGGCCAGCGCGATATTGTCTTCGGTGAGCAGGATGCGCACGAATGTCCCCCTGTTTTTCAAAGGAGATTACAGAGGTGGCGGAGCGATGTCACAGCGATTTTGCAGCTTACAGCGCAGCGGGTCCTTCAGACGCGCAAAATACGCTGTGGCACTTTAATCCTCGCATCGAGCTTTGCGAAAATCGATTCCGATTTCCGGCCGATGCGCCACCGAATGCCGGGAAAGACTGGCGTCAGCTCCCGGTCATTTCGATTCGTTCGCGCTGCGTCATTGCGGCGTTGAGGAGTTTCCGGAAGCGGGGATCGTCGCGGATGTTGTCGAGATCAGAATCATTGTCGAACCATTTGATATGGTAGACGGAGCTGTTCGGCAGCAGCTTCTCGAGAAGGTCGATCGCCTGGTCGGCGTCGCCGAGGACGGAATAGACGCAGGCGAGATTATACTGGGCGACGATGTCGTCGGGATCGATGGCAATCGCGCGGGCCGCCCAGTCGCGGGCTCTCGTCACATCGCCCATATGGGCAAGCGCCAGCGCGCCACGATGGGCGGGGCCGGAATTTTCCGGATTGAGGTTCAGCGCGCGTTCGGCGCGCAGCAGGCCGAGGCGCGCCCAGTTTTCCGTGTCCAGCACACGGCCGAGCGAGCGGTAGGCGGACATCAGGTGGATCGGCGAAACATAGTCGTCAGGGCGGATCTCGGCGGCGCGGGTGAAGTATTGAACCGATTCGGCAAAGTTGCCGTGCATGAAGAAGAACCGGGCGTAGTGGAAATTCGCCTCGAAGAGGTTGGGGTCGAGCGCCAATGCACGTTCGAAGGCCGCCGCCGCCCTGTCGTCATAGCCGCTCTGATGCAAGGCGAGACCATGGGAGGCGTGAGCCTCGGGAAGGTCGGGATCAAGTTCCAGGGCGCGGGCGCTCATCTCGAGAATGCGCCTCAGCGGCACGTCGTCTGGTGCCCAATCACGGATCGCCGCATCGCAATCGGCGATGCCGGCATAGGCGCGGGCATAGTCCGGGTCGAGCTCGACCGCCTTGCAGAACATCCGCCTTGCAAGCTGCAGATAGGATTTGGTCCAGGTGTGGGAGAGCTGGCGGCCTCTGAGGTAATAGGTATAGGCCTCGACATTGGCGGTCGGCTCATTGGCGATCGCTTTCTTCTCTTCCGGCAGCAGACGCACCTTCAACTGGCCGACGATCGCGTGAGTGATCTCGTCCTGAATGGCGAAGATGTCGGTCAGGTCGCGGTCGTAACGCTCGGCCCAGAGATGGTCGCCATTGGCGGTGTCGATCAGCTGACCGGAGATGCGCACGCGATTGCCGAAGATGCGCACGCTTCCCTCGAGCACGTAGCGCACGCCGAGTTCCTGGGCGAGCCGCTTCACTTTTACCGATATGCCCTTGTAGGTGAAGATGGTGTTGCGCGGCACGACGTGCAGGCTGGAGATCTTGGAGAGATCGGTGATGATGTCTTCGGTGATGCCGTCGGAGAAATAGTCCTGGTCGGCATCGCCGCTCATATTGGTGAAGGGCAGCACCGCAATGAAGCAGGTGTTGCGGTTCTGCGCGACCAATTTCGCCGAGGAGGGCGGCGCCAAGCTGACAGTATAGACCTGAACGGGCTGCCTGATGTTCTTCAGCGTATGTTCGCCGATGAACTCGAAGCCAAGATTGAGGCGCGAGCCGACCTGATCGCGCACCGAGGCGGACACGGCGATGCCGCCCGGCGCTGCGATACGTTCGAGCCTGGCGGCGAGATTGACGCCATCGCCGAATATGTCGCCGTTCTCGACGACGACGTCGCCGAGATTGATGCCGATGCGGAATTCGACGCGCTCGTCCTTGGGCACGCTCTCGTTGCGGGCCGCCATGCTGCGCTGGATCTCGGCGGCGCAGGCGACCGCATTCACCACGCTCTGGAATTCGGCAAGGATGCCGTCGCCGGTGAGTTTGACGATCCGGCCCTTGTAGTCGGCAATACGAATATCGACCAGTTCGCAGCGATGGCGGTTCAGCGCCTGCAACGTGCCGGATTCATCGATGCCCATCAGTCGGCTGTAGCCGACGACATCCGCAGCGAGAATAGCGCTCAGTCGTCGTTCCATGACCCCTCCCAGGATCTTCCCAGTTTAGTCTAGCTTTTTATAGAGTTTTTGTTGCGCGGAGTCGTCCCCCGAATAAGAAATTCGGGCGGCTTCGACGTTTTGACGCGGCAGCGCGACCATATAAGGTCGCCGATCTTCATCAATACTCTGAACGGGTGAAGGATGGCGTTCGGCGCTAATCCTTTGTGATGAAAAGGTAATTCTAATCGAAGAAATTCGGGTTTATTTCATCGGTCGATACTTCGGGGGCGGCACTATAAAAGTGGCCGTCGAGCGGTTTGGGGCTTGAAGCGGAGCCAGGGGTTGGGCCGGAAGACAATTGCGAGGGGTATCCGCCGTATGATTGTGATTCGCGGCTGTTTCGGTGGTTGCGATGAGGCCGGCGCCGGCTATTGTGGCGATGTTTCATGCGCGGCGGAGATTTTGGATGACAGGTTCGGCCCGGAATTTTCTGGAGTTTCACGATATTCCGGAGGCCGGGCTCCGATCGATTGTCGCTCGCGCTGGCGAACTCGCCAAAAGCTGGGATGAGCGCACCGTGCCGCAGAGCCTTGCGGGCAAACGTGTCGCGCTGATTGCCGACGATAGTGGCTGGCGTAATACCACTGCCTTTGATCTCGGCATTCAGGCAATGGGCGGTATCTGCGCGCATGTGCCGATCGGTTTCGATGTTAGGGAGGAGACCGGCGACCTTGCTGGTTATCTCGGCAACTGGTTCGATATGCTGGTGATCCGCACCAAGGCGCTTGCGACATTGAAGGTGACGGCGGCAGTCTCGCCGGTGCCTGTCATCAATGCGCGCACAGGCTCCAACCACCCTTGCGAGACGCTCGGTGACCTTGCCTATATTAGGAGCCGGCGCGGCTCGATCGACGGGTTGAAGGTCGTTGGCGTGGCGGCGGACGCAAATATCCTCCGCTCCTGGGCCGAAGCCTCGATTGCGCTGCCGATAGAGGTTGTGCAGGTCTACCCCAAATGCTGGCACATCCGTGACGCTGCACTGCTCAACGGGCGTTTCCGTGTGAGCGCCGATATGGGCGAGCTATCGGACGCCGACGTCGTCATCACCGATTCATGGCCGGGCGATGCCGACTCGGAGGCGCTCGCCGGCTACCGGATCGGCGCCGACCTGCTCGATCGTTTGTCGGAGGATGCGATCTTCCTGCCGTGCCCGCCGGTCAGGCGTGGCCAGGAGGTGACGGCCGAAGCGATGGAGCATCCGCTCTGCCAGAGCCACATCGCCAAAGCCTTTCTGCTGCACGCGCAGAATGCGCTGATGGAGTGGGTCGCCGCCTAGTCGGCGGCCTTGCTCCTCCCGGCGCGCTCAGGCATTGTTGCGGCATGAGGAGAGTTTTCATTTTGCTGCTGGCCTTCTGGCCGGGCTTCGCGCTCGCCGATCAGGCCTTCTATCCGGCGAAGTCGGGTCAGGCCGATGCGGCGGTGCTGACGGTTTACTCCTCGCTCGACGAGCCGCTGGCGCGGCCGATGATCCGCGGTTTCCAGGATGCCAATCCCGACGTTGCGGTCAAATACGAGGATATGCTGACCGGCGACATCTACGACCGGATCGTCAAGGAGACGGATGCAGGCGAGAAGACGGCGGATTTCGCCTTTTCCTCGGCGATGGATCTGCAGGTGAAGCTTTCCAACGACGGATATGCGCAGGTCAGCAACCTGCCGATGAGTGCAGCATGGCCGAAATGGGCGAACTGGCGCAACACCGCCTATGCGCTCACCTTCGAGCCGGCGGTGTTCGTCTATCACAAGCCGAGCTTTGTACATGAGCCGGTGCCGAGTTCGCGGGCGGAATTCGTCGACTATCTGAAACGCAAGGGCAACAAGGTCTATGGCCGGATCAGCACCTACGATATCGAACGCTCCGGGGTCGGCTTTCTGTTCATGGCGCGCGACCAGGAGCAATTCGGCGACATCTGGTCGGTGATCGGGGCGATGGGGGCTGCCGGCGTCAAGCTCTATTCGACGAGCTCGGCAATCCTCGAGCGCGTCGCCGACGGGCGCTTCGTGCTCGGCTACAACATTCTCGGCTCCTATGCAGCGGACTGGGCCTCGCGCTATCCCGATGTCGGCATCGTTCTGCCGAAGGATTACACGGTGGTGATGTCGCGGATCGGGCTGGTGCCGCAGGCGGCCGCCGAGCCGGAGCTCGGGCGGCGGTATCTCGCCTTCTTCATGTCGAAGGCGGGTCAGACGATCATGGCGCGGGAGCTGCAGATCCCGGCCGTCAGTCCTGAGGTGGCGGGGGAGAATACCGCCAATACGCTGCAGGAGCTGCTGGGCGCCCAGCTTCGGCCGGTGCCGGTCAGCCCCGGGCTGATGGTCTATCTCGACCAGGTGAAGCGGGCACGGCTCATCGCGCATTGGAATGAGGTCTTGCGCGCGCAGTGAAGGTGTTCCGCTTCCAGCTGCTTCGTCCTTTGAAGCTGGAAATCGGACTGCCGTCCGCCAATTACGGCAAAAAAGTGTCCGCTGCTGCTGGATATCTTGCCGATGTCAGCTAAATGACAGCTTGTTGTGGTGCCTTTGGCTACTTCTTCTCCGTGGAGGCGGAGAGCTGAAGCCTTGGGAGGTATTCCGCTCGTCATTCAGGACACTTGTGTCCGCTGATCAGCCATCCTCCCGATTCCCTGGAGAATAACGGGCGGTTTGCTCAGCCGCCGACGGAGGACACATCGTGAAGCATACGTTCATCGCAACCCTTTTTGCAGCTGCTATCGCGCTGCCGGCCTATGCGGCCGACTACACCATCATCGCGCCGGCCGCACCCGGCGGCGGCTGGGACCAGACGGCTCGTTCGCTGCAGACCGCGCTGCAGCAGGAGAAGATCTCCGGCAACGTGCAGGTCCAGAACGTTCCGGGCGCCGGCGGCACCATCGGCCTCGCGCAGTTCAGCAGCCAGGCTGCAGGCAACCCGAATTCGCTGATCGTCGGCGGCTATGTGATGGTCGGCGCGATCCTCACCAACAAGTCGCCGGTGACGCTCAAGGACGTTACGCCGATTGCCCGGCTGACCGGCGAGTACGAAGCCGTCGTCGTTCCCGCCGCATCCGAGATCAAGACCATGGCCGATCTGGTTGCGGCGCTGAAGAAGGATCCGGGTTCGGTTTCCTGGGGCGGCGGTTCGGCCGGCGGTACCGATCACATCACCGTCGGCCTGATCGCTAAGGCGTCCGGCGTTGATCCGACCAAGATCAACTATGTCGCCTTCTCCGGCGGCGGTGAAGCACTCGCCGCCATTCTCGGCGGCCAGGTCACGGCCGGCGTCTCGAGCTACAGCGAGTTCCAATCGCAAGTGAAATCCGGCACGCTCCGCCTTCTCGCCGTTTCCAGCGACAAGCGTATCGACGGCGTCGATGCCCCGACGCTGAAGGAAGCCGGCACCGACGTCACCATCCAGAACTGGCGCATGGTTGCGGCTGCCCCCGGCCTGTCGGCTGAACAGGTCGCCGCCGTCACCGCCGATTTCGAGAAGCTGCATAGCTCGGCCACCTGGCAGGAAACCCTGAAGACCAAGGGCTGGGCCGACACCTATCTGTCCGGCGACGCCTTCAAGGCGCAGCTCGAAAAGGACGTCTCCGCCACCGAAGGCATTCTCAAAGAGATCGGACTTGTTCAATGAGCGAGGATAACACCTCCTCGGCAACCGAGCGCCGCCCTGATTGGGTGGCGTTCATCATTGCCGTTTTCCTCTTCGTCGTCGCCGGCGTGATGGCCTGGGATGCCTCGCATCTGAAAACGATCGCGCAATACGACCGCATCGGCCCGGCAACGGTGCCTGAAGTGGTGGCGTTCGGGCTCTTCTGTCTTGGGGTCTGGACCGTCGCCGAAGCCTGGCGCGGCGAGTTTCCGGAACGCGACCGGCAGGAAGTGGCGCCGGTCATCTGGATCGTCGCCGGTCTTGCCGCCCAGATGCTGCTTCTGCGCACCGCCGGCTTCTCGATTGCCACCGGTGTGCTGTTCGCACTGACGGCGCGCGGCTTCGGCAAGCGCAAGCTCTGGATCTCGCTGCCGTTCGGCATCGTTTTCAGCTTCGTCGTCTGGGCGATCTTCTCGCAGTTGCTGCAGCTGACGCTGCCGGCCGGCCCGCTCGAACATCTGTTCTTCTGACCGCGCCAGGCGCTGTCAGCTCTTTTGATTTTGCGCGGCGCCTGACCCCGAAACCGCAGGGTCGGGAATGCCGCTTGGGACACCAAGATGAGCACATTCGAATTTCTATGGCAGGGTATCCTGGTTGCGATGCAGCCGATGAACCTGGTTTATGCGCTGGTCGGCGTCACCCTCGGCACCGCCGTCGGCGTGCTTCCCGGTATCGGCCCGGCCCTTACCGTGGCGCTGCTGTTGCCCGCCACCTACAAGCTCGATCCCGGCGGTTCGCTGATCATGTTCGCCGGCATCTACTACGGCGGCATGTATGGCGGCTCGACGACCTCCATCCTGCTCAACACGCCGGGGGAAAGCGCCTCGATCGTCACCGCGCTCGAGGGCAACAAGATGGCGCGCGCCGGCCGCGGCGGACCGGCGCTGGCGACGGCGGCGATCGGCTCCTTCGTCGCCGGCCTGCTCGCCACGCTCGGGCTTGCCTTCATCGCGCCCTATATCGTCAAGCTGGCGCTGGTCTTCGGACCACGCGAATATTTCGCGCTGATGGTGCTTGCCTTCGTCACCGTCTCCTCGGCCTTCGGCGATTCGGCATTGAGGGGTCTGACCTCGCTGTTCATCGGTTTTGCGCTTGCCATGGTCGGCATCGACCAGCAGACGGGCCAGGCACGGCTTTCCTTCGGCATCCCCGACCTGCTCGACGGAGTCGAGGTCACGACGCTGGCGGTGGCCATGTTTGCCATCGGAGAGACGCTCTACATCGCCGCGCAGGGCAACCGGATCGCGGAGAAGGTCGAGGCGGTCAAGGGTTCGCTCTGGATGAACGCGCAGGATTGGTCGCGCTCGTGGAAGCCGTGGCTGCGCGGCACGCTGATCGGGTTCCCGATCGGTGCGATGCCGGCGGGCGGCGCCGAAATCGGCACCTTCCTCTCCTATGCCACTGAAAAGCGGCTGGCAAAGAACCCGGAAGAGTTCGGCCATGGCGCAATCGAAGGCGTGGCCGGTCCCGAGGCGGCGAACAACGCCTCGGCCGCCGGTACGCTGGTGCCGCTTCTGACGCTCGGCCTGCCGACGACGGCGACGGCGGCGATCATGCTTGCCGGCTTCCAGCAATACGGGCTGCAGCCCGGACCGCTGCTGTTTGCCACCAATCCGCAACTCGTCTGGGGCCTGATCGCCAGCCTGCTCATCGCCAATGCGATGCTCCTGGTGCTGAACCTGCCGATGATCGGGCTCTGGGTGCGGCTGCTGACCATTCCGAAACCGTGGCTCTACGCCGGCATCCTGCTGTTTGCAACGCTTGGGACGATCGGCGCCAATCCGTCGGTGTTCGAGCTCGGCATGCTGCTCGCCTTCGGCTTGCTCGGCTATGTGATGCGGCTCTTCGGCTATCCGATTGCGCCTGCCGTCGTCGGCCTGATCCTCGGGCCGCTGGCCGAACAGCAGCTGCGCCGTGCGCTGGCGATCAGCCAGGGCGACGTCACGACGCTGGTGATGTCGCCGATCGCGGCCGGTCTGCTCATCGTTGCGGCGGCCGCCTTCCTCATCCCGCTGATCCTGCGGCTGCGCGGCAGGGGCCAGGTGCTGTCGCAACTGGCGGCAAACGAAGACTAGCGCATCGGCCCGAAAATCGGAATCGATTTTCGGAAAACACGATGCGGGGATTGAAAGTGTTAGAGCGTCCTTTGTGGTCCGAAGAGACGCGGCGCTCTAAGAAGAAAAAGACGACCTTACCCCTCCCTCGAGGCCGGCCATGGAGACATGCGCCGGCCTCTCGTTTTTGCATGGCTGAGGTGATTTTCTGAGCATTGTGGAGGTATGGGCGCGATGCCATCTATAGGTAGTCAATCATAGAGCAAGAGGAAAAGGACAATGTCCGCCATCCGCAATTCAGTCCGTACAGGTTTCTTTGGCCGCGCCTTTGCCGTGCTGGGCGCCGCAAACGCCGTCAGCGCCGCCGTTGAAGCCGGCCGCCGCCCGCGTGCCAGCGACCTCAAGGAACTCGGCATCGACCCGGCCTCCTTCGGTCCGGCTTCCCGCTAAGGCCTTCAAGCCATGCATGAATGAATTAGCCCGCAACCGGATGGTCGCGGGCTTTGTTTTTAACCGCAAGGCTGTTGCGCACTGCGCTTCCTGCATCGTCAGGCGTGAAGCTCCTCCCGCTCGGCGCCGTGCTCCTCCACTCGTTCGCGCCTGTTGTGGCGGATGGACGACCAGAGCGACAGCCCGATCAGGGCCGCGCCGCCGAGCCCGGTGATAACCTCGGGGATGTGCATCAGGGTCTGCGCATACATGATCACCGACAGGATCAGGATGGCGTAGAAGGCGCCATGCTCGAGATAGCGGTATTCGGCAAGCGTTCCCTTCTCCACCAGCATGATCGTCATCGAGCGCACATACATGGCGCCGATGCCGAGGCCGATCGCGATGACGAATAGGTTCTGAGTCAGGGCAAAGGCGCCGATGACGCCGTCGAAGGAAAAGCTCGCATCCAGCACCTCCAGATAGATGAAAGCGCCAAGACCACCCTTGGCGGCAGCGCTCATCGTCTGCTGCGAAGCATCGAGCAACTCGCCAACGACCTCGACCGCGAGGAAGGTGAGCAGGCCGTAAATGGCGCAATGAACGAAGACGCTAGCCTCCTCGCCGCCGATCAACCAGGAGAAAACCAGCATCAGCGCCAGCACGAAAGCGATCTCGATACCTCGGATGGTAGCCGAGCGTGCCATCACCTTTTCCAGGCCGCGAAACCAATGGATCTTCTTTTCATGGTCGAAGAAATAGCTGAGGCCGACCATCATCAGGAAGGTACCACCGAAGGCTGCGATCGGCAGATGCGCGTCGTTCATGATGCGGGCATATTCCTCGGGTTCGCGGGCAGCCAGCACCAGCGCGTCCCAAGGGCCGATCCGCGCCGCGATCGCGACGATCGCCAGCGGAAAGACGATGCGCATGCCGAAGACGGCGATGATGATGCCCCAGGTGAGGAAGCGCTTCTGCCAGACGGGCGTCATCTCCTTCAGCTTGTTGGCATTGACGATGGCATTGTCGAAGGAGAGCGAGATCTCCAGCACGGCAAGCACCGTGCAGATGAAGAAGACAGTTGCCATGCCGCCGATCGTGCCGGTCGTCTGCCAGCCGAGCACGGCGCCGAGAACGAGGCCGAGGGCAGTGACGATGAAAGCCCAGCGGAAATAGCCGAGCGAGGATTGAGGGACTACGGGCTGATTCATGGCCGCACCTCGTGGCCGCAAATCGTGTTGAAGAGGGTGGATATATTGGAAAGACGCGGCACGCCACAACGGGCATGCGGGTCAGGCATGGTGAGTTTGTTCATCGATGAAAAATCCGCCGGCTAAGCTGCAGGCGGTACCGACATCACGAGAGCGCCGTAAAAACTCTCGCCAGAGGGGCCCGGCACCAAAGTTCCCCGTCAGCCGATGTCTGGAAGGCTGCGGGATAGGCTCTAGTTAATGAACTTCCCCGGCCAGTCAAGGCTCCGGGCACACCGGAGATCAGGCAATTTTTTTTGGAACCATCCCGATGCCCGCCCGTTAGGCTCTGGTTGAGCTTAAAAAAGGAGGCCGATGATGCACACTTCGACCCATATTCCCGACAAACGCACGGAGGCATCCGACCGCATGAAGCGGGCGAAGCCGAACCGCATGCAGAAGGCGCAGGTGCTGCCGCCGCATCATGTCGACCTGACGCTGACGCCCGGTGTCTATCACGACATTCATGTGCCGGCCCATGTTACCGGTGCGGATCTTTCCAAGGGTGGCCCGGACATCAAGAGCAATGCAGAGACCAAGAAATAACCAGCATTCCCGCCTCTTTGGCGCGCTGACGGTCGATTTGAAACAGGGTGAGAAACATATGACGATCAACTTTGTGCCCCGCGAGATCTTCATCCGGCACGAAAAAGAATGGCAGGCCATACGCGAGGCGGCGGACGAGCGCATTCGGATCGGCAAACGGCAGAAGCCGCTTGCCTCGTCCATCGGCGACGCGACGCCGGTTGAGAAAAACGATCTTTCGGCCGCATGCTCCGAATAACCGACAGACAGTCACGCTGACACAAACGCCCGGCATGATGCCGGGCGTTTTTTCTATCGATGTTCATCCCGGTCGACCCGCTGTCCGGAATTATAGCCGAAGTGTTGTTCGAGTTTGCCGAAGGCGAAGAGCACGCAGATGGCGGCAATCGTCGTGAAGAAGGCGATCGGCCAATAGCCGAAGCCCATGGCGAGGCCGATCGCGCCGGAGAGCCACATGCCGGCGCCGGTCGTCAGCCCGTGCACCCGGCCTCTTGCAAAGACGATCATGCCGGCGGCAAGGAAGGCGACGCCGGCGGTCACCGCTTCGATGACGCGCAGCGGATCGATGCGCACCTGCTCATCATCGGCGAAACCCGGCATGTGCACGGCCTCGATCGAGATGATGGCGAAGAGGGCAGCGGCAAGACTGATCAGGATATGGGTTCGGAAGCCTGCCGGGCGGTCGCGGGCCTCGCGTTCGAAACCGATCAGTCCGCCGAAGAGGATGGCGCCGATCAGGCGGGCGAAGATGACAGGATAGTGGATGCGTGACGCCGGTATCATGTCGGCGATGATGAGATCCATGGAGTTTCCCCAGAACATACGGAATTTTTCGCTGGCTAACGTATGAGCGCGGGATTTGTTCAGCTTTTTCCCCTCACGCGTTTCGGCCGCCACGCTGGCCTCCCCGATAGGCGCCGACGCTTGTATGCCATTCGAGGGAAAGATCGGCGGATCAAGCATCATCCTGCCGCCGCGCCAACCTTTCAGAAAGGATTGGGCGGCGATAATTGCGGCCTCACAGGAATCGGACAGATGGCCAAGACAGCGACACGCGGCCGCCGCAAGGCGCCGGCGAGAGGAAAGAGCAGAGCACGCAGCAGCGGTGGCGGATTGCTGCCCTGGGCGGTGATCGGCATTGCCGCGATCGGCGGCATCGTCGCCCACGACAATTGGAAGAGCATCCAGCCGATGCTTGCAAGGCAGGCAACGCCGGTCACGCGGGAAACGGCGGAGCTGAAACCTTCAGTCAGGAAGGACGTGCCGGCGAAGCAGGTGGCGCTGGCCACACCGACGCCGAAAGCTGCACCGCCGGTGCAACAGTCGCAACCGTTACCGCCAGCCGCGATCCCGACGCCGGCGATCCAGCCGATAAAGGCGGTGCCGTCGCCCGCCTCCCCGGCCGTGTCGGAAACCGGGACGGTGGCCTTCGGCTATTGCGGGCAGGGCGCCCATATCAATTGCGTCGGCGATGGCGGTGTCTTCTGGTACAAGGGCGAGAAGATCGTGATAGCCGACATGGCAAGCCCTGTCGTCGACCAGGCGCGTTGCGACGGCGAACGCCGGGTGGCCTTTGCCGCCAAGTCGCGGCTGCTGGCGCTTCTGAACGCCGGACCGTTCACGATGAATGCCGCGGGCAAAGCCGAGCCTTCAGGCGCGCCGCGCGTCGTCTCGCGCGACGGGCGCTCTTTCGGCGCACAGCTGATCAATGAGGGGCTGGCACGCAAGCCGGGGGCTGCCGGCGCCGCCTGGTGCGCCTAGACCGGTTCAGCTTTTAACGGAAGCGCCGAACCGCTCGATCCTTTTGTTTTTCGCATTCCCGGCAAAAGCGCTTCGCGCTTTGCCTTGGAAAACCGCTTCGCACTTTTCCTGGAACTGCTCTGACGGGGACTATTTGCCCTTCTTCACCAGCTTGCCGCCGGTGCGGAAGCTGCCGGTAAAGGAGGAATCCTTGCTTTCGGCGGTGCATTCGATTGCGATCGGCTTGCCGGAATAGGGATTGCCGAAGGTGCAGAAGCCAGCGACCTTGACCTCCCCGGTCATCTTGTTGCCGACACCCGTGGTGACGAGGCTGAGCGGCAGGCGGGCATTGCCGTTGGATGCGGGTTTGATGCCGGCGCCGTCGCCCTGGAAGCCGAGCGCCTTGCCGTCAGAGGTGAAGATGAAGGTCACCAGGCCATTGGCCAGCGTGACGCTGGCAAGCTCGTTCTTGCAGCCTTTGGTGGCGTCGAATTTGGCGACAACAAGCTTGGCGCATTTGCCGGAAAGGGTAATGACGCCGGGTGCGCCCGGAAACGTCTCGGGAGCAACTGGTGCTGCAGAGACCGGCAAGGTGAAGGCGGCGGAAAAAATGGCGGCGGCTGCCGGTGCGAAAAATCTCATTCTCTGTCTCAACCCCATCTGTCTGCGACGGCGAATCGGCCATGCGTTGGATAATCAGGCATTGGCACCGTTCTGTGACTTATTTTGGTCTTGTCCGGCGCTGTTCGGCGTCGAACGGGGCGTTAGGGATTTTTGAAATCATCCCAGAGGATCGCCACCGCAGCCGCGAATATCGTGGTCGGAATCAGCCAAAACTTGATGCTGATCGGTTCGACGACATGAAACTGCATATAACCGAAACCGAAGAGGCCAGTCCCAACCAGGGCGAGGCCGAGGATTATCGATATCGCTTTCCGTGTCCGCGTTCTTTGCGCCATACATCCCCCCAATTTCCCACGTGTGCGGGTGACCGCACAGCCGACTGAAATCCGCCCGGACATAATCCGAGTTAAAAAGCCCTTGCGCCCGTAAAGTGTCGGATTGGGAGCGCATGCCAGCCGCAAGAACGAAAAATCCCCGAAGCGGGGATTTATCAACGATGTCAGGGGGATCGGATGGTGGGCGTGACAGGGATTGAACCTGTGACCCCTACGATGTCAACGTAGTGCTCTCCCGCTGAGCTACACGCCCATCCGATGGCGGCGCATAGATCACAAAACCTTTGGAGCCGTCAATAGGCTTTTTTCAGTTTTGTGACGCGCCGCCCGGCAAGCCTTACGCGGCAAGCATTTTGTTGACCTCGTCGACGAGGTCGCGCAGGTGGAAGGGCTTGGAAAGGACCTTGGCATCCTTCGGCGCCTTCGAATCGGGGTTCAGCGCCACGGCGGCAAAACCGGTGATGAACATCACCTTCAGGTCGGGGTCGAGCTCGGTAGCGCGGCGCGCCAGCTCGATACCGTCCATTTCGGGCATGACGATATCGGTCAGCAGCAGGGAAAACGGCTCCTCGCGCAGCCGGTCATAGGCGCTGGCGCCGTTGTCATAGGAAAGGACCTTGTAGCCGGCCTTTTCGAGCGCTTTCACCAGGAAGCGGCGCATGTCATTGTCGTCTTCTGCGAGAAGTATCTTCTGAGTCATTAATCCAGACCGCTGATCAATAAGTTTTGGTGGGCTGCCAGCCGTTTACACTAGTCTTGAGCCGGTAAACAACCGGTGAATTGCCTGTGCGTGATTGCCATCCCTTCTACATAGTATGGACTTGAGGCCGGGCAACTGGCAACATGGGCGCAGCAGCCAGTTCATGACATGGTAAAGAGGGCCGAAAGTGCCGGAAATACGCGAATACGAGCTTTTTGAGGTTCATGAGCCCGTGTCGCAGACCATTCCCTTCGTCTACAACTCCCCTCATAGCGGCCGCATTTATCCACCGGAATTTATTGCCCAGTCGCGGCTCGAGGGCATCGCCATCCGCCGTTCCGAGGATCACTATGTCGACGAGCTCTTCGGCTCTGCCGTCGCACTCGGCGCGCCGCTGCTCGCAGCCAACTTCCCCCGCGCCTATCTCGACGTCAATCGCGAGCCCTACGAGCTCGATCCGCGGATGTTCGACGGGCTGTTGCCGCCCTATGCCAATGTCAATTCGCTGCGCGTCGCCGGCGGGCTCGGCACCATTCCGCGCATCGTCGCCGAAAATATGGAAATCTATGCACGTCGTCTTCCTGTGCAGGAGGGGCTCGACCGGGTCGAAGCGGTCTATAAACCCTATCATGCGGCGCTGCGCCGGCTGATCGCGCGGACGCATGTGCAGTTCGGCTTCGGCGTGCTGATCGACTGCCACTCGATGCCCGGCAATGTGCGCGTCGCCGGCAACGTTGGGCGGCCTGATTTCATCATCGGCGATCGTTACGGCACCAGTGCTTCGGCCGAGCTTTCGCGGGCGGCCATCGCCATTCTCGAGGAAATGGGCTTTGCAGCAATCCGCAACAAACCCTATGCCGGCGGCTTCATCACCGAACATTACGGCCGGCCGTCGCGGGGCCTGCATGCACTGCAGATCGAGGTGAACCGGGCGATCTATGTCGATGAAGTGACGCTGGAGAAACGCGAGGATTTCGCCGCAGTTGCCGATGCCGTCACCGCCTTCATGCGGCAGATGGCGGATTACGTCGAGAAATTCGCCGGCGATCGGGCGCTGGCCGCCGAATAAATCTCTTTTTCGATTTCGCTGCTGCCAGGCCTAGTCCTCCCTGGCCAAAAAAAACCGCGCTTGTGAGCGCGGCTAAGTCTAGGGAGGAAACACCCAAGGAGGGTATTTACAGTCAGAAGACTGTACGGAAGAAGCTACTATTGCATTGCACAAATGTCAAGCAATATATTGCGCTGCGACATCTTTGGGCAGTTAGATTGAAATTGCCTGCTACGTTTGCATTCCCGTTGCTTTTCGCTATGAAAAGCGCCACTCCCGCCAGCCAAACGGATAAATCATGCTTCCTGACCGTTCGTTCTTCAACCGCCTGGCGGAAGCCGCCCGAGCCGAGACGCTGCCGCGATTCCGCTCCGGTCTCGATGTCACCAACAAGCTCTCCTCCGGTTTCGATCCGGTGACGGAGGGCGACCAGGCGGCCGAACTCGCCATCCGGGCGCTGATCGAGGAGAGTTTTCCCGGTCACGGCATTCTCGGCGAGGAACACGGCAATGTCGGGCTCGACCGCGAATATGTCTGGGTGATCGATCCGATCGACGGTACGCGCGCCTTCATATCAGGCGTGCCGGTGTGGGGAACGCTGATCGGTCTGCAGAGAGAGGGCCGGGCGATCATGGGCATGATCGAACAGCCCTTTACCGGTGAGCGTTATTTCGCCGACCAGAACGGCTCGATCTATACAGGACCGGAGGGCGAACGGCGGCTGGTGACGCGCCAGTGCGACGCGCTGTCGAACGCCATCCTGTTCACAACCTCGCCGCATCTCTTTGCCGGCGAGGAGATGGAAAAATACCGCGAGATCGAGAGCCAAGTACGGCTCTTCCGCTACGGCTGCGACTGCTATGCCTATGCGCTGCTTGCCGCCGGCCATATCGATCTCGTCGTCGAAAACAGCCTGAAGCCCTATGACGTCGGCGGCATCATTCCCGTCATCGAAGGGGCGGGCGGCATCATCACCACCTGGGACGGCGGACGGCCGGAAAATGGCGGCTCGATCATCGCCGCCGGCAGCCGGGCGGTCTACGAGCAGGCGATCGCCATCCTGCAGCGCTAATCCGGATCAGCCCTGCTGATCCTTGATCAGCCTTGCTAATCGCCCGGTCAGCAACAGCGGTCGGGTCACGTGCCGAGGGCGGCGACGTCCTGGTTTTCTTCGGCGTCGCTGCCGGGAATGAAGGCGTGGAAGGCGGCAAGAGCGGCGGCGCGGTAGGTATCCCGTTCCTGGAAGATCTCGTGACGGGCGCCGTTGATTGGCACCAACTGGCCGGCGCGGAAATAACGCGAGAGCCGCTCCTGCGCCGTGTAGGGCACGACACCGTCCCGCGTCGGGGCGATGACGATGGTCGGGATGGTGATCGAGAAGAGATGGTCGGGCGAGGTGACCCGGTCCATCGTGCGAAAAGCCTCGATCAGCCAGCGGGCTGTCGGCGGCCCGAGCGTCAGTTCCGGATGGTCCTTCATCATCGCGACGTTGCGCTCGAAGCGGAGTTCGTCGGAGGTCAGCGGATTGTCGCGGAAATCCGGCTCCTTCAGTTTCGAGGTCAGCGGCAGAAAGCCCAGGCCGATGGCGTTCAGCGTGCCGGCCACAGCGCGGATGACACCGGGCGAAGCCGCTTGGCCGGTCAGGCCGATGAAGGGCGCCGACAGCACCATCCGGTCGATACGGGTGGTGAGATAGGGCGCGGCCGAGAGCGCGATCAGCCCGCCTGTGGAATGGGCGAGCAGGTAGAAGGGCAGGCGGGTATCCGGCAGCACCACCTTTTCAAGGAAGATGTCGAGATCACGCTCGTAATCGGCAAAGCGGCGGATGTGGCCGTGGTTGCGGTGCTTCAGCAGCCTTGACGAACCGCCCTGGCCGCGCATGTCGAAAGTCGCCACCCAGAGGCCTTTGGCCGTCAGGTCGCGGATCGTCTCGAAATATTTCTCGATATATTCGTTGCGGCCATGAAGGATGACGACCGTGCCCCTGGCCATCTGGGCGCTCGAGCGGAAGACGGCGTAACGCAGCCGGTGGCCGTCATGGGTTTCGAAGAACCCCTCGGTGCGGTTTTCCGGGGCGGGATTGTCGGGCGTCGAATAGAGAACCTGATCCATGACCTTGCCAATGCGCCGCTGCTGACTGCTTCGCCTATCAGGGATAGCGCATGGTATCCGCCTTGGAAAGCGGTGCGCCCGCAAGGCGCGGGAAAAGGGCCGGCAGGAGCATGAGGGTGCTCGTGGCCGGCCGAAGTTGAGACTGAAGAAGAAGGGACGATGCACTTCAGCCATCGGGACCAGATTCACCCGACGCTGAAATTCCTAAGCGAATGCGCCTGAACGCGTGCCGAACCGGTCGTTCATGCGGGGTTCACTGGCCGATCAAGGCGATTCCCAAAAGGTCTTGAACTCGTCAAATCCCATCACCATCTCCTTCCTGCGGGCGCCGGAAAGGGCCCGCGCAACCGTCCCGAGGCCGCCAAAGATGGGGTTTCAGGGGCATTTCATCGCAACACGTCGCTTCCACAGGAGGACATCATGCGTCACGTAGACTTCTCTCCCCTTTATCGTTCGACCGTCGGTTTCGACCGGCTCTTCACCATGCTCGACAGCCTTGCCCAGCCGGAGCAGGCGCAGACCTATCCGCCCTATAATATCGAGCGCACCGGTGAAAACACCTATCGCATCACCATGGCGGTCGCCGGTTTCGACGAGACCGAACTTTCGATCGAAGCCCATGCCCATGTTCTGTCCGTGAAGGGCGAAAAGAACGAGGAACCTGCCGAAGGTGGCGAATTCCTCTATCGCGGCATTGCCAAGCGCGCCTTCGAGCGCCGCTTCCAGCTTGCCGACCATGTCGAGGTGACTGCCGCTTCGCTGAAGAACGGCCTGCTGCACATCGACCTTCTGCGCAATATTCCCGAGGCCATGAAGCCCCGCAAGATCGCGATTGCCGCAGAACCGGTTGAGGCTCCGAGGGCCATCGAAGCGCAGATCATCAACGGCTGATCGATCCCTTACGGGTAAAACGGACGGCGCTCCCATCGGGGCGCCGTTTTTTATTTGTCGCCCAAAGCGCGCCGCGATCCTTCAGATTCGCTCCTCGCGCTTTAGCTCCTTATTTTTGCGCGACCTGCTCTATGCCGGGCTGGCTGCCTCGTCCATTTCCTTTTCCGTTGCGCGGCGGGCCGCGGCGGCGGCGTATTTCTGGGCGATGACGGCGCAGACCATCAGCTGGATCTGGTGGAAGAGCATCAGCGGCAGCACGATCGCGCCGATCGACTGGCCGGCGAAGATGACATTTGCCATCGGCACGCCGCTGGCAAGGCTCTTCTTCGAGCCGCAGAAGGTGATGGTAATCTGGTCGGGCTTGTTGAAACCGAGCCAGCGGCTGCCGAACATCGTCAAAACAAGAACAAGTGCCAACAGCACGATGTCGGCTGCGATGACGACGGCGATATCGGCGATCGAGAAAGTGTGCCACAGGCCTTCGACCACCGCCGTGCTGAAGGCGAGATAGACGACCATCAGGATGGAGCCGCGGTCGACAGGCATCAGGATCTTCTTCTTGGCGCGGATCCAGTCGCCGATCCAGGGCTGCAGGATCTGGCCGACGATGAAGGGGGCAAGCAGCTGCAGCAGGATCTGCTCCAAGGCGTCGAAAGAGAAGCCGCCATGGCCGCCGACGGAAAACAGCAAGCCGACGAGCAGCGGTGTCAGGAACATGCCGAAGATGTTGGACGCCGAGGCCGAGCAGATGGCGGCAGGCACATTGCCGCCGGCCATCGAGGTGAAGGCGATCGACGACTGCACCGTCGATGGCAGCACGCAGAGGAAGAGAATGCCGAGATAAAGCGGCTGCGGCAGGATCGTGTCCGGGATCAGTCCGAGCGCCATCCCGAGCAGCGGGAAGATGCCGAAGGTCGTCAGCAGGATGACGAGATGCAGCCGCCAGTGCAGCAGGCCTGCTATGACGACGTCGCGCGAGAGGCGGGCGCCATGCAGGAAGAACAGCAGGGCGATGGCAAGATCGGTGGCGATGCCGAAATAATCCGCGAATGTGCCGCTCGCCGGAAACAAGGAGGCGAGGATGACGGTGCAGACGAGCAGGATGGTGAATGTATCGGGCAGAAAGCGGCGCATGGCGGTCTCGCGGCGTGATAAAAACAGTCGTTGTTCTGTCGTCCATTATGATCCAGGATGCAAGAAATAACAGTTATCGAGAATCTGGATCATGCTGGACCTTTCGCAATTGCGCAGTTTCGTCGCCGTCGAACAGATGGGCAGTTTCACCCTTGCTGCGGAGAGGCTTGGCCTGGGGCAATCGACGGTCAGCCAGCATATCCAGCGGCTGGAGACGGCCCTGGGGCGCAAGCTGCTGGCGCGCGACACGCATAAGGTGATGCTGACCGGCGATGGCGAGGCGTTGCTCTCGCATGCGCGCGCCATGCTTTCGATCGAGGGGCAGGTGCAGTCATTGTTTAAGAGCCACAGCCTGCGCGGCAGCCTGCGGCTCGGCGTGTCGGAGGACTTTGTCACCAGCCAGTTGCCGGCGGTGCTGGAAGATTTCGTTCGTTCGCATCCCTCCGTCGATCTGGAACTGACGGTGGCGCTATCAGGCGTTCTCTACGAGATGCAGGATAATGGTGAGATCGATTTGGTGCTCGCCAAGCGCCGGCTCGGCGATGCACGCGGAAAACTCGTCTATCGCGAGCCGCTCGTCTGGCTGGCGCGCGATCCCGAGCGCGTGCTCGCCTCCGGCCCTCTGCCTCTGATCGCCTTTCCGCCGCCGAGCGTCACACGGGTGATCGCCCTGGAAGCGCTCGGGCGAAACGGCGTGCCGTGGCGGATCGTCTGCACCTGCGGCAGCCTGAGTGGGTTGACGGCGGCGGCGCGGGCCGGGATGGGCGTGCTGGTGCAGCCGCGCAGCATGGCACCATCAGGCCTGAAGGAGATTGCTGCGGGAAAACTTCCGGCGCTAGAGGACGTCGAATTCGTGCTGGTGCCGCGCAAGGGAGCGGATCAGGCGCTGGTCTCAGCACTTTCCGACGATATTCTGCAAAAGGTGAGGGGACTGAAATCGGCGTGAAGCATTGCCAATCGGGGCAATCAGGCAACCAGGCACTTCAGGAAACCATCCACATCCGCTTCCGTCGTCGCGAAGCTGGTGACGAGACGGATCAGGATTTCGCTTTCGGAAACGAGCTCGGGCGTTGCCGCCGGAACCGGCCATTCGTAGAATTTCGCGCCCTTTTCCTCCGCGGTTTTCGCAGCGCTTTTGCTGATAACGGCAAAGACTTCGTTGGAGGCGGTCGGCCAGGCGAGGCGGGCGGCGTTGCTGTCTCTGATGCCGGCGCGCAGCCCGTCGGCCATGCCGTTCGAATGGCGGGCGAGATCGAGCCAGAGACCGTTTTCGAAATAGGCATCGAACTGGGCGGCGATGAAGCGCGACTTGGAAAAGAGCTGGGCGGCGCGCTTGCGGATGAAGGGCATTTCCCGGGCCTGATCCGGATTGAAGAAGACGATCGCTTCCGCACACCAGCAACCATTCTTGGTGCCGCCGAAGGAGAGCATGTCGACGCCGCGCTTCCAGGTCATTTCGGCCGGGGTGGCGCCGAGCGCGATCAGCGCATTGGCGAAGCGGGCGCCATCCATATGGAGCGGCAGATTGCGTTTTTTTGATATGGCGGCGATCTCGCCGATCTCCGGCAGCGAATAGACGGTGCCGATCTCGGTTGCCTGGGTGATCGTCACCGCGCTGGCGCGGCCATGACGGAGGGCGTCTTCGGGATAATGCGCGATCTTTGCCGAGAGCCCGGCCGGATCGATCTTGCCGGCTTCGCCGTCGACGGCAACGAGGCGGGCGGAGCCGGAGAAGAATTCCGGCGCGCCGCATTCATCCTCGATCACATGGGCTTCCGAATGGCAGAAGGTGATGCCGCCGGGGCGCTGGACGCTTGCCAGCGACAGCGAGTTGGCGGCCGTGCCGGTGGCGACGAAAAAGACCGAAACCTCGCGTTCGAAAATCTCGGAAAAGCGGGCTTCGACCTTCCTGTCGAGGTCGCCGGCGCCATAGGCGGCGGCAAAACCGGCCGATTCCGTCAGCAGACGTTCGGCAATGGATTGATGGGCGCCGGCCCAGTTATCGGAAGCAAAGAACATGGGGGAAACCGTTGGGGAAGGATAAGGTTGGCAAGTCCGCAGCGGACATTACGCCAAAGCTTCACAGGATCAAGGTTGTCGCCCGTGACACATCACAGAAATTGAACTACGCAATCAATAAACAAAATAGTGTGGCTTTGCGTAATTTTATTTCGCCATGCCGACTGATCCGGCAATCTTCAGTCGCAAATTGATGTTTTTTGACAGAGCGCTCTTGCGGAGCCGAATGCTTTCTGGCATAGAACTGATGAATTAGGACAGTGTTGCTGTCCTATTTTGGCCTTTGTGGCCGAAGAGGCGCCGAAAGCCCTGGAACAGACCGGCTTTCACGCTATAGTTCTTCCGAGCGTCAAAGCCTTGCCGGCGGCGCGCGGAGGCGAATGGCAGGCGCGGAACGCGACGGTTTGCTTTCCTTTGAAGCAGATGTCTGCGGCCGATCTTCACACTGCAACAGCGCTGTCACGCGCCGAACCTATCTTCGGGTTGCGGCGCATGACGAAAAGCCGCCCGCGGCCCCGCGGGCTTCGACAGGAGGAAAGATGATGACGAAGACGCCATCCATGGAATTTGACCGGTTTGCTGCTGCCGAGGTGCGCGCGACGGCCAATATCTCCACATCCGCCTCCGGCCTGCCGAAGAAACAGGGCCTCTACGATCCGCGCAACGAACACGATGCCTGCGGCGTCGGCTTCGTCGCGCATATGAAGGGCCAGAAGTCGCACCAGATCGTCAAGGACGGCCTGTTCATCCTCGAGAACCTGACGCATCGCGGCGCCGTCGGCGCCGATCCGCTGATGGGTGACGGCGCCGGCATCCTGGTGCAGATCCCCGACCGTTTCTTCCGCGAGGAGATGGCCGAGCAGGGCATCACCCTGCCGCCGATCGGCGAATATGGCGTCGGCCATATCTTCATGCCGCGCGATGAAAAGCAGATCGAGCACTTCAAGAAGGTGATCCAAGACGTCATCACCGAGGAAGGCCAGGTCTTCATCGGCTTTCGCGACGTGCCGGTCGACAATTCCTCGCTCTCCAAGGCGCCGGCGATTGCCGCAACCGAGCCGCATCATGTGCAGGTCTTCATCGGCGCCGGCGAGGATGCCGAAAACAACGACGAGTTCGAGCGCCGGCTGTTCACGCTGCGCAAGGTGATCTCCAACCGTATCTATGATGAGTTCGACGGCGAGGAGAGCAATTTCTATCCGGTGTCGCTGTCGTCGGCGACGGTGGTCTACAAGGGCATGTTCCTGGCCTATCAGGTCGGCGTCTATTACAAGGACCTGTCGGATCCGCGCTTCGAAAGCGCGGTCGCCCTGGTGCACCAGCGTTTCTCGACCAACACCTTCCCGTCGTGGAAGCTCGCGCATCCCTACCGCATGGTCGCCCATAACGGCGAGATCAACACGCTGCGCGGCAACGTCAACTGGATGGCGGCGCGCCAGGCGTCGGTCTCCTCGCCGCTGTTCGGTGAGGACATTTCCAAGCTCTGGCCGATTTCCTATGAGGGTCAGTCGGATACGGCCTGTTTCGACAACGCGCTCGAATTCCTGGTGCGCGGCGGTTATTCGATGGCACATGCGGTGATGATGCTGATCCCGGAAGCCTGGGCCGGCAACCAATCGATGGCGGCCGACCGCAAGGCGTTCTACGAATATCATGCCGCTCTGATGGAGCCCTGGGACGGTCCGGCTGCCGTGGCCTTCACCGATGGCAAGCAGATCGGTGCTACGCTCGACCGCAACGGCCTGCGGCCGGCGCGCTACCTCGTCACCGATGACGACCGCGTCATCATGGCGTCCGAAGCCGGCGTGCTGCCGGTTCCGGAAGAGAAGATCATCCAGAAGTGGCGCCTGCAGCCGGGCAAGATGCTGCTGATTGACATGGAGGAAGGCCGCATCATCTCCGACGACGAGGTGAAGTCGCAGCTGGCGACGGCGCATCCCTATCGCAGCTGGCTGAACCGCACCCAGCTCATCCTCGAAGATCTGAAGCCGGTGGAGCCACGGGCGCTGCGCCGCGACGTGTCGTTGCTCGATCGCCAGCAGGCCTTCGGCTACACGCTCGAGGATACTCGCATCCTGATGTCGCCGATGGCGACGACGGGCCAGGAGGCGATCGGCTCGATGGGCACGGATACGCCGATCTCGGCGATGTCGGAAAAGCCGAAGCTGCTCTACACTTATTTCAAGCAGAACTTCGCGCAGGTGACCAACCCGCCGATCGACCCGATCCGCGAGGAACTGGTCATGAGCCTGGTGTCCTTCATCGGGCCGCGGCCGAACATTCTCGACCACGAGGGCGCGGCGAACGCCAAGCGGCTTGAAGTGCGTCAGCCGATCCTGACCAACGGCGATCTCGAGAAGATCCGCTCGATCGGTCATACGGAAGATCGTTTCGACACCAAGACGCTCGATTTCACCTATGATATCGAGCGTGGCGCCGAAGGCATGCCGGAGATGCTCGACCGACTCTGCGAGCGCGCGGAAGCGGCCGTCAAGGGCGGCTACAACATCATCGTGCTCTCCGACCGCCAGATTGGCCCGGACCGGATCGCCATTCCGGCGCTGCTGGCGACGGCGGCCGTACACCATCACCTGATCCGCAAGGGGCTCCGCACCTCGGTCGGTCTCGTCGTCGAGACCGGCGAACCGCGCGAAGTGCATCATTTCTGCCTGCTCGCCGGCTACGGCGCCGAGGCGATCAACCCCTATCTCGCCTTCGACACGCTGCTCGACATGCATGCCAAGGGCGAATTCCCGAAGGAAGTGGATGCTTCCGAAATCGTCTACCGCTACATCAAGGCGGTCGGCAAAGGCATCCTCAAGGTCATGTCGAAGATGGGTATCTCGACCTATCAATCCTATTGCGGGGCGCAGATCTTCGATGCGATCGGCCTACAGTCGGAACTCATCGACAAATATTTCTTCGGGACCGCGACGATGATCGAAGGTGTCGGCCTCGAGGCGATTGCCGCCGAAACCGTCGCCCGCCATAACGCGGCCTTCGGCAAGGATCCGCTTCTTGCGACGACGCTCGACATCGGCGGCGAATATGCCTACCGCATGCGCGGCGAAAGCCACGCCTGGACGCCGGATGCAGTCGCTGCCCTTCAGCATGCGGTGCGCGGCAATGCCGAGGATCGCTACCGCGAATTCGCCGAGATGGTGAACAATTCAGCGCTGCGCATGAACACGATCCGCGGCCTCTTCAGGATGAAGAGCGCCGAGGCGCTCGGCCGCACGCCGGTTTCGATCGACGAGGTCGAGCCGGCGGCCGATATCGTCAGGCGTTTCTCGACGGGAGCGATGTCCTTCGGCTCGATCTCCAGGGAGGCGCATACGACGTTGGCGATCGCCATGAACCGGATCGGCGGCAAGTCGAACACCGGCGAGGGCGGCGAGGAATCCGACCGCTACATGCCGCTGGCCGACGGTTCGATGAACCCGGAACGTTCGGCGATCAAGCAGATTGCCTCGGGCCGCTTCGGCGTCACCACCGAATATCTCGTCAATGCCGACGTGCTGCAGATCAAGGTGGCGCAAGGCGCCAAGCCTGGCGAAGGCGGCCAGCTGCCGGGTCACAAGGTTGACGCGACGGTTGCCAAGACCCGCCACTCGACGCCGGGTGTCGGCCTGATTTCGCCGCCGCCGCACCACGACATCTATTCCATCGAAGATCTGGCACAGCTGATCTACGATTTGAAGAACGTCAACCCGACCTCGGATGTCTCGGTCAAGCTCGTCTCCGAAGTCGGCGTCGGCACGGTCGCCGCCGGCGTCGCCAAGGCGCGCGCCGACCATATCACGGTCGCCGGCTTCGACGGCGGCACGGGTGCATCGCCGCTGACTTCGCTCAAGCATGCCGGCAGCCCCTGGGAAATCGGCCTTGCCGAGACCCAGCAGACGCTGGTGCTGAACGGCTTGCGCTCGCGTGTCGCATTGCAGGTGGACGGCGGGTTGAAGACCGGCCGCGACGTCATCATCGGGGCGCTGCTCGGCGCCGACGAGTTCGGCTTCGCCACCGCGCCGCTGATCGCGGCCGGCTGCATCATGATGCGCAAGTGCCATCTCAACACCTGTCCGGTGGGCGTGGCAACCCAGGATCCGGTGCTGCGCAAGCGCTTCAAGGGCACGCCGGAGCACGTCATCAACTACTTCTTCTTCGTCGCCAACGAAGTGCGCGAAATTCTCGCCTCGCTCGGCTTCACCCGGCTCGACGAGATCATCGGCGCTTCGGAGCTGTTGGAGAAGGACGAGATGCTGGCGCACTGGAAGGCCAAGGGCCTCGACTTCAGCCGCATCTTCCACAAGGTCGATGCCGCCAAGGAGGAGACCTTCTGGACGAGCCGGCAGCAGCACCCGATCGACGACATTCTCGACCGTGTGCTGATCGAGCAGGCACAGCCGGCGCTGACCGCCAAGACACCCGTTGCCTTCGAGGTCGGCATCAAGAACGTCGACCGTTCGGCGGGCGCGATGCTCTCCGGCGAGGTCGCCAAGCGCTTCCGCCACCGCGGGCTGAAGGAAGACACGATCAATGTCACACTTCGCGGTACGGCGGGGCAGAGCTTCGGCGCCTTCCTGGCGCGTGGCGTCACCTTCAACCTGATCGGCGACGGCAACGACTATGTCGGCAAGGGGCTTTCGGGCGGCAAGATCATCATCCGCCCGCCGGAGAATTCGCGGATCGTGGCCGAGAACTCGATCATCGTCGGCAACACCGTGCTTTACGGTGCGACCGAGGGCGAATGCTACTTCCGGGGTGTGGCGGGCGAACGTTTCGCTGTGCGCAATTCGGGTGCGATCGCCATCGTTGAGGGTGTCGGCGACCATGGCTGCGAATATATGACCGGCGGCGTCGTCGTCGTGCTTGGCGCCACGGGCCGTAACTTCGCGGCCGGCATGTCCGGCGGTGTCGCCTATGTGCTCGATGAAACCGGCGATTTCGCCAGCCGCTGCAACATGGCGATGGTCGAACTCGAGCCGGTGCCCGAGGAGGACGACATGCTGGAGAAGCTGCATCATCACGGCGGCGATCTCATGCACAAGGGACGTGTCGACGTTTCCGGCGACATGACGCGCCACGACGAGGAGCGCCTCTACCAGCTGATCTCCAACCATCTGCACTATACGGGTTCAACCCGCGCCAAGCAGATCCTCGACAGCTGGGCCGACTACCGTCCGAAGTTCCGCAAGGTCATGCCGGTCGAATACCGCCGTGCGCTCGAGGAAATGGAGCGCAGCCGGATGGGCATCGCCGCGGAATGATTTGCACTGGGACATCCGTCACCTGCTGACCGCAGGTGACGGATGACGAAAATATCTCGATGACTCCGATCATGCCGACAGCGAAACCTGTCCAGATCGCACGGATGTCTTCCAGGGGATATGCGCCAATGACGGTCAAGAGAAGCAACTTGCCCCGGATACCGGGACTGACGATAGACAGATTGGCTGCGGTGAGGCGGTCATGAGGGTAAGGGACGAAAGCATGGGTAAGGTAACAGGGTTTCTGGAAATCGACCGGCAGGTAGCGAAGTATCAGCCGGCGTCGGATCGTATCCGTCATTTCCGCGAGTTCACGATCCCGATGTCGGACCCGGAAGTGCAGAAACAGGCCGCGCGCTGCATGGACTGTGGCATCCCCTATTGTCACGGCCCGACCGGATGCCCGGTTCACAACCAGATTCCCGATTGGAACGACCTCGTCTACAACAACAACTGGGAAGCGGCGATCCAGAACCTGCATTCGACCAACAACTTCCCTGAGTTCACCGGCCGCGTCTGCCCTGCACCCTGCGAGGAAGCCTGCACGCTGAATCTCGAGGATGCGCCTGTTGCCATCAAGACGGTCGAACAGGCGATCGCCGACAAGGCCTATGAGCTCGGCTTCATCCGGCCGCAGCCGGCGACGGTGCACACCGGCAAGAAGGTCGCCGTCATCGGCTCCGGCCCCGCCGGCATGGCGGCCGCCCAACAGCTCGGCCGCGCCGGCCACGAGGTGCATGTCTACGAGCGCGAGACAAAGCCGGGCGGGCTGCTGCGCTACGGCATCCCCGATTTCAAGATGGAGAAGAACTTCATCGACCGCCGCGTCGAGCAGATGAAAGGCGAGGGCGTCACCTTCCATTGCGGCGTCAATGTCGGCGTCGATGTCAAGGTCGAGCAGCTACTCGCCGATCATGATGCCGTTCTTTACTGCGGCGGCTCCGAGACGCCGCGCGAGGCGGGCATTCCCGGCACCGAGCTTGCGGGCGTCCACGATGCGATGCCCTATCTCGTCCAGCAGAACCGCCGCGTCGGTCGCGAGAACATCGACAGCGTCGGCTGGCCGTCGGACCCGATCCTTGCCGGCGCCAAACATATCGTCGTCGTCGGCGGCGGCGATACGGCTTCGGACTGCGTCGGCACGGCGTTCCGCCAGGGGGCCGTCAAGGTCACCCAGCTCGACATCCGGCCGCAGCCGCCGGAGAAGGAAGACAAGCTTGCCGTCTGGCCGTTCTGGGCGACGAAGATGCGCACCTCCTCCTCGCAGGCCGAAGGCGCCGTGCGGGAATTCCAGGTGGCCACCCTCGAGTTCGTCGGCGAAGACGGCGTGCTGACCGGCGTCAAGTGCTGCGAGGTCGATGAACGCCGGCGGCCGGTTCCGGGCACGGAATTCGTCATCCGGGCCGATCTCGCCTTCATCGCCATCGGTTTCCGCGGCCCGTTCACATCAAGCGTGCTGAAGGAACTCGAAGGCAAGCTGACGCTCAACACCGACAAGCGCGGCTCGACCAACGTCGTCGCCAACGACCGCGACTACAAGACGTCGATCGACAAGTTCTGGACGGCCGGCGACGTGCGCCGCGGTCAGTCGCTGGTGGTCTGGGCGATCCGTGAAGGCCGCCAGGCGGCGCGCGCGATCGACGAGGCATTGATGGGCTCGACCGTCCTGCCGAACTGACCGTCGGCCGCTCACACCTTCAAGAAGACAAGAACTCCGCCCTATCGGCGGAGTTTTTTCATGGAGCGCCGCGCGTCCGCCAGGACGTGATGCGACCGCTTACCGCGGAACCGTGCCGCAAGCCTCGGGCAACGGTAAGGACATCGATGTCAGCGGCCGGAGCGATTTCAGACGAACGACAGCGACGCCTTCTTCGGCCTATCCGGCTCCAACCATTATTATCTGAGCTGGCCGTAGGCGGCGACCTAGACCGGAACGGAGCGAAAGGCTGCTTCACGCACAGCGCGTTGCCGACTGATCTACGATCTAGACTAGAGCTAGCCGAATTGCAGGACGCTGTTACGCAGGAGATGTGCTTTTATGCTCGCCGAAGAGCAGCTTGTAACCGCAAGCACAATGCCGCCCGCCGCGATTGATCGCTGATCCAGCGCAGCAGAGCGGGCGGTCTCTTTATTTGACCGAGACTTCGGCCGGCGCCTTTGCGGCAGGCAGGCGGTAATCGTCAACGCGGCCGGGAGGTGCTGGCGTCATTTCGCCCTGCTCGACCAGGAGGTCGCGCGGCGACCGCGTCAAAGCCACAGGCGGCGGCCTGGCGCCGAGAAGCTCGGCGCCGCCGTCGAGATTGGGATCGGAGAGGCTGATCGGCACGGTATGTTCGACCGGATTGGCGGGGAGGCCGAGGCCGGGCAGATTGCTGGAGTCGAGGCGAATTAGGTCGGGGCTTGCCTGGGTGCCGAGAAGACGCCGGGCCGGCTTTTCCACATAGAAGGCGAGCTTTCGCCGGCCGGCTTGCGTAAGATTAATGCCGTCGGAGGTGCGCAGGCGCACCTGCTGGCCGTTCACATCCGAACCAGTGACGATGAAGGTGCCGTTTTCGTCGACGAAACCATCCCAGATGTCGACGAATTCGCCGCCGATGCTTTCAACCTGGTTGCGGTAAAGCTGATTCATCTGGACGGCATCGGCCGTCATCGAATCGGACTGGAAAGCGGGAAGGCCGACCCAGAGCAGCGGGATCTTGCGGGCGGTGACCTCCTTGCCGAAGGAAAGGACACGGCGGCGATATTCGGTAAACCAGCCATCGGTGCGGAATTTTTCCTTGGCGGTGTCGGTCACCATCTGCTGGCGGTCGTTGGCGCCGATCATGACGACGACCATCGCCGGCTTCAGCTCGTCGATCATCTTCGGCAGCTGTGCCGGCCAGTCGTAATAATCGTCACGAACCAGGCCCGAGGAGACGTTGCCGCGGGCTTCGACGACGACACCGGGCGAGGTCTCGAAGGCGGCGGTGAGGCCGTCGCCGAGGCCGCTCGCCAGGAAATCGCCGACGATCAGGATCTTACGGGCGTCGCCGAGCTTCTGCACCGCCGGCTCCTCCTGCACGGGAGCGCGGACCGGCGGCGCGGTGCGGGTATTGACGATGGCTTTCTGCGCCGGCGGGCGCTTGCGCTGCTGGCGTCTCGGCTGCTGGACATCAGGCGCCTGCGGTGCGTCGTCGAGATAGCGCCGGCCGAGGAGGAAATCGAGGATCGACCGGCGCTGGTAGCGCTGCTCCTGGGCTTCGGCAACCTGCATCGGCGCAAGCGCGCCAACGAATAGCGAAGCCGCCGTCAAGGCGAGCATGAGCCAACGGATTGGGGTGCGATCAGTTTTCTTCGTCATGGGCAGTTCCGCATCTGCCGGCATCTTGCACGTGGGGTAGGCCAGCGTCCACTCTCGCTATCTAGGTCAAGGTTCTGGCTGTTGTAGAGCAGCATGCCGAAAAGTGTGTGTGGTTTTCGGGCGGTGTCATGCCCTACTTTCTTGATCCAAATGCGGGTTCAGCTTCCCGGCGGATTCGGCCGGGATCATCCCGATCTAGCGACGCAGCGCGTTCAGAAGCGGCAAGGAGGGCTCGCCGTCCGGCTGCATGCCGATGCGCTCCTGCACGGCTGATATCGCCGCCTTCGAACCCGAGCCGAAATTGCCGTCGACCTCGCCATTGTAATAGCCGAGTGTCTTCAGACGCGTTTGCAGCTCGAATTTCTCAGTGATATCAAGGGCGCCGTCCGGGCGCGGCCAGCGCTGCTGCATGCCGCCGTAGCCGGCGATCTGGTCGGCCAGCAGGCCGACGGCAAGCGCATAGCTGTCCGAGGCATTGTAGTTCTTGATGGTGAAGAAGTTGGCGGTCATCAGGAAGCCGGGGCCACCGGCTCCGGCCGGCATCTTCAGCATGGCTTTGGTGCCGCCGTCGCGGAAGGCCTTGCCGTTCGGGCGTGTCAGGCCGAGCGCTGCCCATTGGGCCAGCGTATGGGTCTTGCCGGCCTGCTTGGCCGCGGCCGCGGGAACGACGACCTCGTAGCCCCAGGTCTTGCCGGTGTCCCAGCCGTTCTTCATCAGGAGATTGGCCGAAGTCGCCAGCGCATCCGGCACCGAGTTCCAGATATCGCGATGGCCGTTGCCGTCGGCATCGACGGCATAAAGCAGGTAGCTTGTCGGGATGAACTGGGTGTGGCCCATGGCGCCGGCCCAGGAGCCGGTCATTTCGCGAGCCGGCACGTCACCGTTCTGCAGGATCTTCAGCGCGGCGACCAGCTGCTTCTTAGCGAATTTGGCGCGGCTCGGATCGGCATAGGCCAGCGTTGCCAGCGCGCGCGGCACATAGTGCAGCCGGTCGTCCTTGTCGAGAATCGCGCCGTAATTCGATTCCATCGACCAGATGGCGAGCAGAATGGTCTTGTCGACGCCGAATCGCCGCTCGATCGCATCGAGTGTTCTTGCGTGTTTGGCGGCCATCTCGCGGCCGATCTTGACCGTGTAGGGATTGACGCGGGAATCGACATAGTCCCAGATCTTCGAGGTGAATTCCGGCTGATAGGCGGCCTTTTCGAGCACGGTCGGATCAGGCTCGCTCACCCCGGAAAAGGCCTTTTGATAAGTTGCCTTACTGATGCCACTCTGAGCGGCTGTTTGGTAAAAATCCGCGATCCATTTCTGGAACCGGGAATCAGCTCTAGCGTTGTCGGGGACCAGCCCCACCTGGGCGGCGACAATGAGGGCGAGAGCAAGACCACGAAGGGAGTTTTTGTGATTCTGGGTCATCGACAGTCGTATCCGTCATCTTCAGTTTCCGGGGACAGCGAGGCATCATGTCCGCGCCAGAACCAAGACTACAGGAACGGAGTCAACAAATTCTTTACCATAGCGAACCGCTGCGGTCACCATTGCAAAACAGTAGCAATTCTATACTAGTTAAGGCTAAAAAGCCCTATTTCCAAAGCGATATGATCGAAGCAGGAGGCCGGTGTGGCTCAACACAACAAAGTTCGTAAAGCAGTATTTCCGGTGGCCGGATTGGGGACGCGATTCCTGCCGGCGACAAAGGCTGTTCCGAAGGAAATGTTGACCGTCGTCGACAAGCCAATCATTCAGTATGTCGTCGATGAGGCGATCGAGGCCGGGATCGAACATCTGGTGTTCGTCACCGGACGCAATAAGCACGTCATCGAAGACTATTTCGACATCCATTTCGAGCTGGAACAGACGCTGCGCGAGCGCGCCAAGAAGGCGGAGATCACCCTTCTGGCCCAGCAATTGCCGAAGGCCGGCACGGTGAGCTTCACCCGACAGCAGGAGCCGCTCGGCCTCGGCCACGCCGTGTGGTGCGCCCGCGAGATCGTCGGCGACGAGCCCTTCGCATTGCTGCTGCCCGATATGATCATGAAGGGCGACAAGGGCTGCATGAAGGGCATGATCGACCTTTACGCCCAGAGCGGCGGCAATATCATCGCCGTCGAGGAATGCGCGCCCGACCAGGCGCATAAATACGGCATCGTCGGCGTCGGCGAAGCGATCGGTGACGGCTTCCGCATCACCGGCATGGTGGAAAAGCCTGCCAAGGGGACGGCGCCTTCCAACTTCTTCATCAACGGCCGCTACATCCTGCAGCCGGAGATCTTCAAGATCCTCGAAACCCAGGAGCGCGGCGCTGGCAACGAGATCCAGCTCACCGACGGCATGCTGAAGCTGCTGAAGGAACAGGATTTCGCCGGTTACCACTTCCGCGGCGCGACCTACGACTGCGGCGCCAAGGACGGCTTCATCCTGGCAAACGTCGCCTTCGCTCTCGAACGCGCCGATATCCGTCCCTCCGTCGAAGGCGGCTTCAGGGAATTGCTTGCCGGCCTGAAGTAAGGGCTACGCCTGGATTATGAAGTGACAGAACGCCGCGCATCCGGGCTGGATGCGCGGCGTTTAACGTTTCAGCTTGAGGCCGACGCCGGCACGAAATTGCTGCGAGTCGGTGCCTTCCTTGCGCGTCGTCAGCTCGTAGCCGAGTGTGCTGGTCAAATCGAGATAGCGGTTGATGTTCCAGGTCAGGCCGGTCGCGGCGGTATAGACGAGCTCGTCGTTGATGGTGCTATCCGTGGGATAGTCGCGCCATATTACCCCGCCGATCATCGTCCCGACCAGATTGTCGCGCAGCTGGTGGGTGAGCGTCGTCGTCAGTGCGTGCGAGACGTAGCCGCTCTCACCGGCAGTCGTTGAGGGCTGAATGCTGGTTTGCAGGTCGAAATTGACGTCGGTTCCGCGGATCGGCGACCAGAGCAGGCTTGCATCGAGTGTCGCCGTATCGATCGAGGACAGGCGGCTGTCTTCGAAATCGGCCTGCTCGTAACCGACGCCGACTTCACCCTTCAGTTTCTCGCCGAGATCGACTTCGACGCCCACCTTGGCGCCATAGCTGTGCCCCGAGCGCTCATAGCCGGCCGAGTCGCGCGTTTCGTCATAGATCGTGCGGCCGATGTTGGCTTCGATGAAGGGGATGAGCGCGGGGGACAGCTCGTAGCCGACGCGGCCGCGCAGCGTACCCGTCGTCTGGTCGCGATCGCTGAGGGTGACGGTCGTGCCGTTCGAAAGCTTGGCATCCGAATAAATCGAGCGGGTCATGGCAAGGGCCGTCGTCCCGCGTAGAATGCCGAAATCGCGCTGGACGGAGGCGCCGGCCGAAAATTCCTGTACATCAGACTGCTGCGCGGCATTGGCGATGGCGTCGGGATCGTCCGTATCCTCGCGGTAGAAATTGTAACCGGCGGTCAGGTGCGCCGTGGTGTCGTCGGGAAGATCGAGCCTGAGGTCGCTGTTGATCTTGAAGGAGGGCTGTTCTTCGCCCTCGCCACTGATATTCCTCTGATAGGCACCTTCCGAGGTTACGGACAGTTGATGGCGGCCCCAGTCGGAGGTCAAGGTCGCTGCTGCGTCTGTTTCGAAAAAGGCGCGCCGCTGTCGGGTATTGCCGTCCTTGGTGGTCTCGGTGTTGATGCTCTGGGTGACGCTCGGGCGGAGCACGAACGTGCCGATCGGGATTCCCGGCGTTTCCTCCGTCGAGGCGCTTGTGGCAGCCCTGCGGCGCGGCAGCGTCTCGTCGAGCGGCGCTTCGCGGGTGTTCAGCCGGCGTATGTCCTCGTCGAGGATGGAGCCGGTAATGTCGTCGCCGGCCTGCGCATCCGGTATGGCTGGCCTCTGCTGGGCATCGTCGGCATTCGCGGTCGCACCATTTGCCGCAGTCGCGGCGGCACCGTCGGTCTCGTCATCGAAACCGGTGGCGGCGGCGTTGTTAGTGGTGCTGTTGTCCTGATTGGCCGCGGAGCGGCTGTTTGCCATCCCTGCCGGCTGTGCGGCGGACTGCGCAAGGGCTGCCGTCTGGGCAAGAATCAGGCCTCCGAACGCGGCAAAAGAGACGGCACGGCTCATGGCGCGGAGCGGCGTCACACTGCTCGTCTGTTTTGGCTGGCCCATGCAATTCGCGCCTGACATGCTTTCGGTTCTTACCCAAAGGTAAAGCCTTGTGGTTAATCATTCGTTGCCGTCAGCGGGCGCCGTTCACATTTCGGAAAGAGTGCGGGGTGGACTTGGAAAGTGAAAAGGTCTAACGCAACTTCATGAACAGAAGAGCGATAAACCTCGTTGAAAACAGCGTGCTCGAATCGGCAAAACGCACGATAGAGACCGAAAGACGCGGTCTTGAAGCGCTGGAACGGGCCCTTGACAATGGCTTGGCCGATCCTCTGACACGGGCCGTCGAAGTCATCGGCGACATCTCCGGCCGCGTCATCGTCACCGGCGTCGGCAAGAGCGGCCATATCGGGGCCAAGCTCGCGGCGACATTCGCTTCAACCGGGACACCTGCCTTTTTCGTGCATGCGGCCGAAGCCAATCACGGCGACCTCGGCATGATCGAGCGCGACGATGTCGTGCTGGCGATTTCCAAAGGCGGCGAGAGCGCCGAGCTCAAGAGCATCATCTCCTTCACCCGGCGCTTCTCCATTCCGCTGATCGCAATCACCTGCAGCGACCGTTCCTCGCTGGCGACCGCCGCCGATATCGTCCTTCTGGTGCCGAACGAACAGGAGGCCTGCCCCAATGGGCTGGCGCCGACGACCTCGACGCTGATGCAGCTTGCGCTCGGCGACGCGCTGGCAGTGGCGCTCCTGGAAGCGCGCGGCTTTACCGCCACGGATTTCCATGTCTTCCATCCCGGCGGCAAGCTGGGCGCCAGCCTGATGCATGTCGCCGATATCATGCATACCGGCGAGCAGCTGCCGCTCGTTGCCAAGGGCACGCCGATGCCGGAGGCGATCACGGTGCTGTCGCGCAAGCATTTCGGCTGCGTCGGCGTGTTGGATGAGGATGGCCGGCTTTGCGGCATCGTCACCGAAGGCGATATGGCGCGCAATCTGACCCGCAATCTGGCCGAGCTCGCGGTCGACGATATCATGACCAAGACGCCAAAGACGGTGAAGCCGACGATACTGGCGACCGCGGCGCTGGCGCTGCTCAACCAGCATCATATCGGCGCGCTGATCGTCATCGACGACGACCGCCGGCCGGTCGGACTGGTGCATTTCCACGACCTGCTGCGCATCGGCGTCGCCTGATCAAGCTCGTTCGATCAGGCTCGTTTGATCAGATGGGCTCGACCGTCAGGTCGCGGCCGTTGCTTGAAACCACCTTCACCTGTGTTCCCACCGGCAGATCGGGTCCCATCACCTGCCATAGCGTATCGTCGAGGCGGATGCGGCCGCGGCCTTCGCGGATCGGTTCGTGCAGCGTCGCCGTGCGGCCGACGAGGCTCGCGCCGCGCTGATTGAGGAAGGGCTCGTCGGTCGTTGCATTGCGCAGCGTCAGCCGCCGGCCGGCGAAGGTCGTGGCAACGGCGAGCAGCGCAAACAGGATCGCCTGCAGTTCCCAGACCCAGAAGGCGCTGTCCCAGAAGAGCAGCGACAGCGCGCCGACGATCAAGGCGGCAAGGCCGATCCAGACCAGGAAGAAGCCGGGTACGATCATTTCCGCGGCGAGCAGCACGAGGCCTGCGACCCACCAGCTCCACGGACCGAGTTCGGCGATGATCTTCGCCAGCATGGCTTATCGCTCCTGATCGGGATTGAAAGGATTGGGAGTCGACGGATTGATCGGCGGCGTCGAGCGCGCCGGTGCGGGGCGCGGACGCGGCGGCAGCGGCGGCGGGGTTGCCGGGCTGTTGCCGGCATCGCCGAAGACCTCGCGGGCAATGGCGCCGATGCCGCCGAGCGAGCTCAAGATGGAAGAGGCTTCCATCGGCATCATGACGATCTTGGAATTGGGCGCCGAACCGATCGAGGTGAGCGCTTCGGTGTATTTCTGCGCAACGAAATAGTTGATCGCCTGGATGTCGCCGGCGGCGATCGCCTCGGAGACCATTTTCGTCGCCTTGGCTTCGGCTTCGGCCAGGCGTTCGCGGGCTTCTGCGTTGCGGAAGGCGGCCTCGCGCTGGCCTTCGGCCTGGAGAATGGCGGATTGCTTGGCGCCTTCGGCTCGGAGGATCTGCGCGTTGCGCGAGCCTTCGGCCTCCAGCACCTGCGCCCGCTTCTCGCGCTCGGCCTTCATCTGGCGGGCCATCGCGTCGACGAGGTCGCGCGGCGGCTGGATGTCCTTGATCTCGACGCGGGTGACCTTGATGCCCCAGGGATGCACGGCCTCGTCGACGACGCGCAGCAGCCGGTCGTTGATCGCATCGCGGTTAGAGAGCAGTTCGTCGAGATCCATCGAACCCATGACCGAACGGATATTGGTCATGGTGAGATTGAGGATGGCGTTTTCGAGGTTGGAGACCTGATAGGCGGCCTGAGCGGCGTTCAGCACCTGATAGAAGGAGACGGCATCCGCCGAAACCGAGGCATTGTCCTTGGTGATCACCTCCTGGGTCGGCACGTTCAGCACCTGTTCCATCACGTTCAACTTGGCGCCGACGCGCTCGATGAACGGGGTGATCAGGTTGAGGCCGGGCTCCAGCGTGCGGGTATACCGCCCGAAGCGCTCGATCGTATAGCGGTAGCCCTGCGGCACGGTCTTGATCCCGGCAAAGAGCACGAGGATGACGAAGATGACCAGCACGATGACGACAATGTCGAAGCCGCCGAACAACATGAAGAATTCCTCCTATCGGCGCATGCGCCCATACACTGATGTGGTGGGGTAGCATGTTCTTTGCGAGGAAGAAATGCCGTATGGATGCTACACATCCGTGTGAGGTGGAGGTTTCCTCTCGGTTGGGTTATTTGGATCTTCGCCAGCTATCCGTGCGGCGATGCTTTCTGAAAAGATCTCTCAGGTCCAGCCCTGCAATTCGCGGCGCACGACCTTTTCCAGCACCTTCATGCCGTCCTCGCCGTCGTTGAGGCAGGGGATATGCGCGAACTTCTCTCCCCCGTTCTCATGGAAAGAATGGGCAGCCTGCTCGGCGATCTCCTCGAGCGTCTCCAGACAGTCGGAGACGAAGCCCGGATTGATGACGGCGATGCGCTTGACGCCGTCCTTGGCGAGCTTCTCCACCGTCTTGTCGGTATAGGGCTGCAGCCATTCCTCCGGCCCGAAGCGGGACTGAAAGGTGACCATGAAGTTTTCCTCGGTCAATCCGAGCCGCTCGCGCAGCAGCCGGCCGGTCTTCTGGCATTGACAGTAATAGGGATCACCCTGCTTGAAATAGGACATGGGGATGCCGTGGAAGGAGGCGAGCAGCATCTCGGGCTTCCAGTCGAGCGTCGAAAGATGTCTTTCGACGGAACTGGCGAGTGCCTCGATATAGGTCTCGTCGTCGTGATAGTCGGGCACGGTGCGCAGCGCCGGCTGCCAGCGCATAGAGAGCAGCTTCTGGAAGGCCTTGTCGTTGACGGTGGCGGTCGTTGCCGCCGCATATTGCGGATAAAGCGGGAAGAGCACGATACGGTCGCATCCCTCTTGCTTCAGCGCGTCGATGCGCGAAGCGATCGACGGCGTACCATAGCGCATCGCCCAGTCGACTTTGACGCTATCAAGATCCTTCAGGCGCTCGGCCATCAGCTCCGACTGGTTGCGGGTGTAGGTGCGGAGATAACTTTCGTTCTTCTCCTTATTCCAGATCAGCTCATAGGCCTTGCCGACCTTCTGCGGGCGGGTGTTGAGCACGATGCCGAACAGGATCGGGTACCACTTCCAGGGCGACCATTCGATGACGCGGCGATCGGTCAGAAATTCCCTGAGATAGCGGCGCATCGACGTGTAATCGGTGCCGTCGGGCGTGCCGAGATTGACCAGCAGGACACCAACCTTGCCTGATTTTACGGCCGGATGGTCCGCCGGGCGGAGTGAAATATCTGCTGTCATTCTGGCCCCAACGCTTTTTTTGTCTCGTCAGCTCATACGCAGCCTGGAGATCGTGGTTCACCCTATAGAAAGAAAAGCCGGCCCGGGAAACCCCGGACCGGCCAGTGGCATCGGGACAAATCGTCTTACTTGGCGGGAACCTCGATCTCCTTGCCAACCGTCAGGTGGCGTGGGTTCGGCTTGCCGTTGGCATCCGACAGCTTCCGCCACAACGTGCCGTCGCCATAGAAGGTTACGGCGAGATCCCAGAATGTGTCGCCGGCGGCAATGACGTGGGTGGACGGCGTCGTTGCGGCAGGTGCGGAGGCTGCCGGCGCCGGTGCGGGTTCCGCTGGTGCCGGAGCGGCAGGTGCCGGTGCAACGGGTGCGGGAGCCGGCTCTGTGGATGGAGCAGGAGCAGCCGGTGCAGCAGGCGCCGGTTCGGAAGCGGAGGGGGCCGGCGCTGCCTGCGCCAGTTCCGCGATGCGGCCATCCGTGTATGGCTTATAGGGCGAATGCGCGGCGACGTATGCCGCGGTCACATCGGCAAGATCCGGGCCGAAATCATAGGCGTTCTGGCCCTCCTTGAAGATCGAATAGCCGTCGCCGCCGGCCCGCATGAAGTTGTTGGTGGCGAGTTTGTAGGTCTTGGCCGGATCGATCGGCGCGAAATTGGCGCCGTCCTTCACCTGAACATCGCTGACACGGCCGCCGGCGGGCTTCGACGGGTCGAAGGAGAATTTCAGGCCGGCGACCTGCGGAAAGCGGCCGGCGCTCTGGTCGATCTGGCTGACGCCGTTTTCGAGCGCCTTGACGACGTCTGCGCCGGTCAATTCAAAAGTGGCGAGCGTGTTCTGGAAAGGCAGGACGGTGATGACCTCGCCCTGGGTGACCTCGCCGCCGTCGATCGACGCGCGCAGGCCGCCACCGTTCTGGACGGCGATGGTGACACCCTGGTTCTTCGTACGGTCGAGCATGGCGTCAGCCACCAGATTGCCCATCGAGCATTCCTTGACGCGGCAGACCTTGCGATCGCCCTCGATCGGGCTTTCGGAGGAGCCGATGACCTTGTTGCGCAGTTCCTCGATCGGCTTTGCCAGTTCGGCGATGCGGGTAATGACAGCCGGATCGGGCGTGAAGGTGGAATCGATCAGGATTGGATCGCCCTTGGCATCCTTGACGACGCCGTTGTCGTCGAAATTGACGACGAGATCGCCGAGATACTTGCTGTAGGAAGCGGCCTGGACGACCGGCACCTTGTAGCCGCCGGGATTGTCGACCATCGTCGGATAGGGGCCTTCGGCCTTCGGGTCGGTGTTGGAGAGCAGGCTATGGGAGTGGCCGCCGACGACGACATCGACGTCCGGAATCTTGGCGATCAGGGCGAGATCGCGGGGATAACCGACATGGGTCAGCGCGATGATCTTGTTGACGCCCTGGCCCTTCAGATCCTGGACGGCTGACGTAATGGCCTGGACGTCATCTGATATCGTGACGTTCGGACCGGGGGAGGACAGCTCGGGGGTATCATTGGTTACGGCGCCGACGATGCCGATCTTCTGGCCGCCGACATCGAGCACCAGCGAGGGCTTGATGCGGTCGCCGAGCTTGGAGGCAGCCGTCGCCTTGACGTTCGCCGTCACGACAGGGAACTGCACCTTGTCGAGGAAGGTCGCAAGCCCGTCCTCGCTGTCGTCGAATTCATGATTGCCGACGGTCATGGCGTCGAACTTCATCAGGTTGAGGAATTCGGCTTCGGCCGCTCCCTTGTAGGTCGTGTAGAACAGCGAGCCCTGGAAATTGTCGCCGGCGTTCAGGAGGACGACGTTCTTGCCGGATAGCGCCTGACGGCGCTGGTCGATCGCGGTCTTCAGGCGGGCAGCACCCCCGAAGCATTCCTTCTTGCCTTCCTCCTCGGCCGAGCAGGTGGAGTCGAATTTGTTGATCGATTCGATGCGCGAATGGAAATCGTTGATATGAAGAATATTAAGTTCGTAATCCGCAAAGGCGGCACCCGCGCTCAGCGCCAGCATGGACGCGGTCAAAAGACCGAAGCTGAAAGACTTCGTCATCCCTGTTCTCCTGATTGAGGCGAAAGATTCCCCTGATCCCTCGCCGTTCCCTTTCATTGTGCGCCGGGGCGATTGCCCGGCCTTCGGATTGTTCCATCAGACGATGTGCAACCGCAAGAGAAAGCTGGGCCAGGCAGGGCGCTTTCCAAGGGGACAGGGCAAAAAAGCCGGGCTGCTTATCCCTGGCATTCGCCATCGGCCGCGTTTCGGTAGAGTTCGTGTACGGCCTCGGCAATATTCGGAACTGTCGCCAGCGCGATGACCAAACAGAAAAGGGCAAAGAGGCGATGAAAGCGCCGGCCGGTCCGGTAGACCAGAAATGCGCCCGCACCATAAATCAGGATTGCCGGTACGGCGAAGATCAGCACCTGCAGCGGCCCGTCGCAATCGGGAGCGGCGATGCCCTGGGCACGATAGACATTGGCCGGCAAAATAACGGCAAGTGCCGCAAGCGGCATTGCAAGCAGCAGAACGAGGTAAAAGGCGAAGGCCCGCATGGTGTGCCTAGCCTATCGCCTCATCTTTCAGCCGCGGCGGGAAAGCGTGAACTGTGCGCCGGAATCGGAGGTGCAGTTCAACTGGCTCGGATTGACGAGAGCGCAATTGACCTTGGACTGGGTCTTGCGCACCAGCGAGGTCATGTTGATCTCGACCAGGGTCGGCGAAGTGTTGATATAGGTGCCCGAGGCGAGAAGCTGGTTGCTATCGGTGGTGCGGGTGGTGAAAGTGCCGCCCTGGAAGGTGGAAACGATGCCGTTCGGATCGCTCCAATTGCCTTCGACGCCGGTGGCGACGGGTGCGGTTGCAACCGGCAGGCGACGCGGCTCCGATGAAACACAGGCGGCAAGAGCGGCGGCTGCGCCGACAAGAACGAGACCAGTTCTGATTTTCATAAGGCTTCTCCCGGCGAATCGGCGCGGCGGACACCCGCCAAGTTCGGGCAAAACATGGCGCGCGCCCGGCTTGAAGGCAAGCCTTGGAGGGGCAGCGGCCAGCATTTAGACAGCAGGCGTTACAAAAATGCCCGCCTTGCGGCGGGCATTGTCAAAGCCGAGGAACTGATCTCAGCGAACCAGAATGTTCCGGAACTGCCACGGATCCTTGGTGTCGATATCTTCCGGGAAGAGGCCCGGACGGCCGTCGAGGGGTGTCCAGTCGGTGTAGTGACCTTCGACCGGGCCGAGATAGGGCATCTGCACTTCGAGGCAGCGCTTGTAGTCGATCTCGTCGGCTTCGACGATGCCGGCTGTCGGGTTTTCCAGCGCCCAGACCATGCCGGCGAGAACGGCTGATGTGACCTGCAGGCCGGTGGCGTTCTGGTAGGGCGCGATGCGGCGGGTTTCTTCCAGCGACAGCCGCGAGCCGTACCAGTAGGCGTTCTTCTCATGACCGTAGAGCAGGACGCCGAGTTCGTCGATGCCGTCCTCGAGCTCGTCCTCGTCGAGAACGTGATGGACCGGCTGCGGGGTGCCGCCATTGCCGAACATCTCATGCAGCGAGAGCACGGCGTCGTTGGCCGGGTGGTAGGCATAGTGGCAGGTCGGGCGGAAGGTCACTTCGCCGTCCTTGTCGCGCACGGTGAAATAGTCGGCGATCGAGATCGACTCATTGTGGGTGACGAGGAAGCCATATTGCGGGCCGGGCGTCGGGCACCAGGTCCGCACGCGGGTGTTGGCGCCCGGCTGTTCCAGGTAGATCGCCGCCTTGTTGCCCTTCTTGTGCTTCTTGGCATTCTTCGGCATCCACTCTTCATGGGTGCCCCAGCCGAGTTCGGCCGGCTGCATGCCTTCGGAGATGAAGCCTTCGACGGACCAGGTGTTCCAGAAGACGTTGAGCGGCTTCGGATGCTTGGTGCGCTGGGTATCACGCTCGGCGATGTGGACGCCCTTGACGCCGAGCTTCTTCATCAGCTTTGCCCAGCCTTCGCGATCGTGCTGGTCCGGCTCGTCGAATTTCAGGCCGGTGTCGTTGGCGAGGTTGACGAGCGCCTGCTTGACGAACCAGGAGACCATGCCCGGATTGGCGCCGCAGGTGGAGACGGCGGTGGCGCCGCCCGGGTTCTTCGCCTTTTCCTTGCGCACGGTTTCGCGCAGCGCATAGTTGGTGCGGTCGGCATTGCTCATACCCTTGTCGAAATAGAAGCCGAGCCAGGGTTCGACGACGGTGTCGACGTAGAGCACGTCATGCTTGCGGCAGAGCTTGATGAGGTCGAGCGAGGAGGTGTCGACCGAGAGGTTGACGCAGAAACCCTGGCCTTCGCCTTCCGTCAGCAGCGGCTTCAGCAGTTCCTTGTAATTCTCCTTGGTGACATATTCCTTGATATGGCGAACGCCATGCTTCTTCAGGATCTCCATGTCGGAGGGCTCTTCGCGCGGGTCGATGACGACCATCCGGCTCTTGTCGAATTTGAAATGGCGCTCGATCAGGGGCAGGGTGCCGCGGCCGATGGAGCCAAAGCCGATCATCACGATCGGACCGGTAATTTCGGCATATACCGGATAGTTCTGTTCCGTCATTCTTTTCTCCTGTGGAAGGCGACGAAGGCGTTCAGCCCGAAGAATTATTTGAAATTGCCGCAGAGAGTGCGAAGTGACCGGCTCTAATCACAAAACGACGTCACAATAAAGAGCGTTGACGGGGAAAGGCCAAATATCGGTCGGCGATGGAGGCCGGCGCGACTATCCACGATCGGTTCGCGTAGATTCAGCGCTTCAGGATTTCCAGCCCTTCGACCACCGTCGTTACGGCAAGCTCGGTGATTTCGTATTCGGCGATGCCGTGGATGGTGAAGGGATCGGCGGCGACATAGGCCTCGATCGCGGCGCGCTCGCCGATCGCCAGGATGACGCCACCGGTGCGCGGCACCTTGCGGCCGGAGGCGAGGAACCAGCCCTTCGCATAACCCCCCTTCACCCAGGCCATATGCGGCTCCATCTGCCCGTCGGCTTCATCGTTGGACTTGAGATAGGTGAGGGAGAGAATGAACATGGTCAGTGCCTCAGAAGGTTTGCGCGGATCAGGCCACGCAGCGAGTTGCCGATATAAAGCGTGCCGGCATCGAGATCGGCAAGCGTGAGGCGGCCGACGCGGGCCTTGCGCTGGCAGATGAGTTCGGTGCGCAGCACGCCGGCGAGCAGGCCGCAGGAGATGGGCGGGGTGCGCAGAATGCCGCTCCCGTCGTCGAGGAAGATCGAGGTGATGGTGCCCTCGCAGACTTCGTCGTGCTCGTTCAACAGGATGACTTCATCGGCCTCATCAGGCCCATATTCGGCGCGGGCTCTCTCGTAGACGGCACGGCGCGTGGTCTTGACCCGCAGCAGCCTGTCGGCGGAATCCAGACGGGTCTCGGCGAGGCGGACGATCCAGGTGGTATCGGGCGCCAGTGGCACGAAAGCGGCGCTCGTCACCTCGATGCGGCCTTGCGCGTCGAAGGTCAGGCGGATGCGCAGCGGACCGGTAGCGCCTGCAACGGCTTGGTCGAGCTTGGCCGCCGCGTCGACCGGTTGCGGGAAGCCGAGGCGACGGGCGGAGCGGGAAAGCCGGGCGAGATGCAACTGCCGCCGGATGAAGCCCTCGCCCGGCTGCCAGCGCAGCGTCTCGATCAACGAAAAATCGATCATCGTGCAATCCATTGATCGCCGACAGCGAAGCGGGCCTTGAGCAGGCATTCCTCATATTCGGCCTCGGCGGTCGAATCGAAGACGATGCCGCCGCCGACATTGAAGACGGCCCTGCCGCCCTCAAAAAGCGTGATGGTGCGGATGGCGACGGAAAAACGCATGGCGCCGGCGGGCGAGATCATGCCGATTGCGCCGCAATAGGCGTCGCGCGGGGCATCCTCGAGCGCATGGAGAATTTCCATTGCCCGCATCTTCGGCGCGCCGGTGATCGAGCCGCAGGGAAAAAGCGCGGAAAAGATGTCGCGGATCGAAAGATCGGGGCGGAGCCTTGCCTGCACATGGCTCACCATCTGGTGGACGGTCGGATAAGTCTCGATGTCGAAAAGCTTCGGGACGTCGAGCGTGCCGACTTCGGTGATGCGGGAGATATCGTTGCGCAGGAGATCGACGATCATGCGGTTTTCCGCCTGCGTCTTGATATCGCGGCGCATGGCCTCGATGATTTCGGCATCCTCGGCGGCGGTGGCGCCGCGTTTCGCCGTACCCTTCATCGGATGGGTCTCGATCCAGCCCTGTTCGTCGGTGCGGAAGAAAAGCTCGGGCGATCGCGAGAGGATGACCGGACCGCCGAGATCAACCAGCGCGCCGTATTTGACCGGCTGGCGTTCGATCAGCGACCAGAAGGCGGCACGGGGATCGCCGTTCCAGCGGGCTTCGACCGGCATGGTAAGGTTCGCCTGATAGGCGTCGCCGAGCCGCAGATGTTGGTGGAGTCGGTCGAAGCGCTCTTTATATATATCGAAATCCCAGGCAGCTTTCGGAGCAGTGAGGAATTCCTCGTTTTCGAGACGCTGTTTGGGCTGGGCAAGCGGATGCGCATCCGGCTGCGGCGCATCGAAGACGCCGAAGCAAAGCAGCGGTGTTTCGCGGTGTTCCCCAGCGAAGGGGGCGAGTTTCTCCTCAAAGAAGTATCCGACCTCGTAGGCCATATAGCCGGCAAGCCATTTGCCCTCGGCCTTGGCCTGCTCCATCCGGGCAAGGCCCGCAAATAACTCGGCGCACGTGCTGGCAACGATGATCTCGGCCGGTTCGGCGAAAAGCATCACCTGCCCGGTCGTGTCGTCGCGGAAGAGGATGTAGGGTTGGTCAGCCACGCGCCGCTTTCAATTTGTTCTGCTCCTCATTGCTCAAAATCCAATGGGAGCGTGAGGCATTTTTCCGCTTCTCCCCACGGGGGAGAAGATGCCCAAAGGGCAGATGAGGGGGCGGAGCGGAGCGACGTCCTGAGCACATGCGAAGGAGAGGTTCAGCCGTGTCGCCCCCCATCCGCCTGCCGGCACCTTCTCCCCGAGGGGAGAAGAGACCCGTTGCTGCCCTTCCGCCTTTGGAGAAGAGATCTCAGCCTCTATCCAACGCTTCCAACTCGTCGATCAGCCCTTCGATCATCGACAGGCCCTGGCTCCAGAACGACGGATCGGTGGCGTCGAGGCCGAAAGGCTTCAGCAATTCCGAGTGATGCTTGGTGCCGCCGGCCCTCAGCAGTTCGAAATACTTCTCCTGGAAGCCTTTCTCGGCCTTCTGGTAGACGGCATAGAGCGAATTCACCAGGCAATCGCCAAAGGCATAGGCGTAGACATAGAAGGGCGAGTGGATGAAGTGGGGGATATAGGCCCAGTAGGTCTCGTAACCCTCCGAAATGTTGATCGCCGGCCCGAGGCTTTCCGACTGGACGGAGAGCCAGAGTTCACCGATGTCGTCGGCTGTCAGTTCGCCTGATTTGCGGGCGGTGTGGAGCTTGCGCTCGAATTCGTAGAAGGCGATCTGGCGCACGACCGTGTTGATCATGTCCTCGACCTTCTGGGCGAGCATCGCCTTGCGCTCGCGCGTGTCGGTGGTCTTTTGCAGAAGCGCGCGGAAGGTCAGCATCTCGCCGAAGACGGACGCGGTTTCGGCAAGCGTCAGCGGCGTCTGGCACATCAGCGCCCCTTGCGCACCGGCGAGAACCTGGTGCACGCCGTGCCCGAGTTCATGGGCAAGCGTCATTACGTCGCGCGGCTTGCCCATATAATTGACGAGCACATAGGGATGGGCCGAGGGAACCGTCGGATGGGCGAAGGCGCCTGGCGCCTTGCCGGGACGGACCGGGGCGTCGATCCATTGTTCGTCGAAGAAGCGCTTGGCGATGGCAGCCATCTCCGGGGCGAAATTGCTGTAGGCCGAAAGCACCGTGTCCTTTGCCTCCGGCCAGGAGATGATGGCGCTGGAGGTTTCCGGCAGCGGCGCGTTGCGATCCCAGAAATTCATCTGCTCCATGCCGAGCCATTTCGCCTTCATCTTGTAATAGCGATGCGAAAGGCGGGGATAGGCTTCACGGACGGCCGCGGCCAGCGCATCGACGACCTCGCGCTCCACCCGGTTTGCCAGGTGGCGACTGTCGGCGATGTCTTCGAAGCCGCGCCAGCGATCGGCGATCTCCTTGTCCTTGGCAAGCGTGTTGGTGATCAGCGTGAAAGTGCGGATATTCGCCTTGAAGGTTTCGGCGAGCGCCATGGCCGCTTTGCGGCGGGCTTCAGGGTCCTTTTCCTGCAGCCTGTTCAGCGCCACTTCGAGCGGTACTTTCTCGCCATCGATGTCGTAGCGAAGCTCCGCCATGGTTTCGTCGAAGAGGCGGTTGAAGGCGGCGGCCGATGTCATCGACTTCTCGAGGAAGAGCTGTTCCAGCCTGTCGTCGAGCTGGTAGGGCTTGTCCTTCCTGAGATCGAGCAGCCAAGGGCGATAGTGTCCGGCGGCGGGATCATTCGCCATGCAGGCGTCGACCACCGCGTCGTCGATGCGGTTCAGCTCCAGCGCGAAAAACAGGAGGTGGCCGGAAAATTCGGTGATCTTGGCCTGCACATCGCCGTAGAGCTTGCCGTTTGCCGGGTTGGTGGTGTCGGAGAAATAGGTGAGGCCGGCAAAGGAGCCGAGGCGGCCGATGATATCGTCAAGCGCCTCATATTCCTTCAGCGCCGCGCCGATGCCCTCGGCACCGGTCTTCGTCGCGGCCTCAGCGAGTTTGCCCTTCCATTTTTCTTCAAAGGCGATTGCCGCCTTGCCGGCCTTTTCCATGTCGGCGACGAAAGCGGTGGAGGTGGCGGAAGGGTAGAGATCCTGCAGCTTCCAGACCGGCAGATCGCCAAGCGCCGGATCGGCGGCCCCAGCTGGCGCTGCTGCCGACAATAGAAGGCTGGCGTGCGGGAGCTTGATTTTCATGGGTGCAATTCCTCTCCACTTTCATAACAGGTCTGATTGTCTAGCGCATCGGCCCGAAAATCGGAATCGATTTTCGGAAAGCACGATGCGCAGGTTCAAAGTGTTACAGCGTCCTTTGCGCGTCTGAAAAGACGCGCAGCGCTGTAAGCGTGAGAAGCCCCCGCATCAAGGGACTTTCGGCGCATGAAAGGCGTCGCTTCGGCACGAAAATGACCCGTTCCAATCGTTAAAATGCAATTGTTTCTCAAAACTGGATGTTCAAGCCTTTCTGTCAGAGTGCGCTTTATGGTTTCGCATGAAGTGAGGCGACAATGACCGGTTACAATGAGCTCAAGGGAGCAGGGCAAATCCTCGTGGTCGAGGACGACCCGGTGCAGCGCCGCCTGCTCAAGAACGCAATCGAGCGTCACGGCCATGTCGTGCACCAGGCGGAGAACGGCCGTATCGGCCTGGAAATGGTCAAACGCGACGGCGGCCTTTTCAACGTCATCGTGCTCGACCTGATGATGCCGGAGATGACCGGCCTCGAATTCCTCGACGCGCTTCACGAGTTCGGCACGCAGATCCCGGTCATCGTGCAGACGGGTCAGGGCGGCATCGAAACGGTGGTGCAGGCGATGCGCGCCGGCGCCTTCGATTTCGTCGTCAAGCCGGTCTCGCCCGAACGCATCGCCACGTCGATCTCGAACGCGATGAAACTCGACCAGCGCGAGGTGAAGGCGCGGGCCGGACGCCGGTCGCGCTCAGGCTCGGTCGGCTTCGACGACATCGTATCGGCAAGCCCGGCGATGATCCGCGTCATCGATCTAGCCCAGCGGGCGGCCCAATCCAACATTCCCGTCGTGCTCGAAGGCGAATCCGGCGTCGGCAAGGAACTGGTGGCGCGCGCCATCCAGTCCGGCGGCGACCGCTCGAACAAGCCCTTCGTCACCGTCAATTGCGGGGCGATCCCGCATAATCTCGTCGAGAGTATTCTCTTCGGTCACGAGAAGGGCGCGTTTACCGGCGCGACCGAACGCCATATCGGCAAATTCATGGAAGCCGACGGCGGCACCATTTTCCTCGACGAGATCGGCGACCTGCCGCTCGAAGTCCAGGTGAAGCTCTTGCGCGCCGTGCAGCAGGGCGAAATCGAGACCGTCGGTGCGCGCACCGCGCACAAGGTCAATGTCCGCCTGATCTCGGCGACCAACAAGGATCTGATCGAGGAGGTCAAGAACGGCCATTTCCGCGAGGATCTCTACTATCGCCTCAATGTCTTCCCGATCACCATTCCGGCGCTGCGCAAACGCAAGGAAGATATTCCGAATCTGGTGCGTGTCTTTGCCGATCGCTTCTCCAGCGAACAGAAGAGCGGCCGCCGCATGACGGTGAACTCAGGCGCGCTGGCGCTGCTGACCGCCTATGACTGGCCGGGCAATATCCGCCAGCTCGAAAACGCGATCTTCAGGGCCGTCGTCCTGGCCGAAGGGCCGGAGCTGACCGAGGCGGACTTCCCGCAGATCGCCGCCCAGCTTCCGGAATACGAGGTGGTGGATCACCTGGCGCTGGTTGCCGACAATACCGGCCTCGATCCCGACGATAGCTATGGTGAGGAGTTCCGGGCGGCGATATCGGGGGAGGTGCACCACCACCGCCTGTCCGAAGCCTCGGAAAACGCGATCGCCAGCGTCAATCCCGCCGGAGATGTGCGCAAGCTTGCCGATGTCGAGGAAGAACTCATCCGATTCGCACTCAAATTCTATCGCGGACAGATGAGTCAAGTGGCACGGAAGCTCGGCATTGGCCGATCCACACTTTATCGCAAGCTCAAGGATTACGGTATCGATCCCGATAATCCCCAGAAAGATGCGGCTTAAGCGCTTTTTGTTAAGACTAAGGCAACCACGATTTGTTACCGGTCATAAACCACTTGTTAGTGGCTCGTTCACTATGTAAAGAAAAGGTTGATCATGTGTGGCATTTTTGCCATCGTGTGACCGCATTTGACAGTCATCTGAGACAGTACGGGACATTGTCTGTCTGACGGGGATCGAGTTGCCGAATCTGAATGGGAATTCTAAGCCTTCGCGCTTGAGCTGGCGTTCGTTGGGCGCCAACATTTGCGGAAAGGCAATAAGGACGGTAGCGGCCGCCCTTCTTGCGCTTGCGGTTTCCTCACCGGTATTCGTTGGTACACCTTCGCAGGCAGCGGGCGACACCCGCAGCCTGAAGCTCTATTTCATTCATACCGGCGAAAAAGCCGTCATCACCTACAAGCGCAACGGCAAGTTCGACCCCAAGGGTCTGGAGCAGCTGAACCGCTTCCTGCGCGACTGGCGCAAGAACCAGCCGACGAAGATGGACCCGCGCCTGTTCGACCTGATCTGGGAAGTCTATCGCCAGAGCGGTTCGAGGGACTATATCAACGTCGTCTGCGGTTTCCGTTCGCCGGGAACCAACGAGATGCTGCGCGGCCGCTCGCGCAATTCCGGGGTCGCCGAAAAGAGCCAGCATATGCTCGGCAAGGCGATGGATTTCTTCATTCCCGACGTCAAGCTGGCGACGCTGCGCGCCATCGGCATGAAGATGCAGGTCGGTGGCGTTGGTTTCTATCCGAAGTCGGGCTCGCCCTTCGTGCACATGGATGTCGGTGGTGTTCGCGCCTGGCCGCGCATGAGCCGCGACGAGCTGGTCCGGCTCTTCCCCAACGGCAATACCATTCATATTCCGGCTGACGGCAAGCCGCTACCGGGCTACCAGCAGGCGATGGCCGACTATAAGCGCCGCGCCAGCGGCACGCAGATAGAGATCGCCAGCGCTTCCGAATCGGCGCCAAAACATAAGACGCTGTTTGCCGCGCTGTTTGGCGGCGGAGCGGACGAGCAGGAAGACGAGTCGGATGATTCGACGCCTGTTGCCGTCGCCAAGGCGACGCCGCCGAAGGCGGAGCCCGCCCCGGCTGAGCCCGCTCCGGTCGAGCCGCAGCAGACCGAAGTCGCCGATCTGAACGCGCCCGTGCCGCAGGTTCGCCCCGCATTCAGCGGTCAGCCGGCCGGCAGCGAAGTGGCGAGCGCGCTCGTCGCACCGCCTTCGGGTAATGCCGCACAGCAGGCTCTTGCGGCGGCCCTTCCGGCCGACCAGGCGCCGCCGCAGCAATTCGCCGATCTCAGCGCCTACAGCATTCCGGTTCCCTCGCTTCTCGGCCCGCGCCGCGCGCCCGGCGACGCCGAGGTCGCGTCCGTCGATCCTAGCGTGCTGACGGGTGCGAACGGATTGCCGGTTCCGACGCCGATCGAACGCCCCTCCGTTGCCGAGAACCTGCTTGCCGCCGCCGATGCCGATCCGGAAGCAGATGCCGACGAAGCCGATCAGGACGCGCTGTCTCCTGCCGTCGCCGATGCGCTCGAGCAGCAGCGGAATGAGGGTGAAAGCGAGATCGCGTCGAAGGGGCCGGTCACGGTGGAGCAGGCGATCAACGCCGCGATGACGCAAAAGCCGGCTGCAAAGCCGCCGCTCGAGCTTGCAGCTTTGGCGCCGATGACCAAGTCGGCAAGCTTCGGCGATGGTTTCGACGAGCCGGCCGCCGAAAGCGCCGTGGCACAGGGCCTTCCCACCAAGGGTGGTCGCCCGACGCACAAGGAAGCCGCAGCAGCGGATGCCAGCCGCACGACGGTGCGCACCGAGCCGAAGCTGACGGAAAAGATGATTTCGCAGTGGGCGCTTACCAACGCTCGGCTCGAAATGGCTTCCAAGCAGGTCAAGGCGCCGCGTTTCGTCAGCCAGACGATGCGCGCCCAGCCGACCGCCGTCTACGCCGAGGGCTTCAATATCAAGACCGCCTCGGTCGACCCGGCCCGCTTCAGCGGCACGGCTGTGAACTTCATGGAAGTGCGCAAGTTCAACACGAATTGAGCCGGCCAATCACGGAAATATCGAAAAACCGCCGGAGCGATCCGGCGGTTTTTCTTTTGGCTGCTTCGATCGGGCAAGATGGCCGTTTGGCCAAGCGGATTCTACGCAAAAGAAAAGCCGCCGGGCGAAGGCCCGGCGGCTTGGTCGACATCAGTATGCCGGCGGATCAGCCTTCCGGCGGCGCCTCGATCATCCCGAGCGCGTGCAGATAGGTGTCGAGGATTGCTTCCTCTTCCATGCGCTCCTGCTCGTCCTTCTTGCGCAGCGCCACGACCTTCTTCAGGATCTTGGTGTCGAAGCCCATTCCCTTGGCTTCGCCATAGACGTCCTTGATATCGTCGGCGATGGTCTTCTTTTCTTCTTCCAGCCGTTCAATGCGCTCGATGAAAGCGCGAAGCTGATCGCGGGCGACGCCATGAGCATCAGACATCGTGTTCTCCTGATTTTCCGGTGATTAATTTTGGATGCACGTGACTGCCGCGAAGCGGCGTCACGGTCAAGCCTGTTCGGGGCAAGCCGGGCTATTTGTGTGGGTTGTTCAGTTCAAAAGCAGCCTTTTGCACAGGCGAGGCCTCGTTCTGGTGAAGATTCTTCCAGTCTTCATAGGGCATGCCATAGACCATCTCGCGCGATTCGTCCCTGGTAACGGCGACACCTTCGGCCTCGGCGGCTTCGCGATACCAGTTCGACAGGCAGTTGCGGCAGAAGCCGGCCAGATTCATCAGATCGATGTTCTGAACGTCGCTGCGTTCACGAAGATGTGCGACGAGGCGGCGGAAGGCGGCGGCCTCGAATTCGGTCTGCTGTTCCTTGCTGAGCGTGGTCATTTCGCTCTCCTTCGTTCAATAGGGACCGGTGCGTGAGAGGTGGACGTCGTATCCGTGCAAGGCGGGATCGGCATTCATCGCCGCAAAGATCGGCGCCAGGCGTCCGGCCCATGCCGATATGCCGGCGTCGTCTCCCATCAGATCCTGGCGCACCTCGAGCAGCGCGTGCGGAATGCCCGTAATCATGCAGTGGCGGTACATGGTATCGCCCTTCAGCGCCCCGTCATAGGGTTCGTTGTCACCGACCACGAGATCGGGATCGGCGCGCAGCATGTCAAGCAGCGGGCCGACGGCGCGATGATCGCTGTCCCAGAGTACGGCGGCGTGCCAGGGGCGGGGAGTACCTTTCCAGGCCGGGGTGAAGGAGTGCAGCGACAGCACCAGCGGAGCCCGGCCGGTGGCATTCGCCACGCTGTCGATCGTTGCGGCCACGGCATCGTGATAGGGGCGATGGAAGGTTTCGATGCGGTGGTCCCACTCTTCCTGGGTGATCGGATGGTTGCCGGATATGACGGCGCCGTCTGATATTTTCATGATCAGCGTCGGATCGTCCTCGCCGCGGTTCGGGTCGATCAGCAGGCGCGAGAAGCCGCCGAGCACGGCGGGCACGCCGAGTCTTGCCGAAAGCTGCCGCGTCAGGCCCTCGATGCCGATGTCATAGGCGATGTGGCGGGCAAAAGCCGCGTCGGGCAGTCCGAGCCGGCCATATCGCGCGGGGAGGCGGTTCATCGCGTGATCTGCGAGGATCACCATGCCTTTGTCATGTTTGCCGGATAGGATTTCGAAGGATTGGAAGTCGTCCATCAGGGAATTGCCGTTCGTCATTGCGCCGTCGGGCGCAGTGATCGCATGCACCTGCGGCGGGTTCAAGCGCGGCAGGTGGGGAGAGGTCGAGCCGCACCCTCGACAGGCGGTATATGAAAGGAAATATAATCGATTAGCATTGCGTTGACTTTCGCTTGACGGCGGCGCAAGAAGACACGGATACGAATAACCGTGGAGCTATTTGGGAGCCGTGTTGATCCAAGCCGCGCCAAGTTTCCTCACGCGGTCCGGGCCGCTGGTCCGTCTCGCTCTGTTCGCTCTTGCAGCTGCCATGCCGTTTTTTATCGCAGATGCCGCACGCGCCGATTTTCGCGTCTGCAACGGAACACAGAATCTCGTCGGCGTCGCCATCGGATACCGGGCCAAGGATGGCTGGGTGACGGAGGGCTGGTGGCAGGTGCCGGCAACGACCTGCGCTACGTTGATCGAGGGAGAATTGCAGTCGCGCTATTATTACCTCTACGCAGAGGACGCCGCCCGGGGGGGACGATGGACGGGTGACGTGCAGATGTGCGTGGCGGAAAACGAATTCAAGATCACGGGTGTGCAGGATTGTTATGCCCGCGGTTACCAGAAAATGGGATTCAAGGAATATGATACGGGCCGCCAGGGTAGCTGGATGGTTCAGCTCTCCGACACCCCAGGGACGCAAGAAAGCCAGAATTGATGAAGCGCAATCGCAAAATTAAAATCCTCGCCACCCTCGGGCCAGCCTCCTCCGAGGAATCGATGATCGAGAAGCTGCACCAGGCCGGTGCGGATGTCTTCCGCATCAATATGAGCCATGCGAGCCACGACCTGATGCGTACGCTCATCCAGCGCATCCGCTCGGTCGAGGCGCGCTCCGGCCGGCCGATCGGCATTCTCGCCGACCTGCAGGGGCCGAAACTGCGCGTCGGCAAGTTCGTCGACAGCAAGGTGGACCTGAAGCCCGGCCAGACCTTCACGCTCGACAACAACGAAGCGCTTGGCGATCAGAACCGCGTCTATCTGCCGCATCCGGAGATCCTGGAATCGGTGCAGCCCGGCCACCGCCTGCTGATCGACGACGGCAAGCTCGCTCTGCGCGCAGAAAAATGCGACGGCAAGAGCATCGTCACGACAGTTATTTCGGGCACGCGCATTTCCGACCGCAAGGGCGTCAGCCTTCCCGACACGCTGCTCGGCGTCGGCGCATTGACGGATAAGGACCGCGCCGACCTCGACGCCGTGCTCGCCACCGACGATGTCGACTGGGTGGCACTGTCCTTCGTCCAGCGTCCGGACGACCTTGCCGAAGTGCGCAAGATCGCCCGCGGCCGTGTCGGCCTGATGTCGAAGATCGAGAAGCCGCAAGCTCTCGAACGCATCGAGGAAATCATCGAGCTTTCCGACGCGTTGATGGTCGCCCGCGGCGATCTCGGCGTCGAAATGCCGCTCGAATCGGTTCCCGGCATCCAGAAGCAGTTGATCCGCGCCTGCCGCCGTTCGGGCAAGCCGGTGGTCGTCGCCACCCAGATGCTGGAATCGATGATCTCGGCGCCGGTGCCGACGCGCGCTGAAGTTTCCGACGTCGCGACCGCCGTCTTCGAAGGTGCGGATGCCGTCATGCTTTCGGCCGAATCGGCCTCGGGCGACTACCCCGTCGAAGCCGTTTCGACGATGGCGTCGATTGCCACCGCCATCGAGCGCGAGCCGCATTATCCCGGCATCATCTATGCTCAGCGAGCCCAGCCGGAAGCGACCGGCGCCGACGCGATCTCGCTTGCCGCCCGCCAAATCGCCGAGACGCTGAAACTGTCGGCAATCGTCTGCTACACCTCGTCGGGCACGACAGGCCTTCGCGCTTCGCGCGAGCGTCCGCAGGTGCCGATCCTGGCGCTGTCGCCGATCATCAAGACGGCGCGCCGGCTTGCCATCGTCTGGGGCCTGCATTGCGTCGTCACCCATGATGCGACCGATCTTGACGACATGGTCAATCGTGCCTGCCGCATCGTCGCCGACGAAGGTTTCGGCAAGCCGGGCGATCGCATCATCATCTCGGCCGGCGTGCCGCTCGGCACGCCCGGCGCCACCAATATGATCCGCATTGCCTATATCGGCTCCGACGGCCAGAGCGGCGTCTGATCCGATCGTGTCCCTTCGAAAGCCCGCTGCCTCAAGAGGCGGCGGGCTTTTTCGTTGAAGGGCCGGCATTGCCAAGGTTGGCGACACGTGCAAATTTCGAACCTAGCGCTGGAATTGCTCCAGGTTCGGAGGGATCATCATGGATATCGTCACGCTTCTGGCTTTTGCAGCTGTTTCCTTCGTCGGCATCGCGACGCCGGGGCCGACGGTGCTGCTGGCATTGACCAACGGTTCGAGGCACGGCCTGCGCCGGGCGATTGCCGGCATGATCGGCGCGGTGCTGTCCGATTTCGTGCTGATCGGCGCCGTCGCGATCGGGCTCGGTGCGCTGCTGGCGGCATCGGAATTCTGGTTCTCGATGCTGAAATGGGCGGGTGCTGCCTATCTCACCTTTCTCGGTATCATACTGCTGCGCTCGAAGGGCACGATCGACGCGGCGTTGAAGTCCGGGGCGCCTGCGGGTGCGACATCGCCCTTCTCGATCGGACTGAAAAGCTTCATGGTCGCGGCGACCAATCCGAAGGGCTATCTGTTCTTCTCGGCCTTCCTGCCGCAGTTCATCGATCCGGCCCTGCCGCAGGCAACGCAATATGCGCTGCTTGCGCTGGTCTTTGCCGCACTCGATTTCCTCATCATGTTCGGCTACGCCTTCTTCGGCTCGCAAGCGGTGCGTTTCCTGAAAACCTCAGGCGCCATGTGGCTGGAGCGAGCCTGTGGTGGTGCGCTGCTGGCGCTTGCCGGTTCGCTGGCCTTCTACCGCCGGGCAACTGTCTGAGTTCAGGATCGGGCCAGGGATAGATGGCCGACGCGATAGGCCTGCGTTTGCTCGTCAATCTCGGGAATCTCTCGCCAGAGCCTGAAGCGCACCCGTGTCCAGTTCGTCGGTTCGAAGGCGGAGACCGAGGCGAGCGCGCCGGCTGTCGCAACGTCGGCTGCAGCCTCTGCGCTTTCGGCGCGGCGGATATCGGCGAGCAGCGCGTAAGGCTCCATCCGCAGGATATCGCGTGTGGCGAACCTGGCTGAGGCGATATCGGACGAGATTTCTGCCTGCCAGACGATCCAGGTCCTCACCTGCGGCCAGCCGAAGGCGCTGGTGAGAGCCTCGAACCCGGGGCCGCAGAGGAAGTCGCTTGCTCCTTCCGGCTTCTGCCAGAGATAGAAGGGCGCGTAGAGATTGTCGCGGCTGCCGAACTCCCCCTTGCGAGCGCTGAGATAGGCTTTGAAACCGAGATTGGGAAAGCCGTCGAGCAGCGGACCCTTGTCGCGGATGCGGCGATCGATGATCGACATGTCGTAATCGGCGGGCAGGGTGAAGGCGTATTGCATGGCGATCATGACCGTCTCTCCACCGGTTGCAGCCATTCGACGACGCTGCCGTTTTCCGTGGGCTGGACGCTGATATAGCTGAAGGGGCTGTCATCGGCGGCGCCATGCCAGTGACGCTCGCCGGGCGCAAACCAGACGGCATCGCCGGCACGCAATGCTTCGATCGGGCCGCCGTCGTTCTGCGCCAACCCATGACCTGAGAGCACATAGAGCAATTGACCCCTGGGATGGGTGTGCCAACGGGTGATGGTGCCGGGATCGAGCGTCGCCCGCATCGCGGTGTTCTCGCCATCGGCGCTGCCTTCGAGCAGCATCTCGACCCAGAAGGGCGCCGTCGCGACGCCCTCTGGCGAGCGGACCGCCTTGCCGGAGCGTCTAACAGTCATGATCTTCGGGTTCGAAACGCTCATTGCCGGCCTCCGACCGCACGCAGCCGCCAGTCGGGGTCGGTCATCTGGGCGATGCCGTCGCCGAAGGACCAGTCTTCCGGGGCGCTGGTGCTGATGACGATCATCACATCCTCGGGCCGAAGGCCCGGCGATTGCGCCAGGAGTTCGGCGAGCCGCCGATAGAGCGCCGCCTTCATCTCGGCCGTGCGAGGCCTGCCGATCGTGATGGAGATGTAGACGAAATCGGCGGAGCGCGGGCCGGAGAGGTAGGTGCGGTCGAAGATCAGCTCGTTCTCGTCATGCTGGTGTATAGTCTGGAAACGGTCGTTTTCGGGCACGTCGAAGGTCTCGACCAGTGCACGCTGGATGCTGTCGGCTAGCGCCGTGAGATAGTCCGGCGACTTGCCTTTGCGAAGAGAAATGCGAACGAAGGGCATCGGGATCTCCATGGTTAGGGCCGTCTGTCGGCCTTGACAGCAGAACCATCGCACGGCACGATGATACTGAAAATCAGAATTTTATGGATTAATGATCCTGAAAAATAGGATTATAAGATGCGGCGGACGACCTTCGATCTCGATGTGCTTCGAACCTTTTCGACCGGCATGGAGCTCGGTAATTTCGCCAAGGCGGCCGAGCGGCTCGGGCGGTCGACCTCGGCAGTGAGCGCGCAGCTGAAGAAGCTGGAGGAACAGGCGGGCACGCCGATCTTCCGCAAGGCCGGGCGCGGGCTGGCGCTGACCGATGCCGGCGAGACGATGCTCGGCTATGCCAGGCGGCTGCTGGAACTCAACGACGAGGCGGCTGCGGCTGTTCACAGCGTCGAGCTGGAGGGCTGGGTGCGGCTCGGCCTGCAGGAGGACTTCGGCGAAAGCCTGTTGCCGGAGGTGCTCGGCCGCTTCGCGCGTGCCCATCCGAAGGTTCGCATCGAAGCGCGGGTGGTGCGCAATGCCGAGCTGCTCGAGCGTGTCACATCAGGCAAGCTTGATCTGGCGCTTGCCTGGAGCGATGGCACGCTGACCGCCCATTGCGAGCGGATCGGCGAGGTGCCGATGCGCTGGATCGGACCTGCCGAGGGGCCGCCGGGCTGGCAGGCCGCAAGTGGTGAGCCGATGCCGCTTGCCTCGCTGGAGGCGCCGTGCCTGTTGCGGAGCGCAGCAACCAGGGCGCTTGATGCGGCGGGCATTTCCTGGCGGCTCGCTTTCGTCAGCCCCAGCCTGGGCGGTCTCTGGGCCGCGACGGCGGCAGGCCTCGGTCTCACCATCCGCACGCCGATCGGTCTGCCGGCGAAGGTGCGGCCGCTGGCGCCCGAGACGGTCGGCCTGCCCGATTTGCCGAAGCTCGGTCTGATCCTGCACCGGGCGGAAGCCGAGCCGCAGCCGGCGGCGGCACGCCTTGCCGAGCTCGTACTGCAGTCGGTGCATGGTGCGTTGCGCGAGGTGCTGGCCTGACATCTCCGCATTGACCCTTCGAGCGCGAGCCTGTAGCTTCGCACCGCTATGAAGACGATCACCCTCAATATCGCGACAATCTTCTTCTTGAGCCTCTAAAGGCTCTGCCTTCGGGCATCAGAAGATGCGGCTACTGACCAGCCTTCGCGGCTGGCTCGTTGCCGTTGTTGTAACCACCCTGCGTCTGGCCAAGGAAAGAGCCGGCAGGTTTGGCGATAGAGAGAGCTTTCATGACATCAGCTGTTTACCCGCCGGCGCTGAGCGCTGCGCAGATCGAGCAATTCATCGAAGACGGCTTCATCAGGATCGACGACGCTTTTCCCCGCGCATTGGCCGAGGAAGCTCGTGCCATCATGTGGCGCGATATTCCCTTCGATGCCGATGATCCAAGCACGTGGACGCAGCCCGTCGTGTGGCTTGCCGGTTATGGCGGCGGACCGTTCGAGAAAGCCGTCAATACGCCGGTATTGCATCTGGCCTTCGACCAGCTCGTCGGCAAGGGACGCTGGCAACCACGCGATGGGCTTGGCAGCTTCCCGGTCCGCTTTCCCCATCCCGATGATCCCGGCGATGCGGGCTGGCATGTCGACCTCAGCTTCCCCGGCGAGGATGGCGATCCGAACGAGCAAAGGGACTTTTCGGCATGGCGGGTGAACATCACCTCGCGCGGGCGGGCGTTGCTGATGCTCTTCCTGTTTTCGGATGTCGGGGAGGAGGATGCGCCGACCCGTATCCGCGTCGGTTCGCACAAGGATATCGCCCGCCTTCTGGCGCCGGCGGGCGAAGCGGGAATGGCGCATCTCTGGTTGGAACATGTCGGCGAAGAGCGACCGCTGGCCCTGGCGACAGGGCCGGCGGGCACGGTCTATCTCTGCCATCCGTTCCTGATCCATGCTGCGCAGATGCATCGCGGCGGGGAGCCGCGTTTCATGGCGCAGCCCGGCCTTGCGCCTTGCGAACCGCTTCGCCTCGAACGGCAGGACGGCGCCTATTCGCCGGTCGAAATCGCAATCCGCGGGGCGCTTCGGGAGCATTAGCAGAGACGGGATGCATCCGGCCGCGCAAACCGGCTGCATGACATCTGCAGTTTCCATCTCCAGGCGGGCGGCTGGCGGTCGCCCGCGCGCTATCTAGCCGAAGCGTTCGAGCGCCATGGCGAAGATATCAGCGTCGACGTTGCCACCTGAGGTGACGGCGACGACCGTGTCGCTTTCCAGCGCCTCGCCATGGAAGAGAGCGGCAGCCAGCGCCACGGCGCCGCCGGGCTCGACGACGATCTTCAGCCGTGTGAAGGCGAGCGCCATGGCGCGCAGCGCTTCCTCGTCGGTGACGACGATGCCGGCGCCGGCGAGACGCTTGAGGATCGGGAAGGTGATGTTGCCGGGCTGCGGCGTGACGATCGCATCGCAGATCGAGCCTGATACCGAGGCGTTGCGTTCGATCCTGCCGGAGGCGAGCGAGCGGGTGGTGTCGTCGAAATCCTTCGGCTCGCAAGGGCGGACGCGGAAGCCGGGGGCACTGGCTTCCAGGGCGAGCGCGATTCCGGAGGTCAATCCGCCGCCGCCGCAGGGAACGAGAACTTCGGCTGATGTCACGCCTTCCTCTTCGGCCTGTTCGGAGATTTCGAGACCGGTCGTGCCCTGGCCGGCAATGACAAGCGGTTCGTCGAAGGGTTTGATCAGCGTCAGGCCGCGCTCGGCCGAAAGTTTCGCGCCGATCTCGTCGCGGTCCTCGTTGACGCGGTCGTAAAGGACGACTTCGGCGCCGAAGGCGCGGGTGTTCGCGATCTTCAGCTTCGGCGCATCACTCGGCATGATGATGACGGAGGGGACGTTGTGCAGCTTGGCCGCAAGCGCAACACCCTGGGCGTGGTTGCCGGAGGAGAAGGCGATGACGCCCTTCGAGCGCACCGCCGGATCGAGCCCGGAGACCGCCGACCAGCCGCCGCGAAACTTGAACGAACCGGTATGCTGCAGGCATTCCGCCTTCACGAACAGACGCCGGCCGGCGATCTCGTTGAGGAAGGGGGAAGAGAGAAGCGGCGTGCGTCTGATATGACCGCGCAGGCGGGCGCGGGCTGCGACAATCATTTCAATGCTGGCCATGCGGGAATCTTTCTGCTTGCGGGTTCGCTCATGCATAGGGCGCGGCCAGCCAATTGTGAACGGCGACTTTGTCACGGTGACATGAATATGGCGATGCTGCCTTTGCGGCTCTTGGAGCCGCATCGTGCCTGGTCGATCAGGCGATCCGCCGTCGTCAGTAACCGTTCGCCGACCCCTCCGCCGCGCGGCTGTCCATGGCGCCGTTATACCGGGCGCCGCCACCCTTTTCGATGGCGGCAAGGCTTTTGCCGCCGACGAGGATGCCCGCGGCTTGGCCCCATTGTGGCGCGTCATTGCCGCCATCGAAACTGTAGCCCATGGCGGCGAGCGTCTTTTCGGTATCGGGCGAAAGCGCATAGGGTTCGAGATAGATCTTGTCGGGCTGCCATTGATGGTGCACACGCGGAGCATTGACCGCCTGGCTGATATCCATGCCGAAATCAACGACGTTGAGGATCGCTTCCAGCGTGATGGTGATGATGCGCGAGCCGCCGGGGCTGCCGATCACCATGAAGGGTTTGCCGTCCCGGGTCACGATCGTCGGGCTCATCGAGGAGAGCGGCGTCTTCTTCGGGGCGATGGCATTGGCCTCGCCCTGCACCAGTCCGTAGAGGTTCGGCACGCCTGTTTTGGAGGTGAAATCGTCCATCTCGTTGTTGAGCAGGACGCCGGTGCCCGGCGCCACGACGGCGGCGCCGAAGGAGCCGTTCAGCGTATAGGTGACGGCAACCGCGTTGCCCTCGTCGTCGATGATCGAATAATGCGTCGTCTCGGTGCTTTCCTTGCCGCCGAGCGGTTTGAGGTTCGCCGAGGTGCCGGCCTTGTACGGATCGATCTTGGCGGCGATTTCCAAGGCATACTTCTTGTCGAGCAGTTTCGTGACCGGGTTTTCGACGAAATCGGGATCACCGAGTGCGGCATTGCGGTCGACATAGGCATAGCGCATCGCCTCGACCATGATGTGTACGGTTTCGGCCGAATTGTAGCCGAGATAGGAGAGCGGATAGCCTTCGAGAACATTGAGGATCTCGCAGATGATCACGCCGCCGGAGGAGGGCGGCGGCGAGGAGATGATGTCGTAGCCGCGGTAATTGCACTCGATCGGCTTCAACTCGCGCACGGCATATTGCTCGAAATCCTCCTTGGCGAGAATGCCGCCCTGGGCTTGGCTCGCCTTGACGATCGCTTCGGCGGGCGCGGCCTTGTAGAAGGCGTCGGGACCTTTTTCGGAGATGCCGGCCAGGACGGCGGCAAGGTCCGGCTGCAGGAGTTTCTCACCCGATGCATAGGGCTTGCCGTCGGGTTTCAGGAAGATCTTCGCTGCCGCCTCGTCCTTGGCGAGGCGTTTGGCGCTGCCGGCGAAACTTGCAGCGTCGCCCTGTTCCAGCGTGAAGCCCTCTTTGGCGAAACGGAGTGCCGGCGCGATCAGATCCTGGCGCGATTTCGTGCCGTATTTTTCGCGTGCGGTCTCCAATCCCATGACGGAGCCGGGTACGCCGACGGCGAGATAACCGTCGAGGCTGGCGCGCGGCACGATATCGCCCTTGGCATCGAGATACATGGTCTTCGTTGCGGCAAGCGGCGCGCGTTCGCGGAAATCGAGGAAGGTCTTCGTACCGTCTTTCAGGCGGATGGTCATGAAACCGCCGCCGCCAAGATTGCCGGCCGAGGGATAGACGACCGCCAGGGCATAACCGACGGCGACCGCCGCATCGACGGCGTTGCCGCCGCTCTTCAGCACCTCGACGCCGACATCGGTCGCCAAATGCTGGGCGGTGACGACCATGCCGTGCTCGGCTTCGACTGGTGCGGGCGAGGCGGCGAAAGCCGAGGTCAGGCCCAGCGACAATGCTGATATGACGGAGATCGTCCCGATATGCAGGCGGCCCATGATTTCCCTCCTATGGACAATGATGGAAAACATATGGGGCTGCGGCAGTTCGCGGCAATGCAAGGGATCAGCTTTAGGTGAGAAGCTCGGCGAGTTTTCTGTTGGTCTCGTCGTCATCGAGGGGCGTATAGACGATGAGCTTCATCTCCGGCCGGTTCGTCAGTGTCAGCCCGGTATGCTCGAAGGACATGCGGCCCTTGACGGGATGGTCGATACGCTTGATGCCGGACAGCGGGCTGATGACCTCGTGGCGCTGCCACCAGTCGCGAAATTCGTCGCTTGCCTCTTTCAGCAGTGCGATCAGCCGTTCAAAATCCGGATCACCGGCATAACGCGCGCTGTCGGCGCGGAACGTCGCCAGCGAGACGCGGGCAACCGATTCCCAATCGACGAGCAGCCGGCGATGCGCGGGGTCCGCGAAGAGACGGTGCATGATGTTGCGTTCGTCGCGGTCGAGCGTGTCATAACCGCCGAAAAGCACGTCGGCGGCACGGTTCCAGGCAAGCACGTCCCATCGACGGCCGAGCACATAAGCCGGCTGGTGGGTCAGATTGGCGAGCATGCGCTGCAGCGGTTCGTCGACGCATTCGGGAGCAGACGACGTTGGTTGTGGCGCCTGGCGATTGTTGAGGGTGAAGAGGTGCCGGCGCTCGGCCTCGTCGAGGCGCAGCGCATCGGCAAGGGCGTTGAGGACCTGCACGGAAGGCCTGATGTCGCGGCCCTGTTCCAGCCATGTGTACCAAGTGGTGCCGACGCCGGCGAGCATGGCGAGTTCCTCGCGCCTCAGACCCGGCGTGCGCCGTCGAAATCCCTCCGGCAGGCCGACCTCGGAGGGCGTCAGCCGCTCGCGGCGGGAACGCAGGAAGGCCGCGAATTCGCGGCGGCGGGCTTCGAATGTGTCGGCTCTATGGTCCATGGCAGTAATCATATCAGTATCGATACCAGGATAAAACTGGAACTGGTTGCCGTTTCCAGGCCACGCATGATGCCGGTGTCGCAGGTGCTTGAAGCGCCTGCAGCCCGATCAATTCAAGGAGCAGCATCATGTCTTTGCAGCATGTGGTCGTCATCGGAGGTTCTTCCGGCATCGGCCTCGCCACGGCGACATTACTTTTGAAACAAGGATATAGGGTCACTATTGCAGGCCGTGACGGCGAAAAACTCGCGGCGGTCAAGGCTTCGCTCGATGGTAATCTGCGCAGCCTGGTGCTCGATGCGACGCAGCTTTCCACGCTCGGGGAGGCTTTTGGCGGGATCGGCGCGTTCGACCATCTGGTGCTGGCGATGGGCAGCGGCCATGGCGCCGGACCTTTTGCATCGCTCGATATGGCGGATCTGCTTGCCGGGTTCCAGACCAAGCTCATTCCGCATGCCGCGGTAACCCAGGCGGCGTTGCCGCTGTTGCAGCCGGGCGGCAGCATCACTTTCGTTTCGGCGGTCAGCGCGCAGGCCGCGATGCCCGGTACGGTTGGGCTTGCTGCCGTCAATGCCGGCATCGAGGCGATGGTGCCGGTGCTGGCGGCCGAGTTGAAGCCGTTGCGTGTCAACGGCGTTTCCCCTGGGGTCGTCGATACGCCTTGGTGGAGTTTCCTGCCGCCTGAGCAGCGCGGCAGCGTCTTTGCGGATTTCGCAGGCCGCACGCCGGTCGGCCGTGTCGGCAGGCCGGAGGATATTGCGGAGGCGATCGCCTTCCTGGTCGGAAACACCTTCATGAGCGGCCATATCATCACCTGCGATGGCGGCGTGCGTCTTGGCGCCTGAGGCAGGTAAATTCAAACCGGAGAGGTCATGCGCCGTGCAGGGCGCCTGGCCCCAATGGCGACACGGCTGCGACCTTTCGATCACGTGATGCGGCGGCAAGCCTTTCCTCGGCGCTGCGGGCGATTGCCTGCAGGTCGCGCGGCTTGCCTGATATCTTCTCCATGGCGGCGATGACGACATCGGTTGCGAGGTAGTCCGGCTTATGGCCGACGCCGCGAACGGTGATGAGTTCGGAGCCCGATATGTCGCGGGCAAGGCCGCGCGAATGCAGGTGCTCCCAGACGATCTCGTCGCGGTCGCCTGTTATGATGACGGTCGGCGCGGTGATCTGCGAGTAGAGCGGCGACTGTTCCTTCACATAGGCCAGCAGTCTTTTGAAATCGGCGGCGTTGTTGTGGAAGGCGCGGGGCCGCAGCACCAGTGACGGGCCGGTTTTTTCGATATAGTCGGCCGGGCGCGGATTGGGGCGGAAGACGTTCAGCGTGCCGCGCTCCAGCCGGCTCAGCCCGAGCGGCACGACGATCGCATGGTTGAAGAGCCAGCCGACGACCGGCACGGTTGCGACATGATAATACCAGTCGATGCCGCCCGGCCATGGATGGGTGGCGGGTGCGAGGAACAGCAGGCCTGATGTCTTATCGGGATGGCGCAGGCCGAAGGCGGCGGTGATCGCGCCGCCGAAGGAATGGCCGACAATGATCGCCTTCTCGATGCCGCGCTTTTCCATCAGCCTGGCGATCGCATCGGCCTGGCCGGAGGGAACGGCGTTCTCAGGGCCGCCGCGCTCGGAATAACCGTGACCGGGACGATCGACGAACAGCATTTCCGCCCGGCCTTCGAGTGCTGCGCGAAAGGCGACGACCTGGTCGAGCAGATTGCCGCTGGCGCCATGAATGAAGACAAGCGGCGGCAGATCCGCATTTTCGGGACGCTTGATGTGGACGGCATTCATGCAGTAGCCGCCGACATCCGTCAGTTCGCCGATATTGGGATAGGCGTGTTCGAATTGCCGCGCCTTATAGGATGAGTAACCGATGGCGGCGGCGAGCGGGGCGAGAAGAGCGGAAACTTCTGCAAGCATGATGTTAACAACGAGCGACAGTTGCGGGATGAGCTGCGGGCGAACAAACCGCTACATCATTCCCTCTATATTCCAAAATTGCGCGACGTGATCCGACGTCAAGATGTCAGCCCGGGAATCAGGTGCGGTTGCCGGCGAGTTTTTCGGCAAGCGTGTTGACCTGTTCCTGCGCGGTGCGTTCGGCGGGATAGACATCGAGGAAACGCTCCCAGGCCTTCAAGGTCAGTTGGTCGTTGCCGGAATTGCTGAGAATCGCCGCCATGCCGGAGAGTGCGCCGAAATGGCGCGGCTCGAGATCGAGCACACGTTCGATGTCGGACATCGACTTGCGATAATTGCCCATGACGAAATTCAGCGTGGCGCGGCGGTTCCAGCTTTCGGCATAATCGGGCTTCAGCGCGATCGCCTCGTCGAGGAAGTCGAGGGCAGCCGGATTGCGCTTTTCCTCGATCGCCTTGTCGGCCCACTGCATCAGCAGATTGATGGTGGCGCTGCCGGAATCGTTCCATTCCATGCGGATTTCATTGGCGATGCTGCTGGCCTTGTCGGGGTCGCGCTCACGCTTCAACTGGCTGAAGAGCTGGTCGAGGTGCTGCTTCGGCGAACTGCTGACATCCGTCTGTTCGACGATGACGTCCTTTTCCGCGGCGGTGGCCGGAAAAGTGGCGGAGAGGAGAATGAGGGCGAGCGGCAGCGCCGCTGATGTCAAAGCAAAAAAGCGCATGGCGGACATATTAGCCCGCCAACGCCGAAGATCAAACAAATTTGACGTGATCACCATAGTGACCCACCGGATATATCCGCCGGCGCAAGCTCACGCGGCGCGGCGATCCGGATGCGCGAAATCAGCCCTGACGAGCCTTGTAGCGCGGGTTCAGCTTGTTGATGATGTAGATGCGGCCCTTGCGGCGAACCAGACGGTTGTCACGGTGACGAGCCTTGAGCGACTTGAGCGAATTCTTGATCTTCATTTTTCTGATCCGCGATCTCTATGGGGGAATTCACATTCGCCCGTATCTTTAACAATCAAAAGCGCGCCATCGGGCGCGCTCTTTAGGTGGGGGAGCAGATACCTCTTCACCTTTTCCATGTCAACCGCATGAAGGTGTTTTTCCCAAGGCGTCGCGGTGTTTTCTCAAGCCGAAACCGGTGATTTCGGCGTCAAGGTGGTGACGTGGCCCATCTTGCGGCCGGAGCGCCACTCGGTCTTGCCATAGAGATGAACCAGCGTATCGGGACGCTGCAACCAGTCGGGAACGGCAAGGATATCGTCGCCGATCAGGTTCTGCATGACGCAGTCGGAATGGCGCTCGCCATTGCCGAGCGGCAGGCCGGCGACGGCGCGGATATGCTGCTCGAACTGGCTGACGACGCAGGCGGCTTCCGTCCAGTGACCGGAGTTGTGGACACGCGGCGCCATCTCGTTGGCGATCAGACCACCGTCGGGCAGCACGAAGAATTCGATGCCGATGACGCCGACATAGTTCAAGGCGGCGAGGATCTTTTCGGCCGATCGGCGCGCAATATCCGCCGTCGTTGGCGAGATCGTAGCGGGAACCGTCGAGGTGTGAAGGATGCCGCTGCGGTGGACATTCTCGGCGGGATCGAAGCAGACGACCGTGCCGTCGGTGGCCCGCGCGGCGATGATCGAGACCTCGCGCTCGAAGGCGACGAAACTTTCGAGGATGAGTGGCACGCCGCCGAGCGCGGAATAGGCGCCATCTGCGCTGTCGGCGACGGAGCGGAAAACCATCTGGCCCTTGCCGTCATAACCGAGACGGCGCGTCTTCAGCACGCCCTGACCGCCGAAATCCTTCAGTGCCATCTCGAGATCGGCCTGGCTGTCGACCGCATGGAAGCGGGCGGTCGATATGCCGCAGCCATTGAGAAAGCGCTTTTCGACGAGGCGGTCCTGGGCGGCTTCCAGTGCCTTCGGCGGCGGATAGACGGACACGCTCGCCGAGAGCGTCTCGGCAGCTGCGACGGGCACGTTCTCGAATTCGTAGGTGACGACATCGCAGATATCAGCGAGTTCGGCGAGTGCCGCCGGATCGTCATAGGCGGCGGTAATCTGCCGGTTGGCGAGCTGGGCGGCCGGGCAGTCCGCCTGCGGCTCGAGGATGACCGTGCGAAAATTCAATCTGGCGGCGGCAATGGCCAGCATGCGGCCAAGCTGGCCGCCGCCGATAATGCCGATCGTTCTTGCCGTCATAGGTCGTCCATCGGGTATTCGGCGACGGCAGCACTCTGGCGCCCGCGCCATTCGTCGAGCCGGTCGGCGATTTCTTCGTCGGAAAGGGCAAGGACGGCGGCGGCGAGAAGGGCGGCATTGACCGCGCCGGCCTTGCCGATGGCGAGCGTGCCCACCGGAATGCCGGCCGGCATCTGCACGATGGAAAGAAGGCTGTCCTGGCCGGACATGGTCTTTGACTGGACCGGCACGCCGAAGACCGGCAGCGGCGTCATCGATGCGGCCATACCCGGCAGGTGGGCAGCGCCGCCGGCGCCGGCGATGATGACCTTGAAGCCCTCCGCCCGCGCTCCCTTGGCGAAATTGACCAGCCGGTCGGGTGTGCGGTGCGCCGAAATGATGCGCGCATCGTAAGGGATCTCAAGCGCCTCCAGCGTGTCGGCGGCGTTCTTCATGGTCTCCCAGTCGGACTGGCTGCCCATGATGATGGCGACGGGCGGTCTGTCTGTCATCGTTGCTGCTATTCCCTCTCAGGCGATGATGTCAGGGATGATCTGATCTTCCAGCTTGGAGAGCCTGTCCTTGATGACGAGCTTCTTCTTTTTCATACGCTGGATCCGCAGAGCATCGCATCCGGTCTGGATCATGGCGTTGATCGCGGCGTCGAAATCCTCATGCTCCTGGCGCAGACGCGCCACTGTGAGCCTGATTTCCGCCTGTTCCTGATCGGCCATATGCAATCCCCGTTATCGTGCTCGGACGTTGTCCGATCTGCCGATGATTTCCGCAAGCTCCTATCACCAAATACAGGTAACGGCTAGTTAGTCTTGATCATGAAATTGCCATCCAGTCTTCATCTTTTGGCCTTCGACAAGCCTTCAAAAATATGTCACAGTCCCCGCCGTTGACACCTTGATCCCCGACGATGTTGGCCGGGGAGGGTAAGAGGAAGGAAGGGTCATATGACTGTTCAAGCTCATCTTGAGTCACTCCAGAAAAAGCATGTTGCTCTCGAGGAGGAGTTGCACGCGCTCAGAACATCTCCCTCTATTTCCGATACGGAACTTGCCGAATGCAAGCGCCGCAAGCTGCGCATCAAGGACGAGATTCAGCGTCTTAAGTCATCCGTCCACTGATCTTCCCAAGGGTCGCCGGACGATCATCTTGCGCAAAGAGGTAAATCCATCCATTCCGCCTAAAATCAGCAAGAACCGGTGATCACACACTCGATTTGCGCCAGTCCGATGCCCGCCGCATCGCGGCTGGCGCTTTTGGTTCGTCAAGCTTCAAAGGGGCTGATGATCCGTGTCGAGTTTCCGGCCGGCATAATTTTACCTTGAAGCGGAACTGCTCGGGATAAAATTATGCAATTCAAAGTGATAAAACGTCCTCAGAGACGCGTGACGTGCATCAGGCCCAGAATTGATCAAGCCATAAATTGAGCGTGTCGAAGCCGCGGTTGTTGACCGCGTAGATGCGCTTCGTGCCTTCGGATGTCACCGAAACAAGATTGCTGTCCAACAGCGCTTTCAGGTGTTGCGAAACGGCGGGGCGGCTGATCGGCAGACCCTCGGCGAGCTCATTGACCGTCCGTGGTGCGCGGCGCAGTTCCTCCAGCAGAAACCGCCGGTTCGGATCGGCAATCGCAGAGAAAGGGTCCGTGTTCGACATGGCGGGAACGCTACGTCAAACCGGGCGCTCCAGCAAGGAAATTGTGCATTGCAGCGTGCGGCAATTCAAAGTGCTGCAGCGTCCCTCGCGCGTCTCAAAAGAAGCGCGGCGCTTCAGGGTTTTACCAACCAAGGCCCTCGCGCACGATCAGGAAGGCAGCGATCAACGCCATCGCATACATGAAGGGATAGAAGATCTGTGGCCTCATGCGGCGCACGCACCATGCGCCGGCAAAGGTGGCGAGCGGGGCGAAGGGCAGGAGCGTCGCGGAGGTCGCAAGGTTCTGGGTGTCGAGTTGGCCGAGCGCGAAATAGGGGATCAGCTTGATGGCGTTGAGGATCGCAAAGAAGCGCACACTGGTGCCGGTATATTCGCGTGGCTGCAATTTGAGCGGCAGGGCATAGATCTGGAAGGGCGCGCCGCCGGCATGGGCGACGAAGCTGCCGTAGCCGGAAAATGTGCCCCAGAGGCTGGCGGCCACCGGCCGCTGGCCGCGCGGCGGGACCACCTTGCCGGCGCCCGGGCCGAAATTATTCCAGAAATAGCGCAGGCAGAAGAGGATGGTCACCGCGCCGATGACAATGCGCAGCATGCTGCCCGGAACGAGTGCCGAGGTGGCCCAGCCGAGCGCGATGCCGAAGACTGCGCCCGGCAGCATGATCTTCAGCGTCGCCCAGTCGCCATGCTTGCGCCAGATGACGAGCGAGATCATGTCCATGAAGACCAGGATCGGCAGCAGGATCGCCGCCGCTTCGACCGGCGAGACGACGAGGGCGAGGAAAGGCAAGCCGATCAGCGACAAAGCGTCGCCCATGCCGCCCTTTGCGAGGCCCACCAGCAGAACCGCGGGCACGGCGGCGTAGTAGAATGACAAATCCTGCGGCATGCTTTCGACGTCCTCCTCTTGCAAGCCTCGTCTAACGGAACTACTCACACAAAACGAGTGCGGATCCCTCATTTCGAAGGGGAATTCGCCGGAAACGGAAAGACCTCATGACCGAACCGGAAAACCGCTGCCGCCTTGTGCTCATCGCACCTGATATTGCCGATGCCGATGAACAGGCAAAGATCGTCGCCGACGCGCTGAAGGGCGGCGACGTCGCTTCGGTGATCGTGCCGCAATACGGGCTCGACGATGGCGCCTTCCAGAAACATGCCGAAAAGCTGGTGCCGCTGATCCAGGATGCCGGAGCGGCTGCGCTGATTTCAGGCGACAGCCGCGTCGCAGGCCGGGCGAAGGCCGATGGCCTGCATCTTTCCGGCAATGCGGAGGCGCTTTCGGAAGCGATCGACAAACACGCGCCGAAGCTGATCATCGGCGGCGGCAACGCGGCTGACCGCCACCACGCGCTGGAGATCGGCGAAGTCAGGCCGGACTATATCTTTTTCGGCAAGCTCGACGGCGACATCAAGCCGGAGGCGCATCCGAAGAATCTTGCGCTCGGCGAATGGTGGGCCTCGATGATCGAGATTCCCTGTATCGTCATGGGCGGCACCGATCCGGCCTCGGCGCTTGCCGTTGCCGAGACCGGCGCGGAGTTCGTGGCGCTGCGGCTGGCGGTCTTCGGCGAGCCCGGCCGGGCGCCGTCGATCGTCGCCGAAATCAACGCGTTGCTTGACGAAAAAGCGCCACGGTTTGAGGATTGAAATCGCCCTCATGCCGATCCCGCCCGTCCCCCTTTTGAAATTTGCCCTTGCCAGCGTGGCGGCCTTGGTTGCTGCCGGGCCGGATGTCGCTTTGGCGCAGGCGCCGGACAGCGTCATCAGCCAGCCGGGCACGGCGCCGGCATCGACCTTCCGCACCGACCGGCCCACTGGCCCGGATGTCAAGCCCTCCGATGGTGTTGGCGTGTTCGACCGTATGGGCGCGAAGCTGCCGGACCTGCCGCCGGAAAAGGATTACAAGGGGCCGATCGACGAGGCTTACGGCGCCTTCCAGCGCGGTTATTACCTGACGGCAATGGACAAGGCGCTGCCGCGCGCCCAGCTCGGCGATCCGGCGGCGCAAACGCTGATCGGCGAAATCCTCTCGCAGGGCCTCGGCGTCAAGAAGGACGTGAAGAATGCCGCCTTCTGGTATGGCAAGGCGGCCGAAGGCGGCGATGCGGCAGCCATGTTTAAATATGCGCTGATCCTGATGGAAGGCCAGGGCGTGCCGCGTGACAAGGTCAAGGCCGACGACTACATGCGCAAGGCGGCCGAGGCCGGCAATCCTTCAGCGGAGTTCAACTGGGCGCAGCTTCTCATCGCCGACAATCCCGGCGAGAAGGGGCTGAAGCTTGCGCTGCCGTTCTACGAGAAATCGGCCGAGCAGGGCATTGCCGATTCGCAATATGCGGTGGCGCAGATCTATGCGACGCTGAAGGACCTGCCGGAGGAAAAGAAGCAGCTCGCCCGCGAGTGGATGGCGCGTGCGGCGCGCGCCGGCTTCGACACCGCCCAGCTCGATCTCGGCATCTGGCTCGTCAATGGCGTCGGCGGACCGAAGGATTACGTCAAGGGTTTCGAATGGCTGAAACTTGCCGCCAATGGCGGCAATGTCGTGGCGCAGAACAAGCTCGCCCATCTCTACATCAACGCCATCGGCACGCCGCCCGATCCGATCGAGGCAGCGAAGTGGTACGTGCTGTCTCGGCGTGCCGGGCTTGCCGATCCGTCGCTTGAGGATTTCTATCTCGGTATCGAGGACGATCAGCAGAAGGCGGCGATCGAGGCCGCCAACAAGTTCCGGCGGCGATAGCGGCCCGACGCGACGCGCTTTAAAAAAGCGCGTCGGCGAACAGATCTTCGTCGTTTTCGGCTTTGGCGGTCTCGGTGGGGGCGGGGGCGGGAGCGCTGTCCGCGGCCGCCGGGATGATGTCGCGATGAATGCTGCGCTCCTGGACCATCGTGTAGTACTTGAAGATCGTGCGGTCGAGCGGCGCGATCGTCTCGGCGAGATCCGAGATATCTTCGATATCGCTGCCGGCGATGCCGTCGAGCAGATCGGCGCAGCGGCCAAGGACTTCGCCGAGATCATGCTGGAAATCGAGCTTGCCGATCAGCAGGCTGATCTTCGTGGCGACCTCGCGGCCGTTCTCGGCGAGCACTTTCAGTTCATCTTCCATCACGTTGGCCGCGGAGCGGATGTTGCCGACGGCTGACGTCAGGCTCTCCCCGAGGTTGCCGGCCCCGGCGCCGGCAGCGGGGGCGACGCGTCCGGCCGCGGCTTCGAGCGCCGGCAGGCCGTTGACGATGGCGTCGGCGGAATCGTCGAGCTTGCCGGCGAAGATGCGCAGCTCGGCGGTGACGACGTTGATCGACTTGCCTTCCTCGCCGAGACGGCTACAGCGCAGGTTGGTATTCAAGGCCATATAATGGATGTCGGTCTTGACGGCGCGGATATTTGCGATGGCTTCGGAGAGCTTGGCGGCCGTGCCGATCGTCGACTGGCTCACCTGGTCGGCCTGGCGGCTTGCCGTGTCGACCTGCTTGACGATTTCGTGAGCGGCCGAAACGCTGGATTCGAGCGCGCGCATGAAGTTGCCGCCGGCTTCGCCGCTCTGCCCGCTCATCTGATCGCGAAGCTTGAGGATCTCCCGCATGTCGTGGCCGAAACTCGCGATCGTCTTGACGACATTCTCTGAATCCCGCTGGAAATTGGCGCACATGTCGCGCATCTGCGCTGCGGTTAGATGGTGAATGACGTTCTGAAGGCGCTGGCGGGCGCCGGCGTCGAGCCTTGCGCCATCCTCGCCGGCAAAGAAATCGTCGAGCGACGAAAATGTGGCCTGCACATGCTCGATGCGCTGGCGGGTAATGTCGCCGATCTGCAGGGCAGACAGCGTCGAGCCGACCTTGCTCTGGACATCGCGGGCAATCGCGCCGACCTCGCGGGCGATGACGCCGAGATCCTTGCGGTGTGCGGCGATCTTGGCGGCATCATCGCGCAGGGCTGCGGCGACGGCCGGAACGGTCTCGGCATAACCCTTGGAAACGCTGGCGCCAAAGGAGGCGGCGAGCTTGACCTCCTTGTCGAGGCTATCGAGATGCGTGGCGAAACGGTTGACTTCGTCGGTGCCGGAATAGATGCGTTCGAGGATCTCCTGGGCGAAGCCGGCGAATTCGGCAAGGCCGGCACCGGTGATCTTCACGGTCACGGCGAAGGTTCTGAGATAACGCATCGTCTCCTGCATGTCGGAAACGTGCTTGCGCAGTTCCCTGCCGGTATGCGCCAGCGAGACCAACGCCTGCTGACGGTTTTCCTCGGTGACGGGCAACGCCTTCAGGCTCTCCACCGTGGCGCGGAGATCGGCGGTGGTATCGCTGGCTTCCTTGTTGTCGAGCGCCGTGGTCACACTCTCAAGCGAGTTCAACAGGCGGTTGAGGACATCCATCACCGACAGCAGTACGGTGCCGCCTTCGAGAAAACGCTCCTCGACCTGGTTGCGGGCGGATTCCAAGGTCCGGCTGATGTCCCGCCCCGACGAGTAGGCTGCAGCGTTCGGCGATACCAGAGCGTGTGCCAATTTTATACCTTTTCTTAAAATACAGGCAATTCGATTCTATTTTTACGGGCAGGATGGAAACGTCCGGTAAACGCGCCGGACTCGCCAGCGTTGTGATTAACGAAAGATGTCGATGCGACCCAGGGCAAAGTGTCAGGGCCGAGAAATGCAATTTAACACGCTGTTTTTACTTTATTTATTTCTAATTTTTGAGAAAAAAATACAACTTATCTCGGATGAGAATTGGGAGTCTCGGGACTCGTTATACGGCAGTTTCCTACAACCGCTGTTTACCCCGCATTAACGCTGCCATGAGAGTCCTTTTAGGGTCATCAAGTATTTCTCTGGCCCAGGAGGCGGCATTGGATACTCCGAAGCAATATTACGAATCTATAAATTTGCCGGATGTGCTCAGCATTCGCAACGTTTCAGAACTATATTCCAAGCTTACTGATGAATTTCATAGTCGTGATTCAATCATCATCAGCATTCCGGAAGGCGCGGAAGCGGATCTGAGTTTCGTTCAACTCATCGAATCCTCGCGCTGCCAAGCAAAATCCCAAGGAAAGACGTTCAAACTTTCTTCGCCGGCCAGTGGTTCGGTCCTGAAGGTACTTGAGCGCGCCGGTTTCATCGAATCTTTCGATCAAGAAGATGCAAATTTCTGGTTGCATAAAGAGGTAACGTTATGAGTGCAAATATCCTGACCGTCGACGATTCCGCCAGCATTCGTCTGACTACCAAGGTCACGCTGACCAATGCCGGCTATAGCGTCACCGAGGCAGTCAACGGGGCAGAGGGCCTCGCGACGGCCAAGGGCAGCACCTTCGATCTGATTGTGACCGATCTCAACATGCCTGTCATGGACGGGCTGACGATGATCGAGGAGCTGCGCAAGCTGCCGGCGCAGGCCGGCGTTCCGATCATCTTCCTGACGACGGAATCGGATGCCGATCTCAAGGCGCGTGCCAAGGCCGCCGGCGCCACCGGCTGGCTGACCAAGCCGTTCGACCCCGAAAGTCTGGTGAAAATCGTGAAAAAGGTTCTCGGACGATGAGCACGATCGATCCTGTCGCCGTATTCCGCATGGAGGCCGCCGAATGCCTCGAAGCGATCGAGGCCGGTCTTCTCGACCTGACCCACCAACTCGACAACAAGGATCTCGTCGACGCCGTGTTCCGCGGTCTCCACACGCTCAAGGGCTCCGGCGCGATGTTCGGTTTCGAGGCGCTCGCCGCCTTCACCCATCATTGCGAAACAGCCTTCGACCGCGTCCGCAAGGGTGAAGTCGCAGCGACCAGCGAACTCGTCGCCGCCGTTCTCGCCGCCCAGGACCATATGCGTGCCCTTGTCGACCAGCCGGACGCCGATCACGGCGATACCGGACATAAGCTTCTGGCGCAGCTGCAGGCCGCCGTCGGCGGCAAGGCGGCAGCGGTAGCTGCCCCTGTGGTCGCCGTTCCCCCACCCGTGGCCGTGCGCGAGGCACCGGCGAAGAGGAAGAACAGCTGGCGCATTCACTTCAGCCTGCCCGCCAATTCGATGGCCAACGGCACCAATCCGCTCGGCCTGCTGGACGAGCTGCGCGATCTCGGCGAATGCACCGTGCGCGCCAATAGCTCGGCTATTCCGCCGCTCGACGAGCTCACTCCGACAGAACTCCATATCTCCTGGGACGTGACGCTGGTGAGTGACCAGGACCGTTCGGCGATCGACGACGTCTTCATCTTCGTACTCGATGATATGGAACTCAGCGTCGAGGAAATCGACGCGCCGGCAGCGGCAACGGTCGCGGCCATCGAGGAAAAGACAGCATCTGCAACTGCCGCCGCATCGACGGCGCCCGTTCCACCGGCCGCCGTTCCGGAATTTCGTCCTGTCGAGGCGGTTCCGGCCAAGCGCGAGGCGCCCGTTGCCGTCAGCCAGGCGAAGGCGGCCGAGAACGTCCGCGTTCCGGCCGAACGTCTCGACGAGCTGATGGACCGCGTCGGCGAACTCGTCATTGCGCAATCGCGCCTCAGCCAGCTCGCCAGCGCCAGCACCGATATCGCGCTACGCTCCGTCTCGGAAGAAATCGAACGCCTCTCTGGCGAATTGCGCGACACGATGATGGTGCTGCGCATGGTGCCGGTCGCCACCCTCTTCTCTCGCTTCCGCCGCCTCGTCCACGATCTCGCCCGCGAGACCGGCAAGGTGATCGAGCTGGTGACGGAGGGCGAGAGCACCGAAGTCGACAAGACGGTCATCGAGCGCCTGGCCGATCCGCTGGTGCATCTGGTGCGCAACTCGATCGACCACGGCCTCGAAACGCCGGCCGATCGACTTGCCTCCGGCAAGACCGAAGCCGGCACGGTGACGCTTTCGGCCCGCCAGGCCGGTGGCGAGGTGATCATCTCGATCAAGGACGACGGCCGCGGCATCAATCGTGACCGGGTTCGCGCCAAGGCGGAATCTTCCGGCCTCATCCACCCCGGGCAGCCGCTTTCCGACTCCGAGCTGCTGCAACTGATCTTCGCCCCCGGCTTCTCGACAGCCGCGGCGATCACCAATCTGTCCGGCCGCGGGGTCGGCATGGACGTGGTCAAAAAGACGGTCGAAGCGCTTCGCGGCGCAATCGACATCGTCAGTGTGCCCGGACAGGGTTCGGAAGTGTCGCTGCGCATCCCGCTGACGCTTGCCATCATCGATGGCCTGCTGGTGCGGGTCGGTTCCGGCCGCTACGTCATCCCGCTCTCGGCGGTCGAGGAATGCCTCGAACTGTCGCTCGAGGAAGATCTCCGTTCGCGCGGCCGCAGCTTCATCTCACTGCGCGACAGCCTGGTGCCGTTCCTGCGCCTGCGCGATCTCTTCCGCACCGGCACCAAGCCCGACGTGCACCAGAAGGTCGTCGTCATCTCGACCGGCACCGAGCGTGTCGGCCTCGTCGTCGACCAGATCATCGGTGACCACCAGACGGTCATCAAGTCGATGTCGAAACTGCACAATAACGTTGCGACCTTCTCGGGCGCCACCATTCTCGGCGACGGCAGCGTCGCTCTCATTCTCGACGTCGGGCACCTGGTTGCCGCGGGTCAGCAACAGGAGGCGCAATTGCGTGTAGCAGGATGAGTGCAACAGCAGCAGCCGAACGATTTGACAATCACTGGAGCTATGCCGAAGAGGTGGAGGTCCTGACCTTCGATCTCAACGGCGAAACCTTCGCGCTGGAAGCGGTCATCGTCCAGGAAATCCTGGACCTGCTTCCTGAGACAGCGGTCCCGGGCAGCCAGCCCTTCGTCGCCAGCGTCATCAACTTTCGCGGCAAGGTCATTCCGCTCGCCGATCTGCGCCTCGCCTTCGGGATGGAAGCGGCAGAAGCGACGATCGACAGCCGCATCATCGTCATCGAGATCGATCTGCAGGGCGAGCAGACGCTCGTCGGCCTCAGAACCGACAAGGTGAACGAAGTGACGACGCTTGCAAAGACCGCGAGCGAGGCACCACCGAGCGTCGGCATGCGCTGGCGCGCCGACTACATCAATTGCCTCGTGAAGAGGGGCGGAGAATTCATCATTCTCCCTAATCTGCAGGCGATTTTCTCATCGAGGCACGATGCGGCGGGAGCCGTTAATTGACGCCGGATGAATTCAACGAGGGGTTTGGACCATGCGACTGACAATCAAGACGAAACTGGTGACCGCGTTCACCTTCATCATTCTGATGCTCATGGGCACCGCCGCTTACGGTGTCCTCAGCCTTGGATCGCTGAACGATACGATCGATAAGCTTCTCTCCGGCCCGGCAGCCCGCCTCGATCTCGCGCAGCAGATCAACATCGCCCAGCTCGAGGCCATCCGCCAGCAGAAGAACCTGCTCACCGCCCGGACCGCGGACGAGTCGGCCGGGGCAATCGCCAAGGGCAACCAGGCCCGCAAGGAATTCGCCGACGCCTTCAGCCATGTGCTGGCGCTGGCAACGGAAGAGGGCAAAGTGCGCTGGGCACGCATCGCCGAGCTGTCCAAGACCTTCAATGCGGCCGACGATCAGATCCGCGAATATGTGAAGGCCGGCAATGCCGAAGGCGCAAATGCCATCTCCGTCTCGACGGCCCGGGCCGCTGCCAACGACATCGACTCGACACTCAGCGAAATCCTGGCGCTTGAAAAGCAGCGTATGAAGGCTGCCGATGACGGCGCCGAAGCGCAGTACACGACGACCCGCACGACGATGATGGCGGTCGCCGCCGTCGCGCTGCTGATCGCTGCTCTCACCGCCTTCTGGATCGCCAGCACGATCAGCAAGGGACTTAGCCGCGCCAACACCGTGGTTCGCGAGGTGTCGGAAGGCGATCTGACGAAGATGGCCGATATCACCAGCCATGACGAAATCGGCGAGCTTCTGGGTAATGTCAATACGATGATCGAACGCCTGCGCGGCGTCGTCGCCGACGCATTGTCGGCTGCCGACAACGTCTCTTCCGGCAGCCAGGAACTTTCGGCGAGCTCGGAACAGGTCTCGCAGGGCGCCACCGAACAGGCGGCGTCGGCTGAAGAGGCGTCGGCCTCGATGGAGCAGATGGCCGCCAACATCAAGCAGAACGCCGACAACGCCGCCCAGACGGAAAAGATTGCCCGCCAGTCGGCCAAGGACGCGGAAGCCAGCGGTGAAGCGGTGACGCGTGCCGTCGACGCCATGCGCACGATCGCTCAGAAGATCGGCATCGTCCAGGAGATCGCCCGCCAGACCGATCTCTTGGCTCTCAACGCGGCTGTGGAAGCAGCACGTGCCGGCGAACACGGCAAGGGTTTTGCGGTCGTCGCCTCCGAGGTTCGCAAACTCGCCGAACGCAGCCAGTCGGCCGCCGCCGAAATCAGCTCGATGTCGAGCGATACGGTCAAGGCCGCCGCCGATGCCGGCGACATGCTTGGCCGGCTGGTGCCCGACATCCGCAAGACGGCAGAGTTGGTCTCCGAGATCAGTGCAGCCTGCCGCGAACAGGATATCGGCGCTTCGCAGATCAATGAGGCGATCCAGCAACTCGACAAGGTGACCCAGCAGAATGCCGGCGCCTCCGAGCAGATGTCGGCGACCTCCGAGGAGCTCGCCTCCCAGGCCGAAGAACTGCAGGCCTCGATCGCCTTCTTCAAGGTCGATACGGCGGGTAGTGCGCGGCCCGGCGCCCAGAAGGCACAGCCAAAGGCTTCGGCCAAGGTGGCCAAAGCCCCGGCCACTGTCCGCAAATCCGCCCCGCAAGGCCATGGACAGGGTCGCGGCCAGACGGTTTCGGCTCAGCAGCAGCGTCTCAAGGGCTTTGCTCTCGACATGTCGATGGGTGGTCCAGACGCCAGCGACGACGACTTTAGGGAGAGCGCATAAGCGCTCCTGCCCTCAATGTGATCCCTCGGGCTGCTCCGGCGGCCCGAGGAGGGAATATCCCCCAACGCATGTAGGCGTTGGCGCTGCGATGGATAGATGTCCGGCTGCCGGGAAGTGAATGTAATCGCTTTTCCCCGTTTCAACACATCAGTTCCAAGCTCGACGTCCCGCCAAGGGGACATGTCTCTCTCCATTCGTTTTGACCGCAAATCGGGGGTATCACATGCGTTTCACCATTAAACTCAAACTGGGTCTTGCCTTCGGCATCATGACGCTGCTGCTAATCGGCATCGCGGTTTATGGAAGCCTCAGCCTCGGCACTTTGAACGAGGCGAGCAGCAATATGATCGACGGCCCGATGCGCCGCCTGGAACTGGCGCTGAATGCCAATGTCGCCGAAGTCAACGCCATCCGCGCTCAGAAGAACGCGCTGCTTTCCACGGATCCCGACGCGGCCGCCGCTTTCTACAAGGAAGCCGATCAGAACCTGCAGGCCATGTTCGATGCTGTCGACGCCGGTTTTGCCATCGCCACCGCTGAAGGCAAGCCTCATTGGGAAAAGCTGCGGACGGTCGGTGGGAAATTCCGTGAAAAATCCACTGAGTTGCAGCAACTTGACGCGAAGGGCGACAAATCAGGCGCGCTGGCGCTTTCACTCGGCGACCTTCGAGCGATGACCAATGACATGGGCGATGCAATCGCCGCCCTTACGGAGATCCAGCGCAAGGGCATGCAGGCAACCAACCACTCGAACACCGATCTTTATAATTCGACCAAGCTGATCCTCACTGCTGCTTCCGGCATCGCCGTGCTCGTCGCACTCGCCGCCGCATTGTGGATCACGCTCGGAATCAACAACGGCTTGCGGAAGATCACGACCGTCGCAAACGCCGTCGCAATCGGTGATCTCAACCAGAGGGTCGACGTCAAGACCAATGACGAGATCAAGGATCTCATCAACACGGTCAATACCATGACCGCCAATCTGCGCGCCACGGCAGCCCTTGCCGACCAGATCGCCATGGGCGACCTCAGCACCGACGCCAAGCCGCTTTCGGACAAGGATACGCTCGGCATCGCGATGCAGAGCATGATCTCCAACCTACGAACCACCGCCGGCATCGCCGATCAGATCGCAAACGGCGACCTGACGGTGTCTCCGAAGCCGCTCTCCGACAAGGATGCGCTGGGCCTCGCCCTGGAGCAGATGGTCGAGCGCCTGCGCGGCGTCGTCGCCGACGCAATCTCCGCGGCCGAGAACGTCTCGTCCGGCAGCCAGGAGCTTTCGGCAAGCTCCGAGCAGGTCTCGCAGGGTGCCACCGAACAGGCGGCTTCCGCCGAAGAGGCTTCCGCTTCGATGGAAGAGATGGCCTCCAACATCAAGCAGAACGCCGACAACGCCGCCCAGACGGAAAAGATCGCCCGTCAGTCGGCCAAGGATGCGGAAGCCAGTGGTGAAGCCGTCTCCCGTGCCGTCGACGCCATGCGCACGATCGCTCAGAAGATCGGCATCGTCCAGGAAATCGCCCGGCAGACCGATCTGCTGGCTTTGAACGCCGCAGTCGAAGCGGCGCGCGCCGGTGAACACGGCAAGGGATTTGCGGTCGTCGCCTCCGAGGTTCGCAAACTCGCCGAACGCAGCCAGTCGGCGGCCGCCGAAATCAGCGCCATGTCGAGCGATACCGTGACAGCCGCCCAGGAAGCCGGCGAAATGCTCGGCCGGCTGGTGCCCGATATCCGCAAGACGGCCGAGTTGGTCTCCGAGATCAGCGCCGCCTGCCGCGAACAGGATATCGGGGCGGCCCAGATCAATGAAGCGATCCAACAGCTCGACAAGGTGACGCAGCAGAATGCTGGCGCTTCCGAGCAGATGTCGGCGACCTCCGAGGAGCTCGCCTCCCAGGCCGAAGAGCTGCAGACGTCGATCGCTTTCTTCAAGGTCGATACGGCCGGCAGTCGCCGTGACCGCGCCCCGGCGGCAAAACTCGCCGCCCGCAGCCGGGTTCAGGCGGCACCACGCAAACCGGGCGGCAAGACGCCGGCCAATACGGTCGCCGGCCAGCAGGCCCGCGTGAAAGGATTTGCCCTCGACATGTCGATGGGCGGTCCCGACATGGCCGATGACGAGTTTAGGGAGAGCGCATAGCGCTCCCTTGGAGAAAGCGCATAGGTGCTCTCTCCGTTTGCAACTGTCGTGGGCCAGCCAACATGGCCCGCGACGCAGGCTTCCGGTGCTCGAGGGGATAGGCACGGAACCTATTCATTTCTTTCCGTTGGATGCTTTTGCCTGATGGAATTTCTTTGCTGCATGACGCCGCGCCACCTGGACCATATTTATTGCTTCGCTCTCTGAGAGGAATATTGAGATGCGTATTACGATCAAACTTAAGCTCGCGGCCGCATTCGGCTTTGTCATATTGTTGCTGGTGGGTAGCGCGGTTTATGGAATCATCAGCCTCAGCTTGCTGAACGACGCTGTTGGCGACCTTGTTTCCGGGCCTGCAAAAAGGCTGGAACTGGCTCTGGAGGCGCAAACTGCCGAGCTCGATGCCGTCCGCTGGCAAAAGAACGCGCTTCTGGAAATGGATTCCGAAATCGTCAAAAAGGATTATCAGAATTCGGCGAGAAGCGTGGATGAAATGCTCAGCTTCGCGACAAGCGGCCTACAGCTCGCAACTGCTGAAGGCAAGCCGCTCTGGGACAGGTTGATCGAACTGGCCAAGCGCTTCGATGAAGGCTCCAACAAAGTAGCCTCCATTCAACAAAGCGGCGACAGAGCGGCGGCCGTGGCCCTTTCCTCAGGGGAGGTTCGCGCCCTCGTCGCGGAAATGGAAGAGGTTTTCGGGAAACTCGTTACGCTTCAACAGAAGTCGATGGCGCAAGCCGATAGCGATACCGATGCTCTTTATAGCTCAACAAAGAACATGTTGATCGGTATCGCAATCGGGGCTTCCCTTATCGCCTTCGCCGCCGCGCTTTGGATCGCGCTCGGTGTCAACAGCGGCCTGCGCAAGATCATGAACGTTGCCAGCGCCGTCGCCATCGGCGACCTGAACCAAAAGGTCGAGATCAGGACCAACGACGAGATCAAGGATCTGGTCAACATGATCAACACCATGACGGACAACCTTCGCGTCACCGCCAACATTGCGGCACAGATCGCTGACGGCGATCTGACGGTGTCTCCGAAGCCGCTTTCGGAGAAGGATACGCTCGGCATTGCGCTCGACCAGATGGTCGAGCGCCTGCGTGGCGTTGTCGCCGATGCGGTCGCGGCCGCCGAAAATGTTTCGGCCGGCAGCCAGGAACTGTCCTCGAGCTCCGAACAGGTGTCGCAGGGCGCCAGCGAACAGGCGGCTTCGGCCGAAGAGGCGTCGGCCTCGATGGAGGAGATGGCCGCCAACATCAAGCAGAACGCCGACAACGCCGCCCAGACGGAAAAGATCGCCCGCCAGTCCGCCAAGGATGCGGAAATGAGTGGCGAAGCGGTGTCGCGCGCCGTGCAGGCGATGCGGACCATTGCCGAGAAGATCAGCATCGTCCAGGAAATTGCCCGCCAGACCGATCTTCTGGCGCTCAACGCCGCCGTCGAAGCGGCGCGCGCCGGTGAACACGGCAAGGGTTTTGCGGTCGTCGCCTCCGAGGTTCGCAAGCTTGCCGAACGCAGCCAGTCGGCCGCCGCCGAAATCAGCTCGATGTCGAGCGATACGGTCAAGGCCGCCCAGGACGCTGGCGACATGCTCGGCCGCCTGGTGCCCGACATCCGCAAGACGGCCGAACTGGTTTCCGAAATCAGTGCGGCCTGCCGCGAACAGGATGTGGGCGCCTCGCAGATCAACGACGCGATCCAGCAGCTCGATCGGGTGACGCAGCAGAATGCCGGCGCGTCCGAGCAAATGTCTGCGACCTCGGAAGAGCTCGCGAGCCAAGCCGAAGAACTGCAGGCCTCGATCGCCTTCTTCAAGGTGGATACCGCAGGCGCCCGCCAATCCCGCGTGCCCGCTGCCAGGGCGACTGTCCGCAGCTCGGCGCCCGCCGGCCGCAACCTCGGCACCAGGAAACTCGCCGCCAACAGCGTCGCCGGTCAGCAGGCGCGGGCAAAGGGTTTTGCTCTCGATCTCTCCATGGGCGGTCCCGATGATGGGGACGTCGAATTTAAGGAAAGTGCATGATCATGGCCACGACATCCCTGGAAGCGCAATTCGTGACCTTCAGCCTCGGCGAGGAGATCTTCGCCGTGCCGGTCGAGGTGGTACGGGAAATCCTCGACTATGCGGAAGCTTTCAAGATTCCGAATGGTCCCGACTATCTGCTCGGTCTGCGTGACGTGCGCGGACAGGGCGTGCCGACGATCGATCTTCGATTGAAGCTCGGCATGACGAAGACCGTGCCGACGCCGCACACACGCGTGCTCGTCCTCGACGTGCCGATGGAAAGCCGGCTGCTGACGCTCGGCCTCGTCGCCGACCGCGTCTTCGAGGTGACGCCGTTCCGGCGCGAACAGATCGAGGCGGCGCCTGATATCGGCGTGCGCTGGCGCTCGGATTATATTGCCGGCGTCGTTCGCCGTGAAAACGGTTTCGTCGTCATCATCGATCTTGCCCGGTTGCTGTCGCACGAGGACGCCTCGGCACTGCAATCGGCGGCCTGACCCGCGCATCAACTGGGAGTACGGCGTTCTATGAGTATGGCAGCGGTGGAAACCCAATTGCCGGGGGACCGGATCAGCAAGCGCAATTTCGACAAGCTTGCCCGGTTCATCTACGACTATAGCGGCATCAAGATGCCGCCGACCAAGCTGACGATGCTCGAAGGGCGGCTGAGGCGCCGCCTTCGCGCAACCAACCATTCGACCTTCGACGATTATTGCGACTTCCTGTTCAATCACGACGGCCTCGCCCAGGAAACCGTCTACCTGATCGACGTGGTGACGACGAACAAGACCGACTTCTTCCGCGAAGCCAAGCATTTCGATTACTTGCAGAGCGTGGCGTTGCCGGCGATCGCCAATAGCGGCGTGCGGACCATCCGCACCTGGAGTTCGGCCTGCTCGACAGGGGCGGAACCCTATACGATGGCGATGGTGTTGGCGGAATTCACCGAAGGCCGCAACGACGTCTCCTACAGCGTGCTTGCCACCGACCTTTCCACCGACGTGCTACAGACGGCGCGCCGGGGCATCTACCCGGAAGACCTCATCGCGCCTGTGCCGCGTGACCTGCAGCGCAAATACGTGCTGACGGCCAAGCAGCCGGATCGGCGGGAGGTGCGCATCACGCCGAAATTGCGCAGCAAGATTGGTTTTGCCCGCATGAACCTGATGGACGAGAAATACCCGATCGGCGAGGCGATGAACGTCATCTTCTGCCGCAACGTGCTCATCTACTTCGACAAGCAGACTCAGGCCGGCGTGCTCAACCGCCTCTGCGACTGCCTGGCGAAGGGCGGCTACATGTTCATCGGTCATTCCGAATCGATTACCGGCTTCGACCTGCCATTGAAACAGGTCTCGAATACGGTGTTTCAGCGCATCTAGAGCATGTCCGTTTTCTTCCAATCACGGGCGTGCTCTATCTCTTTGTGTCACTAAAGAGTTAGAGCATGATGTCGTCCGAAAATTGCCAATTCTTTTCGGCATCATGCTCTAGGAGCATTCATGGCTAAAAAAATCCGCGTTCTGATCATCGACGATTCTGCCAGCGTCCGTCAGACACTGACCCATGTCTTGGAGCAGGATCCCGATATCGAGATCATGGCGGTCGCATCCGACCCCTTCGTGGCGGCGCGGAAGCTGCTGGAGGAGATCCCCGACGTCATCACGCTCGATGTGGAAATGCCGCGCATGGACGGCATTACCTTCCTGCGCAAGCTGATGTCGCAGCGGCCGATCCCCGTCGTGATGTGCTCGTCGCTGACGGAAGCGGGTTCGGAAACGCTGATCCAGGCGCTGGAGGCCGGCGCCGTCGACGTCATCCTGAAATCGAAGATCGGCGCCGCCGACAGCCTTGCCGACGATGCGATGCGCATTCGCGAAGTCGTCAAGAGCGCCTCGCATGCGCGGCTTACCACGGTGCGTCGCGCCGCCGGAACCATCCGCTCGGCTTCGGCGGAAGGGCCGGCCAAGAAGCTGACGGCGGACGTGATGCTGCCGCCGCCGACGGGGCGGGCCATGGCGAAGACGACGGAGATGGTCGTCTGCGTCGGCGCCTCCACAGGCGGCACCGAGGCGCTGCGCGAATTCCTGGAGGAACTGCCGGCCAATGCACCCGGCATGGTGATCGTCCAGCATATGCCGGAGAAATTCACCGCCGCCTTCGCCAAGCGGCTGAACGGGCTCTGCGAGGTCGAGGTCAAGGAAGCCGTCGATGGCGATCCGGTGCTGCGCGGCCATGTGCTGATCGCGCCAGGCGACAAACACATGCTGCTCGAACGCCAGGGTGCGCGCTACTATGTGAGCGTGAAGACCGGACCGCTGGTGTCGCGCCACCGGCCTTCGGTCGACGTGCTTTTCCGCTCGGCGGCGCGCTCGGCCGGCTCGAATGCCATGGGCATCATCATGACCGGCATGGGCGACGACGGCGCGCGCGGCATGCTGGAAATGCATCAGGCCGGCGCCTACACGGTGGCGCAGGACGAGGCGAGTTCGGTTGTCTTCGGTATGCCGAAGGAGGCGATCGCCAAGGGCGGTGTCGACCGTATCCTGCCGCTCGATCAGATAGCTCGCGAAGTGCTGATAACGCAGCAGAAATTCTGAGATGAGTTTCGAGGGAAACCACGTAAAACGGGCGGTCCCGGAAGATGGCGCGGATTTAATCCGTTCAGCATAATCGGCGGTTTCCGGTGTCGCAGCGCAGCCATGCGCGCCTCCCCTTGAAATTTCCCTGATTTTGTGGTCTTGAGGCCGCCAATCTTTGCAGCGCCGCCTGTCATGCATGTTCAGGGACATTTCCCGCCCCCGGCAGTGCGCGCCCCGTATCAGTCCCAAGGAAAAATGCGCCGATGGCCCGTTCAGCTCTTCTCAATGTCATGGTTCAGGCTGCCCTCAAGGCAGGAAAATCGCTGGGACGTGATTTCGGCGAAGTGCAGAACCTGCAGGTTTCGGTGAAGGGACCCGGCGATTTCGTTTCCACTGCCGACCGCAAGGCCGAAAAGATCGTTCGGGAAGAACTGCTCAAGGCGCGTCCCACCTATGGCTTTCTCGGCGAGGAAAGCGACGAGATCAAGGGCACGGACGGCGCGCACCGCTGGATCGTCGACCCGCTCGACGGCACGACGAACTTCCTGCACGGCATTCCGGCCTTCGCTGTTTCGATCGCGCTCGAACGCAACGGCGAGATCGTTGCCGCCGTCGTCTTCAATCCGGCGACCGACGAGCTCTATACAGCCGAGCGCGGTGGCGGCGCCTTCCTCAACGACCGGCGCCTGCGCGTCGCTGCGCGCCGCGTGTTGTCGGATTGCGTCATCGGCTGCGGTGTGCCGGCGCTCGGCAAGCGTAATCACGGCAAGTTTCTGGTCGAGCTTCGCCACGTGATGGGCGAAGTGGCGGGCATCCGCCGCCTGGGCTCGCCGACACTCGATCTCGCCTATGTCGCCGCCGGGCGCTTCGACGGTTTCTGGGAAGCGGAGCTTGCGCCCTGGGACATGGCGGCCGGCATCCTGCTCATCCGTGAAGCCGGCGGGTTCGTCACCGATTGGGACGGCGGGACGGCCATTCTGGAGAGCGGCGCGATCGTCGCCGGCAACGAACTCATCCACAAGGCGCTGATCGAAGTCGTCAAGCGACCGATCCCCGCCAAGTAAGCGAACGAAAATCCGGCTGTTGTAAAGTCACGGTTTTCGCCCCGGCATACTTCAATTCGGCACAATGTTGCTCTAGTCTCCGCCAGCAATGACTCCGGAGGCAGCGACCCTATGGAAAATGTGAATGTGGCGGAGATCGGCTCCACCGAAAAGACGGCCGGCGGTTATGCCTACAGGCTTTCGAGCCCCATGCCCTTCCTCTGGACGATGCTGCTTTTCCTGGTCATCGTCGGCTTTATCGCCGCCATCCTCTTCCGCCAGACGCAGACCGCCTTCATGCACAATCCAGGCCTCAACGGCCTGATCGTCGGCGTTCTCGCGGTCGGAATCATCCTTGTTTTCAATCACGTGCTGGCGCTTCGCCCCGAAGTGCGCTGGTTCAACTCGTTCCGCGCCGCCGGCAGCGCCGACAAGGTCAGCCGCAATCCGCGGCTGCTTGCGCCGATGCGGGCGCTGATCGGCAGCCGCAAGACCTCGGTCGCGCTGTCGACGACGGCGCTGCGCTCGATCCTCGATTCGATCGCCACCCGCCTTGACGAATCGCGCGACGTTTCGCGCTACCTGATTGGCCTCCTGGTCTTCCTCGGCCTGCTCGGCACCTTCTGGGGCCTCATCGGCACGATCGGTTCGATCAGCATCGTCATCCAGTCGCTCGATGCCGGCTCGAACGGAACGGGGGATGTACTTTCGGCGCTGAAGGAAGGGCTTTCCATGCCGCTTTCGGGCATGGGCCAGGCCTTCTCCTCCTCGCTGCTCGGCCTCTCCGGTTCGCTCATTCTCGGTTTCCTCGATCTGCAGGCCGGCCGCGCGCAGAACCGCTTCTATATGGAACTGGAAAACTGGCTGTCCTCGGTCACAGATGTCGGCTCCGATCTTGCCCCGGCCCTCGACGCCGTTTCCGGCGCCTCCTCGGACGACATGCGCGCGCTCTCCGATTATCTGCGCAAGGTCTCCGAAGAGGGCGGCACCGGCAGCCAGCGCTCCGTCGCCGCCATGGCGAGCCTTGCCGAAGGCATTCAGGGCCTCGTCAAGAACATGCGCAACGAACAGCAGATGCTGCGCGACTGGATCGAGGCGCAGCAGGACGAGGCGAAGGCGATGCGCCGCACGCTTGACCGGCTGGCCGAACGCATCGGCGTGCAGGAGCGCGCAGGCGAGAGAGGCGAGCGCACGCGCGACCGCGCCAGCCAGACAGAAAAGAGCGAGGGCAAGTAAGCCATGGCTCTTGCCCGCAACCGCCGCCGCGAACGCACGGTGGATTATTGGCCGGGTTTCGTCGACGCGCTGTCGACGCTGCTCATCTCGATCATGTTCCTGCTGACGGTCTTCGTCGTCGGGCAGTTCATCCTCAGCCGCGAGATCACCGGACGCGACGAGGTGCTCAATCGCCTCAACAGCCAGATCAACGAGCTGACGCAGCTACTCGCGCTCGAAAAGGGCAGCAACCAGGATCTTCAGGATTCGGTCGCCAATCTGCAGGCCTCGCTTGCCAGTGCCGAAGGCGACCGTTCGCGGCTGCAGGCGCTGCTGAATGCCGGTTCGGGCGGTCAGGATGCAGCGCAGAAACGGATCGGTGCGATGACGCAGGAGCTCGACGAGCAGAAGCAGGTGAGCGAGCGGGCGCTCAGCCAGGTCGAACTGCTGAACCAGCAGATTGCAGCGCTTCGCAGCCAGATCGCCGCCGTCGAAGCTGCCCTTCAGGCGTCGGAGGAGAAAGACCGGGTCTCGCAGACCAAGATCGCCGACCTAGGCAGCCGCCTGAACGTCGCGCTCGCGGCGCGCGTGCAGGAACTGAACCGCTACCGTTCCGACTTCTTCGGCCGCCTGCGCGAGATCCTTTCGGACCGCGAGAATATCCGTATCGTCGGCGACCGGTTCGTCTTCCAGTCGGAAGTGCTGTTTCCCTCGGGCGGCGCCGATCTCAATCCGGAGGGGCAGACGGAGATGGCAAAGCTCGCCGCCGCCCTTCTCGATCTCGCCAAGGAAATTCCGCCGGAGATCAACTGGGTGCTGCGCGTCGACGGCCATACCGACAATGTGCCGCTTGGCGGAACGGGCCGCTATCGCGACAATTGGGAACTTTCCTCGGCGCGCGCGATCTCGGTCGTCAAGTTCCTGATCGCGCAAGGCGTGCCGGCCGACCGGCTCGTTGCCGCCGGCTTCGGCGAGTTTCAGCCGATCGCGCCAGGCGATACGCCGGACGCGCGCGCTACCAACCGCCGCATCGAGCTGAAGCTCACTGAGAAATGATTACAGCCGCGCCTCCTTTAGCCGGCCGGCGAGAAAATCGCGGACGGCGGGGCTGTCACTGAGGCCGATCGCTGTCATATAGGCGCCGGCCGCCGCGGTATCGTCGCCGGCCTGCGACAGAAGAAAGGCGCGCACCGCCCAGTAGGGCTGGTAGCTGGCGACAGCGCTCGGATCGAGCTGGTCGAGCCGTTTCAGGCCAGCGGCCGCATTCAGCGCCCTGCCGATCACCGCAGCCTGGCTGACATGTGCACCCAGCGTGGGTTTCATCATCACCAGCGCCGCGTAGAGTGTTGTCAACGCCTGCCAGTCGGTCTTTCCCGACAGCCGGCGCGCCGCATGCACGGACTGGATCGCCGCCTGGCACTGGAAGGGGCCGAAACGGTTGAAACTCCCGGCCTTGCGTAGCAGCGAATCCGCCTCGGCGATCATGATTGCGTTCCACGCAGCGGTATCCTGTTCGTCTAGCGGCACATATCGACCATCGCTGTCGCGCCGGGCGTTGCGGCGGGCTTCGCAGTGAAGCATCAACGAGAGGAGACCGATTGCCTCCGGTTCGTCCGGCAGTACCGCAAGAAGCGCTCGGCCGAGCCAGATCGCTTCGCCGGCAAGCGAATGGCGCTCTTCTTCGCCGTCGAGGCCGTCCCAGCCGAGGCCGTAGGCGGCGTAGATCGCCGAGAGCACCGCGGCGAGCCGCCCGGGCAAGGTGGGACGCTGCGGAACGGCGAAGGGAATGCCGGCATCCCGAATCTTCGCCTTGGCCCGCACCAGCCGTTGGCTCATCGTATCCGGCGAAATGACGAAGGTTCGCGCGATGGTTCGCGCCTCGATGCCGAGAACGGTCTGCAGCATCAGCGCCGTATGCACGGAGCTGTCGATGGCGGGATGGGTACAGGCAAAGAGCAGCTTCAGCCGCTCATCGGGAAAGACGGCCTTGCCGGCCTCGTTCATGCGTTCCTCTGCTTCTTCGAAGGCAATCAATATCGTCGTTTGCGCATTGACCTCGACGGTGCGGTGGCGGGTGGCCTGCATGAGGTTGCGGCGTGCAGCCACCAGCAGCCAGGCTTCCGGATTGCCGGGAATGCCGCGCTCTGGCCAAACGCGAAGGGCCGAGGCCAGCGCTTCCGACAATGCGTCTTCCGCCGCCGGCACGTCGCGCGAGCGGGCGGCGAGGAAAGCGATCAGCTTGCCGTAGGATTGACGCGCCACCTTTTCGGCAGCGCGCCCGGCATCAGGCGGCATCGTCGCCTCACATCTGCAGGCGCGGGCGCACCTCGACAGAACCCTTGTCGGAGATCGGAACGCGGGTCGCCCATTCAAGCGCGGTGTCGATGTCGGGGACGTCGATCAGATAGAAGCCGCCGAGTTGTTCCTTGCCTTCCGGATAGGGGCCGTCCTGAACATCGTGTTCCCCGCCTTTGCGGCGTACGATCGTGCCGGTCTCCGGGCCGGTCAGCCCGGCGCCGCCGGTCATGATCCCTGCCTGAGCAAGCGCCTTGCTGTAGGCGACCCAGCCATCTCGATAGGCCGGATCGCTGCGGCGCTCGAAATCCTCGGCGGCTTCGCGAATGATGAGAGCATATTGCATGGAAAACTCCTGATCTCGTTGTTGGCGTTGATCCGGGCATGCCGATATCGGGGACCGATATCCCGAGAGCTGTAAAGCCCGGCGGAGCGGAGGGCCGTTCCAAAACAATGAGGCGCGGCCATCGGTCGTTTCGACATGGTTTTCAAAAAATATGCGAAAAAGAAAATGGCGCCGAAAAATCACCAGCAAACGGGCAGACTCAAGGGTGCCGGCGCTGCTCAAAGGCGCGAAAGGGCAGGAGCTGCGTTGACGCCGCCCCTGCCGATCTGATCAGGATTCGGCCTTCGTCTGATCGACGATTTCGGCGCCGGGTGCGTTCTTCTTGATGGATTCGATGGCGTTCACGGCCGACGCCTTCGCCTTGTAGCCCTCGGACGAGAACATGGCTTCGCCGTTCGATGCCTTGAAGCGGAAGCGGAACTCGCCGGCCTTATCCTTATAAACTTCGAATTTATACATGGATGTCTCCCGAAACGCTGAATTGCAACCATCAGCGTAGCGGAGGCTAGATCAAAATGGCGAGCTTTTCCACTACCTTAATTTGAATTGAATTGCTTAGCGTCCAATTGTCACCATTTCCATTGGACGCTAGCAAAGGAGAGGCCGGACGCTTCGCCGCGACAACAAGAGATTTCAGGCCGGGCCGGCCTAAAATCCGAATCCTGTTCGCGATGGAAGAGGCATGATGCTCCGGCATCACTCCATCTGGATATTCGCCCCCTTGACGACCGGTCCCCATTTGGCGAGTTCGGCCTTCACATGGGTGGCAAGTTCTTCCGGCGTCGAGCCGACGATGGTGGCGCTGAATTCTTTCATCCGTTCGGCAACGGCCGGGTCGGCGAGCGCCTTTTTGGCCGAAGCATTGAGGCGCAAGACCACCTCGTCCGGCGTCTTGGCCGGGGCGAAAAGCGCGTTCCATGTATAGGTCTCGTAGCCTGGTATGCCCGACTCGGCGACCGTCGGCACATCGGGGAAGGAGGGCGCGCGCTGGGCCGTCGTCACCGCCAGCGCCCGCAGCGTACCGGCCTTGATGTGGCTCGATGAAGAGGGCAGGTTGTCGAACATGATCGGCACCTGGTTGCCGATGACGTCGTTCAATGCCGGGCCGGCACCCTTATAGGGGATGTGCTGCATGCTGACGCCGGCCATGGACTTGAAGAGTTCGCCGGAAAGATGCAGCGGCGTACCGTTGCCCGACGAAGCGTAACTGTATTTGTCGGGCTCGGCCTTCAACAGCGCGATCAACTCCTGCACGGTCTTTGCCGGCAATTCCGGATTGACGACCAGAACGTTGGGCACGATGACGAGCAGCGAGACCGGCGCGAAATCCTTCTCGGGATCGTATGGGGTCGATTTGAGGATCAGCGGGTTGAGGGCGTGGGTTGCGACCGTGCCCATCAGAATGGTGTAGCCGTCGGGTTCAGCGCGGGCGACATTGCCGGCGCCGAGATTGCCACCGGCGCCGGCGACATTCTGGACGATCACCTGCTGGCCCAGATCCTCCGACATCTTCTGCGCGACGATGCGGGCAACGACATCGGTCGAGCCGCCGGCCGCGAAGGGCACGACCATGGTGATCGCGCGATCAGGAAAATCCGCGGCAGCGGCAGTTGCGCCGGCGGCAAAGGTCGCAAGCACACTGAAACCGAGCACAAGGCCCGCACGTCGCGTCATATCGGAAAGCGCCATTCCCATCTCCTCCCAAGAATTTCTACAGCGATATCCCCACCCCGGGGAATGAAGAGGGTAGGGCAGACCGCGCGAAAGGCAACCGCGGAGAGGTGCTGCGAGGTTCAGACTTTAGTCGCTTTTGGCAGGAGAGATGCGCGCCGGCTATTTGGCGGCGGCGAGTACATCCTCGTTGGCGGCGTCGAATTGCAGCCGTGCCAGCCGCGCATAGATACCGCCATGGCGGATCAGGCTCTTATGCGTGCCCTCCTCGACGACGCGGCCCTGATCCATGACCAGGATGCGATCGGCTTTCAGAACCGTTGCCAGGCGATGGGCGATGACCAGCGTCGTGCGGCCGTCGACAAGGCCGTCGAGGGCTTTCTGCACCAGCGTCTCGCTTTCGGCGTCGAGGGCGGAGGTCGCTTCGTCGAGCAGCAGCACAGGCGCGTTCTTCAGGATGGCGCGGGCAATGGCGATGCGCTGGCGCTGGCCGCCGGAGAGCGTGATGCCGCGTTCGCCGACTTCCGTCTCGTAGCCCCTATCCAATCGGGCGATGAATTCGTCAGCCTGGGCGGCAAGGGCTGCGGCGCGGACCTCGTCACGCGAGGCGCCGGGACGGCCGAAGGCGATGTTGTCATGGATCGAGGCGGCAAAGATGGTGACGTCCTGCGGCACGATGGCGATGCGCTGACGCAGCTCGTCGGGCGTGGTCAGCTGGGCGTCGACCCCGTCGATCTTCACGCTGCCCTGCTGCGGATCGTAGAAGCGCAGCAGCAGCGAAAAGACGGTGCTCTTGCCGGCACCGGAAGGGCCGACGATGGCAACGGTCTCGCCCGGCGTGATGGCGAAGTTTAAGCCATGCAGCGCCGATTTGCCGGGGCGTGAGGGATAGGCGAAATGCACGTCTGCGAATTCGACGCGGCCGCGGCCAGGGGACGGAAGCGGCTGCGGAGTGGCGGGGGCGGCAATCGGCGAAACCTCGTCGAGAAGTTCGGTCAGCCGGTCGGCAGCGCCGGCTGCCTGCGAGAGTTCGCCCCAGACCTCCGACAGCGCGCCCAGCGAACCGGCGGAGATGACGGCATAGAGCAGAAACTGGCCGAGCGTGCCGGCAGAAAGGGTGCCGGCAAGAACGCTATGGGCTCCGACCCAGAGCACGGCGACGACGCTGCCGAAGATCAGCGTAATGGCGATCCCCGTCAGCAGCGCGCGCGAGCGGATGGCTGCCCGGGCGGCGTCATAGGCGGATTCGACGGCGGTGCCGTAACGCGTCGCTGCGGCATCCTCGCCGTTGAAGGCCTGGACGGTGCGGGTCGCGGCGATCGTCTCGTTGGCGAAGGCGGAGGCGTCGGCGAGCGTATCCTGGGCGGCGCGCGAGCGCTTGCGCACCGAGCGGCCGAAGGCGACGAGCGGGAAGACGATCAGCGGGATCGCTCCGATGACGAGGCTCGAAAGCTTCGGCGAGGTGACGATCATCATGCCCATGGCGCCGATACAGAGGATGAGGTTTCTGAGCGCCACCGAAGCGGTGGCGCCGACGGCGGACTTGATCTGAGTCGTATCGGCAGTCAGGCGCGAGACGATCTCGCCGGACTGGTTGACATCGAAGAACGAGGGCGACAGCCTCGTCACATGGGAGAAGACATCGCGGCGTAGATCGGCGACGATGCGCTCGCCGATGGTGATGACGAAATAATAGCGCAGCGCGCTCGCGACCGCGAGGACGATGGCCATGACCATAAGCATGGCGAAGTAGCTGTTGATGAAACGGCCGTCGGAATGAGTGAAGCCGTGATCGATCATGCGGCGCACGGCAAGCGGCAGCGCCAGCGAGGTGACGGCGGCAAGCGCCAGCGACATCAGCGCGCCGGCCACCATGGCGCGATAACGCATGACATAGGGCGTCAGCCTGCCGAGCGGTCGCAGCGACCGACTTTTGTTTTCTTCAGCCCGTGCCTGCTCTGCCAAATCGTCTCCGATCGCCCGCAGGACCCGCGCAATGCGGCCTGTTGGCTCTTGTTATCTAGGCGTCCTTCATGTATAGGCACCGCATCCTAATGGGAAGCCGTAGCCATCACGACTGCGGCTTCATTTATTCAATCGGTTCGTTGGCCGCAACTGCATGCGGCAAATTGAACTCCGGTATCGCAGGAAGATTGTTATGAAGGCAGGCATCCATCCCGAATATCACATGATCAAGGTGGTCATGACCGATGGCACCGAATACGAAACCCGCTCGACCTGGGGTTCGGAAGGCGCTGTCATGAACCTTGAAATCGATTCCAAGTCGCATCCGGCCTGGACCGGCGGCAGCCAGCAGCTCATGGACCGCGGTGGCCGCGTCTCCAAGTTCAACAAGCGTTTCGGCGGCCTCGGCCTCTAATCGCTTCTGCCCGACGGAATTCGAAGAGAGCCCGGTTTCGCCGGGCTTTTTTGCGTGTGCAGTGGCTTACAGCGCCGCGCGTCTTGCCAGACGCGCAAACGGCGCTGGAACAGTTTGAATTATGCAGTCGGCATGCCGGCGTTCGACGACAACAAAAAACCGGCCGCGCAGGACGCAGCCGGTCTCTATCGAATTCTCGCAGATCCGTTCAGTTGTTGCCGAAGGCGGTCTGCAGCAGGGAAAGCTGAGCCTGGACGCTGTTCTGGTTGTCATGAACGATCACGGCTTCGGATGGGCGGTAGATCTCGCGGTCGAGCAGAGCAATGCGGTTCTGCAAACGCAGTGAGCGCTCGACGAGATCGCGGAAGGATTCCGGCAGGTCGCCCCAGCCGGGTGCTGTGCGGTCGACGTTGAAGCCGTCGAGGCGGACCTTGTTCTTTTCGGCCAGCACCTGGTCACGGGACATTTCGCCATTGTTGACGGCGCGCTGCAACAGCAGCCAGGAGGCCATCTGCATCAGGCGGGTGGTGAGACGCATCGATTCCGCGGCGTAAAGAACCGAGGCCATCCGCGGCAGAACCTTGGAGGCTGCGCGGCCCTGGCCGTCGAGATAGGCGGCGGTCTCTTCGACTAGCGACATGCCTTCCGCATAAAGTGCCTTGAACTGCGAGGATGCAGCGGCGCGGCCCGCAAAACTGATCGTGTTCAATCCAACTTCCGACATCGCAATAGTCCCTGTTGCACGCAGCTACTTTATATTCAGGTAACGCCGACACCGACGGAAAAGTTTCCAGGCCCGGTCTTTATGACTTTAAGATGGTATCATTAGCCCAAATGCGCAAGCCGTTTCTTAAGAAAGGGTTAATCTCCACAGTTTCGTGGAAACGCGCCGGCATAGGAAAAAGAAGAGCCGCAAAAGCGGCTCTCAAGGTAAAACAGGGAGAAAAATCAGACCAATTCACCGCTTGGAAAACTGTCTGAGATCCAGAGAAAATCCGGATGAATATAGTAATACCTTATAAAGCTTAATATTTTATTAACACTGTACCGAAGTAAGACTTGAGGCAGGCTCATTTATCCGCCTATAGCCTTGTTTTTCGGGGTTTACCGGATCACGAGCGGAAGAAGCTTTCCGCCGCCTGCCGCCCGGAAGCCTTGCGCGCGGCTTCGGCTTCGAGACGGGCGATCTCCGTCTTCAACAATTCCACCCGCGCCTTCAACTCGTCCACCGAAAGCATGGAGAGATCGGCGCCGATCTCATGGGCGAGTTTCTTCTGCGGCCGGTCGTCATCGATGAAGCTCATGGTTCGTCCTCCGTTTTGCTGTTCTGTCAAAGCAATTCCGGACGCAAAACCGCTGCGCACTTTTGCTGGAACTGCTCTAACCGAACTTTACAGCAGGATCGCCGCTTTCGGGAGACTTTCCGGTGTCGGCAGCCTTGCCGGCGCCGCGATCGGCAAGCGACATGCTCTGTGGTGTCAGCATCGGCGAGGTGCCGGTCGGGATCGTCGTATAGGCGTCGCGGTCGCTGACGGGGACGGCGGCGCGGATACGGCTCCTGATGATGGCATAAACGGTGATCAGCACGTGAGCGATGGCGGTGACAAGGAAAAGCGCATGCGGGGTGATCACCGACATGACGGGGCCGCCGATCGTCGGGCCGATCACCGTGCCGATGCCGTAGAGCAGCAGCAGGCCGCCAGAGACCTTGACGAAGTCCTCCGACGCCGCGAAGTCGTTCGCATGGGCGACGGCGATCGGATAGAGCGTATTGGCCACCGCGCCGTAAAGGACAACGAGCCCGATCAGCAAGCCGGCGGATGTCGGGTGGAGAAAAAAGATCAGCAGGCCGGCAACGGCGGCGATCCCGGACATGGCGGCGAGCACGTAGCGCCGGTCGATACGGTCGGAAAGCCGGCCGGCCGGCAGCTGCATCATGGCGCCAGCGAAGATGGTGGAGCTCATCATGATGGCGATGCTGGTGTCGGAGAGGCCGGCGCCGGCGCCGAATACAGGAGCGAGCGTGCCGTAGGCACCGTTGGCGATGCCGACGAGCAGGATGCCGAGGCAGGAGACCGGCGAGTTGCGATAGAGGGCCGGCAGATCGAGGCGCACCGCCTTCAACGGCTGCGGCGAAGCGGCCGTCGATAGCGTCGTCGGCAGCATGGCGATGCAATAGAAGATACCGCAGATCATGAACAAGACAGGCGTGCGCACATCCTCGAGCGGGATCATCATCTGGCCGCCGACGACGCCGAGCAATGTGATGCCGATATAGAGCGAGAAGATCGCACCGCGGCTCTCGTTGCTGGCGCGCTCGTTCAGCCAGCTTTCGATGATCATCGAGGTGCCGGCGGTGGAGAAGCCGGTGACGGCGCGCAGGATCACCCACCAGATCGGATCGATGATGATGCCGCTGACCAGCGCGATGATGGCGATGATCGAGATGAAGCCGGAAAAGGCGCGCACATGACCGACGCGGCGCACCAATTTCGGCGCCACCAGGCAGCCGATGACAAAGCCCCCAGCCCATGACGTACCGAGCAGACCAAGCGTCGTCGTGGCATAACCTTCGAGATTGCCGCGCACGGGAAGCAGGATGCCCTGCAGGCCATTGCCCATGAAAAGGAAGAGCGTGCCAAAGAGCAGCGCAGCGACGGACAGCAGATTTCTCTTCATTTCCCCAGACTCGGTCTTAAGCGATTTGCATGGACATAAGGCAGGAGCGGCGTCAGCCCAGCCTCAAGATGATTGATTGTGCCCCGGAATGTCTTTACGGCGTGTCGAGATTCTCTTGTTCGCGCGGAAAAATGTCCGTCCTGTGACATTCCGAAAAACGGAAAAAATAAAGCATGACAAAGCTGATAGCCTTGCTGCTCATCCTTGCCATGGCGATACAGCTGATCAAGCCGCTCGGGCTTCCCGGCCTGAGGCGACGGATGGATTTCTGGAAGATCGCGCTGATTGCTTTTGCCGTCTGGGCATTGGCACTGCTTTCGCGCGACTTCCTGATGTAATCCCTGGTTACCTGGGGTACGGCGCGATCTGCGACCGTCAGTCTTGCAAGCCGATTTCTCCGCGCATGACGGGAACGCAGCTTCCCGAGATGACGACATCGGTGACGATGCCGCCTGATTTCACCACATCGAGGGCGATGATGCTGCGGCGGCCCATTTCGACACCTTGCTCGATGGTGATGCGGACATTCATATCGCGATCTGGCGCAAGCGAGACGAGATAGGCGCCAAGGGCGGCGGAAGCGCTGCCCGTCGCCGGATCCTCGGGCACGTTGTCGAGGGGCGCGAACATGCGAGCGCGGATATGCCAGGGATCATCGGATGTTCTGACATAAAGAAAGAGCGAGAAATCGTGGCCGTTCGTCGCCTGGCGGCCAGCCGCCCCCTGGAAACCGGCAAGGTCCGGACGGGCAGCGGCCAGTGCTTCGAGCCCGTTCAGCTCTGAGACGGCGAAGTTCAACCCGACGGACGCAAAGACCGGGGCATGGGTGGTGCTGACGATGACACTGGGATCGATCGAGACGCAGCGCGCAATGGTTTCTGCGGCAATGGTATCGCCGATCGTCAGCGATTGCGGTGCGCGGATGGCGGCAGCAACAACCTTTCCGCCGCTGCGTTTCAGGCTGACCTCGACGATGCCGGCCTTTTCCTCGAAGCGCAGCGTATCGCCGACCGGCTTGCCGAAGATCTTCGCCTGCTGGCCGAGCACATAGGCGGTGCCGACATTCGGATGGCCGGCGAAGGGTATTTCCATCGTCGGGGTGAAGATGCGCACATGAGCGGAGTTTTGCGGGTCTTCCGGCGGCAGCACGAAGGTGACTTCGGAATAGTTGAACTCGGTGGCGATCTTCTGCATCGCCGCATCGCTGAGACCGCGCGCATCGGAAATGACGGCAAGCGGGTTACCCTCGAAACGGGTGGAGGTGAAGACATCGACAGTGACGTAGGAGAGGGTGTTCATGGCGGCTCCCGTTGTGGCAGGCCGCTATGAATAATCACGGTTTTTCAAGGAACGAAGCGGTTTCTTGTCGCCGTGACAATGAGAGGGCAGGAAGCTGTGTTTGCCGCTCCCTGCCCAAATCTCAAGCTTGAAAAATCAGGCTGCCTTTTCCAGGTCTTTCTTCCAGCTGCCCTTGGCGGCGAGGCTGTTCATCTCGGCGCGGTGGGTGAACTCGCGCTGGCCGGCGGCGACGTTTTCCTGTTTGCCGTTCCAGGCCTTGAGCGCGCTGTCCTGCAGGGCGCGGCCGTAGGAGAAGGTAACGAACCAGGGCAGGTCGGCTGTGGCATTGATGGCGGAAAGATGCGCACTCGCCTCTTCGGTCGACTGGCCGCCGGAGAGGAAGGCAATGCCGGGAACCGCTGACGGAACCGTGCGCTTCAGCACCTGCACGGTACGTTCGGCGACTTCCGCGACCGAGGCTTTGCGGGCATTCTTACCGTCGATCACCATGTTCGGCTTCAGGATCATGCCTTCGAGGCTGACGCGGGCATCGGCCAGTTCCTCGAAAACGATGCGCAGCGTGGATTCGGTCACTTCGGCGCAGCGGTCGATAGTGTGGTCGCCCGGCTTGCCGTCCATCAGGCATTCCGGCTCGACGATCGGGACGATCCTGGCCTCCTGGCAGAGTGCGGCATAACGAGCAAGCGCCTGAGCGTTGGCGCGGACGGAACCGCGGGTCGGCAGCGTCGATGAGATGGCGATGACGCCGCGCCATTTGGCGAAGCGGGCACCGGCTTCATAATACCGGGCAAGGCGCTCGCCGAGACCGTCTAGGCCTTCGGTGATGGTTTCGCCAGGATACTTGGCCATCGGCTTGGCGCCGGTATCGACCTTGATGCCGGGAATGGAACCGGCAGCGCGGATGATATCGACGAAAGGCGTGCCGTCCGCGGCCTTTTGGAAGAGCGTCTCTTCGTAAAGGATGACGCCGGAGATATATTTCTTCATCGCCTCGTCGGAGCGGAAGAGCATCTCCCGGTAGTCGCGACGGCTCGTTTCGGTCGATTCGAGATTGATCGTGTCGAAACGCTTCTTGATGGTGGAGGTCGATTCATCAGCTGCGAGCAGTCCCCGGCCGCCCGTAACCATCTGCACTGCAATGTCTTCCAGTCGTTCGCTCATCTCGTTCTCTCCACAGCATTAAACATCGGCGATTAAGAATATAGGACGGCGATAACAGAAGTTTATAGAGAGGAAAATGGAAGGCTAAGTCATTGAAACGATTGAAATCAATTCAATCGTTTGAAAATCTGGGATTTTTTCCGCGCGCTGAGCAAAAGACCGCGGAAAGCGCTTGGCCTCCACGGTCTATCCACATGTAAAACCTGTCAAATCAGGTTTTGCGATTATCTGCCGTTGAGGACGGCGACGCCGGGAAGCTCTTTGCCTTCCATCCATTCGAGGAAGGCGCCGCCGGCGGTCGAGACATAGGTGAAGTCGTCGGCAACGCCGGCATGGTTCAGGGCTGAGACGGTGTCGCCGCCGCCGGCAACCGAGGTGAGCTTGCCGGCGGCGGTGCGCCCCGCGGCGTATTTCGCGGCAGCAACGGTTGCGGCATCGAAGGGTTCGATCTCGAAGGCGCCGAGCGGGCCGTTCCAGACCAGGGTTGCAGCGCGCTCGATCCAGGCGTTGATGGCCTCGACGGATTTTTTGCCGACATCGAGCACCATGGCATCGGCGGGAATAGCGTTGATATCGACCGTCTCGTTGGCAGCACCTGCCTTGAACTCGCGGGTGATCACGCCATCCTCCGGCAGGATGATGGCGCAGCCGGCGGTCGCCGCCTCGATCATGATCTGCTTGGCGGTTTCGGCGAGATCATGTTCGCAGAGCGACTTGCCGACATTGGTGCCGCGGGCGGCGATGAAGGTATTGGCCATGCCGCCGCCGATGACGAGCGCATCGACCTTCTTCACGAGGTTCATCAGGAGGTCGATCTTGGTCGAGACCTTGGCGCCGCCGACGATCGCGACAACAGGACGAGCGGGATCGCCGAGGCCTTTTTCCAGCGCCTCCAACTCGGCCTGCATGGTGCGGCCGGCATAGGCCGGCAGGTGGTGAGCAAGGCCCTCGGTCGAGGCATGGGCGCGGTGGGCGGCGGAAAAGGCGTCGTTGACATAGATATCGCCATTGGCGGCAAGCGCCTTGGTGAAGTCGGCGTCGTTCTTTTCTTCGCCCTTGTGGAAGCGGGTGTTTTCCAGAAGCAGGATATCGCCGTCATTCATCGCGGCGACGGCGGAGGCGGCGGCCTCGCCGATGCAGTCGGAGGCCGTCAGCACGGCATGATCCAGCACTTCCTCGACCGAAGGGGCGATCAGCGACAGCGAGAGATCAGGCGAAGGGCCATCCTTCGGCCGGCCGAAATGGGCCAGCAGGATCACCTTGGCGCCCTTCTCAGACAGTTCGAGGATCGTCGGCGCCACGCGCTCGATGCGCGTCGTATCGGTGACCTTGCCGTCCTTGACCGGAACATTGAGGTCGACGCGGACGAGAACGCGCTTGCCGCGGATGTCGGTGAGGTCGTCAAGGGTCTTGAAAGAAGGCATGGGCAGATCCAGTCTTGGTTGGCGGAAGTTGCGCCGACCATAGCAAGGATCATTCGAGACGCAAGGCGTTCAACGGCCGTTTTCGCGTGTGCCTTCGTCGCGTCCGGCCGCCGTTTTCGGCGCGCTTTCGGCAGCCTTGGTTTCGCGGTTCCGGCGCCCGTTCAACCGGTCGCGGATGCGCTGGATGATGTCCTTGAGGTTGATGAAGATCGGCAGCGTGATCGCCGGCTCGACGGCTTCGAGCGACATGCCGACGGAGGTGATGTGGTCGTGCTCGTCGAGATCGCGGACGATGAGGATGATCGAGCCGAGGCGGACGCGGTCGGCATAATCGGCCTTGCCGCCCAGGCGCTGCCGCATCAATTCGGCGATCGTCAGGCCCTTTTCGGATTCGTTGAGCAGGCCGGGTCCATAGGCGGCGTCGAGATCGGCGGCGGGGCGGGCGGGGGAGAGCGCGAAGGCTCCGAAGAATTCGGCATCGTCGTCATCGACAGGCGCACGGCTGGCGAAGAGCCGGTCGAGCAGGCGGGAATAGCTCGGCACGATGAAGAGATAGACGAGATCGTTCTCGCGCAGCCGCCCGGCATATTGATAACGCATCGACTTGCCGTCGCGGATGACGAGCGAGGGTGTCGCCCAGCGCGGAATACGCTCGCCCCGCAGCACCGGACTATCCTTGATGACGCGGTAGGAGAGCAGTTCGTGGTTGGCAGCCCCCGGCAGGTCGACCTCGACCTTGTCGACGGCGCCGATGCGCGGCGGAATGATCAGACCGAGCTTCTTGGCGACGGGCTTGATCGTCCAGCCCTGGAGGAGCAGCGAGACCAGTACGATGATGAAGGCGGTATTGAAATAGATCTGGCCATTCGGGAGCCCGCCGAGGATCGGCATGATGGCGAGCAGGATGGAAACGGCGCCGCGCAGGCCGACCCACGCGACGAAACCGATTTCCTGCTGCGTGTAATCGAAGGGAAGCAGCGACAGCCAGACCGCCAATGGCCGGGCGACGAAGATCAGGAAGAGGGCGAGCAGGATGGCCGGCACGATGATGACCGGAAATTGCGATGGCGTGGCGAGCAGGCCGAGGACCAGGAACATGATGATCTGCGCCAGCCAGGTCATGCCGTCCTGGAAGCGCTTGATGGTGCCGATCGCCTGCATCTTGCGGTTTCCGGCATAAATGCCGGCGACGTAGACGGCGAGGAAGCCGCTGCCGCCGACCGCGCCGGTGAAGGAGAAGACGAGAAGGGCGAGCGCCAGCACGAAGATCGGCGTCAGGCCACGATCGGTATCGAGCTTGCTGACGATCAGCACGATCATCATGCCGCCGAGTAGGCCGAGGATGACGCCGAGGCCCATCTGCTGCACGAACATGGCGAGCATGCCGATATTGATGCCGGCGTAACGCTCGCCGCTCGCCAGCACCTCGACGAGGGCGATGGTGAGGAAGATCGCCATCGGGTCATTGGTGCCGGATTCGACTTCCAGCGTCGAGCGCACCTTGTCGCGGATGTTGATGCCGCCGATGCGCAGCAGGAAGAAGACGGCGGCGGCATCCGTCGATGCGACGATCGAGCCGAGCAGCAGACCTTCCAGCCAGGTGAAGTTCAAAAGCCACATGGCGGCAAAGGCAAAGAGCGAGGCGGTGATCAGCACGCCGACCGAGGCGAGCGCCAGCGAGGGCACGGCCGCCAGCCGGAAGGCCTGCATCGGCGTGCCGAAGCCGGAATCGAAAAGGATGACGGCCAGCGCGATGGAGCCGAGAATATAGGCGAGATAATTGTTGCTGAACTCGATGCCGAGGCCGTCAACGCCGGCGGCAAGGCCGATCATCAGGAAGAGCAGCAGCAGGGGCGCGCCGAAGCGGAAGGCGAGCAGGCTGGAAAAGGCGGCAAGAAGCACGAGCGCCGTCGAGACCAGCACCACGATATAGAACGCTTCCATGCCCACCCCTTTCCATCGACTGCTTCGCGAATACGGCCACCCCGGACCGATCCGTCCCGTTTCAACCCCTCCACACGCGCGGCGATCCATCAGTAAACGGCAAAACGCCAGAGAAGGGTAGGCCTTGCGGCTTAACCTCGTCGCGATGCTGCATCATGCTGCTGAACGGTTGCCGGACGGCCAACCGATACGGAATGCTACGGGAGAAACTCTCTATAAAGAATGTATAGGAAAATCAGGCGAGAGCAGGGCAAAAGAGCCGGGCACGGATTTTTCCTGCCGGCATCTGCGAATGGCAACAGGATAAGACACGCTCCCTCCTTTCACGCGGCCCGTTTGCGCTGTCCAATGACGGGAAGAATGGATTGCAGGCGCGAATGCGGAGAGCGGGGAAATTGAACGCGGAGATTTTTCGATATCGGGTGGAAATGCCGGCCGCCCAGCGAGAGCAGCCGGCTGTCGTTTCGTGCCAGAAGCGCCGGCTCTTGCTCTGCTATCCCAACGTTGCCTGAAGTATGACGATGGCGAGAAACGAGAGGCCAATGAACGCGGCAACCCAGATGACCAGACGATTGGCCTTTGCCAGCACGGCAGGCCTGACGTCCCGCTTGGGGTGAAACCGCTGCCGCCGTTTGAGGCTGGTGTGGGACAAGCGTTTTTGTGCTTCTGCCATTGATCACCTCCACTTGGCTCATTCTAGCCATTGTGCAGCGCTACGCATTTCCTCAATCTAGCACGCCAAGCCAGCGGATTGCCAACTCGCTCAGTCTTCTGTGTCCTCGCCCTCGTCGGTCAGATCCGCGACCGGGACCAGGAATACGACGAACTCGTCCTCGATCGTCCGTTCAGGATCGTCGTCGAATTCATAGGCGTGCTCGACCTCGCTTGCTTCCTCGGCTGTCGCCTTGCGCAAGCTCAGGGCCGCTTTGCGGTCCCAAAGAGGCTTGCCTTCGGATTCCAGGATGGTCAGGTCGTCGCGAAAGTCTTCCGCCTCGAAGAAATGCGTCGCTTCCTCACTGTTTTCCGAGCGGAAACTGGCAACGGCACGGCCGGCGATTTCAACGGTAAAGTAATCCATTCATCTCTCTTTATCTCCCCGAGACGACGATGCGGCTGCAGGGGTTATGGATGACGCCGTGCCGGCTTGGGAACCGAGCCGGTACTGACGGCCTGTGCATATCGAATGCCCAAGGCCGCTCATCCTACCAGATCCGGTGCTGGAAATGGGAAATGATGCGGCGTGAGCATGTATAGCAAAAAACGGCCCGGTTTCCCGGGCCGCTTACAATAGTCAATCGTCAGGCTCTTAGATGAGCTTGGCGAAGGCGACGGCCGTATCGGACATGCGGCTGGAGAAGCCCCACTCATTGTCGTACCAGGACAGGACGCGCACGAAGTTGCCTTCCATGACCTTGGTCTGATCGGTTGCGAAGATCGAGGAGTGGCTGTCGTGGTTGAAGTCACGGGAGACGAGCGGCTCGTCGGTGTAGCCGAGGATGCCCTTCAGCTTGCCGTCTGCAGCAGCCTTGATGGCTTCGTTGATTTCGCCGACGCTGGTCGCCTTCTTGGCGACGAACTTGAAGTCGACGACGGAAACGTTCGGGGTCGGAACGCGGATCGAAGTGCCGTCGAGCTTGCCCTTCAGATGCGGCAGAACGAGGCCGACGGCCTTGGCTGCACCCGTCGAGGTCGGGATCATAGAAAGGGCGGCCGCGCGGGCGCGATACAGGTCCTTGTGCATCGTGTCGAGCGTCGGCTGATCGCCGGTGTAGGAGTGGATGGTGGTCATGAAGCCGTGGTCGATGCCGACGGCGTCGTCGAGAACCTTCACGACCGGCACCAGGCAGTTGGTGGTGCATGACGCGTTGGAGATGACCAGGTGCTCCTTGGTGAGCTGGTCATGGTTGACGCCGAAGACGACCGTCAGGTCGGCGCCATCGGCAGGAGCCGAGACGATGACGCGCTTGGCGCCGGCCGTCAGATGAGCTGCGGCCTTGTCGCGGGCGGTGAAGATGCCGGTGCATTCCATCGCGATGTCGACGCCGAGTTCGCGGTGCGGGAGCGTTGCCGGATCCTTGATCGCCGTGACCTTGATCGGCTTGCCGTTGCCGACGATGATCATGTCACCCTCGACCTTCACCGTCGCCGGGAAGCGGCCGTGGATCGAGTCGTAGCGCAGCAGGTGGGCGTTGGTTTCGACCGGGCCGAGATCGTTGATGGCAACGACTTCGATGTCGGTGCGGCCGGATTCGACGATGGCGCGAAGGACGTTACGGCCGATGCGGCCGAAACCGTTGATGGCAACCTTGACTGTCATGTGCATTCACTCCCGATAGAGTAGGGCCCGATAAGGCAGGGCCTGGAATTGAGGAGATGGAGAGCGCCTCAAGGCGCCCTCATTAAAGCTTTGCTTCGGCGGCCGCAACGACGGCGTCGGCGGTGATGCCGAAATGCTTGTAGACGTCCTTCACCGGGCCGGAAGCGCCGAAGCTCTTCATACCGATGAAAGTGCCTTCCGGTCCGATGAACGCATCCCAGCCTTCGCGAACCGCGGCTTCAACAGCGATCTTGACCGGCGAATTGCCGAGGACTTCCTTGCGGTAGGCGTCCGGCTGCTCGAAGAACAGTTCCGTGCAGGGAACCGATACGACACGGACGGTCACGCCCTTGGCTTCAAGCGCCGTACGAGCAGCAACGGCGATTTCGACTTCCGAGCCGGAGGCGAAGATCGTCACCTTGGCGTCGGCATTGCCGGCCAGCGTATAGGCGCCCTGTTCGCAGAGGTTCTTTTCGCTGTATTCGGTACGGGCGGCGAGCAGGTTCTGGCGCGTCAGAGCAAGGCCCGAAGGACGGTTGTGCGTCTTGATGGCGATCTGCCAGCATTCCGCTGTTTCCGTGGCGTCGGCAGGCCGGAAGACCATCAGATTCGGGATGGCGCGCAGACCGGCGAGTTGTTCGACCGGCTGATGCGTCGGGCCGTCTTCGCCGACGCCGATCGAGTCATGCGTCAGGACGTGAATGACGCGAATGCCCATCAGCGCCGCCAGGCGGATCGGCGGGCGGCAATAATCCGAGAAGATCAGAAAGCCGCCGCTATAGGGAATGAGACCGCCATGCAGCGCAATGCCGTTCATGGCAGAGGCCATGCCGTGCTCGCGGATGCCCCAATGCACGTAACGGCCGGCGAAATCCGTCGGTGTGATCGAGTGCATCTGGCTAGTCTTGGTGTTGTTCGAGGGTGTCAGGTCGGCGGAGCCGCCGAGCGTTTCCGGCAGGAAGCCGTTGATGACCTCGAGTGCATCTTCCGAAGCCTTGCGGGTCGCAACCGTCGGCTTGGTTTCGGCGACCTTCTTCTTGTATGCGCTGATCGCGGCGTCGAAGCCTTCCGGCAGTTCGCCTGCCATGCGGCGCGTGAATTCGGCCTTGGCGGCGGCGTTGGCGAGAGTTTCCTCCCAGGCCTTGACGATATTGTCAGAGCGAGTGCCAGCTGCGCGCCATGCGTCCAGGACGTCGGAGGGGATGACGAAGGGCTCGTAATCCCAGTTCAGCGCCTTGCGGGTGGCGGCGATTTCCTCGGCACCGAGCGGGTTGCCGTGTACCTTGTGGGTGCCCTGCTTGTTTGGGGCGCCAAAGCCGATGATCGTCTTGCAGGCGATGAAGGTCGGGCGGTCGGACTTGTGGGCGGCTTCGATCGCCTCGGCGATGGCGGCCTGATCGTGACCGTCGATCTCGATGGTGTTCCAGTGAACGGCCTTGAAGCGAGCGATCTGGTCGGTGGAGTCCGACAGCGAAACGGCACCGTCGATGGTGATCGAATTGTTGTCCCAGAAGAGGATCAGCTTGTTCAGCTTCAAGTGGCCGGCAAGCGCGATCGCCTCATGGCTTATGCCTTCCATCAGGCAGCCGTCGCCATTGATGACATAAGTGTAGTGGTCCTGCAGGTCGGAGCCGAACTCCTCGCGCAGCTTGCGCTCGGCAATCGCCATGCCGACGGCATTGGCAATGCCCTGACCGAGCGGGCCGGTCGTCGTTTCGATGCCGGTCGCGTGACCATATTCCGGATGGCCGGCGGTCTTCGAACCGATCTGACGGAACTGCTTCAGATCTTCAACCGTCATGTCGGGATAGCCGGTCAGATACAGCAGCGAATAGAGCAGCATCGAGCCATGGCCGGCCGATAGCACGAAGCGATCGCGGTTCGGCCAGTGCGGCTTCTTTGGATCGAAGCGCAGATATTTGGTGAACAGGACCGTTGCCACGTCAGCCATGCCCATCGGCATGCCCGGGTGGCCGGAGTTCGCCTTTTCGACGGCGTCCATGGCGAGAAAACGGATCGCATTCGCCATCCGGTCGTGTTGTTCGGGAGAGGTCATGGCTTTTCCGCAAGTTCCGGGTGTCGGGGGATGGCCTCGAGCCTCCAAGACCATCGTGTGAAAGCGGCAGAGACATAGCAGTTGGAACGGGCAAGTCAATAAATGGCAGGCTAAATCCGGGCGGACAGCGGCGATTTTTGACATTTGATCGCGCGATTATACAAATGACGAATCTGCTGCGGCGAGCACGTGTAAAGTGCTCATCCACAGGATAGGCCGGTGGGCAAGTGACAGGATTTATTGACGGGCCGTTTGCGAGCGGCATATCCTTTTGAAATCACAGGATCGGCGCGGCGTGCCGATTCGCGGATTCTGTGCGGGAATCGGAAAGACATGATGCCCACAGGCAAAACCATGGAAGCAGCGCTCAACGAATTGAGACAGGCGATTTCGAGCCTCGAAAACGCCGTCGACATGCGCGTCGAGCGGCAGCGCGAGCAGGGTGAGATCGAGGGCGAGGTACGACGCGTGCACGCCGACCGCTCCCGGCTGGCGCAGGAGCTCGATCAGGCCGAATTCCGCGCCAACCGGCTGGAAGAGGTCAATCGCGAGGTATCCCGGCGGCTGGTGACGGCCATGGAAACGATCCGCGCGGTTCTGGATCGCTAGAACAGGATGATTTTGGGCTGTGGCCCAAAATCTGAATCCTGTTCTAATTTAAAAAGTTAGAGCATGATGTCGTCCGAAAACCGCTCACACTTTTCGGCATCATGCTCTTATAGAAAGAGTTTGGTATGGCGCAGGTGACGGTAACGATCGACGGCAAGGCCTATCGCATGGCCTGCGAGGAGGGGCAGGAGGAGCACCTGTCCGATCTCGCCACCCGTTTCGACGGCTATGTCGGCCACCTCAAGGGACAGTTCGGTGAAATCGGCGATCTGAGGATCACGGTCATGGCCGGCATCATGGTCATGGACGAGATTGCCGAGCTGACGCGCCGCGTCGCCGGGCTGGAATCCGAACTCGAGTCGCTGCGCGGCAACCGCGACACGGTGCTTGCGGCCACCGCGCGCACCGAAGAAAACCTTGCGGCAGCACTCAGTGAGGTTTCGAGCCGCATCCGTGGCATCACCGACAAGCTGAACGGCCGCTCCGCCCCGGACCTGAACTGATCTCAATTAAATCAGGACGGTCTGCCACCGCCACTGGCGCGGCAGCGCAAACGTCCTTATATATCGCGATGCGGTCTGCGCCTCTCGACAGGAACCACAATCCCTGGGGCCATACTCGATCCAAAGGGAGCTGTCCCTGGCCAGGCCCGTGGGCCTGGACACACGGCGCCCACCTACGTTTGTAGGCACCCAGGATCGTAAACATCCATCGGTGGTCGTGGATCGCACCTTCCCTTTCATCGTCGGCAGGGACGTCGCATCCGGCGGGCGAACGCCGACCAGGCCCTTGTTGACGAAGGTGAGGCCGCCGCCGACAGCGGAATTTTCGGCCATTGCGACGGCCGGAATGGTGGCGGATGCCGCGAGAGCCGCGGCAAACAGCCGCGATGCTATGGTCTGACATTCTTCATGGAGATACCCTCTCGGTCAAAAGCGCTCTCAAAACGGGCTCAGCCCGCAGGCTGGACACCGCTTCAAATGACACCCCGCCTTGGATTCGATTTCCCGATGGCAGAACACGCCTTGGATTTCGTCGCCCCATATCCCCGTCAGACGGTCTATGACGGGATCATAATATCTGGATGACGCTTTTCGGCGAAAAGGCCATGCCGCGAGGATGCCGGGCTTTCGCCTATCCGTATTCCAGATCGTGGTTCTATCGGACCGGATAAGGCCCTTCGACAAAGGTCTGGTCATGGTAGCCTTTCGAGCCGACATCTAGCGCCAAAGGGCTTCGCCATTCCCTATTCTCGCGTAGGCAATCCAACACGAAACGGAAATCATATCGCGGCTGCCAGCCGAGTTCCCGCTTTGCGCGCGCGTTGACATAGACACGGTCAAGCGCCGGAAACATCTTCCAGCCGCGTGATGCATAGAGGGCGCTCGCACCCGGAAACAGGCGTTCGACGACATCAGGCGCATCGCGTCTGATCTCGGCGAGATCGCCTGATGAAAACGGCGTTGTGGCGGAGATGATGTAGCGGCCGAAGCCGATGGCCGGAGCTTTTTCGAGCGCCAGTAGATGGGCGCCGGCCACATCGCTGATATCGACGCGGCGATGAAGAAGCTCGTTGGCCTGGGCATTCTCCGGCGAATAGCCGTTGCGAATATCAGCATCGTCGTCGTTTTCGGGAAAGAAACGCGATGTCCTGAGAATGACAACCGGCAGGCCGGATTTGCGGGCGAAGAGTTCGCACACGCCTTCGGCGGCGAGTTTGGTGACGCCGTAGATGTTTTTTGCGACCGGAAGCACGTCCTCCGTCACCCATGCCGCCGGTTCGCCGGCAGCCGGCGTCAATGCCGCGCCGAATGTGCTGGTGGTGCTGGTGAAGACGAAGCTTGCGACGTCTGCGGCGACGGCTTCTTCGAGCAGGTTCAGCGTCCCGGCGATATTGATGTCGAGGAAATCGCGATTGTCGTGGGTCGCCACATGCGGCTTGTGCAATGTTGCGGCATGGATGACTTGGCTGATACCAGACATTACCTGCCGGACGAAGGCGCGATCACCGATCGAGCCGACCATATCGGTGAAAGCCGAGGGCTTGATATCGATGCCGCGCACCCAGCGGCTTTGCGCCCTCAAAGTGCGCATCAGCGCCTCGCCGAGATGGCCGGCACTTCCCGTCACCAGTATCGTCATCACATCGTCTCCTGAGCGTTTCGGCGGCCGACGCTATAAAGACCGAGGTTTCCGGACAACGCATAAATTATGCATGGGAATGCAGGAAAGCTGCAGGCTCAGCCGATGGTCGTGACAAGGCGGCCGGCGCTGCCATCGGAAAGCATGATCCTTTCCCAGCTCACGTGCCCGGCCGCAATGGGCAGCTGCGCATTGCCGTTGGCGCCGGTCTCGAGAATCAGCGACGAGAGCCTGCCTGCATGCCAGCCGCGCTCCTCCAGCGACTGCTCGGCCGCGGTGATTTCGGCGGAAGCGTAAGAGAACAGAGAACGGCCGAGAAAGGCAGCGAGCGGCGCCCGCCATTCCGCCTGCCGCGGGCGGGAGGCTGATAGCAGCCGGTGGGTGCGGTCGCAGATCAGATGCACTGGGCGAACGGAATCCTCGACCAGCCGCTTCAGCGCCGCATCGACTGCCGCATGTCGAGGCGCAGCGAAAATCCGTTCCAGCTTGACGGCCTGTTCGGATGAGAGGGCGAGCTGATCGCGCTCCCAGCGTGAGACCGTCGCCTGGTTGACGCCGAGGAGTTCGGCGAGATGTTCCTGCTTCATGCTGCGCAACAGCCGCATGCGGCGTATGCCGGCCCCTGTTATCATCATCTGTCCTGTCCCATGCTTTGCCGCCAGCATAGGGCTGTGGCGGGCCGGGCGACAAGGCGGTTGGACAGTCGGCATTTTATTCGGGCTGGCCTTCGAGATCGCTTCTCAGCCGGTCGAGTATAGAGAGCGCATGGCCGGCATAGGCGCTGATCCAGCGGTCGTAGATGTGCTTGATCGGCAGGCTGTTTAAGTGGTTCCAGCGTTCGCGGCCCTCCTTCCTGGCGATGACCAGGTCTGCCTCCTCCAGCACTTTCAGATGCTGCATCACCGTGCAGCGGTCCATCTGAGGAAACATCTCGCAGAGAGTTCCCGTGGTGCGGGGGCCATTCTTGAGCAGATCGAGGATTTCGCGGCGGCGATGATGCGCCAGCGCTTTGAAAACAGGGTCGTCGGTTGATTCGCTTGACATGTTATATTTTTATAACATAATGAAGCCAAGTACAATGGAACAAGCACAATGGAGAAGAGGAGAAGTGCCATGTCTCTCGGAATCCGCATTTCCGGCCGTATCGGCCGCCCCGTGGCGGAGGTATTCGACGCCGTCGTCAACCCGAAGAAACTCAACAGCTATTTCACCACGATCGGCGGGGCGAGCGCGCCGCTCGTCCAGGGCACGACGGTGACTTGGTGGAAGGATGCGCCAGTCGAAGTGATCGAACTCGTGCCGGAAAGCCGTATCGTGCTGCGATGGGACGGCGGCACCGGCGAAGATGAGGCAAGATACAAGACGCTGGTGGAGATGAACTTCAAGCCGCTGGAGGATGGCGGCACGCTGGTGACCATCGCCGAGACCGGCTGGCGCGAAGACGATGCCGGCCGGCGCGGCACCTATCTCAACTGCGAAGGCTGGACGCAGATGCTTTGCTGCATGAAGGCCTTCGTCGAATATGGCATCAACCTGCGCGAGGGCATGTTCCTCAGCGAAATGAAGGGTGAGCCGGCCAGCGCATCTGACGCTTGACGAAGCATTGGTTTGCAGGAGATCGGCGGCGCAATCGTCGCATCCGCCAATATCACCGAGACTTCGCTTGCCTGTCACACTGCGGGTGCTAATTTCCGGATTCGATACTTCATTTCGGTTTCCAGGAGATTCATATGCAGCTTGGCATGGTTGGTTTGGGCCGCATGGGCAATTATATGGTCCAGCGCTTGATGCGAGGCGGTCACGAATGCGTCGTTTACGACGCCAGGCCGGAAAGCGTCGCCGATCTCACGGGCCTCGGTGCGACCGGCAGTGGTTCTCTCGAGGAATTCGTCTCGAAGCTCACCCATCCGCGGGCGATCTGGCTGATGCTGCCGGCGGCGATCGTCGACAAGGTGCTGGCGAGCCTGGTGCCGCTGCTTGAGAACGGCGATATCGTCATCGACGGCGGCAACTCTTATTACCACGACGATATCCGCCGCGGCGCCGAACTCATCACCAAGGGCATTCATTATGTCGATGTCGGCACCAGCGGCGGCGTCTTCGGCCTCGAGCGCGGCTATTGCTTGATGATCGGCGGCGAGAAAGGCATCGTCCAGCATCTTTCCCCAATCTTCGCGACATTGGCGCCCGGCCCCGGCACGACGGAAGCCTCGCCGAACCGGAGCGCCAAAGCGGCGGCGGCCAGCACCGCCGAACAGGGTTACCTGCATTGCGGCCCACATGGCGCCGGCCATTTCGTCAAGATGGTGCATAACGGCATCGAATACGGTCTGATGGCCGCCTATGCCGAAGGCCTCAATATCCTGAAGCACGCCAATATCGGCGCTGCCTCGCACGAGGTCGATGCGGAAACCGCCCCGCTCGCCCATCCGGAGCACTTCCAGTACGATCTGAACCTGCAGGATGTTGCCGAAGTCTGGCGCCGCGGCAGCGTCATCACTTCCTGGCTGCTCGATCTCACGGCCGATGCGCTGCATGCCGATCCGGCACTATCGAAATATGCAGGCCGCGTTTCCGACAGCGGCGAAGGCCGCTGGACGATCATGGCGGCAATCGACGAAAGCGTGCCGACGCCGGTGCTGAGTGCGGCGCTCTATGGCCGCTTCTCCTCGCGCGACAATGACGAATTCGCCAACAAGGTGCTGTCGGCGATGCGCGCGGGCTTCGGCGGCCACGTGGAAAAACCGGTCCCGAAATCCTGAAGGCCGGCGGTTTCACTCGCCGTTCCGACAAAGCCGTCATCCTGACATAGCGAGCGCGGCGCTTCGTTCGAGGGCGGCGATGTCGGTATCTCCTAGCCATCGGTATGGTTTTCCTACTGCTTGCTGGCGGCAACGGTCACGGGTATCCATTGCAAAATGTTGGGGCTGCTTCATCCAGGCGGCCGACTTTTCATCGGAGGCGGTCATGAAGCGTGGCATGGCAGGGGGCTTGAAGGCCGTCCTATTCGGCATATTGGCATTGCTTGCGCTTTTTTCGGCGGTTTCGCCTGGCTTTTCCCAGACGCCGCCGGCGCAAGTGCCTGCCGCGGCCACCCCGCCGGCGCAAGTGCCTGCCGCGGCCACCCCGCCGGCGCAGGTGCGTGAGATGATGGAGCTCATGCAGACGCCCGAGGTCAAGCAGTGGATGTCGACGCAGATGGCCGCGACGCCTGCGGCCAACGCAGCGTCTGAAAACCAGATGTCGGTTCTGTCAGGTCTGCTGCAGCATGCCCGCCGGCATGTCTCGATGGTCTCCGATGCGGCGATGACGCTGCCCTCGCAGGTCGGCAATGCCTCCTCACTGTTCTTCGGTGAAATCGCCGTCACCGGCTGGCCGCGGATGGTGGCGCAATTCCTGGCGATTTTCCTGCTCGGCGCGATCGTCGAAAGCATTGCCCGTTATGCCTTCCGCCGCCGTCGCCGCCGGCTGATTGAGATGGAGGGCATGCATCTGGCGCCGCGCGTCATCCCGGCGCTGATCTTCGCGGCGGCGACCATGCTCACGCTTCTCAGCCTCAGCTGGCCGCCGTTCAGCCAAAGCATCGCGATCGTCTGCGTCGTCGCGCTCATCGTCCAGCGCTTTACGATCTGCCTCGGCGGCGTGCTGGTCGATCTCATCGGGCTGGCGCGGGCCGACGAAGAACGGCAGGGTATCACCGGTCCGATCATGCCGGGACGTGACGTCGCGCTCTTCTGGTATCGCCGCTGTGCGACCTTCGTCATCTATTTCATCTTCGGCTGGGCGGCGATCCAGTCGATGGAACCGCTTGGCTATACCTCGAGCGCCCGGCTTCTCGTCGGCTATATCCTCGGCATCGGCCTGTTGCTGATCGCGATCGAGGCGGTCTGGTCACGGCCGCACAAGGACGAGAAGCGCGATCACGGGACCTCCTGGGCGCTCACCGTCTATTTCCTGTTGCTGTGGAGCATCTGGGTTGCGGGCTTCAACTGGCTGCTTTGGCTCGGCATCTATGTGCTGCTGCTGCCGCGCGTACTCGCCGTTTCGACGCTTGCGGTGAGATCGCTGCAGCAGACCGAAGCGAGCTTCTTGGCCACGCGCCGGATTGCGACGGTGCTGCTCGACCGGGGCGTGCGGGCATTGATCATTGCCGTTGCCGCCATCTGGCTTGGCCATATGCTCGGCGTCGGCGCCGATACGATGGCCGCGGGCGACACGATGGTCGACAAGATCGCGCGCGGCGTCATCGGCGGCATCGTCATCCTGTTGGCCGCCGACCTGCTCTGGCATGTCATCAAGGCCTATATCAACGGCAAGCTGCTCGATTCATCCGTGGATGGCGGAACAACGGATGAGGAGAAGGCCAAACGCGCGCGGATACATACGCTGTTGCCAATCTTCCGCAATATCCTTGCCGTGGTGATCGCCGTCATCGCCGTGCTGATGGTGCTGTCGGGCCTCGGTATCGAGATCGGGCCGCTGATCGCCGGCGCCGGTGTGGTCGGCGTCGCTGTCGGCTTCGGCGCCCAGACGATCGTCAAGGACGTCATCAGCGGCATGTTCTATCTCTGGGACGATGCCTTCCGTATCGGCGAATATATCGAGAGCGGCAGCCACAAGGGCGTGGTCGAGGCCTTCAGCCTGCGTTCGGTGAAGCTCAGGCACCATCGCGGCCCGCTGACGACGGTGCCGTTCGGCGAACTCGGGGCGGTCAAGAACCTCAACCGCGACTGGACGATCGACAAGATCAGCCTCAACGTCAAATACGACACCGATCTCGTCAAGGCGAAGAAGGTGATCAAGCAGATCGGCCAGACGCTGCTCGAAAATCCGGAATTTGGTCCGCACATCATCGAGACGCTGAAGATGAAAGGTGTCGAACAATTCGGCGAATTCGCAATCGAAATCCGGCTGTCGATGATGACGAAACCTGGCGAGCAATTCGTCATCCGCCGCAATGCGCTGGCGATGATCCGCAATGCCTTCAAGGAAAACGACATCGAATTCGCAGTGCCGACCGTGCAGGTGGCGGGCGATCGCGACGCGGAGGTTGATGCCGCCGTGGCGCGCTACGCCGCGCATGCACGGGCGGGCAGCGAGCCGGCGGCGTAAACCCTCACATCGCCCCGGCGGCTGCAATCAGCAGGCCACCGATGATCGCCATGTTGGTTTTCCAGGTATTGATCGCGCTGTCGCGCGCCGTACCCTGCATGTCCCAGAAATTCAGCAGCATGATGGTGGCGGCAAGGGTGAAGACGATGAGGCCGAATGCCGCCGCCGCGACGAAAAGTCCCAGCATCAGCAGGAGGCCGGCCGCGATCTGGAACAGGCTGCCCGAGAGCAGTACCCATTTTGCAAAGGGAACGCCGCGGGCTTCGATTGCCGCGGTCAACGGCACGATGACGAAAAAATGATGAATCCCGCCCGCGACATAGAGGCCGCCCAGCAATAGGCGTCCGAGGACAAGCATCATGAGGGCCGGACTATCCTGCATATCGAACCGTTCTCCCGGATCTCAAATCCCATCGTAGGGCCAAGTTCTTTCGAAGCTTACGAAAATGCAATGTGCCGCGACGCCGGCCTGCGCAAATTCGCCCCAATTGAGGATGATTGAGGCGCAAAGGGCGGGGCGGGGTAGCGGCGGCATGGCTTCATAGAGCTTCCATGCCTCCTATGTTACGTCTTTCAAAAATGATTCCCGCCACGCTAGCAGTTGCGACAGGTACGAGATGTCGGGTCACGGCAATTTGGAAAATATAGAAGAATCGGACGGCGGGTTTTCTTTTCGCGGGCTATTCAGACGGTACAGAACGCCGCTGACGGCCGCGGCGACACTCGTGGTCTTCTGCCTTGTCGGTTATGCGATCATGCAGCTGACCAACGAGGTGCGCTACGATGACGTCGTCGACGCGCTGGCGGCAACCCGGCCGAGCGCCATCCTGCTTGCTCTGTTCTTCACGGGGCTGAGTTTTCTCTCGCTGATCTTCTACGACCTCAACGCGATCGAATATATCGGCAAGAAACTGCCTTTTCCGCATGTGGCGCTGACGGCGTTCAGCGCCTATGCGGTTGGCAATACCGCCGGCTTCGGCGCGCTTTCAGGCGGTGCGATCCGTTACCGTGCCTATACGCGTCTCGGGCTCTCGCCGGAGGATATCGGCCGCATCATCGCCTTCGTCACGCTGTCCTTCGGTCTCGGGCTTGCGGGCGTCGCGGCGATCGCCCTCATCATCATCGCCGACGAGATCGGCCCGCTCATCGGTGTCAGCGCCTTCCTCCTGCGATTGATCGCCGGTTCGATCGTCGCCATCCTGGGCGCGGTGATGATCATCGGCCGTGACGGGCGCGTGCTTGATCTCGGCCCTGTGGCAATCCGCCTGCCGGATTCGCGCACCTGGTCGCGCCAGTTCCTCGTCACCGCCTTCGATATCGCCGCCTCGGCGTCGGTGCTCTACGTGCTGCTGCCGCAGACGGCAATCGGCTGGCCGGTCTTCCTCGCCGTCTATGCCATCGCCGTCGGTCTCGGCGTGCTCAGCCACGTTCCGGCCGGCCTCGGCGTGTTCGAGACCGTGATCATCGCGTCGCTCGGCAGCGCGGTGAACATCGATGCCGTGCTCGGATCGCTGGTGCTCTACCGGCTGGTCTACCATGTGCTGCCGCTGCTGATCGCCGTGCTCGCGGTGTCGGCGGCGGAGCTGCGTCGTTTCGTCGACCATCCGGCCGCCTCCAGCGTGCGGCGCATCGGCGGACGGCTGATGCCGCAGCTGCTCTCGGCTCTTGCGCTGCTGCTCGGCGTCATGCTGGTGTTTTCGAGCGTCACGCCGACGCCGGACCAGAACCTAGAATTCCTCTCCAACTATCTGCCGCTGCCGATGGTCGAAGGGGCGCATTTCCTCTCCAGCCTGCTGGGGCTGGCGCTCGTCGTCGCCGCACGCGGCCTCGGCCAGCGGCTCGACGGCGCCTGGTGGGTGGCGGTGTTCTCGGCTGTCGCCGCGCTGACCTTGTCGCTGTTGAAGGCGATCGCGCTGGTTGAAGCCGCTTTTCTCGCCTTCCTCATCTTCGGGCTCTTCGTCAGCCGCCGGCTCTTTACCCGCCATGCCTCGCTGCTCAACCAGGCGCTGACGGCGTCCTGGCTGATGGCGATTGCCGTCATTGTCGTCGGCGCCGTCGTCATCCTGCTCTTCGTTTATCGTGACGTCGAATACAGCAACCAGCTCTGGTGGCAGTTCGAATTTACCGCCGAGGCGCCGCGCGGGCTGCGCGCCGTGCTCGGCATCACCATCATCTCGTCGGCGATCGCCATCTTCAGCCTGCTTCGGCCGGCGGCCTTCCGGCCGGAACCGGCCACGGACGAGGCACTGGCGCGTGCCGTCGAGATCGTCATGAAGCAGGGCAATGCCGACGCCAATCTGGTGCGCATGGGCGACAAGAGCATCATGTTCTCGGAAAAAGGTGACGCCTTCATCATGTATGGCCGGCAGGGCCGCTCCTGGATCGCACTGTTCGACCCGGTCGGCGAGCATCGCGCCGTGCAGGAGCTCGTCTGGCGTTTCGTCGAAGCGGCGCGCGCCGCCGGCTGCCGGGCGGTGTTCTATCAGATCTCACCGGCGCTGCTTTCCCATTGCGCCGATGCAGGCCTTCGCGCCTTCAAGCTTGGCGAACTGGCGGTTGCCGATCTCAGGACCTTCGAGATGAAGGGCGGCAAATGGGCGAACCTTCGCCAGACGGCAAGCCGCGCCCAGCGCGACGGGCTGGAATTCGCCGTCGTCGAGCCGCAGGACATAGCCTCGGTCATCGATGATCTCGCCGCCGTTTCCGCCGCCTGGCTCGAGCATCACAACGCCAAGGAAAAAGGCTTCTCGCTCGGCGCCTTCGATCCCGATTACGTTTCATCGCAGCCGGTCGGCATCCTGAAAAAGGACGGCAGGATCGTCGCTTTCGCCAATATCCTTGTCACCGAATCCAGGGAGGAGAGCACGATCGATCTGATGCGCTTCTCGCCGGACGCACCGAAGGGCTCGATGGACTTTCTCTTCGTGCAGATCATGGAATATCTGCGCGGACAGGGTTTCACCCACTTCAATCTCGGCATGGCGCCTCTTTCCGGCATGTCGAAACGCGAGGCGGCGCCCGTCTGGGACCGCATCGGCAGCACTGTTTTCGAACACGGCGAGCGCTTCTATAACTTCAAAGGCCTTCGGGCATTCAAATCAAAGTTTCATCCGCACTGGCAACCGCGCTATCTTGCGGTCTCAGGAGGGGGCAATCCGATGATCGCGTTGATGGACGCGACATTTCTGATCGGGGGCGGATTGAAGGGGGTAGTGAGAAAATGATCAGGACAATCCTTCTTGCCACGGCATGCGCCTGCATGCTCGCGGCCGCACCGGCTAATGCCGCCGAGGAAACCAAGCAGAGCTTCGAAACCGGGCTCATTCCGTCGCCGCACATCTTCCTGCCGGAAGGAGAGGTGAAAGGCACGGTGATGCTGATCTCGGATGCCGCCGGCTGGGGCGACTATGAGAAGGCCGAGGCCGACAGGCTGGTCGCCGAAGGCGCCGTCGTCATCGGCATCGACTTTCCCTCCTACATCCAGGCGCTCAGCCGGTACGACGTCAGCCTCAACGACGGCTGCATCTACATGGTCTCGGATATCGAATCGCTGAGCCAGCAGGTGCAGCGCGCGACCGGCAACAGCGCCTATCATCTGCCGATCGTCGCCGGCATCGGCGAGGGCGGAGCCTTGGCGCTGGCGATCGCGGCGCAAACGCCGGATGCGACGATCGGCCAGACGCTTGCCGTCGATCCGGTCGCCGGCATTCCGCTCACCCAGGCACTTTGCACGCCGGCTTCCAAGCAGGTGGTTGGTCAACGCACAGTCTATGGACTCAGCGACGGCGTTCTGCCGGACCCTGTGATCACCGTCTTCACGCCTAATGCCAACAAGGATGGCCGGGCGCATGCCGAGGCATTGAAGAAGGCCCATGCCGAGATAGAAATCCGCGATTCCACCGATGATGCGCAGACGGTGTTTGCCGATACGCTCGACGATCTCGTCACTGCCTCCGGTGCCTTCGGCAACCCGCTCGGCCTGCCGTTGGCGGTGCTCGAGGCGACGCCCGCCTTCGATACGATGGCGGTGATCTATTCCGGCGACGGCGGCTGGCGCGACATCGACAAGGAGGTCGGCGGCACGCTGCAGAAGGAAGGCATTCCTGTCGTCGGCGTGGATTCGCTCCATTATTTCTGGTCCGAGCGTAAGCCGGAGGAGACAGCCGGCGATCTTTCGAAGATCATCGACTTCTACCGCAAGCAGTGGAAGGTGAAGCATGTGCTGCTCGTCGGTTATTCCTTCGGCGCCGATGTCGTACCCGCCACTTATCAGCTCCTCAAGCCGGCTGAAAAGTCGGCGGTGGCGCAACTGTCGCTGCTGTCGCTGTCGCACGAAGTCGACTATGTCATTTCCGTTCTCGGCTGGCTCGGCCAGAAGACGGAAGGGGCGGGAGGCGATCCCGTCAGCGATGTGAAGAACATCGATCCGAAGCTCGTGCAATGCATCTACGGCAAGGACGACGATGACGATGTCGCCTGTCCGGCGCTGAAGGATAGCGGCGCCGAAGTCATCGAACTGCCCGGCGACCATCACTTCGACGAGAATTACGACCTTCTCACCAAGACGATCATCGACGGGCTGAAGAGGCGACTGCAGGACTAGAGCAATTCCAGGAAAAGTGCGAAGCGGTTTTCCGTCCGGAATTGTGTAAACAAAAGTTAGAGCGGTTCTGCGCTTCTGCGAAAAGCCGAACCGCTCTAAAGCGCAGCGCGTCCGATAGGACGCGCTGAGGACGCTGATTATCAGCGCATCAGCGTCTCTTCGCTCCAGCCGAGTTCGGCGAGTTCTGTGCCACGGAACCGCGCATCGTCGGCGACGATGAACTCGTCGAGTTGCGGCGGAGCGACGCTGGTGCCGGAAAGCATCGCATGCACCTGGCCGCGATGATGGGTCTGATGCTGGAAGAGGTGGGCGAGCACGTCTTCCATCCGCTCCTCCTGGATGCGAGCGCCGCGATGGAGGCGGACGGTGGAGACCAGCTTCTCCGGCGTCAGGGCCTCGCAAAGCGCTATCAGGCGCTGATCGACCTTCGCCTGCGCCTCTGCCAGCGAGGAAACGTCATCGAAGGGTTCGTCGACCTCGAAGGCCTGGAACCCGAGCGTGCCGCCTTCCAGGCCATCGACATAGAACCAATCGACCGTGATGATATGGTTCAAGGTTTCCTTGAGCGAGGGAAAGAAGCTGGTGCGCGGGGCCTCGAATTCACCGGGCTTCAATGCCGCGCAGGCCTGAAGCAGACGGCGGTTGGCAAGCGCATTGTTATAGGCAAGTTTGCGAAACGGCCTGACGGGATCGAAGGTCGGCATAGGCACATCTCCTCTTCACACGTGCTGGAATGTTTGCGTCAGTCCTCGTCATCGAGATTGCCGTCCCGCCAGACGAGGTGACGGGGCGCGGCGGGCAGGTTCTCGATTTCATCGGCGATGAAATAGGGCGGGATGTCGAGCGCGGTCAGGGCCGTGCGCGTCGCCGACACCCATTTGAATTCGAGATGATTGTCGCCGTCTTCGACGCGATGGATGATTTCGTGTGACTGAAAAGGGAAGTCCGGCGGAATCTCCATCAGATAATAGAGGCCGAGCTCATGCCAGTCGCGCTGCTCATAGTGGAAAAAATTCTCGACGATCCAGAGCAGGCGGGAGACGGTGACGTCGACGCCCAGTTCTTCCATCATCTCCCGTTTCAGCGTCTCCTCCGACGTCTCGCCTATTTCCGCCCTGCCACCCGGAAAGGTCCAGAAGGGTTCATGCACGGCGCGATGAACGAGCACATGGCCATTGCGAAAACCGAGGCCGGCGATGCGATAGTTGAAACGCTCGGCGCCCGCATTCAGGCGGATGAGAGTGCGCTTGGTCATGCCATTCTATCCAAGATCGATCACGACGATTTCCGGCGGCACGCCGAAGCGCACCGGTGCAATGGAACAGCCGAGGCCGCCGGACACGATGATATTACGCCCCTCCTCAACCATATGGCCATAGGCGTAGCGATTGCCGTAACGCGAGGGCACGACCGGCGAACGGCCCAGCAGCCGGATCTGTCCGCCATGCGTGTGGCCCGATAGCGTTAGCGAGACGCGCTCTGGCACGCGCGGGAAGATATCGGGTTCATGGGCGAGCAGGATGACAGGCGCATCGTCGGTCACCTGAGCCATCGTTCCCTCGAGATCGTCGAGGCCGAGCATATGCGTGCGGCCCCACTTCCGGCCGGGCAGCAGCGCCAACTGATCTTCGAGGCCTGCGAGCCAAAAGCCGCGGCCATCCTTTTCGAGCCGAACGGCGCGGTTGCCATAGACCGGGATTCCGACATCGGCGAGAGCCCGGTGTCCGAATGTTTCCATCCCGCCGTTCTTCTGGGCGGTGCGGTCCTCCCACCAATCGTGGTTGCCCATGACCGCATGGACTCCGAGAGGAGCCCGCAAGGTGGCGAGCGCCTTCGACCATTGGCCCGAATGCACGTATTGGGTCACCATGTTCATGCCGGCGGCATAATCGCCGAGCAGAATGGTCATATCGCCTTCGAGTTCATTTGCCCTGTGGCAGATCGCGGCAATGCGACTTGCCGACATCCAGGGTTCGCAGGCGTGCAGATCGGCGAGCGCGACGATGCGGAGCTTCAGCCCCGGTGTCCATCCCGGCGGTGTCAGCCGGTAGCGGGTGATGGCGAGCCGCGCGAGCGGTTCATAGGCGAAGGCATAACCACCGAGTGACATGACGCCTGCGACACCGCCGCCGAGAACCTTGAAAAATCCGCGGCGGGTGATCACTCAGTTATCCTCCTGAAACAGCCGGAACTGCGCAGCCTCCATATCCTTAGGTGGTTGCATTCCCAGATGTTTCCACGCGATTGCGGTCAGAACGCGGCCGCGTGGCGTGCGCTGAATGAAACCCTGCTGGATCATGTAGGGCTCGATGATGTCCTCGATCGCGTCGCGCGGCTCGGAAAGGCCGGCGGCAATGGTTTCAATGCCGACTGGGCCGCCGCCGAAATTGACCGCGATCATGTTAAGGTAACGTTTGTCGAGCTGGTCAAAGCCGACATTGTCGACCAGCAGGCGGGTCAGCGCCTCGTCGGCGATCTCGCGGGTGACGGCCTCTGCCCTTGCCACCTCGGCAAAGTCGCGCACGCGCCGCAACAGCCGGCCGGCGATGCGCGGGGTGCCGCGGGCGCGTCTTGCGATCTCGCGGGCGCCCTCTTCGGTGATCGGCAGGTTCATCAGCCGCGCGCCGCGGCGCACGATGAGTTCCAGTTCCTCGACGGTGTAGAAGCTCAAGCGGACCGGAATGCCAAAGCGGTCGCGCAGCGGCGTCGTCAACAGTCCGAGGCGAGTGGTGGCTGCCACCAGCGTGAATTTCGACAGGTCGATCTTCACCGAGCGAGCTGCAGGGCCTTCCCCGATGATCAGGTCGAGCTGAAAATCCTCCATGGCCGGATAGAGGATTTCCTCGACGGCGGGGTTGAGGCGATGGATCTCGTCGATGAAGAGCACATCTCGCTCCTCGAGGTTGGTGAGCAGGGCGGCGAGATCGCCAGCCTTGGCGATCACGGGACCCGACGTCGAACGGAAGTTGACGCCGAGCTCCTTCGCCATGATCTGCGCCAGCGTCGTCTTGCCGAGGCCGGGCGGGCCGACGAAGAGCACGTGGTCCAGCGCTTCGCCACGGTTTTTCGCCGCCTCGATGAAGACCTTGAGATTGGCGCGCGCTTCCGCCTGGCCGGTGAACTCGTCCAGCGATTGCGGGCGCAAGGTGATATCTAGGTCTTCGCCCCGCTTTTCCGGTGATATCAGGCGGGCGGGTTCGCTCATGTCAGAAGCTCCATACCTGGCACAGTCTTGAACGCGTGCCGGTCAAATGTCTTGGTCGCCTGGCATCCCTCATCCGCGGCGCGGTAGCCAATCAAGGCATCGGCAAAATCTGCGTTTCGCGTTTCCACGGCCCTCAGGGCCTTGATCACCAGGGTCTGGTTCTCGATGTCCAATCCTCTGACGCGTGTCAATTTGCCGATTGCCTCGACAACATCCTTTTTCTTGAAGCCGAACCGGGCGCGCAACGCCCAATCCAGTTCCAAGAGATTCAGAAGCGAGAGAAATCCACGATAGTCCCTGCCGATACCTTCACCGAACTTCAGCGCGGCAGCCCTTTGCTCCGGATCGTCGTCGACAATAAGCCTCAGCAGGACGTTTGTATCCACACCATACGCAATCATGCGGCGACATCCGATTTCGACCGCGTGGCTTCGTCGACCACATCGCTGCCCGCAGCATCGGTCACCGTTGCGTCGATCTCCTCCAGGGAAGCACGTCCATTTGGAGGCGATCCGAGAAGGCCTGCGAGATCGTTGAAGTTGATCGATTTTGGTGTGATCACGACCTCTCCGTCGATGATGGAGAAAACAAGCTGATCGCCGGGCTGAAGACCGAGAGCATCCCGCAGTTCCTTCGGAAGCGTTATCTGGCCTTTGGGTGAAAGCGTAAATTCTCCCCACATCGATCAGTAGTCCTATTTTGGTGAGTGAGTCGGAAAATTTGTCATTTGTCGGAAAATCGACAGTTTATCCTACTCTACCGCGCCAGTTCCTTCAATCCCAATCGGATCAGCTTGGCGCTGTCTGCACCATCGCCTGCCGTCTTCATGGCTGCGGCAATCGCATTCGCCGCCTGGTCGCGGGAATAGCCGAGGTTGGTCAGTGCGGAAACCGCATCGGCGACAGGTGCTGCCGCGACACCTTCGCCGAGTTCCTGTTTGAGGCCGATATTGATCGCTTCGCCGGCAAAGGCCGGCGCCCGGTTCTTGAGCTCGGTGACGAGGCGCATCGCCACTTTCGGACCAACGCCCGGTGCGCGGGAGACGGCGGCGCGGTCCTGTAGGGCGATCGCATTGGCAAGTTCGCCCGGCGTCAACGTCGACAGCACGGCGAGTGCCACCTTGGCGCCGACGCCCTGGACGCTCTGGAGCAGGTTGAACCATTCCCGCTCCAGCGCGCTCATGAAGCCGAAGAGCTTCAACTGGTCCTCGCGCACATAGGTCTCGATGAACAGCACGCAGGCCTCGCCGGCCGAGCCGAGCTTGGACAGGGTGCGGGCCGAACAATGGGCGACGTAGCAGACGCCGTGCACATCGACGAGCACATAGTCTTCGCCGATCTCGTCTATGGTGCCTTTCAGCTTGCCGATCATGGGTCGCGGTCTCTCAGCAGATGGGAACAAGTCAAGTATAGATTAACCGGCCAGTGCCTGGCGCATCCTGTTACTGCCGCGATTATGCGCGTGGCAGATGGCGATCGCCAGGGCGTCGGCAGCATCGTCGCCCTTGAATTCGACTTTCGGCATCAGGATCTTCAGCATCATGTGGATCTGGTGCTTTTCGCCATGGCCGACGCCGATGACGGCCTTTTTTACGGCGTTCGGGGCATATTCCGAAACCGGCAGGCCGGCACGCGCCGGCACCAGCATGGCGATGCCGCGGGCCTGGCCAAGCTTCAAGGTCGCCACCGCATCCTTGTTGACGAAGGTCTGTTCGACGGCGGCTTCATCCGGCTTGTAGCTATGGACAATCTCCGCCAGGCCGTCGTGCAATTGGCAAAGGCGGGAGGCAAGGTCCATGTCGCCATCGGAGGTCACGGTTCCAGACGCGACAAACCGCAGGGAATTGCCCAGCGTGTCAATGATTCCCCAGCCGGTGCGGCGAAGTCCGGGATCAATACCGACAATGCGAATCGTATTTTGCATGGTTCAACCTATAGCGATCGCGAAATAAGTGCCATCGATATGTGAACAAAACAAAAACACTCCCGGATTTAGGCCCCGCTATTTACCGCGAATTAAAACAGATGCCCGAATTCTAGTCGTCAATACGAGAGGGGCGTCTTTTCACGAAGATTAAGCCCCCGATGTTCTGTTTACAGGTCAGTCGATCGGGCATGCGCTGCATGCCAGGCCGGCAAGCGCGTTCAGAAGGGGTTCGTCGTACATGGCACAGAGATTTCAATCCCTGTCCTTCAAGGTCATCGTCACATTCATTCTGCTGACCGTGCTGTCGATCGCGGTCATCGACGTACTCGCCTATTTCGCCAGCAGCCGCATCTCCGACGAGCAGGCGCTGAAGGCCAAGGAAAGCGTGCTGATCTTCCGCGGCGACATGCTGCAGGACCAGCTGGCGCAGCTTGAAAACCAGGCCAACTCGATTGCGCGCATCGAGGCGCTGCAAATGTCGATCACCAGCCTGAAGAGCGGCTGGAAAACCATCGAGAAGACCTCGGGCGACGCTCGTGCCGAGCTGAAGAAGGTTTTCATATCGAACAATCCCAACCCGGCCGACCAGCGCGAGAAGCTTATGAAGCCGGAAGGGCCGAGCGGCTTTTATTATTCGAACCATGAGAAGACGCAGGGCGAAGTCGCCCGCGACCTCGAGGATACCGCCTTCAGCGACCTGCTGATCGCCGATCTCGAGGGCACGGTCCTCTATTCCTATAAGAAGGAGGACGATTTCGCCGAGAACCTGAAGTCGGACGCCTGGAAGGCAACCGGCGCCGGCATCGCTTTCGCCAAGGCGATCGAGAATACCGCCAAGGCGACCGATGATGCCGCGCCGACAGGTTTCTCCGGCCTTCGCGTCGATGCCGGCAGCGGCAAATCGGCGATCTTCTATGCCGTGCCGATCATCAAGCTCGGAGCGGCCAAGGGCATCATCCTCTTCAAGGTGCGCGACGACATCGTCACCGGCATCCTTGCCAAGGGCATCGTCCAGGGCAGCACGGCACGGGCGGCGATCGTCTCCGGCGATGGATCGGCTATCGGTCTCGATGCGGCCGGCAAGCTTGCCATGCTCGATGCCACACCCTTCACCTTCATCCAGAGCGCACTTGCCAGTTCGGCGATGACGGTTGCCGATTTCAACCGGGCGGATGGTGCCGCCCGTGCCTATGTCCGCGGCATCGACTATCGCGGCGACCGCTTCCTGGTGGTCGAGAGCGTGCTGCTCAGCGAACTCAATGCCGGCTCGATCGAGATCGCCACTCTGCTGACGATGATCGGCATCGGCGTGCTCGTCGTCATGGCGGTCGCGACCGGCCTCGTCACCAATTTCCTGTTTTCGCCGCTTGCGCGCCTTGCCGGCGTCACCCGCGATGTCGCGGACGGCAAACTCGACAGCGAGATCGGCAGCCTGAACCGCAAGGACGAAATCGGCACGATGGCCAACGCGCTCGCCCGCTTCCGGCAGTCGCTGATCGAAGGCCGCGAGCTCGAAGCCGCCAGTGAAGAGACGCGCCTGCAGGCCGAGCACGACCGCCAGCAGAATCTGGCCGAGCGCGAGGCAGAGGCGAAGACGCTGCAGCAGGTGGTCGAGGCGCTCGACGAGGGCCTGCATCATCTGGCGAACGGCGATCTCGCCTACCAGATCGATACACGCTTCCCGAACGAGCTCGAAAGCCTGCGGGTCAATTTCAACGAAGCGCTGGCGACGCTCAGCGAAACCATGACGGCAATCGGCGGCAACTCGATGGCGGTGCGCGCCGGCTCCGAGGAGATGCGCACCGGCGCCGACGAACTTGCCGGGCGCACCGAGCGCCAGGCCGGCTCGATCACCGAAACGGCGAATGCGATCAGCGCCATCACCCAGTCGGTCCGTCAGCAGATCGAGCGGGCCGAACAGGCCGAGCGCATCGCTCGCGACGCCAAGAAGGAAACGACGGGCTCCGGCCAGATCATGCAGGAGACGATCGCGGCGATGGAGGCAATCCAGGCTTCCTCGCGCCAGATCAACACGATCATCTCGGTCATCGACGACATCGCCTTTCAGACCAACCTCCTGGCGCTCAATGCCGGCGTCGAGGCGGCGCGCGCCGGTGAATCCGGCAAGGGCTTCGCCGTCGTCGCCATGGAAGTGCGCGAGCTCGCCCAGCGCTCATCGAGCGCGGCGAAGGAGATCTCCAACCTGCTGCAGAAATCGACGCATGAGGTCGAAAGCGGCGTTACGCTGGTGGAAAGGGCGGGCGTTGCTCTCACGGGCATCGGCGCCCATGTCGAGGCGATCAACGGACAGATCAACGAGATCATGGGCGCGACCCGCGAGGAGGCCAATACGCTGCGTGAGATCAATAGCGCTGTCGCCGAACTCGACGCGATGACGCAGCAGAACGCCTCGATGGTCGAGGAGACGACGGCGGCGATCCACCGGCTGGCGACGGAAGCCCTGGAAATGGACCGCCAGCTCGGCAATTTCACGCTGCCGCAAGGCCACCACCAGCCGAGCGCCGAGGTGCATGTGCTGCGCCGTCACCGCTAAGCTATCGCTTCCAGCATCTGGCAGGGTCGCGCTCGCGCGGCCCTTTTTGTTTGCGCGCATGGTTTGGAATGGCGCGAGGGCGAACCTACATAGGCTGCATCCTTCAACTGCCCGGCAGGTTTTCCATGGTTCCCTTCTCCATACTCGACCTTTCCCCCGTTGCCGAAGGCAGCACCGTGCGTCAGTCCCTCGAAAGTTCGGCGCGGATGGCTGAGAAGGCCGAGGAGTTCGGCTACAAGCGCTTCTGGCTCGCCGAACATCACGGCATGCCGGGGATCGCCAGTGCCGCCACATCAGTCGTCATCGGCCATGTCGGGGCTGCGACCAAGCGCATCCGCATCGGCTCGGGCGGCATCATGCTGCCCAATCATTCGCCGCTCGTCATCGCCGAGCAGTTCGGCACGCTGGAGGCGCTTTTCCCCGGCCGCATCGATCTCGGCCTCGGGCGCGCGCCGGGAACGGATATGCGCACGGCACAGGCGCTGCGGCGCAACCTCGAAGCCGGCGCAAACAGCTTCCCCAACGACGTGGTGGAATTGCAGCAACTCCTTGGCACGCCGGTCGAGAACCAGGCGATCCTCGCCGTTCCCGGCAATGGCTCGCATATCCCGATCTGGCTGCTCGGTTCCAGCCTTTACAGTGCGCAGCTCGCCGCCATGCTCGGGCTTCCATATGCCTTCGCCTCGCATTTCGCACCCGACATGCTGCTCGATGCGATCGCCATCTACCGTGACCGTTTCCAGCCTTCGGCGACACTCGACAAGCCCTATGTGATGGTCGGCGTCATGGGCGCGGTGGCGGCGACGGACGAGGAGGCGCGGTACCATTTCACCTCCGCCCAGCAGCAGTTCGTCAATCTGCGCCGCAATGTCCGCGGGCCGTTCCCGCGTCCGGTGGCCGATATGGAGGACTTCTGGTCGCCGATGGAGAAGATGAATGTCGAACACACGCTGCGTTATGCCGTCGTTGGCTCGCCAAAGACGGCCGAAGCGAAACTGACGGAGTTTCTGCGGGAAACAGAGGCCGACGAGGTGATCATCTCGATGCCGATCCATGACATCGAGGCGCGGCTGAAATCGGTGGAGCTCTTCGCGGGGCTGGGGAGCTTCATGCGAGCCGCCGCTTAGGATCTACACAAGGATCTTGCCCGCAAGAAAAAATCCGGCGTTGCGGCCGGGTTTTATTTAACGCGTGTCTGAGGAAACTCAGGCGGAGAGCTTCGCCAGCACTTCTTCCGAGACTTCGAAGTTGGAATAGACGTTTTGCACGTCGTCATCGTCTTCGAGCGAGTCGATGAGCTTCATCAGCGACTGGGCTTTTTCCTCGTCCACCGGCACGTTGTTCTGAGCACGCCAGATGGCCTTGACGGTTTCGGCTTCGCCGAGGCTCGATTCCAGCGCCTTCGCCACTTCGCCGAGGGCTTCGAAGCCACAAGTGATGTAGTGGCCGTCTTCGTCGGTCTCGACGTCGTCGGCGCCGGCTTCGATCGCGGCTTCCATCACCTTGTCGGCATCGCCGACGGAAAGCTTGTAGGTGATTTCGCCGACATGGTCGAAGGAGAAGGAAACGGAACCGGTTTCGCCGAGAGCGCCGCCGGCCTTGGTGAAGATCGAGCGGACGTTGGAGGCGGTGCGGTTGCGGTTGTCGGTGAGCGCCTCGACGATGATCGCCGTGCCGCCCGGGCCATAGCCCTCGTAACGGACTTCATCGTAGTTTTCGCCGTCGGCGCCGGCTGCCTTCTTGATGGCGCGGTCGATATTGTCCTTCGGCATGGACTGGGCCTTGGCGTTCTGGATCGCCAGGCGGAGGCGGGCGTTCATCGTCGGGTCGGGCAGGCCGGCCTTGGCGGCAACGGTGATTTCGCGTGCGAGCTTGGAGAACATTTTCGACCGCACGGCGTCCTGACGGCCCTTGCGGTGCATGATGTTTTTAAACTGTGAATGGCCAGCCATGGCACCCCTGTTCACGTCTCATTGTTCGGAATGGGCCGCCTTATAAGAGCGAAACGGCACCCGTTCAAGGAAAAAGCAGTTCGGAACAAAGGCGAGGGGATGACGTTTCAATCGAACTCCACCCAACGAAAGGAACGGTCATGGCAAGTCTCAGCGAGGCGCAGGAACATCCAGCACGTCAGCTCTGGGATCAGGTCAACGATGTTCATGCCGGCATGCTCGGAATTTCGGGGCTGGACATGCACATGCAGCCGATGGCGCCGCATGCCGATCCCACCACCAATACCATCTGGTTCTATACCAAGACCGATGCCGACATCGTGCGCGCCATCAAGCCCGGCAGCCGCGCACATTTCTGTGTCATCGGCAAGGATCACGATTATCACGCCTGCCTTGCCGGCGTGATCGAAGTGCGCCCCGACCCTTCCAAGATCGAGGAGTACTGGAGTTCGATCATTGCCGCCTGGTACGACGGCGGCAAGAAGGACCCCAAGCTCACCATGCTTTCCCTCCACGTCGACGATGCCGAGATCTGGGTTTCCACAGGCAACAAGCTGAAATTCGGCTGGGAAATCGCCAAGGCCAATCTCGACGACGACAAGATGCCGGATGTCGGCATCAAGCGTCATCTGCAATTCGCCTGACGCGCAAGGCTCCTGCATAATTCTTAAATCGGAACTGATTTAAGGATAAAATTGCAGCAATTCACAGTGCTACAGCGTCCTTTGCGCGTCTAAAAGACGCGCGGCGCTGCAGGAGGGAAACCGCCGGGCCTTTTACCGCACGCCCTTCAGCACATAGATCAGCGGTTTTTTCGGCAGCGTGCGCATCGAGACGGTGATGCTGTCGTCGGGCGCATAGGCGACGTCGAAATCCTTGCCGAACATCGAAACGAAGGCATCGACCGGCGGGCCGCGGCGGTGCATCGGCAGGATCAGCGACGAGCGCAGCCGCTTGATGACGCGGCTCATGCTGTCGGCGCCCATGGTCAGGCCGCCATCGACCGGCACCATGACGACATCGAGGCGGCCGATCTCGATATAATGGGTATCCGTCAGTTCGTAATGCAGGTGGCCGAGATGGCCGATGCAGAGGCCGGCGATCTCGAAAATGAAGATGGAATTGCCGTTCTCCTGCGAGCCGCCGAGGCCGTAGCTGAAGCGGATATCCGTCGGAACATTGCGGATATAGGCATCGCCGACGACGAGATCGATGTCGGCCTTTTCGCCGGGAACGTCGCTCCACCCATGCAGAACATGTTTGATGCCGGGATCGGGAGTCAAGGTGAAGTGGGTGGTGTGCGCCTTGTTCATGGTCACCACATCGGGCAACGTCGCCGGCCTGTACCAGCCGTTATAGTCTGTGGCGATGATGATGCCGCCGGGCGTGTCGATTTCGAAGGTGGAATGGCCGAGGAAGGTGAATTTGACGTCTTCGCCCTCGGAGACAGCAGGTATCGGCGGCGGGGCGCCGGAAAAGCTTGCAAAGGTCGCCTTGGGGAGAGTCTGCGCGATCGCCTGGCATTGGCTGACGGGCGTTCGCTGCTCCTGTGCCCTGGCAGGACCCGGCGCGGCGAAGGCTGCAAGGCATGCGATAGCGAGGACAAGATATTGCGGCTTCATGCCACCCCTCCGGCGCTTTCACAGAGAGCGCCGCACGTCCGAAGGGCGCGCTAACGACGCTCGATCACTTTGAATTGGCGGCCGGAGAATGCGGCAAGTGGTCGCAGGGGTCTAGACTGGGGATGCTCACAATTGCGTGTTGGTCGCGGGATGAATTACCGCCAGAACTCCGGCACCGTCTCGGCCAACCGCGGTCCGAGCCGGAGCGGCCCGATCTTTTCGGCCAGTCCGGTGCTGTCGGAAATCTCGACGCCGACGCCGCAGATCGTCGCGGGGCCGTTGGCTGCTTCCATGCGGCCCTTCGGCATCTTGGAGATGAAGCGGTTGAGCGGCTCCTCCTTGTCCATGCCGAGGGAGGAGTCGTAATCGCCGCACATGCCGGCATCCGACATATAGGCCGTGCCGCCGTTCAGGATCTGCGCATCGGCCGTCGGCACATGCGTGTGGGTGCCGACGACGAAGCTGGCGCGGCCGTCGACGAAGTGGCCGAAGCACTGCTTCTCGCTGGTCGCTTCCGCATGGAAATCGAAGATGATCGCATCGGCCTGCTCCTTCAGCGGGCAGGCGTCGAGGATCGCCTCCGCCGATTTGAAGGGATCGTCGAGTTCCGGGTGCATGAAGACCCGGCCCATGACGTTGGCGACGAGCACACGCGCGCCGTTCCGGGCATAGAAAAGGCCGGAGCCGCGGCCGGGCGTGCCTTGCGGATAGTTGGCCGGCCGCAGGAATTGATCGTGCCGCCCGGCAAAAGCAACGGCTTCCTTCTGGTCCCAGACATGATTGCCTGTCGTCACCACATCGGCGCCGGCATTGATCGTCTCCAGAAAAATGTCCTCGGTGATACCGAAGCCGCCGGCGGCGTTCTCGCCGTTGACGACGACGAAATCGAGCTTGAGGTCGGAGATCAGGCCGGGGAGGCGGTCCCAGACCGCCGTGCGTCCCGTCTTGCCGACCATGTCACCCAGAAAAAGCAGCCGCATTCCCTATCCAATCCAAGAGGCAAAAAAGCGAAGGCCGCTTTCTGTCAGGATGGCATCCAGGCTTATGTCGTGCGGCTCAGCGGGCACATGTGCCACTTCCTGGCAGTCGAATGCAATGCCGATAAGCTTCGGATGCAGGCCTTTTTGCCTTAGCCGGCTGATGGCGCGGTCGTAGTGGCCGGCGCCATAGCCGATACGGTGGCCGCGGACATCGAAGGCCGAAAGCGGCACCAGCATGATTTCGGGATCGAGAATGGCGGCATCGGCGCCGGGGCCGACCGTACCGAAACCGGTATCGACAAGCGGCGCATCTTCGGCCAGCTCGCGAAAGACGATGGTCTGCCGGTCGAGGATCGCCGGTACGCAGAGCCGCGCACCGCGCACGGCAAAGCGTGCCATCAGCGGCCTGAGATCGGCCTCCGAACGGATCGGCAGGAAGCCGGAGATGATCGTACCCAGCGCAAAACCAACGGCCTCGCCGGCATGATCGGCCATCGCGAGACTTTTGGCGGCACGTTTTTCGGCGGGGATGGCGTCGCGTGCGGACAGCCGTTCGTTGCGCAGCTGCGCTTTCAATTCTTTCGCGGTCATTCGATCTGCCGGTTCTGAGAGATTTGGCCGAGCATAGACGGCTGGATCTCCGATGCAAATGCCGGATGCGACAGCATCACGCCGGTTTCACGCCTCGCCCGCCGGCGGCTGCGGATCGTCAGACGACGATGCTTGTCGGTATCGTCGCGGCGGCGATGGAGAAGCCAGCGATGTCGGGAATGGCATTGACCCCGGCCTGCCGGTTCTGCTGCAGATCGCGCATCGCCTTTTCGAGCAGCTGTTTGAGTTCGCGCACAACCGCCTTGAACGCTTCCATCGTTTCGCGATCACCAGCCGAGATGTTGGAGAATTTCGGGGCATCCTCGGCAACGCTTTCATAGGCTTTGCGGGCGTTGGCTGCGGCGTCCGGTTCCTGCGAGCCGGTCTCGCCGGTCCGAGTGTCTCCTGAGATATCCGTCAGCGCGGCATCGGTCCCGCTGGTTGCGACCGCCGCTGTATCCACCGGAACCGCGGTTGCCGGACTGCCGGTCGCGACTGATGATGCGAATTCGGAGGCGGCGGTGCCGACCTGGCGCGCCAGTTCGACGGCCAGCCGGGTGACCACCTCAGGCGGCATGTTGGAACTGCGCAGCATCTGCAACTGCTGCTGTGCCTCTTCGAGCTTGCGTTGCGCCTTCGCCTTGGCTTCATCCCCCGAGTTCGCCAGGGTCTGGCGCATCTGCTGCAGCGCCTGAGTGGTGCGCTGCAGCTTGAGTACACCCTGACCGGCCTCGCTTCCGGCGACCGATGTGGCTGCCGTCGAAGGCGCGCCGCGCAAGATGATGGAGGCAGACATGGTTGCGACCTGCATGGACAATCCCCCGATTTTCAATTCGGGCTCCCGATTGCAATTCGGCGCATTCTGCAACGTCAGGCTTGTGTGGACCTGTGTCTGCGGGACGTCGGCAATACAGCGGCCAGCCGCTGCATCGTCTCTTCGAACAGAGAGGTTCCCCCGGGCATCCAGCCGAGCGCGCGGATTTTCGCTGTGCTCATGGGGTTGAGCGCCGCCCTGTCGGCAGGAGCCGGCGGCGCGTGTCGACAGCTCGTCTCGCGGCGAATAGCGGAAAGGATATCGTGCGTGTCGATCGCGATGTCCGAGACGTTGAAGACCTCGCCGGAGATGCGGGTGCTTTCCGTCTCCAGCATCAGCCGTACCGCCCGCCCGAGGTCGCGGCCGTGAACCTCCGTTCCCACGCGGGCGACAACCGGTTGGCCGGCGAGGTAGTCGGCGATGAGTCCGTCCCATTTGTTCGGCGAGAGATCGCCATAGACGCCGGTCGCCCTCAGGCTGACGCCGGCAAAACCGGGTGCTGCGAGGTGGGCGAGTGCGCGTTCGGCATCGAGCTTGACCTGGCCGTAGAGTGTTTCGGGCTTGGCCAGCATCGTCTCCGCCAGTTCGGTTCCCCCGGGATGTTCGCCATAGGCGGCGCGGCTGGACAGGAAGATGCAGCGGCGCGTGCCGGCGCGTTTGGCGGCTTCGAAAAGCCGGACGGTGCCGTCAAGGTTCAACCTGTGGAAGGTCTTGGGGTCGTCACCCTCTCCGCCGCGATACTTGCCCGGAACATGGCTTAAGGCGGCATGGACGAAGAAATAGGCATCGTCAAAAGCGTCGATCTGATCCTTGTCGGGATCGAGCGAAAGCGCTGCGAACTCGACCGGGCGGGAGAAGAGGCGGGGCAGCGGCGCGCGGCGCCCGCCAACGATCACCTGATATCCGGCGGCCAGCAGTTCCTCGACGACATACCGGCCGACGAGACCCGTTCCGCCAGATACCAATACCTTCATGCTGCCCCTTCCGGATTGTTCAGCGCCGTGATCTCAGGCACATCATCGTCATCGTGGAAACGGTGCCACAGATCGATCAAAGGTTGTAGTCGCGCTGCCTTGGGATGATCCTTTTCCCACGGTTTTTCATACTGGTAATGCAGGACCGAAATGCTCTTCCAGTCCCAAAGCTCCGGCATGGTGAACCATACATATTGCAGCATGTTGAAATAAACCGGCAGGCCGTGCCAATCCGGGAAGAACGTCTCAAGAAACGTCTGATCGGTGCGCCGCCAGAAAGCGTCCGGCCTGTCGAGCCTTTCGAGCATGTGCCGGAATGTGTCACGCGAGGGCGTGGCGACGAAGACGCCGGAATTCATGCGGCGGAAGTCGGCGAGGCTTTCATAGACATTGGGGGCGGCGGAAAATTCCGGATAGAGGAAGAGCCTGTCGACATTCTTCAGCACGAGCGCGTCGGCATCGATGAAGACGCAACGCTCGTATTCGACGAGCTGCCACAGCCTGAGCTTGCAGAAATTGTCGAGCGGCGAATGGAAATCTGGCTTGCGGCCCTTGGTAAAGGGGGCTGCGGAATGGAGCTGGCGACGCGCATGGCGTTCGTTGAAGGCGTCGGAGAGCGGCAGGTGCTGGACCTCGATCAGGCGACAGTCGAGCGCTTTCAGGGGGGCGAGGGCGCCTGCATCGACGCCGCCGGTGTGGAGGACGACGATGTCGGCGCTTGTGCCCGTGCGACGAAGCGAATTTGCCAGGGCGGTGGCGCCCATGGCGTAGTCGGCATTGGTGACGAGGGTGACATAGGCGAGGTTTGAGGTAAAAGTCATCGCTGCAGGGGCTTCACCATAAGATATCGCTCATGAAACCGACTTCAGTCGCTTGCCTTCCGGATCGTGATTGATCGTCGCGGCGATGTCCTTGGTCCAGGCGGAGACGGCCGGAACGCGCGAGCGGTCGACGCGATAGGCGAATTTCTTCGCCACGTCGACGATCTCGCCGAGCAGGCCCGCTTCCAGCGTGATCGGTTCGAGGCCGAGATTGCGGAATTTTTCGTTCCGGACGATCAGATCGTTTTCAGCGGCTTCCTTGCGCGGGTTCGGCAGCCAGGCAATCTGGGCGCCGCTCATCCTGGCGATCATCTCGGCGAGGTCGCGTACCCGGTGGGTTTCCGTCATCTGGTTGAAGATCTCGACGCGCGCGCCGCGCGCCGGCGGGTTCTCGAGCGCCAGTTCGATGCAGCGCACCGAATCCTGGATATGGATGAAGGCGCGGGTCTGGCCGCCGGTGCCGTGCACCGTCAGCGGATAGCCGATCGCCGCCTGGATGAGGAAGCGGTTCAGCACCGTGCCGTAATCGCCGTCATAGTCGAAACGGTTGATGAGCTGCGCGTGGCGGCGCGTCTGCTCGGTATGCGTGCCCCAGACGATGCCCTGGTGCAGATCGGTGATCCTGAGGCCGTCGTTCTTGGCGTAGAACTGGAAGAGAAGCTGATCCAGGCACTTGGTCATGTGATAGATCGAGCCGGGATTGGAGGGATAGAGGATCTCCTGGCTGGCCGTCTCGCCGCCTGTGGTTTCGATGCCCACCGGCAGGTAACCTTCGGGGATCGCCGCGCCGACCGTCGAATAACCGTAGACGCCCATGGTGCCGAGATGAATGAGATGGGCGTCAAGGTTAAGTTCCGTCAGCGCGTTCAGCAGGTTATGCGTGGCGCTGACATTGTTGTTAACGGTGTAGTTCTTGTGACGGTCGCTTTTCATCGAGTAGGGCGCGGCCCGCTGTTCGGCGAAATGGATGACGGCGTCCGGGCGGTGCTCGGAAAGCCAGTTCTTCAGAAGTTCGTAATCCCTGGCGAGATCGATCAGATTAAAGTGGATGCGGCGTCCGGTTTCGGCATGCCAGATGCGGGTGCGCTCCTGGATCGAATCCATCGGGGTCAGCGACTGAACGCCAAGTTCGGTGTCGATCCAGCGGCGTGAGAGGTTGTCGAGGATATGAATGTCATGCCCGGCATCGGAGAGATGCAGCGACGTTGGCCAACCAATGAAACCGTCTCCGCCCATAACCGCAATCTTCATCACATCGTCTCCTGATCGGTCGCTCACTATCGGGAATAGTTAGGAATTATGACAATCATTCAATGCCTGCCGGCCGGGCATTCAATGCTTGCCTGTTGGGAAGCGTTGCGCCAAAGAGGGCACCTCAGTTTGGAGAAAATTATGACGGAACGCCCTTTTTCCATTTCGGGAGAGTTGACGGAGGCCGGACATCGCCTCGTCCAGCGGGTCTATTATGAAGATACGGACTTCTCCGGCCTGGTCTATCACGCCCGTTACCTGCATTTCCTGGAGCGTGGCCGCACCGACTATCTGCGCTGCCTCGGCGTCGAGCAGCGCGAGCTCGTCAGCGCCGACGAGGAGGGCCTCGTCTTCGTCGTCCACCGCATGGAGATCGACTTCAAGAGCCCGGCGCGCATGGATGATGTGCTGACGATCCTGACGCACACGGAAAAGGCCGGCGGCGCCAAGATGGTGCTCAATCAGCAAATCCGCTCCGGCGAGACGCTGCTGATCGTCGCCAAGGTGATTATCGCCGTCATCAACGCTCGGGGGCGCCCGAGGCGACTGCCGGAAACACTGGCGGCGAAATTCCTGGAAGGCAGCACGCCGCTATAGCCACGAATCGCCCAGATTTCAGGCTTGTCAAAACTTGAACTTTATGTGAAGGAATTCCCCCGCCGCAGGATGAGCGCTCTTTCGGCAGCCGGACCTTGCTCCGGTCAAGTAATCCATGGACGAAAATCTTCCAAAACCAGGCTTACTGTCACAGTCCGGCACTAACGATCTATTAACCATAATAGTGTCTTACTGGGAAAGTCAGAGTTTGTGCGGTGCACGCCTTCCTTTGACCAAATTTGACGGCAAGAAGGCGGAAGATGAGCTTGGAAGTTTGACCAGGGCTTTGGGCGGCGGCCGCCGGAACACTTCTTGCGAGATCACTTTGTGCCGCCCGGTCTAGCACCGGGCGTTTGGATTCGGGGATTTTGGATCAATGGAACAAGTAGGATTGGCAGCAGCAACGGCGGACGTCAGCCTCTGGTCGCTTTTCATGCAGGCCGGCATCGTCGTCAAGCTCGTCATGCTCGGGCTCATCGCGGCCTCGGTGTGGACGTGGGCGATCGTCATCGACAAATACCTGGCTTATGGCCGCGCACGGCGCCAGTTCGACAAGTTCGAGCAGGTCTTCTGGTCGGGCCAATCGCTGGAAGAACTCTACCGTTCGCTGTCGGAACGCAACAATACCGGGCTGGCTGCGATCTTCGTGGCGGCCATGCGGGAGTGGAAGAAATCCTTCGAACGCGGCGCCCGCTCGCCGATCGGCCTGCAGATGCGTATCGACCGCGCGATGGACGTCACGCTCGCGCGTGAGACCGAATATCTCGGCGCCCGCCTCGGATCGCTCGCGACCATCGGCTCGGCCGGTCCGTTCATCGGTCTCTTCGGCACGGTCGTCGGCATCATGACCTCATTCCAGGCGATCGCCGGTTCGAAGTCGACCAACCTTGCGGTCGTCGCGCCCGGCATCGCCGAAGCGCTGCTTGCCACCGCGATCGGCCTTGTCGCCGCTATCCCGGCGGTTATCGCCTACAACAAGTTCTCTGCCGATGCCGGCAAGCTTTCGGGCCGCATGGAAGGTTTCGCGGATGAATTCTCCGCCATACTTTCGCGCCAGATCGACGAGAAGCTGCAGCCGCGCGCTGCCGCTCAGTAACCAACGGAGTATTCTGACATGGGTATGGCTGTTGGAGGCAATGGCGGCGGGGGCGGCGGACGCCGCCGTCGCGGCGGTCGGAACAGGGCCGTGATCTCCGAAATCAACGTGACGCCGCTCGTCGACGTCATGCTCGTGCTTCTGATCATCTTCATGGTCGCGGCACCGATGATGACCGTCGGCGTGCCGATCGACCTGCCGGAAACGCAGGCCAAGGCCCTGAATTCCGAGACGCAGCCGATCACCATCTCCGTCAAGAACGACGGCGAGGTGTTCCTGCAGGAAACGCCGATCCCGGCTGCGGAGATCGCCGCCAAGCTCGAGGCGATCGCCACCACCGGTTATAACGAACGTATCTTCGTGCGCGGCGACGCGACCGCGCCTTACGGCGTCATCGCCGACGTCATGGCCCGTATTCAGGGCGCAGGCTTCAAGAATATCGGCCTCGTGACGCAGCAGAAGAAGGACCAATAGCGCTCAAAATGAAGGCCAGTGTCATCACATCTGCTGTTTTGCATGGCCTGGTGCTAACCTGGGCGATGGTGTCGCTCAGTGCCCCGGAATCCTTCAAGGTGGAGGATTTCGAGGCGATGCCGGTCGATCTCGTGCCGGTGGAATCCATCACCCAGATGCAGCAGGGCGATAAGAAGGCTCCGAAGAAGGAGACTTCCGCGCCCGTGCCGACGACGCGGCCACAGATCGCACAGCCGGCCGAGAATGCCGGCGACAACAATGTCGACCTGAAGACGCCGCCGGTCCCGAATGCCAAGCCGAGCACCACCGAGGCTGCGGCAGCGAATTCGAGCGAAAAGCCGATGCCTAAGACCGATCCTGTCCCAAACGATGTCAAGGACATCGTCAAGGAGGAAACGGAAGTCGAGCAGCCGAAGGAGGTCGCCTCCATTCCGCCGCCGAAGCCGGTCGAAGTGACGCCGCCGAAGCCGGAAGAAAAGCCACCTGAGGAGCAGGCCAAGCCCGAGGAACCGCCGAAGCCGGATGCGGAAGCATTGCCGGACAATGTGCCGACCCCTGTTGCCAAGCCGCAGGTGAAGCCGCCGGAACCACAGAAACCCGCAGAAAAGCCACCGGAAAAGACCCAGGACCAGCCGAAGGCCGCCGAAATACCGACCGAAAAGAAGAAGTCGGATCAGAAGCAGGAGACGGCGAAATCCGCCTCATCGATGAAAAGCGATTTCAATGCCGACGAGGTTGCGGCGTTGCTGAACAAGACGGACCCTTCCGCCGGTGGCGCCAAGCGCTCGACGCAGGAGGCATCGCTCGGTGCGAAGAAGAGCAACGGTGGCTCCAAGCTATCTTTGAGCGAGATGGATGCGCTGAAGAGCGCCATCGCTGGCAACTGGTCGGTTATTCCTGGCATGGAAGGCATGAGCGACGTACGCATTAAGGTGCATATGAAGCTTGATCAGGACGGCAATATCGTCGGCGAACCCGACGTAGAGGCGGTCGGTGGTGACAATGAATCCACTCGACGGGCGCTGGCCGGGGGGGCCTATCGCGCCATCATGAAATCGGCACCCTTCTCGTCGCTTCCGAAAGACAAATATGATGCCTGGAACGAAGTCGTGGTCAACTTCGATCCCAGCGATCTAGGAATTTAAATGCTGAAAGGCCTTTACTCCATGAACAAGTTTTCCTTCATCCGCGCTATTGCGGTCGCTGCTGGTCTCATGACCATTGCGGCGTTCGCCTCGCCTGCAAATGCTCTCGTCGAAATCAACATCAACAAGGGCAATGTGCAGCCGCTGCCGATTGCGGTGACTGACTTCCTTCAGGGCGACATGGGTGCGCAGGTCTCGCAGGTCATCGCCGCAGATCTTCAGCGTTCCGGGTTGTTTGCACCGATCAGCAAGACGGCCTTTATCGAGAAGATCTCCAATCCGGATGCGTCGCCGCGCTTCGAAGACTGGAAGGTCATCAATGCCCAGGCGCTGGTGACTGGCCGCGTTACCCAGGAAGCCGATGGTCGCCTTCGTGCCGAATTCCGTCTCTGGGACACGTTTGCCGGGCAGCAGATGACCGGGCAGCAGTTTTACACCCAGCCGGAGAACTGGCGCCGCGTGGCCCATATCATTGCCGATGCGATCTACAAGCAGATCACCGGCGAGGAAGGTTATTTCGACACCCGCGTCGTCTTCGTTTCCGAATCCGGCACCAAGCAGCAGCGCAAGCGCCAGCTGGCGATCATGGATCAGGACGGGTTCAACGTGCGCATGTTGACCGATGGCAGTGATCTCGTGCTGACGCCGCGCTTCTCGCCGAACCGGCAGGAAGTCACCTACATGTCCTTTGCCAACCAGCAGCCGCGGGTCTATCTGCTGCAGCTCGAGACCGGGCAGCGCGAGGTCGTCGGCAATTTCCCCGGCATGACCTTCTCGCCGCGTTTTTCGCCGGATGGCCAGAAGGTGATCATGAGCCTGCAGCAGGAAGGCAATTCCAACATCTACACGATGGACCTGCGCTCGCGCACGACGACGCGGTTGACCTCGACGGCTGCGATCGACACCTCGCCCTCCTATTCGCCCGACGGTGCCCGTGTCAGCTTCGAAAGCGACCGCGGCGGGAAGCCGCAGATCTACGTGATGAATGCCGACGGCTCCGGCCAGACGCGCATTTCCTTCGGCGATGGTTCCTATTCGACGCCGGTCTGGTCGCCGCGCGGCGATCTGATCGCCTTCACCAAGCAGGCCGGCGGCAAGTTCTCGATCGGCGTGATGAAGCCGGACGGCTCGGGCGAGCGCATCCTGACGACGGGCTTCCACAATGAGGGCCCGACCTGGGCGCCAAACGGCCGCGTTTTGATGTTCTTCCGCCAGGCGGCGGGGTCCGGCGGCCCGCAGCTCTATTCGATCGATCTGACCGGTTACAACGAGCAGTTGGTCAAGACGCCGACTTACGGTTCAGACCCGGCCTGGTCGCCGCTTCTGGAGTAGGCGATGTGGTGCTGCCTTCATGTCGCCTCAAAGTCGTGGAAACCGGGCGACTACGGGACAAATCAGTAAATCGTTAACCATAATCTTTGAGGGGCGGTTAACCGAGTGCGGTTACTGTCCGGAAACCCTGATGAAATCGCAAGGAGACCGGCCATGAGCCGAATTCATACCCCGGCAATGAGCCGCATGCAGAATTTCGCCCGCAACCCCGTCATGATCGCGCTTATCGCCGGCCTCGCGCTCGCAAGCTGCGCCAAGAAGCCGCCGAACAGCGCCGGCGACCTCGGCCTCGGCACCGGTGCTGGTGGGGCTGCAACGCCGGGCTCTGCCCAGGACTTCACGGTCAATGTCGGCGACCGCATCTTCTTCGACACCGACTCCTCGTCGATCCGCGCCGATGCTTCGCAGACGCTCGACCGTCAGGCCCAGTGGCTTGCCCGCTACCCGAACTACCAGATCACCGTTGAAGGCCATGCTGACGAACGCGGCACGCGCGAATACAACCTCGCGCTCGGCGCCCGCCGTGCGGCTGCCGCCAAGGATTACCTCGCTTCGCGCGGCGTCCCGGCGCAGCGCCTGAAGACGATCTCTTACGGCAAGGAACGTCCGGTCGCCGTCTGCGACGACATTTCCTGCTGGTCGCAGAACCGCCGCGCGGTTACCGTGCTTGGCGGCGCCGGTATGTAACTTCCGGCAACATTCGCTTTTTCGACAGGCGGTCCCATCAGGGGCCGCCTTTTCTTTTTGACCACACTTTGGCCAGACTCCGTTGCTTTTTGAAAGCAATTGGAAAAATCTCCTGTTCGTGCCATCGAGGTGCGAAGAATCACTGGGACAGGACGATACATATGAAGAAACTTGTCGTGGCAGGCATGCTGTGCCTGGCGGCTGTGACCGGGAGCGAACGAGCGGCCTATTCCGCTTCGTTTTTCGGGCTGCATCTTGGCGGCCGATCCGCGGAAAACCAGGCGGCGCCACCTGTTGTCAAGGTGCAGAGCGGCGACGCGGAGGTCCGTGTGCAGCAGCTCGAAGAGCAACTGCGGCAGCTGAACGGCCGGATCGAAGAGATGAGCTTTCAGCTTCTGCAGATGCAGGAGACGATCCGCAAGCAGCAGGAAGACAATGAATTCCGCTTCCAGCAGCTGGAAAAGACGGGCGGCGGCGGTGCCGCCAAGGCTCCGGTCAAGAAGAGTGAGACCGATGTCGCGCCGGCTGCTTCCGGCGGCGACGACATCGCCAGGGTGATTCAAGCACCGCAGGGAGCCGAAACGGCTCCCTCCACCAACGTACCCGCCAATACCGGCCTCGGCCAGCCACCGAAGGAGCTCGGCTCGATCGAGTTCGATCAGAACGGCAATCCGATCGGCGGAAGCGTGGATGAAAATGCCACCATCGGCTCCAGCCCGATTCCCGATGCCAATCCCGGGACGCCGCAGCAGACCGCCTCGCTCGGCAGCGAGGCCGATCAGTACAAGGCGGCCTATGGCCACGTGTTATCGGGCGATTACAGCACGGCCGAGCAGGAATTCACGCAGTACATCACCCGCTACCCAAGCAGCGCGCGGGCGGCGGACGCCAATTTCTGGCTCGGCGAAGCGCTCTATTCGCAGGGCAAGTACAATGAGGCGGCCAAGACTTTCCTCAATGCGCACCAGAAATACGGCACATCCGAAAAGGCGCCGGAAATGCTGTTGAAGCTCGGCATGTCGCTCGCCGCCCTCGACAATACCGAGACGGCATGCGCCACACTGCGCGAAGTCTCGAAGCGTTATCCCAAGGCCTCGCGTGCGGTCATAAGCAAGGTTGCGAGCGAACAGAAGCGCCTCGCCTGCTAAGGTCTTCCGGCATGTCTCCGGAAGCCTCATCGCCGCAACAGGCGATACTCCAGTTTCTCACCTCGCTTCAAAGCCCCGCGCGCATCCTTGTCGCGATCTCGGGCGGCAGCGATTCCACCGGCCTGCTTTTTCTTCTCGATGAAGCCGTAAAGGCCGCGCCCGATCTCAAGATTTCCCTTTGCGCCGCGACCGTCGATCATGCGTTGCGCGCCGGCTCCGCAGACGAGGCGCGCGAGGTCGCTGACCTCTGCGCATCGCTCGGCATTCCTCACACCATCCTGATCTGGCAGGGCGACAAGCCCAAAACCGGCATCATGGCTGCGGCCCGCGAGGCTCGTTATGACCTGCTGGCAGCCGCCGCCCAAAATTTCAAAGCCGATCTCATCGTCACCGGCCATACCTTCGACGACCAGCGCGAAACGTTTGCCATGCGGGGTCTGCGCTCCGAACAAGTTTCAACCGGCATCGCGGATGCGGTGCTGTTCGACCGTCATATCTGGATCATGCGGCCGCTGCTCGGCAGTCGGCGGGCAGATATCCGCGCTTATCTGAAGACACGTGGCATTTCCTGGCTCGACGATCCGAGCAACGAGGATGTGACCTATGAGCGGGTGCGCATGCGCCAGTGGCTCGCGGAGGAGGTGGCTTCCAAGGCAGGGGCGGAGACCGAAGGGCAACGTCTTTTGCTCGCGGCAGATGCAGCCGCTTGGCTCGATCTGCATTTCCGGCTGCATGGCGGTATGCTTGGTCATATCTCTCCCGACGGCCTGAGGGCCGAAGCAGCTGTATTGAATTACGCGCTTGGCCGTCTTGCCGCCGTTTTCGGCGGCCGGGATTTTCCACCGGGCGGCAAGCAGATGGACGGCATTCTCGCCTTTATCGCAGCGGCCAAGGCAGGGCGGATGACGGCGGGCAGGGTGGTGTTCGATCTCAGACGTAGCGGGCTCTATCTCGCCCGCGAAAGCCGCGGCATCCTCCCGCTGTCATTGCAGCCGGGTGAGCGCAGCGTCTGGGATGGACGTTTCGAGGTTGTGAACAATTCCCCGTTCGGCGTCAGGATCGAGGCGGCAGGGATGAATGCAGGACCGGGTGCGGCTGGGTCACCAAAGCGTGAAGAAGAGTGTTCCGCGTCCATAGAGTCCCGCCGATCGGGTTCCTACGACGAGCACAGCATTGCGGTGAGATGGGATGATACCCTGCCTAAAGCGGCATTGAAGCGCGCAACTGCTGCGTTGCCGGTCGTTTTGCCAATGGCTGACATTATTTTTTCCGACGATTTGGCCGGCCGGGTGCGCCTCACGCCTTATTCCGCGCCGTTCGACCGCTTTTTGACACGATTTGATTTCATCTTTGCCAACAGGCTTTCGGCGGTTTTCGCGACGGCGCCCTATGCGAGGCTGCCTTTAAGAAGTATTGACGGAAAAACCATCTGACATGGGGCGTCGCCTTGGCAACGGCACGGCGCAACCCTATGTTAGAAACGAATAAGACGGTCGCCATGAGGCGGCTGTTCCAGTGCTGGGGAGTTCAATGAACCCTAACTTACGTAATTTCGCCTTGTGGGCGATCATCGCGCTTCTGCTGATCGCCCTTTTCAGTATGTTTCAGACGGCGCCGGCGCAGACGGGCTCCCGCGAAATCCCTTATTCGCAGTTTCTGCGTGAGGTCGATGCGGGCCGCGTGAAGGAAGTCGTGGTCACGGGCAACCGTGTCTCCGGAAGCTATGTTGAAAATGGCACCACCTTCCAGACCTATTCGCCTGTGATCGACGACAGTCTGCTCGATCGCCTGCAGTCGAAGAATGTCCTGGTTTCCGCCCGTCCTGAAACGGACGGCTCTTCGGGTTTCCTCAGCTATCTCGGTACGCTTTTGCCGATGCTTCTGATTCTCGGCGTCTGGCTGTTTTTCATGCGGCAGATGCAGGGCGGCTCGCGCGGCGCGATGGGCTTTGGCAAGTCGAAGGCGAAGCTTTTGACCGAAGCGCATGGCCGCGTGACTTTCGAAGACGTCGCCGGTGTCGACGAGGCCAAGCAGGATCTCGAGGAAATCGTCGAATTCCTGCGTGATCCGCAGAAGTTCCAGCGTCTCGGCGGCAAGATTCCGCGGGGCGTGCTGCTCGTCGGCCCTCCGGGTACCGGCAAGACACTGCTCGCCCGCTCGGTCGCCGGCGAAGCCAACGTGCCCTTCTTCACCATTTCGGGCTCCGACTTCGTCGAAATGTTCGTCGGCGTCGGCGCAAGCCGCGTGCGCGATATGTTCGAGCAGGCCAAGAAGAATGCGCCCTGCATCATCTTCATCGACGAAATCGATGCCGTCGGCCGCCATCGCGGCGCCGGTCTCGGCGGCGGCAACGATGAACGCGAGCAGACGCTGAACCAGTTGCTGGTTGAGATGGATGGCTTCGAGGCGAATGAGGGCGTGATCCTGATCGCCGCCACAAACCGTCCCGACGTGCTCGATCCGGCGCTGCTGCGTCCCGGCCGTTTCGACCGTCAGGTCGTGGTGCCGAACCCCGACATCGTCGGCCGCGAGCGTATCCTCAAGGTGCATGCTCGCAACGTTCCGCTGGCGCCGAATGTCGATCTCAAGGTTCTCGCCCGCGGCACGCCCGGTTTCTCCGGCGCCGACCTGATGAACCTCGTCAACGAAGCCGCCCTCATGGCCGCCCGCCGCAACAAGCGCGTCGTCACCATGCAGGAATTCGAAGACGCCAAGGACAAGATCATGATGGGCGCCGAGCGCCGTTCTTCGGCGATGACCGAGGCGGAAAAGAAGCTCACCGCTTACCATGAGGCTGGACACGCCATTACCGCGCTCAATGTCGCCGTCGCCGATCCGCTGCACAAGGCGACGATCATTCCGCGCGGCCGTGCGCTCGGCATGGTCATGCAGCTTCCCGAGGGCGATCGCTACTCGATGAGCTACAAGTGGATGGTTTCGCGCCTCTGCATCATGATGGGCGGCCGCGTCGCCGAGGAGCTCACCTTCGGCAAGGAGAACATCACTTCGGGTGCCTCCTCCGACATCGAGCAGGCGACCAAGCTTGCCCGCGCCATGGTCACGCAGTGGGGCTTCTCCGATCAGCTCGGTCAGGTCGCCTATGGCGAGAACCAGCAGGAAGTCTTCCTCGGCCACTCGGTTTCGCAGTCGAAGAATGTTTCGGAAGCAACCGCGCAGAAGATCGACAATGAAGTGCGCCGCCTGATCGACGAAGCCTATACGCAGGCCCGCACGATCCTGACGGAAAAGCACGACGAATTCGTCGCCCTTGCTGAAGGTCTGCTCGAATACGAGACCCTGACCGGCGAAGAGATAAAGGCGTTGATCCGCGGCGAGAAGCCTTCCCGCGATCTCGGCGATGATTCGCCGCCAAGCCGCGGCTCGGCCGTTCCGAAGGCCGGCGCCCGGCCCGCCACCAAGGGTGACGAGCCGGAAGGCGGTCTCGAACCGCAGCCGCATTAACTGCGTCGACCAACTCGAACAAGGCCGGATTTCCGAAGTGGGAGATCCGGCCTTTTCTATTGGTAACGGGATATAATCATTTTTCTTGCTAATTTACGTGCCGATCGCCGCATTTTGTGGCATTCCGCTGAATTGAGGCAAGCATGAATCACGCTCCTGAATTGACGAGATCTCACTGAAGCCGGATTCGCTTGGAAGAATGCGCTGCCTTGAATGGCGCGCCGAGAGCACAGGAGTGCAGATGAAAAGACGCTATTTCGGTACGGATGGCATTCGCGGCCAATCCAACGTCTTCCCGATGACGCCGGATCTCGCCATGCGGGTCGGCATCGCCGCCGGCACGATCTTCCGCCGCGGCAACCACCGCCACCGCGTCGTCATCGGCAAGGATACGCGCCTTTCCGGCTATATGCTTGAGAATGCCATGGTCGCAGGCTTTACCGCCGCAGGCCTCGATGCCTTTATTCTCGGCCCGATCCCGACGCCTGCCGTCGCCATGCTGACGCGCTCGCTGCGCTGCGATATCGGTGTGATGATTTCGGCCTCGCACAATCCGTACGAGGATAACGGCATCAAGCTCTTTGGCCCCGATGGTTATAAGCTTTCCGACGATATCGAGGCCGAGATCGAGGATCTGCTCGAAAAGGATCTCAACGCGCAGCTTGCCAAATCCGACGATATCGGCCGCGCCAAGCGCGTCGACGGCGTGCATGACCGCTATATCGAACATGCCAAACGCACCTTGCCGCGTGATGTGACGCTGCAGGGTTTGAGGATTGCGATCGACTGCGCCAATGGCGCCGCCTATAAGGTGGCGCCCGCCGTGCTCTGGGAGCTCGGTGCTGACGTCGTCACCATCGGCAACGAGCCGAACGGCACCAATATCAATCTCAATTGCGGCTCCACCAGCCCCGTCGCGCTGCAGAAGAAGGTGGACGAGGTTCGTGCCGATATCGGTATCGCCCTCGACGGCGATGCGGATCGCGTCATCATCATCGACGAAAACGGTTCGATCGTCGACGGCGATCAGCTCATGGCGGTCATCGCCGAGAGCTGGGCCGAGAGCCAGCAGTTGCGCGGCAATGGCATCGTCGCCACCGTGATGTCCAACCTCGGCCTCGAGCGCTTCCTCGACGACCGCGGCATGGCGCTTGCCCGCACGAAAGTCGGCGACCGCTATGTCGTCGAGCATATGCGCCAGAATAATTACAATGTCGGCGGCGAGCAGTCCGGTCATATCGTGCTGTCGGATTATGGCACGACCGGCGATGGTCTCGTCGCTGCTCTGCAGATCCTGGCTGCGGTCAAGCGCACCGGCCGGACCGTCAGCGAAGTCTGCCGCCGTTTCGAGCCGGTGCCGCAGCTCCTGCGCAATGTCCGCATCAGCGGTGGCAAGCCGCTGGAAGATATCCAGGTGCAAAAGGCGATCGCCGATGCCGAAGCCGAACTCGCCAGGAACGGCCGGCTCGTCATTCGCCCCTCGGGCACTGAGCCACTGATCCGTGTCATGGCCGAAGGCGACGACCGTGCCCAGATCGAACGCATCGTCAACGAGCTGATCGGCACGATCTCGAACGTCCGGACCGCCGCCTGATCCAATGAGGAAAGAATAACGAAAAAGCCGGTGCATCAGCGCCGGCTTTTTCGTTATGCATGCCCGCTATCGTGAGCCGATTACTGCCAAGCCGCTCCCCACGATCCAAACTGATCTATGCTCGGGCCGCGTAATGCCTCGGCATCTAGGTAAATGATCGTGGTTAAGCAGCTTTTAACGTTTCCCATTCATTATCCATCCGAAGCGTATCAGATTGGCAGCGACTGCGCCTGCCGACGCAACGGGATTTTGGAGTGGGATCCATGAAAAGAAGCTTGTCCGGCATCTTCGCCGCATTGTTGATCGCGACAAACGCCTATTCCGCGGACCTCGCCCCTGCCGAGCCGATCCCGGAGCAGCCGCCCGAGGTGGCGGTCAGCGAAGCGACGGGCTGGTACTTGCGCGGCGATGTCGGTTATGCCTTCACCGATCTGCGTGGCGCCCGCTATTTTCAGGGCAGCAATGCGACGGAGGTCGATTTCGACCGTGCCGACCTCGACGACGCATGGACGGTCGGCGGTGGTGTCGGTTATCAGATCAACAGCTATCTGCGCACCGACCTGACCTTCGACTATCTCACGCAGGCGGATTTCCACGGTTCGACGGTCGGACAGTGCGGCTTCCCGCTGGTGGATTGCACCTCGAGCGACCGCTCCTCGCTAACCGCCTACACATTGCTCGCCAACGCTTACGTTGATCTCGGCACCTACGGCTATGTCACGCCTTATGTCGGCGCCGGTATCGGCGGTTCCTACGTCAAGTGGAAGAACCTGCGCAACGTTGCCTGCGCCGATGACGGCAGCTTCTGCGACGACGAGGTCACCCATGGCGGCAAGGGCAACTGGCGCTTCACCTACGCGCTCATGGCCGGCGCCTCGATCGACGTCACCTGCAACATCAAGGCCGATGTCGGTTACCGTTACCTGCATATCGACGGCGGCAACATGTTCGGCTATTCGGACAATGGCGGCCCGGGCCGTGACAAGGGCCTCAGCGCCCATGAAGCCCGCGTCGGCGCCCGTTATCTCTTCGGCGGATGCGCCCAGGCGAGCTATGAGCCGCCGCCGGAAATTCCGCTGCAGCAGCCGGTCTACAAATAAGTTCGATCCAGCCACCAGATCAGAAAGCCGCCCTCGCTCCGGGCGGCTTTTTCATTTTCGCCACCTCTCCTGCGTCAAAATATCCTCTCTCTGCGACACTTCCATCTTGACTATGACGCGTCCGATCCATACACACGGCGGCGGGACACCCTTCCCCAACGAAGGGCTTTCTATCTGAGAGGATAGCATCATGGCGAAGACCGCAAAGCCGGACATCCGTCCGCACAATACTCATTTTTCTTCTGGCCCTTGCTCGAAGCGTCCCGGTTGGTCGCTCGAAGCCCTTTCCGACGCGGCCCTTGGCCGTTCGCACCGCGCGAAGGTCGGCAAGACCAAGCTGAAGCAGGCCATTGACCTTACCCGTGAAATTCTCGAAGTGCCGGCAGATTACCGCATCGGCATCGTCCCGGCTTCCGATACCGGCGCCGTCGAAATGGCGCTCTGGTCGCTGCTCGGCGAACGCGGCGTCGATATGCTCGCCTGGGAAAGCTTCGGCGCCGGCTGGGTCACCGATGTCGTCAAGCAGTTGAAGCTCAAGGACGTGCGCAAGCTCGAAGCCGGTTACGGCGAGCTTCCCGATCTCGCGACCGTCGATTTCGACCGCGACGTGGTCTTCACCTGGAACGGCACCACCTCGGGCGTGCGCGTGCCGAACGCCGATTTCATTCCTGCCGACCGCAAGGGCCTGACGATCTGCGACGCCACCTCGGCGGCTTTCGCCCAGGAACTCGATTTCGCCAAGCTCGACGTCGTCACCTTCTCCTGGCAGAAGGTTCTGGGCGGCGAGGGCGCACACGGCGTCATCATTCTTTCGCCGCGCGCAGTCGAGCGCCTCGTCACCTACACGCCGGCCTGGCCGCTGCCGAAGATCTTCCGCATGACCTCGGGCGGCAAGCTGACGGAAGGCATCTTCCAGGGCGAGACGATCAACACGCCGTCGATGCTCTGCGTCGAGGACTATATCGATGCGCTCGTCTGGGCCAAGGGTCTCGGCGGCCTCAAGGCGCTGATTGCGCGCGCCGATGCCAATGCCAAGGTCATCCACGATTTCGTCGCGGCAAACGACTGGATCGCCAATCTCGCCGTCAAGGCGGAAACCGCCTCCAACACCTCCGTCTGCCTGAAGATCGTCGACAAGGACATCGCAGCCCTCGATGACGACGGCCAGGCGAATTTCGCCAAGGGTCTGGTCGGCCTCCTGGAAAAGGAAGGCGTCGCTTACGATGTCGGCCATTACCGCGACGCGCCGTCCGGCCTGCGCATCTGGGCCGGCGCCACGATCGAGGCATCCGACATGCAGAAGCTCATGCCATGGCTTTCCTGGGCCTTCGAAACCCAGAAGGCGCAGCTCGCTCAGGCCGCCGCCTGAGGTGATCGCATCCGGCTCCGCCACAAGGCGGCGGAGCCCAGCATTTCTGATTTCATTCATCGCTGAACACTTTTGAAGGAGGCCCTCATGGCACCTCGCGTTCTCGTATCCGACGAATTGTCGGAAACCGCCGTCCAGATCTTTCGCGACCGTGGCGTCGAAGTCGATTTCGAACCGCAGCTCGGCAAGGACAAGGACCGCCTGCTCGAAGTCATCGGCAATTATGATGGCCTGGCTATCCGCTCCGCCACCAAGGTGACGGAAAAGATCATCGAAGGGGCGAAAAACCTCAAGGTGGTCGGCCGCGCCGGTATCGGCGTCGACAATGTCGATATCCCGGCCGCCTCGCGGCGCGGCATCATCGTCATGAACACGCCCTTCGGCAACTCGATCACGACAGCCGAACACGCGATTGCGCTGATGTTCGCCGTCGCCCGCCAGCTTCCGGCCGCCGATACCTCGACGCAGGCCGGCAAGTGGGAGAAGTCGAAGTTCATGGGTGTCGAGATCACCGGCAAGACGCTCGGCGTCATCGGCGCCGGCAATATCGGCTCGATCGTCTGCGCGCGCGCCATCGGCCTGAAGATGCACGTCGTCGCCTACGACCCGTTCCTTTCCAAGGAGCGCGCCGAGGAGATGGGCGTCACCAAGGTCGAGCTGGAAGAGCTTTTCGCCCGCGCCGATTTCATCACGCTGCATGTGCCGATGACCGACAAGACGCGCGGCATCCTCAACAAGGAAGCACTGGCAAAGACCAAGCCCGGCGTGCGCATCATCAACTGCGCCCGCGGCGGCCTGGTCGATGAGGCAGCGCTTGCCGAAGCGATCAAGTCGGGCCATGTCGCGGGTGCCGCCTTCGACGTGTTCGAGGTCGAGCCCGCCAAGGAAAGTCCGCTCTTCGGCCTGCCGAACGTCGTCTGCACGCCGCATCTCGGCGCCTCAACGACCGAAGCGCAGGAGAACGTCGCTCTGCAGGTGGCCGAACAGATGGCCGATTACCTCGTCAATGGTGCGGTCTCCAACGCCATCAACATGCCGTCGATCACGGCTGAGGAAGCGCCGATCCTGAAGCCCTTCATCCGCCTTGCCGACGTTCTCGGCGCCTTTGTCGGCCAGGTCACCGAAGAGCCGATCAAGGAAATCGAAATCCTTTATGACGGCATCACCGCCAACATGAACACGCGGGCGCTGACGAGTGCCGTGCTCGCCGGCCTCATCCGGCCGCAGGTCGCCGACGTCAACATGGTTTCGGCGCCGATCATGGTCAAGGAAAAGGGTGTCGTGCTGTCCGAGGTCAAGCGCGACAAGACGGGTGTATTCGACGGTTACATCAAGCTGACGGTGACGACCGAAAGCATGACGCGCTCGGTCGCCGGCACGGTGTTTTCGGATGGCAAGCCGCGCTTCATCCAGATCAAGGGCATCAACCTCGATGCCGATGTCGGCTCGCACATGATCTATATCACCAATACCGACGTCCCAGGCATGATCGGCTTCATTGGCACGACGCTCGGAGCGGCCGGCGTCAACATCGCCAACTTCCAGCTCGGTCGTGACAAGCAGGGCGGCGACGCCATTGCGCTGCTCTATGTCGACGGCGAGGTTGACGACGCCGTGCTTGCGCAGCTGACGGCCCATCAGGCGATCCGCCAGGCAAAGCTGCTCACTTTCAACATCGACTGAGTTTCCTCCTCGGGATCTCGATCCGGCAAGAATGACAACAAAAACCCGGCGCGGGAAACGGCGCCGGGTTTTTGTTGTGTCGGAATCGAATGGATCTCAGTGCGGCCGGCGTTTTCGGCGGACGATCTTGCCGAAACGGGCGATATCGTCTTCAGCCTTCGTGCGGTGAAGGAAGGCAAGCCGGCTGCCGTCCAGACCCTCGTAGAATTCGTCCCAGGAAATCTCTTCCTGCGTTTCAGAGGAAAAATCGACGCGAACGGTTTCGCTATCCGGTGCGTTCTTGATACGGGCGGGACGGCCGCCACGCGCCTCGATCCAATGCCTGATCCTGCTGTAATCCGTCGTCGTGCCGAACCTGCCCATGAAACCCTCCTCAGCAATGCGACATCGATGACCCGGAACGCATGATCGACGCAATTGTTCCGGGGCATCCAAATTATTTTATTGAAGATGAGGCAGAGCGCCGTTTGCTCGTTTCACAGGCGGAAGCCTAAAGTTTAGGCCGAGTATGATTCTGATTTTATTTAACTTTTCTCAGTATACCCTGGCATCGGCATCAACCGCGCGTGAATTTCCATGGCCCCTTTGCAGAAGACCGAGCAGATCGAGGCACTGAACGATGACTTCCGGTCATTGTTTGCAACGCATCCATCCCCGATGTGGGTCTATGATCCGGTATCGCTGCGGTTTCTCAGCGTCAACGAAGCGGCGGTAGCCCTTTACGGCTACGGCGCGGACGAATACCGGCGCATGACGGTTCTGGATATCCGCCCCCAGCATGAGCGGGAACGGATGATCGAGGCCGTCAACGGCCGTACCGACATGGAAAAGGCGGAGCGCTGGCTTCATCTCAAGGCGAACGGCGAGACCTTCGAGGTGCTGACCTATGGCCGTGAAGTGCGTTTCGAGGGACGGGCGGCGATCCTGGCAATCGTGCAGGACCGCAGCGAGGTCAACGCCGCCAGGCGCCAAATGAGCGATACACGCTCGCTTCTCGACAGCATCGTCGACAATCTGCCGGTCGGGGTCTTCGTCAAGGACATGGAAGCGGACGGGCTTTACATTCTCTTCAACGAGGCCTGCGGCGACATCGTCGGCATGAAGGCGCGGGATGTGGCCGGCCGAACCGACCGGGCGCTGTTTGCCGCCGGCCAGACAGACGCTTTCCGTGAGCAGGATCGCCGGGCCTTCGAAGCCAAGAGGACGATCAGCTTCGAAGAGACGATGCTGCGTCCCGACGGAGCGCAACGCATCCTGCGCACCGTCAAGCGCGTCCTGCCGGCGCCGGAGGGCCATGCGCCGCGCTATCTGCTTGGCATTTCGCAGGATGTGACGGAGGAGCGTGCCATCGAGGCAAAGCTTGCCCATCTTGCTATGCATGATGCCCTGACCGGCTTGCCGAACCGGGCAGCATTTTCTGAACATATCGATAAGCGCGTGGCCGAAGCGACCACAGAGAGCCCGATCGCGCTGCTCTATATCGACATCGATCATTTCAAGCACATCAACGACAGCAAGGGGCATGCCGCCGGCGACGCTCTGCTTTGCCAAGTGTCGGAGCGTCTGCTGCAATTGGCGGAGGCGGGCGATCTCGTCGCCCGTCTCGGCGGCGATGAGTTCGCCATCGTGCTCGAACTCGGCGAGCCTGAGCGGGTCGGGCGTTTTGCACAGCGACTGCTGCAGACGCTTAGCCATGCCTTCGATCTCGACGGCGCCCGGGAGCATGCCACCTGCAGCATCGGCATCGCCTTGGCGCCGGATCATGCCGGCGACGCGGATGTGCTGATGCGCCATGCGGATCTGGCGCTCTATGCCGCCAAGGAGAGTGGGCGCTCGACCTATCGCTTTTACGAGACGGAGATGCGGCTTGCCGCCGAGCGGCGGCATGTGATGACCGCAGAGCTGTGGGAGGCGCTGGAGAAGCGCCAGTTCGAGCTGCATTACCAGCCGATCGTGCAGCTCGACAATGACGGCATCGCCGGCTTCGAGGCGCTGATCCGCTGGCGCCATCCCAAGCGCGGCCTGGTGGCGCCGATGGATTTCATTCCGCTCGCCGAGGAGACCGGCCTCATCGTACCGATCGGCGACTGGGTGATCCGGGAAGCCTGTCGTGCCGCCGCCGGCTGGCCCGCCCATCTCAGGATCGCTGTCAATCTCTCCGTCAGCCAGTTCCGGCATGCGAGCCTGCTTTCGACCGTAGTCGCGGCGCTCAACGAAACGGGGCTGAATGCCGACCGGCTTGAAATCGAAATCACCGAATCCGTCTTCCTGACCGATGCCGACCAAAGCCTACCGCTGCTGCGGGCACTGAAGGAGCTTGGGATCCGCATCGCCATCGACGATTTCGGTACGGGTTATTCGTCGCTGAGCTATCTCAGGGCTTTCCCCTTCGACAAGATCAAGCTCGATCGCAGCTTCGTTTCAGGCATCGAGACGGATGCCGGCAATCTTGCCATCGTGCGCGCCGTCGTCGGTATCGGTTCCGGTTTCAACGCAACGACGCTGGCCGAGGGGATCGAGACCGAAGAGCAGTTGCAGAAGCTGCGCGCCGAAGGTTTCCGCGAGGTGCAGGGCTATCTGCTTGGCCGGCCGATGCCGCAGCACGAGGCAGAGGTGCTGATCCACGGCCACGCGCTGAAGGCCGCTTCCTCACGCGGGTGACAAACGGCGGTGCTTGCGCGGGAGCTGGGTTCAGCCGTCCGAGGAGCAGGCATGCCGCTTGAGACCATCAAGCATTCGTTATTTTGAGAACGGCGGCCGAACCGGCATAATTCTCGTGGGCTGGAAGGAGGATGTATATGAAACGCTATTCATTCTCGATGATCGGACTGGCGCTCGTGACTGCCATCATCGTCAATCCGGGTATCGCATTCGCCTGCAACAAGCTGATCGGCACCTGAGCCGCACCCCCCGCTTCCGAGGCGCGGTTTCGGCTGCGCCTTCTTTTCCACGCGAATTCGAAACTATCGGGCGTCCGAAGGCCCGCCCCTTGCGTCCAGGGACAATCCTTTCTATATCGGTCCCTCATCGAGAGACGGCGGCCGATCCCGCCGGAGATCAGCAAATCCGCCGCAATTGCAGCGCAAGGGCGGATCGTGACCCAAGCAGAATTGGCATCATCGTTGAACACACTGGATTTTGATAAGAAGCCGGAAGAGACCCGCGTCGTCGTCGCCATGTCGGGCGGCGTCGATTCATCCGTCGTCGCCGGCCTTCTCAAACAGCAGGGTTACGATGTGCTCGGCATCACGCTGCAGCTTTACGATCATGGCGCCGCCGTTCATCGCGCCGGCTCCTGCTGCGCCGGCCAGGATATCGACGATGCGCGCCGCGTCTGCGAAACGCTCGGCATCCCGCATTATGTGCTCGATTACGAAAAGCGTTTTCGCGAGACGGTAATCAATCCCTTCGCCGAAAGCTATGTGGCGGGCGAAACGCCGATCCCCTGCGTGTCCTGCAACCAGACCGTCAAATTCGCCGATCTGCTGGCGACGGCCAAGGAACTCGGCGCCGATGCGCTGGCGACCGGCCACTATATCCGCTCGGGCCCGAACCCTTCGCCCGAGAATCCCGGCCGCCGCGCGCTGTTCCGCCCGGCCGATGCCGACCGCGATCAGAGCTATTTCCTCTTCGCCACGACGCAGGAACAGATCGACTATCTGCGCTTTCCCTTGGGCGGCCTGCCGAAGGCCGAGACCCGCAGGCTTGCCGAAGAAATGGGCCTCGTCGTCGCCAAGAAGGCCGACAGCCAGGACATCTGCTTCGTGCCGCAGGGCAAATATTCCGACATCATCACCAAGCTGAAGCCGAATGCGGCGCTGGCCGGTGAGATCGTCCATCTCGATGGCCGCGTGCTCGGGACCCATGAGGGTATCCTGCATTTCACCATTGGTCAGCGCCGCGGCATCGGCATCGCCACCGGCGAGCCGCTCTATGTCGTCTTTCTCGACGCCCGTTCGCGCCGCGTCATCGTCGGGCCGAAAGAGGCTCTGGAAACGCACCGCGTCTACCTGCGCGATGTCAACTGGCTAGGCGACCAGACGCTTGCGGAAGCCGCTTCCGGCGCAGGCTTTGCCTGCTACGCCAAAGTCCGCTCGACGAGGGCGCCGGCGCCTGCCGTGCTGCATGTCGATGCGACTGGCACCTATGTCGACCTGACGGTCGGCGAGGCAGGCATCGCGCCCGGCCAGGCCTGCGCGCTTTATTCCGCCCCCGGCGACAACGCCCGCGTCTTCGGCGGCGGCTTCATCGAGCGCTCCGAGCGCGAACCGTCGGCGGAAGCTTCGCTGAAGGCCCTTTTGGCCGGCCCCGTCGCCGCCTGAAAGCCATAGGAAACGGCGCCCTATAAAGCCCACCGTTTTTCTCGATCATGCGCTTGACACAAAGCCGAAGCGCACCTTATAAGCCGCTCATCCCACGAACCGGCATCGCTTCGCGAGCGGGTATCGTTGACCAGTGGCGGAGTAGCTCAGTAGGTCAGAGCAGAGGAATCATAATCCTTGTGTCGGGGGTTCAAATCCCTCCTCCGCTACCATCTCCTTATTGCAGAAATAGCGATTTATGCGGCTCGATTTTGAGCCGGTTCCGACGGTCGTGGTAGCACGTTGGTAGCAGCGCCAGACGTTCGCGGCGAGGGGAAAACCAGTTGCCCTTCATCTGCAGCCGCCAACGCCGAGGACAGACCTATCTGTAAAGCGTCAAAAGCAATACAGGCATCTTCGTCGCCCAAAAATGGGATGCGACAGCGATAATAATAGCCCATACGGCAAGCGAGAACATGACCGCCGCTAACCTGATTCCGACTGGCTGCATCAATTCCTCCATCCCAGCATAATCGTGCCTCCTCGCACGATCCTATGCTAGCAAGACGCAACTCGGTCAGCTATCGCAAGATATTGGTATCAAATAGCGACAGCAGAGAGCGCTTGGCGAAGATGCAAAGATGTCGGCGATACAATGTCCTTTTCCCCATCCGTCAAACGATGAAATGGAAGTTGTCGTATTGCGCACCATAATAATCCGGGCCGCTCGTTTCGGTGATCACGGGTTCGGTGTCGAGTATGAGGTAGTCGATCGGGCCGTAGGCGCTGAGATCGATCATTTGCGGGTCATGAATGCTGTCGGCGGTGACGTTGACCGTGACCAAGAATACGGTATCGCCGTTCAACTTGCCTTCGATCGTTAGAACGTTGTCATAGTCCGATGTGCCGTTTGCGACACTGAATTGCTCGATCTGAAAGTCACCGCCATCGGCGGCTTGGATGGGTGTCCAGAACACGCCTCCTCCCAGATAGTGGTTGCCATCCGCTTCCTCCCGCACAGTCGCGTCGTCACCATCGTACCAGGCGCCCCAATCGAAACCTTTATAGCCTGTAGGGAAGTCGTGTTTGCCGACATCCTCGAAGTTAACGAAGACGTCGCCGCGTTCCGGCAGGTCGACCGCGATATTGAGCAGGCCGAAGTCGGTGGCGCCTTTGCCATCCGAGATCTTGAAATTGAACTGGTCGGCGAGTTGATCTCCTGGGCCGAGCGCGGCCACGATCGGGTTGGAGTGATCGAGTTCGTACGTGTAGTTGCCGTTGGAATAGACGGTCAGCGTGCCGTATTTTCCCTCGATGGTCGTCGTCGTGGCGGGTCCATCCGGATCGGCCGGTTGCGGAATTCGCTGTCCATTCACGAAGTTGAGGCGCACCCGATCTCCATCGGCATCGGTGGAACTGGTGTTGTCCAGGATGTTGCCGTCGATCGGGTTGTCGATGTTGAAAATAGGCTGGTACACGTCACCTGCGACCGGCTTGTGGTTTGCCATTTCTATCCCCCCGTTTGATCTGCTGTTCCAGTGTGCAACTTTATCGAGTGTGTTGACAACAGAAATCGATGAAGCATCGGATAAATCAACCGGCTATTGCTCCAGCTTCCGAGTAAAAAAAGCGCAATCGACGCAGATTCTGCCTATGATCCAAGCTTTTACGCCTGTCTCGCGCTGCTGCTGCCTCGTCGATCAGAGCATTTCCCGCCTCTTCAGACGATTACCATTTTCGCCGGCACAAGACGTTCCAGGCAGCATAATAATGGCAGAGCAACGATGCCGTCATAATGACGATATACTGGATGAATTGCTCTGTCTGTCCGGCACAACGGTGAAGACAGGACGGGGGATTGATCGGCCGCTCCGGCCGTGCGTCAATGCAGGCCGCCGACCCCGAGCAGGCTCTCGACAGCCTCGTGATCGCTGGTGAGGCGCTCCGGCGTTCCCGCCCAGGCCAGTCGCCCTCGTTCGAGAATGACGACCTGATCGGCGAAATCGAGCGCGCTCTGGATACGCTGTTCGACCAGGAGGATCGTCATGTCTCCCGTCTTGGCGAGTTCGGCAAAGGCAGCCATCAATTCCTCGCAGATAACCGGGGCGAGGCCCTCCAGCGGTTCGTCGAGCAACAGGACGGAGGGGCGGCCGAGAATGGTGCGGGCCGTCGAGAGCATCTGCTGCTCGCCGCCCGAGAGTTGGCTGCCGAGGTTGCGGCGGCGCTCCTTCAGACGCGGGAACATGGCATAGGCTTCCTCTAGCGCCGTCCTCGGCCGCGTCTTCAAGCCGACGAAAAGGTTCTCTTCGACCGTCAGCGTCGGGAAGACGCAGCGCGTCTGCGGCACATATCCCAGGCCCTTATGCGCCCGTGTCGCGCTGGCTGCCGTGGTGACATCCGAACCGCCGAGGCGGATGCTGCCCTCGTAGCGCTTGGTCTGGCCGGCAAGCGTTGCCAAGAACGTGGTCTTGCCCATGCCGTTGCGGCCGAGCACGGCCAGCCGTGCGCCCGCCGGCACGGAGAGAGAAATGCCTTCGAGCACTCTCGTCGGCCCATATCCCGCCGACAGATTTTCGACCTCAAGCGATATGGCTGGCATTGGCATAGCTCCCGAGATAGGCCTCGCGCACGCGCGCATCCTTGGTGACGTCTTCAGGCAGGCCGTCGAAGATGATTGCGCCTGATGCAAGCACGATGACGCGTTTTGCAAAACGGAAGACGAGGTCCATGTCGTGTTCAATCATCAGCACGGCGAGATCGGCGGGCAGATCGGCAAGCGCCTGCTCGATGCGGCCGGTATCGCTCTGCGGCACGCCGGCTGCCGGCTCGTCGAGCAGCAGCACCTTCGGTCTCAGCGCCAGTGCCACGGCGATCTCGAGAAGCCGCTGCTGGCCATAGGCGATCTCGCTGACCTTGCGATGCATCAGCAAAGCCAATCCGAGCTTTCCCAAGAGATCGTCGACTTCCGCCATGACGTCAGGCATTCGCAGGAAATTTCCGAACATATGGCCGGTCTTTCCGTCGCGTTGGAGGACGGCAAGCCCCACATGCTCGGCTGGCGTCATCTCCTGGAAAAGCCGTGTCACCTGAAAGGAGCGGACAAGGCCGCGCTTGACCCTGCCGATCGCATCGACTTTCGTCACCCTTTCGCCGCCGAGGCGAACCTCGCCGGAATCGGGCGACAGATTGCCGGTCACGAGGTTGACGAAGGTGGTCTTGCCGGCGCCGTTCGGGCCGATCAATGCGATGCGATCGCCTGGCGACATTGCGAGCGATACATCGTTGGTGACGGCAAGGCCGCCGAAGGCTTTCCTGAGATTGGCGACTTCGAAGACGGGGCTCATGAGCGTTGCTCCGTGCGACGTCCAATGAAGGCCGCGGCTGTGCCATAGAGGCCTTTCGGCGCAAAGAGCACGACGGCGATCAGCAGCGCGCCGACCATCGTCAGCCAATGAAAGGGATTGGCGGCCGAGACATAATCTTCAAAGAGCATGAAGATGACAGTGCCGGAGAGCGCGCCGAAGAGAGAACCGGTGCCGCCGAGCACCAGCATGACAAGCGCTTCGGCAGATTGGGTGAAAGACAGGCTGTCCAGGCCGACGACCTGTGTCGAGATCGCATTCAAGGCGCCGCCGACACCGGCAACCGCGCCCGAGATTCCATACATCCTGATGAGAGCGGCCTTAGGCGAAGCGCCCATGGCGCGAACGCGCAGCGGGTCCTGCTTGATGGCGCGGCAGAGCATGCCGAAGGGTGAGCGGACCAGGAACCGCAGCAGCACGAAGACGATCAGCAGCAGCGCCATTCCGAAGAAGAAGGCGGTATGTCCGTAGAGGTCGAATTCGAAGAGGCCGAAGACCGGATCCGGCGCGATGCCGGAAAGCCCATCGCTGCCGCCTGTCCATGACGACGCCTTGTTGGCGAATTCATGGAAGAGGTTGATGAGCGCAATTGACAGCACGAGCTGCGGCAAGCCATGCGCACGCAGGATGATTGCGCCGCAGAAGAGCCCGGCAACCGCGCCGCCTGTTATGCCGGCCAACATCATCAGCAGCGGATCATTGATGCCGTAATGTGCCGACAGGATCCCGGCGGCATAGGCGCCGGAGCCGAAAAGTGCTGCATGGCCGAGCGTTGCGACGCCGCAATAACCGGTCACGAGATCGAGCGACAGGACGAGCAGCGCGATCGTGATCATCCGGGTCAGAAGGGCGAGATTATCGGGGAAGGCGAAATAGCCGATCGCGGCAAAGACTGCCATGACCGCTATTCCGGCGAGATCCCGGCCCATGGTGCCGCGCCGATGCTGGAGACGTCCGTTTTCGTTGTTGATCACAAGTGCCATCTCATTTCGCCCTTCCGGCAAGGCCGCGCGGGAAGACGCAGATGATCGCGATCACGGCGAGATAGAAGAAGAATTCGCCGAATTCAGGCATCAGATACCGCCCGGTCGTATCGATCGCGCCGAGCAACAGGCAGGCGATCAGCGCGCCCGGAATGGAACCCGCGCCGCCGACGGAGACGACGACCAGGAAGGTGACCATGTAGCGCAGCGCGTAATAGGGTTCGACCGGCAGGAGTTCGGCGCCGACCACGCCGCCGAACGCGGCAAGCCCGACGGCAACGGCAAAGCTCACCGCATAGATGATCTCGGTGCGCACGCCGAGTGCTGCAGCCATCGCCGCATCATCGACGGAGGCGCGCAGCTTGACGCCGAAGCTCGTCCTGTCGATCGCAAACCAGAGGGCGAGTGCAACGGCCAGGCCACAGAGGATGACAAAGAGCCGGTGAACGGGAATGGTGCGGAAGCCGAGATCGGCCGATCCTTGCAACGCAGCGGGCAGCGGTATGGTCTTCAGCGTCGGCCCCATCAGGTAGTTTGCGATGCCGATGATGCAGAAAGTGAGGCCGATCGTCATCAGCACCTGGGTCAGCTCGGGCGCGCCATAGATCCGGCGGTAGAGGAAACGCTCGACCGGGATTGCGACGATGATGGTGATCACAACGGCGGCGAGGACCGCCACGGCATAACCAAGGCCGAGGTCGCGGGCGACATAGGAGGCGATATAGCCCCCGATCATCGCGAAGGCGCCGTGAGCGAGGTTGACGACACGCATCAGCCCCATGGTGACGGAAAGGCCAATCGATATCACGAAGAGCACCATGCCGTAGGCAAAGGCATCGACGGCTATGCTGAAGACTGTCTGCATGGAACTACCTTGCTTCGATGCGACGGGCTTGGCGCGCCTTGACCGTTCCGGAGATCGGAAGCCTGCCCGGCAATCGCCAAACCCGTCGCAAATCAGGATGGCGTCGGTTATTTGGCCGCCGCCAGGCCTGGATCGCCCTGTTTCTCGAAGGTCTGGACTTCCTTGTTGATATAGGTCCCGTCATCGGCTTTGACGACTTCGCGCAGATAGATGTTCTGCGTGATGTGACGGCTTTCCGGATCGATCGAAACCGGGCCGCGTGGGCTTACCCAGGCAAGACCCTTGACCGCATCGACGGCCTTCTCGGCATCCTGCTTGCCGCCCGTCGCCTCGATCATCTTGTAGATGACATACATGCCGTCATAGGCGCTGACCGCGGGGAAGGAGAGTTCGGCCTTGTTGCCGATCGCTTTGGCAGCCGCCTCGACGAAAGCCTTGTTCTCAGGAGAGTCGTGCGACACCGCGTAGTGGAAGGTCGTCTGAATGCCGAGCGCGGCATCGCCCAGCGCCGGCAAGTCGGATTCCTGCGTCAGATCGCCCGGCGCGAAGAACTTGATGCCGGCGGCCTTCAGGCCATTGTCGTTGTACGCCTTGACGAAGCCGAGTGTCGTCGGCCCCGATGGCAGGAAGGCGAAGACGCCCTGCGCGCCGGAATCCTTGATGCGCTGCATGATCGGGCTGAAGTCGTTGGTCGCAAGCGGCATGCGGATTGCCTCGACCACCTGACCGCCGGCCTTTTCGAACCCCGCCTTGAAGGCATTCTCGGCGTCGATACCGGGGCCGTAATCGCTGACGACCGAAATCACCTTTTTGACGCCGGCGTCGAAGGCGACCTTGGCGATCGGCGTCGAGGTCTGCCAGGTGGTGAAGGAGGTGCGGACGACGAGCGGGCTCTTGGTGACGATCGCCGAGGTGGCGGCGTTCATGATGACCATCGGCACGTTGCCCTGCTTCAGGATCGGCGTCACTGCCATGGCATCGGGCGTGAAATAGAAGCCTGTGAGATATTGGACCTTCTCCTTGACGATCAGTTCCTGCGCCAGCGCCTTGGATTGGGCGGGATCGGCCTGTGGTACGTCGCGATAGACGATTTCGACCGTGTCGCTGCCGACCTTGTTGCCGTTGACCGCCATATAGGCGTCGATGCCGGCCTTGAAGTTCTTGCCCTGCAGCGCGAACGGACCGGAGAACGGGCCGATGACGCCGACCTTGATGGTCTCGGCATAGGCGCTCGTGCCTATGGCGATGGCCGCAACGGCGGCCAGAAACAGCTTCTTCATTCTCTCTCTCCCTTTTGGGCGCACTCCCGCGCCGTATCCGCCAACCTCTCAAAATTGAGCGTTAGCTTGTCATGCGAAATGGTGATGTAAAATGAAATAAATCCCGGAATTCATGTTCACACGGTTATGAACGGGAGCGGAAACAATGGACGGCCAGCTCCGTGTTCAACGTGGCTTGCATCCCTCGCCAATCTCCCCGTCAGAATGGCAATCCCACATAGTTTTCCGCGAGCACCGTCGAGGCGGCGCGGGAATGGGTGAGATAGTCGAGCTCCGCCTCCTGGATCTTCTGTTCGAAATCACCGGTATCGGGAAAACGGTGCATCATCGTCGTCATCCACCAGGAAAACCGCACGGCCTTCCACACCCGGGCGAGCGCCTTCTGCGAATACGCGTCGATGCCGCTATTCGAGCGTTCGCGGTAATGCTCGATCAGCCCGGAGAAAAGGTAGTGGACGTCGCTGGCGGCAAGGTTCAACCCCTTGGCGCCGGTCGGCGGTACGATATGGGCGGCGTCGCCGACGAGGAAAAGCCGGCCGAAGCGCATCGGTTCGGCGACGAAGGAGCGCAATGGGGCGATGGATTTCTCGAAGGACGGCGCGGTCACCAGTGCCTCGGCGTGATGGGTCGGCAGTCGTCTTCGCAACTCGTCCCAGAAGCGATCGTCGCTCCAGTCCTCGATCTTCTCGTCGAGCGCGCATTGGATATAGTAGCGGCTGCGCGTGGCCGAGCGCATCGAACAGAGCGCAAAGCCCGTGGGATGGTTGGCGTAGATCAGTTCATGGCTCACCGGCGCCACATCGGCCAGGACGCCCAGCCAGCCGAAAGGGTAGACCTTCTCGAAACTCCTGATCGCCTTGTCTGGGATGGCCTTGCGGCTGACGCCGTGAAAGCCGTCGCAGCCGGCGATGAAATCGCAATCGATGCGTTGTGTTGCGCCGTCCTTGGTGTAGGTGACGAAAGGAGAATGGCCGTCGAAGTCATGCGGCGTGACATTGACGGCATCGTAGATCGATAGGGAGCCGCTCGCTTCGCGCCGCTCCATGAGATCGCGCGTCACTTCGGTCTGTCCGTAAACGGTGACACGCCTGCCGCCGGTCAATTCGTGCAGGTCGATACGATGGTCACGGCCGTCGAAGGCCAGTGAGAAACCGTCATGCGGCAGGCCCTCGGCATGCAGCCGCGCACCCGCTTTGGCCTGGTCCAGCAGCCCGACGGTGCCTTCCTCCAGAACACCGGCGCGAACCCGCCCAAGGATATATTCCTTGTTCACACGATCGAGAACGACATTGTCGATACCGGCTTCCGCGAGAAGCTGACCGAGCAGCAGGCCGGACGGTCCCGAACCGATGATGGTGACCTGGGTTCGCAAATGCTTCCTCCCTGCACTTTTGCGTTTTGCCAGATTCTGCCGTGCCGCTCTCGCCGCAGCAATGGACATCTCCGCCTAAAAATTGCACTAATCGAACATTGGTGCGGGAGGAGCCCCATGAGCAAACATGTTCCGACCTACGAACTTTACGGCGAAAATACCGGGCGAGGGCCGGATTTTTGGTTGCATTGCGAAACAATTCGCTCCCGCAGCAGCCTGCATCAATGGGAAATTCGGCCGCACCGCCACGAAAGCTTCTTTCAGATATTGTACATCGAAGGCGGTTCCGGCGATGCGATCTTCGGCGAAAAGAGCCATGCCATCCGGCCGTCGGCAGTCATCACGGTCCCGCCTGGGCTCAATCACGGCTTTCGTTTTTCACGCGACATCGACGGCTTGGTGATCACCCTATTGAGATCCCATCTCAGCCATCCGCTTGGCGAGCGAAGCCAGCTCGGCGAATGGCTGGCGACACCGCATCTGACGCCACTCGATCCTGAGGATGCCGAGGCAGCCTATGTGATGCAGACGTTGAGGCGGCTGGGCGACGAATTCGAAAACCGGCGCAGCGGCCGCAACGAGGTATTGGCGGCCTATGTCGGCTTGGTGCTCAGGCTGACTGCGAGGATTTCCCATCAAGGAAACATGCACGAGCTCCCGCCCGACGAGAACGAGCGGCGGCTGGAAATGCTGAACGAGCTCATTCAACGCCATTTCCGATCGCACAAGCCCGCGTCCTTCTACGCCAGGGAGCTTGGAGTTTCGCCGACGCATCTTACCCGTATCGTCCGGTCGATGACCGGCAACACCCCCCATGAATTGCTCGCCGGCAAACTCATCGAAGAGGCGAAACGCCAGCTCGTTTTCACACTTGGCAGCGTCCAGGAGATCGGGTTTCGGCTCGGCTTTGCCGATCCCGCCTATTTCTCGCGTTTTTTTCTCAAATATACCGGCGAAACGCCGCGGGTCTGGCGCATCAAGGAAAGGGTTCGGCTTGAAGGCGCGTGACTCGTTGCGCCCGACGGATGATCTCTGCGGACCGGTTCGCTGCGGTCCTGTTTGGTTTTCGCTTCACGCCGCTGGCCACGTCCAGCTCCGCACCTCCGGCATGTCCTCGCCATATTCGCGGACATAGGCGTGATGCTCCGCAAGTTTGCCGCGGAAGGCGGCGAGCGCTTCGCCTGCCTTTTCTTTCAGGCCGGGTACACGCTCGATCGCTTCGATGGCGAGATGGAAGCGGTCGAGTTCGTTGAGGACGGTCATATCGAAGGGCGTCGTCGTCGTGCCCTCCTCGATGAAGCCGCGGACATGGATGTTGCGGTGGTTGGTGCGTTTATAGGTCAGGCGGTGAATGAGATAGGGATAGCCGTGATAGGCAAAAATGACAGGCTTGTCTGATGTGAAGATCGCGTCGAAGGCCTCGTCGGTCAGGCCGTGCGGATGTTGATCGCTGGATTGCAGCGCCAGGAGGTCGACGACGTTGACGGTGCGGATCTTCAGCTCGGGAATGGCCTTGCGCAGAAGATCGACGGCGGCCAGCGTCTCCATGGTCGGCACGTCGCCGGCGCAGGCCATGACGAGATCGGGCAGGATCGTGTCGTCCTCGTTGCTTGCCCAGTGCCAGATGCCGATGCCGGCCTCGCAATGTTTCACCGCCTCGTCCATCGACAGCCATTGCGGCTCCGGCTGCTTGCCGGCGACGATGACGTTGATGCGGTCATAGGTGCGCAGGCAATGGTCGCCGACCCAGAGCAGGGTATTGGCATCCGGCGGCAGATAGATGCGGACGATATCGGCCTTTTTGTTGGCGACGAGGTCGACGAAGCCGGGATCCTGGTGGCTGAAGCCGTTGTGGTCCTGGCGCCAGACATGGGAGGTCAGCAGGTAGTTCAGCGACGAGATCGGCTTTCTCCATTCGAGTTCGCGCGTCACCTTCAGCCATTTGGCTGGTTGAACATGGAATCGATAATGTGGATGAAGGCTTCGTAGCACGAGAACAGGCCGTGCCGGCCGGTCAGCAGATAGCCTTCCAGCCAGCCCTGGCAGAGATGTTCGCTCAGCACCTCCATGACACGGCCGTCGCGGGAGAGGTGGATGTCGTAGGGTTCGATATCCTCCATCCAGACACGGTCGGTGACTTCGAAGACGCTGCCGAGACGGTTTGATTCCGTTTCGTCAGGACCGAAGATACGGAAGTTGGCGGCCTCCGCATTGCGCTTCATCGTGTCGCGCAGATAATGGCCGAGGATTTCCGTCGACTGCACCATGGCGCTGCCGCGCTTGCCGATCTCGACCGCATAGGCGCTGATATCGGGAACATCGAGCTCCTTGCGCAGCAATCCGCCATTGGCGTGCGGATTGGCGCCCATGCGGCGTTCGCCGGCCGGTGCCAGCGCCCGCAGTTCCGGTTTCAGCCGGCCGTCGGCGCCGAACAGGTCTTCCGGATCATAGCCGCGCATCCAGTCCTCGAGGATCTTGCGATGGCCGTCATTCTCGCGGCAGTTGGAGACCGGCACCTGGTGGGAGCGCCAGAAGCCTTCGACCTTCTTGCCGTCAACCTCCTTCGGTCCTGTCCAGCCCTTCGGGCTGCGCAGCACGATCATCGGCCAGCGCGGGCAGATATCGGGCGCCTTGCCATTGCGTGCTTCCTCCTGGATTTCGCGAATGCGATCGAAGACCCTGTCGAAGGTTGCGGCCATCTGCTGGTGCATGTCGCGCGGTTCGTGACCCTCGACGAAGAAGGGCTCGTAGCCATAGCCTTCAAAGAGGCTCTGCAAATCCTCGTGACTGGCGCGGCCAAGAATGGTCGGATTGGCGATCTTGTAGCCGTTCAGATGCAGGATCGGCAGCACGGCGCCATCGCGGGCTGGGTTCAGAAACTTGTTGGAATGCCAGCTCGCCGCCAGCGGCCCGGTTTCGGCCTCGCCGTCGCCGACGACGCAGGCGACGATCAGATCGGGATTGTCGAAGGCGGCGCCATAGGCATGGACGAGGGCGTAGCCGAGCTCGCCGCCCTCGTGGATCGAGCCCGGTGTTTCGGGTGCGGCGTGGCTCGGAATGCCGCCAGGAAAGGAGAATTGCCGGAAGAGCTTGCGCATGCCCTCCGTATCCTCGGAAATATCGGGATAGATTTCACTGTAGATGCCTTCGAGATAGGTGTTGGCGACCATGCCCGGCCCGCCATGGCCGGGGCCACACATGTAGATGATATCGAGGTCGCGAGCGCGGATGAGACGGTTCAGATGCGCATAGATGAAGTTGAGGCCGGGTGTCGTGCCCCAATGGCCGAGCAAGCGGGGTTTGATGTGCTCCGGTTTCAGCGGCTCGCGCAGCAGCGGATTGGCGAGCAGATAGATCTGACCGACCGAGAGATAGTTGGCGGCGCGCCAATAGCGGTCGATCAGCGCGAGTTCGGCATCGGTCAGGGCGGCGGTCGAGACATGCTTTTCCATGGATTTCTCCCGTTCGAAAACGTGTTCAACGTCAATTCTATCGGCCGGCGTCAGCCTGTTATTGATCTGGATCATCCACCACGAAGAAGGGTCAGCGCCTCGTCGGCGATGACCTGCTCCTCATCGGTGGCGATGACATGAGCGGCGATGCGGCTTTCCCCAGTGCTGATCGTGAAATCATTGGCGGCATTGGCCTTTTCGTCGATCGCAAGGCCAAGCCAGGACAGCCGCTTGGCAACGCCGGCGCGGATCGCCGGTTGATGTTCGCCGATACCGGCGGTGAAGACGATGGCGTCAAGGCCGCCGAGTGTCGCCGCCATGCGGCCGATCTCGCCGGCGATGCGCAACGTAAAGAGGTCGATCGCCTGACGCGCCTCCGGCCGTCCATCCTTCAGCAGATCGCGCGTATCGGCGCTGATGCCGGAGACGCCGAGCAGGCCGGAGCGGTGATAGAGCAGGTCTTCGATCGCCTCGAAGGACTGTTTTCTCTCTCCGGCCAGATGCAGGATGACGCCGGGATCGAGCGGGCCTGGGCGTGTCGCCATCGGGATGCCGTCGAGCGTCGAAAAGCCCATGCTGCAATCGCGGCTGACGCCGCCGTCCAGCGCGCAGAGGCTGGCGCCGCTGCCGAGATGGGCGACGACGGTCTTTGCCGCGCGTGGCGCCTTGCGGGCAAGCTCGCCGGCGATGAATTTATAGGAGAGGCCGTGGAAGCCGTAGCGTTTGACGCCCTCGTCATGCAGCGCACGGGGAATGGCGAAGCGGCGAACGAGATCGTCCTGCGTGGCATGGAAGGCGGTGTCGAAGGAGGCCGTCTGGGTGAGATGCGGCTTCAGATGCCGGAGCGCGCGGATGAACCGCAGCGCCTGCGGCTGGTGCAGGGGCGCAAGCGGGGTCAGCGCATCGATCGCATCGATTGCTGCGTCGTCGAGGGCGATCACCTTCGTGAAGCGATCGCCGCCATGGACGACGCGGTGGCCGGCGGCGCGTGTGGCGGTCGTGTCGAAATGGTCGGCGAGATGCGCCAAGGTCTCGTCGATAACGCCGTGCAGGTCTTCCGTCATTTCGGCCTTCAATGGCATCTCGAATGTCTGCGATCCCCTGGTCAGGCCGAGCGAGAGCGGTTCGGCGCGGAAATCGATCACGCCCTTGCCGAGGCGTCGCGCCGCATCACCCTCCATCGTAAAAATGCCGATCTTGACGGTCGAGGAACCGGCATTGAAGGTCAGGAGGAGGTCGGTCGATGGCATGTCTTTTCAGACTCCGCGCGGGCTTGACGATAGCTGAACTTAGCGTCGGGCCTCCTGACGGAAAGGGAATATTCGGGCCTCCACGTGTTTTTGCCGCCGCGCGGCAGCCGAAGTCGTGCGATGGTCACCATCGCTTCGGCCGATCATCTCGGCCTGCCGGTCTCGACCACGCGTGTGCTGTCGTCAGGCGTCGCCGGTACCATGGCGGCGAACGGTTCCGGCCTGCAATGGTCGACCGTGCGCGACATGCTGATGGCCTGGGTGCTGACGCTGCCGGCCTCGATTGCGATCGCCTTCGTGCCCTTCGTGCCCTTCGTGATCCTGCGCCAGGTGTTTTAAGACGTCCCGTCAGGCCGTCGAGGCCAGACTGGCATTGCGATCGCTGATGAAGATGCCCGCCTCGGCGGCGGGCATCGCCTTGCCGAAGAGATAGCCCTGGCCGATGTCGCAGCCGAGCTGCAGCAGGAAGGCGAGCTGCCCATGCTCCTCGACGCCTTCCGCGGTCGTCTTGATGTTGAGGCTCCGGCCGAGGCCGAGCATGGCGCGGACGATCTTTTCCTGGCGTTCGTCGTCGCGATAGGTGGCGATGAAGCTTTTGTCGATCTTGATCTTGTCGAAACGATAGCGGGCGAGCTGGGCGAGGCTCGAATAGCCGGTGCCGAAATCGTCGAGCGCGATCTGGATGCCGGCCGCATGCAGTTCGTCGAGAATGACGGCGGCGATGGCGGGATCCTGGATCAGCGCGTTTTCGGTGATCTCCACTTCCAGGCGCTGCGGCGGCAACCGGCTTGCCGAAAGCACCTTGAGGATGCGGGAGGTCAGCAGCCTGTCTTCCATCTGCACCGGCGAGACGTTGAAAGACAACATCACATGCTCCGGCCAGGTGAGTGCGTCGCTGCAGGCCTGGGCGAGAAGATCCTCGAACAATGCAGTGATCATGCCGGTTTCCTCGGCGATGCCGATGAAAACAGGCGGCGGGATGTTGACGCCATCGTCGCCGATCCAGCGCGCCAGCGCCTCGAAGCCGCAGAGCTGGCCGGTCTTCAGATCGATCAGCGGCTGGTAGAAGGGTTTGATCGCCTTGTTGGAGATCGCGGCGCGCAGCCTGGTTTCCAGTGCGGCGCGTTCGGTCACCTTGTCCTGCATCGAAGGTTCGAAGACGAAATAGTGGTTCGGTCCGCGTGATTTCGCCTCATACATGGCGAGGTCGGCACGGTGGGCGGCGTCTTCCAGTGGTTCGGCTCCCTCGGCCCAGCGGTCGTAGCCGACGCTGGCGCCGACCTCGACGGCAAAGCTATCGATATGGATCGGCCGGGTGACCGCCTGGATCAGCAGCTTGGCAAAACGCTCCTCGCGCTGCGCCGTCAGGGCGAAGGCGACGACGATGAATTCGTCGCCGCCGAAGCGATAGACGCAATCGGCATTGCCGAGTGCACAGATGCGTCTGGCAACCTCGATCAACAGGACGTCGCCGCCCTTGTGGCCCACGAGATCGTTGACTTTCTTGAAGCCGTCGAGGTCGACGGAGAAGAGAGTGACGTTGCGATCCCACTCCTCGATCTCGGCCTCATCGTCCTTGATCGGCCGCGAGAGGATCTTGCGCTCGAAGGCGTAGCGGTTCGGCAGTTTGGTGAGATGGTCGTGGGTTGCGGTCCAATCGGCCTTTGCCTGGGCGGTGGCGCGCAGTTCCGTTTCCTTGCGCAGGTCGGCTATGCGCAGCACCGAATAGATGAAGCTCATGGCGCCGGCGATGCCGAGCGCCAGAACGAGCTTGTCGGCGCCGTACTCGCCGAAACCGGTCATGAAGTAGACAAGGCTGTCGTCAAGCTGCAACAGGGTGCAGAGGAGCCAGAGAGTAATCCCGAACCCGACGATCGAAACACATTGCCTTCCGGCCCTGCTCTGGAAAAATACCGGCACTGCGCCTTCTCCATCTCCACCCTTCGCGGAAGTAGCACGAAAGTCTGAAATGTTCGTTGAAACCAGAAGGCGAATTATCGGAGGCGGCAGCCTCCTGATGTGCCGTCGAGGGACCGTTGGCGCCAGAGGAAAACGCCGAGCGAGCCCTCTTCGTGGTTGGCAGAATGGCAGGTGCGGAAAAAACGAAGGCGAGCGTGCCATGGCATCGCTCGCCCTTTTTCGTGCTTCAGGCGGTGACGATCAGCAGCGGGACGCTGACGATGAGACCGACCAGAACTGTGACTGTGGCGACACGCATCAAACGCAGGCGCCGCGTGCGCTCCCCACTCCAATCATATGTCATTCTTCCATCTCCTTGGGATAAGGAAGTAGTCCCCGCGAAACCGGGTTCAACAGAGATGACGCGATTTGCTTGTGTAAGGCTGGATATGATCAGGACTCGCTAAAGCATCGGTCCGAAAATCGGAATCGATTTTCGGACAGCGCGATGCGAGGATTGAAAGTGTCCGAGCGTCCTTGTGCGTCCGAAAGGACGCACGGCGCTCTAATGCTGGAAGCGCAGAGACCAGCGTCGTCCATTGCTGGTCATGCGAATGACGGCGAGCGGCTCGATGTCGCTCAGCCAGAAAGAGGAGAGCGGCGCCTGAAGCACATGGGCGACCGCCGCCCGGATGACGGCTGCGTGACTGACGGCGATCACATGGCCGCCGAGGGCGGATTCGCTCTCCATCCAGTCGGCGACGCGTGTTCTCAAATCAAGAAGGCTCTCGCCGCCATGCGGGGCCGCTTCAGGATCGCTCATCCAGGCCATGAGGTTCTCAGGCTCTTCCGCCTCTATCGCGGCGATCGATCTGCCGGCCCAGCGGCCATGGTCGCAGTCGCGAAGCGCCGGATCGATCCGGGCTTGGAGGCGGAGCGCGTCAACAGTCTGGCGGGCGCGCAAAGCGGGGCTCGTGGCAACGCGATCGGCGCGGGGCAGGGCGGCCATCCTGTCGGCTTCTTCCGCCGCCTTGCCTTCCAGCGGTTCGTCGAGCGGGAACAGGGCCTTGCGGCTCGCCATCGTCGCGCCGTGGCAGATCCAGGTGAGGCGCGTATTCACGGTCGTTCTGATCTCCCGGAGTGCGGCTGTAGCGGCGCAGGACGGCCCTTGGCCGGCTTGTGAAGTTTCGTTGACAGTCTCTTCGGCGTGCAGATATAACCGTGCTGTTGCGGGTTTGGAAGCCGGTGGAAATCCGGCGCGGTCGCGCCACTGTGACCAGCGTGTCGAAAGCTCTTCGCGCTGGAAGTCAGACCCTACTGCACAAGCACTCTTTCGACTGAACGCGTCATTCCCGGAGGAATACATGTCTGACACCACTTTTGCGCCCGTCGCGGCACCGGCGCCGATCCCCCTGGGAGAGATCCTGCCATGGGCGATCTTCGGTGGCCTGCTGATGCTCATCGTTCTCTATTTTGTCGGCACCGAGGAAGGCGCGATGGCGCTGTTCAACGGGATGTATGTGCACGAATTCGTGCATGACGGCCGTCATCTCCTCGGCTTTCCCTGCCACTAAAGCGCGTCGCGATCTTTCAGATTCGCGCCTCACTTTAGGTCTTTGTTTTCGCATGTCGTTATCGCAAAATCGCTGCACACTTTTGCGCGACATGCTTTAGGGGAGTTCCTGACATGGTTGGAAATCTTCTGCTTCGCGGCATGCTCGCGGGCCTGATTGCTGGCATCCTCGTTTTCGCTTTTGCGCATATCTTCGGCGAGCCGCTGGTCGATGCGGCGATCGCCTTCGAGGAGGCGAGTGCCCAGGCGGCCGGTGAAGCTGCCGAACCTGAAATCGTCAGCCGCGCCACGCAGGCCGGTCTCGGCCTTTTCACCGGCGTCATGGCCTACAGCGTTGCCGTTGGCGGGCTCTTCGCTCTCGCCTTCGCTTTCGTGCACGGCCGTTTCAGCAGCCTTTCGGCGCGCGGCACCTCGGCCGTCATCGCCATTGCCGCATTCGTGGCGATCGTCCTCGTTCCCGGTATCAAGTATCCGGCCAACCCGCCGGCGGTCGGCAATCCCGATACGATCGGCGTCAGGACCGAACTGTTCTTCCTGATGATCGTCGTCTCGCTCGCCGCGCTGATTGCCGCGGTGGCGCTGTCGCGCCGCCTCGCGGGGCGTTTCGGTCTCTGGAATGGCGCGATCATCGCCGGAATCGCTTATCTCGTCTTCATCGGCGTCGTGCTCTATCTGCTGCCGCCGATCAACGAGGTGCCGGAGAACTTCTCGGCGATGGTCCTCTGGCGGTTCCGCACGACTTCGCTCGGCATGCATGTGATCCTCTGGACAACCTTGGGCCTTGCCTTCGGAGTGCTGGCGGAAAAGCGGCTTGCCGTTAAGGACGGGCAACGCGGCCGGCCGGCAACGGCATTTCACTGAACGCATCGAAGGGCGCCGCTTGCCGGCGCCCTGAACTTTTCGGGCGGCCATGACAAGCAGCAGAACCATACCACTCGTGTCGACGGCGTTTGCCACCGCCGTCTTTTTTTGTGTGGTTGCTGGAAGCGCTCTTGCCCATAGCCCTAGCGGCGGCGGCAGCCATACCGGACTGGATATTCCGGAAATTTCCCATGGCGAGATGGCGGTGATTGCAGACTATCGCAGTGGGATCATCGACCTTGCTTCCCGTGCCGTCGATACCAACGAGCCGTTCCGCCGCGTCCTGAACTATGCCGAGATCCAGTATTCCTATTGTCTCTGGGGCCGGGTGCCGGGCAGCGTGACGGACGAGGAAAGCCCGTTCAACGAATGCGCCCATGCCTATCTCGCGGCGGCCAAGGCGGTCTTGCTGTCGATGCGCGAGATGCCGCAAGAGAGGGCTGCCGCGAATGAAATCATTTCCGCCGTCGACGCCGACATGACGCGGCGCGGCCTTGCGCTCGTCACCTGCCGGTTCAGCGGCGAGGCCTTCAACACCGCCGATGTCATCAAGCCACACTGGGGCAAGGTGCCACTTCATCCAGCCAGCATGGCGTCGCTGACCGGGCTCGCTGCATTGTTCGGCCTTGTTTTTTTTGGGCTTCGCCACTTCCTGCGGCCGAAGGCTCAATCGTCGGAATAGCGCTGCTCGCGCCATGGATCGCCGTAGATATGGTAGCCGTTCTTTTCCCAGAAGCCAGCCTCGTCGTCGGGCATCAGCTCGATGCGGCGCAGCCATTTGGCGCTTTTCCAGAAATAAAGATGCGGCACGACCAGACGCATCGGGCCGCCGTGATCCGGCGTCAGCGGCAGGCCTTCCCAGGCGGTAGCAAGGATCGCGTCCTCGGCGGCGAAATCAGCGAGCGGCAGGTTGGTGGTATAGCCGTCATAACTGGTCAGCATGACGTAACCGGCTTCGGGTTTCGGCATGGCGAGGTCGAGCAGATCACGCGTCGAGACGCCCTTCCATTTGTTGTCGTAGCGCGACCATGTGGTGACGCAGTGAATATCGCTCATCCTGGTGCTCTGCTCGATCGCCTGGAAGGCGGCCCAGGTGAGGGTGAGCGGTGTTTCGACGAGGCCGCGCACGTCGAGCCGCCAAGTCTCTGTGGAGACAACAGGCTGCTGGCCGAGATCGAGCACCGGCCAGTTTTTGACGAGGTGCTGGCCGGGCGGCAAACGCTCGGTTTCAGGTCGGCTGATGCGGCCGGTCAGGAACTTGCCCTCGGCCGCCCAGCGACGCTTGGATGTGGTGAGCTTGCTGTCGGCGGGGGTCTGATCGTCGCTCATGATGGGCTTCCTTGCGATGCAGCAATAGGATATCCGCGCTCGTTCAGTGTCAAGTTTCGGCAGGCCCTTGGAAAACCTTGCCGGGGTTATTAGAGCGTCCTTTGTACGTCCTTTCGGACGCACAAAGGACGCTCTAGCATTTTGAATCTACGCGTCGTGCTTTCTGAAAATCGATTCCGATTTTCGGGCCGATGCGCTAGACTTGGCGTTGTTGGGTATGCCTTGCTGGGGAGTGGAGGCAGAAAGGGGAGGAGCCGGATCTGTCTTCGAGATATCGTGCGATAGCGGCGTTGCTCGTGGTGCCGCTGATCATCTTCGCCTTCTTCACCTATGGAAGCGCGATTGCGACACGCGCTTATATGGGGGAAGCCTCGGCGCAGGCAGGAACGGCGCTGCGCCTTGCCGTGTCGGCGCTCAGCGGCCACCTCAACCGCTACGAGGCGCTGCCGGCGCTGATTGCCGATCACGACGACATCAAGGAACTGGTGAGCGCGCCTGAGGATGCGGCGCTACGCGATGCCGCCAATCTCTATCTCAAGGAGATCAACGGGCTGCTGAAATCCTCCGACATCTATGTGGTCAAACCGGATGGCGAGACGATCGCGGCGAGCAATTACGACGGACCGGGAAGCTTCGTCGGACAGAATTTCAGCTACCGGCCCTATTTTCAGGATGCGATCGCAGGCCGGCAGGCAAGGTTCTACGCGCTCGGCACCACCTCGCTGAAGCGCGGCTATTATTTTGCCGCGCCGATCCGGACCGGCGCGGATATTCGGGGCGTCATCGTTTTCAAAGTCGATATCGACATGATCGAATCCTCCTGGGGCGGCGGCGAATACAAGATCTTCGTCTCCGATCCGGAGGGCATCATCTTCATGTCCGGCAGCCCCGAATGGCTCTATGGCGCTATCCTGCCGCTGACGGCCGATCGCATCGCACGCACCGAAGCGTCGCGGCGGTATGCCAATGCCAGGCTGACGGCGTTGCCGGTGACGCGTCAGCGCTTCGAGCCGCATGAGTTGATGACGCTCGCCGGCGAGCGCGGCTCGAGCGAATATCTGGTGCTCTCGCACTACATGCCGGCCGAGGACTGGACCGTGAACGTGCTGATGGAGACGAGTTCCATCCGCGCCCAGGCGCGCACCGCGCTTGCGGCGGTCTTTCTCATCCTCTGCATTGCCGGGCTCGCGGTCGCGGTCATTCGCCAGCGGCGGGCGCGGCTTGCCGAGCGCATGCAGATGCAGGCCGACGCCCGCAACGAGCTGGAGCGGCGCGTCGAGGAACGCACAGCCGATCTTGCCCGCGTGAACAGCCGCATTGAAGAAGAGATCGCCGAGCGGCGCCTGACCGAGCAACAACTCCGCCAGACACAGGCCGATCTGATCCAGGCCGGAAAGCTCGCCGGCCTCGGACAGATGTCGGCCGCTCTTTCGCACGAGTTCAACCAGCCGCTCGCCGCGGCGAAGACCTATACGGACAGCGCCTCCGTGCTCATCGATCGGGGCCGGACGGAGGAGGCGCGGGACAATATCCGGCGTATCGGCGGGCTCATTGACCGCATGGCCGCGATCAGCCGGCACCTGCGCAACTTCGCCCGCAAACCGAACGAGAAGCTCGGCTCGGTTTCTCTCGACGAGGCGATGCATGACACGCTCGAGATCATCGCCTGGCGGCTGAAGGCGGCGGATGCCGAACTCCTGCTCGATCTAGGCCCACGTCCACCCGTCGTGCGCGCCGGTTCGGTGCGTCTGCAACAGGTGCTGGTGAACGTGATCTCGAATGCGGCCGATGCGGTGGAAGGGCTGGACGACAGGCGCATCGAGGTTTCGGCCTTCGAGGAGGCCGGCAAAGTGGTGCTGACGGTGCGGGATCACGGGCCGGGCGTGCCGGCGGCGATTGCCCAGCGTATCTTCGATCCCTTCTTCACGACGAAGGGCGTCGGCAAGGGGCTCGGCCTCGGGCTTTCGATCTCCTACAACATCATCAAGGATTTTGGCGGCAGCCTTGAGGCGGCCAATCATCCCGAAGGGGGCGCGGTGTTCCGCATCGAGCTGCAGTCGGCGGCAGGGCTGATGCCGGAGGCGGCGGAATGAACGATGCGAAGATCCTGCTGGTTGACGACGAGGAGGAATTGCGCCGCTCGACGGCGCAGGCGTTGGAGCTCTCCGGCTTCAGCGTCGAGACCTTTTCGAACGGCGACCACGTGCTGGAGCTGATCGGCTACAGCTTTCCCGGTGTCGTCGTCAGCGACATCCGCATGCCCGGCATGGACGGCATGACGCTGATGCAGAAGATCCGCGAGCTCGATCCAGAGGTGCCGGTCATTCTTGTCACCGGCCACGGCGACGTGCAGCTCGCGGTGAAGGCGATGCGCGAAGGCGCCTATGATTTCATCGAGAAGCCGTTCACGCCCGAAATGCTTGCCGGCGTCATCCGCCGGGCGATGGAGCGGCGCGGCCTCGTGCTCGAAAACCGGCTGCTGAAAGCGGTCGCCGGCAAACGCGACGATATCGAGGCGCGGCTGCCGGGGCGCACGCAGGTGATGGTGGATTTGCGCTACCGTATCCGGGCGATCGGGGCGAGCGATGCCGATACGCTTATCGTCGGCGAAACGGGAGCCGGCAAGGAAGTGGTGGCCCGGGCGCTCCACGATATCAGCGCCCGGGCAAGCCGGCCGTTCATCGCGATCAATTGCGCCGCACTGCCGGCAAACCTGATCGAGAGCGAACTCTTCGGCCATGAGGTGGGGGCCTTTCCGGGCGCGGTGAGGCCGCGCTACGGAAAATTCGAACACGGGCGCGGCGGCACGATCCTGCTCGACGAGATCGGCTCCATGCCCTTCGACCTGCAGGCCAAGTTCCTGCGGGTACTGCAGGAGCGGGTGATCTCGCGGCTCGGATCGAACGAAGTGGTGGCGCTCGACGTGCGGTTCATCGCCACAAGCAAGGTCGATCTGGAGGCGGAGGTGGCAGCCGGGCGCTTCCGCGCCGACCTCTTCTATCGGCTGAACGTTGCGACGCTGCACGTGCCGTCGCTGTCGCAGCGGCGGGCGGACGTTCCGCTGCTTTTCCTGCAACTGGTGCGGGAGGCGGCGGCCCGCTACGGCCGCGACGAGATGCCCGTGCCGCCGGAGGTGATCTCCGACATTGCCCAACGCGACTGGCCCGGCAATGTGCGTGAATTGAGGAACGCCGCCGACCGGCTGGTCCTCGGTCTCGACAATGGCGGGCGGCAGGCCGAGGAGGCGACGGGGCTTGCGGAACGCGTCGCTGAATTCGAGCGAGGGGTGATTGCAACCGCGCTGGTGGCGCATGGCGGCAGCCTCAAGGCGGTCTATGAGTCACTCGGCATTTCCCGCAAGACCCTCTATGAAAAGATGCAGAAATACGGTCTCGACAAGCGGATGATGATTATCGAAAGCTGACTGCTTTCGGAAAATGCCTGTTTTCCGAGTGACGATTCCGGCTGTGGCCGCGCACTCTTTCCAATCTGAAGTTATCCTCCGGTGCGATGGGTGGATTTCCACCCATCGCACCGGCCGTTTGTTTCCGAATCGACCCATGCTGCATTGCACTTTTGCAAAATCGCCTTTCGAAAGCGGCTGCAATGATTGCAGGTCGATTTTTCCCGGCGGCAAATAGGCCATCCCAACCGGCGCGGAGGATGTGTCGGCGGGCTTGCTTGTTTCATCAGGGAGGAAACGATGAAAATTCTGAAGGCCATGCTCGGCCTGACCGCGGCTGCCGCGGTCTCTCTTCTCGCCGGCGTCGCTTCGGCGCAGACCTATCCCGAGCGCACCATTACCATGGTCGTGCCCTTTGCGGCTGGCGGCCCGACCGATACCGTGGCGCGCCTGGTCGCAGAATCCATGTCGAAGGATCTCGGCCAGCAGATCGTCGTCGAAAATGTCGGCGGCGCCGGCGGCACGCTCGGCGCCGGCCGCGTGGCAAATGCCGATCCCGACGGTTACACCATTCTGCTGCACCATATCGGCATGGCGACCAGCGCCACGCTCTACCGCAAGCTCGCCTACGACACGCTCGGCGCTTTCGATTATGTCGGCCTCGTCACCGAAGTGCCGATGACGATCGTTGCACGCAAGGACATGGAGCCGACCGACCTCAAGGGGCTGATCGACTATATCAAGGCCAACAAGGACAAGGTGACGGTCGCCAATGCCGGCATCGGTGCGGCTTCGCATCTCTGCGGCATGATGTTCATGAGCGCCATCCAGACACCGCTGACGACCGTGCCCTACAAGGGTACCGGCCCTGCCATGACCGACCTGCTCGGCGGCCAGGTCGACGTCATGTGCGACCAGACGACCAACACGACCAAGCAGATCCAGGGCGGCACGATCAAGGCTTATGCCGTAACCTCGCCCAAGCGCCTCGACGTGATGAAGGACATTCCGACGGCCGTCGAAGCCGGCCTGCCGGGTTTTGAAGTCGGCATCTGGCATGGCATCTATACGCCGAAGGGCACGCCGGCCGAGATCAACGAGCGTCTGTCGAAATCGCTGCAGGTGGCGCTGAAGGATCCGAATGTCGGCGCCCGCTTTGCCGAGCTCGGCACCGCACCATCCTCAGACGCCGATGCGACGCCGGCCGCACTGAAAGCCAAGCTCGAAAGCGAGATCGCCCGTTGGAAAACGGTGATCGAGGCCGCTGGCGAATATGCCGACTAAGGCTTGTCCTCGTCCGGGCATGCCGGACGAGCCCCTCACCCTAACCTACTGGGGTCGAGCCACTTGTCTCGACCCGTCCTCCGGACCCCCGTTTACGGGGAGAGGGTGGCGGCAGGCGGATGAGGGGCTAGCTCCTTTGCCGCGGCGTGACGTGAACCATCTCCAACCCCAGGAGACACCATGAAATCCATCAGTTTCGATACCACCAATGCGATCTGCGGCGCGCTTTTCGTCGCCTCCGGGGCTTTCTTCGCCATCCAGTCGCTGGGGCTCGACCTCGGCACGACGGTGCGTATGGGGCCAGGCTATTTTCCGTTGCTGCTTGCCGGCGTGCTCGTGCTTCTCGGTGCGATCATCTTCATTCAGGCCCTTCGGGTCGAGGGCGAGCCGATCGACCCGTTTGCCTGGCGCGGCATGCTCTTCATCCTGCCGGCGCCAGTCTTTTTCGGGCTGACCGTGCGCGGGCTCGGCTTCGCACCGTCCTTGTTCCTCACCGCCTTCATCGCCTGTTTCGCATCGCAAAAGATGAACCTGTTCTTTGCGATCGTGCTGTCGTTGCTGCTGACGATCTTTTCGGTCGCGGTGTTCAGCTACGGGCTCGGCTTGCCGTTCGAGCGGTTCGGCCCCTGGGTCCGGTTCTAGGAGGCGATGATGGATCTTTTCAGCAATCTCGCGCTCGGCTTTGCGACAGCCGGCACTCCGGAAAACCTGTTCTTCTGCCTGATCGGCGTGCTGCTCGGCACGCTGATCGGCGTGCTGCCCGGCATCGGCGCCACGGCGACGATCGCCATGCTCTTGCCGATCACCTTCCAGCTCGAGCCGGTTTCGTCGCTCATCATGCTCGCCGGCATCTATTACGGCGCGCAGTATGGTGGCTCGACGACGGCGATCCTCATCAACATGCCGGGCGAATCTTCCTCGGCCGTCACCGCGATCGACGGTTACCAGATGGCGCGCAAAGGCCGGGCCGGCGCAGCGCTTGCGATCGCCGCGCTCGGCTCGTTCTTCGCTGGCACCGTGTCGACCTTTCTCGTCGCGATCTTCGCGCCGCCGCTCACCGCAATCGCGCTGCAATTCGGCTCGGCGGAATATTTCTCGCTGATGATCGTCGGCCTCGTCTCCTCGATCGCACTGGCGCATGGTTCCGTTGTCAAGGCCTTAGCGATGGTGGCGCTCGGACTGCTGCTCGGCCTCGTCGGCACCGACATCTATACCGGCGCGCCGCGCTTCACACTCGGCATCCGCGAATATGCCGACGGGCTGAACTTCGTCGCGCTCGCCGTCGGCGTTTTCGGGGTGGCGGAAATCCTGCGCAACCTCGAGGGCGAATCGACACGCACGGTGCTGATGGCCAAGGTGTCCGGCCTGCTGCCGTCGCGCCAGGAATTCAAGGAGATGATCGCCCCGGTCATTCGCGGCACGGCGATCGGTTCGGCGCTCGGCATCCTGCCGGGCGGTGGCGCCATCCTTGCCTCCTTCGCCTCCTATACGGTGGAAAAGCGGATGTCGAAGACGCCGGAGGAATTCGGCAAGGGTGCGGTTGCCGGCGTCGCAGGGCCGGAATCGGCAAACAATGCCGGTGCGCAGACCTCGTTCATTCCGCTGCTCACGCTCGGCATTCCTGCCAATCCCGTCATGGCGCTGATGATCGGCGCGATGATCATTCAGGGCATCGTGCCGGGTCCGAATGTCGCCACCGAGCAGCCGGCGCTGTTCTGGGGCATCATCGCCTCGATGTGGATCGGCAACCTGATGCTGGTCATCCTCAACCTGCCGCTGATCGGGCTCTGGGTGAAATTGTTGACCGTGCCTTACTACGTGCTCTTCCCCGTCATCATGGCTTTCTGCTCGATCGGGGTCTACAGCGTTAATGCCAACGTCTACGACCTCTATGCCGTCGCCTTCTTCGGGCTCATCGGCTATGTGCTGGCCAAGCTTCGCTGCGAGCCGGCGCCGCTTCTGCTCGGCTTCGTGCTCGGGCCGCTGCTCGAGGAGAACCTGCGGCGGGCCATGATCCTCTCGCGCGGCGATCCGACGACTTTCGTCACGCGGCCGATCAGCGCCATTCTTCTGGCCATTGCGGTTGCCGTCCTCATCGTCGTCTTCCTGCCGAGCGTCAAGAAGAAGCGCGAGGAGGTGTTCGTCGAAGAGGCGTGAGGGTTGAACTCGCGCCTTGTTTGATGAACAACGGATGATCTGAGGCGGGCGCCGGTTGGGCGCCCGTTTCGCATGACAGGATATCCAGGCCCCAGGAGCATCGCCCGATGAGCATTCCCGCCCGGATCGAGGACGATCTGCCGTTTCTCATGGCCTTGCGCCGCGACCTGCACGCCCACCCCGAACTTGGTTTCGAGGAAGAGCGCACCGCCGGCATCGTCGCGAGGCTTCTCGATGATGCCGGTATCACCGTGCATCGCGGCCTCGGCGACACCGGCGTGGTCGGTACGTTGGAGGTCGGGAGGGGCGCGCGCAGGATCGGGCTACGCGCCGATATGGATGCGCTCGCCATGCCCGAGCTGGTGGAGCGGCCTTATAAATCGACCGTACCCGGCAAGATGCACGCCTGTGGGCACGATGGACATACGGCGATGCTTCTTGGCGCCGCGCGGCATCTGGCGGTGACGCGGAATTTTTCCGGCACGGTGCATTTCATCTTCCAACCCGCCGAAGAGGGGCGGGGCGGAGCCAGGCGCATGGTCGAGGAGGGGCTGTTTCGGCTTTTTCCTTGCGATGCCGTTTATGGATTGCACAATATGCCAGGACTTGCGGTCGATGAGATCGCCGTGGTCGAGGGGCCGCAGCTTGCCTCCTCCGATAGCTGGCGCACGACCTTTCGTGGGACCGGCACACACGGCGCCAAGCCACATCTCGGCCGCGATTCGATCACGGCCGCCGGCACTTTCCTGTCGTCGCTGCAGACGATCGTCGGACGGGTGGTCGATCCGCTGCAGCCGGCCGTCGTCAGCGCCTGCTCCCTGCAGGCAGGCGACCCGAAGGCGCTGAACGTCATTCCGGATACGGTCGAGATCGGCGGAACCGCGCGAGCTTATTCGCCCGAGGTGCGCGATCAATTGGAGACCGAGATCGGCCGATTGGCGCATGGCACTGCTTCTATGTACGGCATATCAGTCGACTATGCATTCGAGCGGCGGATTCCGCCTGTCATCAATGATCCGGATGCGACCGCGCGGGCGCTCGCAGCGGCCCGATCGGCGTTCGGCGGAAAGGTGCTGACAAGCTTTCCGCCGTCGACGGCGGGCGACGATTTCGCTTTCTTCGCGCAGAATGCGCCGGGTTGTTACGTCTGGCTCGGCAATGGGCCGGCGGTGGACGGGGCGTTGCATCACAATACGGCTTATGATTTCAACGATGGGGCGCTTGGATACGGGGCGGCTTATTGGGTGGCGCTGGTGGAGCGGGAGTTGAAGGCAGAACTGGTGTTTGGGCTACAGCAGCACTCCTTCACATTATGATCTGTGCGTCTTGACTTACCAATCTTCCAACACCGGACTCTCCATCACTTTCCCCGTCACCACATCGGCAATCCCGCGGTCCGTCTGGTGCGGGCCGGCATTGCAGGCGAGAGTGGCGCCGAAGCAGGCCTTGAAGACCCGATAGGGCGGTTTCCAGTCGACGATCTTGTCCATGGCCTTGCGGATATCGGTAAAGGCCAGGGCTGTGTCCTCAAGCGCTGCATCCGTCACCAGGCCGGAGAGTGGCAGCGGCAGGAGCGCTTCGATCCGGCCGTCTTTGGCGACCGCCATGCCGCCGCCGGCTGATATGACGGCGTTGGCGGCGAGCATCATGTCGCGCGCATTGCCGCCGAAGACGGTGAGGTTGTGGCTGTCATGCGAGACGGTGGTGCAGAAGGCGCCGCGCCATTCGCCCCAGCCGGTGAGGAAACCGACGCGTGGGGTGCCGTCGGCCTTGCCGTGACGATGGGCGACGGCGATCATGGCGCTGCCGGCCGGCGGCACGACGAAACCATCCCGCACCTCGGTTTCGACCTCGCCCCATTGCGTGAAGCGTGGCCGGTCGATGGTGGCGACACGGACACGCTCGCCCGTCGCCGGAATGCGGAAATCATCCTCGGTCAGCGGCGGCAGCTTCACCGAATTGACGAGCGGCGCCGTATCAATCTGCTGGACGGCACGCTGCATGCGGCCGTTGTGAGCGACGACGCGGCCGCCTGATACGACCACCCGCGCCCGGAAATCCGCAAGGTCCTCGAAGAGCACGATGTCGGCCCGGCGGCCCGCGGCGACAAGGCCGAGATCGGGACGCTTCAGACGCTGTGCGGCGTTGAAGGTCGCGGCCCGGATCGCCCAGTCCGGCTTCATGCCGTAGCGCACCAGGCGCCTGACGACGTCGTCGAGGCCGCCGCCTTCCTGAAGCTCATCGGGAAAAACGTCGTCGGTGCAGAGCGTCACGGTCGGGGGCAGGTGGCCGAGACCGTTCAGAACCTCGACGAATTCCCGCAACAGATGATCGTGAGAGCCGCGCAGCTCGATTGTCAGGCCGGCGGAAAGCTTGGCGAGGAGATCGGCGCCGGAGGTGAGTTCATGGTCGGAGGTGATGCCCGATGCCATGAAAGCGTTGAGATCGGCGCCTTCGAGGCCGCGTGCGTGGCCGCAGACAAGCTTGCCGGCGGCAAGGCCGGCATTGACGATATCAGTCATGCGTGGATCGCCGTCGATGACGCCGCGCATATTCATGACCTCGGCGACGCCGCCGACTGTCGAGGAGCGCAGCATTTCGGCGACGACGGTGGCATCGAAATCGGCGCCGGCAAGTTCCAGGCCCGGCGCAGACGGCACGCAGGAGGGGGCGAGCAGGATCATGCGCAGCGGCAGGGAACGCGCGGCCTCGATCGCCCAGCGCACGCCGTCGAGACCATGGACGTTGCCGAATTCATGCGGATCCCAGACGATTGATGTGACGCCGCGCGCCAAAACGGCGCTAGCATATTCGGCCGGTGTCACCATCGAACTTTCGATATGCATGTGCGTGTCGATCAGGCCGGGCGTCAGGATGCTGCCCGTCGCATCGATGATCTCGGCGGCATCCGTTCGGCTTGCCGGCGCATGGACACTGGCGATCAGCGCACCGACTAGGCCGATATCGGCCTCGCGGATCAGGCCCGTCACCGCATCGAGCAACCGGCCGCCGGTGATCAGCACGTCGAAGGGGGCATCGCCGCGCGCAGCAGTAACGGCGCGGGCGCGCAAAGCGGGATCATTGAGGTCGGCGGGTTCCTGGCGAGGGCTGGCGTTCATTTGCGGGCCTCGTTGACCAGGGCAGCGAGAATGATGACACGGGCCATGTCAGCATCGATGTCGGCGGCGAATTGGGCATTGAAACTCGCATGTGTGGCGCGGGTCTCGACAACGGTGCGGCCACGGGTGAGGGCGCCCTGCAGCTCGACGTCGATGCGCGCGGGACGGAAGCTGACGATATCGGGGGCGACAAAGGCGACGGCGGCGGAGGGATCGTAGATCGCCATGGCGGGACGGCCGCGGCTGGTGGCGATGCGGATATAGCCTGAGAACATATCCGCGATCAGCTCGGCATTGGCGCCGCCGGCATTGCGCACCGGCTCGGCATCCTCGGGCCTTGCCAGCACCTTGCGGCAGAGATCGAGATCGACCATGCGCAGCGGCAGGCCGTGGGCAATGACGATCGAAAGCGCTTCCGGGTCGGCAAGTGCGTTGAACTCGGCGGAGGCCGTATGGTTGCCTGATGTGACGCCGCCGCCCATCCAGACGAGTTCGGTGATGCGGGCGGCGAGATCAGGCCGGGCGAGCGCCACGGCAGCGATGTTGGTGAGCGGGCCGAGCGCCAGGATGCGGTGCTGGCCCTGGCGTTCCAGCCAGCGGCAGAGCCCTGTGAAGGCATCGCTTTCGGCAAGGGCGGGTGCCTGCGGCAGGCTCTTGCCTGATGTCGGGATGCCGGTTTCCCCAAGGATCGCCTGAGCGGTCTCAAGCTTGCCGAGAACGGGCATGGCGCGACCGGTGTGGATGGGGAAGTTCCAGCCGAAGGCGCTGGCGGCGCCGGCGGCATTCATTCTTACCTGCGGCAGCGGCGTATTGCCGAAGACCAGCGATAGGCCGTCGATCTCGAATTCCGACTGTCCCACCACCAGAATGGCGGCGATGTCGTCGAAGCCCATGTCCGTGTCGATCCAGACGCCCATGATTTCATCCGAACCGTTTGAGACTTGCCGTGTCGGCAACTGGTAGATCGCAGGCGAGCGCGCCGTGTGGCGGCAGGCCTACATCGATCTCGGTCTCGATTGGGCCGGGCATGGTATCGAGCAGGAGTACTGCCGAGGCAATGGGAGCTTTTTTCATCTTACACGTTCCCCATCTCTCAGGTTTTCGGCTCTGAGGTTTCTGGTGCCGGCTTCGCAGACCCGGATGATTGGCGGACGATCAACTGCATGGCAACGCGTTCGATCTCCGCGGTAACGAACATGCCCTCCCGGATGCGGCTTGTTCTTATCGTATCGACCAGTGCCGACACAGCAATCCCGGCAATCCTATCCATGTCCATCCGCACCGTCGTCAGCGACGGCGTGACAACAGGCGACCAGATGAGGTCGTCGAAGCCGGTGACGCTGACATCGGTGGGAACGTTGACGCCGGCCTGCTGTAACTCCGTCAGCGCGCGTAGCGCCTGCAAATCGGAAAGGGCTGCGAAAGCGGTGAATCCCTGCCTGGCCTTTTCGGCAAGGCCGAGTGGGCAGCCCCTGCCGCCATCCTGCTCGAGCCTATCGATCCATAGTGTTTCGGAATGCATGCCCGCGCGCATGCCGGCGCGGATGCCGCCGACGCGGTCGTTCTGAACGCTGGATTCCTGATGAGGATGTGGCGATGGCCGAGATCCGCGAGGTGGTCGGCGATTTCGCGGCCGCCCTGCCAATGATCGGCGGAAACGGTGTTGCCCGGCGTCGAGGGAGTGTCGATGATGGCGACCGGACAGGTGGTGGACGAGATGCGGGTGGCGCGGCGGGGAATGACGATCATGCCATCGACGCCACGCTCGACCAGACGGTCGATCGCTTCGGTCTGGGTGGCGATATCGCCGCGGGAATCCGCGATCAGCACGCCGTAACCCGCAGCCGAGGCGGCGAATTCGATCGCCTGAGCGATCTTCGGGAACAGCGGATTGGCGATATCGGGTAGCACCAGGCCGAGAACGCCGCTGCGGCCGGTCCTGAGCGCCCGGCCGGCCTGGCTTGGGACATAGCCGAGCTCGGCTGCATGTTCACGGATTCTTTGGATCAATTGGCCGGAGACCCGGCCCTTACCGGAGAGCGCATTGGAGACCGTGGCGACGGAGACGCCGAGCGACGTCGCTATCCTGCTGAGATTTGGTCCCGAACGCGATGGAGCCATAATCGACGGCGCTCTGATTAATCGTTTAATCAAAGGCTTACCTCAGCTATCTCAGCTTGTCGAATCCAAATTCGTCCTGTGTGTAATTAGCTGGAGGAGAGTTCGGCGGCAACGAAAAAGCCCCGCGAGACGATCGCGGGGCTCTGCCTTTTCAGAAGGGCCAAACGCCGATCAGCTCTTGGCGGGCTTCACCGCTGCTGTGGTATTGGGTGCGGTGGTCTTGCCGCCGGGCGCATAGCCGCCGCCGACTGCGATGTTCAGCGAGACGTAGTCCTTGGCCATCTGTTGGACGGACTGGGCAAGGCTTGCCTGAGCCAGCGAAACCTGGCGCTGCGCGTCGAGAACGTCGAGCAGTGAAGAGGCGCCGTCCTTGTAGGATGCGGTGGAAAGCTCGAGCGTTTCCTGGGTGGTCTTGACCTGGGCCTGAAGTGCGGCGACCGTACGGGCGTCGCGCCGGACAGCCGCAAGCGCGTTCTCGACCTGTTCGACGGCGGTCAGCACCGTCGACTTCCAGTTGAGGTAGGCCGTAGCGGCATCGGACTGGGCCGACTTGACGTTGGCGCGCAGGCGGCCGCCATCGAAGATCGGCAGGTTGAGGGTCGGACCGAAGGACCAGGGGGTCAGGCCACCGTGGACGCCGCGCTGGTTGATGTAGGATGGCGAGATCGAGCCGCTGAGCGAGATGCTCGGATAGAGCTGGGCCTGGGCAACACCGATATTGGCCGTTGCGGCGGCGAGATCACGCTCGGCGACGCGAATGTCGGGACGGTTGCGGATCAGATCGGCCGGGATGCCGGAGTTGATGCCGCCGCGGAATACCGGCTGACCGGCGCCCCTCAGCAGTTCGTCGACGAGGGCCGAGGCCGGCAGGCCGAGCAGCGTCGCGATGTGATGGGCTGATATGCGGATGTTGGTTTCAAGGCCCGGAATTTCGGCGAGCGTGGACTGTACGAGGCCTTCGGCCTGAACGACGTCGAGACGCGAGGCGGCGCCGGCTTCAAGCTGGAACTTGGTCAGTTCGTAGGTTTCCTGACGAGACTTCAGGTTGGCCTTCGAAAGCGCCAGGCGCTGCTGATAGTAGCGAACGTCGATATAGCTCGAGACCAGGTCCTGGACGAGGGTCAGCTTGGCGACATCAGCCGATGCGTAAGCGGAATCGAGCGAAGCGAGCGCGCTTTCGGTGCTGCGCTTGTAGAGGCCAAAGAGATCGAGCAGCCAGCTCAGCTGGACGTCGCCGGCGCTGGTGTTGCGCGTGTCGAGTTGCGTGCGCAGTTCGCCCTTCTGACCGCTGATCGTGTGCGACGCGCCAACCGTCAGGTTCGGCAGGCCGCCGGCTCCGGCGGTGGTGACGGCGGCGGAGGCCGCATTGATGCGTTCGATCGCCTGCTGGACTGTCAGGTTCTGCTCAAGGCCCGCGTTGACGTAGCCGTTCAGCCTCGAATCGTTGAAGGCGGTCCACCAGGCTGCGGTAGCAACATCACCATCACTCTTCGTTCCGCCTTCTCCGAATTTGGCGGGCAGCGGCATTTCAGGAGGAACATGATCCGGGCCAACAACGCAGCCCGACAACAATAACAATAATGCCGGGGTGGCAAAACGAAGAGATACCATTCATTTCATCCTGTACTCGAGCAAGTCAATTCTTGTCCGAAGCTTCATGCTTCACTAACGCGCGCCGCGCCTCGTTACCAAAAACACACACCGAAGCAGTCGGGCGCAATGTAGCAATCGGAACAGCATTATCACAGTGCATTTATATCACACTCCTGCCGCATTTTTGCCGCGTGTGGCAAAGATGCGTCGGATGACGACGAAAAAGGACGGTACGAAGAAAATTCCGAGCATCGTCGCCGCCAGCATGCCGCCGAGAACGCCGATGCCGATGGCGTTCTGTGCCGCCGAGCCAGCGCCAGTCGCGATCGCCAGCGGCACGACGCCGAGAATGAAGGCAAGTGAGGTCATGATGATCGGCCGCAGGCGCAATCTTGCCGCCTCCAGCGTGGCTTCGTAGAGCCCCATGCCGCTTTCCATACGGTCCTTGGCGAATTCGACGATCAGAATCGCGTTCTTCGCCGCCAGCCCTATGGTGGTGAGCAGGCCGACCTTGAAATAGACGTCGTTTGCCTGGCCGAAAAGCGTTGCCGCCGCCAGTGCCCCGAGAATGCCGACGGGTACCGCCATGATCACCGAGAAGGGGATCGACCAGCTTTCGTAAAGTGCCGCCAGGCAGAGGAAGACGACGAGAACCGAGATCGCGTAGAGCATCGGCGCCTGCGAACCGGAAAGGCGCTCCTGATAGGAGATGCCCTGCCAGGCGACCGTATAACCGCCGCCGAGCTGTTCGGTCAGCGCTTCCATTTCGTTCATCGCATCGCCGGAGGAGACACCGGGTGCGGAAGCGCCGTCGAGCGGAATGGCGCTAACGGCGTTGAAGCGGGCAAGCGATGGCGCGCCTTTCACCCACTCCGTCTTGGTAAAGGCGGAGAAGGGTACCATTTCACCGGCAGTGTTGCGCGCGTACCAATGGTCGAGATCATCCGGCTGCATGCGGAAGGGCGCATCGCCCTGAACATAGACCGGCTTGATCTCGCCGTTCAGCGTGAAGTCGTTGACGTCGCGGCCGGTGAAGATGATCGACAGCATCGAGTTGACCGAGGCGATGTCGACGCCCATAGCGCCGATCTTCTCCTGATCGAGCACGATGCGCATCTGCGGCTCGACTTCCTTGTTGCTGCTGCGCAGCGCCACGATCTTGCCCGAGGTGTTGCCCATCTGGATCAGCCGCTTGGAGGCGGCCGTCAGGGCGTCGTTGCCGTGGCCGCCGGTGTCGACGAGATACATGGAGAAGCCGCTCGATACGCCGAGACCCTGAATCGCCGGGGGCAGGAGCGCGAAGACCTGCGCCTCGCGGATGGCAAAGAAGCTGCGCAACGCGCGGTTGACGACCGACTGGGCGCTCAGCGTCGGATCGGTGCGCTGTGCGAAATCCTTGAGCTTGGTGAAGACGATGGCGCTGTTCTGGCCGGAACCGTTGAAGCCGAAGCCGAGCGCGCCGAACACGGATTCGACGGCGTCCTTCTCGTTTTCACGATAGTATTTCTCAACCTTCTCGACGACTGCCTGGGTTTGCTGCGTGGTCGAGCCCGGCGGCGTGGTGACGATGGTCAACAGCACGCCCTGATCTTCCTGAGGCAGGAAGGAGCTCGGCAGACGGGTGAAGAGATAGGCGCAGCCGGCGCCGACGAGGAGGAAGACCAGCATGACGCGGATCGGCCGCTGCAGCAGATAGCCGATGGCGCTGATATAGCCGTTGGTCGAGCGCGTGAAGTTGCGGTTGAACCAGTCGCCGACGCGGTGTTTCCTGTGTTCGCCGACCGGCTTCAGCATTGTGGCGCAAAGTGCAGGCGTCAGCACCAGGGCGACGAGCGCCGACAGCAGCATGGCCGAGACGATGGTGATCGAGAACTGGCGATAGATGATGCCGGTCGAACCGCCGAAGAAGGCCATCGGAATGAAGACGGCAGTCAGCACGAGCGCGATGCCGACAATGGCGCCGGTGATCTCTCCCATCGATTTTTCCGTCGCCTCAAGTGGCGAGAGCTTCTCTTCGGTCATGATGCGTTCGACGTTTTCGACGACGACGATGGCGTCGTCGACAAGAAGGCCGATCGCCAGCACCATGGCGAACATCGTCAACGTATTGATCGAGTAGCCGGTGACCGCCAGCACTCCGAAGGTGCCGAGCAACACCACGGGCACCGCAATCGTCGGGATCAGCGTCGCCCGCAGGTTCTGCAGGAAGATGAGGAGGACGACGAAAACCAGCACGATCGCCTCGATCAGGGTATGGACGACCTTCTCGATCGACAGCTCGACGAAGGGCGTGGTGTCGTAGGGATAGGTGATCGCGACACCTGCCGGCAGGCCGCGACCGATGACCTCGAGCGCGGAGCGCACACGGGCGGCGGTATCGATGGCGTTGGCGCCGATCGCCAGGTTGACGGCAAAACCGGTCGACGGCTGGCCGTTATACCGTGAACCGCCGCCGTAGCTTTCCTGACCGATCTCGATGCGCGAGACATCGCTCAGGCGCACGGTCGCGCCGTCCTTTTCGACCTTCAGGATGATGTGCTCGAAGTCGGCGACGGTGGTCAGCTGGCTTTGGGCGGTAATGGTGACGTTGATCTGCTGGCCGGGGGTCGCCGGCTGCGCGCCGAGCGAACCAACGGAGACCTGGGTGTTCTGCGCCTGGATGGCTGATGTGACGTCGCTCGGCGTCAACTGGTATTTCAAGAGCTTGAAGGGATCGAGCCAGACGCGCATGGCGTATCCCGAACCGAAGACGTTGATGCTGCCAACGCCTTCCAGGCGCTGGATCTGATCCTCGATGGAGGTCGACATGATGTTGCCGAGATCGACCGAGTTGCGCTTGCCGTCGGTCGAAACCAGCGAGCCGACGAGCAGGATGCTCGAGGTCGAGCGGGTGACGCTGATGCCGGCATCGATGACGTCGCTTGGAAGCTGCGACTGAACCAGCTGCAGCTTGTTCTGCACCTGCACCTGGGCGATATCGGGATCGGCGCTCGTCCCGAAGGTGAGCTGGATACTGGCCGAGCCCGTCGATGAGGTTGAGGTCATGTATGTGAGATCGTCGAGGCCGGTCATGCCATCCTCGATGATCGTCGTCACCGATTTTTCGACGGTCTCGGCGCTGGCGCCGCGATAGGTGGCGTTGATGCGAACCGTCGTCGGGGCGATGTCGGGATATTGCGAGATCGACAGCGTGAAGATCGCCAGCAGGCCGGCGAGCATGATGGTGATCGCAATGACCCAGGCGAAAATCGGACGTCGGATGAAAAACTTGGCCATCGGTTGTTCCTGTGCGGCTGAGACGGTGACGATGCGGGGCTTCAGCGATTATTTCGCTGCAGGCTTCTCAGCATCACCGGCCGCTGGCTGCTCGGCAGCCACGACCACGCCATTGTCGTTGATCTTCATCGGGACCGGTTTCACCGGCATGCCTGATGTGATCGATTGCAGGCCGCTGACGATCAGCTGATCGCCGTCCTTGATGCCTTCGGTCACGAGCCAGGAATTGTTGGAGGGCGAACTGTTCTCGAAGGCACGGGTTTCGACCTTGCCTTCGGCGGAAATGAACTGTGCCGTCAGCCGGCCGTTGGCATCACGGCTCGTCGCCAGCTGCGGCAATGCATAACCGGCCTCGGCGCCAAGCTCGACGGTTGCCCGGACATACATGCCGGGCAGGACGATGCGATCGGGATTGGGAAAGAGCACGCGGATGATGAAGGTGCCTGTGGTCTCGCTGACCACCTGCTTCGACATGTCGAGCTTGCCCTGCTGGTTATATTCCTTGCCGTCTTCGAGGATCAGGTGGAAGGCGACGTTGTCTGCACCCTTGATGTCGCCGGCGGTCATCGCGTCGCGCAGCTTCAAGAGGTTGGTGCTCGATTCCGTCAGCGAGATGTAGATCGGATCGAGCTGGCGGATCGTCGTCAGCGCCGTCGTCTGGTTGGCCGAGACGACGTTGCCGACATTATAGGCCGTCTGGTCGATGACGCCGTCGAAGGGGGCGATGATCTTGGTATGGTCGAGGTCGATCTGCGCGGCGGAAAGTGCGGCCTTCGCCGACTCGACTTCGGCCTTGGCCTGGAGCAGCGTCGTCTTGGCCGTTTCGAATTCGATCTGGGTGGCGCCGCTGCCGACGAGGCGCTGATAGCGGTCGAGATTGCTTTCAGCGCTCGGCACGCTGGCTTGCGCCTTGGAGATTGCCGCCTTGGCCTGCTCGACGGCGGCGATATAGGGCGCATCCTCGATCTGGTAGAGAAGGTCGCCCTTCTTGATCTCGCCGCCTTCTTTAAAGGCGATCTCGCGGATGAGGCCGCTTACCTGCGGCCGGATATCGGCTGTCTGAAATGTCTCGGCGCGGCCAGGAAGGATCGTCGTGATCGGGAAACTGGCTTTTTTCAGGGTGATCACGCCGACGGGCGAGGCCTGCTGTGCTGCGCCCGCACCGGCATTGCCGGCGGGCTTGCCGGCATTGTCGCTGCAGGCGGCGAGCAATGCGCCGAACGCCAGGGCCGTGGAGAGGAGGAGGGCACGCCGTATCATTCTGAATTCCCTGTTCGGTGGCAATCGGCGTTCAATCCGCAGGCTCGGCCCGGCCGAGCGCAGGCTTATATAAGCGTCAGGATTGATCTGGCTTCAAATGCCATTATCCGAATTTAACAAAAGCTTTATGAAGTGACGTAAGTCAGCAATCGTCACTTAGCAAGCGTTATTTTGCAGTGCGGCATCGACAAAGCCGACGATATCCTCGGCGCGGTGCACGAGGGTTTCCTTGTCGTCGCGGGCGATGAGGATGGGGTGCAATACGCAGGCCAGGAGGTCTGCGACGGTGTGTGCGGCGCGCTCGGGATCGCAGCAATGATAACGCCCCTCCGCGATACCCTCGCGGATGATCTCGCCGAGCTTCAACTCGATTCGGGCGCGATAACGGTTGCCGGCCTCGAGTTTGGCCTCGATCGTCGAAAGCACCATTTCGAAGATGTAAGGATTTTTCTGAATGTCCTGCAGATGACCTTCCAGCAGGCGCAGGACGAAGCGGAGCAATTGCTCCTTCGGTGGCAGATTCTGGTCGAAGGCTGCGAAACGCTCGGTGGCATTGTCGAGATGGCGTCCGGCGATCGCATCGACCAGCGCGACCTTGGAACGGAAATGCTTGAAGACATTGGCGGGTGACATGTGCAATGCACTGGCGATATCGGCGATTGACACCGCGAGGTAACCGCGCTCACGAAACAGCACCTCTGCCATGGAGAGGATGTCCTCCCGCGTTTCCTCGGCTTTGCGTCTCGGCCTTCTCGTCATCTGTCCCCCGCCCGGCGGAGCCCGATGCCCCTTTTTTCTGATGCTAGCGCGATTGGAGGGAGGCTGCCAAGCCAATGCTCGGCCTGGCAGCTTTCATGTATCGCCATGTCAAGGGAAATAGGGAGCGAGGCTGCCTCGCACGCGGGCAAGCGGCGTCTCGCCGCTATTGTCGGGAACAAAGCGCTCGCCGGTAATCGCCTCGTAAGCCTTGATATAGACGGCCGAGGTCTGCTCGATCAGTTCGACAGGAATTTCAGGGATCTCGTCCTTATAGGGATCACAGCGCTCGGCAACCCAGGCGCGGACGAAATCCTTGTCGAAACTTTCCGGACGTTTTCCGGCGGCAAAACTTGCCGGGTAGCTTTCGGCAAGCCAGTAACGGCTACTATCGGGGGTGTGGATCTCGTCAGCGAGAATGATGTTGCCGTCGCCATCGGTGCCGAATTCATATTTGGTGTCGACGAGGATCAGACCGCGCTTGGCCGCCATTTCCTGGCCGCGCGCAAAAAGGGCGAGCGCATATCCCGACAGAGTGTCCCACTGCTCCTTGGTCAAAAGGCCGCGGCTGACGATTTCGGCAGGCGTCAGCGGCTCGTCATGGCCGCCGTCGAATTCCTTGCTGGTCGGCGTGATGACGGGCTCGGGCAGGATCTGGTTGTCGCGCATGCCGTCGGGCAGACGCATGCCGTACATCTCGCGCTCACCCTTTTTATAAAGCGTCAGGATCGAGGTACCGGTGGTGCCGGCGAGATAACCGCGCACGACGATCTCGACCGGCAGGATGTCGAGCCGCTTGCCGATGACGACATTCGCATCCGGATAGTCGAGAACGTGGTTGGGGCAGATGTCCTTCGTCGCCTCGAACCAAAAGCGCGCTGTCTGCGTCAGGACCTGGCCCTTATAGGGGATGCAGGTAAGGATGCGGTCGAAAGCGCTCAGCCGGTCGGTGCTGATTATGATACGGCGTCCGTCCGGAAGATCGTAATTCTCGCGCACCTTGCCGCGATAATAGTTCGGCAATTCGGGGAAATGGGCTTCGGAGAGAATTCGCACGGCGCTCGACTATCCTTGATTATTGGGTGAAGACTTCCTGCTCTAGTTTTATTGCTGGGGAAGTCAAGCCGAGGCTGGACAGAGGCGCCCTCAAGCAAAGAAGAACAATCCTCATGTCCCGCGTCTGGCCGATGGTGCCTGCCAGCGGCCTGCTTTGTTCCGCTCCAGAATAGGCGTTGCGAAGACGCCGACGGTGCGCGTGGTCCATTGCGGCCCAGCGGCCGCGAGGCTTTCGCGCCAGCGCTCCGATTGCAGCATGGCGGCGGCGATGACGGCGGGTTCGATGCCGCAGCCTGTCAGCAGGTTGATGCCCGCGACGATCGAGGTGCCGCTGGAAATCACATCGTCGATCAGCGCGACGCGCCGTCCCTTGAGCAGCGGCAGCATGCGCGGATCGATATAGAGGCGTTTCTGCTGCATCGGCGTGGTGATCGACGACAGGGCAACGGAGAGCTCGTCGCGATACCAGAATTTGCGTGAGGTTCCGAGCGGGACGTAGCGGCTGTGGCCGAGCTTTTGCGCCACGGCGGCGGCCAGCGTCAGGCCGAGGGTCGGCAGACCGGCGACGATATCGATGCGCATCGGCCTGATCTTTTCGGCGAGGCTTTCGGCGAGCGCATCGAGAACGGCGAAGCTCGCCTGGTTGACGATCAGCGAAGCGAGAGCGTGATCGCCATCCGCCAGCGCGCGGATCGGCAGGCGAAGCTGGCGGCCGTCTTCGAGAACGGCGACATAGAAGGAGGTGAACTCGCCATCATCGGCAAAGGTGCCCGACGGGTGAATCTCCTGCCAGAAATCGTGCGGCGCCATCTCCGTCATTTCAGTCAATTGCGTCTCGCCTTTTCCATCCCGGCCTTCCGGCGCAATGCCTGCAATTCCGTCTCTGTCAGGGCACGCACCGCGCCTTTCGGCAGTTCGCCGAGTGCGAGCCCGCCGATTGCAACGCGCACGAGGCGCAGGCATTCGCTTCCGAGCGCTTCCAGCATGCGGCGGATCTGGCGGTTGCGGCCCTCGTCCAGCTCAACCTCGATCCATGAGTTCCTGTCGCCCTGGCGCAGGCGCCGTGCGGCGGTTGCCGTCAGCAGCTCGCCGTCGTGGCGGATGCCCGATGTCATCGCGGCAATGCCCTCGTCGTCCATGATGCCGTCGATCTGGACATGATAGGTCTTCGTCACATGCGTGACCGGATCGAGCAGGATCTGAGCGAATTCGGTGTCGTTGGTGAAAAGCAGCAGGCCCTCGCTCGCCTTGTCGAGCCGGCCGACCGGAGAGAGATGCGGGATGTCGAAATCCCTGAGGCAATCATATACCGTTGGCCTGCCTTCGGGATCGTGGCGGGTGGTGACGAGACCGCGGGGCTTGTTGAGCATCAGATAGATTTTCGCTTCGGCAGCGATGACCAGGCCGTCGATGCTGATCCTGGCAGTGCTAAGATCGACCCATGCCGAGGTCTCGCTGACCGTGCGGCCGTCGACGGCAACGCGGTTTTCGGCAATCAGCCGTTCGGCCTGGGTGCGGGAGCAATAACCGAGCTTGGAAAGGGCACGGGGAAGGGTAACCCGCTTAGCCGCGGCGTTATCGGCGGGCTTTGTCCGCTCGCGCGTCTTATGCGGTGGGCGCCGCTCCCTCATCTGCCGTCCTTGTCCTGCTTTTGATGCCGTTTCTTGGCATGAACGGCACAAGGATGCCAGCAATCGGAACAAAAAAACGAGGGGAATAAAAGTCGCCGCAAAACAATTTCGGCGCTTTGGGATAAAGCGCCGTCAGGGCTTTGACAGGGTAACGCTGCCTCAGTGGCAGGCCATGAAGCCCGCCAGTTCTTGGCGGCTGACGACAATACCGGCGGCGGCCTTGACCGGGTCCGGATGTGTATAAGAAAGGCTTGGCATTTCCGGCAGGTCGAGTGCCTGGCGCATATTCATGATGCCGACCGCGTGACGGCCATTGGCGCCGTCGACGCTGACTTCGATGATGCAGTTGGCCCTCTTGTTTTCCATGATGATCCTCCCTTCGTTTTTTATGTTCCCATAGCTCACATTAAAAATTGGTTTTTGTAAGACATAAGCATTTACGCACCCTGCCGAAAAACGGATCGGCGGGTGCGTAAAAACCGGTTTATGGGTGGCTGTGGTCTGTTTAGCGCCACCAGTGGCGAGGCTGCGGCTGCGAACTGCCGGAAAGCAGATATCCGGCGAGGAAGCCAATGGCGCCGGCAAGCGCCAGCGCAGTGGTCGTTGCGGTCGGATGCTCGCGGGCGGCGCCGGCGGCGGCCGCACCTTCGGCCCTGATTTGGGCGACGGCGTTCTTTGCCCGGGGCAGGGCTTCGTCGTATGCCTTGCCGGCGCGGCCGCGTACTTCGTAATAGGCTTCGGCGCCTTGAGCGGAAATCATCTTCTGCAGGCGCGAGACTTCCTGTTGGAGTGCGGCGATGTCCTTGCTGACAGTTGCTCTGATATCATCGGTATTGGCAGCCATGTCGGTCTCCTTCCTTCAATGGGAAAGAAAACACTCAAGTCGGTGATAGGTTCCGAAATGTCAGCCGCTGATTTGTGACGGAAATTTAAAGCTCGCCGGTCGGAGGCAGTTTAATCCTCTGTTAACCATAAATCGGCTCAAGGCGCTGTTTTTTCGTGATCTTTCGGGGTTGAGAACGACTTTCCGATCGATTTTTGACCGGCCGGTAAAGGATTTTCCAGGAATCTGTCCCGGGAATACGCCCTGTGGATAATATCCACCGACAAAAATCCGAGCCGAATCAACCTGTTACAAAAATGTCAAAAAACTTTGGCTAGGTGTGTTGACTTGGAAAAGGGGTTAGTTCTATAAGCCCCCTCACTGAACGAGGGCGGC
>NZ_JACIFK010000007.1:0-392685 GCF_014197345.1 Rhizobium sp. BK008 | reverse complement strand
GACGAGCGCCATCGCAGTGCCCAGGATAAACTTTTTCATTTCACTTCCTCCACAAAGCGGTGCCCGGCTGCACCCTCCTCACGCCGGAGCTCCAGCGCCCTGGCCAAAAAGAGGCGTCAGGGTGCCAGCAAAAAAGGTCGAAAATCATCGTAAAGCTATCGCGGCGATCTCGACGCTGGCAATTTGCCTGTCGTTCCCCGCTGCACTGCCTCGCACGAAATGCATGCTTTTTCAGTGCCTTATTTGATGACTTAAGTCCGCGAACTTCATAGACGGCGTCAATGCCGAGCGACTTTCACCTGATCTCCTCCCAGTTTTCGCGCGATCACGAGGCGACGTCACGAAGTTCGGCAAGCTTCTATTGATTTCGTTTTGCGGTCCATTCATCGTTGCTTGCAAACCCTTTCATTCTTGAAAGAATCGCCGCGGCGATGAGAGAACTCCATCACCGGCGCAACAGCGGACGCGCTACGTCGGCGAAATCGGGTGGCGCCGATGGCGTTCAACCGCGCCGTGCTGACTGATCGAGGAGGGCATCACGGCAGACGCCCTTTTGCGCTCTCCGCAGGTGCAGCAGAGTCGATCGAGACAGGCGAACCTGTCTCAAGAAAGCGCAAGTCAACTGATGCGAGCTATTGGCTACTGACGACAGCCACCTGAGACGAGCCGGCAAAAGGTGGAGAATGACATGCAGAAGGCTGAGAAAGGTGGAAAAGACGGACGCACATATGGGCTAAGCCATTAAAATCTCGCCGCTATTCCGAGACCAAACATATGAGACTGGCTTTAAGAGACTGAATGGTGCCCAGGACCGGAATCGAACCAGTGACACGCGGATTTTCAATCCGCTGCTCTACCAACTGAGCTACCTGGGCTAACCTGCTTCCGATGGCCCCTTTCAGGAAAAGAACCGCGGGGCCTTGGTTCGCCCCGGAAGCGAGCGGGGTTATAGCATCTTGTTCGGCCATGGCAAGCGTCAAATGACTCTTTTTTGACGGTCTTGCCGGCTTTGCGGATTCATGAGGAAATATAAGAGCTTCGCGGGTGCAGTGCTCTAAAGCGCGTCGCAATCTTTCAGATCCGCTCCTCGCGTTTTAGACCTTTATTTCTATGCATGTCGTTCTCCCAAAACCGCTGCGCATTTTTGGGCGACATGCATTAGTTTTCCTCATCGGGATAATCGGCCTTGGCCTCATCGTCGGCAACCGGGATGGCATAGGCGCCGGTCAGCCAGCGGGAGAGATCGGCCTCGCGGCAGCGGTTGGAGCAGAAGGGGTAGTGTTCGCGGTGGGAAGGTTTGCCGCATTCGGGGCAAGGGCGCGCCTTGCGCAGCGGTTCGACCTTGGCGGCCGCTTTCTTGTCTTCAGGCATATCGGTCTGTCCTATAGGATCGGCCGTCGGGCTCAGCCCTCGGGCCACCGGCTATGCACATCGAAGCCTTCGCCGGTCAAAAGCAGAATGGTTTCATAAAGCGGCAGGCCGACGACATTGGTGTAGGAGCCCACCATCTTCTGTACGAAGGTACCGGCGAGGCCCTGGATGCCGTAGGCGCCTGCCTTGCCGCGCCACTGGCCGGAGGCCAGGTAGTTCTCGATCTCGAAGCCGGAGAGCCGCTTGAAGCGGACCTTGGTCTCGACGATCTTCTGGCGGATCTTGCGATCCGGGGTCACCAGGCAAACGCCGGTGTAGACCATATGGTTGCGCCCCGACAGCAGATGCAGCGAACTCAACGCCTCGTCGGCGAACTCGGCCTTGCCGAGAATGCGCCGGCCGACGGCGACCACCGTATCGGCAGACAGGATATAGCTGCCCTTCCAGGTGATATCGCCCTTGATGGCGGCAAGGGCGGCTTCGGCTTTCTCAGCCGAAAGCCGGCGGGCCAGCGAACGCGGATGCTCCGACTTCTTCGGCGCCTCGTCGATATCCATCGGCATCAGGCGCGAAGGCTCAATGCCGGCCTGGTTGAGCAGGTCAACGCGACGGGGCGAACCCGAGGCCAGAATGAGCTTGTATTTCAGCGTCATGGAACCTCGACCATCGGCAGACGGGAGAAAAAGCCTTGCAGGGCCTTGGGCAAGCTTACTTGAAACGGTAGGTGATGCGGCCCTTGGTCAGATCGTAGGGCGTCATTTCCACCAGCACCTTGTCGCCGGCGAGAACGCGGATGCGGTTCTTGCGCATGCGGCCTGCGGTATGGGCGATTATCTCGTGTTCGTTTTCGAGCTTCACGCGGAACGTCGCATTCGGCAGAAGTTCGGTGACGATTCCCGGGAATTCGAGGACTTCTTCTTTAGGCATATAAGTGTTTTCTTCCTGTGGGTTGAATAGGCAGCGCAGGGCGCGCCTTGAAAATTTGGGCGGAAACTACACAATCAACGATGGTTTGTGAACCTTGTTGATCAGGCTTTCCTTTATTTGTTTTCATGCCGATTGCGCGGCGATGCCATTTCGCTTGAGTAGCCGGCTTTCGATGAGGCCGGCCAGGTGATCGCGAACCTCGCGGTAGCTTCCCAGAATCTGCTCGCGCGTTCCGCTTGCAACCGTGGGATCCATCGTCGGCCAGTAGACGACATCGATCGCATTCGACCGGGTCAACTCGAGCGCCGCGTGATGGGCCTGCGGCGACAGGGTGATGATCAGATCGAAATAATCGTCCTCGAGCTCTTCCAGCGTCTGCGGCTGGCGGCGGCCGAGGGAAAGCCCGATCTCCTCCAGCACCGCATCCACGAAGGGATCGCGCTCGCCGGCGCGAACGCCGGCCGATCGTATATAGGTATTGGCCGGCAGAATGCTACGGGCGATCGCTTCGGCCATCGGCGAGCGGATGGCATTCATCCCGCACATGAAGAGGATGGCGCCCGGCCGCTTTCCCTCGTCGATGTCGGCGGCACGATCCATTGCCGTCATCCGCGCCAGTAGAGCACGCAGACCAGCGTGAAAAGGCGCCGGGCGGTGTCGAAATCGATCTCTATCTTGCCGGCGAGCCTGTCCTTCAGCGTCTGCGAACCTTCATTGTGGATGCCGCGCCGGCCCATGTCGATCGCCTCGATGCGGCTCGGCGTCGCCGAACGGATCGCTTCGTAATAGCTCTCGCAGATCATGAAGTAATCCTTGACGATCCGCCGGAAAGGGGTGAGCGACAGGATATGGGTGGCGACGCCGCCGCCCTCGTCGGTGGTGATGGCGAAGACCAGCTTCGAATCGACCAGCGAGATGTTCAGCCGGTAAGGCCCGCCGGCGTGGCCGAGCGGCTCGAAGCTATTCTCCTCGATCAGATCGAAGATGGCGACAGCGCGTTCATGCTCGACGTCGGGCGTCGAACGGCCGATCGTATCGTCAAGGACGACGTCGCAAAGCCGGAATTCGCCCTTCGCCATGCCCTCACCTTTCGAGGTTGAGGCGGATCGCGACCGACCGCGCATGGGCATCGAGGCCTTCGGAAACCGCAAGCGCGATCGCCGCCGGGCCGAGGCTGCGCAGCTGCTGCGGGCCGAGGCGCAGGATCGAGGTGCGCTTGACGAAATCGAGCACCGAAAGACCGGAAGAGAAGCGCGCCGAACGCGCCGTCGGCAGCACATGGTTCGAACCGCCGACATAATCGCCGATCACTTCCGGCGTATGGGCGCCGATGAAGATCGCGCCGGCATTGCGGATGCCATCGAGCAGCCGGTCCGGATCGGCGACGGCGAGCTCCAGATGCTCGGCGGCGATACGGTTGGCCAGCGGAATGGAATCCTTCAGATCGGCGACCAGGATGACCGCGCCGAAATCGCGCCAGCTCGCCGCCGCCGTCTCGGCGCGGTTCAGCGTCTTCAGCTGGCGTTCGACCGCCTGTTCCACCGCCTTGCCGAACGCGGCATCGTCGGTGATCAGGATCGCCTGGGCGCTGACGTCGTGTTCGGCCTGCGCCAGGAGGTCGGCAGCGATCCAATCCGGATTGTTGTCCTTGTCGGCAATGACCAGCACCTCGGAGGGGCCGGCGATCATATCGATGCCGACGGTGCCGAAGACATGGCGCTTGGCGGCAGCGACATAGGCATTGCCGGGGCCGGTGATCTTGGCGACCGGGGCGATCGTCTCGGTGCCATAGGCAAGAGCCGCGATCGCCTGGGCGCCGCCGACACGATAAATCTCGGTGACGCCGACGAGCTTGGCGGCGGCAAGCACAGCCGGATTGACGGCGCCGCCGGTGGCGGGAACGGCGATGACGATGCGATCGACGCCGGCGACCTTGGCCGGCACGGCGTTCATCAGCACCGAGCTCGGATAACTCGCCGTGCCGCCCGGGACATAGAGCCCGACCGCTTCGATCGCCGTCCAGCGCGAGCCGAGGCCGACGCCCATGTCGTCCTCGTAGATATCGTCCTTCGGCAGCTGCCGGCGATGATGGGATTCGATGCGCAGTGCCGCAAGCTTCAGCGCGCCCAGCACTTCCGAAGGCACCGCCTCGACGGCGGCGTCGATCTCCTCTGGTGTGACGCGCATCGGCACGGTGGCGAAATCGATGCCGTCGAATTTCAGCGAATATTCGGCGAGCGCCACGTCGCCGCGGGCTCTGACATCATCGATGATGGCGCGAACGACGGTGTTCACATCCTCGGAGATTTCACGCTTGGTCGTCAGAAAGGCGGCAAAATGCTGCTCGAAACCTTCCGATGCCTGATCCAGCCAGATTGCCAAGGCCGATATTCCCTCTCAACTCGAAACTGCGATATTCAAACTTCAGGCGTCAAGCACTGAAGCTCTTTTTCTGCATGCCGTTATCCCGGAACCACTGCACACTTCCGGGCGACATGCACTAGCGGTGACGCGGCTTGGAAGAGGCCTCCCAGGCGCCGCCGATATCGGCCATCTGGACCTCGATGCATTCGACATCGAGCGCGATCGAGGCCGTGCCGGACAGCGACAGCTCGACGGTGCCATCCGGCCCCTCGCCTTTCGGTTCGAATCGCAGCGCCAGCAGTGACAGCACCTCGTCGCGTTTGCCACGATCGATGCCGAGCGACCGGACGGCCAGCACGCGCTTGAAGACCAGGGCAGCACGGCGGCGCTCGAAACCCCGGCGCTTGCGCTCGGCACCTTCCCAGACGAAACGATTGACGGCAAGCGCGAACTGCGCGTCGCGCGGCGACCAGTCGATGTCTCCGACCTTGAAGACACTGTCCTGCATATGCGCGGAAACGACCGCAAGGTCCTCGTCATCGAGCGCAACAAGCTTCAGGTCGGTCATTCAGCCTCATCCCCCGCGGGCACCGCCGGAATGGCGATGCGTCAGAAGGGAAATAAGATGCCGCAGCGGATTACGCAACCGGGATAAGGGCGCGTTTACTCGCTGATGCGCTCGACGATGGCGCCACAGCGGGTCAGTTTCTCCTCGAGCCGCTCGAAACCGCGATCGAGGTGGTAGACGCGCGACACCGTGGTTTCGCCCTCGGCGGCAAGGCCGGCGATGACGAGCGAAACCGAGGCACGCAGGTCGGTCGCCATGACGGGCGCGCCGCGCAGGCGCTGGACACCTTCGATCTTCGCCGTCTGGCCGGAGAGCGAAATCCTGGCGCCGAGGCGGGCAAGCTCCTGCACATGCATGAAGCGGTTTTCGAAGATGGTCTCGGTGACGTGCGAGACGCCGGAAGAACGGGTCATCAGCGCCATGAACTGCGCCTGCAGATCGGTGGGGAAGCCGGGGAAGGGATCGGTGACGATATCGACCGGCTTGATGCCGGCGCCGTTGCGCTTGATGCGCATGCCGTTGTTGGTCGACGAGATCTCCGCGCCGGCCCGGCGCAGCGTTTCCACCGCGGTCTCGAGCAGCGCCACATCGGTATTTTCGAGCACGACGTCGCCGCCGGTCATGGCGACGGCCATGGCATAGGTGCCGGTCTCGATGCGGTCCGGCAGGACGCGGTGACGGGCGCCGGAGAGCGAGGTGACGCCCTCGATGGTGATCGTCGCAGTCCCCGCGCCCGTGATCTTGGCGCCCATGGCGTTCAGGCAGTTGGCGAGATCGGCCACTTCGGGCTCGCGGGCGGCATTGCCGATAACCGTCGTGCCGCGGGCAAGCGTTGCCGCCATCATCATCACATGGGTGGCGCCGACGGAGACCTTCGGGAAGGTGTAGCGCGCGCCGATCAGGCCGCCGGCCGGCGCCTTGGCGTTGATATAACCGGCATCGATGTCCATCGTCGCGCCGAGCGCCGTCAGACCCTCGATGAAGAGATCGACGGGGCGGGTGCCGATGGCGCAGCCGCCCGGCAGCGACACGCGGCAATGGCCTTCGCGCGCGAGCAGCGGGCCGATGACCCAGAAGGAGGCGCGCATCTTCGAGACCAGCTCATAAGAGGCTGTCGTATCGACGATGGTGCGGCAGGTGAAATGGATCGTGCGGGCGTAGGAATCTTCCTGGCGCTCGCGGCGGCCGTTGACGGCGACATCGACGCCATGATTGCCGAGGATGCGCATCAAGAGTTCGACATCGGCCAGATGCGGCACGTTTTCGAGCGTCAGCGTATCGCTGGTCAGAAGCGAGGCGATCATCAGCGGCAGTGCGGCATTCTTGGCGCCGGAAATCGGAATGATGCCATTCAGCTCATTACCGCCGACGATTCTGATACGATCCATGTGCGCTTACGGGCCGCGCCCGCCTTTCCTGAAAGTTCTGCCTTGGAATAAGGAGTGGAGTGTTTAGGGGATTTCTGACGACGCTTCAATTCGTCCGGGACGGAACATTACGATTCGTCCATTTTTGCGGCGGGCAGTCCATTTGTTTCGTCGGCCTGGCCCGAACGGCGGGCGCGCACCTGCTGTTTGCGTCGCCCCAGATTTTCCCTGAGCTTTTCAGCGGCGCGCTCGCGACGCAGTTTCGCCTGTGCCTCGATTGCCTCTTTGCGGCTCTGCTGGCCGGTTTCGGTCTTGTCGTTCATGCCAAAAGGATTAGCCGAATTCGCGCGGATCCAAAAGGCCCTTGCATGGCAATCCACGCGAAGTTGGAATTTGCTGCTTGCGCTTGCCGTCAAGCTGTGGCAATAGCCGCCCCGTTCCCGCGATTGAGCCCCGGCTCGCGCGGATCTGGTCCTGCTGCCGTAGCTCAGTGGTAGAGCACACCCTTGGTAAGGGTGAGGTCGGTGGTTCAATCCCACTCGGCAGCACCAGTTTTCTTTCAGTATTAGGAATCATTTTGCTCACTCGGCGAGGCCGGCCCCTCATCCGACTGCCGCCACCTTCTCCCCGTAAACGGGGCGAAGGGACCCGGCCGCACGCTCTCCGTTTCACCAACCTCTCGCAGGGCAGCCATCTGACGAGAGCCGGGAAGGCCATGCAGGCTGACATTTCGTCTCATCAGCAATAATCGATTCACCATTGTTGACCGCAAAAATCGCGCTAGAATGCCTATCATAGCGGAGTCTCCCCGGAGGAACTGGGAGATACTGCACGTCGTTTCTGTCGACAATCGTGGAGGAGTATCGATGGCAACTGAAAGATGGAACAGCCCGGTCAAGGTCGGTTTCGAAGGTGCCGATGCGCGAACGGTCAATGGTCCGTTCGATGCGTTGAAGTGCCTGGCGGATCTCTGGCCGAGTATGCGCGGGCTTCGTTACATCAAGGCCCGCAGCACCTGCCGGGCAGCGCTCGACGGGCGCAAGAGCGTGGAAGAGGCAAGAGCCGAGTTTCTGGCGGCAGCCGAAGAGGCGAAGCTGAAGCTGCATTGAACCGGCGCAAAATCCTTTTTGAAAATCGATTTCGATTTTCGGGGTTATGCGCTGCACTTCGCTCAGGATTTCCGGCCGTTCCCGGCGTTTCGGTAAACGGAACGTGCCGGAACGGAACAATGTTTTAATTTTGCTTAACCCTGCATCGAACTCGCGCCGGGTTTTGGTGCAACAGGCGTTGCGCCTGGTACAGGTGTCTTCATAGAAGATACCCAGCCATCATGATGATGGTTAGAGGCTCGTACCCTCTGCGGAGACGCAGGCGAGCCTCGTCCGAGCAAGTCCTCATGTTTTCAGCAGTCCGCGCCGCCCTCGTCCTCGACCTCGACATAACCGACGCCGATGATCGTACCGTCCGCCGCGCGGATGAAGGAAGGGAGATAGTGTGGCTCTGCCGGCTGGCAGGCGACGGCGCCGGTATATTCGTTGAGGGCGATCTGGTCCTTCGGCAAAGCGGAATAATTTGTGCCGGTTTCCAGCGAGGCATGGGCGGAGCCGGCAAGGACACCGCCTGTTATCACGGTCATTGCGGAGATGCGAAGAAGCGACTGCATGAGGTTCTCCAGCGTTTGGGTCCGGCCTTTCAACCCGCGGGAGGGCATTTTGGTTCCCGTCATGCGCCGCAAGACATGGAGGGCACGCGGGCCGGCTAGCGTCGTAGCAGGCGTCCGCGCACATAACCTCGGCCGACGATGCCCTCGGCGACCTCGACGGCCCGCTCGACATCACTCCGCCGGCGCACGAAACCTTCCAGGACGACATAGGCGCCCGATATGCTGACGATGATGTCCGCCGCTTCGATATCGCCGGCAGCATGAAGGGCGCTTTCCACCGAAGCGCGCGTCGCCGCATCGCTGTGGCCCTGCCGGCGGGACTCCTCATGGTCGGTGAATGCTGGAAATCCGAGCACCGTGACCGTCTCCTGATGTTGGTAGATATCAGTTAACGCCGCGGCGAGGCATTTCGTTGCGGCCGGGTGGCCAGCCCTTGGCGAAAGACGTGGCGATTTCCATATCTGGCTGCAGTCGAAAGAGGGATGAAGACGATGAAAGCGCTTCTATCAGCCTTGTTGACCGCGGCCTTGCTTGCCGGCTGCTCCTCGGCCGATAGCCCGGCGCTGGAGCCCATTCCCGGCAGCATTACCTATGGCGGCCAGCCGCGAACGAAGCTCACCAAATCGCCGGTCGGCAGCGCCGTCCATCACCAATTCTACAACGGGACGGGCCAGCGGGTGGAGGAAACCTATATTCTCCAGCCGGATCGCAGCCTGAAACTGGTGCGGCGCGTGGTCGGCCCGGATTTCCCCGATTGAGGCGTGCTCGACGTAGCGCGGCGCTTGACAGCGGGGGCAATCGCGAACATTCAAGGAACATCTAATCTTTCCCCAGTGATTCTGCGGGAGCCCGACCGGACGGCTGGATGTACCTCGAAAAGCTCAATCCGCAGCAGCGCATGGCCGTCGAGCACGGCACGCTCACCGACGGCAGCCATATTGCCGGGCCGCTGCTGGTCATTGCCGGCGCCGGCTCCGGCAAGACGAATACGCTGGCGCATCGGGTCGCCCATCTGATCGTCAAGGGCGCCGATCCCCGCCGCATCCTGCTGATGACCTTCTCGCGCCGGGCAGCCGCCGAGATGGCGCGGCGCGTCGAGCGCATCTGCCGCGATGTGCTTGGTGCCAATGCCGGCGTCATGGCCGACGCGCTTTCCTGGTCGGGTACCTTCCACGGCATCGGCGCGCGGCTGTTGCGCGATTACGCCCAGCAGATCGGCCTCGATCCGGATTTCACCATCCACGACCGCGAAGACAGTGCCGACCTGATGAACCTGATCCGGCACGACCTCGGCTTCTCCAAGACGGAAAGCCGCTTTCCGACGAAGGGCACCTGTCTTGCCATCTATTCCCGGGCGGTGAATTCGGAAACCGCGCTCGATCTCGTGCTGCGCGACGCCTTTCCCTGGTGCGCGGCGTGGGAGAAACAGCTGCGCGAACTTTTCGCCTGTTATGTCGAGTCCAAGCAGAGCCAGAACGTGCTCGACTACGACGACCTGCTGCTCTACTGGGCGCAGATGGTCGGCGAGACTGTCATTGCCGAGGATATCGGCAGCCGCTTCGACCATGTGCTGGTCGACGAATATCAGGACACCAACCGGCTGCAGGCCTCGATCCTCATGGCGCTGAAACCCGGTGGCCAGGGGCTGACCGTCGTCGGCGACGATGCGCAGTCGATCTATTCCTTCCGTGCCGCGACGGTGCGCAATATCCTCGATTTTCCAGCCGCCTTCAGCCCGGCCGCCGATATCGTCACGCTCGACCGCAACTACCGCTCGACGCAGCCGATCCTTGCGGCCGCCAACGCTGTCATCGATCTTGCCTCGGAGCGCTTCACCAAGAATCTCTGGACCGAGCGGCAATCGTCCGAGCGGCCGCGCCTGGTGACGGTGCGCGACGAGGCCGAGCAGGCGCGCTACGTTGCCGACATGGTGCTCGACAACCGCGAAGAAGGTCTCAAGCTCAAGCAGCAGGCCGTGCTGTTCCGCGCCTCGCATCACAGCGGGCCGCTTGAGGTCGAGTTGACCCGGCGCAACATTCCCTTCGTCAAGTTCGGAGGGCTGAAGTTTCTCGACAGCGCGCATGTCAAGGATATGCTGGCTGCGCTGCGCTTCGCGCAGAACCCGCGCGACCGGGTGGCGGGCTTCCGGCTGATGCAGATCCTGCCGGGCGTCGGGCCGTCGACGGCGCAGAAGGCGCTCGACCTGATGGCCGAGGATGCCAGCCCGTTATCCGCGCTTGCCGCCATGCCGGCCCCGCCGCGCTCCGGCGAGGACTGGACTGATTTCGTTTCGATGCTGCAGGAGCTGAAGACCGGCAAGGCCGGCTGGCCGGCGGAAATCGGTCTGGCGCGGCAATGGTACGTGCCGCATCTGGAACGGCTGCATGAGGACGCCGCGACGCGCCAGGCCGATCTGCTGCAGCTCGAGCAGATCGCCAGCGGTTATGCCTCACGCGAGCGTTTTCTAACCGAACTCACCCTCGATCCGCCGGATGCGACCAGCGACCAGGCGGGCGTGCCGCTCCTCGATGACGACTACCTCATCCTGTCGACCATCCACTCCGCCAAGGGCCAGGAATGGACGCGGGTCTTCATGCTGAACGTCGTCGACGGCTGCATTCCGAGCGATCTCGCCGTCGGCGCCACCGCCGAAATCGAGGAGGAGCGCCGGCTGCTCTATGTGGCGATGACGCGCGCCCGGGATGGCCTCGACCTCGTCGTGCCGCAACGCTTCTTCACCTATGGGCAGAATTCGCAGGGCGACCGGCATGTCTATGCCTCACGCAGCCGCTTCATTCCCGCGACACTGCTGCAGTTCTTCGAGGCCTGCAGCTGGCCGCAGGTGAAATCGCAGACCGCCGCTCAAGCGCAGGCGCGGCAGGTGCGCATCGATGTCGGCGCCCGCATGCGCGGCATGTGGCGATAGGCCCAGGACAGATCAGAGCGAAAGCGGCGGCTCGGCCGGTTTCAGGAAATGCTCGATTGTTGCGGCCTGCACGGCCTCGACTGACGCGGGCGACCATTTCGGATTGCGGTCCTTGTCGATGACGGCGGCGCGGATGCCTTCGAAGAAGTCCGGATTATCCAGCATCTGCAGGCAGGCGCCGAGTTCGCGGCCGAGGCATTCGGCGAGCGAGGCGCTGCCACGACCGGCCCTGAGCAGCCGCAAAGCGAGCTTCAGGCTGGTCGGTGACCGCGTCAGCAGCACCCGACGCGTCTCGGCGGCGAAGTCGCCTTCCTCTCCGGCAAGTGCGGCCAGGATCTCCTCGACGCTGTTGAAACGGAAGGCGCGATCGATCGTCGCCGCGTTCTGCCTGAGCCGGCTTTCTCCCGGAGACTCGGAAAGCGCCTGCAAGACGGCATCGACATCGCCGGACGAACTGCCGCGCGGCAGGGTCGACAGAGCATCGATCACCGCGCCGAGCCGCGACGAGGCGATCTGCAGGTCGGCGAGGCGGGCATGGATCGCATCGGCGGCACCGATATCGAGGCCGGTCAGGCCGAGCCATGTTCCGGCTTCGCCGGGGCTACGCGGCAGCAGCCAGGTGGCGCCGACATCGGGGACATAGCCGATGCCGGTTTCGGGCATGGCAAGCCGCGTGCGCTCGGTAACGATGCGGTGGCGGCCGTGCGACGACAGGCCGACGCCGCCGCCCATGGTGATGCCGTCCATCAGCGCGACATAGGGTTTGGGGTAGGAGGCGATCAGATGGTTGAGGCGGAATTCCTCGCGCCAGAAGCTTGCCGCCAGGCCATCGCCGGCGCGGGCGCTCTCATGCAGGGCGCGGATATCGCCGCCGGCGCAGAAGCCGCGTTCGCCCTCGCCCATGGCCACGACGCTTGCCATCTCGGAATCTCCGGCAAAAGCCTGCAACGCCTCGGTGATCGCGCGGATCATCGGCAGCGTCAGGCTGTTCAGCGCCCGCGGCCGGTTGAGCCGGATCACGCCTGCGGTGCCCCGCCGTTCAATGATGACTTCGCCGTCCTGCATGGTTTACCTCCTCGGTTACGACCATGAATAGACGACGATCCAGCTTCGCTCCAGTCGCTTTGCGACCGGTCGCGAATTTGATTGTTCAGGCAGACAGTGAATTGCGGGCGGAGGCCGCGGCATCGCACCTTGCGGCGTAGTCGATGGCAAGTTCCAGCGGCAGCGGCCGCGAGAAATGATAGCCCTGCGCCAGGCGAACGCCCATCGCCTTCAATCCTTCGGCGATCTCTTCGCTTTCGACGCCTTCGGCGACGGAGGCAATGCCGAGGTTCTGGCAGAGATTGGCGACCGAGCGGGTGATGTTCATGCAACGAGCGTCGCGATCGAAATTCATCACGAAGGCCTTGTCGATCTTCAGCTTGTCGAAGCCGAGACGGTGGATATGGCTCAGGCTCGAATAGCCGGTGCCGAAATCGTCGAGCGCGATCGAGATGCCGGCGGCGCGCAGCATCGTGATCACCTGATCGGCGGTGTCGAAATCGGAGAGCAGTGCGGTCTCGGTGATCTCGAATTCGATCCGCTTCGGATCGATGCCAGAGCGGGTGATCATGGCAAGCAGCGCCATCGAGGTCTCGTGGTCGCAGATATCGCGCGCCGAGAGATTGAAGGACAGCCTGAGATGCCTGGGAATGATCGCCAGCGCTTCGAGCGCCTTGGCGAAGAGGATGCGGGTCATGCGGCCGATGACCGCTGTGCGCTCGGCAGCGGGAATGAAGGCTTCCGGACTGATGCGGCCGAAGCGGGCGCTGTCCCAGCGGGCGAGCGCCTCGTAGCCGACGACGCGGCCGCTCCTCAATTCGACGATCGGCTGATAGTCCAGTTTCAATTCCTTGGCGAAGTCGTTCGCCTGCAGTTCGAGTTCGATCAGGTGGCGCTGCGTCAGGATCTTCTCGTGGTCGGGCGAGAAGAATTCGACGCCGCTGCTGCGCTTGCTCTTGACCTGGTAAAGAGCGAAGTCCGCTTTCTCGTAGAGATCCTCGGCCGTGTACTCGCCGATATCGGGATAGACGATGCCGCAGGAACCGAAGACGCGGACCGAGCCGTCGGGGATTTCGTAAGGTTCGCGGACCGCGGCGCAAAGCGCCTGGCCGAGATCGGCGATCGCCTGGCGCGTCATCGAACAGGGGAAGATGATACCGAACTCATCGCCGCCGAGACGGGAGACGATGCCCTCTTCGCCGACCAGCGCGACGAAGCGGCGGGCCGTCTCCTTGAGCACGAGATCGCCCGCAGCATGGCCGAAGACGTCATTGACGGGCTTGAAGCCGTCGAGATCGAGAATGCCGAGGACGGGCGGCGCGGACGGGTCCTTCTGCAGCCGTTTCTCCAGCGAGAGAAAGAAGCTGCGGCGGTTGGCAAGGCCGGTCAGCTGGTCATGCAGCGCGTTGCGGCTGTTGACGAGGTTCAGTTCCTCGGCCTCCGCCTGCTTCTGCTTCAGCTCCTCGGTCAATTGCACGAGGCCGACGAAATTCTGGAAATAGCTGTTGATCACCCTGAGGAAGGGCAGGATCAGGAACAGGCCGCTGACGGCGGTGGCGACGAAAACGGGATTACCCGAGAACATGAAGGTCGCAATCATGGCCGAGAAGGTGATCACCGTGGTCAGTGCCGCCGCCATCGGCAGGTGCATCAGGCAAAAGATGCAGGAGATGCCGGTGACGACGAGGAAATAGGCGATCTGGCCCTGCTGGGAGGCGTCGCCATATTGATAAAGCGCGATCGCCCAACCGCCGAAGGCGAAAGTCAGGACGCCGGCCCCGACCATTGTCACTTTCATCAGCTTATAGGCCCGTTCGGCGGTGACGTTTTCCTTGCCCCGGATCTCCCACCAGCAGAGACGGAAGACGCAGAGGACACTCAGGGCGACGGGAATATAGAGCGAAAGCCAGAGGGGTGCGGATTTGAGGTGGGTGATCGCCACCGCAAGGGCGTTGATGATCAGGAGCACATAGAGAATGGGAATCTGTGACGACAGGGCCCGGAACTGCGCCGTCAGAAGCGTCGGATTGTCCTTTTGCAGCTGCAATGCGGCCAGAAATTTCTTCATCTTCTCTTTTCCGTTGGCCCGAGCCAGCCAGAGAAAGCCTGATTTTTCCTTATTCACGTAACGGCATGCGACCCCGCAGGCGGGGGATATAAACAGGCTATTGCATCACTCCTTCAATCGAGATCGATTGAAGGAGTGATGCAGCAGTTCAAAGTGCTACAGCATCCTGCGCGTCTGAAAAGACGCGCGGCGCTGTCGTGCGCCGCTCAGAACGACGCGGCGGCGAGTGCCCGGTGGATGCTCTGCAGATCGTCGACGCCCTTGTTCGACAGGAACAATTCCCAGTCGAGCGAGCTCTGGACGATGGTTTCCAGCGAATCGTATCTGGGCTTCCAGTCGAGCACCTGCCTTGCCAGCGACGCGTCTGCGACGACGCTGGCCGAATCGCCGGCGCGCCGCGGCGCCATGTGGATCTTGAAGGAATGCCCGTGCAGGCGGGTGACCATGTTCAGCACGTCGAGCACGGAATAGCCGCTGCCATAACCGCAATTGGCGACGAGCGAGCCCTTGTCCTTGCGCAGATGCTGCAGTGCTTTCAGATGAGCATCCGTGAGATCGCTGACATGGATGTAGTCGCGCACGCCGGTGCCGTCATGCGTGGGATAGTCGATGCCGTAGACATGGACGCTGTCGCGCTTGCCGAGCGCTGCCTCGCAGGCGACCTTGATGAGATGCGTGGCGCCTGAGGTCGACTGGCCGGCGCGGTGGTGCGGATCGGCGCCGGCGACGTTGAAATAGCGAAGCGCGACATAGTTGAAATCATAGGCGGCGGCGGCATCGCGCAGCATGAATTCGGTCATCAGCTTCGACTGGCCGTAAGGATTTTCCGGATTGAGGGAGGCAGTCTCCTTCACCGGCAGGTCCGACTTTTGCTGACCGTAGACGGCCGCCGTCGAGGAGAAGACGAAGTTGCGGATACCGGCCTTGACCGAAGCACTCAGCAGCGCCCGGGTCTTGCCGGAATTGTTGTCGTAATAGGAAAGCGGATCGGCGACGGAGACTGGCACGACGGCGGAGCCGGCGAAATGGATGATCGCCTCGACATCGTTTTCGATGAAGATCTTCTTCAATATGTCGGGATCGGCAATGTCGCCGAGATAGAAACGCGCCGCCGGCGCCACGGCCCAGCGAAAGCCCGTCGAGAGACGGTCGAGCACGACCACATCCTCGCCCGCATCGAGCAGCGCCCAAACCATGTGACTGCCGATATATCCGGCCCCGCCCGTCACCAAAACCGCCATGTCCCACATCCCTGCTTTCGTTTTTATAAGCAGGGGCATCAGGCGCCGGTTTTTCTTTCCAATTTTCTTATCGAATGGCCGTTCGAGCGCCTTTGAACCGGTATGTTTGGAGTCGTGGTTAGAGGCCGATTTAGGGCTTTGCTAGAGTTTTATCGATCCGGCGATTCCGGCACAAAATCGTCCCGTTAGAGCTTGAGGATATAGTCGCAGAGACGCTCGGCGGCGACCGTCACCTGGGCGGGGTCACGCAGGAAACAGGCGCGCAGGAAGAGTTCGCCGCCGGGGCCGAAAGCGGTGCCGGGGGCAAGGCCGACGCCTGTTTTGTCGACAATATCGAGCGCAGCGTGACGGCTGTCAGTGACGCCGTCGATCTTCAGGAAGGCGTAAAGCGCGCCATCCGGCTTCAGCGTCTCGACGCGGTTGGTGGCAACGAGCGCATCGCAGAGAATATCGCGGGAACGGGCCGCCTTGGCGATATTGGCGAGCACGAAATCGTCGCCGTCGTTGAGGGCTGCGACCGCGCCCTTCTGCATGAACTGCGCGACGCCCGATGTCGAATACTGGATCAGGTTTTCGAGCAGCTGGCCCATCTCTGGGGGTGCGACGATCCAGCCGACGCGCCAGCCGGTCATCGACCAGTTCTTCGAGAAGGAATTGACGAAGATGACCTTGTCATCAGGCGCCATCACGTCGAGGAAAGAGGGCGCACGACCGCCTGGATAATAATAGAGCGCATAGATCTCATCCGCCATGATCCAGAGGTCGTGCTTGCGGGCCAGCGCCAGGAGATCACCAAGGTCCTTCCTGGTTGCCGTCCAGCCTGTCGGGTTCGACGGCGTGTTGATGAACAGGCCCCTGGTCTTCGGCGTGATCGCGGCTTCGATGCGGTCAAGATCGACCGCCCATTTGCCGCCTTCGAACTGCAGTTGAACGCCGACCGAGCGTGCGCCCGCGATCTCGAGGGCGGCGGCGATATTCGGCCAGGCGGGGGTGAGGTAAATCGTTTCGTCGCCCGGCGAGGTCAGAGCCTGCACGCTGATCTGGATCGCCTGCATGCCGGAGCCGGCGACATAGAAATGCTCGACCGGAAGCCGGATTCCGAAATGTCTGCTGTAATAATCCGAAAGCGCCTGGCGAAGCTCCGGAATGCCGCGCTGCCAGGTGTAGAAGGTCTCGCCTGCCGCCAGCGCGTCGATCGCCGCCTTGCTGATGAAATCCGGCGTCGGCAGGTCACCTTCCCCCACCCAGAGCGGCAGCAGGCCCTCACGGCCACGGGCATAATTGACGACTTCGACGATCCCGCTTTCGGGCGCCGCCACGGCGCGCGGGCTAAGGCTGCTCAAGATCGACATGCATATCTCCGGTTTTCGCCTTCATAGAGGATTTGCGTCGGCAAATCCCATGATATCCAGTGATGGCATATCGATTTTCGTGATGAATGAGCCCGGCCGGAACGGACGGGCTCCAGCCGATCAAGCCGTCGGGCGCTTGGCCAACAGATCGCGGATTTCGGTCAGCAGCTGCACGTCTGCGGGCGGCGGGGGCAACTCTTCCGGTGCGGCCTTTTCCTGGCGCTCGACCTGGGCACGCAGGATGTTCACGCCCTTGACCATCAGGAAGATGATCCAGGCGAGAATGAGGAAATTGATGAGGACGGTGAGGAAACTGCCATAGGCAAACACCGCTCCCTGCGCACGGGCGGCCGCAAGCGACGGCGCGTTGACGGCAGACGAGAGCGGCAGGAAATAATTCGAAAAATCGAAGCCGCCGAAAATGGCGCCGACGATCGGCATGATCAGGTCGTCGACCAGCGATTTGACGATGCCGCCGAAGGCGCCGCCGATGATGACGCCGACGGCAAGATCCATGACATTGCCACGGGCGATAAAGGCCTTGAACTCGTTAAGCATCGGATCCGTCTCCCTTCGATGCATTTCAAAGATATGCAACTGTCTATTACAGCGTCACGCCTCTCTTCAGCCTCGTGAAGGAGGCTGCAACGCTTTGAATTGACGCATAATTTATTCTTAATCAATTTCGATTTGAGGAATTATGCAGTAGCTGCACCTTCATTGCAATTCATCAATCGGCAATCGCAATTATTCGCCGATACCCTTCGCGGCCTATGACTTAAGGCCTAGACGGCCGGGAATTTTCAAAGCGTCTGAAATAACTTAAGCTGACCAATGTTGCGGGAGGTCCCGGCGGGTTTTCCGCCGGCGGAGGGTCAATGCTTCCAGGCTGGGTCATATTCGCGTCTGCCTTCGGCTATCTGCTCCTGCTTTTTGCCGTGGCAAGCTATGGCGACCGCAAGAACCGCAGCCCGGGCATGCTCGGCCCGGGCACGCTGGAAGGCGGATGGCCGGTGGTCTATGCGCTGAGCCTTGCGATCTACTGCACCTCCTGGACCTATTTCGGCAGCGTCGGGCTTGCGGCGCAGCGGGGGCTGGAATTTGCCGGCATCTATATCGGCCCGATCCTGGTCTTCACGCTCGGCATGCCGCTGCTTCGCCGCATCATCGAGCTCGCCAAGGCGGAAAAGCTCACCTCCGTGGCCGACTTCGTCGCCGCGCGCTACGGCAAGAACCCGACGGTCGCCACGATCGTCGCGCTGATCTCGCTGATCGGCGCCATTCCCTATATCGCGCTGCAGCTGAAAGCAATTTCGAGCACCGTCAGCGCCATGGTCAATCCGTCCGATTACGGCATCGGCAGCGGCAATCTCTACTTCCTCGACCTGCCGCTCCTCGCGACGCTGGTGCTTGCCTGCTTCGCCATCATGTTCGGCACGCGGCATACGGATGCGACCGAACACCAGGACGGCTTGATCCTCGCCGTCTCGATGGAATCCGTCGTCAAGCTCTTCGCCTTCCTGACGGCCGGCGTCTGCGTCATCTGGTTTCTCTTCGACGGCCCGACCGATCTCTGGCAGAAGACCGTCGACAACGAACTGGTCATGTCGGCGCTCAGCTACCATACGCCGATCAGCCGCTGGATCACCCTGATCCTGTTGTCGGCCTTCGCGATCATCCTGCTGCCGCGGCAATTCCACGTGACGGTTGTCGAAAACCGGACGCCGAAACAGCTGAAACTCGCCGGCTTCCTGTTTCCTACCTATCTCATCGTCATCAATCTCTTCGTGCTGCCGGTGGCGATCGGCGGGCTCTTGACCTTCGGCGGCGCCGGCAATGCCGATTTCTACATGCTGTCGCTGCCGCTTGCCGGTCAGATGCCCGTCATTTCGCTGATCATCTTCATCGGCGGCTTTTCGGCCGCAACGGCGATGGTCATCGTCGATTCCGTGGCGCTGTCGATCATGGTGTCGAACGACATCATCATGCCGATCTTCCTCCGGCGCAAACTCGCCGGCCGCGCCAGCCTGCGCGACAATTTCGCCAAGACGCTGCTCAACATCCGCCGCAGCGCCATCTTCGCCGTGCTGTTATTCGGCTATGCCTATTACCGTTCGACCGACAGCACCGCCGGCCTTGCCTCGATCGGCCTGCTTTCCTTTGCCGCGATCGCGCAAATCGCCCCAGCGCTGTTCGGCGGGCTGATCTGGCGGCGGGCGAATGCGCGCGGCGCGATCCTGGGGCTTTCCTCCGGCTTCATCATCTGGGTGTACCTGTTGTTCCTGCCCTCGCTCGGCGGGCCTGATTATTCCTATGTGGCAAGCGCCGTGCTCGGCTTCATCTTTCCCGGGACCACCTTGTTCACCGCAGCCGATGCCGATCCGCTGGTCAATGCGACTGTCATGAGCCTGCTCGTCAACACCGCCTTCTTCATCGTCGGTTCGCTCACCCGCAATGCCAGGCCGCTGGAGCGCATTCAGGCCGGAATCTTCGTCAAGCGGCATTCGCGCTCGCAATTTGCCACGCGCGGCTGGAAGACCCGTATCAGCGTCGGCGACCTCAAAGCGGCGATTTCGCGCTATCTCGGCGAAGAGCGCATGCAGCGCTCGTTCACCACCTATGAACAAAGCTCCGGCCGCAAGCTGGAGGACGAGCAGCCGGCCGATATGGCGCTCATCCATTTCAGCGAACAGCTGCTCGGCAGCGCCATCGGCTCGTCCTCGGCCCGGCTGGTGCTGTCCTTGATCCTGCAGAAGATCGAAGATGCCTCTTCCGATACCGCCTGGTTGCTCGACCAGGCGAGCGAGGCGCTGCAATATAACCAGGACATGCTGCAGACGGCGCTGTCGCAGATGGACCAGGGCATTGCGGTCTTCGACAGTTCCAACCGGCTGACGATCTGGAACCGGCGCTTCCGGCAATTGCTGGATCTGCCGGAAAGCGCCGGGCAGGTCGGCTTTCCCCTGTCCGAGATCGTCACCACGCTCAGCCAGCGCGGCGATATCGCGCCCGGCGATCTCAGCCAGACGGTGCGGCATTTCCTGACGCTCGACAAACCCTTTTCGCTGGTGCTTGACGGCGGCGAGCGGATCATCGAGGTGCGCTCCAACGCCATGCCGGACAAGGGCATCGTCGCCACCTTTACCGACATCACCCAGCGCGTCACTGCCGACCAGGCGCTGAAACAGGCGAACGAGACGCTGGAGCAGCGCGTCGCCGAACGCACGGCCGAGCTGACCCGCGTCAACCGCGAACTCGGCGAGGCACGCGCCGCCGCCGACGAGGCGAATATCGGCAAGACACGCTTTTTCGCGGCCGCCGGCCACGACATCCTGCAGCCACTGAATGCCGCCCGGCTTTATTCCTCGGCGCTGGTCGAGCGCATGGCGCAATCCGACAACAGCCCGATTGTGCGCAACATCGATTCGGCGCTGGAATCGGTCGAGACCATTCTCGGCGCGGTGCTCGATATTTCAAGGCTCGATACCGGCGCCATGCGGCCGCGGCTCGCCGCCGTCGCGCTCTCCGACCTGCTCAAGCGTATCGAGACCGATTTTGCGCCGATCGCGCGGGAAAAACAGCTGAAACTGGTGGTCATGCCGACGTCGCTGCGCGTCCGCTCCGACCCCAACCTCTTGCGCCGGCTGGTGCAGAACCTCGTCTCCAACGCCATCAAATACACGATCACCGGCAAGGTGCTGGTCGGCGCGCGGCGGCGCGGCAACCAGGTGATCATCCAGGTGATCGATTCCGGCATCGGCATTCCGCCATCGAAATTCCGCACGGTGTTCAAGGAATTCGCGCGGCTGGACGAAGGCGCCAAAACCGCCTCGGGCCTGGGGCTCGGCCTATCGATCGTCGACCGCATCGCCCGGGTGCTCAACCATCCGGTCGAACTGCAGTCGACCCATGGCAAGGGCACGGAATTCCGCATCGCCATGCCGCTCGACGTCTCGCGCCCGGCCGCGGCCGTAGCGGCAGTCACGCCCGCCGACCGTCCGGGGCAGCCGCTGAGCGGACTGAAGATCCTCTGCATCGACAACGAGCCGAAGATCCTCGAAGGCATGCGGCTGTTGATCAGCGGCTGGGGCTGCGAGGTGGAGGCGCTGGATTGCCTCGCCGACGTGATATCAAGCGACGGCCAGGGAGGACCGCCTGACATCGTCATCGCCGATTATCATCTCGGCGACGGCACCGGCATAGCCGCCATCCTGCATCTGCGCCGGCAGTTCGGCGCCGATATCCCTGCCCTGATGATCACCGCCGACCGGACGCCGGAGGTGCGCAGCGAGGCCGAGCGATTCGGCATCGCCGTTCAGCACAAACCCGTGCGGCCAGCGGCGCTGCGCGCCTATATCACCCAGATATCAGGCCTCAAGCGCGCCGCCGCTGAGTAAGAGACCGCTTACAGCGCCGCGCCCATGACACGGGCGACGAGATCGCGCACGCGTGCTGCATCCGGCACATCGCCGAACAGGATGCGGTACATGATCGGCGCCACCACCTGGTCCATGACCCGGTCGACATCCGGAAAGGCGTCGCCGCGAGCCTTCGCCCTCTCGGCGATGAGACCGATCTGCTGGCGGGTAAATTCAGCGCATTTACAGGCATTTGCGCCGGCCTGCGCCGCCAGCACGTCGCGGATCATCTCGCGGCCCGGCCCGGAGGACATTTCCTCGGCATATTGCTCGGCCCAGGCCTGAAGATCGGCTCTGCCGCTGCCGGCATCGACCGGCTGCATATCCGGCCGCAGCCGATCGACGGCGACATCTGCGAGAAGTTCCTGCAGGTCGCCCCAGCGGCGATAGATGGTCGACGGCGTCACCCCCGCCTTGCCGGCAATCAGCGGGATCGTCACATCGGCACGGCTCATCTCAGCCATCAACTCACGCACCGCCTTGTGCACCGACGCCTGGACCCTGGCGCTTCGGCCGCCCGGTCGGAGATTCTCTTTCACTGTCATGCGCGCAACTCTCCCCCTTTTACGCCGATGGTTCAAAATCTTTGACAGATCTATTAATGCAAATAATTTGCTTTTACAAAAAGCCGGCTCTACATAGGCTAAAGCAATGGTTTAGCTTTAAGGGGCTTATATATGGTCGCCGCCGCCAAATCCACAGAGAATTCGCCGCGCCCCGCGATCGGCTTTCATGCGCTGACGCTCGCCACCTTCTTCGGCGCCTCCGCGGCGCCGACGCCGCTCTACCGGATCTACCAGGAAAACTTCTCCGTCTCGCCGGTGCTGATCACGGTGATCTTCGCGGTCTACGCCTTCGCGCTGCTGGCGGCACTGCTGACTGCCGGTTCGATCTCGGATCATCTCGGCCGCAAGCCGGTGATCTTTTTCGCCCTGGTGCTCGAAATCATCGCCATGGTCCTCTTCGTCGTTGCCAGCGGCCCCGGCTGGCTGATTGCGGCGCGGATCGTCCAGGGGCTGGCGACCGGGATCGCCGGCGCTTCGCTCGGAGCGGCGCTCGTCGATGTCGACCGGGCCAAGGGCCAGATCGTCAACTCGATTGCGCCGCTTTCCGGCATGGCGGTGGGCGCGGTCGGCACCAGCGCCCTGATCCAATACGGCCCCTTCCCGATGCATCTGGTCTATGCACTGCTGCTTGTCGCCTTCACGCTACAGGCGGCCGCCATCTGGCTGACGCGCGAGAGCGGGGCCACACGACCCGGCGCGCTAGGCTCGCTGATCCCGCGGGTCACCGTTCCGCCGCAGGTGAAGCGGCCGCTCTCGCTGGTGACGCCGATCAACATCGCCAACTGGACGCTTGCCGGCTTCTATCTCTCCCTGGTGCCGTCGCTGGTCGCCACCACCACCGGCAGCCGGGCGCCGCTGACGGGCGGGGCCGTCGTCACCGCATTGATGGTGAGCGGGGCGGTCGCCGTCTATCTCAGGCGCAGCAAGACGGCCTCGGCCAATCTCGGTTTCGGCGTGTCGGCCAAGACACTCGGCATCCTGACCGTCGTTGCCGGCGTGCATCTCGCCAATGTGCCGCTGCTGCTCGTCGGCACGATTTTTACCGGCGCCGGTTTCGGCACCAATTTCCTCGGCTCGATCGGCACGATCATGCCCCTCGCCAAACCGGACGAGCGGGCCGGGCTGCTGTCGGCCTTCTACGTCCAGAGCTACCTCGCCTTCAGCCTGCCGGCGATCCTTGCCGGGTTCCTGGCGAAATCAGCCGGTTACGCACTGACGACCGACATTTATGCGACGGCAATCCTGCTGCTGATGGGCGCCGGACTGTTGAGCATTCGCGCCGACCGGCGCAGGGTGGCGGAGAGCGCCGCCTGAGGACGCAGTTCAGGGCTTGAGATCGAGCAGCGCCCGGCCGCTGCCATCCATGGCGAAGGGCACCGAGGCGTGCTGGTGGGCGACTAGCCAGCGGCCATCCCGTTTGACGAGGCCCAGCGTCTGGCGAAACCAGAGATCGACCTCGGCGCCATCGGTCTTGGTTCCCGTCATGCGCATGAGGCCGCTCCAGAAGGCGACATCTTCGCCGGCCGTCAGCTTGGCATCGCGCACCTCGCCGCCGATCGGGCCTTCCCAGGTATCGAACCAGGCCTGCAGACCCGCCTCGTCCTGGCCGTAATAGGCAAGCGGCGGCGCCAGCGAAAACTCGACGGAATCCTCCGCCTCGTAAGAAAGCGCGTCCTTGGCATTCTTTTCGCCCAGCGCCTTGGCGCGCATCATCAGCATGGCGATGATCGCCTCTTCCTCGATCCTGGCACTCGCTTCGTCTTTCACGATCGTTCTCCTTCTCCGTTATGGACAGAGGACGAAGGGGAGGACGACGATCCGACAGGGATGGTTCTCGGTTTGCGTAACTCCGGCAAAACTGCTGCGCAGTCTTGCTGGAATTGCTTCAGAGATAACTCGTCACTTCAGGTTCGTTCCACCAGGCATCGTGCCTGCCGTCGTAATAACGGACCGGCAGTGCTGCCAGTTCCTCAGGGGAGATATCGTCGAGGCAGGCGATGTTGATCGAGACATAGGCGCCGCCGATCGCTTCGACATAACCGTCGCCAAAGGCTGACACACCGCAGGTGCGGCAGAAGCGGTGATGACCGCTCATGGTGTTGAACTGGTAATCGGTCGTTTCCACCGGATCGCACATCAGCCGGAAATCCTCCGGCTTGACGTTGGCGCCCCAATAGCGGCGCTTGGTGCAGATCGAGCAATTGCAGCGGCCGGTGCCTTCCTCAAGGTCGATGTCCACCTCGTAGTGCACTTTGCCGCAATGGCAGCTTCCTCTGTAGGTTTTCTTCATGGCGCTCTCCTCCCTCGGCGTTGCCTTTGCCATTCCAATATGACAATATGTTGTCACTATGGATGAGATACAAAATAGACAACATGTTGTCAAACAAAATCGACCGGAGCGAACGATGGAAGGGGACGCCTTTTCCGCTTTCGCGATCACCGCCCTTCGCCTCGCCGGCCATCTGACGGCGGCCGGCGACCAGCTGGCAAAGCCGGCGGGACAGACCAGCGCACGTTGGCAGGTGCTGGCCGCAGCGCGGCGCGGCGACATGTCGGTGGCGCAGATCGCCCGCGCCCTCGGCCTCGCCCGCCAAGGCGTGCAACGGCTTGCCGATGTGCTGGAGGGCGAAGGGTTGATCGCCTATGCCGACAACCCGCAGCACCAGCGCGCCAAACTGGTGCGACTGACGGCCGAAGGGGCCGCACGGCTCGGCGTCATCGAGATCGCGCAGGCCGGATGGGCGGACGGGCTGGGTGCCGCGTTTACGGCAGCCGAGCTCGATGCGGCGCGGGCGGTGATGGCGCGGGTGATGGAGATGCTGGAGGGTGGTGAGACGGGTGGAGGTTGAGTGGTTTAGCTGCCTTGCGAGGCTTGTTGTCGCTGGCGGCGAATTCAATTGGTGGTGCGAAAGATTCTTTGAGGTCGTGCCGTGGCCGCAGAGGGAGTGTCGCGGACGCATTTCTTAGGAAAGAGCACAGCATCTGCCAGCCAGAAACAAAAAAAGGCCGGGCTAACCCGACCTCCCCTGCTATCTCAACGAACCGTGCCAGTACATCCGTGGTCACGATCCGGAGATGATATTCAAAGCCTTAAAGGCTCAGGCCGCCTGGAGGCGGTCTGCCGACATCTTGCCGGACTTGTTGTCGCGGACGAGCTCGTAAGACAGCTTCTGGCCATCCTTGAGATCGCGCATGCCAGCACGTTCAACGGCGGAGATGTGGACGAAAACGTCGGCTGCGCCGTCATCCGGCTGAATGAAGCCGAAGCCCTTGGTTGCGTTGAACCACTTTACGGTACCAGTGCTCATGACGATATCCTTTTCGAATCGTTCATAGAAGAATGCAGCCCGGACAGATGCCCAAGCGGCGATGAAAACCGATTTTGGAGGAAGTTCGCCAGGAACGACGCTAGCGCCGTTTCAAAGTTCATCTAGCAAGATCGATGCGTGAACGTTTAATCGGGAATTGTGTCCGTGGCAAGGCCGCAACAAGGAAAAGTCGAGTTCAGCGGGTCAAGCGTTCTTTAACGTTGTGCCGCGGCAGGCCAGAGCGGGCGCCGCGGCACGAGGGCAAAGGCGGCCTAAGCCGCCTGCCCCACCTTCGCATAGGGATCGAACCGCCCGTAGAAGGTCTCGCCCTTGGCGGCCATGTCCTTCAACAGCGGCGTCGGTTGGAAGTGATTTCCGTAAGCACCAGCTAACTTTTCAGCCAGTTCCACGAAGGTCTTCGCGCCCATGCCGTCGATATAGCTCAGCGCCCCGCCGGTATAGGGCGCGAAGCCGAAGCCGAGGATCGAACCGACATCCGCCTCGCGCGGATCGGTGACGATGCCTTCCTCGACGGTGCGGGCGGCTTCCAGCGCGATGGTGACGAGGAAGCGCTGCATCAGGACGTTGACGTCAACCTCATCCGCCGGCTTCTGCGGGTAGAGCGTCTTGAGATCAGGCCAGAGCGACTTCTTCGCCGGCTTCGGCGGATAATCATAGAAGCCCTTGGAATTCTTGCGGCCGAAGCGGCCCTCCTTCTCCACCATGCGGGAGATGAGGTCCATATGCCTGGGGTCGATGGCCCTTTCACCGAGATCGGCGACCGTCGCCTTGAGGATCTTCAGCGAGAGGTCGATGGCGACCTCGTCGTTCAGCGCCAAGGGACCGACCGGCATGCCGGCCATCTTGGCGGCGTTTTCGATCATCACAGGCGGCACGCCCTCGATCAGCATGTCGTAGCTTTCCGACATGTAGCGCAGCACGCAGCGATTGACGAAGAAGCCGCGGGTGTCGTTGACGACGATCGGCGTCTTCTTGATGGCGGCGACATAATCCAAAGCAACGGCCAGCGCCTTGTCGCCGGTTTCGCTTCCGAGGATGACCTCCGTCAGCATCATCTTTTCGACAGGCGAGAAGAAGTGGATGCCGATGAAATCGGTAGGCCGTTTCGAATTCTTCGCAAGACCCGAGATCGGCAGGGTCGAGGTATTGGAGGCGAAAATCGCGCCCTCCGGCAGCACGGCTTCCACGGCCTCGATGACGGCTTTCTTGACTTCGCGATCCTCGAACACCGCCTCGATGACGAGATCTGCATTGGCGAGGTCGGCATAATCGGCCGACGGCGTGATGCGGGAGAGCAGTGCGGCTGCCTCGTCTTGCGTAAGACGTCCCTTACCGACAGAATCCTTGACCAATCCTTCGGAGACGGTCTTGCCCTTGGTCGCCGCTTCGATGTCGCGGTCGATCAGCGTCACGGGAATGCCGGCGGCGGCAGTGACGTAAGCGATCGAGGCGCCCATGAAGCCGGCGCCGACGACGCCGACATGTTTCAGCTCGGTCTTCGGGATGCCTGCCGGGCGGCGGGCGCCCTTGCCGAGCTCCTGCATGGAGATGAACAGCGAACGGATCATCGAGAAGGCTTCGCGGGTCTGCAGCACCTCGGTGAAATAACGCTGCTCGATCTTCAGGCCCGTGTCGAACGGCACCTGCAGGCCTTCATAGACGCATTTCAGGATGGCAAGCGCTGCCGGATAATTGCCCGATGTTTCCCGGCGCAGGATCGCCGGCGCCGCCGGCCAGAGCTGGGCGGAGGCTGGCGTCCAGATGCCGCCGCCGGGCGCCTTGAAGCCCTTCTCGTCCCAGGGGGCAACCGGCTTCAGGCCATCCTTGATCATCTGCTTGGCGGCCGGGATGAGCTGATCCGGCTCGACCACCTGATGCACGAGGTTCATCGCCTTGGCGCGGGAGCCGGTCAGCGACTGGCCCGTCGTCATCATCTGCAGCGCATCCTGGGCGTTCGCCAGCCGCGGCACACGCTGGGTGCCGCCGGCGCCGGGGAAGATGCCGACCTTCACTTCGGGCAGCGCGATCTTGACGCTCTTGGCATTGGAGGCGACGCGGCCGTGGCAGGCGAGCGACAATTCAAAGGCGCCGCCCATGCAGGTGCCGTTGATGGCGGACACCCAGGGCTTGCCCGATGTTTCGAGCTTGCGGAACAGGCCGCTCATGCGGCCGACGAGGCCGAAGAGGTTCTGCACCGCCGTTTGCGGGCTCTTTGCCTTCTCCTCCTGATAGGAACTGAACATCGACTTGATCATCGAGAGGTCAGCACCGCCGGAGAAGGAGGATTTGCCCGAGGTGAAGACGACACCCTTGACGGCGGCATCGGCGGTCGTGGCGTCGATGATGGCGTCGAGTTCGGCCATCACCTCGGCGGTGAAGACGTTCATCGATTTGCCGGGCATGTCCCAGGTGACGAGAGCGATGCCGTCGGCGTCGGTTTCGAGCGTGAAATTGGTGTAGGTGCTCATCTTGGGAATTCCTCTCCCTGAATTCTTTTGCCGTGGAGCCCTCCCCTTGTGGAGAGGGCTATCCCATCAAACGCGTTCGATGACCGTTGCCGTGCCCATGCCGGCGCCGATGCAGAGCGTCACCAGCGCGGTGTTGAGGTCGCGGCGCTCGAGCTCGTCCAGCACGGTGCCGAGGATCATTGCGCCGGTGGCGCCGAGCGGATGGCCCATGGCGATGGCTCCGCCATTGACGTTGATCCTGTCGTGGTCGATGTCGAAGGCCTGCATGTAGCGCAGCACCACGGCGGCGAAGGCCTCGTTCAGTTCGAAGAGGTCGATGTCGGCAAGGCTCATGCCTGTCCGCTTCAGCAGCTTCTCGGTGACGTCGACGGGTCCGGTCAGCATCAGCGCCGGATCGGAGCCGATATTGGCGAAAGCCTTGATGCGGGCGCGCGGCTTGATCCCCATGCTTTCACCGCCGGCCTTGGAGCCGAGCAGCACGACGCCGGCGCCATCGACGATGCCGGAGGAATTGCCGGCATGATGGACATAATTGATGCGCTCGATCTCCGGATGGGCCTGGATGCCGACCGCCTCGAAGCCGCCCATCTCGCCGGGCATCTGGAAGGACGGATTGAGGGAGGCGAGCGCCTGCATGTCGGTGCCGGGGCGCATATGCTCGTCCTTATCAAGGATCGTCAGTCCGTTCTGGTCCTTGACCGGAACGACCGACTTGTCGAACCAGCCCTTTTCCCAGGCATGGGCGGCGCGCTTCTGGCTCTCGACCGCATAGGCGTCGACATCGGTCCTGTTGAAACCGTATTTGGTGGCGATGAGATCGGCCGAGACGCCCTGCGGCATGAAATAGGCCGGGAAATTCACCGAAGGGTCCATGAACCAGGCGCCGCCGGACATGCCGAGGCCGACGCGCGACATGCTTTCGACGCCGCCGGCGATAACGATGTCATCGGCCCCTTGCGCGATCTTGCCGGCACCGAAATTGACGGCATCGAGGCCGGAAGCGCAGAAGCGGGAGATCTGCATGCCGGGCGCCTTGGTGGAATAACCGGCTTCGAAGGCGGCGGCCTTGGGGATGACGGCGCCGGCATCCATGACCGGATCGACGCAGCCCATGATGATGTCGTCGACCGTCGATGTATCCAGCCCGTTGCGGTCGCGGATTGCTTCCAGCGTCTTTGCCGCGAGGCGGACGGATGGCACCTCATGCAGGGCGCCGTCCTTCTTGCCGCGGCCGCGCGGCGTACGCACGTGGTCGTAAATGAAAACCTCGGTCATATCTCATCTCCCTGACGGCGCGGCGGCGCCGGTGAATTCGTGTCTTTTCTCTTCTCCCCGGTGGAAGAAGGTAGCCTCGAAGAGGTCGGATGTGAGGGCCAGAGCGACAAACTCGAGCTTGCTTGCGCGCGGCTGCTCGCTCCTTTGTCGCTCACCCCCTCATCTGCCCTACCGGGCATCTTCTCCCCGCTGGGGAGAAGAGGGAATTCGTCTTAAAACGCTTCGGCGGCCAGTTCCATCATCGTGTCGGCGCCGGCTTCGATGCGGGCCTTGCGAAGGGCGGTTTCCGGCATCAGGCGTTCCATGAAGAAACGGGCGGTGACCAGCTTGTTCTTCAGGAAATCCTCGCGGGCGGCATCGCCCGATGCAAGGCCATCCTCGGCGGCTTTCGCCATCTTCGCCCACATATAGCCGAGAACGACCAGGCCGAAGAGGTGCATGTAGTCGGTCGAGCCGGCGCCGGCATTGTCGGGCTTGGCCATGGCGTTCTGCATGAACCACATGGTCGCGCCCTGGACGTCGTTCAAGCCCTTCTTCAGATGCTTGGTGAAGAAGGAGAGCTTTTCGTTGCTGCGGTTTTCCTCGCAGAAATCGCCGATCTCCTTGAAGAGGGCCATGGCGGCGCGGCCGCCGTTCAAGGCGAGCTTGCGGCCGACGAGATCGAGCGCCTGGATGCCGTTGGCGCCTTCATAGATCATGGCGATACGGGCATCGCGCACATACTGGCTCATGCCGTGTTCTTCGATATAGCCGTGGCCGCCGAAAACCTGCTGGGCCATGACGGCATGGTCGAAGCCCTTGTCGGTCATCACGCCCTTGAGGATCGGCGTGACGAGGCCGAGAATATCGTCGGCCGTCTGGCGCTCCTTCTCATCGGTAGCGCGGTGGGCGATATCGGACTTCAGCGCCGTCCAGAGCAGAAAGGCGCGGCCGGCCTCGTTGAAGGCGCGGATGGTCATCAGCGTCCGGCGAATATCCGGATGGACGATGATCGGGTCGGCCTTCTTATCCGGCGCCTTGGGGCCGGACAGCGAGCGGCCCTGGATACGGTCGCGGGCGTAGCTGGCGGCATTCTGATAGGCGATCTCGGAAATGGCGATGCCCTGCAGGCCGACCATCAGGCGGGCCTCGTTCATCATCACGAACATGGCGTTGAGGCCGCGGTTTTCGGCGCCGATCAGGAAGCCGGTCGCCTCGTCGTAATTCATCACGCAGGTGGCGTTGGCGTGAATGCCCATCTTGTGCTCGATCGCGCCGCAGGAGACGGCGTTGCGGGCGCCCGGCGCGCCGTCCTTGCCGACGAGGAATTTCGGAACGATGAAGAGCGAGATGCCCTTGGTACCCTCCGGCGCACCCTCGATGCGGGCCAGCACCAGATGGACGATATTGTCGGTCAGGTCGTGTTCGCCGGCAGAGATGAAGATTTTCTGGCCGGATATTTTGTAGCTGCCGTCAGCCTGCGGCACCGCCTTGGTGCGCAGCATGCCGAGATCGGTGCCGCAATGCGGCTCGGTGAGGTTCATGGTGCCGGACCAGGAGCCGTCCACCATCTTCGGCAGATAGGTGGCCTTCTGCTCGTCGCTGCCGTGGACGAGGATCGCGGCGATCGCGCCCTGCGTCAGGCCGGGATACATCATCAACGACATGTTGGCGGCGGAGGTATATTCGCCGACGGCGGTATGCAGCGTATAGGGAAGTCCCTGCCCGCCGAATTCCTCCGGCACCGCAAGGCCGATCCAGCCGCCCTCGCGATAGGCTTTATAGGCTTCCTTGAAACCCTTCGGCGTCGAGACGCTGGCATCGTCGTGGCGCGTGCAGCCTTCCTGATCGCCGGAATAATTCAGCGGGAAGAGCGCTTCCTCGGCAACCCTTCCGGCCTCGCCGAGGATCGCCTCGATCATATCGGGGGTCGCGTCGGCAAAACCCGGCAGATTGTTGTAGCGTTCGAGGCCCAGCACGTCGTTCAGGACGAAGAGCGTATCGTTCACCGGGGCCTTGTAGACTGGCATCTCTCGAATTCCTCCCATTCGGCTGACCGGATCGCCCCGGCCTCGGGCACTGTCTTACAAAATATTGACGTTTGCGTAAACGTCAAATTTTGCACCTTGGCCGTCTTTTCGTGAAAAAATTCACGAGCACGAACCCGTGGGCCATGACGTGCGCGGAGGAGATGCCATCTCATCTTCCTTGTCCATCTGGGAAAGGCGTATAAGCGGGGCTTCGTTCAAGCCGCAATCGGGCAATGCTTCAGGAGGGCCGCATGATCAGTTTCGAGGCGATAAGGCAGCGTGCCGAGGAACGAAAGGGCGGAGCGGCCGCGTTGCAGGCCCTGCTGCAGAATCACCGGCCGGATCACGAGCGGCTGCGCGCCATGCCCGACGATCGCATCCTGGCGGATATGACCCGGCGGGTCTTCTACAGCGGTTTCGTCCAGAAGGTGATCGATGCGAAGTGGCCGGGTTTCGAGGCGGCATTTTCCGGTTTCGATCCGGCGACGCTGAATATCGCACCCGACGATTATTGGCATGCCCTGACCTCGGATGAGCGGATCATCCGCAACGGCGCCAAGATCATGTCGGTTCGCGCCAATGCCGCCTTCGTCAGGGCGTTGGCGAAGGAATATGGCAGCGCCGGCGTCTTCTTCGCCGACTGGCCACGGGATGACCAGATCGGCCTTCTCGACCTCTTGAGCAAACGCGGCAGCCGGCTCGGCGGCATGACCGGACAATATTTCCTGCGTGGCATCGGCCGCGACAGCTTCATCGGAACGATGGATGTGCTCACCTGCCTCCGATCGGTCGGGGTGCCGCTCTCCTCCTCCGGCACGACGAAGAAGGACCAGCAACTGATCCAGCAGACCTTCAACGACTGGGCCGGGGAAACCGGTCTTTCCCTCATCCATCTCTCACGCATCAGCGCCTATTCGATCGATTCGGCGCACTGAAATTCCGGTCGAGCGGTGGCGCCGGCCGTTCGAACTTCCTACGTGATTGCGACGATCCATCGAGGACGACATCATGACCGATTTTCCCTATGAGAGTGCCCTCATCGTCGGCGCGGGCTCCGGCATCAGCGCCTCGCTCGCCCGGCAATTGTCGGCGCAGGGCGTCAAGGTCGGGCTCGCGGCCCGCAATATCGAAAAGCTGCAAGGGCTCATCGAGGAGACCGGCGCCAGCGCCTTTACAACAGACGTCTCGCAGCCGGCGAGCGTCGCAGCCCTGTTCGACGAGGCTGCCGCCGCCATCGGCGGGCCCGACGTGGTGGTTTTCAATGCCAGCGCCCGCCTGCGCGGGCCGCTCGCCGAACTCGATCCCGCCGAAGTCGAGAAGGCGATCACGACCACCGCTTTCGGCGGTTTCCTGGTGGTGCAGCAGGCGGCACAGCGGATGATCCCGCGCGGCCGCGGCGCCATCCTCATCACCGGCGCCTCGGCAAGCGTGAAGGGCTTTGCGCAATCGGCGCCCTTCGCGATGGGCAAGTTCGCGCTGCGCGGCCTTGCCCAGAGTGCTGCCCGCGAACTCGGGCCGATGGGCATCCATGTCGCGCATTTCGTCATCGACGGCGCAGTGCGCTCGCAGATCCGGCCGGATCGGGCGGAGAAGCCCGACGGCACGTTGCTGCCGGAGGCGATCGCCCAGACCTATATCGACGTGCTTCGCCAGCACCGCAGCGCGTGGTCGCTGGAGGTGGAAGTCCGGCCGTGGACGGAGAGCTTCTGAGCTAGATCAGCGCGCCGCCGCCGGAGAAGGCAACTTTCGCGGCGGCATCAAACGCACTATGTTTCGTCCTCTGAGCTGGCTGGGAGGAAACCGATGCCGCGCCTGGCCACGTCACCATCGAAACCCGCGATGCGCCTGTCATGATCAGTTTTCTCGAAACCTTGCTCGGTGTCAGGGAAGGCTATCGGCCGCCCTTCGCCTCGCCCGGCCATTGGCTTTATCTGGACGAGCGCCCGGTCATCCATCTCAGCCTGACATCGCGCAGCACCGATTTTCCGCCCGGCATCTTCAACCATGTCGCCTTCAGCCTTTACGAATTCGGGCCGGCGCTGGAACGCATCAAGGCGAGCGGCTATCGCTACGAATATTGCGATATTCCCGACACCGATCTCGGTCAGGTCTTCGTCTACGGCCCCGAGGGCGTGAAGATCGAGCTGCAATATCCGCGTCCGGCCTGATCGTGGCGGCGCCATCCGATCTGACGAATTGAACGGCAATTGCCGTCAAAAACGGCGTTTGGGCCGCAAACGTTAAAAAATTCTCAGCGACATTAACGGCTTGTTTACCACGTTTCGTGAAAGGTGCGGATTGAGCAGTAGCGATCCGCATTCCTTGCCCCAGTCTCGCGTTCCTTAAGGATGCCGCTACATCGTTCAGCTTGAGGAAAGTCTAATTGACTAACTTCTTGTGAATGGTGCGCTCCGGTTCGCGCAAATGCGCGGGCAGCAGACGGAAAAGCCAAAGATCCAGCTCTGACGAGAGGTCGAGCAGTCGAAGCGAGCAAGAAGATGAACGGATCGCGATCAAATCCTTCCCGACAGTCCGACAGGACCTCGCTCGATGCGCTGAACCGCACGATCGAAGGGCTGGAGGCGCGCATCGAGGGGCTGATGGGCAGCACCGGGCGCGAACAGCGGCCGCGCACGGCAACGCCCGAGCGCGATCCCTATGCCGGCTCCTATGCTCCCCGGCCCGCAAAGGTCCCGCCCGAGCCGCGGCCGGATCCGCTCGCCGAAATCCGCCAGCGCCAGCGCGCCCTCGAAGCCGGCCGCGAGCGGCCCTACACACGCGAGCAGGCCCCGCAGTTTCGTGAACCCGCGCCGCGGGCCGCCGCCCCAGCGCCGGCGCCCGCCTTCCGCGCCGGTGACGACACGATGACGGAGATCGCCCAGGCGCTCGTCAATCTGCGGCAGGACCTGAAGCGCGACATTTCCGAGGGTGTCACCCGCGAGATGAATACGCTGCGCGCCGAGCTGCGCGAGATCAAGGAAAATGCCGGGGACAGCCGTTTCGCCGACGACATGCGCGCCGATATGGGCCGCCTTGCCCAGAGCATCACCCAGCTGACCGGCCGCTCGAGCGGCCCGGAGGCCGCCGGCCTGCGCGAGGATTTCGAGGAGCTGCGCTCGCTGATGGACGGGCTGGCGCGCGAGGATTCGCTGCGCCATATGGAAAACCGCTGGGACGGCGTCGAGAGCCGGCTTGCGGCACTCGATACCGAGGGGCTGCAGGAAGAGCTGGTTTCGCTGGCCTACCGCCTCGACGACATCAAGCGCCACATCGGCGGCATGGGCGAAAGCCCGGCCGTGCGGGCGCTGGAAGACAAGCTCATCTCCATCGCCACGGCGATGGAGCATTTCGGCAACATGATCCAGCCGCACGACCGGGTCATGTCCGAACAGTTCGCCGCCATGGACATGCGGCTCGACGAGATCAGCCGGGCGATCGCGGCCAGCGGACGCGCGGCTGCCGCGAACGATCCGGCGCTGATGCAGCGGCTGGAAAGCCGGCTTTCGGCGCTCGCCGATCAGATCGACCTGATGAGCCATGATGCGGCCAGCCGTGCAACGCCGGCCGACGAGCTGGCGATGCGGCTGGAGGCGCTGACCGGACGCGTCGAGGAGTTGGCGAATGCGGAAGCGACGTCGCGGCTCGACGAACGGCTGGAACATCTTTCCTATCTGCTGGAGCGCACGCAGAAGGCTGCGCCCCAGCCCGACCTCACCGGCACGCTGTCGGACATTTCCCGCAAGATCGACGCGCTTGAGAACGGCGCCGTCAACGATGTGCTGGCGCAGCGGCTCGACTATCTCGCCCGGCGTATCGACGAGATGGCGCATCAGCAGCAAGTGCCGGTGCCGGCCGCTGCGGTCGACGACGGCGCCTTCCGGCGCCTCGAAGGGCGGCTGAGCGACATCGCCGCCCGACTGGAAGAGAGCACATCCGCAGCGCCGACCGATCCACGGGCGCTGAAGAACCTCGAAGACCAGATCGCCCATCTTTCTGCGCTGATGAGCGAGCCGCGCGAAAGCGCTGCGATGCCCGCCGAATTCGACCGTCGCATGGGCGCGATCGAAGACTATATGGCGACGAGCGACGAATATATCATCGAAGCCGCACGCCAGGCGGCCGAAGCCGTCGTCGAAGCCTATTCGCGCCATGGCGGCCCGCAGGGCGCCGTGGCACCCGCCGACATGTCGGCGCTGACGGCACTTGCCGAAGATCTGCGCCACCTCGAAGATCTCAGCCGCGACAGCGAGGAACGCACGCACAAGACTTTCAAGGCTTTGCACGAGACGCTGGTCCATATCGCCGACCGCCTCGACGGCATGGAAGAGCGCGGGCGGCCGCTCGCCCAGATGCCGGTGGCCGAGGTCGATTTCGATGTCGACCCCTACGCGCTGATGGTGGCCGAAGCCGAGATGAACAGGGCGGCGGAGACAGCCGCAACGCTGAAGGCCTCTCCGGTGATCCGTACGGCAGAGGTCGCAGCCGAACCTGCCGCCCCGGCTCAAACCAGCGCCATGAGCGGAACGAGCGTGATCGCCATCGAAGCCGCGACCCGAACGACGGAGGCTGCGGCAGCGGCTCCGGCGCCGTCAAAGGTCAGCCTGCTCGCCAGCCTCGGCAAGCGGCTGCTGCCGGCCAAGAAAACCGAGAGCCGGGCGAGCGAACGCCCGATGATCGACCCCGCGCCGTCGATCGACCCCGCCGACGTGGTGCCGACGGATGCCGCAAACGAACTGCTCGAGCCGGGCTCGGGCACACCTGACGTGAAGAAGATCCTGGAACGGGTTCGCGCCAGCCAGAGTGCGGCGCGCGGCAAACCTGCCGGCGAAACCGACCGGGCCGATTATATCGCCGCCGCCCGCCGTGCGGCGCAGGCGGCCGCGATGGAGGTGGACGCCAATCCGAAGCAGGCCGCCGTCAAGCCCGAGAAGAAAGGCGCGACCGCCAGCAAGGCTGGCAAGACGTCTGACAAGACGGGCAAGACCAGCGCCTTTTCGCGCTACCGGCGGCCGATCCTGCTGGCGGTCGGCGCGGTGCTGCTCGCCATCATGGCCTTTCCGCTTGCCCGGACACTGACGAGCGGCGAGAGCGCACCGCAGGCGCCAGCCGAAGTCTCGGCGCTGAGTGGGGCGACGGAAAACCCGTCGCCTGCTGTGCCTGAAGCGACACCCGCCCAGCCGGACGCCGCAGCCATCGGAACGACCGCGCCGGCAGCGGAGGCTACGCCTCCCGCTGGCGAACAGGCGCAGCCGGAAGCAGCCCCGCCGGTTGCCGGCGAGCATCTGACCGACGCAGCACCGCTCGACGGCGAAGGGGCTGCGACGTTTGCCCCCCCTGCTCCATCCGGCGCGGCACAGGAGACATCGGGCTTCGTTCCCGCACCTGCACCGCAGGCCGCCATCACCATTCCCGACACCGTCCAGCCGAAATCGCTGGCCGATGCGGCAAGCGGCGGCGATGCGCTGGCGCTGTTCGAGATCGGCGCGCGTTATTCGGACGGCCGCAACGGCATGACGGTCGATCAGAAGCAGGCGGCAAGCTGGTATCAGCTTTCGGCCGACAAGGGCTTTGCGCCTGCTGAGTACCGGCTCGGCAGCATGTACGAGAAGGGCAATGGCGTCGAGCGCGACATCGCCAAGGCCAAGGGCTTCTACGAGCAGGCGGCAAACCAGGGCAATGCCAGCGCCATGCACAATCTCGCCGTCCTCTACGCCTCCGGCGCACTCGGCCAGCAGGATTATGCGACCGCCGCCTCGTGGTTCACCAAGGCTGCGAATCTCGGCATCACCGACAGCCAGTTCAACCTGGCGATCCTCTGCGCCAGGGGCAACGGGGTGCCGGCGGATCTCGAAGAATCCTACAAGTGGTTTGCGATTGCCGCCAAGGCCGGCGACAAGGATGCGGCGCAGAAGCGCGACGAAGTGGCCAACGCCATGAAGCCCGATCAGCTCGAACGGGCGCGCGCCAAGGCCGATCTGTGGAAGCCGGAGCCGCTCGACCACCGCACCAACGCCATCGACATCCCCGACGAATGGGCCGGCACCGGCGCCAAGACGGCGACCGTCGATATGAAGAAGGCGATCCGCAACATCCAGGCGATCCTCAACAATAACGGCTTCGACGCCGGCGCGCCGGACGGCGAAATGGGCGCGAAGACCGTGACCGCGATCAAGAACTTCCAGAAGTCGGTCGGCCAGGAGCCGGACGGCAAGGTGACCGACGCAACCGTGAAGGCGCTGCTCGAACGCAACAAGCAGGGCAGCAAGGCAATCTAAGCGCGTCGCATCGACGCGGGATCGTCTCATATCTCTGCTTTGGGCAATCTGAAGGGCCTGGCGGCACAATACCGCAAGGCCTCTTCCAATTTTTCCACCGCCTGTCACAAAACCTGAAAAAAGCCGGATTATGCCCGGACATATCGATCCGCGCATCCGGCGAATCCTCTGCCGCCGATCTCTTCGCCAATCAGGCCCGATCGAAAGCCTCTGGCAACGATTTCACAGTATGGTGCGCATTCGAACGGGGACGTGACAGAAACCGCCCGGCAGGAGCGGTCATCATTCGGGGTCAGCTGTGACAATCTATCTGCCCATCGCAGAATTGTCGGTGAACATCTTCATCATTCTCGGCATGGGGGCGGCCGTCGGATTCCTGTCTGGAATGTTCGGCGTCGGCGGCGGCTTTCTCATCACGCCGCTGCTGATCTTCTACAACATTCCCCCTGTCGTCGCGGTCGCGACCGGCGCCAACCAGGTGGTGGCGTCGTCGATCTCGGGCGCGATCACCCATTTCCGGCGCGGCACGCTCGACGTCAAGCTCGGCACGGTGCTGCTGCTGGGCGGCCTATCGGGCGCCACGGTCGGCATCTGGATCTTTTCGCTTTTGCGCCGGGTCGGCCAGCTCGATCTCATCATCTCGCTGATGTACGTCATCTTCCTCGGCACCGTCGGCGGACTGATGCTGCTTGAAAGCATCAATGCGATGCGGCGGGCAGCGCGCAACGAGCCGCCGGCGCCGCGCAAGCCCGGCCACCAGCACTGGGTGCACAAACTGCCGCTCAAGGTGCGTTTCAAGAAATCGAAGATCTATCTGAGCGTCATTCCGGTCGTCGCGCTCGGCTTTGCGATCGGCATCCTCACCTCGATCATGGGTGTCGGCGGCGGCTTCATCATGGTGCCGGCGATGATCTACCTCCTGCGCATCCCGACCAATGTCGTCGTCGGCACCTCGCTGTTCCAGATCATCTTCGTCACCGCCTATACGACGATCGTGCAGGCGGCGACGAACTTCTCCGTCGACATCGTGCTCGCCTTCATCCTGATGGTGGCGGGTGTCATCGGCGCGCAATACGGCGTGCGGGTCGGCCAGAAGCTGCGCGGCGAACAGCTGCGCGCCCTGCTCGGACTGCTGGTGCTCGCCGTCGGCCTGCGTCTGGCGGTCGCGCTGGTGGTGACGCCGGCCGACGTCTATTCGGTGGTCATGGGAGCGGGCAACTGATGCGCCTGCTGGCTTTCATCATCGCACTGTTTTGCCTGCTGCCGGCGACTGCCGGAGCGCAATGGCTGCCGGGCCAGGCGACGGAAGCGGTGCGTGAAGGGTTGGAAATCGGCACCTCGACCAGCGAAATCGCCATCACTTCGGATTTCCACGGCGCCGACCTGACAATCTTCGGAGCGCTCTCGAACACCGACCAGCTGCTGCTCGCCATCGGCCAATATGACGTGGTCGTGGTGCTGGAAGGCCCGCGCGAGGATGCGACGGTGCGCAGGAAGGAACGGGTCTTCGGCATCTGGGTGAATACACGCTCGATGACCTTCGAGGCGGTGCCGCATTCCTATTCGATGTCGAGCTCGCGCATGACCGACGATCTGACGACGCCGCTCGAGCTGACCGATCAGGGGATCGGCATCGATCATATTCCGCTCACGCCGGTCGGTTTCGTCGGCGACGGCAGCAATCTCGGCGAATTCCGCGACGCCTTCCGGCGGCTGCAGCAGGGCGGCGGCCTCTATGACCGGAACACCAGCGGCGTGCGGTTCGTTTCCTCCAACCTCTTCAAGGCGAGCCTGCGCCTGCCGGCCAACATTCCGAACGGGGTGCACACGGTGCGCGCCTATCTGTTCAAGAGCGGCCTTTTCGTGACCGACAAATCGCTGCCGCTAAGGGTGATCAAGACCGGTATCGAACAGACGATCACAGATGCGGCGCACAATCAGCCGATCCTTTACGGCTGCGCGGCCGTGGCTCTCGCCGTCATCACCGGCTGGGGCGCCAGCCTGATCTTCCGTAAGGACTGATCCGCCGCAGGGCGTTCAAGATTTCTCCCCGAAAACAGGCTCGGCAAAGCGCCGAGCACGACGGCCTGCGGGCAGCAGCAGCCTGCCCGGATATTCCATTCCAAAAACCGCTTGCATTTCGCTATCAGTCATCTTAATTTTCAACCAGTTGTCAAACGCAACTGGTTTTGAGCAATCCAGAAGGAGGATGGAAATGAGAAAGCTTGTTGTCTGGAACCTGATGACGCTCGACGGTTATTTCGAAGGCACGAAGCCTTGGGATATCGACTTCCACAATCTCGCCTGGGGACCTGAGCTGCAGCGCTATGCCGAACAGTTTGGCAGGGAGGGCGATCTGCTGGTCTTTGGCCGCAAGACCTATGAGGGCATGGCTTCCTACTGGCCGACCGCCGAGGGCGAAGGTGAGATCAAAGCCTATATGAACGGTATCGCCAAAATCGCCGTATCGCGGACGATGACCGAGCCCGGCTGGAACAATGCCCGCATCGTCAGCGACCCAATCCCGGAATTGACGAAGCTGAAGCAGGAGGACGGCAAGACGATCTTCATCTTCGGCAGCGCCGAGCTTGCCGACAACCTGCTGAAAGCCGGCCTCATCGATGAAATCAGGGTCTGCGTCGTGCCTGTTATCCTCGGCAGCGGCAACCCGCTTTTCAAATCTGCGGAAAGCCAGGTGCCGCTGAAGCTGATCGAATCCTCGACGACGGAAGGCGGCGCGGTGATCCTGCGCTACGAGCCCGTCAAGGCGTAGCGGGCGCCTCTCCTTAGGCCTCCCGGCGATCAGGCCAGCATCCCCCTGGCCGCCCGGGAAAGCATCCGGGAAACTTCGTATTCGACTAAAAACCGGTCTTTAACATTTACGAGTTAGTAATCTCTCGGAAACGAGAGGTTTTGTTATGCGTACTCGTATCGTTCTGACAGCCGTCGGGCTGGCGCTGCTTGCCGGCTGCGCGACGGCGCCCAAACAGACGCGGAACATCTGCGCCGTCTTCGACGAGCGCGACGGGCTCTTCACCAGCTGGCAGCGTGCCGCCGAGCGGACGGAGAAGAAATACGGCGTGCCGGTGCCGATCCTGATGGCGACGATGTATACCGAATCCGGCTTCCAACCCTATGCGCGGCCGCCGCGCACCAAGCTGTTCGGCTTCATTCCCTGGACCCGGCCGTCGACGGCCTACGGTTATTCGCAGGCGTTGGACGGGACCTGGGATCACTATCAGTCGCAGACGGGGAACTGGGCCGCGCGCCGGACAAACTTTTCCGACGCGATCGATTTCATCGGCTGGTATCACTACCAGAACAGCGTGGAGACCGGCATTCCGCTGAACGATGCCTATAATCTCTATCTCGCCTATTATTCCGGTCCGACCGGATATAAGCGCGGCGACTGGCGCTCGAACGGGCAATTACAGCAGACGGCGCAGAGGTTCGCGCGGATGGCGGGGACGTATCAGCAGCAGCTGCGGGAGTGTGATTGATTTAAGGGTGTGCAGAGGGGTACGCGGCACATCGGGTCGTAGCGCTATCCCCGCAAATTCCCATACCGCACCGAGTAGATCCGGTCCCTGCCGAGCAGATGGGCGATCAGCGATCCCCTGTCGAAAAGACCGTGCATCGCCTGATGGCCGAGGTCGAGGCCGCCGCTCATGACGCCGAAGGCCGGCATGAGGAGGCGGGCGCCGTCGGTGGCAAAGCAGGGGCGGCGGACGGATTTGTCGCGGCGGCGGACCGTGGCCGACGGGTGCAGGTGGCCCGATATTTCGCCCTTCTGCAAGCCGTTCCTCGGCTCGTGGCGGAAGGTCAGGCCGGCATAATGCATCTCGTCGGTGGAAGCGCCCGGCAGATCGACGATACCGTCCGGATCATGGTTGCCGTTGATCCAGATCCATTCGCGGCCGCGCGCCATTTCGACGATCAGCGCCCGGAAATTCTCCGGCAGATGCTTTGAGCCGATACGGTCGTGGAAATTATCGCCGAGCGAGACGACGAGCTTCGGATCGTAACGCGAGATGACGGCGGCAAGGACGGTCAGCGTCGCCAGCGTATCATAAGGCGGCAGCATCATGCCGCGGCGGGCAAAGGCCGCACCTTTTTCCAGATGCAGGTCGGAGACGACGAGCAGGCCGGCATCCGGCAGATAGAGAGCACCGAGCGGATCGCAGACGGCGGCAATGCCATGGACCGACGTCTCGACGCCCGGCACCGTGGCCAATCCCGATATGTCGCGCGCCAGCGCCAGGCGGTTCATCACTTCTGTTATTCCCAAATACCGTCGTCAGGCCCAAGCCTCGTCAAGCAAGCGCTTCGGCGATCAGATCGTCCGCCGCTTCGGCGAGCAGCACATCATGGGCCTCGCCCGGCACCGCCTCGCGTCCGATTTCCAGCATCACCGGCACGGCGAGCGGGGAAATATGGTCGAGGGCGCGGTGGGTGATGTGGCCCCTGATTCGCCTCAGCATATCGCCAAGACGGCCAATATCCAAAAGTCCCGTCGCCGCATCCTGCCGCGTCGCCTGCAAGAGGATGTGATCCGGCTCGTGGCTGCGCAGCACGTCATAGATCAGATCGGCGGAGACGGTGATCTGGCGGCCGCTCTTTTCCTTGCCCGGGTGGCGACGCTCGATCAAGCCCGCAATCACGGCGCAATTGCGGAAAGTGCGTTTCAGCAGGAAGGATTCGTCGAGCCAGGCTTCGAGATCGTCGCCGAGCATATCCTCGTCGAAGAGGTCGGAGAGGCTGAGCCGGCCATTGCCGATCATCAGTCCCATATCCTCGAGCCCCCAGATGGCCAGCGAATAATCGGTGGCGACGAAGCCGAGCGGCTTGGCGCCGGCCCGCTCCAGCCGGCGGGTGAGCAGCATGCCGAGCGTCTGGTGGGCGAGACGGCCTTCGAAGGGATAGGCGACCATGTAGCCGCGGCTGCCGCGCGGGAAGGTTTCGATCAGGAACTCGTCGCGCTTCGGCAGCATCGACTTGTCGTTCTGTAAGGACAGCCAGTCGCGCACCTGATCCGGCAGGCGCTGCCATCGGTCGGGATCGGCGATCATCGCCCGCACCTGCTCGGCGAGATAGGTCGACAGCGGAAACTTGCCGCCATTGTAGGAGGGGATCTTCGGATCGAGCGAAAAGGCCTGCGACGCCAGGCACTCGTTTTCACGGATGCCCTCGAATCGCAGCACCTTGCCGGAGAAGACGAACGTATCGCCCGGCGACATCTGCTCGAGGAAATATTCCTCGACCTTGCCCAGCGTGGCGCCGCCACGGCCGATCCTGCCGCCCTCGCCGCGCTTGACCATGCGGATATTCAGCATCGGGCTTTCGACGATGGTGCCGAGGTTGAGGCGGTATTGCTGGGCGACCGCAGGATTGGAGACGCGCCAGCGGCCCTCCTTGGTCTTGCGGATGCGGGCATAACGCTCGTAGGTCCGGAGCGCATAACCGCCGGTCGCGACGAAATCGACGATGCGCTCGAAGGTCTCCCAGCTGAGATCGGCATAGGGCGAGGCGCTGGTGACCTCGTCGTAGAGTTCCAGCATGTCGAAGGGTTCGGCGCAGGCCATGCCGAGCACGTGCTGGGCGAGCACGTCGAGCGCGCCGCGGCCGACGGGCGGGGTGTCCTGGGCGCCGATATAATTGGCGTCGAGGGCAGCCTGGCACTCCATGACCTCGAACCGGTTGGCCGGCACCAGGATCGCCTTCGAGGGCTCGTCCATACGGTGATTGGCGCGGCCGATGCGCTGGGCAAGACGCGAGGCGCCCTTCGGTGCGCCGACATGGATGACCAGATCGACATCGCCCCAGTCAATGCCGAGATCGAGGGTGGAGGTGGCAACGACGGCGCGCAGCCGGTTTTCGGCCATCGCCGCCTCGACCTTGCGGCGCTGGCCGACATCGAGCGAACCGTGATGGAGCGCGATCGGCAGGTTGTCGTCGTTGATCGTCCAGAGCGCCTGAAACAGCATTTCGGCCTGGCTGCGGGTGTTGACGAAAAGCAGCGTCGTCTTGTGTTCGAGGAGCTTGTTGTAGACGTCGGGAATGGCATACCGGGCGGAATGGCCGGCCCAGGGAATGCGCTCCTCGGTCGACAGGATCGCGATATCGGGCTTGGCGCCGCCTTCGACGACGACGAGGCCGGCATGATGCTCCCTGCCCTCCTCCTGGCCGACCAGCCATTTCTGCAGGTCCATGGGCTCGGCGACGGTGGCCGAGAGGCCGATGGTCTTCAGGTCGGGGGCAAGGCGGCGGAGACGAGCCAGGCCGAGCGAGAGCATATGGCCGCGCTTGGAGGTAACGAGCGAATGCAACTCGTCGAGGACGATATATTTCAGGTCCTTGAAGAAGCGTTCGGCCTCGCGGTTGGCCAGCAGCAGGGCGACCTGTTCCGGCGTGGTCAGCAGAATATCCGGCGGGTTGAGTTTCTGGCGCTGGCGCTTGGCGTTCGGCGTGTCGCCGGTGCGGTTTTCTATCGTGACCGGCAGGCCCATCTCCGCGACCGGCTTCATCAGGTTGCGCTCGATATCGATGGCGAGCGCCTTCAGCGGCGAGACATAGAGCGTGTGGATGCCGGTGAAGGCGGAGCCGGGCGGGATCTTGCCGCGGCGGGTGAGATCGGTGAGCGAGGGCAGAAAACCGGCGAGCGTCTTGCCGGCGCCGGTCGGCGCAATCAGCAGCGTGCTTTCACCGGCCTCGGCGCGCGCGAGCAATTCCAGCTGATGGGCGCGCGGCCGCCAGCCCTTTTCCGCAAACCAGCGGGTAAAGGCGGCAGGCAGCAGGGCACGGGCTTCGGAATCGATCTGGTCCACGCCTGGAAACTAGTGAAATGCCTGGGAAAAAGAAGAGCCGCAGGCCTTCACATGGCGATATAGCGGTCCTTGCGGTGGTTGATGGCAATCGTGAGGTTGAGAACGATCGCACCAAGCACGGAGCAGGCGATGATGAAGGGGGTGGCGACGAAGAAGGAAAGCGCCAGGATGATGCCGTCGAAGCCGAGCTGGACGAAGCCGGCGCGCCAGCCGAAGCGATCCTGGAGATAGAGAGCGAGAATGCCGATGCCGCCGAGGCTGGCGCGGTGGCGGAAGAGCGCCAGCATGCCGGCGCCGATGACGAGGCCGCCGAACAGCGCGCCGGCTATCGGATCGACATGGGCAATGGTGATGAAGCCCGAGACGAATTCGGACAGGACCGAGGTCAGCGCGATGGCGGCAAAGGTCTTGATGGTGAAGGCGAGACCCAAACGGCGGAAGGCAAGATAATAGAAGGGCAGGTTCACGACAAAGAAGCAGAGCCCGAAGCTGAAGCCGGTCGCATAATGGGCGAGGAAGGCCATGCCCGCCGTGCCGCCCGCAAGCAGCCCGGCGCCGGAGAGAAGCGTTACGCCGAGCACGGCAAGCATGCTGCCGGCGACGATGCCCTGGGCGTCGTCGAAGAGCGAATGACGATCGGCGCTGGAATTCAGAAGGCCTGCGAAAGCGTTGGATGCCATGTTGTTCCCCTGTCGGCTTTTCCGTCTTCTATCCGGGGTCAGGATAAAGGCAAGTGGCAAGCAGCAAGCGCGCCTCTTGACATCCGATATAATCGTGGATATTTTTTATCCACGAATTGAGGAGACATCCTGCATGAAGATGAGCGACGGGGTCGAGCAGGCCATTCACAGCGTGGCGATGCTTTCCGGACTCTCCGAAGGCGGCGTGCTTTCGGCGGCTGCGTTGGCGGAATTCCACGGCGTCTCGACGAGTTATCTGTTGAAGCATCTGCAGGCGCTGTCGGGCGCTGGCATCCTCGATACCGTGCCGGGGCCGAAAGGCGGATACAGGCTGGCAAAGGCGGCAAGCGAGATTTCGCTGCTCGACATCCTGCTTGCCGTCGAAGGACCGGCGCCGGCCTTCCGCTGCGCCGAAATCCGCCAGCGCGGACCGAACCCGGTCTCCGATCGGTTCTTTGCCCAACCCTGCACCATCAGTGCGGCGATGCTCAGAGCCGAACGGGTCTATCGGGCCGAACTTGCCAAGACCAGCATTGCCGATCTCGGCATCGAACTGAATGCCCTCGACGACGGATCGATCGCAGCCAGAGGCTGCGCTTTCCTCGAAATCCATGAACGCAAGACGGCTCGCTGAGCCACTCACACAGGAGAAAGACCATGCAACCACGTTTCAACTTCGCCAAAGCCGCTCCCGATGCCTACAAGGCGGTCGCCGCACTCGAGCAATATGTCCAGTCCTCCGGGCTGCAGCGCCGCTTCATCCACCTGATCAAGCTGCGCGCCTCGCAGATCAACGGCTGCGCCTATTGCGTCGACATGCATGTGAAGGAAGCCCGCCATGACGGGCTCTCCGAACAATGGATCAATCTGATGTGCGTCTGGCGGGAATCGCCGGTCTATGACGCCCGTGAACGGGCGCTGCTCGGCTGGGTGGATTCCGTGACCAACATCGCCAAAACAGGCGCCCCGGATGCCGACTACGAGACGCTGAAGGCGCATTTCTCCGAGAAGGAGATGACTGAGATTACGGTGGCGATCGGCGCGATCAACATCTGGAACCGGCTTGCCGTCGGCTTCCGCTCGCAGCATCCGATTGATGCGGCAACGAAGGCTGCCTGAGATATTTGCTGGAGGGGAAACATCCTCTGGCAACCGACCCGAAAACTCGGGTCGGTCGAATATCGGGTCACTCGTGATCCCGGGTGGCCCGTACGGCAACGGCGTCAAACCGATTGTCCGAGAGGTCGATGCTGTTGAACAGGTCTCGGACGACTTTCGCAATTTCCTCTGCGGAAGTGCCCTTGGCGTATTCTTCCTGCATACGGCGTCTCACAAGCTTTTCCAAATCTGACATAGTTCACCTCATCAAATCCGGCGCGGGAGGAGTGTCGCGCCGGGGCCGATCTGAGGCAAGTTACGATTTGTTTAGAATGGCTTACCGTTTTGTAAGGTTACAGCGCGATGTAGCGATCGGCGCGGTGATTGATGGCGACGAAGAGGTTGAGGACGACGGCGCCGAGCACCGAATAGAAGACGACCGGCGGGGTGGTGACGAAGAAGGCGGCGGCGAGCACGCACATGTCGATGGCGAGCTGGACGAGGCCGGCGCGGATGCCGAAACGCTCCTGCAGATAGATGCCGAGAATGCCGACGCCGCCGAGACTGGCGCGGTGGCGATAAAGCGCCAGCAGGCCGAAGCCGAGCAGCAGGCCGCCGAGCAGGGCGGCCCAGGCCGGATGAATGCTCGAAATCGAAAAGAAGCGCGACTGCACATCGGCAATCACCGAGGTCAGGCCGATGGCGACGAAGGTCTTGACGGTGAAGGCCATGCCGAGGCGCTTCCACGAGAGATAGAAGAACGGCAGGTTGAGCAGGAAGAAGGCGAGGCCGAAATTGACGTCGAAGGCATAGTGCAGAAGGAAGGCCACACCGGCGGTGCTGCCGGTGAGAAGGCCGGCGCTGGCAAGCACGTAGAGGCCGAGCGCGGCAACCAGGCTGCCGGAGAATATGCCCTGCACATCCTCGATCGGGGTGTGGCGCGTCGCGCTCGTGTTCCAGACGCCAAGAGCATTGATGAGCTGTGTCATGTCGCCAATCTCCACGGAAGACGATGTTAAAAAACGCGCTGGGGAGACCCGGGCGCGACGGAATTTTGCATAATGAAAGAAGCCGGAGCGCCTCGGCGATAATTGCCGGGCATCTCTGATGATGCAGCGCAGTATCGGGTTTTTCGGTCTTTTGATCAAGCAGAATAGGTAAGCAATGCTGACCTATTAAAAAATCGCAAGAAATGTTCGCTCACGCTGGTTTGCGCGTAAGGAACAGAATGCCGGATAGCGGTTTTCCGCCATCTTTGCGAATGACCGACTTGACGGTCGCAAGGATTTGCAAGCCGTGACGGGCAAGAAGCGCCCTGACATAGCTTTCCGAATGGGCGTAACGCAGCGACGGAGCGAGATGGAAGCCCTCGCCGTCTCCCGCATCCTCGACGGAAAAGGCGATATCGGCGCCTGATGCCGCGAGTTCTCCGATGATGGCAAAGACGCTTTCGAGATTGCCGAGATACATCAGCACATCGGCCGCCGTCACCAGATCGGCGCGATGGCGGGCGGCATCGGCAAAGAGACCGGAGAGATCGGGTGCGAGCGAGAGGTCGGCCTGGGCGAGACTGTCATACACCTGTTTCTCGGCCGCCTTCACCAGCATGTTCTGCGAGAGGTCGAAGCCTTCCAGGCGGTCGACACGGCCACGGATCTCCGGGCCGAGCAGGCCGGTGCCGCAGCCGAGATCGACGGCGCGTTCGTAACGCCTGCCGGTGGAGGCGATCAGCGCTGCGAGCTTCTGCGGGACGCTGTAGTCGAGTTTTTCAACAAGGGCTGATTCGAAACGATCGGCATAGTCGTCGAAAAGGCGCTCGACATAGCGGCTTGGCGGCCGGTCGGGCGTGGCTACGTCGCCGAGAAGGGCGAGCTTCAGGGTTGCGCCGAAAATATCGTCGGGATCGAAGGCAAGCGTCCTGCGGTAGGCCTCGATCGCGGCATCCGCCCTGCCCGCCTTTTCCAGATAGGTGGCGAGGCGATACCAGCCGGCGGCCCAGGCCGGCACGAGTTCGAGCGCCTGTTCCATCAGTTCGGCCGCCGCGTCCGGCTCACCGCCTTCTTCGAGCATCCTGGCATAGTCGGCGCGGCGGTCGGCGATGACATCGCCGGAGGAAAGCTGGTGGTGCATCAACGGACCTATTGGTTGGCCCGCATTTGGCGGCGGCCACAAAAAAACTCAAGTCCTATTTCAGAGGCGAAGCGGCCAATTCCGGAAAGGGCTTGCGGGCTGAAGGCCGCGACCTTATTCCAAGGGCAAACAGGAGATGGCTTATGTCCGATCAGGCGAACAGGTTCCTCGGCGATTCAATCGGCCGCACAGTGATAAAGCTTATCGTGGTGTCGCTGATCGTCGGTTTCGTCATGACCGTCTTCGGCCTGACGCCGTGGAGCATCATCGACGGCGTGCGCGACTTCATCCTGGAAATCTGGCACCGGGGCTTTTCGGCACTCGGGCGCGTCGGCGACTATCTGATCCTCGGCGCGACGATCGTCATCCCGCTCTTCGTCATCCTTCGTCTTTTCAGCTACCGCCGGTAACATGACATCCATCGATCTTTCCCGGCGCGGGCTGCTGCGCCTTTCCGGACTTGCGCTCGCCGCCGGCATCGCCGGCTGCACCACGACCCCGCGGATCGCCGGGACGCCGTCCGACGGCGAGGACGAGACGGCGCGGGTGCTGCCGCTCGTCAACCAGCTCAGGGCCAAAAACGGCCTGCCGCCGCTGGCCGTCGACCCGGCAGCGAGTACGGCTGCTCTCTTCCAGGCGAAGCGCATGGCGAGCGCCGGCAAGATGGCGCACCTCATGGGCATGACCGACAGTTTTGGCGCACGTGTGAAAGCCAGTGGTGTCCGGCTGCCGGCGGCAGAGAATATCGCCTCCGGCCAGCAGAGCGTCGATGCCGTGGTGACGGCCTGGATCAACTCGCCGCATCATCTGGAAAACATGCTTGGGCGTTATGACGGCCTCGGTGTCGCCGTCGCCCATAATCCCTCTTCCCGGAACCTGCCCTATTGGGCCATGGTGCTTTCCAGCTGAGGCGATTCCGCCTGCAGCAATTCAGAATGTTACAGCGTCCCTAGCGCCTCTCACCAGGACGCGCGGCGCTGTCGCGGCGAGGCAGGCATGGATAGCAGGATCGACGACAACAGGCTCGCTTTCGACGTGACCCACCGGCTGGTGCTGTCGATCGCCCTTCCGATGACGCTCGGCTTCATGACGACGCCGCTGCTCGGGCTGACCAACACCGCCGTGGTCGGCCGCATGGGCAATGCGGAGGCGCTGGCGGGGCTGGCGATCGGCGCGATGCTCTTCGATCTGATCCTCGGCAGCTTCAACTTCCTGCGCGCTTCGACCACAGGGCTGACGGCGCAGGCCTATGGCCGCCGGGATCAGCACGAGCAGCAGGCGGTTTTCTCCAGGGCGATGATCTCGGCGCTCGGCTGCGGGCTGGCGCTGCTCTGTCTTTCGCCACTGCTGATGGCGGCGGGCTTGACGCTGATGGGCGCGGAGGGGGCGATCGCCGAAGCGACCAGCACCTATTTCTCCATCCGCATGCTGGCGGCACCGGCGGCTCTGGCGAATTACGCCATCCTCGGCTTCGTGCTCGGACGCGGACAGGGCAATATCGGACTGCTGCTGCAGGCGATCATCAACGGCATCAACATCCTGCTTTCCATCTATCTCGGCCTGACCCTCGATTGGGGCGTGGCGGGGGTCGCCTGGGGAACGATGGCGGGCGAAACCGTCGGCGCGCTTGCCGGGCTTGTCATCGTGCTGCGCGGCTTCAACAAGGCAGAGCGGCCGGCATGGGCGGAGATCGTTTCGCGGCATCGGCTGGCCGAGCTTTTCGCGCTCAACCGCGACATCCTGATCCGCACCTTCGTGTTGATCGGCGCCTTCACCATCATGACGCGGATCGGCACCAGCTTCGGCGCGGTGACGCTTGCCGCCAACGCCGTGGTGATGAATTTCTTCCTGCTGTCAGGCTACTATCTCGACGGGCTTGCCAATGCCGCCGAACAGATTATCGGCCGGGCGATCGGCGCGCGTTACCGGCCGGCCTTCGACCGCGGGCTGAGGCTGACGATCTTGTGGTCCTTCGGGCTGGCGGCGATCGGCTCCGCCTTCTTCTTCCTCGCCGGACCCTGGCTGATCTCGGTGCTGACGACTTCACCCGAGGTCCGGCAGGCGGCCGAAACCTATCTGCCCTGGGCGGCGGTGACGGGGCTGACCGGCGCGCTCGCCTTCCTGATGGACGGGGTCTTCATCGGCGCGACATGGTCGGCCGAGATGCGCAACCGGATGCTGATGTCCTTTGCCGGCTATCTGCTGATGCTGGCGGTCTTCGTGCCGCTCTTCGGCAATCATGGCCTGTGGCTGGCGATGAACGCCTTCCTGCTCTTCCGCGGCGTCTTCCTGGCGATGCTGGTCAAGCGGCGCGCCGATCAGACCTTCCGCGCCGCCCAATAATCCAGCCTGGTATCGCGCAGGTCGCGAATCGAGCCGGCCTTTTCGCGGTCCAGGAGTTTCGACAGGCCGCGGACGATATCGCCGGCGAGGCCCGGGCCTTCATAGACCATGCAGGAATAGAGCTGGACGAGATCGGCGCCGGCCCTGATCTTTTCCAGCGCGGTTTCGGCCGAGGAGACGCCGCCGACGCCGATGATCGGCAGATCAGGGCCGACGCGCTTGCGCATCCTGGCGAGCACCGCCGTCGACTTTTCGAACAGCGGCACGCCGGAAAGGCCGCCCGCCTCCTTCGCCTGGCGCTGATCCTTGAGCCCGTCGCGCGACAGCGTGGTGTTGGAGACGATCAGACCATCCAGCGCATGCGAGAGTGCTTCGGCGGCGATATCGTCCATGCCTTCCTCGGTCAGATCGGGGGCGATCTTCAGAAAGACCGGGATCTTCCGGCCTGTTGTCGCCGCCATCTCGTCGCGTGCCGCAAGCACGGATGACAGCAGCACCGCCAGGCTTTCGCGCCCCTGCAGGTCGCGCAGGCCGGGCGTGTTCGGCGAGGAGATGTTGGCGGTGAAATAGCGGGCGACGGAATAGAAGCGGCGGATGCCGGCGACATAATCGGCGACGCGATCCTCGCTGTCCTTGTTGGCGCCGATATTGACGCCGATCATGCCACCGCCCGTTAGCGCGGCGAGGCGCCCGAAGGCGGCATCATGGCCTTCATTGTTGAAACCGAGACGGTTGATGACGCCTTCATCCTCCACCAGGCGGAAGATGCGCGGCCGCGGATTGCCGGATTGCTGCTTCGGCGTCACCGTACCGATCTCGGTAAAGCCGAAGCCGAGCTTCAGCAGCGCCTCCGGCACCTCGGCATTCTTGTCGTAACCCGCGGCCATTCCGAGCGGGTTGTCGAAGGTAAGGCCGGCGACGGTCTGGCGCAGGCGCGGATCGGGCTTGAGCTGGCAGGCGGGCACGAGGCCGGATTTCAGCGCGGCGATCGACATGCCGTGTGCCGTTTCCGGATCGAACAGGAAGAGACCCTTTCGGGCGAGACGCTTGAAAGGATCGATCATGGCCTAAGCTCCGGGAAAATATGGGCGCCGGCTTCGTCGAGCGGCAGCGGCGCCTCCCAGAGCACGGCCGCCAGCGGCAGATCGGCGAAGAGATGCGGGAAGAGATCGCCGCCGCGCGAAGGCTCGAAGACCAGCTTGTCACCGAAGCCGCTGCCATCGACCGCAATCAACAGCAGGCCGGACTGGCCGGCGAAATGCAGGGCGGCGGTCTGCTTCACCTGGGCTGCCGTCGAGAAATGGATGAAGCCATCCGTGAGATCGATGCCGGCGCCATGAAAAGTGCCGGTTTGTCTGGCTTGCTGCCAGAGCGTGTCCGTCACGATCTTGTAAAGGGTCGGTGTCAGGGTCATCATGGCCTCGCGACTGCTGGTCCTTGGTCACGAGGCTTTGCCGGAAAGAGGCGGCGATGTCCACGCCCCGGCGCGAAAAACGGGACCGCTGGAACAGAATTAGAGCATGATGTCGTCCGAAAACCGCGCACACTTTTCGGCATCATGCTCCAGTAGCAAAATCCGGAGGATGAGACGATGAAGGCTTTGGTTCTGACACTTGGCGTTTTTCTCCTGCCGTTGGCGGCCTCGGCGGCTGAAACCGATGCCGGCCGCTTCCAGCTGGAGAAGAGTGGCGATCATTTTGTCCGGCTCGATCGGCAGACCGGCGCCATGTCGATTTGCCAGGACAAGGACGGCGCCCTCGTCTGCCGGATGGCGGCCGACGAGCGGGCGGCCTATGAGGACGAACTCGACCGGCTGGCAAAGCGGGTGACGGCGCTCGAACAGGGCAATGTCGCCCAGCGCGCGCTGCCGAGCGACGCCGAGGTCGAGCGTTCGATCAGCATCATGGAGCGGATGATGAAGAGTTTCATGGGGATGGTGAAGGAGTTCCAGGCTGAGGAAAACACCAATCCCCTTCCGCAGAAGACCTGATCTGATATAGTCATATACCAGCAAGCCAGCATGCAACGCGGAGGGACGGCGTCGCATGCGGGCATGATCGGGCTCTTGGGAGGGAGTTTTCGATGCAGGAACAGACCATCATCATTGCCGACGATCATCCGCTTTTCCGCGACGCACTGCGCCAGGCGGTGATCGGCATGGAAGGCCGGCAGGCGATCGTCGAGGCCGGCGATTTCGCGGCCGCACGCCGGGCCGCCGGCGCCCATGCGGATGCCGACCTGATGCTGCTCGACCTCGCCATGCCCGGCGTCAGCGGCTTTTCCGGGCTGATGGCATTGCGCTCGGAATTCGCCAGCCTGCCGATCGTCATCGTCTCGGCCACCGACGATGCGACGACGATCCGCCGGGCGCTGGAGCTCGGGGCTTCCGGCTTCATTTCGAAATCCTCCGGCATCGACGATATCCGCCGCAGCATCCAGACGGTGCTTGCCGGCGACATCGCCACGCCGGAAAGCTACCGTGACGGGCAGGAGCAGGATCCCGATGTCGCCGACCTGATCCACCGCCTGCATACGCTGACGCCGCAGCAGAGCCGGGTGCTGACCATGCTCGGCGAAGGGCTGCTGAACAAGCAGATCGCCTATGAACTCGGCGTCTCCGAGGCGACGATCAAGGCGCATGTCTCGGCGATCCTGCTGAAACTCGATGTCGACAGCCGGACGCAGGCCGTGATTCAGCTCGGCAAGATCAATATGGCGATGGTTGCCTGAACGTGGCACGCCTGATGTGACAGGATTTTATTCCTCCTGATCTTTACTCGGGCCGGCCGGTCGGTTAACATTCCGCCCGGTTGAAGCGCGCCGCTGAATCAGCCGCGCAGGGATCGGGCGCATATGCTGTCACACGACCAGATTTGGGAAGCGATCGACAGGCTTGCCGAACGGCGCGAGCTGACGCCATCCGGTCTTGCGCGCCGCGCCGGGCTCGACCCGACCTCGTTCAACAAGTCGAAACGGCTTTCCGCCGACGGGCGCTTGCGCTGGCCTTCGACGGAATCGATCGCCAAGGTGCTCGACGCGACAGGGGCGAGCATGGAGGAGTTTCTTGCCTTCATGCGACCGGACGGCGGGCCGAGACATCCGGCCGGACAGTCTGACGGCGCGTTTCCGCAGCAAGGCAGCTCCATTCCACTGCTCGGCTTCGCGCAGGCCGGCGCCGGCGGCTTCTTCGACGACGGCGGTTTTCCGGCCGGCCAGGGCTGGGACGTGGTGGAATTTCCGGCAGCCCCGGCACAGAAGGCGGGCGTCTATGCGCTGGAGGTGCAGGGCGAGAGCATGATGCCCCTTTACCGCGACGGCGACGTGCTGATCGTCGAGCCGGGCGCCCAGGTGCGCCGCAACGACCGCGTCGTCGTGCGCACAAACGAGGGCGAGGTGATGGCCAAGGTGCTGCTGCGGCAGAGCCCGCGGTCGATCGAACTGATGTCACTCAATCCCGAACATCCCAACCGCACCCTCGAGCTTTCCGACGTCGATTGGATCGCCCGCATCATCTGGGCCAGCCAATAGGAAGATATTCCATGCGCCCTGCCGCCATCTTCACAGGTCTCACAGGGATGGTGGTGGTGGCCGGCCTGCTGATGGCGGGCGAAGCAAGACTCCGCGGCGGCGCAGTCGGGGAAGAGACGACGTCCGCAGAGGAAACGGCAACCGCGGCGGAGGCTGCCCCCGCAGCCGGCAAAGCCGCTGCGATTTCGGACGATCAAGCCGAAATGATCGCCCGGTCAGCGGAACCGGCGGTTCCGCCCGCTCCGGATCCAGGCGGCGATGTCGCACCCAAACCCGCCAATATAGCGCAAAAAGCGGAGACGACGGCCGGGCAGGCGGCCGGCCCGGCCGCGAAAAAACCGATGGAGCTGGCGCGGCCGATGGTCGAAAATGCCGGCATGCTTTCCTTTGGCGAGCGGAAACTTCAGCTTACCGGCATCGTGCCGACGCCGGCCGACAGAATATGCGGGCCGGCGGGCCGGCAATGGCCCTGCGGCATGATGGCGAAGACGGCGCTGCGTCAGCTGCTGCGCAACCGCAGCGTCACTTGCGATCTCGAGACAGCGGAATGGAAGGAAACGGTGACGGCCGCCTGCCGGCTCGGCACCCAGGATCTCGGCTCATGGCTTGCCGAAAATGGCTGGGCGGAAGCGGCGGCGGGGTCGCCGCTTGCGGGGATCGCCGAGACGGCCAAGCAGGCGGGAAAAGGCGTCTATGGCGCCGATCCGCGCCGCAAATGACCGGCCGCCATGACAAGCGCGAACAGCCGCGGATATGGCCGATCTCTTGTAATGACGGCAACCAATTCCTAATCTGGGCAGATCGAAAAAGGAATCAGAGATGAACAAGCCGCTTTCCGCCCATGATGCGCTGATCTACGTGATGGTGATGGCATCCGCCGTCGACAGCACGATGAACGACAGGGAGATGACAAGGATCGGCCAGTTGATCGGGTTCCTGCCGGTTTTCAGGGATTTCGACGACGACAAGCTGATTTCGGTGGCGCGCGACTGCGCCGCGCTGCTGGCCGGGCCGGAAGGCCTCGACGTCGTGCTCGAAACCGTGCGCGACACCCTGCCGGTAAAGCTTTACGACACGGCCTATGCGCTGGCCGTCGAAGTGGCCTCCGCCGACCTTTCGGTCAAGGCGGAAGAATTGCGGCTGCTCAGCCTGCTGCGCGACCGGCTCGGTCTCGACAAGCTCACCTGCGCGGCGATCGAGCGCAGCGCGATTGCGCGCTTCCGCAAGGGCTGAGCGCGCGCAGTTCGGACCGCGGCGTCAATAGAGCCCGTAGGGGAAATACCGCAGATAGATTTCCTGAAGACGGCCGTTGCGCGACAGCGTGGCGAGCGCGTGGTCGATGGCCGCCGTCAGCACGCCATCCTTCTGCCGCAGCATGATCGTCATGCCCTCGCCGAGGAAATGTTCGGAGAGATAGGGACCGTCGAAAAGCGCGCAGCATTTGGCCGAAGCCGGCGAAGAGACCCAGAAGGAAAGCTGCAGCGCATCGGCGAAAGCGGCATCGACCTTGCGGTCCTTGAGTGCCGCCAGCAGGGCGTCCTTGGTGTCGAAGGCTTGCGCCTTGATCGCCGGGAAGAAGGCGGCCAGCATCGCCTCATGCACCGTCCCCCGGACGACACCGACCGGATGGCTGGAAAGGGCGGCAGCCGTCTTGCCGTCGAGCGGCACGGCGAGATTGCGCACGAAGCGCGCCGGCAGCATCAGATAGGGTCGGGAGAAGACGAATTGCCGGCGCAGCTCCGGCGTCACGGCAAGGCCGGCAATGACGGCATCGCCCTGCGAGGCGGCAAGCGCATCCTTGAGGTCGGCGAAGGGGATCGCCTGGATCTGGCACTTGTCCGAGATCTCCAGCTCGCTGCAGATTTCGCGGGCGAGGTCGACATTGAAGCCGGACAGCTTGCCGTTCTGATCGGTGAAATTGAAGGGCGGGAAATCGACCGACGTCAGGAAGCGCAGGCGCACCAGCGAGGAGAGATCGGGTCTCGCAAGACGTTCGCGCGCATCGAAAAGCAGCGGCAGCGAGGGCGACGCCTGCTGGGCGGATGCGGCAAGGCTCGAAAAGAGCGCTGGCAAGAACAGGCCGAACGCGAAGAAAACCTTCAGAGTCAGGGATGCCAGCTTGGATTGCGTCATCGTGATCTTGATCTCGGGGCTCAGTGGGAAGCGTTGCGGCGAGATGTATCAGAGTCATGCGTGGCGGGGAATATGTGTGGGAGTGGGGGAGCAGAATGACAGTCGCGTCGGCACACCCGCCTCGCCCTTCGAGGCCGGCGGAGCACCTCAGAATGAGGCCCTGTTGCATGCCGGTTCCGAGGCTTGATCCTGGGTGCCATGGCGCGCAGCTCTTGCCCCTAAAAATTGCGGGCATCCGCGCCGCCGTGTTAGCGCGGAATTAAAGAATATCGCCTTTTATTTGTTGCGACGACATCGGACCCCGCCAGCCGATCGCATGATGCACGCGTCAGTCCAAACCTATCCTTGAACCGCAATATTGAAGCAGTCCTTTCTGCAGCAATTGATTTCAAAAGCACCGGGCGCGCGACACGCCCCGTCAATCGGGTGACATTTCCATGCTGAAGCATCTGAAAATCCGCACAAAAATCATCTCGGTCGTGGCGCTGCTCGGGCTGATCACGATGGCCGGGCTGATCTACGTCATCTCCGAGTTCCGCCGTGCGGACGCCGCCTACAGCGCCTTCATCGATCATGAAGCGCAGGCCTCGATGCTGAGCGCGCGCGCCAGCGCATCGGCGGTGGCCTCGGTGCTGCAGGTAACCCTGATTGCGGACATGAAGCCCGATACGCCGGCATTCCAGACGGCGCTCGCCACGCCGAGCAAGCTGCCGCAGGCGCGTGACCGGATGAAGCAGGCGCTGGCGCTGGTGCCCAGCCGCAAAGCGGCGATCGATGAGATCCAAGCCGGCATCGACGAAATCGAAATCCTGGCAAACAAGATCATCGAACAGAGCAAGGCCAAGGACAGCGCTGGCGCGCTTTCGAATGTTGCCCTGATCAATGCCAAGCTCGATGCCCTGACGCCGAAAATGATCGCCAACAATGATGCGATGATGGCGATGCTCAATGATGGCGGCGATGCGCTCTCGGCTTCCGTCAACGGGCGGATCGTCCTCTGCCTCGTGCTCATCGGCATCGCCGTTCTCATTGCCGTCGGCGTCAGCGTGGTCGTCGCCCAGATGGGCATCGCCGGCCCGATGACGCAGCTGCGCCAGCGCATGACGCGGCTTGCCGAAGGCGATACGACAAGCGAAGTCAGCGGCCTCGACCGCCGCGACGAAGTCGGCCAGATGGCGAAGGCCGTCTCGATCTTCCGCGACAACGCGATCGAACGGGCGGAGATCGAGGCGCGCGCCGAAACCGACCGTAATGTCAGCGATAGCGAGCGGCGCGAACGCGAGGCGCAGAAGGCCCGCGAAGCATCCGAACTCGAACGCGCCGTTGCCGCACTCGGCGACGGCCTGCGCCGTCTTGCCGCTGGCGATCTCGCCTCGCATATCGACGAGCCCTTCGTCGCGCATCTCGATGCGCTGCGTGAGGATTTCAACAATTCGGTCGAGAAGCTCAACGAAACCATGCATACGGTTGGCGCCAATGCCCGGGCGATCAGCGCCGGCGCCAACGAGATCCGCTCGTCCGCCGACGAGCTTTCCCACCGGACGGAACAGCAGTCGGCCTCGGTCGAAGAGACGGCAGCGGCGCTCGAAGAGATCACCACGACGGTGCGCGACGCCGCCAAGCGTGCCGAGGAGGCGAGCCAGCTCGTCGCCCGCACCCGCCTCGGCGCCGAGAAATCCGGCGAGGTCGTCCGCAAGGCCGTTTCCGCCATGCAGCAGATCGAGAAATCCTCGGGTGAAATCTCCAACATCATCGGCGTCATCGATGACATCGCCTTCCAGACCAACCTGCTGGCCCTGAACGCGGGCGTCGAAGCGGCGCGCGCCGGCGAAGCAGGCAAGGGCTTTGCCGTCGTCGCCCAGGAAGTGCGCGAACTCGCCCAGCGCTCGGCAAATGCCGCCAAGGAGATCAAGGGGCTGATCACTAATTCCGGCACACATGTGCAGACCGGCGTCTCGCTGGTCGGCGAGACCGGCAAGGCGCTCGATGCGATCGTTGCCGAAGTGCAGGAAATCAACCAGCATGTCCACGCGATCGCCGAAGCCTCCCGCGAACAATCGATCGGGCTGCAGGAGATCAACACCGCCGTCAACACCATGGATCAGGGCACCCAGCAGAATGCGGCGATGGTCGAGGAATCCACCGCCGCCAGCCACAGCCTCGCCACCGAAGCGGCGGCGCTGAACAACCTGCTCGGCCAGTTCAGGCTGACCGGCACAGGCGGCTTCACCGCCAGCGCGCCGATCCCGGCCGCAGCACCGCGCGTGGCCCCGCGCCCGGCAGTCAGGGCAGCCCCGATCCGCGTCGCCAAAGAAGGCACGGCCCGTCCGGCCGCCTCGCCGGCCCGCGCGCTCGGCCAGAAAATCGCCAACGCCTTCGGCGCCGGCAGCAGCACACCATCGTCAAGCCCAGATGCCGACTGGACGGAATTCTGAGCCGGCCAAAACAGGCATTGGCAAGGGCGGCTGCGGCCGCCCTTTCCTTTTAGGTATCGTCTAAGCCGGCCGCCAGCCGATCTCGACGAGGATGTTTCCGGGCGCCGTGCAGTAAAACAGCCAGCCGCCGCGCATGGCGGCCGGCGGGCCGGACAGATCAGCACCGGCAGCCGCAAGCCCGGTATGGACCGCATCGACAGCCGCCCTCTCGGGCAGAATGAAGCCGATGTGATAGGTCTGGCGCCCCATTTCCACCTGATCGGCGGTGCCGAATTTTGCGATTGCGTGGCTGAGGACGATTTCGAGGCCGGTATCGTCTTCCAGGATCGCCAGGCCGTTCTGACCGCGCATATCCTTAAGCTTCAGACCGAAATGGCGGATGAAGAAATCCGCCGTGGCAGCGACATCGGGAACGTGGAAATCGAGATGGTTCAAGCGCATGACAGTCTCCGTTCGAAAAAAATCCCGGGACTGCCTTTTTGCCGTCTCCGCACGCCGCCGGGATCCCGCATCTTGATGCGGATCACGTCGCGGGTTCTCGTGCCATGGCACGGAGCAGAGCTTCCCCAGAGCGTTTAACGCGCCAACGGAAGGGACCGGGCTTACCTCAACCGATCCTGCCTTTTTCGACGATGCCGATCTAGCAGACAGCACCGGTTTCAGCAATGGATGGGTCGGCGCGTCTGGAGGAACGGGATTCTCACCCTATTATCCATAGGTGGACGTCGCGTCCGGCCGCTCGATCACGACGTCCCCCGGGGTGCTTCCCAAAGGATTGAAGAGCGGCATGGGCATTCGTGTCGGGAACTCTCTCCGGCAAGGGGTAGAGTGACACTATTCACGGCATTGGGAGGGATGGACATGAAACCTGCAATCATCGGCCTTGTTGGCACGCTCGTTCTGGCGGGATGCAACACGGTCAGCTACAGCGGACCGGGCCTCGAACCCATCCCCGGAAGCATCACCTATAGCGGCCAGCCGCGCACCAAACTCACCAAATCGCCGGTTGGTTCCGCCTTTCCGCATGATTTCATCGACCAGTACGGCCGGCAGGTGGAGGAAACCTACATCATCCAGCCCGACCGGAGCCTGATCATCGCGCACCGGCAATATAAGCCGATCCGCTTTTTCGGGGATTAGGCTTGGTCGGCGTGGTCTAGATACATCGCCCAGACGGTTTAGAGGCCATGGGTCTGGATCAAGTCCGGGGTGTCTTCGGCAAGCGCGCCGACCGCCGCTTGACGGACTTCGAGTCTGGATTTCAGTCCGAGCCGGATCAACCCGTCAGGGCCAGCCAATCACCGATCGTTTTTCCGTAACGCCGCGTGGAGCGGATGGCCGGAGCCGGCCGCTGTTGGGTTGCCACCGTCCTTCGGATTTCACGCGGGCTCAGCTTGAATTCGTGGATGAAGGCGCGCGTAAAATTGGCGGCGACCTCGAAACCGGCGGCTTCCGCGATTTCTGAAATCGGCCTGTGGTCGGCCGGATTGCTGAGATCCGCATAGGCCTGCAGCAATCGCCGCTTGCGAATATAATTGAGCACGCCTCCGTTCGCCTCAAACAGCTGGTAAAGCCGCGTACGCGATATCCCCAGCGCGCGGCACATCATGTCCGGTGTCAAGTTTTCCGAATGGAGATTGACGTGAATGTAGCGGTGCGCCCGCTCCATCAGTCCCATGTTGGCCTGGTTTTGACCGGTATCAGTCCTTGTGGACGATGCGGCGCCCGCAACGACCATATCGCCGATAGTTTGGATGATCCGGGGCACTTCCTCTATCGTCAGATTGCCGAGGTTCGTTTCGAGGCCCGTGAGATAGCCCGTGAGCAACTCGGCGTGGCTGCCCGAAAAAACCGTGTTGCCGGCGCTCTGGAGAAGGCCCGCATCGCGAGCCAGCAACTCATACGGCAGGAACACGAGCAAAGCTTCGGTATCGGTCATCCGTCCGCGATAGGGGCTGCCGAGAGACATGAAAAAAATCTCGCCAGCACCGGTCTCGGTGACACGACGGTTGACCTCGGTCCAGGCTTGGCCGCTGCGCTGCAGGCCGACGTTCCAATGGTCGATGGGGCTCGATCGAAGCATGGCCTGATCGCGGATATATCTGTGGGCATGCGCACGCTGCTGGACGACGAGGATATCGCCGAGATGCCAGCCGATCTGCTCCGCGAGGAACCCGTCTTCCGGTGATTTTCCCTCCGGCAGATGAACATCCACGAGCGGCGCCATATGTGCCCGCCAGGCCTCGAATTGTTCTGCCGGCGGCAGGTCCTGCGTCGAGAATCGCAGCGGCACGAGTGCAGGGGAGGCATGGAGTGGGCGTTCCTTGCGCATGGCCGGTTCACGCGGCCAGCGCCGCCGCTCCATATGCGCCGGCCGTTCCTGTTCGGCGGCAGCATCATCGTCGGTTTCAGACCCTGTAGCCATCCAATTCCTCCAGCGCATAACCCGACCCGAGCCATGGAAACTGAGAAAAGCAATTGTTTTTGCGGCTGAAATCTCCGCAGAACTACGTCTGAAAAAGCGGAAGCGCTCGAAAAGTATCCTCCATAAGTTGTTTACCATATTCCTTTTCGCTCTGAAATGTACGGAGCGATAATTTCCAGGACGCGAGGATAACGACAATTGCCTCCCTTAGCTGTATCTAAATAAACATCGGTTCTCTCCAGAAGAAAAACCGGATGAATAAAATATTCGCATGATCGAACGACTTAATGTCGCGGTATGTCGAAGTAAAAATCGAAGATTTCACAGCAAAATCTGAAACACGGGAGGTGGTCGTGAACTATCTTGGTAAGATTCGTGCGCGCTCTGTTCTAACTTCGGCTCGTGATGCAAATGATCCATGCGGAACATCTCGTACTCCCAAGAGAATTCTTGTCACCGGTGGTGCAGGTTTCCTCGGATCCCATCTGTGCGAGACGCTTTTGGCCGCCGGACACCAGGTGATCTGCCTCGACAACTTTTCCACCGGCATGCGGCGCAATATCGCCCATCTGAAGGGGGTCGATCGCTTCAACGTCATTGCCCACGATATCGTCCACCCGCTCGACCTGGAAGTCGACGAGATCTATAACCTCGCCTGCCCGGCATCGCCGCCGCATTATCAGGCCGATCCGGTCCATACGACAAAGACCTGCGTGCTGGGCTCCCTCAACCTTCTGGAACTGGCCGCGCGCACCGGCGCACGCATCCTTCAGGCATCCACCTCCGAAGTCTACGGCGACCCGAACGTCCACCCGCAGGTCGAAAGCTACTGGGGCAACGTCAATTCGTTCGGGCCGCGCTCCTGCTATGACGAGGGCAAGCGGTGCGCCGAGACGCTGTTCTTCGACTTCCACAACACGCACGGCGTCGAGATCAAGATCATCCGCATCTTCAACACCTACGGCCCGCGGATGCGTCCGGACGACGGCCGCGTCGTCTCGAATTTCATCGTTCAGGCCCTGACGGGGCAAGACATCACGATCTATGGCGACGGTTCGCAGACCCGCTCGTTCTGTTTCGTCGATGATCTCATCGGCGGCATGGTCCGCATGATGGCCTCACCGTCGTCGCTGACGGGGCCTGTCAATCTCGGCAATCCGGGCGAATTCACGATCCGGGAGCTGGCCGAGCAGGTGATCGGATTGACCGGCTCGCGGTCGCAAATCATCCATCGCGCTCTGCCGGTTGACGATCCGCGTCAACGTCGCCCCGATATTTCGCTTGCCATGCAGGAACTCGACTGGCGGCCGAAGATCGAGCTGTCGAGCGGCCTGCGTCAGACGATCGACTATTTCGATGGCCTTCTCACCCGTCCGGCACGCGAACTGGAGGCGGTCTGATGGATGCGCCCCGGGTCCTTGTCACGGGCGGTGCCGGCTATATCGGCAGCCACACCGCCAAGCTCCTCCGCTCGGAGGGGATTGAGCCTGTCGTCTACGACAATCTCACGACCGGAAACCGTTCCTCCGTGCGCTGGGGCCCTTTCGTCGAAGGTGACGTCCTCGACTCGTCATGCCTGATCGAGGTCATCGAGAAATATGCTCCCGATGCCGTCATCCACTTTGCCGCCTCGGCCTACGTGGGCGAGTCCGTGCAAAACCCAGCGAAATATTACAACAACAATGTCGGCGGTGCGTTGTCGCTTATCGATGCCTGCCGGCAGACCGGGCTTCGGAACGTCATCTTCTCATCGAGTTGCGCCGTCTACGGCGTCCCCTCGGTGCTGCCGATCGATGAGACGTTGCCGAAGGCTCCGATCAATCCCTACGGCAAGACCAAGCTTATCGGCGAGCATATGCTCGCCGATTATGCGGCGGCCTACGGCCTGCGGTATGTTGCCCTGCGTTACTTCAATGCCTGTGGCGCCGATCCGGACGGCGATCTTGGCGAATGGCACGTTCCGGAAACTCATCTCATTCCGCGGGCGCTGCTGGCCGCGGCCGGCCGGATTCCGCATCTGGAGATATTCGGCGATGATTACGATACTCCCGATGGGACCTGCATAAGGGACTATATTCACGTCGCAGATCTCGCGCGCGCCCATGTTCAGGCCTTCACCCATCTCGCCAAAGGCGGAGCAAACCTCGCTGTCAACCTCGGCACCGGGCGGGGTTTTTCCATCAGGGAAGTCCTGCGCGTGATCCAGGAAACGACCGGATGCGCAGTCCCGGTCGTCATCCATCCGCGCCGGCCGGGCGATCCACCCAGCCTCTACGCCGACGCCAGCCTGGCCCGCGAGACGCTCCGCTTCCAGCCTCGTTATTCCGACCTCCAAACCATCGTGCGGACAGCGGCTCCGTTCTTCGGACTGGAGGCGCGCGCGTGACCGAACTTGCGATTACCCAAGCGACGCATGCTCCGGAACTCTCCCACGAGCCGCTTCTTGTCCCGGTTCTGACCGGACATCGGCGGGCCGAATATCTGTTCTCGGCGGCCGTATGGCTCTGCGCCTTCGCCTATTTCTGGATCTGGTGGCTGGAGCCGCGCCATCACGTCGATGCTTTCGGGACAATTACGGTGAGCCTCGTTCTTGCCTGGGTGACCGCTCTGCCGGCCTATTTCATCGTCGTTTTCTATCGGGCGGCAAGACCGAACGGCCCCTTGCGCCTGCCGGCGGGCAGTCGCGTGGCCATGGTCGTGACCAAGGCGCCGGCGGAACCCTTCTCGGTCGTCAGTGAAACCCTGCTGGCAATGCTTGCCCAGGAGGTGGAACACGACACCTGGCTTGCCGACGAAGACCCTTCCCCCGAGACTCTCGACTGGTGCTCCAGGCACGGGGTCTTCGTCTCGACCCGCAAGGGGCGATCCGATTATCATCGGACGTCGTGGCCCCGACGCACGCGGTGCAAGGAGGGCAACCTCGCCTTCTTCTACGACCAATGCGGCTACAACCGCTACGATTTCGTGGCGCAACTCGATGCGGATCATGTTCCCGCGCCCGACTATCTCTTCCACATGCTGCGTCCGTTCGCCGATCCAAAAGTCGGCTATGTCTCGGCCCCCAGCATTTGCGACAAGAACGCTTCCGAAAGCTGGTCGGCACGTGGAAGGCTCTATGCCGAGGCCAGCATGCATGGCTCGCTCCAAGCCGGTTACAATGGCGGCCTGGCGCCGCTGTGCATAGGCTCGCACTACGCGGTGCGTACCGTCGCCCTCAAACAGATCGGCGGCCTCGGTCCGGAGTTGGCTGAAGACCATTCGACGACATTGATGATGAATGCCGGCGGCTGGCGGGGTGTGCATGCGCTGGATGCCATCGCCCATGGTGACGGCCCCAGAACCTTCAGCGATCTCGTGACGCAGGAATTCCAGTGGTCGCGCAGCCTGGTCATGGTGCTGTTGCGGTACTCGCCGAGCCTGGTCGGCCGGCTGCCGCGGCGGCTCCAGTTCCAGTTCCTCTTTTCGCAACTCTGGTATCCGCTTTTTGCGTTCTTCATGTTGCTCATGTTTGCGCTGCCGATCATCGCGCTCGTGCGCGGCCAGAACTTCGTGACGGTGACCTACCCCGATTTCCTGGCGCATTTCGCACCGCTTTCCATCGCTCTGGTGGTGATGGCTTATCGCTGGCGCGCCAGCAACTCGTTCCGCCCCTACGACGCCAAGATCCTGAGCTGGGAATGCATGCTCTTTCTCTTCGCGCGCTGGCCCTGGGCGCTCGCCGGCACGCTGGCTGCGGTGCACGATTTTGTGACAGGCTCCTTCGTCGATTTCCGCGTCACGCCGAAAGGGCGGTCCGAAGTCGATCTGCTGCCGGTGCGTGTCCTGGCGCCCTACGCTTTGCTGGCGCTCATGGCGGTATTGCCCGCCCTGGCAATCGACGATGCCGGCGCCTCCAAGGGGGGTTACTTCTTCACCGTCCTGAACGCGGCAATCTACTGCGCGCTGCTGTTGGTCATCGTCGGGCGCCATTCGAAGGAAAATACGGTTGCGGCGGCCCCGCGTTTCTACCGTCCGGCGATGGCGACCGCGCTTGTTGCGCTCGTCGCGCTGCCGGGGGTTGCCACCATCATGCGCGGAAAGGATGCGACCGAGGCACTCGCCTGGGGCAGCGGCCGCCTTCAGCTGTTCGAAGAGCGCTATGCCGTCTCCGGTGCAGGCCGGGGCGGGACCGCGCTGCGCACGATCTTTTTCAAACCACGATGGATTTCCGATCCGGAGGAGATCCAACTGAGAACCGATGCCGCTCACCCGGACGTGCGGCCGAGCGTGGAGGAACTACACAATGCATAGCCCATCCAAAATAGCCCTGTTGTCGTTAACCGGCCTGTTGCTATCGGGAGTCGCGGTGCTGCCGACCGCTCTGGGCAGTTCTGCCGAAGGGCAGCCGCTTGCCATGACGACATCGTCCATCGCGCCGCCGACCAAAATGCCGGTTGTCACGAAGGAGTCGATCACGTTCGGCGCCTATGATCCGCACGGAGATTTGGGCGCCTCGCCCGATTCGAAGATCGAACACCTCTTCCTGCCCTGGGAAGATGTCGATCTGCGCACGCTCGTCCTCGCCGACAATTATGCGCAAGCGCGTGGTCGCACCCTGCTGATCTCGGTCGAGCCCTGGACCTGGTCACGCGATTGGCGCCAGACCTCGCAGGAACTACTGCACAGCATCCTGGACGGTTCGCGCGATGCGAACATGGCCGCGGTCTGCTCGACCGCTGCCACGCTGAAAAGTCCGGTCATCATTCGCTGGGGACAGGAAATGGACGAAACCGACAGCCAGTTCTCCTGGTCGCATTGGCAGGGCGCCGATTATGCCAAGGCCTATCGCCGGATGGTGGAGGTCTGCAAGGTCCACCTGAAGACGGCCAAATACATGTGGTCACCGAAGGGCAATGAGGGGCTTCAGGCCTTTTATCCCGGCAGTGATGTCGTCGATATCATCGGCCTCTCGGTCTTTGGCCTGGAGCAATACGACAGGGACAAGACTGGCCGTGACCAGACGTTTGCCGAGCACCTTGCGCCCGGATACGCCCGTGTCGCGGGTTACGGCAAGCCCATCATGGTTGCCGAACTCGGCTACGAAGGCGACGATTCCTTCGTGCGAAACTGGGCCGAGAGCGTAACGAAACGCTATCCGCAGTTCCCGGCGCTCAGCGCCGTCATCTACTTCAACGACCGTGAAGTCTATCCGTGGCCGGACGGTTATGGCCGCCCCGACTGGCGGCTCGTCCACGAAAGCATCAATTGAACAGAAGGAACCTGAACATGTCCATGCTTCAAAAAATGTTCCTGGCCGTCGCCCTGACCAGCGGTATCGCTACGGCTGCGTCCGCTGCCGCAACCAATGAGCCTGCGGGGATCGAGACGGCAAAGCCGATGAGCAGCGCGGAAATCTATCAGCTCTACAACCAGAATTCCTGGATGTGGAAAGCCGGCGCCGGCTACTTCTCCGCGAAGGCGCGTCGCTTTACCGCCTGGTCGCGGGAAAATGGCTCGCCATCCTTCGGCATGGGCCGCTGGTTCGTCACGGAGTCGGGCAAACTCTGCTTCAACGCCGACTGGCACGCCAAGACCGGAACGGCGACGGCAATCACCTGCTTCAGCCACCGCAAGAAGGGCGGCCTGATCTATCAGAAACGCGAACCGGACGGTCAATGGTACGTGTTCAAGAGCAGACGGACACAAGCCACCGACGAATTCGCAAAGCTTCGCCACGGCGACTACGTGAGGTCTCAATTGGGGAGAATTGAGACGAGCGTCAGTAAGACCAAATAAAGGCGAAGCTAGGGGTTGCGCGCGGCCGAGGCGCCATCTGTTTCCTTGTAGGAGCCGGTGCCTGCGCGCAACCCTTTTCATAAAAGATCGCGAAGCGCCTTCGGCGCCGGCAGCAGCACGTCGCCGAGCCAGGATCCCGACTGATGCTCTGCAATGCGCCGGCACGAATGCGACAGCGAGATTCGCGGAAACGAAGCTGTGAAACCGACGACGTTTGGAAATTTAGGCAAACTCAGGTTGCGCTACGCTTTCCGAAGCCGAATGTCTTGCGCAGACTGCTGTCGACCGCGCTTGCCGGCATAAACCTGCGTAACCGGCTTAGAAGCGTCGCCTGGCCACCGGTCGGTTGACGCATTTTGTATGGACCGTTGATTGCAGCCAGGATTTTCTCCGCGACAACCAGCGGCGACGGCGCGGTTTTGATCTGGGCCTGTACCGTCTTGATGGTCGCATCTGCCTGTGCTGCGTAAGCGCCGAGGGGCGCGTCGGTTTGGGCCGCGTTCACATCGAGCTTGGTATTGGTGAAGGTCGGCTCAACCAGCACGACGCGCACGTTGAACTCACGAATCTCATGGTCCAGCGACTCCGACAGTCCTTCGAGTGCATGCTTGCTGCTGGCATATATTCCCATGAACGGCGCCGGCAGGAAGCCGAGGACCGAGCTGATATTGATGATCAGACCGCTGCGAGCGGCGCGCATGGAGGGCAAGGCAGCGCGGATCATGCGCAGAGGGCCGAAAACATTGGTATCGAAGACCGCCTGGGCTTCGGCAGGCGACGTGTTCTCGACCGGGCCGACCAGCGAAACGCCGGCATTGTTGATCAGGATGTCGATTCTGCCTGCCTCGGACAAAACCCATTGAACAAAATCGGAGACCGAGGCGTCATCGGTGACGTCGGCAGTCCCATAGCGCACGCCGGGAATGGCATTGACACGCTGCGGGCTACGCACGCCGCCAAAGACCTGAAAACCGTTTTGTGCAAGAAGGCGGGCCGACGCTTCGCCGATTCCGGAGGATGCTCCGGTGATGACGACGACTTTATTTTGAGACATGGAGGCTCCTGGCTGGGCGCGAGTGGTTGAATACGTGCTTCAATTATAGGGTCAGACTTTTCACCCTGTCGCCAAAGGACAGTGTCTCAGAACCTGGCATCCAAGCACGTAAGATTTCGATCAACATCTATCCTTGCTTTAGATGTCAATCGAAATATAAAATCAAGCACTTTTTGCTTTACGGCGATTTTTTCGATGATCGCGCCTGCAAACGTGCCGGGGCATGTCGGCAGGGAGCGGCATGAGCCTCAACGGGTTCAGGATTTCGGAGCGACAGTCCCCGCTCGGTTTCGAGCGACGATTTCGTCGTGGGTCAGGCTGGTGCCTGCCGCGAAGAATTCCTTGATCAGCGCGTCGCGATTATCGGCTGCGCGGGATCGATCCGCCGATCGCAGCGCTTCTTCCAGCTCATCTGCTGCAAGCTCGGTGCAATAGGCCGGGGTGCCGGGCTGCTGACGCCAGGACGCCGCCAGCCCTCCTGCATCCAGAGCATCAAAACCGGTGGCCTCGACCAGATCTATGGCAATCGCCTTTGCTTGCGGAGCATCGCCTGCAACCGGGATGGCGATGCGTCCATCCGTGTCGTCAGGCCGCCCCTTCTCCGCCAGCGTTGCCGCCAGCACGGCATTCCACGCCTTGACGACGGGTCGGCCGATCTGCCCGCTCACCCAAACGCTTTCGGGCATGCCGCCATCGACGTCGGCGATCGCGCCGTCGCGAAACGGATAATAATTCGACGTATCGATCACCACGACGTCTTCAGGCACGCCATTGAAGAGCCGACCGAGATCGCGACAGTTTGCGAACGGGATCGAAAGAACGATCGCCTCGACGACCCGGACGGCTTCCTCTTTCGAAACGGCGGTCGCTCCGATATCGCCGGCAAGATCGCGGATGGTGTCCGGCCCCTTCGAATTGGCAAGCTTGACCTCATGGCCGCCGGCGGCAAGTTTTCTCGCCAGCGTCGCGCCGATATTTCCGGCGCCGATGATTCCGATCTTCATGGGATGTCCTTTCTCTGATGTGGAACTAAGCCCGCCTCAATCGCGGGCGGGACGCGCGAATGCGTGCAGCGTGTCGCGCAGATCGGCCAGCCCCTCGTCCGTGAGCTGACAGGCGGTTTTGATTTTGTCGGTGACGGCCCAAAGCGCCTCACGCAGGGATTCACCGGCTTTGGTAAGATGGATGAGCACCCGCCGCTCGTCGTTACGATCGCGCGTCCGGGTCACCATGCCGGCCGATTCCAGGCGCTTCAGCAGCGGCGTGATCGTGCCGGTGTCCATATCGAGCTTCAAACCCAACTCTCCAACGGCGCGGGGCGTACCGCCGTAAAGTTCAAGCATCACCAGGTATTGCGGGAATGTTAGACCGAGCGGCTGCAAAAATGGCTTGTGAAGGCGCGCCATCCGGTTGGCCGCGCCATAGAGCGCAAACGAAAGTTGGGTGCCGACCGCGCGGCGGGATGCGATTTCGTTGTTCGACATGGTTTCATCTAGTGTGCTTTTATCTAGTGCACTAGATAATGCCTTTGTCGAAGAGAACAAGGTCGGCAGCGCTAAATTAGGCGCTTATCGCGTTCAGGGAGGTCTCGCGGTCCGACGTGCCGAGCGCTTTCATGATGAAGCGGATTTGGGCATGGAGGCCGACTGCGGTGGCCCCTCCCTCCTGAACCCGCTGCTCGACCAGAACCGGACGGAAGAACGGCAGGAACGCAGTGATGATACCGCGCGCGGCTTCATCGGCGTCTTCGACCTTGAACTCGCCTGTCTGCAGACCCTCGCGGACAAGCGCTTTGAGGATTGCCAGGATCTGCTCATTATGCGCGTTGATGGTCGCCCAACTTCCGTCCGTGGCGGCGACGAGCAACTGGTGCATCGGTCTGTCCTCCACCAGCATTCTCGTGCTGTGCCGGTGGATGGCGGTCAAAAGATCCGCCAGCTTTTTGCTCGCCGGCGCATCCGTTCGCGCGATCGCCAGAGCGATTTCAGCAACGTCTTTGACAACCAGTCCGCAGACCGAACTGTTGATCGCCGTCCTCGAGGGAAAGAAGCGATAGATATTGGCGCGGCTCATGCCGAGTTCGGAGGCGATGTCGGCGACCGACGTCTTATGATAGCCGATCCGCCGAAAATACCTTTCCGCCACCTCGAGTATCCGCGTCCGCGCCTGCTCAAGGTCACTTCCGGACCCGCAAAAGTCGTCGCCGCCGCCGGAGAACATCACTCGGCAGCCATTGACGTCGGCAACTCCACCTCCTTGGGTAACTCTACCTCCTTCGGAGAATTTTCATGGCTTTCGTTTTTCGTCGGCTTGATGCGGAACCAGGTAGCGTAGAGGGCCGGAAGGAAGAGCAGGATCATCACCGTGCCGACCGCCGTTCCGCCGATCAGCGTGTAAGCCATCGACCCCCAGAACACCGAGTGCGTGAGAGGAATGAAGGCAAGCACAGCGGCAAGGGCTGTCAGAATAACCGGACGCGTCCGCTGCACCGTCGCCTCGATGACGGCATGATAATCGTCGAGTCCGGCTGCCTTATTCTCCTTGATCTGTTCCGTCAGAATCAAAGTGTTGCGCATCAGAATTCCCGCCAGCCCGATCAATCCGAGAATGGCATTGAAGCCGAAAGGCTTATCGAAGAGCAGCAAGACCGGAACCGCCCCGGCAAGACCGAGCGGCCCTGTCAGCATGACCATGGTCATCGTCGACAGGCTACGGACCTGCAAAACGATTACGATCAGCATGGCGGCAATCATCGCCGGGAAGATCTTGACGAGGGCGTTGTTGGCCTTCAGTGATTCCTCGATGTTTCCGCCCATCTCGATGCGATATCCCAGGGGAAGCGAGGCAATCAGCGGCTGAAGCGCCTTCATAACCTGCGCTGAGACCTCCGGCGGCTGTGTCGCTTCGTTGATATCGGACCGGATCGTAATGACAGGCATTCGATCGCGGCGTTTCAGGATCGGCTCTTCAAACCGGATTTCCGAGTGGCCGATCTGATCGAGCGGAACCTGTCGCCCATCCCGGCTCATCAGCGAGAAATCTGCCAATCGTGAGGGATCAAGCCGGTTGCCGCCGGCACTGCGTGCAACGACAGGCACGTTGCGGATATTTTCGCGAACCTCGGTGATCGGAATTCCGCTCAGCAGCAATTGCATCTGCTGGGCTGCCTCGGCCGGCGACAGACCGATCAGGTTCAGCCGATCCTGGTCGGGAACGAAACGCAGCACGGGCGTGCGGTTGCCCCAATCGCGGTTTGCCTGGCGAACATCCGGCACGCTCTTCATGATAGCGAGAGCTTTGTCGGAAATCTGGTACAGTTGCTCCTGATCCGGGCCCGTGATCCGGAACTCGACCGGAAACGGCGTGTAAGGACCGAAGACGAGCTGGGTGACGCGGACATAGGCTTCAGGGGCGAGCCCATCCGAAATGGCCGCGCGCAGCCGAAGCTTCAGTACCTCGCGTGTGTGAGCGTCAGGGGTCAGCACGACGATCTTGGCGAAAGACGGGTCCGGCAATTCCGGCGCCATGGCAAAGAAGAAGCGGGGAGCGCCCTGCCCGACATAGCTGGTGACGGTCTTTGCCTCCGGCTGTTTCTGCAGCCAACCTTCGAGCTTCTCGACCGTTGCCGTCGTCGTCTCGATGCTGGTGCCTTCGGGCAGGCGGACTTCGACGAGGACTTCGGGACGGTCCGACGTCGGGAAGAACTGCTTTTTCACCCCGCCCATTCCAACGACGGAGATCCCCATGACGATGGCGACCACCGCACAGGTGACGAACTTGTGGCGCACTGTGAATTCGATAACCCGCCGCAGGCGCCGGTAGTTCGGGGTGTTGTAAATGGCGTGATGGCCACCTTCGACCGGCTTGATCGCCGGCAGCATCTTGACGCCGAGATAGGGCGTGAAGATCACCGCGACAATCCACGAGACGATCAGGGCAAAGCCGACGACCCAGAAGATGTTGCCGGCATATTCGCCGGCGGTCGACCGGGCAAAGCCGACCGGCATCAGCCCGATGATCGTCACGAGGGTGCCCGACAGCATCGGTGCTGCCGTGTGGCTCCAGGCATAGGCGGCCGCCTTGATGCGATCCATCCCCTCTTCCATCTTCACCACCATCACCTCGATGGCGATGATGGCGTCGTCGACCAGAAGGCCGAGCGCCAGGATGAGCGCACCAAGGGTGATGCGATCGAAGAACCGGCCGGTTTCCAGCATGATGAGGAAGACGACGGCAAGGGTAAGCGGAACGGCCAGAGCCACGACGATGCCGACACGCCAACCGAGGCTGACGAGACTGACGAACAACACGACGCCGAGCGCCATGGCGAATTTCAGCATGAACTCGCCGACGGCTTCGTCGATGTTGACGGCCTGGTCGCTGACCTTGGCGAGGGTCATGCCGAGCGGCAAGGTCTTTGCGATCGCGGCGGATCTTTCTTCCAGCGCCTTGCCGAGTTCCAGACCGTTCCAGCCCTGTTGCATCACCGCGGCAAGCATGATGGCGGGCTCGCCGTCATGGCGAATGAGATAGGTGGCCGGATCTTGATAACCGCGCCGCACTTCGGCAAAATCCGAGAGCTTCAAGGTGCGTCCGGCGGCGACGATCGGCGTGTCGGCGATCGCCTGGATGCTGTCGTAGGCGCCATCGAAGCGAATGAACACCTGGGGCCCACGCGTATCGATCGATCCGGCCGGCGTCACGGTGTTTTGCCGCTGCAAGGCGGCCGCGATGTCCTGTGACGAAATGCCGAGGGTGGCGAGCTTGGCATAGGAGAATTCGACGAAGATCTGTTCGGGCCGCTCTCCGAGGATGTTGATCTTCTTGACGCCGGGCACATGCAGAAGATCCTGGCGGATCACCTCGGCCTGGCGCACAAGCTCGCGCATCGGCATGCCCTTGGCCTTCAGCGCATAAAGCCCGAAGCTGACATCGGCGTACTCGTCGTTGACAAAGGGACCGAGCACGCCCCCGGGCAGGTTGCGGGCCTCGTCTCCAAGCTTCTTTCGAGCCTGATAGAATTCCTCCTCGACGGCCGTGGCCGGCGTGCTGTCCTTCAAGGTGACGGTCAAAAAGGCATAACCGGGCCGCGTCGTCGTCTCGACACGATCGTACCAGGTGAGTTCCTGGAGGCGCTTTTCGAGCGGCTCGGCGACCAGATCCTGCATTTCGCGCGCTGTCGCGCCCGGCCACACCGTTGTCACGGTCAGGGTCTTGATGGTGAAGGACGGGTCCTCGGCGCGCCCGAGCTTGACGAAGGCATAGGCGCCGGCGGCGGCCAGCAGAACGATGAAGAACAGGGTGACGGCCCGCTCGCGAACGGCGAGCGCGGATAGATTGAAGTTCATCAGTTTGCCGCCTCTGCCTGTTCTACCGTGGCGCGCACGCTGGCGCCGTCCTGCAGCAGATGGGCGCCGAGAGCGACGACCGGCTCGCCTGCATTGACGCTGGAAACCACCGCAACCTCCTCACCCATCTGTTCGATTTTCACTTGCCGGAAGTGGACGATCGACGATGCCTGGTCGAAGACCCAGACGCCGGTGCGCCTGCCATCGTCCAATACGGCGCCGACCGGCACCGCGGCATGCGATTGACTACCGCCGTTGGCGATTCTGATCGTCACCGTCGCGCCCAGCGGCGCCGACGCTGCGGCGCCATCCAGAACCCAGCGTGCCTCATAGGTGCGGGTTTGCGGATCGGCAGCGTCGGAGATCTGGCGAAGCCGGGCCTTGTCCTGCCGGCTTTCGTTGCCGTAGATGCTGGCATCGGCGATCTCGCCGAGCTGCGGCCTGAGAAATTCCGGAAGCCAGACCAGCGCTTCACGCGGGCCGGCCTGTGCGAGCCGGACCACGGTTTGTCCCGCGGTCACGACCTGCCCCGGCTCGCCCAGCGTTTCGACAACCGTTCCATCGGTGTCGGCAACCAGGACGGAATAGGCGGCCTCGTTTTCCGCGACCTTGGCGTCCGCTTGCGCCGCGGCAAGCTGCGCGGTAGCGGTGTCAAGCGCTGCCTTTGCCTGCTCATAGCGCTGCGGCGTCGCGGCCAATCCGTTTTTCACCAGAGCGGCGTAGCGTGTCTCGTCTGCTTGCGCCTGGGTCAGCACAGCCTCGGCTGCGGCGACGGCGTTTCGTTTCGCCGTCAGGGCGAGACGCAGATCGGTTTCGTCGATGCGCATCAGCGGCTGACCGGCCTTGACCTGCACGCCGACGTCGACATAACGCTGCACGATCTTGCCGGGCACACGAAAACCGAGATTGCTTTGCACCCGGGCGGCGATGGTGCCGGTGAAGCTGCGCTCGGCGGTCTCCGGCCTCTTTGCCTCAACCAGTTTGACGAATGGCGGTGTAGTGCGGGGATCGGCGGCTTGTGCGCTTCCTTCCGAGGACACCCCGACAAAGAAGAATGCCGTGGCGCCGGCGGCTGCCAGGAGGCCGAATGAGGCGAGGAGGATTTTGCGGTTCATGTCAGTAAGCCTTCTTGACGGGCGCAGCATTTAAATTAGATTGCGATCTAACTCTAATTCTGATATAGATGTCAAATGAAATCTAACTGGAGATCGCTATGAGAGTCAGTCGCGCTCAGGCCGAGGCCAATCGTGAAACGGTGATCAATGTCGCAAGCCGGCTCTTCCGGGAGCATGGCTTCGACGGCATCGGGCTGAAGGATTTGATGAAAGGCGCCGGTCTCACCCAAGGCGGGTTCTACAAGCAGTTCGAATCGAAGGATGATCTTGTGGCACTGGCATCCGGGCGAGCGATGGAGAACGCCATCCGCAGATGGTCTAGGGTTGCCGCCGGAAGCGCCGATCCCTTCGACGCGGTTGTCGGCATGTATCTCTCGGCCGGGCACCGGGAAGAGAAAGGCGATGGTTGCCCCCTCGCCGCACTTGGGGCCGACGCGGCGCGTCAGAGCGAGGAGGTGCGGGCTCCATTCCAGCACGGCATAGAGGCTCACCTCCAGATTCTCGACGAATTGATCCCGGCATCGGACGGCACGGAACCTTATGACAGGGCCATGGTCATCCTCTCCCTCATGGTAGGCGCGGTGACGATCTCCCGCATCATGACTGACCGGGGCATGTCGGAGCGCCTCCTCGAAGCCGCGTCCGATGCGGTCAAGCACATTGCGAGCGGCACAGACGAAGAATGAGATCTCGGCTCCGTCGGTGGGATGTCTCTTCCACCTCGCAGATCGCCGCATCCTGGAGTTGACCATTAGCCTCACCCTCGCTCGGGCGTATGGAACGATTCACCGCCGGAGAACGCGTGCGTCGCATCGTCATCACACTGCCACCCGCGAATTCAGCAGGCTCGCATGATTCATAATTCCGCATTGACCTCACGATGGACCGGCGCAGACTTCGACGGAATGTTAGAAACATTCCTCGGATCTGCTCCCTTTGACGCATCGCCGGTTCATACGCTTCTAGGCTTTAATTGGTCCGCTGATGCACGTTCTCACGGTGCGATGACGGTTGTCGATCTCGCATGCAATGGAGAGTGGAACCTTTGGGCTACCTCGGACACACCGGAATGGCTTACCATCCATGTGCCGCGAGACGGCATTTCCGGCATGACGCGACGGCAAACCACGACAACAGCGTCACCGGGCCAGATGCTACTTGGGCAAAGCCGCGAGGCGGATCGCTTCCTCGTGCGGGGAACGCTCCATCGATCGCAGAAACTCTTTTTACATTGGGGCCAGATCTGCCAAGCGTTCGGGGAGCTGTTTGAAGCCCCTCTTGTCGGATCGTTAGACCTGTCCCCCCTCGTTGATGGATCAAGCGCCTCCGCACATCTCATCAAGAATCTCGTCGAGACTATAATGGATGGTATGCTTGGAGCACGCCATCTTGCTTCATTCGCCGATAGCAATGGTCAATCTCAATCAAGCACTCACTCATTTGCTCATTCGATTGATACCCCATCGTTACTCTCAGCGACTGGAACGGAGTCCGTTTATGCCCGCTCCACGGCACGTTCGTCGGGCTATAGATTTCATGCAGGCGAATATCGCTAAGCCGATCACCATCTCGATGATCGCTCAATCTGCCAACGTCTCAGTTCGCACCTTGGAAAACGGCTTCCGGACCTTCAAGGAAGCTACACCAGCAAGTTACTTGAGAACTCTACGACTACGCGCCGCTCGATTGGACCTTCTGGATCGGTCGAACCAACAGAGCATCCGGGATATCTGCCTGAAGTGGGGATTCTTGCACGCCGGCCGTTTTTCTGCGCTGTACGGGTCCGTTTACGGGGAAAGTCCTCGGGAAACCCTCAGGCGGAAATCTGAGGTCGTCTCATCTCGCTCCGCAGCAGCCGATATAAGGCGAGGCAGGCTCTAAGCCGACTTCTGGGTCTTCGCATTTCTATCGATGACGGTGGGATGGATGTAGCTGGAGCGGGTGAAGGGAATCGAACCCTCGTATTCAGCTTGGGAAGCTGCTGCTCTACCATTGAGCTACACCCGCGATGAAGCGAGATTTCCAACAGATAGGGGCCGCTGTCAAGTCGTGGCCGCCGGGAAGGCTCAGATGCGGAAGTGCTTCGAGAGCTTGAGGCCCTGGGCCTGGTAGTTCGAGCCGAGGCCGGAGCCGTAGAGGCTTGCGGGCTTTTCCTGCATGTGTTCGTAGACGAGGCGGCCGACGATCTGGCCGTCTTCGAGGATGAAGGGCACTTCGTGGCTGCGTACTTCGAGCACGGCGCGGCTGCCGCGCCCGCCGGCGGGCGCATGGCCGAAGCCCGGATCGAAGAAGCCGGCATAATGGACGCGGAATTCGCCGACCAGCGGATCGAAGGGGGTCATCTCGGCAGCATAATCCGGCGGCACATGCACGGCCTCGCGCGAGACGAGGATATAGAACTCGTCGGGATCGAGGATCAGCTCGTTGCGGCCGCGGCTGTAGAGCGGCTCCCAGAAATCATAGATGTCATGCTGGGCCTTCTTGTCGACATCGACAACGGCGGTGTGATGTTTGCCGCGATAGCCGATCAGGCCGTCCTTGTCGCCGGCCAGATCGATCGACAGCGCGATGCCGCCGCCCGATACGTTCGGCCGCTTGCTGGCGACCAGCGTCTCGCTTTCATGCAGCTTCAAGAGTTCCGGCTCGCCGAGCAGGGAATGGCCAACGCGGAAGCGGATCTGCGACAGGCGCGAGCCGCGGCGCACCACGATCGGGAAGGTGCGCGGGCTGATTTCGAGATAGAGCGGGCCGGAATAACCGGCCGGGATCTTGTCGAATTCCTGGGCGTAATCGGTGATGACGCGGGTGAAGATATCGAGCCTGCCGGTCGAGCTCTTCGGGTTGGCCGAGGCCGACATGTCGGCCGGCAGCGCCAGGCTCTCCATCAGCGGCACGATGTAGACGCAGCCGGTCTCGAGCACCGCGCCCTCGGAAAGGTCGATCACATGCAGGCTCAGCCGGTCGAGCTTGTCCGACACCAGATGCGAGGGGCCGGGCATGAAGCTGGCGCGAACGCGAAAGGCCTTGGCGCCCAAGCGCAGGTCGAGACTTGCCGGCTGGATCTGGTCGCGGTCCAGCTCCCGTTCGGAGATCAGACGCTCCGTTTCGAACAGCGCGGAGATCGCGCGATCCGCCAGAATTCCCGTTTCACGAGCCATCATGCCTCATCCATCATTTGCCGCCGACAAAACCAAACTCGGGGAATTGACGCAAGCAGCTAACAGCAGTATTGCAGAATTATCCCGTGGTGATTTGGCCGGTCGGCTTGCAGCCACGTTAAACAAGTGGCTAAAAAGACCGGGTTGAAACCGGTCTGCTTTTGCGACCGGTTTTTTTGTTATGTGAAGGTGATGGCATGAGCAAGTCCTGGCGCCCCGCAACCCAACTCGTTCACGGCGGCACGCTGCGTTCGCAATATGGCGAAACGTCCGAGGCAATCTATCTCACGCAGGGTTTCGTCTATGAGACCTCGGAAGCGGCCGAAGCCCGCTTCAAGGGCGAGACGGAGGGCTTCATCTACGCCCGCTACGGCAGCCCCACCAACGACATGTTCGAAAAGCGCATGTGCATGCTCGAAGGCGCGGAGGATGCCCGCGCCACCGCTTCCGGCATGGCGGCCGTCACCGCGGCGATCCTCTGCCAGCTGAAGGCCGGCGATCATATCGTCGCCGCGCGCGCCCTGTTCGGCTCCTGCCGCTGGGTGGTCGAGACGCTGGCGCCGAAATACGGCATCGACTGCACGCTGATCGACGGCCGGGATCTGGCCAACTGGGAAAAGGCGATCACGCCGAAGACCAAGGTGTTCTTCCTGGAAAGCCCGACCAACCCGACGCTCGAAGTGATCGATATCGCAGGCGTGGCCAAGCTCGCCAACCAGATCGGCGCCAAGGTCGTCGTCGACAACGTCTTCGCCACGCCGCTGTTCCAGAAGCCGCTGGAGCTCGGCGCCCATATCGTCGTCTATTCCGCCACCAAGCATATTGACGGCCAGGGCCGCTGCCTCGGCGGCGTCGTGCTTGCCGACAAGGAATGGATCGACGAGAACCTGCACGACTATTTCCGCCATACCGGCCCGGCCATGTCGCCGTTCAATGCCTGGACTTTGCTGAAGGGCATCGAGACGCTGCCGCTGCGCGTGCGCCAGCAGACGCAGAATGCGGCAAAGATCGCCGATTTCCTCGCCGAGCAGGGCAAGGTCGCCAAGGTGATCTATCCCGGCCGCAAGGACCATCCGCAGGCCGATATCATCGCCAAGCAGATGACCGGCGGCTCGACGCTGGTCGCCTTCGAGCTCAAGGGCGGCAAGGAAGCGGCCTTTGCCCTGCAGAACGCGTTGGAGATCGTCAAGATCTCCAACAATCTCGGCGACAGCAAGAGCCTGATCACCCATCCGGCAACGACGACGCACAAGAACCTGACGGAGGAGGCGCGCGCCGAACTCGGCATTTCTCCGGGCACGGTGCGGCTTTCGGCCGGCATCGAGGATACCGACGATCTGATCGAGGATTTCGCGCGGGCGCTTGCCAAGGTTTCGGCCTGATCGACGACAATGGCAGCCGGACCTCACTCGGGGTTCGGCTCGCCGGATCTCACTGGGGTTCGGCTCGCCGGATCTCACTGGAGTTCGGCCGGGGGAACAACTACGGCCGTGCCGGCGTTCCGAACTGGAATTAACACTGACAATTAGGCTTAACGATCGAAAAACCCTTCGATCATGACTGTTTCAGTGACGATCAACGTTCCGTTTCTTGACGGACAGGGCCTCTTATAAGATACGGGTAACATATCTTGACTAAGGTGCAAGGCATGTATCGCGCCCTCACAAGAGATATCGAAGTTGTGGTCGAACCATTCTATCTGGAGGAGCAATCCGATCCGGATGACGACCGCTATGTTTGGGGTTACCGGATTGTCATCAGCAACAATTCCGGCGTAGCCGTTCGCCTGGTCAACCGTTACTGGAATATCACCGACCAGAACGGACTGGTGGACGAGGTGACCGGCCCGGGCGTCGTCGGCGAACAGCCACGGCTCAGCCCCGGCGACACCTACGAATATTCCTCCGGCTGTCCGCTCGACACCCCCTCAGGGCTGATGTTCGGCCATTACCAGATGGAAACGGACGATGGCGAGATGTTCGATGTCGACATCCCCGCCTTCTCGCTGGATTCACCGGGGCTGCTGCGGGTGCTCAATTGAGAGCGTAGGTTCGCGGTCGTTTCGTCAGTGCAAGCACTGCGCGTGGATCCGGCCGGCTGCAGCCTTCCAGTCAGTACCAACATGGACGCCGTACCCTCGGTCGTAGATCCTCGGCCTTGCCCAGTCATCAATCTACTAAAGGTCAAAAGGATCCAATGCCTGGGTGCCTGGCTTTGCTTCGAACGGATCTTTTGATTGTGGCGGCGCCGGATGTTTTGCGACGGCATCGTTTACCGCCTTTTGGCAGGCGAGCAACTCATCCGCTGCCCTGGCGGAATCTTTCAAACCGAGGGCAACAATCTGCTTTCCTCTAAGGCTGGCGCGGAAACTCAGTTTACCAGCGAACTCCTCAATCAAGTCGGGATCATTGAAATCAATCCATAATGATTTGAAGCCGGGGAGATCCAGACCTCTCGCATCAGCCGTCCGCTTAGACTGGTCGAACGAGAATTCGATGGGATAACGCTTACCTTTCTCCAAGGATTTCCAGTTTGGATTTCCGAGCAGAATGTAAAGAGGGTTGTCCTTTTTGCGGAAATTGAAGCCAAGACGAAAAATGGTGTCGTCATCAAAGGAAGTCAGAACAAAACAGCCATTGTCTAAAGTCGGGTCGACAGCCACGCTCCAGCCCCCGACCTCTTTCCATGGGACTGTCTCGTCATCAGCCAAGCTCATTCGGGGCATCGCAGCTATGAGTGCGAGTACAAAAAACAAAAGTCGCATCAACGCCCCATCCCGCTTTCTTAGGCCACAACCAAGAAACAGAATAGGTGCACAGTGACTACGCAAAGTCGAGTCACCGTGCTGCATCATCGCTAATCTTTTATTGTTCGCTGTGCGTGTCCTTAACCGTGCCTACTCCGCTGGCTGAAGCTCGGCCGGCTCGAAGCGGTAGGTGGTCGAGCAGAATTCACAGGTCACGGCGATCTCGCCGTTTTCCTGGCTGGCTTCGATCTCCTCGGCCGAAAAGCCCTTCAGCACGCCCTTGATCTTCTCCCGCGAGCAACTGCAGCGGTCGAAGACGGCGCGCGGTTCGTAGACGCGGACGCCGCGCTCATGGAACAGGCGGAACAGCAGCCGCTCGGTCCCGACCAGCGGATCCGTCAGTTCATCGGCGTCGATGGTCTCGACCAGCGAACGGGCTTCGACCCAGGCATCGTCCTCGCCATGCGGGCGGTTGCCGGTGTCGCCGTCGCCGCCGTGGAGATCCGGCTGGCGCATGCGCTCCGGCGCCTCCGGCAGGAACTGGGCGACAAGGCCGCCTGCCCGCCAGCGATGGCGCGGCTTGCCCGCCTCGTCACGATCGAAGAGTTCGGCCGCGGCCAGGCGCACGCGCGTCGGGATCTGCTCCGACTGGCGGAAATAGACGCCGGCGATCTCCTCCAGCGAGGTGCCGTCGAGCGCGACGATGCCCTGATAGGGCTGGCCGAACTTGCCCTGGTCGATGGTGAAGGCGAGCACGCCCTTGCCGAGCAATTGCTCCGGCTCGGTTTCACCTGCTTCAATCGCCTTGTTGAGCAGCGCCTGATCGAAACGGGCATAGGCGCGGACATTTTCCGGCGTCGAGAAATCGGCGACGAGAAGATCGACCGGGCCATCGCCCTTGGTCTGCACCGTGAACTTGCCGTCGAATTTCAGCGAGGTGCCGAGCAGCACCGTCAGCACGACGACTTCGGCAAGCAGCCGGGCGACGGGGGCGGGGTAATGATGGCGCTCGAGGATCGCATCGAGCATCGGGCCGAGCTGGACGGCGCGGCCGCGCACATCCAGACCCTCCACCTGAAAAGGGACGACATGGTCATCGCCGGCGAAATCAAACTGGCCGAGGGCGGCTGCAGCTTCTGCCATGGCTTTCACTCCTAGTTTTCAAGCGACTGCCCAGCGTGGCCTTCGCTCGCGCGGTCGCGAGTTTGTGACTCGCGACACCAGATTATGGTTCAGATCGCGCCCAGGCACCAAGCAAGAATCGACTTCTGCGCATGAAGGCGGTTTTCCGCCTCATCGAAGACTACGGATTGCGGACCGTCGATCACTTCGTCCGTCACTTCCTCACCGCGATGAGCAGGCAGGCAATGCATGAACAATGCATCATTGCCGGCCTTCGCCATCAAAGCCGCGTTGACCTGATAAGGCTGGAAGACATTGTGACCCCGGGCCCGATGTTCCTGATTCATGGAGACCCAGGTATCGGTCACCACGCAATCGACGCCGGCGACCGCACGGTCGGCATCATGGCAGAGCATGATTTCGGCGCCCTCATTGCGGGCCCAGTTCAGATAGTGATCCTTGGGCTCCGAGCCAAGGGGCACGGCCATGTTCATGCGATAGCCGAAGCGCGCCGCCCCTTCGACCAGCGAATGCAGCACATTGTTGCCGTCGCCGGTCCAGGCGATGGTCTTGCCCTTGATCGGGCCGCGATGCTCTTCGAAGGTCATGATATCGGCCATGATCTGGCAGGGATGGGTGTCATCCGTCAGCGCATTGATCACGGGCACGGTCGCATGCTCGGCAAGCTCCAGCAGCCTGGAATGCTCGGTGGTGCGGATCATGATCGCATCGACATAACGCGACAGCACCTTGGCGGTGTCGCCGATCGTCTCGGCGCGGCCGAGCTGCATCTCGGTGCCTGACAGGAACAGCGTTTCGCCGCCGAGCTGGCGCATGCCGACATCGAAGGAGACGCGGGTGCGCGTCGACGGCTTCTCGAAGATCATCGCCAGCATCTTGCCGGCGAGCGGCTTGTCGCCCGTGCCGGCCTTGAAGGCCTGCTTGCGGGCGAGCGCATCGTTCATGATGGTTCTGAGATCGGCTGACGTGACCGCCGAAAGATCGAGGAAATGTTTAGGAGCCATAGTCTTGTTACCTGTGCTGCGCCCGCAGGCGGCAATCCCTTCAAGCCGTCTTCTTGACCTTGGAGGCGCGAATGCTCTCGGCAGCGCGCTCGATGCGGGCAAGGCCCTCGCGGGCTTCCTCGGCGGTGACCACGAGGGGCGGAAGAAGGCGGATGACATTGTCGCCGGCGGGCACGCCGAGCAGATGGGCGGCGCGGATCGCCTGCAGCAGTTCGGCTGAGGGAATGGCGGCCTTGACGCCGAGCAACAGCCCCTCGCCTCGGATATCCTCGATCACATCGGGATAACGGTCCTTCAGCGAGGCCAGGCCCTGGCGGAAGACAAGCGCGACGTCGCGCACCTGCTGGAGGAAGCCATCGGCGAGAATGATGTCGAGCACGGCGCTGCCGACGGCCATGGCGAGCGGATTGCCGCCATAGGTCGAGCCGTGCGTGCCGGCCTTCATGCCGGAGGCAGCCTCTGCCGTGGCAAGGCAGGCGCCGAGGGGGAAACCGCCGCCGATGCCCTTGGCGACCGCCATGATGTCGGGGGTGACGCCCGACCATTCATGGGCGAAGAGCCTGCCGGTGCGCCCGACCCCGGTCTGGACCTCGTCGAGGATCAGCAGCAGGCCATTTTCGTCGCAGATCTGGCGAAGCGCCTTCATGAATTCGGGGGTGGCCGGACGCACGCCGCCCTCGCCCTGCACCGGCTCGATGAGAATTCCGGCCGTGGCATCGGTGATCGCGGCGCGCACCGCTTCGATGTCGCCGAAAGCCACCTGATCGAAACCGGGCGCCTTGGGGCCGAAGCCCTCAAGATATTTCTCCTGGCCGCCGGCGGCGATCGTCGCCAGCGTCCGGCCGTGAAAGGCGCCCTCGAAGGTGATGATATGGAAGCGCTCGGGATGACCCTTGGAATACTGATAACGGCGCGCCGTCTTGATCGCGCATTCGAGCGCCTCGGCGCCCGAATTGGTGAAGAACACCTTGTCGGCAAAGGTGGCGTCGGTCAGCCGTTTGGCCAGGCGCTCCTGGCCGGGGATCTCATAGATGTTGGAGAGATGCCAGACCTTGTCGGCCTGCTCCTTCAGCGCGCCGACCACATGCGGATTGCTGTGGCCGACCGAAGTGACGGCGACGCCGGCGCCGAAATCGAGATATCGCTCGCCGCTTTCGGTGATCAGCCACACGCCCTCGCCTCGCTCGAACCGCAACGGGGCACGAGAATAGGTGTCATAAAGCGGCGCGGCTTCAGCCATAGCGCGATCTCCCATCGATGTTATCAAGCTCCGGACTCCGGCTAAGAAAACCAGGCCCGAAAAATCAAAAATGCCGCCTTGCGGCGGCGACTGGCACTATTTCCTTTTCGCGCTGCAATGTCAACAAAACTGCGCCCTTAGCGCATGCAGCAAGCTTGTACAGCAGCATTATCCGTCCTCAACAGGCATTATTGCAGAAATGCCACGCCGGGGCAGCAAGTTGGGGAAAACTTGAAATTCGATTCATCCGGATTCATGCGACTCTTGTCACGGAGTCAGCCTCACACTAGGTTAAAGTTCAATTACTAGACTGCATGCGGCGGAACTAGTCACCAAAATTGATCAAGCGTTTCTTGTTTCGGAGCCTTCCGGGACAACGGTGAGGGATTCTGCCATCACCAACGCAAAAGGTGGAGACAGGGCATGAACTGGACAGACGAGCGGGTCGAGAAACTCAAGAAGCTCTGGGCCGAAGGACTGAGCGCCAGCCAGATCGCGGCACAACTTGGTGGCGTCAGCAGAAACGCGGTCATCGGCAAGGTGCATCGGCTGAGCCTCCCCGGCCGTGCCAAGGCCGGCGGTACCGCCAATGCCGCCCGAACGCCGAAACGCAATACTTCTGCGCCGCGCGCGCCGAACTACGCCTCACGGGTCGCCACTCGCACCGTTACCCGCCAGCAGGGCGCGACGATGCTGAAGGAAGAGATCGAGATCGAAACGATCGAGGAAATGGAATACGTGCCGAGAGGCAACGTGGTCGTTCCGATTTCCCGACGCCTCGGCCTGACGGAACTGACCGAACGCACTTGCAAGTGGCCGGTCGGCGATCCGCTGAAGGACGACTTCCACTTCTGCGGCTGCGAATCCCCCGACAATTCGCCCTATTGCAGCTATCACCAGAAGCTTGCCTACCAGCCGGTCAACGAACGCCGCCGGGCAGCAGCGCGGGCCAGCTGAGCGGGTAACATCGCCGCACATGAGAAACGGGCCGACTGGCCCGTTTTTTTGTGGTTATTGGTTCGCGCGGATGGCTGCCCCTCATCCGCCTGCCGGCACCTTCTCCCCGCTTGCGGGGCGAAGGGGATATGCCGCGACCTCTCCGTTCCCCGCTAACCTGTCGCAGGGCACGTCCCCTCGCCCCGTTTTACGGGGAGAGGGTTAGGGTGAGGGGCAGACGCTAGCTCGAGCGACGTTGTCAGCAATCAGAATGGAGGCCCTCAGGCTTCCATCGAATAACCGGCGCCGCGGACGGTGCGGATGACGTCCTGCATGTTGGAGAAATTCAGCGCCTTGCGCAGGCGGCCGACATGGACGTCGACGGTGCGTTCGTCGACATAGATATCGTGGCCCCAGACACCGTCGAGAAGCTGCGAGCGAGAGAAGACCCGGCCCGGCGACGACATCAGGAATTCCAGCAGGCGGAATTCGGTGGGGCCGAGGCGGACTTCGCGGGTCTTGCGATGGACCCGGTGGGTTTCGCGGTCGAGTTCGATATCGCCGCATTTCAGCACCGTCGACAGCACCTCGGGACGGGCGCGGCGCAGCATCGCCTTGACGCGGGCGACGAGTTCGGGGGTCGAGAAGGGCTTGACGACATAATCGTCGGCACCCGTCGAAAGCCCGCGGACGCGTTCGCTCTCTTCGCCGCGCGCCGTCAGCATGATGATCGGCAGGCGCTCGGTTTCCGGCCGCATGCGCAGGCGCCGGCAGAGTTCGATGCCGGAGACGCCAGGCAGCATCCAATCGAGGATGAGCAGATCGGGCGTGCGCTCCTGAAGCCGCATTTCGGCTTCGTCGCCACGAAGGATGGTATCGACCTCGAAGCCTTCCGCTTCGAGATTGTAGCGAAGAAGCACGCTCAGGGCTTCCTCGTCTTCAACAACTGCAACTCTCGGGATCATGCGTGTCGGTCTCCTCGCGCATGATCCCTGAACCGGGGATGGTTCAAGCAATGCATCCTGCGCAAATTCAGAATTGGCTGCGACCTCTTTGCGCGCCCCGGATGGGCGCGCACGCAAGCTTCTAGCCCGGCCGTCCGGCCCGGGCGGTTATTCGGTTACCGCGCCGACGGTGTTGGCGCTGTCGTCTTTCGGACGATCGCCTTCCGGCTGCGCACCTGTCGCCATGTAGAAGATCGTCTCGGCGATGTTGGTGGCGTGGTCGCCGATGCGCTCGATGTTCTTGGCGCAGAAGAGAAGATGCGTGCAGCTGGTGATGTTGCGCGGATCTTCCATCATGTAGGTCAGGAGTTCGCGAAACAGCGAGGTGTACATCGCGTCGATCTCGTTGTCGCGTTCGCGGATCGCGTTCGCCTTGTCGGCGGAGCGATTGGTGTAGACGTCGAGCACTTCCTTGAGCTGGACGAGCGCCAGCTCGGAGAGATGCTCGAGACCGCGGGCGAGCTTGCGGGGAACGCCGGTGCTTTGGACGGCGATGACGCGCTTGGCGGTGTTCTTGCCGAGGTCGCCGACGCGTTCGAGATCGGCGGCGATGCGGATCGAACCCATGATTTCGCGCAGGTCCGCGGCCATCGGCTGGCGGCGGGCGATGGTGACGATCGCCTTGTCGCCGATTTCGCGTTCGGCGTGATCGAGGATCACATCGTCGGAGATGACCTTCTGCGCCAGCGCGGTATCGCCGTTGACCAGCGCCCGCACGGCTTCGGCGACCATCTGCTCGGCCAGGCCGCCCATTTCGGAAATCCGCCTGGACAGGAACTTCAGATCATCATCATAGGCAGAATAAATATGTGTCGATGCCATGGGGCTTTATCCTCGAATAACGGAAAGGCTTGGTGACGGCAGGATCAGCCGAAGCGACCCATGATGTAATCCTGGGTGCGCGGATCGTCCGGATTGGTGAACATCTTGTCGGTGTCGTTCTCCTCGACGAGATTGCCGAGGTGGAACATGGCGGTGCGCTGCGAGACGCGCGCGGCCTGCTGCATGGAGTGGGTGACGATGACGATCGTGTAGTTCTCGCGCAGTTCGTGGATCAGTTCCTCGACCTTGGCGGTGGCGATCGGGTCGAGCGCCGAGCAGGGCTCGTCCATCAGGATGACCTCAGGGCTGACGGCGACGGCACGCGCAATGCAGAGGCGCTGCTGCTGACCGCCGGACAGGCCGGTGCCGGATTCATGCACGCGGTCCTTGACCTCGTTCCAGAGGCCGGCGCGCTGCAGGCTGGTCTCGACGATCTGATCGAGATCGGCCTTCGACTTGGCCAGGCCATGGATGCGCGGGCCGTAGGAGACGTTTTCGTAGATCGTCTTCGGGAACGGGTTCGGCTTCTGGAAGACCATGCCGACGCGGGCGCGAAGTTCGACGACGTCGATATCCGGATCATAGATATCGTCGGTGTCGAGCGTGATCTTGCCGGTGACGCGGCAGCCGTCGATCGTGTCGTTCATGCGGTTGAGGCTCCGCAGGAAGGTCGACTTGCCGCAGCCGGACGGGCCGATCAGGGCGGTTACGGTGTTTTCGCGGATGTTCAGGTTCACATCGAAAAGCGCGCGCTTTTCGCCGTAGTAAACCGAGACATCCTTTCCGATCATCTTATACGGGACGTTGCTCATCTTGTGATCCAGCGCCTTTTCAACTGCAGCTTCCGTCAACATGTTCATGATGTTTAACTCCGTTTACCAGCGGCGCTCGAAGCGACGACGCAAGAGGATGGCGCCCATGTTCATGACGATCAGGAACAGGAGCAGAACGATGATGGCACCCGAAGTACGCTCGACGAAGGCACGTTCGGCCTCGTTGGCCCACATATAGACCTGTACGGGCAGAGCCGTCGAGGGATCGAGCGGCGTCGTCGGCGCGTTGGCGACGAAGGCGACCATGCCGATCAGGAGCAGCGGCGCGGTTTCGCCGAGCGCATGCGCCAGGCCGATGATCGTGCCGGTGAGGATGCCGGGCATGGCGAGCGGCAGAACGTGGTGGAACACCATCTGCATCTTGGAAGCGCCGAGGCCGAGGGCTGCGGCGCGGATCGACGGCGGCACGGCGCGAAGAGCGGCACGCGTGGCGATGATGATCGTCGGCAGGGTCATCAGCGTCAGCACCAGGCCGCCGACCAGCGACGCCGAGCGCGGCAGGCCGATGAAGTTGATGAAGACGGACAGACCGAGCAGACCGTAGACGATCGAGGGAACCGCGGCGAGGTTGTTGATGTTGACCTCGATCAGGTCCGTCAGCTTGTTCTTCGGTGCAAACTCCTCGAGATAGATCGAGGCGGCGACGCCGATCGGCAGCGACAGCACCAGCACGATCAGCATCAGATAGAGCGAGCCGATGAGGGCGACGCCAAGGCCTGCGGCCTCCGGACGGCTGGAGTTGCCGTTGACGAAGAGGCCGGTGTTGAACTGCTTGTGAAGAGCGCCGCTCGCCTTCAGCTCGTTCATCCAGCCAACCTGCTTGTCGTTGACCTTGCGGTTCTTCTCATCGACCGAAAGATCGATCTGGCCCTTGTTGGCGCTGTCGACATTGGCGTCGGCAAGCACCGTGACATTGACCGTCTTGCCGATGATCGACGGGTCTGACATGACCATGTCGCGCAGCTGGATCGGGGCGCTCTTCGACAGCATGGCCGAGGCATCGCGCACATCAGGGCGACTTGCGGCATTGATGTTCAACTGCTTGACGATCGCGTCGCGCAGGAGAACCGGATAGTTGGCGGCGATCAGCACCGAAGGGTCGGTCGCACGCTTGTTGTTCGGGTCGATCGTCTTCTCGGCGAATTCGATCGGCAAGGTGATCGCCGTCTGCTGGAAGGCGGTGTAGCCCTTGCCGATCACCGTCCACAGCAGGATGAAGAGGAAGACGAGACCGAAGGTGATGGCGGCAATGCCATAGGCCTGGAACCGGCGCTCGGCGGCATAGCGGCGCTTGATGCCGATATCGCGGCGCGGTGGCGCCTTGGAAACGGTGACGCCGGCGGGAGAAACAATATCCGTCATTCGTACTGCTCCCGGTATTTGCGCACGATGTAGAGCGCATAGATGTTGAGGCAAAGCGTGATGCAGAACAGCGTGATGCCAAGGGCAAAGGCAACCAGGGTCTGCGGCGAAGTGAACTCGAGGTCGCCGGTCAGCTGGTTGACGATCTTGACGGTCACCGTCGTCATCGGCTCGAAGGGGTTGATCTGGATGCGGGCGGCAACACCGGCGGCCAGCACGACGATCATGGTTTCGCCGATGGCGCGCGAGGCGGTCATCAGCAATGCGCCGACGATGCCGGGAAGGGCTGCCGGCAAGACGACTTTCTTGATGGTTTCGGAGCGGGTGGCGCCAAGACCGAGCGAACCGTCACGCAGGGCCCGCGGCACGGCGGTGATGATGTCGTCTGACAGCGAGGAGACGTAGGGGATCAGCATGATGCCCATGACGATGCCGGCCGTCAGAACGCTCTGCGCCTGGATGAAATTCGAATAGCTGCCGGACAGAAGACCGCTGATCTGGGCGGAGAAATCGCGCAGGAACGGGCCGACGGTGACGAGCGCGAAGAAGCCGTAGACGATCGTCGGAATGCCGGCGAGCACTTCGAGAAGCGGCTTGGCGACCCCGCGCACCTTCGGCGAGGCGTATTCGGCCATGTAGATGGCGGCAAAGAGGCCGACCGGCACGGCGACCAGCATGGCGACCAGGCCGATGTAAACCGTGCCGAGCAGCAGCGGGATCAGGCCGAACTGACCGAAGGACGAGCTGCCGGCGCCGGCAAAGCGCGGATCCCAGACGGTGCCGAAGAAAAAGTCGGCGGCGGGTACCACGGCAAAGAAGCGGGCGGCTTCCGACAGCATCGAAAGCACGATGCCAATCGTCGTCAGGATGGCGATCGAGGAGGCGAGCAGCAGGCCCCAGAGCATGACGCGCTCGACCCGGTTGCGGGCGCGGAAGCGCGGGGCGATGGAACGCAGCGCATAGAAGGCGCCAGCTACAGCCAGAATGAAGACGACGGCGGTCATGGCGAGGCGGCTCGTCATGCTCTTGGCGTTCAGCGTCTTGGCGGCATCGACCATGTAGGGCTGCGGCTGGCCGGCAAGCGGCACGCCCTTTTCGAGGAGCTTGGCCTGCAGGGCGGCCGGATCGTTGGCGACTGCCGCAGCTTCATCCGAAGTCAGCATCGTCAGGCCGCGGGCGACCGTCGCCACCATCGAATAACCAAGATCCTGCTCGACCGAGGCCTGAGCCTTGACGTCAGCAGGGAAGGCGCTGCGAACCGAGGACTGGATGATGCCGGGGCTGACGGAGAGCCAGACGCAGAGGACGATGAGGGCGGGAAGAACAGCCCAGATCGCGGCATAGGCGCCGTAATAGGCCGGCCGTGAATGCAATGCGGAGGACCTGCCTCCGGCAAGCGCCGTGGCCCGGCTTCGCGCGACCAGATAGGCGGCGGCACCGATCACCACAAGGCACAAAAGTATGATGGATGTGCTCATTCGTTACGTCCCCAAGCCCGTGGCCCCAAAGCCCGGCAGCTTCACAGCCTGCCTTCAGCTTCCAATCATGCGGAATGAATTTAACCCGCAGCACCGAAAACGCCGGCGCGAGGGATAAGGCAATGCCGGCGCGGGCCTGAAGGCACCGCGCCGGCAAAGTGATTACATGGACTTGCCGGCTTCGACGTCCTTGCGGATCGCTTCGCGCTCGGCATCCGGAGCGGCAACCAGGCCGTATTCGACGAGCGGGCCGTCAGGGCCGATCATCTGGTCGGATACGAAGAAGTTGACGTATTCCTTCAGGCCCGGAACGGCGCCGAGATGTGCCTTCTTGACGTAGAAGAACAGCGGGCGGGAAACCGGGTAGGTGCCGTTAGCGATCGTTTCCGTCGAGGGAACGATGCCGTTTACGCTGGCAACCTTGAGCTTGTCGGCGTTGTTTTCATAGAAGGAAAGGCCGAATACGCCGACGCCGGTCTTGTTGGCGGCGATGCGTGCCAGGGTTTCCGGATAGTCACCGTCGATGTCGACAGCAACGCCGTCCTTGCGGACTGCGACGCAGGCCTTGCCCTGGGCAGCCTTATCGGAGATTTCCTTGGCGATGACGTCGATTGCGCCAGAGGCCTTGCAGCCGGCGGCGAGAACGTTCTGTTCGAAGACTTCGCGCGTGCCGTGCTTTTCGCCCGGGATATAGGCAGCGATATCAACAGCGGGAAGCTTCGGGTTGACTTCCGACCACTTCTTATAGGGGTTGGCGACGAGCTTGCCGTCCACGACGACCTGGGCTGCGAGGGCCTTGTAGATGTCGGCAGGAACGTAGGCAACGTCAGGGTTGGAAGCGTCGGTTGCGAAGACGATGCCGTCGTAGCCGATCTTGACTTCCTGGATATCCGTCACGCCGGCAGCCTTGCAGGCTTCGGCTTCGTTCTTGTTGATCGGACGCGAGGCGTTTGCAACGTCGATGGTGTCTTCGCCAACGCCCTTGCAGAACTCCTTCAGGCCAGCGCCCGTGCCGCCGGATTCAACGACCGGCGTCTTGAAGTTGGTGAAGGTTTCGCCGAAGGACTCGGCAACGATCTTTGCGTAAGGCAGGACGGTGGACGAACCAGCAACCTGAATCTGGTCGCGGGCGACGGCAGCGCCAGCGAAAGCAGCAGTTGCAGCGAGCGCGGCAACGGTGAGCTTGAAGGTGTTCATGTAAATCTCCCGGCATTGGGCTTGTGTGAGTGCGGCCTGTAGAGAGGCCCTCGCAGTGCCTTTTTTCATCGGCGAGACTCTCTTAGCGGTTTAAGCACCGTCCTTTTATGTCAAAGCGATGAAACATTTGTGACAGCTTAAGCTTCTGATTTATAAGAGAAAATTTTGAAGACCCCGATCAATCGTGTCGGGGAACTGCAAATTCCGGCCAGCAATCCACCTTGCGTTGTAGAAATCGGCTTCATATCCTGATGGGGAGACGGCGGCTTTCCGCACTACATCCTTTCACTAAGGTTGTTCCGTGTGATTTGCCCCTCACCCTAACCCTCTCCCCGTAAACGTAGCGAGGGGACATGCCCTATCAAAAGCGCACGGTGAAATCGGTGCCCTTGCCGACTTCGGATTTGACGATCAGCCGTGCGCGGTGGCGGGTGAGGATGTGTTTGACGATGGCCAGGCCGAGGCCGGTGCCCTTCTTCGAGCGGCTATCCTCGATGCTGACGCGATAGAAGCGCTCGGTCAGGCGCGGCACATGCTCGGCCGGAATGCCCGGACCCTTGTCGACGATACTGACCTCGACCGGCTGGCCGGTGCCGTTCTTCAACCAGACGTCGACGATCTCGCCCTCCTGGCCGTATTTGCAGGCGTTTTCCATCAGGTTCTCGAAGACTTGGACAAGCTCGTCGCGGTCTCCCAGCACCTCCACCTTGCCCTCGGGCAGATGCAGGTTGATGTCGACGCCGACATCCCTTGCCAGTGGCGCCAGGGAATCCCTGACATGGCCGAGCAGCGGCACCAGGTCGATCTTCTCATCCGGCGCGATGTGCGATTTCAGCTCCAGGCGGGAGAGCGACAGCAGGTCGTCGACCAGCCTGCTCATCCGCGTCGCCTGGTCGAGCATGATGTTGAGGAAGCGCGCCTGCGCCTTCAGATCGTTCTTCGCCGGCCCCTGGATGGTCTCGATGAAGCCGCGCAGCGAGGCAAGCGGCGTGCGCAGCTCATGGCTGGCATTGGCGACGAAATCCGAGCGCATGCGGTCGATGCGGCGGACCTCGGAAATATCGCGGAAGGAGAGGATGAAATAGCGCTCATGCGGCCCGTCCCCGGCCGCAAATTCAATGGGCGCGCTGCGGACGATATAGACGCGCTCGGAGGGCAGCCGCTCGGAATGCTCGATCTGGTTCGGCGCGTTGGTGGCGATCGTCTCACGCACCATGTCGAGCACGCCGGGCGAGCGCAGGCGGGCCGATATATGGGCCCCGAGCGCCACCTCGCCGAAGGCCTTTTCGGCGGCGCGGTTCTGGAAGAGCACCGAGGCATCGTCCGACAGCAGCATGACGGGGAAATCGAGGCCGGAGAGCGTGGCGGAAACCTCCGGCAGGCGGCTTGGCGGCAGCTCCGGCTTCATCTCCACCGGCGGGGCGGGTTCGGCCTCGATGATGGGCGCCTCGTTGAAGAGCGCGGTGAGGATCATCACAAGCAGAAGGACAAGCACAACCCACTTGTTCATGCCGGCGGCAAGCGCGATCAGCGCGCTGAGGATCGCCGCAAGCAGCACCGGCCGTTCGCGCCTTATGCGTGCCAACAGGCTTTTTCTCCATGGAGTTTCGTCTGGCAAGTACCCTCGCGGCGTCGATTCGTTTTTCTTTATATTGGAACTCTGCCTGATAGCGGCAATTCATGACAGAAGTTTTCGGGCTGCCGCCTAGAAGCGAAAGGCCGCCACCGAAACCGACGAAAAAGTGCCGGCCATCCGCGAAAGATTTGATTTTCAACGGCAACTATGTTCGCCTGCGCCAAGAGAACAATCAGGCTGAGGAGGAACATATGGACGAGGACGTCGAAAACAGGGCCGTCGAGCTGGAGATCCGCGGAAAGAAACGCATCTTCGATGTCGACGATCCCGTCCTGCCGGACTGGGTGGAGGAAAACGCACTGGAATCCGGCGATTTTCCCTACAAGAAGAAGCTCAAGGAAGAGGACTATCTGGAGCAGCTGGAAAAGCTGCAGATTGAACTCGTCAAGGTGCAGTTCTGGCTGCAGGCGACCGGCAAGCGGGTGATGGCGCTGTTCGAGGGACGCGATGCTGCCGGCAAGGGCGGTGCGATCTCGGCCTCTTCGGCGCATATGAATCCGCGCCTTGCGCGCGTCGTGGCGCTGACCAAGCCCACCGAGCGCGAGCAGGGGCAATGGTATTTCCAGCGTTATGTCGCGCAGTTTCCGACGGCTGGCGAATTCGTGCTGTTCGACCGCTCCTGGTACAACCGCGCCGGCGTCGAGCCGGTCATGGGTTTCTGCACGCCGCAGCAATATGAGGATTTTCTCAAGCAGACGCCGCAGCTCGAAAAGATCATCGCCCATGAGGGCATCTTCTTCTTCAAATTCTATCTCGATATCGGCCGCGAGATGCAGCTCAAGCGCTTCCACGACCGCCGCCATGATCCGCTGAAAGTCTGGAAACTGTCGTCGATGGACATCGCGGCGCTGACCAAATGGGGCGATTACAGCGATAAGCGCAACCGGATGCTGAAGGAAACCCATACGGATTTTGCGCCCTGGACGGTGATCCGCGCCAACGACAAGCGGCGCGCCCGCCTCGAATTGATCCGCCACATGCTGAACGCGATGGATTATGACGGCAAGGATAAAAAGGCGCTCGGCACAGTCGACGAAGAGATCATCGGCTCGGGGTCTGGGTTTCTGAAATAAGGCTTTCGGAAATAGGAGTTCACTGCCCCGGCAGGATGCGGATGGCAAAGAGGTTGATGCCGCGCGCCTTGCCGTCGAGATCGCTGTTGATCGTCAGCGTGCCCGGCGCATTCGGCGCCAGCGAGCGATCGAACTTCACCTGCAGCAGCGCATCCGACTTTTCCCGGGTGACGTTGAAGCGATGGCGGGCGCAATTGCCGAGCGACTGGAAATCGCATTCGACGGTGACCTGGGTCGGTTCGTCGGTGGTCGACTGCAGCGTCAGCGCGATCGTCGAGGATTTGCCGGCAAGCTGCTGCAGCACCGATGGCGGCACGCTGATCGAAATATTGCCGTCGGCCGTGCCGCTCTCGGAAATCAGGCGGATGGCGGGGCCGTCATTCTCGGCGATCTTTTCGGTGCGCGCCCTGGGACCGCTCTTAATCTTGTCGGCGTCCTCAGGCTTGAACAGCGGGATCCAATCGGCCGAAAAGCTGTTCTGCGGATCGATGGTCACCGGCTGATCGGCGGGGGAGGCCGTATTGCCGGCGCTGTCGTCATTGCCGGTGAAATCCTCGGGCTGGGTGCTTGCCGGCGGATTGGCAACGCTGGTGTCGCGCTCGGCTGCGGTCAACAGCAGGCCCGACGTATGCGCCCACCAGGCGCCGATGCCGATAAAGGCCAGCAGCACGCACCAGACGAGCAGCCGCGAAAAGAATTTGCGCGGCTTGCGGCGGCCGGCCGCCCGCTCCGGGCGGAAATCCATGTTGGTGGCGCGCTGGCCGCGGGCAAGGCGCTCCTCGCCGACCGGCGCGGCGGCCAGATGATCGGCGCTGCCGGCATGCACGTCGTCGAGGCTCGCTTCATCGCGACGGCCGAAGCTCACTTCGGGGGCGCGGGTCTCGCCCGACACGGCGGGACTGTCGATATCATCCACCTCGTCGCGGTGGACCGGAGGTGCCGGCATTTCCACGACCGGCGGCACGGGCACCTCAGGCGGCCTCTGGCGGGGATGCAGGCGGTCACGCTCCTCGCTTTCGATGGCGTGAATGGTGCTTTCCAGGCGATGGCGATGATGGGCAACAACCTCGGTGTCGGTGATATCCTGCTTGCGCAGACCGGCTTCGAGCGCCTGGCGGGCCGACTGGTAGATCCTCGCTCGAACCTCCGGATTGTCGCGATCGGAGTTTTCGAGCGCTGTTCTGATGGCCGTTTCTAATCCGCTCACATCCAGTCCTTCACCATGAACTCGGCATCGGACTGCAATCCCCGCCGTTCTCTCTCAAAATTCGGTAGCGTCAAGTGCGGCAAACCGCAAGCCTTGCAGGCCTAGCCGCGGTTGATCGGCGGGGATAATCGGCAGCTTTCAGCACATGCGGACCTTATTCTATCAGCCTTCTCAGACCTATATATTCGGGGTGAAATCGACGAAGGCATGGCAGCCGCTCTTTTATCGCCTTTTCATCTCTGTTATGAGATTGACGTTTTCGTAAACGTCAATGGAAGTGATGAACCATGGCCCTGCCCGCGATCCTGAGGGATAAACTGAGACTGCCGGTCATCGGCTCGCCGCTGTTCATCATCTCGCATCCGGCGCTGACGCTGGCGCAATGCAAGGCGGGCGTCGTCGGCGCCTTTCCGGCGTTGAACGCTCGGCCGGAAAGCCAGCTCGACGAATGGCTGGCCGAGATCACCGAGGAGCTTGCCCGCCACGACGCCGCCCATCCCGAGCGGCCGGCCGCCCCCTTTGCCGTCAACCAGATCGTCCACATGTCGAACAAGCGGCTGGAGCACGACCTCTCGCTCTGCGTCAAATACAAGGTGCCGATCGTCATCTCCTCGCTCGGCGCCGTGCCCGAGGTCAACGCCGCCGTCCATTCCTATGGCGGCATCGTGCTGCATGACATCATCAACAACCGCCACGCCCATTCGGCAATCCGCAAGGGGGCGGACGGCTTGATCGCGGTTGCGGCCGGCGCCGGCGGCCATGCCGGCACGCTGTCGCCCTTTGCGCTGATCCAGGAAATCCGCGAATGGTTCGACGGGCCGCTGCTGCTCGCCGGCGCGATTTCCACCGGCGGCGCGATCCTCGCCGCAGAAGCGATGGGCGCCGACATGGCCTATATCGGCTCGCCCTTCATCGCCACGCAAGAGGCGCGCGCCGCCGACGCCTACAAACAGGCGATCGTCGAAGGCGCCGCTGGCGACATCGTCTATTCCAACTATTTCACCGGCATACACGGCAACTACCTCAAGCCCTCGATCGTGGCGGCCGGCATGGACCCCGACAACCTGCCGCTGGCCGATCCCTCGAAGATGGATTTCGAGCAGGCGACCGGTGGCGCCAAGGCCTGGAAGGACATCTGGGGCAGCGGCCAGGGCATCAGCGCCATCAAGGCCGTCGAGCCGGTGGCAAACCTCGTCGACCGGCTGGAGGCCGAATACAAGGCGGCGCGCGCCCGGCTGGCGCTCTGAGCCGCGCCTTCTCGGCCCTCCCCTCTTTTTTGCCAAAGCCATGACAGGGCGCTTGAAATCTTCGAACAATGGCTGTATCAGCGCCATGCAAATCGCGGGCCGCATGCTTCGGCCGTGAAATGCCGCTTTAGCTCAGGTGGTAGAGCACATCATTCGTAATGATGGGGTCGCAGGTTCGAGTCCTGCAAGCGGCACCATTTCTTTATAAGCCTCTCTTAAAATCCTGCGTTTGCCTTGAGCTGCATTTGGCCGCTCTGCAGGCAAAATTTCAGCAATTAGAGCCTCTTCACTCATGGCGGCTGGGCTGCCCTTCATCTACATATGCGCGACCGATATCGATCGTACGAGGGCAGGTTAGCGATTAGGAGGACCTATGAGAACTTCGCTTTTAAGTATCGCGCTTTTCACATTTAGCTTGTCCGCTGCGCAGGCAGCAGACTTCCCTCTCGCCTCATGTGCCGGATGGAACGGAACGCTGGTCAGTAAGACCGGTACCGATTCAAGCACTGCAGTTATGGAAGGAAAGGTCACTCGGGCCGACTTCCAGGAATATTGCAAGCGAGACCCAGGGCATGAGACAACAGCTCATGGCGGCAAACTGACTGTAAAGCAGTGCGTGGCGGAGTACACAAAAACGAATGGAAAAGACACTTTCCGTTCCACCGCCAATTGCAGCGAAGGCACCCTATCGTTCGAACCTTCTGCGGGAGAACCGCTGCGCGTCACTTTCCCATTGCGAGAGAATTCAGACGTATCGTGTGCTTCTGGTATGCCGCCGCTGATCGAGCAGTTCAGGCTTCTCTGCCCTCAGGCGGCGCGGGAGTTTCATTTGATGGATGACGAATGAGAGGATGGCTGTTTCAACCGCCAACAGACTGGTCAGCTATCGGGCGGGCGCCAAAATCCGGACAGCCGACGCCGGGTTGCACCGCCGGTTCCGCGGAGAGCGGGACGACCGGCGAGGCCTGCCCGCAATGAAGATCGGGCCGATTGCCGCCTGACTGCCTGATGGAATGAAGGGCTCCGGGCGAGGTGGCACTCCGATCGAAGTGGCACCGGGGCCTTCGCTTCGGCCGCTCCCACCTCGGACGAAAACAACAGCTGCCGCGGGAACGGCTTTACGACTCGCGACTGCGGACGTAAAACTACCCATCACTCCGCAAGCGGCGCATCGCCCCACACCCAGCCAGCCCGCCGACATTTCCGGCCATGCGGAGCACCCGAAGAGGATCGTCATGTCGAATGCAGCGCAACGCTCGAACCGCGTGCTTATCGTCGCCACCATCATGCTCGCGACCTTCATGGTGGCGATCGAGGCGACGATTGTGGCGACCGCGATGCCGCGCATCGTCGGGCAGCTCGGCGGCTTTTCCTATTACAGCTGGGTGTTTTCGGCCTTCCTGCTGGCGCAGTCGACGACCACTGTTATCTACGGCAAGCTTTCCGACATTTTCGGGCGCAAGCCGGTGCTGATCGGCGGCATCCTGATCTTCCTCGTCGGCTCGCTGCTTTGCGGGCTTGCCTGGTCGATGATGTCGCTGGTGCTGTTCCGGCTGCTGCAGGGGCTCGGCGCCGGCGCCATCCAGCCGGTGACGATGACCATCATCGGCGATCTCTTCAAGCTCGAGGAACGCGGCCGCGTGCAGGGCGCGATGGCGACCGTCTGGGCGACCTCGGCCGTCGTCGGGCCGCTGGCCGGCGGCATCATCGTCGACAACATCTCCTGGGCCTGGATCTTCTGGATCAACCTGCCGATCGGCATCATCTCGATCATCGCCTTCATGATCTTCCTGAAGGAGGACGTGGCGCACAAGCAGGCAAAGATCGACTACCTCGGATCGGTGCTGTTTTCGATCTCGATCGTCGCACTGCTCGTCATGCTGACGGAAACCGATGCCAGCGCCTGGATTCTGATTTCGCTTTTTTCCGTCTTCGTGGTCACGGGCCTTCTCTTTCTCGCCCAGGAGAAGCGGGCGCCGGAGCCGATCATTTCGATCCCGCTCTGGAGCCGAAGGCTGATCGCGACCAGCAATGCGGCGACGCTGCTGGCCGGCATGGCGCTGATCGGGCTTTCGACAATCCTGCCGATCTATGTGCAGGGCGTGCTCGGCCGCTCGCCGATCGTTGCAGGCTTCACACTCACGATGCTGGTTGTCGGCTGGCCCCTGTCGGTGATGCTCTCCAGCCGCTTCTACAAGGCCTTCGGCATCCGCCGCACCTTGCGTGTCGGCAGCCTGCTGTTTCCGTTCGGCGCCTGTTTTCTTCTGTTCCTGACACCGGAGAGTTCGCCTGTTATTGCCGGCGCCGGCTCCTTCTTCATGGGCTTCGGCATGGGTCTCATCAGCCTCACCAGCATCGTGCTGGTGCAGGACAGCGTCGAATGGTCGATGCGCGGCAGCGCCACCGCCTCGATCATCTTTGCCCGCAGCCTCGGCAATACGCTCGGCGCCACCGTGCTCGGCGCCATCCTCAATGCCGGCATCAATCACTATGCGAGCGGCGAGGCGGCGGCGGGCCTGCATGAGGCGCTGAACCAGCCGACCGGGCTTTCGGCGCTCGCCGCCGATCCGGCCATCCGCGCCGTCTTCAATGCGGCGCTGCACTGGAGCTTCTGGGGCGTGGTCGTCGTCGCGGTGCTGACCTTCTTCACCACCTGGCTGATCCCGGTCGGGCCCGGCCGGAAGCGCGAGGGGGCGGCTGTCGCAAGCGAGGCGGCCTCGCATTAGGCGGTTCAGTTATTCACGGAAGGGCTCCGGGCAAACCGCTTCGCACGTCTCCTGAATCTCGTTGTCGACGAGATTGTCTCGAAATGCAGAGGTGATTTTCCGGACATGGCGGCCGCAACGCGCCCGGAGCGAACCTCCGGCATAGTTCCTTACAGGGCATCCCGAATATCGAAGCGGACGATCTTGTCGCCTTCGATGCGAAAGATATGCGTGACGGTCTTGTCCTTCAGGCCGTGGCTTTGCCCTTCCAGCGGCCGGCCGTCGAGGTCAAAGACCAACTGGATCACCTCGACAGCCACAGTGCCATCGTCCGTTTCCGCAAAGGCGACCGGCTCGACATGTGGACTGATGACAGCCCATTGGCGTGTCCAATAGTCGCGCACGGCCTCACGACCATGAACATGGCCGCCATCCATGCCGTTGGCCCAGGCGACATCGTCGGAAAGGACGGCGAGGACAGCGTCGATGTCCCTGGCGTTGAAGCCGGCATAGACGCGCTTGAGCATTTCGACGTCATTGTTGGACATGTCATTTCCTCAATGGAGTTTGAAAGATCAGCTTGGCGGCATCAAACGATATTGCCGAATGCCGCGCATCAATATACATATGTACGTATATATCTTATGATCAAGCGCAGGCAAGAGGTCAAGCGGAATGGATGAAGACGTGCTTTCGACGCCGGGGCATCTCATCAGTCTTGCGGCGCGCGGATTTGCGCGCTTGAGCGAAACACGCCTCAAACCGCTCGGCTTCGGTGTCGGCCAATTGCCTGTGCTGGTGGCGCTGCAAGATGGCAAGGCAAGCACGCAGCGCGATCTCGCCCGCTTTGCCAGGGTCGAGCAACCGCCGATGGCGCAGATGCTCGCCCGCATGGAGCGGGATGGCTTGATCGAGCGGACACGCGACCCGGCTGATGGTCGCAGCAGCCGCATCGTGCTGGCCAAGGCCGCGCGGGACGGCATGCCGGAGGCGATTGCGGCCTTGTTCCAGGGGAATGAAGAGGCATTGGCCGGGTTCACCGACGCGGAAGCAGGACAACTTGTCGGTCTGCTCAAGCGGCTGATCGACAATCTGGATCAGATGGCGAGCGCAGAGTCGGCGTCAGGCGATTGCTGAGTTTTGGCCAGGCGGAGAATTTCTATTCTGGGACTGTGCTGTCCTTATGCGAACTCGTGCCCTCTTTCAGCACGGATGGGTTCTTCAAAACCCGTACAAGCAGGTTCGGTTTTCGCCTGCGCGGGATGAGATCGATATCGCTGACAAGCTTTGCGCCGCCCTTGCGCCGCTCGAGCGTGATCTTGCGGCTATGGAAGGCCTCCAGTTCAGCCCGATGCGCGACGCTGATGATGGTCACGTCGGGCAATTCATCGATCACCATATGCATCATCTTATCCTGGCTCTTCTCATCGAGTGCCGAGGTTGCTTCATCCAGCACGATGATATCGGGATGGTGGAGCAGCAGGCGCGCAAAGGCGAGACGCTGCTTTTCGCCGCCCGACAGCGTCTGGTCCCAGGGCGCCTCTTCCTCGATCTTGTCGTTGAGATAATCGAGCCCGACCTTGTCGAGGGCCGCCTTGATCTTATCCAGCGTCCAGCTGTCGGCGGCGCCGGGATAGGCGACGGCACGGCGAAGCGTGCCGGACGGGATATAGGGTCGTTGCGGCAGCATGAACAATCGTCTGTCGGCGTGGAAATTGACGCTGCCGCTTCCCCACGGCCAGAGACCTGAGATCGCCCGCACCAGCGTGCTCTTGCCGGACCCGGATTCGCCGGCCACAAGCACCCGTTCGCCGGGCTCGATCTCGACCCGCGTTTCCGTGACCACGGCGGTGCCATCGTCAAGCGATACGGAGAGATCGTTGAGGCTGAGCATCGCCTCGCCTTCGGTTTCACCATGCTTGATGCGCCCGAGCGAGTCGCTCTGTTCGGCGCGCTCCAGCCCGTCGAGCGACATCATCAGCGAGGCGATGCGCCGTGCACAGGCGTTCCAATCGGCAAGACGCGGATAGTTATCAACAAGCCAGCCGAACGCCCCCTGAACGATGGCGAAGGCAGAGGCAGCCTGCATGACCTGTCCCAGCGTCATGCTGCCTTCGAGAAATTTTGGCGCGCACAGCAGGACCGGGACGACTGGCGCAATCAGCATGGATCCATGCGACACAAGCGTCGTGCGCATGTGCTGGCGGGCAAGGAGCGCCCATTGCCTGAGCACATTGGCGAAGGTCTTATCGAGGTCATTACGCTCCTCCTCTTCGCCGCCGAGCAAGGCGATGCTCTCGCCGTTTTCCCGCACATGCGTCAGCGTGTAGCGAAACTCGGCTTCTGCTTGATTTTTCGCCTCGGAGACGTGGACGAAATAGCGGCCGATGACCGCCATCGAGCTGGAGGTGATCGCGGCGTAAAGGACCGCAGTGATGACGAGAAAGCCGGGAATGGTGACGGTCCAACCTGCGATCGGCAGAGTGAGAGCCCCGCCGATCGTCCAGAGCACGACGATGAAGGTCGAGGCCGCCAGAAATGCGGAAATGACACCGGCGATGAAATCGACGGGTGCTTCGGTGGCAATCCGCAAATCCTCGGAAATGCGCGCTTCGGGGTTCTTGTGGTCGCCGCCGATGAGATTCAACTGATAGTAACGGCCGTTTGCGAGCCAGCGCGCGATGACTGCGCTTGTCAGCCAGGAACGCCACCGACGCTGGATCATCATGCGAACGGCGACTTGTACAGTGACAATAGCCACAGTTCCAAGCACGAGCGGCACGAATACAGCGCTCAGGAAATAGACGGTGCCCGCATCGTGCCGCTCTATGGCGTCGAATATCCCGCGGTTCCACAGATTGATTCCGTACTGGAAGCCGACATTCATGCCGATCAGGGCCAATAGCCCGATCGAGAAGGGCCAAGCGAACTTGTCGCCATCGCGGCTCCAGTAACGGCGCGCGCTGATCCAGAAACGTTTCAGCAAATAGCGCTTGCGCGCCTGCTCGGTCTCTTCAGGCGTTAGCTCCGGATCGGGTTGGATGGCATCTGGCGGCAGCGCGACTTCGACAGTCGATGCCTTCTCCTGGCGCGACTTCTCGGCACCGTCCGGCTCGGTGCCGTCGACCGATTTCGGTTTCAATTTAGCGTCGGTCATGTCAGCGATAACGGCTTACAAATCAAAAGGTTTCATGATGCCGGTACCGAGGATGGTATCCGGCGTCTACCCGGCAAACCGCTCGCGGTAGGCTTTCGGACTGGTACCGAAGTGGCGCAGGAAGGCCCTTCTCATGGTTTCCTCCGATCCGAAGCCACAACGCCTGGAGACCCGGGCAACAGACTGGCCTTCATCCAGCAAGCGTCGGGCGGTTTCGATCCTGATGTCTTCGATCGCCCGGGCCGGCGTCAGCCCTGTTACCTGCCGATAATGCCGCGAAAAACTGCGCGAGCTCATGTTGACCCGTGCGGCAAGAGCCGCCAGCGGCAATGGGCGGCTCAAGTTTTCCATGATCCATGCGTGCAGTTGGTCGAAACGCCCGTCATTTTCCTGCAGTGAGAGGGCCGTGCTGAATTGCGACTGTCCGCCCGGCCGCTTCAGAAAAACCACCAACTGCCTCCCGACAGCGAGCGCCGCCTTCCGACCCAGGTCGATCTCGATGAGCGCCAAGGCAAGGTCGATGCCCGCTGTCACGCCGGCGGATGTCCACATGTCGCCATCACTAACAAAAATGGGGTCAGGATCGAGGCGCACCAACGGAAAGCGTTTTGTGAATTCAGCGCAACGCTGCCAGTGCGTGACGACACGCCGTCCGTCGAGCAATCCTGCTGTCGCCAGCAAAAATGCACCGCTGCAAACGGAAGCGGTGCGCCGCGCCGCCTTTGAGCGGCCTCTGACCCATTCCACCAGATCGCGGTTTTCACAAGCCGCATTGACACCCCAGCCTCCCGCCACGACGAGCGTGTCCAGCGGCGCATCCGGCGACGGCAACGGGGAGGCTGCCAAGGCGAGACCCGACGATGTTCTTACCTGAGCGCATTGCGCCACCACGACAGTCTCATAGGGCCTCGCTTTGTCAGCAAGCGCAGCCAGATCGTTTGCCGTTGCAAAGACCTGCAAAGGGCCTGCCACATCAAGAAGCTGGCTGTCGGGGAAGGTCAGGATTTCGATACGGCGAGGGTTATTTGGCATGAACGGAGGGATGATTGGCAAACACGCCAATCATTGCTCCACTAGGATTGGGAAAGTCAATCAGGAGTTTCCCCATGCCTCTTTCTTTCGGAATCCTCGTCTTCCCCGATGTTCAGCAACTCGACCTCACCGGCCCTTACGAGGTTTTCGCCTCGGCTGAAGGCACAGAGGTTCATCTGATCTGGAAGGATTTGCGGCCCGTTCTGGCCTCTACCCGGCTGTCTTTGACGCCGACCACGACCTTTGCGGAATGCCCGCCACTCGACGTTCTCTGCATTCCGGGCGGAAGCGGTATCAACGCATTGTTGCTCGACGAGATGGTGCTCGCTTTTGTTCGGGAGCGGGCGGTGAAGGCGCGCTACGTCACGTCTGTCTGCACGGGCGCGCTGGTGCTGGGGGCGGCGGGGTTGCTCAAGGGAAAACGCGCGACGACCCACTGGAATGCGCTCGATTTCCTGCCGCGCTTTGGCGCCACGCCCGTCGAGGAGCGAGTCGTACAGGATGGCAACCTGATCACCGCAGGCGGTGTCACCTCGGGCATCGATTTCGGACTATCCGTGATTGGCGAGCTTCTGGGGCAGACAGAAGCCGAAACGGTCCAGCTCGCTCTGGAATATGCTCCCGCACCACCATTTTCTTCCGGCACGCCGAAGGAAGCTTCAGCAAAAGTGCTGGGAGATACGAGGCAGCGCCTTTCCGCATCGCGCGCCGCGCGCGAAAGGATATTGTCGCAATTGCCGGGAGATATTTGAAAGGGAATTGAGCAGCTGAAGACGCCGGCCGGTTTTTGCAGGCACCCAATGCGGCACTTTTCCCGGAATAACTCTCCCCGCCTCACGCAGTTTCACTGGCAATCTGCGGCAGGGATTGCAGCAGGGTCTGGCGGGCGGAGTGCAGATGCGCGCGGCAGGCGGTTTCGATTGCCGCCTGGTCGCCGGATTCCAGGGCTGCGATATAATCCAGATGTTCGTGGATGGCGCGTTCGTTGCGCTGGCGGGCGGCGGTCTTGTTCCACTGGTAGTGATAGTGGAAAACGATGGCGATGGCGTCGTAGAAATCGGCGATGAAGCGGTTTTTCGAGGCGCGATGGATCAACAGGTGGAAGCGCTCGTCGAGGACGGAGAAGTCCTTGAAACGCTGGTTGATGTCGGCAAGCATGGCGTGATGTTCGTCGCGCATGGCGGCGAGATCGATCCAGGCCTGGTGGTCGCGCGGAAGCCGGCCGAACTCGGCGGCGGAGTGCAGCTCGAACATCTCGCGCACATCGGCGAGCTCGAGGGCGAATTCGCGGGTGAAGCCCTTGAGCGTCCAGTGGCTGTTCGGCCGTTTCTCGATGAGGCCGAAGCGGGAGAAGCGGATCAGGAATTCGCGCACGCTTGTTGTGCCGGTGCCGATCTCGCGGGCTAGCTCCAATTCGTTGATCTGCATGCCGGGTGCTGCATCATCGGCAAGGATGCGCTGCATGAAGCTGCGCTCGATGATGTCGTGCAGGGAATCGGTTTCTTCCGAGGGAAAGAGGTCGCGGTCCGTCGGCTGGCGCAGCACGATCTTCTGGCGCTTGTTCCAGCGGATGATGCCTTCTTCGCTGAGCCGCGTCAGGATGGCGCGCGCCGTCGAGCGGCTGACGCCGAGCTGGGCGGCGATCTCCGGCTCCGAGGGCAGTGCGGTATCCGTGCGCAAGGCTGCAGCATACCTATTGTAGGCTTCCTTGAAGACCGTATTCTGCCGTGCCACCAGACCCCGCTTTCCGCCCTCGTGAGCGCCTTCCCGCTTCACAGCAGGACAGAGCGGACCGGGGCTTGTTCAAACGACCTTTAGCTTATTTCCGGTCGCCTGCGGCTCATTGCCTCCCTCGTCCACAGGATCAATATTCCCGTTGACTTGAAAATGTTTATTGTAGATAAAAAACAAAATCAATGCGCATTCGCCGATGCAGCGAGTGTTTCCTTAGAACAGGATGATTTTAGGCCGGGTCGGCCAAAAATCTGAATCCTATTCTAAATTAAAGAGTTAGAGCATGATGTCGTCCGAAAACCGCTCACAGTTTTCGGCATCATGCTCTGGGGAGAATAAATTGGACAAACTGCCTTGGATCATCCTTTCGGCCGGAGACAATGTCGCGGTCGCAACGGCGGCAATCGCGCCGGGTTCGACGGTTGCCGGCATCGAAGCCCGTCAGAAGATCGACCCCGGCCACAAGGTGGCGATAGCGGATATTCCGCTCGGGTCGCCGGTGGTGAAATACGGACAGGCGATCGGCCGCACCACTGAAGAGGTCAAGGCCGGCGACCATGTGCACAGCCACAACCTGCATTTCGAAAACGACCGGCTGGCGGCGACCGCCAATTCGGCGCCGGAGACGGCGACGGCCGACGACAAGGCGCGCACCTTCATGGGTTACCGCCGCGCCGACGGGCGGGCAGCGACCCGCAACTATATCGGCATCATCGCCAGCGTGAACTGTTCCACCACGGTCTGCCGGGCGATCGCCGACGAGGCGAACCGGACGATCTTGCCGCATTATGAGGGCATCGACGGTTTCGTGCCGATCGTGCATGACCAGGGCTGCGGCATGAGTTCGACCGGCGACGGCATGAACGTGCTGCACCGGACGCTCGCCGGCTATACCAGGCATGTGAATTTCGGCGGCGTGCTGATGATCGGCCTCGGCTGCGAGGTCAACCAGCTGACGCTGTACGGCCAGAGCGGTGCGGGCGCTTCGAAGCGGCATTTCAACATTCAGGATGCCGGCGGTTCCCGCCGCGCGGTCGAGCGGGCCATGGGCATGCTGCGCGAGATCGCTGCCGATGTCGGCAAGGAAAAGCGCGTGCCGATGTCGGTGAGCGAGATCATCATCGGCCTGCAATGCGGCGGCTCGGACGGCTTTTCCGGCATCACCGCCAATCCGGCGCTCGGTGTCGCAGCCGATCTGCTGGCGGCGGCCGGCGGTACGGCGATCCTGTCGGAGACTTCGGAAATCTATGGTGCGGAGCACCTTCTGCGCAGCCGCGCCGTCAGCGACGAGGTGGCAAAGAAGCTCGACGAGAAAATCGCCTGGTGGGAGGATTATGTCGCTCTGCACGGCGCCTCGCTCGACAACAACCCGTCGCCCGGCAACAAGCGCGGCGGGTTGACCACCATTCTGGAGAAGTCACTCGGCGCGGTTGCCAAGGGTGGGCGCTCGCCGCTGACGGCGGTCTATGGTTATGCCGAGCGGGTCACGGCCCCCGGGCTCGTCTTCATGGACACCCCCGGCTACGACCCGGTCTCGGCGACCGGCCAGGTGGCCGGCGGGGCGAATATGATCGCCTTTACCACGGGCCGCGGCAGCTGCTTCGGCTGCCGGCCGGCACCGTCCCTGAAGCTTTCCAGCAATTCGGCGCTCTATGCGTCGATGGAAGAGGACATGGACATCGATTGCGGCACCATCGCCACCGGCGACGCGACGATCAGCGGCAAGGGCCGCGAAATCTTCGACCTCATCGTCGATACGGCTTCGGGCAAGAAGACGAAGAGCGAGCTCTTCGGCTACGGCGATAACGAATTCGTGCCCTGGCATCTGGGCGCAACGCTCTAGCTTTTTGTTTTACGCAAGCCCTTGGAAAACAGCTTCACACTTTTCCCGGGATTGCTCCGGATAGACAGTTTCAGCTTCTTCGCGAGGAGGAATGATGAAGACGAGAAAGATCGGCAAGACCAAGCTGGAGGTGACCGAAATCAGTTTCGGCGCGGCAGCTCTCGGCGGTCTCTACCGTGCCTGCCCGCGCGAGCAGGCGATGGACACGCTGCAGGCGGCCTGGGATAGCGGCATCCGCTATTTCGACGTCGCGCCCTGGTATGGGCTGGGTCTCGCCGAACGGCGGGTCGGCGATTTCCTGCGCGACCAGCCGGATGGCAGCTACGTGCTTTCCACCAAGGTCGGCCGGCTGCTGCGGCCGGTGCCGACCGGCACCGTGCCCGATTACAGCTATGTCGATCCGCTCTCCTTCGACGCCGATTACGACTATTCCTATGACGGCATCATGCGCTCGGTCGAATTCAGCTATGCACGCCTCGGCCTCAACCGCATCGACATTCTCTATGTGCACGATATCGGCGTCTATACGCATGGCGCGGCGAAGAATGCGGTCCACCAGAAGCAGTTTCTCGATTCCGGCGTGAAGGCGCTGGAGGAACTCAAATCCTCGGGCGCGATCTCCGCCTTCGGCCTCGGCGTCAACGAAGTGCCCGTCTGCCTCGACGTCATGCACCATGCCGATCTCGACTGCATCCTGCTTGCCGGCCGTTATACGCTGCTCGACCGTTCGGCCGTTGCCGAACTCCTGCCGCTCTGCCGGCAGAAGGGCACGTCGCTCGTCGTCGGCGGCGTCTTCAATTCCGGCATTCTCGCCACCGGCCCGGTGCCGGGCTCGCATTTCGATTATATGCCGGCAACCGACGATGTGCTTGCCAAGGTCGGCGCCATGGAGGCGATCGCCAAAAGCCATGGGGTGCCGCTCGCGGCTCCCGCCCTGCAGTTTCCGCTGCGCGATCCGGTCGTCGCATCGGTGCTGATCGGCACGGCCAAGGCTTCGAGCCTGAAGCGCAACATGGAGATCGTCGAGCCGCGGCTTACCGACGAGATCTACGGGGAATTCGAGCCCTATACGCTGGTCGCGCCGCCGCTCGGCGCCGAAGCGGTGCGGGTCTGAGGAGACATTATGCTCAAGGGTATTCATCCATTGCTCGGCCCCGACCTGCTTCATGCGCTGAAGACGATGGGACATGGTGACGACATCGTCATAGCGGACGCCAATTTTCCCTCGGGCTCGATGGGCCCGCCCGTCATTCGCGCCGACGGCGTCAGCGCCACTGACATGGCCGAGGCGATCCTCACCCACATGCCGCTCGACACTTTCGTGCCGGAAACGGCGTGGCGGATGGAAGTGGTGGGCGATCCCGATGCGATGCCCGAAGTCTGCGCCGAGTTCCAGCAGATCGTGTCTAAGCGTGCCGGCGATTTCCGCATCGTGCCGGTGGAGCGCTTTGCCTTCTACGCGATGGCCCGCAAGGCCACCTATATCGTCGCGACGACGGAATTCCGGCTGTACGGTAACCTGATTTTGAAAAAGGGTGTCGTCCATCCGCATGAGGTTGATCTGGCCTGAACCCTATTTTAGGGTATCGTACTATTGGAATAAAATCAGTTGCTTGGGTGGAGTTTAGCAAAGCAAAAAAGCCAGATTGACGCACTTGCAATTTGATTGCGCCTCGGCTAGCTTCTCCCTGCAAATGTTTTTTATCGATAAAAATCGTCCGCCTGCGTTCAGCGGCCGATTTATTCGGAGGAGAACGCACCCTGAGAGGAGAACCCTTATGAGTATCGTGAAATCCCTTCTGTCCCGTCGCGCCTTTACGGCGCTTGCGGGTGCCGCGGTCATCGCCACGGCGATGCCGGCAACGTCGTTTGCCGCCGACGTGACGATCCCGATCATCGTCAAGGACACGACGTCCTTCTACTGGCAGATCGTTCTGGCCGGCGCGCGCAAGGCTGGCAAGGATCTCGGCGTCAACGTGCCGGAACTCGGCGCACAGGCCGAATCCGACGTCAACGGCCAGATCAGCATTCTGGAGAATGCTGTTGCCGGCAAGCCGGCCGCCGTCGTCATTTCGCCGACCGAATTCAAGGCGCTCGGCAAGCCGATCGATGAAGCCGCCAAGTCGGTTCCGATCATCGGCATTGACTCCGCTGCCGACTCCAAGGCGTTCAAGTCGTTCCTGACGACCGACAACGTTCAGGGCGGCCGCATCGCCGCCGACGGTCTTGCCGCCGCCATCAAGGGCGCCACCGGCAAGGAAGAGGGCGAAATCGTCATCCTCACCAATCTTCCGGGCGTCGGCTCGCTGGAACAGCGCCGCGAAGGCTTCCTGGATCAGGTGAAGACCAAGTATCCCGGCCTGAAGGTGATTGCCGACAAGTACGGCGACGGCCAGGCAACGACCGGCCTCAACATGATGACCGACCTGATCACGGCAAACCCGAACCTCGTCGGCATCTTCGCCTCGAACCTGATCATGGCGCAGGGCGTCGGCCAGGCGATTGCTGAAAACAAGCTCGGCGACAAGATCAAGGTCATCGGCTTCGACAGCGACGACAAGACGGTCGGCTTCCTCAAGGATGGTGCGATTGCCGGCCTCGTCGTTCAGGACCCCTACCGCATGGGTTATGACGGCGTGAAGACCGCTCTTGCCGTCTCCAAGGGCGAGAAGGTCGAAGCCAATGTCGACACCGGCGCAAACCTCGTCACCAAGGCGAATATGGCCGATCCGAAGATCGACGCACTGCTGAACCCGAAGATCAAGTAACAAAGACAGACAGGCCGCGCCGGCTTCAAAAACCGGCGCGGCCTTTTCCATCCATGGTATGGTTACCGGGGGTGGAGCAGACGTGACACAAGGAGGAGAGGTCCATGATCGGACTGGAAGAGGTCAGTCATCGCCATGATGACAGCGCGACGCTGAAAGAAGCCAATCGAATTCCCGCCGGATCGCCTATCCTCGAACTCAAGGGCCTGCAGAAGAATTACGGTCATGTGCAGGCGCTGAAGCCAGCGACGCTGACCTTCCTCGCCGGTGAAATCCACGCCATCGTCGGCGAAAACGGCGCCGGCAAATCCACCCTGATCAAATTGCTGACCGGCGTCATCACCCGTACGGCCGGCGAAGTGCTGTGGTGCGGCCAGCCGGTGGGGCTGTCGACGCCGAACGAGGCGATCGCCCGCGGCATCAACGCCGTCCATCAGGAAGTCGTGCTCTGCCGGCACCTGACGGTCGCCGCCAATCTCTTCCTCGGCGACGAGGTCAACCGCTACGGCCTGATGCGCAAGAAGCAGATGGAGAAGATGGCGCAGGCCGTGCTCGACGATCTCGGCTTCGGTCTGCCGGCCGGTGCGCTGCTGAGCTCGCTGACGATCGGCCAGCAGCAGCTGGTGGCAACGGCGCGCGCGGCGATGCGCGGCACGCAGTTCCTGATCTTCGACGAACCCACCGCCTATCTCACCCGCCAGGAATCGGCGCAGCTCTTCAAGCTGATCCGCCGCCTGCAGGGCGAAGGCGTCACCATCGTCTATATCAGCCACCGCATGGAGGAAGTCTTCGAACTTGCCGACCGTGTCTCGGTGCTGCGCGACGGCACGCATGTCGGCACGCGCCTGATCGGCGAGACCAACGATGCCGAGCTGATCGCGCTGATGATCAACCGCTCGATCGAACAGATCTACCACAAGGAAGAGATTGCGATCGGCGAGACGATCCTTGCCGTCAACGGCCTTTCCGGTCCGGGCTTCGAAGATGTGTCGCTCAGCGTCAAGGCGGGCCAGATCGTCGGGCTCTACGGCCTGATCGGCGCCGGGCGCAGCGAATTCGCGCTCGGGCTCTATGGACGCCAGCCGACGACATCAGGCGATATCCAGTGGATGGGCAAGCGCGTCGACATCAAGAACGAACGCACCGCGATGGAGCTCGGCATTGCGCTGGCGCCGGAAAGCCGGCGCGACCAAGGGCTTTGCCTCAACCTGCCGATCGGCCTCAACATCAATCTGCCGGTGTTCGGACGGCTGAGCCACGGACCTGTGATCAACCATGCGCGCGAGTCGGCCAATGCCGACAAGCAGATTCGCGATCTCAGCATCAAGACGCCGAGCCGGCGCGTTCCGGCCTCCAGCATGTCGGGCGGCAACCAGCAGAAGATCGTCATCGGCAAATGGCTGAGCCATGGCGCCCGGCTCTTCATCTTCGACGAACCGACTGTCGGCGTCGACGTCGGCACCAAGGCGGAAATCTACCGGCTCTTCGCCAAGCTTCTGAAGGACGGCGCGGGCATCATCCTGATCTCCTCCTACCTGCCCGAAGTCTACGAACTGGCCGACCGGCTGCACGTCTTCCGCGCCGGCAAGATCGTCGCCAGCCATGATTTCCACGCGGCGACGCATGAAGAAGTGCTCAGCGAAGCGATCGGCGTCTGAGCCAAAAGAATAAGAGGGAGAAAATTCATGACTGCCACCCCTACTGAGATCGTCGCACCGCCGCCGCGCCGGAAAATGAACATCCTGTTCGGCCTGACGCTGATCGGCCTGCTGATCTTCCTCTGGATCGTGCTCGGCGTCGTCACCCCGAGCTTCTGGACGCCGCTCAACATTTCGAACCTGCTGCGTCAGGGCGCGATGACGGCGATCCTCGCACTCGGACAGACCTTCGTCATCATCACCGCCGGCATCGATCTTTCCGTCGGCGCCATCGTCGGCTTTTGCACCGTCATCATCGCCTGGCTGCTGCAGGCCGGCGTGCCGCTCTGGGGGGCGATCGCGCTGACGCTCGCCATCGGCGTGGCGATCGGCGCCTTCCATGGCTTCGGCATCGTCCATATGGGCCTGCCGCCGTTCATCATCACGCTGGCAACCCTGACATCGCTGCGCGGCATCGGCCTGCTGATCACCAACGGTTCGACGATCAACATCACCAATGAGGGCTTCAGCAATTTCGCCCGCGCCGATCTGCTCAGCATTCCGAGCCTGTTCTGGATGGTCATCCTAGTGGCGGTCCCCTCCTTCATCTTCCTGCATCTGAGCCGTTGGGGCCGCTATCTCTTCGCGGTCGGTTCGAACGCCGAGGCGGCGCGCCTTTCCGGCGTCAACGTCAAGGGCATGATCTATCTTGCCTATATCCTCTCGGCCTCCTTCGCCGCCTTCGTCGGCGTGCTGCTCGCCTCGCGCATCGCCATCGGCAATGCAACGCAGGCCGACGGCTGGGAACTGCAGGCGATTGCCTCGTCCGTCATCGGCGGCACCAGCCTGTTCGGCGCGGTCGGCTCGGTGCACGGCCCGCTGATCGGCGCCTTCATTCTCGCCACCATCAACAACGGCGCGAACCTTCTGAACGTCAACTCCTTCTGGCAGCGCATCATCACCGGTCTGCTGATCATCGTGATCGTGTTCTTCGACCAGCTGCGCCGCCGCCGGAGCAATTGAGCGACATGAGACAGCCGGCTTGAACGAGCCGGCTTCTTCCATTCAAGGAATGCGAGACCCGTCATGAAAGCAGTTCTTTGCCGGGAGCCCGGCGTGCTCGATATCGTCGAGCGTCCTTCGCCAGCGGCTCCCGCCGCCGGCTGGGTGCGGCTTGCCGTCAGCCATGTCGGCATCTGCGGCACCGACTACCATATTTTCGAGGGCAAACATCCCTTCCTCGAATATCCCCGGGTGATGGGGCATGAGATCTCGGCGACGGTGCTGGAAGCGGGCGACGGTGTGGCGATCGCGGTCGGCACGCCCGTCATCGTCAATCCCTATCTCTCCTGCGGGCAATGTGTCGCCTGCCGTCAGGGCAAGCCGAATTGCTGCACCAACATCAAGGTGCTCGGCGTCCATACCGACGGCGCCTTCTGCGAGGAGATTTCGGTTCCATCGGGCAATCTCTATCCCGCCAAGGGCCTGAGCCTCGAGGCGGCGGCAACGACCGAGTTCCTGGCGATTGGCGCCCATGCGGTGCGCCGTTCGATGACCGGCCCCGGTGCGCGGGCGCTCGTCATCGGCGCCGGGCCGATCGGGCTCGGGGCGGCGATCTTCTCGCGCATCGCAGGCCATGAGGTGACGCTGCTCGACACCAGCACCGAGCGGCTGCAGATGGCCTCGGAGCGCTTCGGCTTCACCTCCGGCATCGTTGCCAACGAGGCGACAGCGGAGAGCGTTCGCGCCAAAACCAACGGCGACGGTTTCGACGTGGTCTTCGATGCAACGGGTTACGGCCCTTCGATGGAAAAGGCCTTCTCCTTCGTCGCTCATGGCGGCGCGCTGGTGCTGGTCAGCGTCGTCAAGGACGATATCCGCTTCTCCGATCCCGAATTCCACAAGCGCGAGATGATGGTGATCGGCAGCCGCAACGCCACCCGCGTCGATTTCGAGCATGTCGCGGATTCGATCGCCAAAGGCCTGGTGCCGGTGGAGAAACTCATCACCCACCGCACGACGCTTGCCGACGCGCCGCGCGATCTCGCCCGCTGGGCGCATGAGAAGAATGGGTTGATCAAGGCTGTCATCAGTATCGGGGGTTAGGCAGCGTCGGAAAAGTCCTGCAGAGTTAGGCGCTTATTTTGTCATGTTCGCGGTCCTTGCTGCTTAGGTTCCCCCCACACTCGTCATCCTCGGCCTTGAGCGGAGGATGACGAAACGGGGTGCAATCGACAAAATGGGGGCCCCTGTCCCCATGCTCCGTTATCCCGCGGCCGCCTCGATCGCCCTGCGCATCTCCCTCACAACGGCGACATCCGTTTTGTTGGTACTCTTCGCCTCCAACCGGCGCGCAAGATGTCGCGCAACATTTCTCAATCAAAAAGCACACAGACGAATACGGAAGTGTCCATAAGTGGGGCCGCCGGATAGCCGGCAGATCTTCGTCGATTGAGTGATGGAAAGGGTCGAGCGATGAAAATGCGAATTGCTTCCTTGGCAATGGCTGCGGCGCTGACAATGCCATTTGCGGTGCCGGCCCGCGCGCAGGTGGTCATCCAGGAAGGCCAAGGATCGGAGTTCTATTCCGATCCCGACGATAACCAGACGGAAACGGATTTTCTGCAGCGATGGAATCGCCACCACGACCAGCGAAGCGGATGGCGCTCGGGTCGGGACAATTTCGGGCCGGACGATGCGGTTCGCCTCCTTGAGAGACGTGGTTACCGCGTCAGAGATGTGAAGGACGTGGGTGAACGATATCTGATCCGAGCATGGCGAGACGGGGACGATCTCCTGGTGAGCGTCTCCCGCAGGGGCGATATCATGGGCGTCGTGCACGATCGCGAGTGATGGGCCGTCTTTGCTGTCCCTCACGCCGATGGGATGAGGGGCTGTCTCGATGCTGGCGCGGGCTACAACTTCTAACCCACCGCCTCGATCGCCCTGCGCATCTCCCTCACAACCGCGACATCCGTCTTGTTCGTGCTTTTCGCCTCAAACCCGAAGGCCACCGCGCGCGGATCGGCGCTTTCGACCGGTGAACTGCAGGAGCCGTGGACCTCGCGAGCGCCGGTCGCCTGCAGGATCTCCCCGACATTTGTCGGGCGGATGCCGCTGCCGGGCATGATCGAGATGCGGCCGGCAGCCTTGGCCGAAATGCGCTTCAGCGCCTCGAGGCCGTCGGCCGCCTTCAGCGCGCAGCCGGAGGTCAATATCCGCTCGCAACCGAGCTCGACCGCCTGCTCCAGCGCCTGATCGGCATCCGGCACCAGATCGAAAGCGCGATGCAGCGTCGAGCCGAGGCCGGCCGCATGCGCCTTCAAGCGGTGGATCAGCGGCATGTCGAGCGTCCCGTCCGGCCGGTTGGCGCCGATGACGACGCCGGCGAGGCCTGCTGTGCGCACCGCGTCGATATCGATCATCATCGCTTCTTCGTCCGCCTTGTCGAAGATGAAGGGACCGGCATGCGGGCGGATCATCGCATAGACCGGAATGGGCGCGCGGGCGGCGATCCGCATCAGGCTCGGTAGCGGCGTCAGCCCGCCGAGTTCCAACGCCGAGCAGAGTTCGATGCGGCCGGCGCCGCCTTCGATCGCGCTGGCAAGGCCTTCGGCGCTGTCGACGCACACTTCGAGCAAGATGGTCACGCTGCAGTCTCCCTGGCTCCGGCGTCCGCCTGCCTTTTGGTTTGCGCGACGGTTTCCGACGTAATTCTCGCCGCCGCCTCGATGATGACGGTGCAGGCATCGGCGGCGGCTTTGCGATGGTTGAAAGCGACGTGATAGGACATCGGCAGGTGCACGTCGAGATCGACGATGCGCACCTTGTCGGCGATCGGCAGGGCGCTGACCCGGCCGAGGAAGGAGACATAGCCGTGATTGGCGACGAGGTCGACGATCACGGGCAGCGAATCCGCCGCGGTAATATCCTGGCCGCGCAGGCGCCGGTTGGGCGCGCGCTCGTAGCTGAAGGCCATGGCCGCATGGCCGAGACCGGTGCGTGGGCTCGGCATGCAGATCGCATGGCCGGCGACGAGATCGGCGACGCTCATCTCGGTGCTGTCAGGTGGCGCGATCACCACCATGTCGGTCTGCAGCAATTCGCGATGCCGGAAACTTTCGAGGCCGAAGACCGAGTCCAGGATCGCCACGTCGATGCGACCGTTCTTCAGCGCCTCGCGCAGATCGTCGGCGGTCATCGACACCAGCGAGATCGCATTGTTGTTGCGGCGGGCATTCCATTCGGAGACCAGCACGCCCAGGCAGCGCGCCACCCAGCTTTCCGAGCCGGTCGGGATGATCGAGCCGATGCGCAGCGATCGGGCGGTGCGTCGGTAACGCTCGTCGGCCGACGATTTCAGGTCGTTCCATGCCTGGCTGATCGCCATGAAAATCTGATAGGCGCGCCTGCCCTCTTCCGTCAGCACCGAGCCCTGCGCCTGCCGCTCGAACAGCCGAGCACCCAGAAATTTCTCAAGATTGGCAAGCTGCAGTGAAAGCTGCGGCTGACCCAAGCGAAGCCGGCGGGCGGCCCGGTTGATGCTGCCCTGGTCGGCCACTTCCAAAAAACGCTCCATGGTGACGATCTTGACGGGGATGCGGGATGCCCAGGTCTCGTAGGCCTCGGCGGCGCCGTCATGGACGGTCAGTTGGCCGAGCTCGGCAATCGCAGCCATGATCGGCTCCAGCCCTTCCAGCACCCTGCCGCTCGCAATCAGCGTCACCAGCTCGCCGGAGGCGCGCTCGGTCAGTTTTATCGCCAGTTCGGTCTCGAGATTATGGATTGCGGTGGAGACAGTGGAGGGTGACAGCTGGAAGCGGCGCGCGGTCTCGCGCACCGAGCCGGATGTCAGCACATGGCTTGCAATGAACAGGGCACCAAGATGCAATGGCCACCTCCGGAAAGCGCTGGAAAAACCGGACGATATGATGTGTTCATGAAAAAAGATATCCCTGCCTCAGAATAGGCGGGCTATCGTTTCCGTCATAAAAAATCCGGGCGCCGGGAAACCGTGAAAGAGCACCGGAGCATCGTGGAAACACGCAAGGGGACAAAAACAAATCGCGCCGGCCTTGGAAAAGGGAATGCGTTTCCGCGCGTGGAGGTGCATTCGCCGCCATAATCGTGCCGCGACCGCAAATACTGGAGGGGGCTTGCATCGATTTTTCGGGTGGGCACGCTATTTCCATGACGCACGCAATTCCGGCATGATGGCGGCCTCGTCGCCCTCGCCGGCGGATTTTCTGCGCACAAGCCTTCCGCCAAGGGCTTGAGCCTCATTCAACGGTGTTAACACAGGGGATATTCCATGCTGAAGAAACTCGCACTTGCCGTCTCGCTCTCCGCCTTCGCGGTGGGTGCGGCCCAGGCCGCCGACGTCGTCGTCTCGTCGAAGATCGACACCGAAGGCACGCTGCTCGGCAACGTCATCGCGCTCGCGCTCGAAGCCAACGGCATCAAGACGCAGGACCGCATCGCGCTCGGCGCGACACCGGTCGTGCGCAAGGCGATCACCGCCGGCGAAATCGACATCTATCCGGAATATACCGGCAATGCCGGCTTCTTCTTCAACAAGGCGGATGACGCCGCCTGGAAGAACATCGACCAGGGCTATGAGCTGGCGAAGAAGCTCGATTACGACGCCAACAAGATCGTCTGGCTGACGCCGTCGCCTGCCAACAATACCTGGGCGCTCGCCGTGCGCAATGATGTCGCCCAACCGAACAAGCTGAAGAGCCTGACGGACTTCGGCAAATGGGTTGCCGGCGGCGGTGCCGCCAAACTTGCCGCCTCCGCCGAATTCGTCAATTCGGCCGGTGCGCTTCCCGCCTTCCAGACGACCTACGGCTTCCAGCTGAAGCCCGACCAGACCGTCGTTCTCTCCGGCGGTGATACGGCGGCGACGATCAAGGCGGCCGCCGACCAGACGAACGGCGTCAATACCGCGATGGTCTACGGCACCGACGGCGCGATCGAAGCGGCCGAACTAACCGTTCTCGAAGACGACAAGAACGTGCAGCAGGTCTATGCGCCGACGCCGATCATCCGCGAAGAGGTGCTGAAGGCCAATCCGAAGATCGAGGAAGTGCTCTCGCCGATCTTCAAGAGCCTGACCGCCGACGAATTGCGCAAGCTCAACGCCAAGATCCAGGTCGACGGCGAGCCGGCAAAGTCCGTCGCCGAAGCCTATCTCAAGGAAAAAGGCTTCCTGAAATAGTCATCGCTCGCTCCGCCCGACGTTCGGGCGGAGCCTCCCTTTGCTGATAGGATTGAGCGGACAGGTTGGCAGACAGGGTTGAATTGATGGAAGAAACCTCAGCGGTCCGCAGGCTGGACCGGCTCGGCGTGGTTCTGGTGGCCGGCGGCATTGCGGCGACGGCCCTGATGCCCTTCATCTATGTGAAGGCCAACCGTATCGCCGCCGGCAAGCCGATGCTGCTCACGCAGCTTCTTCCCCAGCCTTCCGTCATCATCCTGACCGCGCTTCTCCTTCTCACCGCTTTCGCCGCGCTGCTGCTCACCAACGCCCTTGCCCGGCTTATGGTCGCGACGCTCTGCCTTGCGGCGCTGATCGTTGCGATCGGCCTCGTCTCGGCAGCGGCGACGCCGCCCGGCAGCACGGTGGCGCGGATGACGCCCGGCGGCGGTTTCTGGGCGCTGTTTGCCGTGATCGGGCTCGTGATATCAGATGCGCTTGTCAAAATCCGGCTGGCGCCGTGGATGCGGGTCGCAGCCCTTGCGGCCTATACGGCGCTGCTGTTCCTCTCGCTCACGTCAGGCCTGCTCGACAGCCTTTCGATCATGAAGGAATTTTCCACACGGGCTGCGCAATTCGAGACCGAGGCGATTTCGCATCTGCTGCTGGCCTTCGGCTCGCTTGCCATCGCCATCATTCTCGGCCTGCCGCTCGGCATCCTCTGCTTCTGGGTGCCGAAGCTGCGGGCCATCGTGCTGCAGGGGCTGAGCCTCATCCAGACGATCCCGAGTCTGGCGCTCTTCGGCCTGCTGATGCTGCCACTCGGTTATCTCGCCACCCATGTGCCGCTGGCCGCTGCCATCGGCATCCGCGGCATCGGCACGGCGCCGGCATTGATCGCACTGGTGCTCTATTCGCTGCTGCCGATCGTCGCTAACACCGTCGTCGGCTTGCAGGGCGTCGACCCCGCGGTGCGCGACGCGGCCGCCGGCATGGGACTGACGCGCTTGCAGATCCTGACCCGCATCGACATGCCGCTCGCCTTCCCCGTCATCCTCACCGGCATCCGCATCGTGCTGGTGCAGGCGATCGGCATGGTGACGATCGCCGCGCTGATCGGCGGCGGCGGCTTCGGCATCTTCATCTTCCAGGGGCTCGGCCAGACGGCCATGGACCTCGTCCTGCTCGGCGCCGTGCCGACCGTCTTCTTCGCCTTCTCATCGGCCGTCATCCTCGATGCGGTCATCGACAGCATCCGGGGATCCGCCGCATGAGCATGATCGAGATCAGGAACGTCACCAAGCGCTACGGCACGGCCACCGTCGTCGACAATGTCTCGATGAAGGTCGAGAAGGGTGAGATCACCGTCATCGTTGGCACCTCGGGCTCGGGCAAATCGACGCTGATGCGGATGATCAACCGGTTGGTGCCGATCACCGAAGGTCAGATCTTCGTCGGCGGGCAGAATGTCATGGACGTTGAGGTGACCGAGCTGCGCCGCAAGATCGGCTATGCCATCCAGGGCCACGGCCTGTTTCCGCACCGCACCGTGGCGCAGAATATCGCCACTGTCCCGCAGCTTCTCGATTGGGATTCCGCCCGCATCGCCAAACGGGTCGAGGAACTGCTCGGGCTTTTCAACCTCGATCCGGCGACCTTTGCCGACAAATACCCGCACCAGCTTTCCGGCGGCCAGCAGCAGCGTGTGGGCGTCGCCCGGGCGCTGGCGGCCGAGCCGGAACTGCTGTTGATGGACGAACCCTTCGGGGCGCTCGACCCGGTCATCCGCGGCAAGGCGCAGGACGATCTGCTGGCGATCCAGAAGCAGTTCGGCACGACGATCATTCTCGTCACCCACGACATGGACGAGGCCTTCCATCTCGGCAACCAGATCGCTGTCATGAGCCAGGGCCGATTGCTGCAATGCTCGACCCCGGAAAAGATCCTCACCGAACCGGCCGACCCCTTCGTGCAGCAATTGACCGGCACCTCCGACCGGGCGCTGAAGCTGATGTCGCTGCTGCCGCTGAAGGAAAGCATGGCGCCGGCGAAAAGCGGTCTCGCCTATGCCCTGCCGCAGTCGCTCAGCCTGCGCGATGCGCTGGCCGAAATGATCTGGCAGGGGGTCGACGAGGCGGCCGTTGAAAACGGCGAGAAGGCGGCTGTCGGGTCGATCTCGATGAGCCGGCTTCTCGAGCTGGGCCGCAAGGCATGAAACTCCTCGTCGCCAATCTCTTCCGCCTGGCGGCGCTCGCCCTGCTGTTGATCCTGCTGTTCAGGACGGAGTGGCTTTCCTTCCTGCTCACGCCGTTGACCAACAACAATGCGCCCGCCGTCTATACGCAGAACAGCCTTGCCTCGCTGGCCGTCGGCCATCTGCAACTGGTGATCGGCTCGATTGTCTGCAGCGCCGTGCTTGCCGTTGTCGGCGGCATTTTCGTGACGCGGGAAAGCGGGGCTGACTTCCTGCCGCTGTCGCGCGCCATCGCCAATGCGGGGCAGACCTTTCCGCCGGTCGCGGTGCTGGCGCTCGCCGTTCCCGCCACCGGCTTCGGCGCCATGCCGACGCTGATCGCGCTCTTTCTCTACGGCCTGCTGCCGATCTTCGAAAACACCGTCGCCGGCTTGAAACAGGTTTCGCCGCAGGTGCTCGATGCCGCCGACGGCATGGGTATGAACGGCACGCAGCGGCTGTTTCGCGTCGAGCTGCCGCTTGCCCTGCCGCTGATCCTCGAAGGGCTGAAGGTTGCGACCGTCATCAATATCGGCACGGCGACGATCGGCTCGACGGTTGCGGCAAAGGGTCTCGGCGAGGTGATCATCGCCGGGCTGATTTCCGACAATACCGCCTTCATTCTGCAGGGCGGCCTGATCGTCGGCCTGATGGCGGTGCTGATCTATGACGCCATGGGCCTGGTCGAAGCGGCGATCACCCGAAGAATCGGCTTGCGCCCGGCGTAAAAGGACGGGTACCAAGTGCCACAGCGTCCTTTGCGCGTCTGAAAAGACGCGCGGCGCCGTCGTGGAATGGGAGGCAGAATTGGCGAAGATGATCCACTCGATGATCCGCGTTCTCGACGAGGCGCGCTCGGTCGACTTCTACGGCAAGGCCTTCGGCCTTTCGGTCGCCGACCGCGTCGATTTCGAAACCTTCACGCTGATCTATCTGAGCAATGCCGAGACCGGCTTCGAGCTGGAGCTGACCGTCAACAAGGGCCGGACCGCGCCCTATGAGCTCGGCAATGCCTATGGTCATCTCGCCGTCTCGGTCGAAGAGGTGGCGGTCGAACGCAAGCGGCTGTCGAAGCTCGGGCTTCATCCCGGCGAACTGGTGGAGCTCAACCGCGACGGCAAGCTCTTCGGCCTGTTCTTCTTCATCAGCGATCCCGACGGCTACAAGATTGAGGTGCTGCAGCGCCACGGCCGGTTTCTCTGACGCTTCTTTCGGCGACATAGTTCTACTCCACACCTAATCCCACAGCTTCGAGCGGCATGAATCAGGAGCCCGCCCATGATCGAGAAAACCGCGCTCAATTCCGGCTGGACGCTTACCTGTAACGATACAGGAAGATCCGGCCTGCCGGCCGTGATACCCGCAACGGTGCCGGGCTGCGTGCATCTCGACCTGCTCGCCAACCGGCTGATCCCCGATCCCTATATCGACGTCAACGAGATCACCAATGACTGGATCGGCAAAACCGACTGGACCTATCGCTGCAGCTTCGAGGCAATGCCTGATGATGGCAGGGTATGGGAACTCGTCTTCGACGGGCTCGATACGATCGCGGTGATATCCCTCAACGGCCAAGAGATCGGCCGCACCTTCAACATGCACCGCACCTATCGCTTCGATGCGTCGGAGCTGCTGAAGGCCGGGAGCAACGAACTCACGGTCACCTTCCGCTCGGCCTACGCCTATGGCGCGCAGATGGAGAGGCATTACGGCTACCGCCCCAACAACTATCCGGGACCCGGCAATCTGATGCGCAAGATGGCCTGCAATTTCGGCTGGGACTGGGGACCGACGCTGGTGACGGCAGGTCTCTGGAAGCCGGTGCGGCTGGAAGGCTGGGATCGGGCGCGGCTTGCCGAAACGCGCGTATCGGCAACGCTTGCCGGCGGCGATGGGTTGGTCAAGGTCCATGCGAAGCTGGCGCGGCATGGCGACAAGGCGCCGTGCAAGCTCGTCGCCGCAATCGGCGGCGTGACCCAGACGGTGGCGATCGATGCTGACGAAGACGAGAGCGCCTTCGAGCTTACTCTGCCCTCGCCGCAGCTGTGGTGGCCGCATCATCTCGGCGCGCAACCGCTCTATCCGATGACGCTGAGGCTGGTCGACGAGGCCAGCGGCGATCTGCTCGACAGCTTTGAACGCGAACTCGGCTTCCGCTCGCTGCGGCTCGACACCGCGGCCGACGAACACGGCTCGGCCTTCACCTTCGTCATCAACGACGTGCCGCTGTTCATCTGCGGGGCGAACTGGATTCCGGACGATTGTTTCCCCCCGCGAGTGACGGCCGAGCGTTATGCCGCACGGATCGAGGAGGCAAAGGCCGCCAACATCCATCTGCTGCGCGTCTGGGGCGGCGGCATTTTCGAGGCCGACGAATTCTATCAGGCCTGCGACCGTATGGGCATGCTGGTCTGGCAGGATTTCCTCTTTGCCTGCGCCGCCTATCCGGAGGAGGAGCCGCTCAGAAGCGAGATCGAGGCGGAGGTGCGCGACAATGTCGTGCGGCTGATGCCGCATGCCTCGCTGGTCCTCTGGAACGGCAATAACGAGAATATCTGGGGCTTCGACGAATGGGGCTGGCGGCCGATCATCAAGGCGGGCAAGAGCTGGGGGCTCGGCTATTATCTCGACCTGCTGCCCAAACTCTGCCGCGAACTCGATCCCGATCGGCCCTATTATCCCGGCAGCCCCTATTCCGGCTCGATGGAGATCGAACCCAATGCGGACGGCCATGGCTGCAAACACATCTGGGACGTGTGGAACGATGTCGGCTATGAGGTCTACCGCAATTACATCCCGCGTTTCTGCTCCGAATTCGGCTGGCAGGCGCCGGCGGCCAGGGCGACGATCGAAGAGAGCGTGCACGACCAGCCGCTGACGCCGCAATCGAACGGCGTCTTCCACCATCAGAAGGCGACCGAGGGTAATGACAAGCTGATCCGCGGCCTTGCCGGCCATCTGCCGGAGCCGCAGACAATGGACGACTGGCATTTCGCCACCCAGCTCAACCAGGCGCGCGCCATCCGCTTCGGCGTCGAGCACATGCGCTCGCACCGGAATGTCTGCAAGGGCGCGGTGGTCTGGCAGTTCAACGATTGCTGGCCGGTGACCTCATGGGCGGCGCTCGATTCGGCCGGCCGCCGCAAGCCGCTCTGGTATGCGCTGAAGGCAGCCTATGATCCGCGCCTGCTGACGATCCAGCCGCGCGGCGGCGGGCTTGTCGCGGTGGCGGTCAACGAACGCACCCTGTTCTGGCGGGCGAAGATCAGCGGCAAACGCCTGAGGCTCGATGGCACCGTGCTTGCCGAATTCGAATTCTGGCGGCTGCTCTGCGACCGCTTCGAGGCCAAGGAATTTCCGTTGCCCGAGGATATCGTCACTCCCGGCTTACCGAAGGACGAGCTCATCGTCGTGCAGATGCTGGACAGGCGCGCCTTCCATTATTTCGTCGAGGATATCGAGCTTGCCTTGCCGGCACCGCGGCTGGCGGTCGATGTCACCAGCATTGAGGGCGGGTATCAGGTCAAGGTGACGGCGCAAAACTTCCTCAAGGATGTCTGCCTGATGGCGGATCGGCTGGATCCGGATGCCGTCGTCGATTCGATGCTGGTGACGCTGTTGCCGGGCGAGAGCCATGTCTTTGCGGTCAAGACGGCGAAGGCGATCAGGGCGGAGGATATTGTCATCGGCACCGTGCTGCGATCGGCCAATGATCTTGTTGTCGGTTCGCGCTAGCTGCCCCTCACCCTAACCCTCTGCCCGTAAACGGGTAGAGGGACGAGCCCTGCGAGAGCGATGTGGGAACGGAGAGGTCGCGGTACATCCCCATCGCCCCGTTTACGGGGAGAAGGTAGCGGCAGCCGGATGAGGGGCTGCCGAGCCATGACATTTGTCACCAAACACCAAAAAGGCCCCGCATGCCGCGGGGCCCTTCCAGCTCGGCCTATCGGACGACGTTACATCCAGTAGGGCGGCACGCCGTAGTAATCATAGACCCGGCGGCCATTATCGTTGTACCAGGTGTCGTCATCGTCCGAATAGCTCGGGGCGTCTTCGATCTGCTCCTTGGTCAGGTCGATGCGATAGCCGTCCAGCTGGGTGTCGTAGTTCAGCTTTTCCCAGGGAAGCGGATAGTGATCGTGGCCGATGCCCAGGAAGCCGCCGAAACTCAGCACGGCATAGGCGACGCGGCCGTCGAGTTTTCCGATAATCAGGCGTTCGATCGAGCCGATATGCCTGCCATCCGAACCATAAACACGGGTGCCTTCGACACGGTCGCTGGCGATCATCGCATGCGTGCCCTCGACGTTCGGGTCGCGGCGGGTGGCGTCAGTATCCTGGTTCAACATTGTGCACCTCCTTTTGGTGTTTCCTCATAGTGAGTCTGCAGGATCAACGTCATGGCCGACTCAAAGTTCCCCAGCCTTCCTACGATCCGGCGATGGCCGAATGTTGACGTTTACGTCAAGGTTAGTATAGCTTCATTCGGCTTGAACCGTTCAGGCAATGGCATAAGCTGCCGGACTGGAAGACGGAGGATCTTTCCGGTCAATATGGGCCAGACGATTGCTGGCTCAGCGGCGGCCGCAAGGGAGAGAGGATACGATGAACAGCATTTCCGTCCATCCGAACGGAGCCAAACCCGACAAGCCCTGGCTTGCCAGCTATCCCGATGTCGTTCCGGCCGAACTCCCACCTCTGGAATATGCCTCGCTTGCCGAAATGCTGGAAAAATCCTGCGCCCGTTACGCCGACCGGACGGTGTTTTCCAGCATGGGCAAGGCGATGCGCTATCGTGAACTGGAGAGCAAGACGCGCAAACTCGCCGCCTGGCTGCAGAGCATCGGCCTCGAGAAGGGCGATCGCGTCGCCGTGATGATGCCGAACGTGCTGCAGAACCCGATCGCCACCTACGCCATCCTGCGCGCCGGCCTCGTCGTGGTGAACGTCAACCCGCTCTATACGCCGCGCGAACTCGAACATCAGCTGCGGGATTCCGGCGCCAAGGCGATCTTCGTGCTGGAGAATTTCGCCCGCACGGTGGAGCAGGTGCTCAACAAGACGGATCTGCGCCATGTCGTCGTCACCTCGCTCGGCGAAATGCTGGGACCCAAGGGGCTGATCGTCAATTTCGTCGTGCGCAAGGTGAAGAAGCTCGTTCCCTCCTGGTCGATCCCGCAGCACAAGAGCTTCGGCCAGGTGCTGCGCGAAGGGGCGGGAAAGAAGCTTGCGCCGGTGACGCTTGCCGGCGGCGATATCGCCTTCCTGCAATATACCGGCGGCACGACGGGCGTTGCCAAGGGCGCGGTGCTGACGCATGCGAACCTGCTCGCCAACAAGCAGCAGCTGTCACTCTGGCTCCGCTCGGCCTTCGAGCGCAAGAAGCAGCCGGAGGTGCTGAATTTCCTCTGCGCCCTGCCGCTCTACCATATCTTTGCGCTGACGGTGAATTCGCTGATGGGCATGTCGCTCGGCGCCCACAATATCCTGATCGCCAATCCGCGCGACATTCCCGGTCTCGTCAAGGAATTCGGCAAATCCGACGTGCATATCTTCCCCGGCCTCAACACGCTGTTCAATGCGCTGATGAACAATGCCGATTTCGCCAAGCTCGACTTCTCCCCGCTGATCATGTCGCTCGGCGGCGGCATGGCCGTCCAGCGGCCGGTCGCCGACCGCTGGCTCAAGATGACGGGCACGCCGGTGACGGAGGGCTACGGCCTTTCCGAAACCTCGCCTGTCGCCACCGCCAACCGTTTCGATTCGGCCGAGTTCACCGGTACGATCGGCCTGCCGCTGCCCTCCACCGACCTCGACATCCGCGACGAGGAAGGCAATTCGTTACCGCTTGGCCAGGTCGGCGAGATCTGCATCCGCGGGCCGCAGGTGATGGCCGGCTACTGGCAGAAGCCGGAGGAGACGGCGCGGGTGATGACCGATGACGGCTATTTCCGCTCGGGCGACATGGGTTTCATGGACGAACGCGGCTATACCAAGATCGTCGACCGCAAGAAGGACATGATCCTGGTCTCCGGCTTCAATGTCTATCCGAACGAGATCGAGGAGGTCGCCGCCATGCATGCCGGCATTCTCGAGGCCGCGGCCATCGGCGTGCCGGACGGACATTCGGGCGAGGCGGTCAAACTCTTCGTCGTCAGGAAGGATCCGAACCTGACCGAGGCAGAGGTGAAAGCCCATTGCATCGCCAATCTTACCAACTACAAACGGCCACGCTTCATCGAGTTCCGCACCGAACTGCCGAAGTCGCCGGTTGGCAAGATCCTGCGCAAGGACCTGCGCGGCTGAATTTGACGAATTCAAAGTGTTACAACGTCCTTTGCACGTCTTTCGGACGCGCGGCGCTCTAATGAAATTGAGGGCCATCCGCTCGCCGCGGGTGGCTTTTTTCTATTTCGGCAGGTGGCTGAACTTGATTTGCGGGTGATAAAGCGAATAGTTTCCGCAACCCTTTCCGCCTCCAAAGGAGCCTCCCATGAACGCCATCGTCGAACAGCTGAAAAGCACCGCTGATGCCACCAAGGCGACCGATATCCGTGCCGCCTTCGCCGCCGATCAGCAGCGCTTTTCGCGTTTTTCCGTTTCGCTTGACGACCTGCTGATGGATTTTTCCAAGACGGCGGTGAATGACGATATCCTCAAGCTGCTGGTGAAGCTTGCCGAAGACGGCGGCGTCGAGAAGAAGCGCGAGGAAATGTTCTCGGGCAAGGCGATCAATTTCACCGAGGACCGCGCCGTTCTGCACACCGCGCTGCGCAACCGCTCCAACACGCCGGTTCTGGTCGACGGCAAGGACGTCATGCCCGACGTCAATGCCGTGCTTGCCGCCATGGGCAAGTTCGCCGACGAGATTCGCTCCGGCGCGCTGAAGGGCGCCACCGGCAAGGCGATCACCGACGTCGTCAATATCGGTATCGGCGGCTCGGATCTCGGCCCTGTGATGGCGACGCTGGCGCTTGCCCCCTTTCATGACGGCCCGCGCGCGCATTTCGTCTCCAACATCGACGGCGCCCATATCGCCGATATCCTGAAGCTGGTGCAGCCGGAAACGACGCTGTTCATCGTCGCTTCGAAGACCTTCACCACCGTCGAGACGATGACCAATGCGCAGACGGCGCGCAATTTCATCGCCAAGGCGCTCGGCGAAGCGGCCGTGCAGCACCATTTCGCCGCCGTCTCGACGGCGCTCGACAAGGTCGCTGCCTTCGGCATCGACAGCGCCCGCGTCTTCGGCTTCTGGGACTGGGTCGGCGGCCGCTACTCCATCTGGTCGGCGATCGGCCTGCCGCTGATGATCGCCGTCGGGCCGGAGAATTTCGGCAAATTCCTCGATGGCGCTCATGCCGTCGACAATCACTTCCGTAAGGCGCCGATTACCGAAAACCTGCCGATGCTGCTCGGCCTGATCGGCTTCTACCACCGCAATGTGCTGGGCTACCCCACCCGCGCCATCCTGCCCTACGACCAGCGCCTGTCGCGCTTCCCGGCCTATCTGCAGCAGCTCGACATGGAATCGAACGGCAAGGGCGTCACCATCGACGGCACGCCGGTCGAGGGCAATTCCGGCCCGGTCGTCTGGGGCGAACCCGGCACCAACGGCCAGCACGCCTTCTACCAGCTCATCCACCAGGGCACGAGCATCATCCCGGCCGAATTCATGATCGCCGCCAATGCCTTCGAGCCGGAGCTGCGTCACCAGCACCAGCTGCTCATCTCCAACGTTCTCGCCCAGTCGGAAGCCCTGATGAAGGGCCGCACCTTCGCGGAGGCCAAGAAGCAGCTGACCGACAAGGGTATGGACGACAAGAAGGCCGACTTCATCGCGCCGCACCGCGTCTTTAACGGCAACCGCCCATCGATCACCTTTGTCTACGACAAGCTGACCCCCTACGCCCTCGGCCGCCTGATCGCGCTTTACGAACACCGCGTCTTCGTCGAGGGCGTGCTTTTCCGCATCAACTCCTTCGACCAGTGGGGCGTCGAGCTCGGCAAGGAACTGGCAACCGGCCTGCTGCCGGTCGTCGAAGGCAAGGAAAGTGCAGCAGGCCATGATTCCTCGACGCAGGGCCTGGTTGCGGCGCTGGCGAAGCTGGCGAAGTAAGCGGGCGAGATTGCCCCTCACCCTGACCCTCTCCCCGTTCTGACGGGGCGAGGGGACGTGCCAAACGCAGCGTCAATGGGGATGGGGAGGTGGCCGCAGCCGGATGAGGGGCGAAGCGGGCTTTAACCTTACATACCAATCTCATGCACCCAGAGCGGATTGGCGCCAGCATGGTCATTGCGGCCCGCAAATGGTGAACTGATGGCGGCCTGCCTGAAGCATCCCTGTCGATGGGGCCTGTGGCGCAAAGCCGGATTGAACTTTCTTCTAATAGAAAATTTTAGAAAGAATTCTTTCAATCTGCCGCCATCGCCCTAGATTCAAGCAAAATATGTGCGCAGGGTACTTCCGACGACATGGCCTACAAGCCGGGGGCGATGCCCCGTTTCATTGTTTCCGCTGGCGTATGCGCCGGGCCACTCGCGTCCGGATCGGCTCTTTCGCGCCCAGTTCAGGAGATTGCCCGAGACGCTCACCATAGAGCGTTTTCACGATCCTTCTTCACCAAAGGAAATTCATGAGCCGTCTTATCGTCGTTTCCAATCGTGTTCCCATGCCGGCCAAGGATGGGAGCGCCGCGGCCGGCGGCCTGGCGGTCGCGCTGCAGGCAGCCCTGCAGGCGCGCGGCGGCATCTGGATGGGATGGTCGGGAGAGTCGAGCGGAGACAGGGAGCCTGGCCCGCTGTCGCAACTGCAGAAGGGTAACATTACCTATGCGCTGACCGATCTCACCGACACCGACGTCGAGGAATATTATCGCGGATTTGCAAACCGTGTTCTCTGGCCCATCTGTCACTACCGCCTCGACCTCGCCGAATATGGCCGAAAGGAAATGGCCGGTTATTTCCGCGTCAACCGGTTTTTCGCGCACCGGCTGGCGCCGATGATCGAGCCGGACGACATCATCTGGGTTCATGACTACCACCTCATTCCGCTGGCCGCCGAACTGCGCCAAATGGGGCTGAAGAACCGGATCGGCTTCTTCCTGCACATTCCCTGGCCGCCGGCCGACATTCTCGTCACGATGCCGGTCCATGAAGAAATCATGCGCGGGCTCTCGCATTACGATCTCGTCGGCTTCCAGACGGACTACGACCTCCAGAACTTCGCCGGGTATCTCAGAAGGGAAGGCATTGGCGACGACCTCGGAAATGGATCGTTCGATTCACATGGGCGGATATTCAAGGCGGGCGCCTATCCGATCGGTATCGAAACCGCGGGCTTCGCCGACTTCGCCGAGAGCGCCGCAAACAATGTCATGGTGCAAAAGACCCGGCGCAGCATCGAGGGCCGCGACATGATCATCGGGGTCGATCGGCTCGATTATTCCAAGGGCATCATTCAGCGGCTGGAAGCGTTCGAACGCTTCCTCACCGGCAATCCCGCCTATCAGAACAAGGTCACCTATCTGCAGATCACGCCGAAGTCGCGATCGGAAGTTCCCGAATACGAGCATATGCAGAAGATGGTCGCCGAGCAGGCCGGCCGCGTCAACGGCGCCATCGGGACGGTCGACTGGGTGCCTATCCGCTATGTCAACCGTTCGATCAACCGCACCGTGCTCGCCGGCCTCTACCGCCTGGCGACGATCGGGCTGGTCACGCCGTTGCGCGACGGCATGAATCTCGTCGCCAAGGAATATGTCGCCGCCCAGAATCCGGATCGCCCGGGCGTTCTGGTGTTATCGCGCTTCGCCGGCGCGGCTCGGGAGCTGAAGGGTGCGCTGCTGGTCAATCCCTACGATGTCGAAGGCACTGCCAATGCGATTGCCAGGGGCCTTGCCATGTCGCTTGGGGAGCGCCGCGAACGCTGGAGCATGATGATGGAGCATCTGCTCTCTCACGATGTCTCGCTTTGGTGCGAAAACTTCTTGCGGGACCTGGTGACCGCTCCCGAACTTCCCCGGACAATCGCCTGATCGATCAGCGTCCAGCCGTCATCGCAAAAAGCCTCGCACCGTCCCCGGCGCGAGGGTTAAAGCCCGATCTCATGCGCCCAGGGCGGATTGGCGCCGGCGCGGGAGACCGTGACGGCGGCGGCTTTGGCGCCGAGGGCCAGGGCGTTGTGGAGTGCCTTTTCGTCGAGCGAGGCGACCTGAGGCTTGGTCAGCAGACCATCCATCTTCAAGGAAGCCAGGATTCCGGCATCGAAGGTGTCGCCGGCGCCGACCGTGTCGACGACGGTGACGCGTTGGCTCGGGACCGTGACTTTACGCTCCTTGGTATAGCCGGAAGCACCTTCCGCACCCTTGGTGATGACGACGAGCTTGGCGCCGTGGGCAAGCCAGTGGGCGGCGAGCGTATCGTGGTCGCCTTCCAAGCCGAACCATTCGAGGTCCTCGTCGGAGAATTTGACGATGTCTGATTTGGCGGCCATGCGCTTGATGCGGGCCATATGCGACGGCTTGTCCTTGATGAAACCGGGACGGATATTCGGATCGAGCGAGATGACGCGGCTTGCGGCTTCGCGGTCGAGAAGCGCCTCGTAGGTTTCGCCGCAGGGGCTGGGGATCAAGCTGATGGCGCCGAAATGCAAGGCTTCGCAATCATCGCCCAGAACAGGCAGGTCGGCCGTGGTGATCATCCGGCCGGCCGTGCCCTCGTCGTAAAAGGCATAGGTCGCCTGGCCATTGACCAGCTTGACGAAGGCGATGGTCGAGGGACGCGGCGTGATGGCGCACGGGCTGTAATCGACATTGCTCGCCTTCAACGTCGCGAGCAGGATTTCGCCCATCATGTCATCGGCAATGCCGGTGAAGAAGGCGGTGGGGATGCCGAGGCGGCCGAGCGCGATCGCGGTGTTGAAAATCGCGCCGCCGGCATAGGGCGCAAAGCCCTTTTCGCCGAGCGTCGTGTCCCTCGGCAGCATGTCGATCAAGGCTTCGCCGCAGCACAAAATCATCGTATTCCTCCCAACAGCACTGATATGTCCATCAATCGATTAAGTGAGCTTTTGTCAACTGGCTAGAGCGAAAGCTCACTAACCCCACCATTCCTGCCCGACCAGGCCAGCGGCGCATCAAGGAAGGCCTCGACCTCCGTCAGCGTCTTGTCGTCAAAGAGCTTCTGCGCCTTGGCGACGGCCAGAACATTGCGCCAGGTGGCGATGTGATGCAGCCGGACCTTGCCGTCGGTAAAGCGCTGTTCGCCGAAGATACCGTAGAAGAACAGCGCAATGCCATGATCGACTATGCCGCCGGCGGCACGAACCGCGTCGATGAACTTGAACATGCTGCCGCCGGCTGTCGTCAGGTCTTCGATGACGAGAACGCGCGAGCCTTCCGGCATGTTGCCTTCGATCTGGGCATTGCGGCCATGGCCCTTCGGCTGCTTGCGGACATAGATCATCGGCAGGCCGAGGCGGTCAGCCAGCAGCGCGGCAAAGGGGATGCCGGCGGTCTCGCCGCCGGCGATACAATCGAACTGCTCGAAGCCGGCATCGCGCAGCAGGGTGCTGGCAGCGAAATCCATCACCGTCGAGCGGATGCGCGGGAAGGAAAGCAGCTTGCGGCAATCGATATAGACCGGGCTCGCCATGCCGGAGGCGAGTTTGTAAGGCTGGGCGGCATTGAAATGCACCGCCTTGATTTCCCAGAGCATCTTGGCCACCAGTTCGGCCATCACGGCGCGGTCGGGAAATGTGGTCTGGATCATGCGGCTCTCCTTCGGCTTGGGTCCTTGGGGGAATAGCAGCAAGAGCCCGACGTTTCCAGACGAAAGGCGAGCCAATTACCGCAGCAGACGACCGATATCGGCGATCTGCATCTTCTTGAACAGGGCGATCGCCTGGGCGCCCTCCTCCGCATCGAGCGAAACCGCATATCGCACGCCGGCGGCAAGCAGTTGCATCGTCAGCCGGGCGATCGCCAGCAGTTCCTTGCGGTCGCGATCCGGCCATAGGCGGACGAGCACGGCGAGAAATGCCTGGGCATGAAATTCCATGTCCTTGGCATCGACCTGCTGCAGCAGCTTGTCGGTATGGGTCGCATGCCAGATGTCGCGCATGACGGGCTCGCGGCGGAAGAAGCCGTAATATTCGTCAACGATCGTGGCGAGCGCGCCTTGCAGCCCCGCAGCATCGGTGACCTTCGCCAGCTCCGCCTCGACGCATCGCCTGCCCTCTTCGTTGAAACGCTCGGCCAATGTCCGGATGATCGAGCTCTTATCGGGGAAATATTGGTAGAGGGCGCCGAAGGAAAGGCCGGCCTTTTCGACGATCTCGCTCATTTTCAAGCCGTCGCTGCCATGGCTTTCGATCAGCTCGGAGGCGACGGCGAGGATCTTTTCGAAGCGCTCACGGCCGCGCTGCTGGCTGGGGATCCGGCGCAGCTGGCCGCTATGCTCCTGCTGGCGCCTGCGCGTTGCGACCGGCTGCTCCGACATCGTCTGCTCCTTTTCCAAGTTGACAAAGAAAATAAGAGAGTTTATCTCATTTTGCAAATGAGAGAGTTTCTCTTGTTTTGATCAAGGAAGGAGCTTCGACATGCAGAATTCCGAAATCGTCCTCGTCGGTGGATCGGGAAAGACCGGCGGCCGCATCATCAAGCGCCTGGAAGCGCGCGGGCTGAACGTTCGCGCGGCGTCACGCTCCAGCGCCCGTCCCTTCGACTGGGAGGACAGGTCGACCTGGCGCGAGGCGCTTGAGGGCGCATCGAGCGCCTATGTCGCCTTCCAGCCGGATCTTTCCGTCGCCTGGGCGGCAGAGGCGATCGGCGCACTCGCCAAGGTCGCGGTCGACTGTGGCCTTACGCATATCGTGCTGCTTTCCGGCCGCGGCGAAGAGGGCGCGCAACGCAGCGAGGCAGCGCTGAAGGCGTCCGGCATTGACACCACCATCCTGCGCGCCTCCTGGTTCTGCCAGAACTTCAGTGAGGGCGCCTTTGTCGAGCAGATCATCGGCAGCCGGCTGCAATTGCCGGCAGGCGAGATCAGCGAACCGTTCATCGATGCCGACGACATCGCCGATGCCGCCGTCGCCGCCTTGACCGATCCCCGCCATCGCAACAAGGTTTACGAACTGACCGGCCCGCGGGCACTGACCTTCCGACAGGCGGTCGCCGAGATCGCCGCGGCCACTGGGCAGCCGATCGAATATAAGCAGGTGTCGATGGCGGATTTCACCGGCGGGCTTGCTGCAGCCGGCCTGCCCCAAGGCCTGATCGATCTTCTGGAGGAACTGTTCGGCCAGGTGCTCGACGGGCGCAATTCCAAGGTGATGGGCGGTGTCACCGAGATCCTCGGCCGCCCTGCCACCGATTTCAGCCAATATGCCCGCCGAGCGGCGACAAGCGGAATATGGAGCGCCTGACCATGCAGATCGTTCTCACCCTCTCCCTCGCCGCCGCGGCAATCGGCAGCGGCCTCGTCGCCGGCATCTTCTTCGCCTTCTCGACCTTCATCATGACCGCCTTCTCGCGCATCCCGGCGGAACAGGGCATCGCGGCGATGAACTCGATCAACGCCACGATCGTCCGCTCGCCCTTCATGGGCCTTTTCGTGCCGACGGCAATCCTCTGCATCGTCATCGCGGTGCTGGCGGTGATCGACTGGCGCGGCGGGGCATCCGTGTTGATGCTCGCAGGTGCGACCCTCTATGTCGTCGCCTCATTCCTCTCGACCATCATCTTCAACGTGCCGATGAACGATGCGCTTGATAAGGTCGGCGGCAGCGGGGCGGAGGCGGTTCAGCTCTGGACCAGCTATCTCAGGGACTGGACATGGTGGAACCATGTGCGGACGATCGCCTCGCTGCTCGCCTCGGTGGCATTCGTGCGGGCGCTGATGATTGTCTAGGCGGCGCGTCTGCCACACGTCCTTCTCCCCGGCGGGGGTCCGAAGGACGGGTCGAGACCCGCGGCTCGACCTCGGTCGGTGCCGGCAGGCGGTTGAGGGGGTGAGCGGCAAGGCCGCGAATGCACGGAGCGTAAGCGAAGGGCAACATATAGGGTGTGCCGTGCGCCCCCTCATCCGACCCTTCGGGCCACCTTCTCACCGCTGGGGAGAGGAGGGAGCCAAGCCGCCCCTCGTCTACTTCTGCTCGCAAAAGGCAATGCGGTTGCTGAAAGGATCGATGACCGTCATCTCCAATCCCCACGGCGCTTCCTCGACGCCGGGCTTCATGTAGCGGTAGTCCTTGCCCGAGAGTTCGGCGTGGTAGGCCCGGATATTGGCGACACGGACGAAGGCTTTGGCGCCGGGGCTGGCGTCGCCGGAATGTTCGCTCAAATGCAGCGCCATGCCGTCGCGCGAGACCTGGCAATAGAGCGGGAAGTTCTCGCCGAAACGGTGCTCCCAATCGAGATGAAAGCCGAGGAATCCGCAATAGAATTCCATGGCTTTCTCGACCGAGAAGATCCGGAAGATCGGCATCGGCGGCTCGATGCCGATGGCGGAGGAAGCGCCCGCCGCATCGATCTTGGCCGAGAGGATGTTCCATTGGTCGAGCCCGAACTGGCGGGCGACGATTTCGAGAGTCTCGCTGTGGGTCAGCGAAATGTCGCGGTCGGCGAGAGCCTGCCGCAAGGTTTTTGCCATGAGCTTGGCGTCGCGAAAATCGCGCATGATGTCATCCTTCCGTTGGCGGCAAACAGGAAGATCAGTGCCCGCGTCTGCTGACCCGTTCGCCATCGATCGCCAAACGGCAAGGGATGTGAAGGATGTTTTCTGGATGCATTCACCATAACGCCAAAGTGTCAAACGTCGAGCGTCGCGGGGCGGCTGGCCGCATCCAGCCGAGGTCGATTTTATGAAAGCACCGGTCAGGAATCAAGACGCGGTGCGCGAGGGAATCGCCTGCAGGTGGCCGGCAAGCTCAACCCTGTTGCGGCCGCCGCGCTTGGCGACGTAGAGCGCCTTGTCGGCGGCACTCAGCATGGCGTCGAAATCCAGGCTGTTCGAGCGGCCGGGCGCAACGCCGACGCTGACCGTGCATGTCAGCACTTCGTTGTCGATCTGGATCTCGCGCGCTTCGAAGGCGCGGCGGATGCGCTCGGCCGCCAATTCCGCCCGGCCGGGCATGATCTCCTTCAGTACCAGCGCGAATTCCTCGCCGCCGAGCCGGGCGGCGATATCTCCGGCGCGGCAATGGGCGGCGAGTTCGGCGGCGAAGGCCCTGATCACGCTGTCGCCCACGGCATGGCCGAAGCGGTCGTTGACGGATTTGAAATGATCGATATCGAAGACGATGACGGCGGTGGTGTTGCCCATCGGGCGCGTGCCGTACTCGTCGAACAGGGCGCGGCGGTTGAGCAGGCCGGTCAGCGGATCGGTGATCGCCTCGAGGCGATGGCGAGCGGCGAGCCGCCACTGATGCAGCGCCAGCGACAGCGCGCCGATCCCGGTCATGCCGGCGATGCAGACGGCGAGACTCAGATCTTCGGCCCAGTTGCTGGGGGCCTTGCCGAGCACCAGCTTTCCGTCGGAGATCAGCACGGCGGCGCAGAGGACGAAGGAGATTGCGGTCAGCGTATAAAGCGCGGTGATGCCGAGGAGCGGGGCCGGCGCCTCGGCGCGGGCGAGCCAATATTGCCGGGCGGTGGCAAAGAGCAAAAGAGCAATGGCGATATTGTCGGCAATGAAGGCGAGGCCGTCATAACCCAACAGCATCGGCACGACGGAGAAGACCATCGCCGCAAGGGCGCGGATCGCGATGGCCGGAACGGACGGACGGCCGGTGAGGAACTGCCGGCCGGCCCCCCAGATGGTAGCAAAACCGGCATGAAACAGCACGAAGTTGGCGACGCCCAACCATGTCTCCGGCGTATTGACATAGGCGCTGTAGACAAAAATGCCGCTGACGACCAGGACCAGGCCGACGGTGGCGGTGAGCAGCACCGTTTCCGCCCGGCGGACAATCCAGCTGCCCATCAGTGTCACGGCAAGGCATGCCGCGGAGACGCCGAGCGCTAGCAAAAGGGAGTTGTAGTCAAGCATCATGCTCTTCAGTCTCCGCAGCTATTCCAGTGCCGGATGTTGGCAGCTTCTGGGGTTCGCAGCGAGGAATGTCTTATGCATCCGTTAACAAATGATGCACTGCACAATGCAAATGTTACGCGTTTAACGTCACGCCGAAACTTAAGATGAATATTCCATTTAAAATTGAATTCTGAAAACCTATACCTGCTACACCACCTGCCAATGCAGGGGAAACATCGGATCGAACACCGTCACCGGACCGGCGCCGGTTTCAATCTTCGCGGGAAAGACGACCGGCTCGGCCTGCCGTGAGAGCGTGATGCGCTCTTCGTTCGGCGCAAGCCCGTACCAGGCCGGCCCGTTCAGCGAGGTGAAGGCTTCGAGCCGCTCCAGCGCGCCCTCCTGCTCGAAGACATGGGCAAGGCAGCTCATCGTATTGACCGAGGTGTAAATGCCGGCGCAGCCGCAGGCGCATTCCTTCAGCGGATCGACATGCGGGGCGGAATCGGTGCCGAGGAAGAAGCGGCCGTCACCGCTTGCGGCGGCCGCACGCAGGGCCAGCCGGTGGTTCTCGCGCTTGGCGACCGGCAGGCAGTAATAATGCGGGCGGATGCCGCCAACCAGGATGGCGTTGCGGTTGATGATCAGGTGATGGGTGGTGATCGAGCCGGCGAGATTTGATTTGGCGGCCTTGATGTAATCGACGCCATCTGCTGTCGTGACATGCTCCATCGTCACCTTCAGTTCCGGCAGACGCTTCCGCAGCGGATCGAGCACGGTGTCGATGAAGACGGCCTCACGATCGAAGATATCGACCTCAGGCGTCGTCACCTCGCCATGGACGCAGAGCGGCAGGCCGATCTTCGCCATGCGTTCCAGCACCGGCATCGCCTTTTCCATATCGCGCACGCCGCCATGCGAATTGGTCGTGGCGCCGGCGGGATAAAGCTTGACGGCAGTGATGAGGCCGCTCGCAGCCCCCTCCTCCACGTCATCGGGGCTGGTATGCTCGGTGAGGTAAAGCGTCATCAGCGGCTGGAAGCGATGGCCGTCCGGCAGCGCCTTGAGGATACGCTCGCGATAGGCCCTGGCGTCAGTGGTGGTGACAACGGGCGGCACGAGATTGGGCATGATGATGGCGCGGGCGAAGGTGCGGCTCGTATCGGCGATCACGCCTTCCAGCATGGCGCCATCGCGCAGATGCAGGTGCCAGTCGTCAGGACGGCGGATGGTGATCGATTGCATGGCGGGCCTCCGAAGCGATGCGTCTGCGGCCTCGATAGCACTAAAGCGCGTCGCATTGAAATTGATTCATGCGACGCGCTTTCGCTCTTTTTTCAAGCATGTCGTTACCCCGGAACCGCAGCACACTTCCGGGCGACATGCATTAGCGCCTCGCATTGAAATTGATTCATGCGATGCGCTTTCGCTCTTTTTCCATGCATGCCGCACGGGATCACGCCAGCGCGATCTCCAGCGTCACATCGGCCGGGCGGCGGTTTTCGAGGATCAGCCGGCCGTTCGGCAGGTCGTTGCCGTAGACCTTGGCGCTGGCGGCTTCCTCGGTCAGCTTATAACCGCGCCAGCGATCCCAAAGGCGCTCTTCCAGCACCTCGATCGGAGGGGCGAGCATGATCGTGTAGTCGAAGATGCCGTCGAGTTCAGCCCATTTGCCCTGCGTGAAGAGCAGATAATTGCCCTCGATGATGATGAAACGATCCTCGGGAGAGATCGGGCGGGCAGAGGCAATCGCAAGCTCGCGCGAGCGATCGAAGACCGGGACGAGGACTTCCTGATCTGCGGGGCGAACCGCGCGGACGATATCCAGGAAGCCGCGCACATCGAAGGTTTCCGGAATGCCCTTGCGGGCAAGCAGGCCGCGTTCGATGAGAATGGCATTGTCCATGTGGAAACCATCCATGGGCAGCACCGCGACACGCTCGCCTTTCGCCTTTAGGGCGTTGGCCAGATTGTCGGCCATGGTCGATTTGCCGGCACCCGGCGGCCCGGCGATAGCGACCAGGAAACGCCTGGAGTTGCCGGCGCGGTCAAGAACTGCGCCGGCGATTTCGTCGATGCGTGCCGTCATGCCGCGACGGTCTCCGTCGGCACCGCCTTGGCGCCGGTCATGAAGGCGACGGCGTCGGACATGGTGTATTCCTTCGGATCGATCACCGTGAGACGCCGGCCGAGGCGGTGGATATGGATCCGGTCGGCCACCTCGAACACATGCGGCATGTTGTGGGAGATCAGCACGATCGGCAGGCCGCGGGCTCTGACGTCGAGGATCAGTTCCAGCACGCGGCGGCTTTCCTTGACGCCAAGGGCTGCCGTCGGTTCGTCCATGATGATGACCTTCGAGCCGAAGGCGGCGGCGCGGGCGACCGCGACACCCTGGCGCTGGCCGCCGGAGAGCGTTTCCACCGCCTGGTTGATGTTCTGGATGGTCATCAGGCCGAGTTCGGACAGCTTGTTGCGCGCGAGCTTCTCCATGGCCGGCCGGTCGAGCATGCGGAACATGGAGCCGAGCATGCCCGGTTTGCGGATCTCGCGGCCGAGGAACATGTTGTCGGCGATCGACAGCGCCGGCGACAGAGCAAGGTTCTGATAGACGGTCTCGATGCCGGCCTCGCGCGCTTCCATCGGCGAGCGGAACTGCACCTGCCGGCCTTCCAGCGTGATCACCCCCTCGTCCGGGGTGACGGCGCCCGAGATCGCCTTGATCAGCGAGGACTTGCCGGCGCCGTTATCGCCGATGACGGCGAGGATTTCACCCGGATAGAGGTCGAAATCGGCATTGTCGAGGGCGGTCACGCGGCCGTAGCGCTTGACGAGACCGCGGGCGGTGAGAAGGGGTTCGCGAGCCATGATTACACCGAAACCTTTCTGATCCACTGATCGATAGCGACGGCGGCGATGATCAGCACGCCCGTCAGGAGGACTTTCCATTGCGGGTCGGCACCGAGCATGTTGAGGCCCATCGACACGACGCCGACGATCATCGCGCCGAACAGCGTGCCGAGAATGGAGCCGCGGCCGCCGAAGAGCGAGATGCCGCCGATCACGGTCGCGGTGATCGCCTGGAGGTTATAGTCGGTGACCGCCGAGGACGGCGAGATCGAGCCGTTGCGGCCGATCGAGACCCAGGCGGCGAAGGCGGCGATGACGCCCGAAATCGTATAGACGGTAAGCAGCACCTTCTTGGTCTGGATGCCGGAGAGCTTGGCCGCTTCCGGATCGTCGCCGACCGCATAGACATGCCGGCCCCAGGCGGTGTGATTGAGCACATACCAGAGCAGCAGGACGAGCAGCACCATGGCGATGACGCCCAGCGTCAGCACGGCTGTGCCGGCTTTGAAGCTCATGGCGAAAAGATGCAGCAGCGGCGCCTGTTCGTCGACGTCGGTGTCGCGGATCGTCTCATTGGCGGAATAGATGAAATTCGTCGCCATGACGATATTCCAGGTGCCGAGCGTGACGATGAACGGCGGCAGTTTCATGTAGGCGACGAGGAAGCCGTTCAGCAATCCGCACAGGCCGCCGACAAGCATGCCGGCTGCGACCGCGATCGGTGTCGGTATGCCGTAGGTGATGGCGACATTGCCCATGATGACGGCCGAGATCACCATGATGACGCCGATCGAAAGATCGATACCGGCCGTCAGGATCACCAGCGTCTGGGCGGCGCCCAGAATACCGACGATGGCGATCTGCTGCAGGATCAGCGTCAGCGTATAGGACGAAAAGAACCGTCCGCCGATGGCGATGCCGAATATGATGATTGCCAGCACCAGCACGATCAGCGGCACGGCGGCCGGCGTCGAGTGCAGAAAATGCTGGGCGCGCTTGATCAGCGAGACATCCTGGTGCTCGAAGGAGGCAACGCTCTTGTCGCTGCCGTCGAGAACGCGTTCGAATTCCTGTGTTCCGGTCATGGTTCCTCCTCCGCATCCGCGCGCCGAACTCGCGCGGGGGCCGTCACCGATATCCTTCCGGTCTTTGCTTAGCCGGTTCGCGAGGCGACGGCACATCGTCCGTCGAAAACGGCCGGGGATCAAGCCCCGGCCGGTCTGCTTTTAATAAAGTGGGCTCAGCCCCAGCACTTGTCGGTGCCTTCCTTGGTGTCGATCGACTTGACGCCGGAGACCGGCTTGTCGGTGACGAGCGAAACGCCGGTGTCGAAGAAGGACTTGCCTTCGGTCGGCTTCGGCTTTTCACCGCTATCGGCGAACTTCTTGATCGCCTCGATACCGAGCGACGCCATCAGCAGCGGATATTGCTGCGAGGTGGCGCCGATGACGCCTTCCTTGACCGACTTCACACCCGGGCAACCGCCGTCGACGGAGACGATCAGCACGTTCTTTTCCATGCCGACAGCCTTCAGCGCCTGATAGGCGCCGACAGCGGCCGGTTCGTTGATCGTGTGGATGACGTTGATGCCAGGATCCTTCTGGAGAAGGTTTTCCATGGCCTTGCGGCCGCCTTCTTCATTGCCGTTGGTCACGTCATGGCCGACGATGCGCTTGTCGTCTTCGTCGCCGATCTTGTCCGGGTTCTTCGGGTCGATGCCGAAGCCGATCATGAAGCCCTGGTCGCGCAGAACGTCGACCGTCGGCTGCGACGGGGTCAGGTCGAGGAAGCCGACCTTGGCGTCCTTGGCCTTGTCGCCCAGCGTTTCCTTGGCCCACTGGCCGATCAGCTTGCCGGCGAGCAGGTTGTCGGTGGCGAAGGTGGCGTCGGCGGCATCGGCCGGCTCGAGCGGCGTGTCGAGAGCGATGACCAGCAGGCCGGCATCACGCGCCTTCTTGACCGACGAGACGATGCCCTTGGTGTCGGAAGCGGTGAGCAGGATGCCCTTGGCGCCGTCGGCGATGCAGCTTTCGATGGCGGCGACCTGGCTTTCGCTGTCACCGTCGATCTTGCCGGCATAGGACTTCAGCGAAACGCCGAGTTCCTTGGCCTTGGCCGTCGCACCTTCCTTCATCTTGACGAAGAAGGGGTTGGTGTCGGTCTTGGTGATCAGGCAGGCAGCAACGTCAGCCGCCATGACAGGAGCGGAAAAAGTGACACCAAGCGCGAGCGCGCCGAAAGCGAGAACAGATTTCTTCATGGAACTCCTCCCAGAGTTTGCCGGCGCCGCCCCTGCGGGGCCGGAATCTTAAGATATGACACTTCGCCGTGGATCGCTAATGCCTCCCAGCGGTCCCGTGCCCTTGACGACGGCAATTAAGAGCGAAAAGAAATCGGCTTGTCAATAAATAAATCCAATTGAATTATTAATTCGATGTGGCATGCTCAATCGAATTAGGGCATAGGCCAACAATCGGGAGGAGCGGCCATGTCGTCCTTGGATGGACCGGCGAATATACCGGTCCCGCCACCAATTCTGAATCCGGCCGGAGGTGCGAACCAGGTCAGGGTACGGGCCTATAACGAACGGCTCGTGCTGTCGCTGGTGCGTCTCTACGGCGCGCTGTCGAAGGCCGATATCGCACGCCGCAGCGGCCTGTCGGCGCAGACCGTCTCCGTCATCATGCGGGTCCTGGAGAAGGAAGGGCTGCTTTCGCGCGGGGAACCGGTGCGCGGCCGTGTCGGCCAGCCGTCGATCCCGATGCATCTCAATCCCGACGCCGTCTATTCCTTCGGCCTGAAGATGGGCCGGCGCAGCGCCGATCTGGTGCTGATGGATTTCGTCGGCCGCATTCGCATGCAGTTGCATAGGACCTATGCCTATCCGCTGCCGCATGAAATCCTCGCCTTCGTCACATCGGGCATCCGCGAACTCGAAGACCGGCTCGACGACAAGCAGCGCGGCCGCATTGCCGGCCTCGGCATCGCCGCGCCTTTCGAGCTCTGGAACTGGGCCGAAGAGGTGGGGGCGCCGCCGGGTGCCATGGAGGTCTGGCGGGATATCGACCTGCAGGCCGACATCGCCGAACGCGTCGCCCACCCTGTCTTCATGCAGAACGATGCGACCAGCGCCTGCGGCGCCGAACTCGTCTTCGGCGTCGGGCCGTCCTATCCCGATTTCGTCTATTTCTTCATCGGCTCCTTCATCGGCGGCGGCATCGTCCTGAACTCGGCGATCTTTTCCGGCCGCACCGGCACGGCGGGCGCGATCGGGCCGCTGCCCGTGCGCGGCAAGAATGGCGAGACCAAGCAGTTGCTCGAGATCGCCTCGATCTTCGTGCTCGAAAACATGCTGCGCGAGCGCGGCATCGATCCCGAGCCGCTCTGGTATTCGGCCGACGACTGGGTGGATTTCGGCGAGCCGATGGAAAGCTGGATCCAGGATAGCGCCAAGGCGCTGGCGCAGGCGATCGTCGCGGCCGCCTCGATCCTCGATTTCAGCGCGGCCGTCATCGACGGCGGCTTTCCCGGCTGGGTGCGCAGCCGCGTGGTGCAGGCCACCATCGACGAAGCCGCCAAGCTCGACCTGCAGGGCGTCGTCATGCCCGAAATCATCGAGGGCGCGGTCGGCGCCCAGGCGCGCGCCATCGGCGGCGCCAGCCTGCCGATCTTCGCGCGTTACCTCACCGACCAGAACGTACTCTTCAAGGAGGTAGACCATGCTGAAAGGACTTGATCCACTGTTGAGCCCGGAGCTGCTTTTTACGCTTCGCGCCATGGGTCACGGCGACGAGATCGCCATCGTCGACGGCAATTATCCGGGCGTCGAACATGCGCGCCGGCTGATCCGGCTCGACGGCCACCACCTCATCCCGGTGCTCAACGCCGTGCTCAGCGTGCTGCCGATCGACGATTTCGTTCCCGAGGCGATCTTCCGCTCGACCGTCAAGGCCGAGCGCGACAAGCTCGACCCGGTGCATGAGGAGATGATCGACTGCTGCGCCCACCACGAGCCGCACCGGCAGGTGGTGCCGCTGATCGGCCAGGATTTCTACGGTCGGGTGAAAACCGCTCATGCGGTGATCCAGACCGGCGAGCCGAGGCTCTATGCCAATATCATCTTGCGCAAGGGGGTGATTTATCCGAGGGAGGCGGGTGCCAAGGCGGCGGCCGGGGTGGATCCGTTCGTCTTCTAGCGGTCACCCGTCAATTTCGACTTCCGCTTCACAGTTTACGGGCGCATTTAAAGGGATGGCCATGCCGATGGACGAGCGGGCGTGGGCGCCAATGTTTGGCCCGTACAGCTCCAGTATCAGATCGGAATAGCCGTTTGTGACCAGCGGCGTCTCATTAAAACTCGGAGCAACATTCACCATGGCGAAGACGCGCAGCCAAGCCGTGACCCGATCAAGGTCTCCGATAGCACGTTTGAGGCTGGCGAGGTGGGCCAGGGCAACGAGCCGGGCCGACGCGTAACCCTGCTCTGGCGAGACCTCCGCTCCGACCTTGCCAAGCGGGGCTGCCAATGTCCCATCGCGGTTGCACGCGACGTGACCGGAAATGTAGGCGCGGTTGCCGCGCACCCGAACCCAGACGAAGGGCATTCGCAGCCCTTCGCGAACTTTCAAAGGCTCGGGCAATTCCAGACCCATGTCGGCCAGACGTTGTTCGATGATGGCCATGGTGCACCTCCCGGCATGATCAAGGTAGGATGTCATCGAGCTCCGGCATCAGAACGACGCCCTCGTTGGCGGCGGGGTCATTGCGGGCACCGAGGAACTCGGCGTTTTCGGTGCAGCGATTGACGGCCACATGGGGAACGCCGGCCGGAATGAAAAGATAGTCGCCGGCGTGGACCAATTCGCACTGTTCGAGCCTCGACCCCGACCAGATCTCGATCTCGTGACCCGCGGTCATGAGAAGGGCCGTCTCGTGTCCCTCATGGCGATGGGCCCTGGTTCGTCTGCCTGCGGGTAGCGAAATCGTCCCGAGCCACAGCATGGTTGATCCGACGCTTTCCGCCGAGACGCCCGAGCGATAGACAGACCCCTGCTCGGCGACATGGCTGCCGCTCCCGCGTACGACTTTCGCGGCTAACAGATGCGGATTTTTCGGTTGCGTTGCTTCGTTCTTCATCGCTTTCACCACTTCAACCGCTGCACTGGAGCAGACTGCGCGTTCAGCCGGCGCAAGTCCTGAAGCGGGGCCGAAAAGTTTCCGAAAAGCTGCGAAATCGCGGTATCATTCCCGGCCATGAACACCCAGCACCTTGCCTTCGGCCACTTCGAGTTCATTGCCGAGAACGGATGCCTGTTTCGCGACAATAGGCCTGTCGCTATCGGCGCCCGAGGTGCTTCGCTGCTTGCCGTTCTGCTTTCGGCACAGGGGGGTGTCGTCTCCAAGTCGGCCTTGATGGATGCCGCGTGGCCGGGATTGGCCGTCGAGGAAAGCAATCTTTCCGTTCAGATTGCCGCCCTTCGCAAGCTGCTCGGCCCCGCATCAGACGGCAGCGGATGGATCGTCACGGTTCCGCGGGTCGGCTACAGATTCTCCGGTCCGGTGGAGAGCCGGACCGATGCAGCCGATAGCGGATGGCATGCGCAGACCAGTTCGATCCCGGCGATTGCGGTACTGCCGTTCGAGAATCTCGGCGGCGATGCTGAAAGACAGTATCTGGCCGACGGCATCACCGACGACCTGATCATGGCGCTCGTCCGGTTCAGATGGTTCCGCGTCGCGTCACGTGGGGCGAGTTTCACAAGGAGGAATGGCTCGAGCGATCAGCAATCTATCGCGCACGAACTTGGCGTCGATTTTCTGGTGGATGGAGCTGTTCGGCATGCCGGCGATCGGATACGAATATCGGTGCACCTCGCCGACGTCGCGAAAGGCGCCACCGTCTGGTCCGAACATTACGATCTTCAGGTGGCCGAGGTATTTGCGGTGCAAGACGCCATCGCCGAACGGATTGCAGCGGCGGTCGAGCCCGAGCTGCTGTTGCGCCATGGGCTTCAGGTCGCTCCGCACACCGGCAACATCACTGCCTGGGATCTTGTCCGGCAAGGCACATTCCATTTCCACAAGGTCACGCAGTCCACCCACCTCATGGCCCGGCGATTTTTCCGCGAGGCCACGGAGCTCGATCCCCTGCTGCCGGAGGCGCAGATCTGGCGGGCGCGGGTCAATGCGGGCCTCATTGCCTACGGCTGGACCGATAACCCCGCCGCGGACGGGAAGGAGGGTTTGGATGCGGCGCTGCGCGCGATCTATCTCGACGCGCGAAACCCGTATTCGCACTATGCGCTGGCGATTGTGTCGGCCTATACAGGCAGGGCTGACCAGGCGATCCTCGCAGCGGAACGGTCCATCGAACTCGGTTCGAGTTTCGCGTTGGGCTATCTCGTCCTCGGCATGGCCCGTCTTTTTTCGGGTGATGCCGCCGGTGCGCGCAAGCCCCTGGCTCGCGGCCTCGAACTCAACCCCCATGATCCGCAGAATGGGGTTTGGTTCGGCCTCTTGATGCTTGCATTGTTGTTTTCGGGCGACGTGGAGAGCGCGCTCGAAACGGGGCGTACGGCGTTAAAGGCGCGGCCTGACTGGCCGGCGCTTCTGCGCATTCAGGCGTGTTGCCATGCGGCCGCGGGACATCGTGAGCAGGCTCGCCGCTTTGCTACGGCGGCCAGCGACTTTCCCGAAGCTGCCGGCGATGCGCTTGGTCCTTTCAGAGATGGCAACAAGGAATGGGCCACCCGCCTGGACGAGCTGCTGCGAGAGGCGGAACTTTAGAACGACCGGTTGGCAAAGGCCGCTCAGGATCGGCGCCGAAGAAGCCTGAGGATTTCTACGGTCGGGTGAAAACCGCCGTTCGGTGATGGGAAATTCCAGTCGGGATCGGCTTCATTAGCCGTCGCTCAGTCGCAAAACCTCAAACAAAAGTTAGACTTTCACAACCTGGATCTGCAATAGTGTTGTCTGATCTCTTTCCGTGCAGCGCCTCGCGCCCTATCGCGGACGACGATCTACCGGGTGATGAAGCGGTTGGGTGTCAAGCGCTCAACGCCGTAAGACATGTGGAATCCGGGAGTGTCGATTGATCGATCATCTGTGTGCGTCGAACTGGTTTGGGAAAATCAAATGAAGGAGCGCCTGGTGATTGCTTGCGTGCTCGTTGCCGCCGCCTACATGGCGCTCCCGACAGAAACTCGATTGTCTACCCCTATCAAGCCAGACGGCATCCCACCGGCGAGCGAAACGCCGCCTTCCAGGATCTACAAGGATGCTTCAGGGCGCGAGGCGCATATTGCGACGCCCTTGCTAGACAAATTCTCCTATGCCGGAGATGCCGACCTCTGCATCGAACTACGGGAAATGACAAAATCCAATGCGGATGCCGCAGAAGAGCTTCTAGACGCCTGCGGCAACATTTCAACGGGCAGCGCAGCTGAGATAAGCCAAAAACGTATCTGGTTGGCCATGATCCTTGGCGACGCGGACGAGGAGTATACTTATTCTCTTTCCGACAACGAAACCGATCGAAACAGGCGCGCTGTCCTGGCAATCTCGATGCTGAGAGCCGCACTGGATGCGGCTGCGCCGGATGCTGCGAAAGAAGCCTTCTCTGCTCTCGATAGCCTTTGGATCGCAAATAATGCGAGCGGGGCCTCTACCGGTTATTATCCACCCTTCCTGTTTGGCTCTGCCATGAAAGCTGAATCTGGTGAAGCGCTGTTGGCCCTGTGCCCGCTTGCCGGTCGGACCGACTGCGATAGGTTCGTACCAAGCGGAATGCCCAAGGCTCTGGAAGAGCTTGGGCGCTGGAAATCCAACGAGACCCTGCTGTTGCGTTCTGCAGAACTATTGGAACGCGAACACAAAGGCATCAAAGATCCAGACAAAGAAGCGGAGCTCGACTTTGCTGAGGACTTTTCTGCAACGCTGGGCTATGCCAATGAGCTCAATCCAGGAAACGGAAGCGCTCACGCCAGGCGGGGTGTGAAGCCGCTGGAGGAGTGGCTGAGCAAATTTGAAAACAGCACCGATGAACGTGAATTGCGATACATCTATAGCAAACTTGGCACAGCATACGGACGCATCGCATCGGATACCCAGCAGCGCACAGACGCTGAAAAGGCTGTAAAATTCAATAGTCAGGCATTTGAAATAGCCAGAAAATTAGACAAGGACGGCCCCAGCTGGGAAAACATGGCGAACCTTGGCGATGACACGCTACTCCTAGCCGAACTGAACCAGCAGGAAGCTGGATTTCAGAAAGCGTTGAAGCTTCATCGTGACGCATACGCGATAACGGAAAAGCAGAATTCGCAAGACGCTTCCGCCTATATGAATATGAAACTTGCGCGGACCCTGCAGCACTATGCAAAGGCAGAGCTTCCTTCGGTTCCGAAAAACGAGAGGATCGCGATGTTGGACGAGGCGGTCAATTTAGCTGAAGGCGTCAAGCCGCTATTCGAACAGACGGGCACATCACTCTACCTTCGAATGACGAACAACGTCCTCGCTGAAGCAAAAGCCCAACTCACCTCGCTCCACCAATCGAAATTGCCTTGACAATCCGGCCTATGAAAAGGCGCCGATGTCTAATTCATGGTTTCCGTTGAAGCGAGGTAATGCATCGTGGAAGCGGCTGATTAATCAAAGTCGTCAAGCGGGATTTTCCGGGCCTGGTAAAGCCTCATCCGATTTGCGGGAGAAATATCCGTTTCACGCATCGAAACGCCCGCCCCTTCTTCAATGCAACCCGCCATTAACTTTCAAGGGTCACAAACGAGTTACGGACCTGTGCGGCTTTATCAACGACGGTATTGCCCGACTTTCTTAATTCCGCCCGAATGAGTTGTGGCGGTCTTCAATCACGGACAGGACGCCGATGCCGTGAAGTTGCCCATTGGTCGCCGGTATCCGGTGACACGAGCAGCAGCCGTGCCGGCTGTTGATTGAAACATGTCGGAGACGATGCGGTTCTCCAAACTGGCCATGAGGGCTCTTCGCACAACAGGAGCCTGTTCATATGCCTCGCGTCCAACCGACCAGACCCCAGGTGGAGATCCTTGTCTGGCTCGCGGTCTTCCTGCTTCTCTTCTGCCTGTCGTGGTTCTTCCACTGGCATGAGGGGCTGGATGCGTTCATCGAGAAGCATCATGACTATCCGCTGGACCACGCGCTCCTTGCCCTGAATATCTCCGGGTTTCTCGGGCTGATCTATTCCGCACTGCGGATCCGTGATCTCTCGAGGGAGGTTCGTCGCAGGCTGCAGGCCGAAAAGAACGTGGATTGGATTGCCTGTCACGACACGCTGACCGAACTGCCGAACCGCAGATTTCTGGAATCCGTCTGCGCGCAGTCGATGAGCGATCAGAGGGCACAAGAGACCTATGCCGTGTTCAGCATCGATCTCGACGGCTTCAAGAAGATCAATGACCTCTTGGGGCACGATCACGGTGATGCGGTGCTGAAGGCCGTTGCGCAACGGCTCTCCTCCCTCTTTCCGCGTGAGCATGTCTTCCGCCTTGGTGGAGACGAGTTTGTCGTTCTGGCGCGGCGCACGGGAAATCCCGATCTTGCCGCCTTGGGGAACCGCATCGTGAGCGTGATCGGCAAGCCCTTCACCTTCAATGGCGTCGCCGTCGACCTCGGCGCCAGTGTCGGCTTCGCGCTTTATCCGGAGAACGGTGATGACCTCAGCCAGGTCATCCGACATTCGGACTGCGCGATGTATGTCGCCAAAAAGCAGGGGCGCGATCTGGTGAAGCCCTTCGTGCCTTCGATGCAGGAAGAGTTGGCGAAACGGATTCGGGTGGAAGCCGATCTGAGAGCCGCCATCAGGAAGGCTGAGATCGTTCCCTACTATCAACCGCTCGTGGACCTGAAGACCAACAAGATTATCGGCTTCGAGGCACTGGCACGCTGGAAGACCGCTTCCGGCGAATTCATCCCGCCGAACGAATTCATTCCTGTGGCGGAAGAAGCCGGGCTGATCGTCGAATTGACCGACCAACTGCTTCGCCGCGCCTGCACCGACGCGCTGTCCTGGCCAAATGAGCTCGTCCTGTCATTCAACCTTTCCCCGATCCAGTTGAGCGACCGGTTGCTGGGCCTCAGAATTCTCAAGATATTGGGCGATGTCGGTCTGCCCGCGCACAGGGTCGAGCTCGAAGTGACCGAAAGCGCCATCATCCAGGACGCCGTCACGGCACGTATCGTGCTCGACGATCTGGTGAACGCCGGTGTCAGGATTGCCCTCGACGACTTTGGAACGGGCTATTCCAGCCTCTCGCAGCTCTCCAACTACCGGTTCGACAAGATCAAGATCGACAGGAGTTTCGTCGCTTCATTCGAAACCAACGACAAGCAGGACAAGGTGATCAAGGCCATCATCGCTCTCGGCGCCGGGCTTGGCGTGACGATCACCGCCGAAGGCATCGAAGAGGAGAGCCAGCTTCAGCGGCTTCAGGATTTGGGCTGCGACATCGGCCAGGGTTATCTGCTCGGCAGGCCAGCCCCGGCCGAGATGCTCGCCGCAGACCATGTCAGCGCCAGACTTTCGCAACGGCGCTGACGGGTCGACGGGTCTTACTTGGAATTCTTTGTCGCGCTGCTTTGTTGGAAATGCTCAACGGCGCCGTCGATATGAAGCCAGTGATGTTTTGATTGCTCAAAGATGGACAGGGCAGGAGCCGGAGATCGCGGGTCTGCCAACGCACCGACGGCAACACCGGTAAAACCTGGCAGGTTGTCGGCCCTCCAATAGACCGTAGACCCGCAGTTCGGGCAAAAATAGTTGCGGATCTTTCCACCGCTTGCGGCTGTCCGGTTAAATTCACGCTGGCTTCCCGAAACGGCGACGGAGTCCGAGGGATAAAACGCACCGACGCCGAATGGACTGCCAGTTCTGCGCTGGCAATCGAAACAATGACATGCAACGACCAATCTTGCCTGCTGCGAGAGTGTAACGGTGAGTCCACCGCAACTACATTGTGCACGGGTCATTCGGAAATCTCCGGATATTTTGGGATAATCGGCAAAGCTTGGCACCAGGACAATACGCCTGGCAGTGCTGCAGTCGCCACTGATGTGGCCGATCAATACAGCAATCTTTGCTCAAACAGGTTATGACAGGACCTGGGAGTTTTCAAGCGCGTGCCTATTCTTGGCGGATGCGAGGTCGGGCATTCCGTCGTTGGATCTATGCAAGGAGCAGCGTCGCGGCGTGTCCTTCGAGGCTTCGCCCTGCGGGCTGCGCGCCGCAGGATGAAGACAATTGGAGTGCCGCGACAAGGTCAGGTGTTCAAGCCGCCGTCCACCGTGAGAATGGTTCCCGTGATGTGCCTTGCAGCCGGGCTCGCGAGGAAAGCCACAGCCGCCGCCACATCTTGCGGCTTGCCGTAACGACCAAGTGGGATCAGCGCACGCTGGAAGTCGGCGAAGTCGCCATCGGCGGGATTCATATCGGTGTCGGTCGAGCCCGGCTGGACCAGGTTTACGGTGATATCGCGAGATCCCAGTTCCCGAGCGAGGCCGCGGGTAAACGAGTGAAGCGCGGATTTTGTCATGAAATAGACCGTACCGGTGTCACCGACGATGCGTTCGGCACCGGCCGAGCCGATCGTGATGACTCGGCCTCCCGCCTGCAGATAGGGAATGGCGGTCTGCGAAGCGAGCAAAGGCGATCGCACATTGACATCCAGCAGCGCATCGATGTGCTCGACGCTGACGTCGGCGATCGCACCGTAAAGCGCAATTGCGGCATTGTTGACGAGAATGTCGAGACCGCCGAGCGCCTGGGCGGCCTCGTCGACCGAACGCTTCACGGCCGCCGGATCGGCACTGTCGGCCTGGATGGCAAGCGCCTTGCGGCCCTTGTGCTCGATCGCCCGGACGACTTCGGCGGCGCGATCGGCCGAACGCTCATAGGTGATGGCGACATCAGCGCCTTTGTCGGCAAGCGCCAATGCGATGGCGGCGCCGATCCCACGCGAGCCACCGGTGACCAGGGCACGCTTACCAGCCAGTTCTGTCATGATCTTCTCTTTCTGTAATGATCGATACATAAATAGCTAGGCGCATTGCCGCGAGGTGTCAACGGGTTTATATAATGATCGATGCAGAAATCGGATGAGAACCGGAAAGTCGATGACAGCCCTGCCCGCAGCCGCGGACGGCCGCGGGCGTTCGATCGGGAAGCAGCCCTCGCCCAGGCGACCCGTCTGTTCTGGATCAAGGGCTTCGAGGCGACCTCAATCGCCGACCTCACCGAGGCGATGGGGATCGGATCGCCGAGTCTCTACGCCGCATTCGGCTCGAAGGAGGCGCTCTATGCCGAAGCGTTGCGCCACTATCGCGAGGACAACGAGGCGCTGGTCTGGGCAGGCTTCTTTTCGGCGGGCACGGCCCGCGAAGCGGTCAAGTCGCTTCTGATGGATTCGGCCGCTGTCCTGACCGGCTGTGTCGTGGATATTCCCCGCGGCTGCATGGTGACGCTGTCTTCGGTCGGCAGTGAGGGCTATGTGGAACTCGGCGAACTCGTGCGAGCCGCCCGCACCGTGACGCTCGACCGCCTGAAGCTGCGCCTGAACCAGGCGATATCAGAAGGCGAAATTCCGGTCTCGACCGACATCCATGCGCTCGCCCGATTCATCCAGACCGTTCAGAACGGCATGTCGATCCTGGCCCGTGACGGAGCGAGCCGTAGCGAACTGGAGGCAGTCGCCGAGCTGGCCATGCTGGGTTGGGACACTCGGACCGCGGATGCCGAACGCGGGCAAGGCTGATCGCGTTTCATACATCGCTGCGTGGATGCTCATGTGTCACCTTGGTCAATCGCCTCGGGAGCTTCGGGCGACCACTTCATCAGCGCTAGAGCGGTTCACCTTCTCATGGAAACGCCGAACCGCTCTAACTTTTTGTTTTTACACAATTCCGAACGGAAAACCGCTTCGCACTTTTCCTGGAATTGCTCTAGGCTGAGACGAGGCAGTCTCTTCTCACGCCAAATTTCGTACGAAGTCCTGAGTGGCTCCCCGGCACATTCCAATCCCGTGGAATCGCCTGGCTCGACCGAGGTCGATCTGGCGGGATTTTCCGGAAAGTCACCGGAGGCGGTTGCTTTTGCATTCTTTATCAGCCATTCTAGAATGAACGATAAAGAATCGGAGCGACTATGGGCCGGACGCGGGAATTCGATGAGGAGGCGGTGCTGACGGGGGCGATGCACATCTTTCGCAAGCAGGGCTATCAAGGCGCATCAATCCGGGACCTTGAGGAGGCGACGGGCCTCAAAGGCGGCAGCATCTATCATTCGTTCGGCGACAAGGCCGGCCTCTTCGACGCAGCGTTCGGACACTACCACCGGATTGTCCTGGAAGGGCGGATCGCGCGATATGCGCCGCCAGGGAGCGGACTTCAAGGCTTGCGCCAACTGTTCCTTTCACTCCTGCATGAGCCCGACGACGGCTCCCTCGGCTGCCTGATCACCAACACGGCGGTGGAATTCGGCGGTGGTGTCCAACCGCATCCCCGTGTCGAGGCCGCGCTCGGTCTCCTCCGCACCACATTCGGCTCGAGGCTTACCGAGGCGTCGACCTTCGCTCGGGATGCCGATGGCGCCAAGGCGACGAGGACAGCCATCCGCCTTCTTGCCCTCTATCAGGGCCTCCTCGTGCTCATTCGCGGCGGCGAAGACAAGACCGGCCTGCGGCAGGCAATAGAAGACGAATTCAATCAACTGGAGACGCTGTCATGACACCTGAGGCGCTATGGAATCGATATGCAGCCATCTGGTCGCTGGATGCTGCCGCTCGCGAGCCGGAAATGTTGGCTTGTCTCGCTGACGATGTGACCTATTGCGATCCGAATGGAACGATCGCGGGACGAACCGGTCTCTCGGCTTACATGGCCGGATTTCAGGAGAGCGTACCGGGAGGCCGGTTCAAGATATTGAGCGTTCTCCATCATAATGAACGTTCGCTGGCACGCTGGGCACTGCGCCGGGAAGGCGACATGGTCTTGCAGACGGGCACCAGCTTCGGAGTGATTTCCGATGGCCGGCTCGGCGCGATCACCGGCTTCTTCGATCCTCTGGCGCCACAGCCGCATGAGTAGCGAGGCGACACGCAGGCTGGCGCTCGACTTTGCGGGCCAGATCGCTCCAGCCGGCTCCATCGATGTCCGACGCTTCTTCGGCGGATCCGCTCTGGTCCGAAACGGCGCGCAATTCGGATTCGTCATGAAGGGCATCTTGTATCTCCGCGTCGACGATGCGATGCGCGCGGAGTTCGAGGCCGATGGTTCCGAACCGTTCAGCTACCGTGCGGCCGGCAGGGAGGTGACGGTTCGCCGCTACTACGCAGTCCCGGCCTATGTGATCGATGATCCCGCATTGCTGCACGCGTACTCGCAGCGGGCATTGCACGCTACGCCCACGGCCGGCCACAAACTCTCCGACACGATGCTCGCTTTCAACCCACCTGGCTAATGCCGATGCCAGGCCCGGCCTTCGCCGGATCGAGCCTGAGCGTCAAATCTCTCCCGCCGAGGGTCCCCAGACATCCGTCAGGGCGAAGCCGTTCGGATGCGGGTCGAAGGGGTCGAGGGCCACCTGGGTCAGGCCGAAGGTGAAGCCGCGGCCGGTGATCGTGGGGATGACGGCCGGGCGGCCGGCCACCTCGGTCACCGCCTGTAGCCCGACCTCGAATTCCGAGCCGATGATCGATTTCGAGGTGAAGGTGTCGCCGACCTTGGCCTTGCCGCGGGCATAAAGGGTGGCAAGATTGGCGGAATTGCCGGTGCCGCAGGGCGAGCGGTCGGCCCGGCCGGGCCACATGGTGGTGCAGGTGCGCACCGTGCCGTCGGCTTCGGTATCGCGGAACATGACATAGGCGACACCGGAGATTGCCGGGATCTCGGGATGGACGACCTTGATGTCGCGGTTGATCAGTTCCTTGAGGATCATGCCGGCCTGGACGAGGCCAGCGGCATTGGCCTTCTCGATCGTCAGGCCGATCTGGCCGACATCAACAAGGGCATAGAAAATGCCGCCATAGCAGATATCGGCCTTGATCCTTCCCCAATGCGGCGTGTCGACGCCGACATCGAGCTCATGCACGAAGGAGGGCACCATGGTGAGCTTGACCTTCTCGCAGCGCCCGTCGCGGCAGGTTGCCGTCGCCTTGACGAGGCCGGCGGCGGTTTCGAGCGTGACGATCGTTTCCGGCTCCTGCATCTCGACGATGCCGGATTCGAGCAGGGCGGTGGTGACGCAGATCGAATTCGAGCCGGAGCTCGCATGCGCCTGGTCGGGCTGCAGGATGACGAAGGCGGCATCCGCGTCAGGATGACGCGCCGGCAGCAGCAGGTTGACCGAGCCGATCGGCGCGCCGCGCGGCTCCAGGCAGAGGAAGCGGCGAAGCTCATCGCCCTTCGGATCGGTGTTCAGCCAATGCAGCTGGGCGGCGATGGTGTCGCCCGGGATCTTCGGCACGCCGCCGATCGCAACGCGGCCGATTTCGCCCTCGGCATGGACATCCAGCAGCTGGATCGTGCGCTTCCATCTCATATCGAAAACTCCAGTTCGGACGTGACGGGGGATGCCGCCATCGATGCGGATCGTTCCAAGTTAATACCGGTCTATGCGGAACGCGGTCAAATCGACGGATGGTTTCACCCCGGTCACCATATCGGCGATCACAAGCGCTGTCGTTGCGGCATAGGTCAGGCCGAGATGGCCGTGGCCGGTCGCATAGAAAACACCCGGCATCTTCGACGACGGCGAAATGATCGGGATCGTATCGGGCAGCGCCGGGCGATGACCCATCCATTCCGTCGCCTCCTCGACCTTCAGGCCGGGCAGCGCACGCTGGGCATGGCGCACCAGCACCCGGGGGCGGCGGAAATCCGGAGCCGCGTCGAGACCGGCGAGTTCGACATTGCCGCCGACCCGGATGCCGCCCGCCGTCGGCGTCACCATGAAGGCGCGATGCGGCCAGATCACCGAATAGCGCATGGAGATGCCGGGCTTCATGATCTGGGTGTGATAGCCGCGTTCGGTTTCGAGCGGGATCGGCTCGCCGAGTTTTTCGGCGAGGAAACGGGTGTGGACACCGGCGGCAAGCACCACCGAACCGGCTTCGATGCGCCTGCCATCCTCGAGGAGAATGACTGATGTGCCATCGCCCCGGCGCTCGATATTCCTCACCGCGCCGGAAACGAAGGCAGCACCGGCGGCCAGGGCGGCCTCGGTCAATTTGACCACCAGCCTGTAGGGATCGCGGATCGACTTATTGTCGGGGAGCAGCACGGCTTTGGCGATCGCCGGTGATAGTGCGGGTTCGTAATATTGGATGGCGCCGTTGCTCAAGACCTCGAATTCGAGACCGTAGCGCTGCATCATGGCGAGATGCGCGCGATCGGCGGTAAATTCCGCCTCGGTCTCGTAGATCGCCAGGCATCCTTCCTCGGTCATCAATTCAGGCGCGCCGATCGCCTGCAACATCTGCCTGAAATCGCCGAGCGCACGGTTCGACAGGCTCATGCCGGCATCCTCGATCGCTCTCAGCCGCGAGGGCCGGCCGGCGGCGAGGAAGCGCAGGAACCAGGGCAGCATTTTTGCCGCATAGGAGGGCCGCAGCCAGACCGGGCCTTCCGGATCGAGCAGCCAGCCGGGGATCTTCTTCCAGGTCGAGGGGCCGGAACCGGCGGCAAAATCCAGCGCGATACTCGCCATATTGCCGAAAGAGGTGCCGCGTCCCGGCTCGCCCTTGTCGATCAGCGTCACCGCCAGGCCCCGCCGCTGCAGCTCGAAGGCGATCGAGGCGCCGATCACGCCCGCGCCGACGACAACCACGCTCTTCTTCGTCTCATCCGCCATGAATCAACCCATCGCACGGCAGACAGGATTGCCGTCGCGACTCTGATATATCAGATCTTCGATGATGCCTATGGAATTCTTACTGGCTTTCGGGGAGACCGGCACCGACGCTGTCGCCGACCGAACCGACGGTATTGTTCATCGACTGACCGAGACGTTTCAGCTGGGCGTCGTAGTTGCGCCGGGTGCGCGGATCGAAGATGGCGATCGGCGTGCTGACGGCGACGCTGACGGCACTTCCGGCGGTCTGGGCAGCGCCCATCGCCACCGCGCCGACGGCTTCGCCGAGCCCGACATTGGAATCGGTGATCGTCTGGCCGGCAATCAGCCGGTCGCCGATCAGCTTTACCACTTCGGGGCTTTCGGCGAACTTGCCGTGGTTCAGCCGGTCGCCGCCCTTGAGCTTGGTGAGGTCGAGCACGGTGATGCCGGCCGCCTCGAGCTTGCTGCGATAGGGCTCGGCGGAGGGATCGATCTGGCCGAGCCGGTCGACATTGCCGGAGATGCGCCGCGACAGCGCCAGAGCCCGGTCGTCCTGCGAGACGAAGATGGTGAAGTGCGGCTTGTCCTTGCCGAGACTTGCGAACTGGCGGCCGAAGACGTCGACATCGAGATCGGGCGAAGCGAGGATGACGTTATTGATCTTCGAAGCGACGTGACCGTTGCGGATCGCCATCTGCCTGAGCGCCTCGACGGTGAGCCACGTGCCCATCGAATGGGCCATGATGGTGACGTCGCTGACGGCGGGATTGGCGGCGGTGCGGGTCAGCAGCTCCTCCAGCGCGTCGCGGGAATAATTGGTGCTTTCCTTGTCGTAATTATAATCGAAGATGCTGGCGCGTGACGGCCAGGTGAAGACGACCGGCGCGACGTCGGCATGCGAATCATGGACGATCTGTGCGAAGCGGTAGACGGCGTCCTCATAACGATTGTTGAAGCCGTGGACGAAGACCAGCACCCGCCGGCTCTTCGGCATGTGGCTCTTCAGCCAGGTCTCGCCTGCCCGCTCGCCTTCCAGCGGATCGACGGAAACGGTGACGAAATCGCGCAGCGGATCGGCCGGCAGCCGATTTGGCCATTGCACCTGGCCGACCTTGCGATTGGCGTCCGGCGGAATGGAGACGTCGACGGCATTGACGGCGAGCCCGGTGCCGCGTTCGCCGGAGAACAGCACGGCGGGATTGTCATCGGCAGCCCGCGTCGTCGCGACGAGCAGATCGACCTTCGAGGTGCCCGGCGGCACGCTGCCGGCCGCCTGCATGACACCGACCGGCCTGCCGCCGCAGCCGGAAAGCGCCATGATTGCCACCAGAAGACCTGTCAGAGCCGCACGCGAGCCGCGCCTTTTGCCGATCATGACCAAACTCCAATCGGTTCACGCACCGGACAGGCGGCGCCCGTTCAAATAGTCCGACGAGGCTTGCCGAGTCAAACCGCGCGGGCTGGAAGCCTTTTGTTTGCGCAATCCCGGACCCGGACCGCGGCGCAGTTTTGCGGGCTTGCTCTTGAACTTTCTGCCGTCCACGGCGTTTTTCCCGATCGCATTCAATCGATGGATCACGGTGATGAAATTGCTCGGGATCACATGCTTATCGACGTTGGTGCTGATGCCTTCGCTCGGCTCGACCGAGACGCTCGGCGAGGCCGAGATCCGCCGCGATATCATCGGCAGGACGGTCTACCTCTCCACCCCGCTCGGCGGCGAACTACCGCTGATCTTCCGCTCCTCCGGCAAGGTCGACGGCAACGGCAAGGCGATCGGTCTCGGCCGCTATTTCAAGCCCAGCGATAGCGGCAGATGGTGGATCGACGCCAACCGCCTCTGCCAGAAATTCCAGAGCTGGAACAAGGGTAGGCCGATGTGCTTCGCACTCGAACGCACTGGCGCCAACAAGGTCAAATGGACCCGGGATAACGGCAGGACCGGCGTGGCACGGATCGGCAATTGATCGATTTCGATGGGGAAACGAAAAAAGCCCGACGCGGGAGGAGGTGCGCCGGGCTCTTGATCCTGACTGACAACTGGGAGGAGGAGTGTTGTCAGTCCGATGTAAGAGCGCTGGGAGGAGGAGTGCGCTGCTTACGAAGATAGTAATACCCAATTCTTTTGATCGGGAATAGCGAAAATACCGCAATGCAGCAATGCAATCAGCGCATGGCTTGCCTCTAAAATAACAGGCCAGCGCCTCATTTTACGGCATGTTTGACCATGTGGTCAAAATTCTGCCGAAAATTGCGGCCTAGGAGATCGGCGAGGCTGGACCCCTCATCCGCCTGCCGGCACCGACCGGGGTCGAGCCACTGGTCTCGACCCGTCCTTCGGACCCCCGCAAACGGGGCGAAGGGGATATGCCGCGCCCTCTCCATTCCCGCCTCGGCTCTCGCATGGCAGGTCCCCTCGCCCCGTTTACGGGGAGAGGGTTACGGTGAGGGGCAGCCACCGGGTGCAAATCAAGCCGCCTTGAACACCCTCCGACCCTCGGCATCGAGAGCCGAGAATTCCTCGTCCGACAGCGTGATATCAACCGCCGCAACGTTTTCCTCGAGATGCTTGACCTTTGAGGTGCCGGGGATCGGCAGCATGACCGGGCTGCGCTTCAGCACCCAGGCGAGCGCGATCTGGCTGGGGGCGGCATTGTGCTTTCTGGCAATCGTATCGAGCAGCGAACCCGGCTTGGCGAGATCGCCGGCGGCGAGCGGATACCACGGGATGAAACCGATATTGTGCTTGGCGCAATAATCGAGCACGTCCTCGCTGGTGCGGTCGACGAGATTGTAGCGGTTCTGGACGGTCGCGACCTTGAAGTGCTTCGACGCCGCTTCGATGTCGGCAACCGACACTTCGCTCAGCCCCGCATGGCGGATGAGGCCGGCATCGAGCAGCGATTTGATCGCGTCGAACTGTTCCTTGGCCGGCACTTTCGGATCGATGCGGTGCAACTGCCAGAGATCGATCTGCTCGACACCGAGATTACGCAGGCTCTTATGCGCCTGCTGGATCAGATATTCCGGACGTCCGACGGGCAGCCAGATGTTCGGGCCGTGGCGGGTGAGCCCGCCCTTGGTGGCGACGACGGACTTGGCGGCATAGGGATGCAGTGCCTCCTTGATCAGCCATTCGGAAATATCGGGGCCGTAGGAATCGGCCGTATCGATGAAGTTGACGCCAAGCTCCGGCAGCCGCTTCAGCGTGCGGATAGATTCGGCATGATCGGCGGGCTCGCCCCAGATTCCGTCACCGGTCACGCGCATGGCGCCGTATCCGAGACGGTTGACCTCGATCTCGCCGCCGATCTTGAAGGTGCCTGACTTGGCTGCGTTGTAACTGGACATGGTCTTTCCTCTCTTGGGTCAATAGATCACTGAAAGTCGATGAAACGGTCGGAGATGCCTGGGCTTTTGGGATGCCTTCGAGCGCGAATGCGCCCTGATCGAAAGGAATGCCGGCATGGTGATGACCCGCCCATCGAGATGATGAATGAGAATGTGGTCGCTGCGACGCTTGCACATATAGGATGGCACTGCAGGGATAACAGTGACGGCGATGAAAACATTGCCGTCGGACGGACGCGCAGCGCGTACAGGCGACTGCGAGGCGCCCTACGTCAAAGCCTGGTCTTCGCCTGGTCGCCGAACTCCGCCAGCATTTTCCAAAGCTCGGCGAAGATCTCATGCGCGAAAGCCTGCGGCGAGGCGCCTGCCGGGCGCTGCTGCCAGAGTTCGCCGCCGACGCGCAGCGCGCCGATGACGATTGCCGCCAGGACGCGCATCCGCGACCGCTGCTCCGAGTCATTTCCCCTGCGCAGCAGCAGCGCCTCGGCGAGCTTCTGTTCGAGCTTGGCGTATTTCAGCTGGTCGCGGGCTTTCAGCGCCGGCGTGCAACGGATGAGTTCGCCGAGCGCCAGGCCACGCTCGTCGACGGAAGCGATGACGGTTGTGGTGATCGCGGCCTCGACCGCCTCGACGGAGGATTCCTCTGCAGGCCTTGCGGCGATTTCCGCCATCAGCCGATCGGCAAAGCTATCCTGCCAGGCGAAAACCACCTCTTCCTTGGAGGGGAAATAGTCGAAGAAACTGCGCTTGGAGACATCAGCCGCCTCGGTGATGTCTTCGATCGTCGTGGCGTCGAAGCCGCGCTGGAGAAAGAGGGCCATCGCCGCGTTTTCGATGCGCTCGCGCGTCTGCCGCCGCTTGCGTTCCCGCCGGCCCTCCCCCGTCTCCGTCCGCTTGCTCTCAGCCATTCCTGCCCGGCATCACAATTCAGCCGCCGGTTTCGTTGGAAAAAGCGGCGACATCGTCGATTTCGGTCTCGCTGTTGCGATAGTTGAAGCGCTCGCGCGACAGTTCCAGCGGCTTACGGCGCGAAATCCTGTAAACGGAGGCCGGCGGCAGGTTGCGCACCGTGCCGCCGATGCGCACCGCCTTCAGGCCGAGACGGTCGAGGATCGGCCGCGGCACCGGGCAGCGCGGACCGTAGGTAAATTGATAGACCGCCCCGCCCGGCCGCATATAGGCGAAGGCGCCCGCCATGATCGAGGCGATCTTGCGCGGCGACATGGAGAGCAGCGGCAGGCCGCTGACGACAGCGCCAACCGGTTCGCCGTCGAAAATATCGGCATGAGCGAGCTGGGCCGCGTCCATCTGCAACACACGCGCCGTGGGGAAACGCGCCTGCAGAGAGTTTATGAACTCCGGACCGTATTCAATCAGCGTCAGATCCGCCTCACTGACGCCGCGCGCCAAAAGCGCGCGGGTGAAGACGCCGGTGCCCGGGCCGAGCTCGATGATCGGCCCGTCAAGTGCGACAATTTCACTGGTCATGATCCTGGCCAGCGAATCGCCCGACGGCGCGATGGCCGCGACGCGAAGCGGGTTGCTGATCCATGAGCGGAAAAAATGCAGGAAATCGGAGCATGCGGCCTTTGCGGTCATGACTATCCCACCTGTCTGAAATTCGATTGATTATGAAAAGCGACCATCGCGGCGAGCATGGCAATTCCAAGGCAGACAGGTCAATCGCTCTTCGATGCGGCTTATTGCAGCGCCGGCATCCAATATTGTTTGATTCTGTACTTATTGCATTTTTGCATTTGATGCAAGATATGAGCGTGACCGTTGCGGAAGGCCATGTCGTGGGCTGGGGTCCCGCCCCTCATCCGCCTGCCGGCGCCGACCGGGGTCGAGCCACGGGTCTCGACCCGTCCTTCGGACCCCCGCAAACGGGGCGAAGGGACCATGCCGCGACCTCTCCGTTCCCACTAACCTTTCGCAGGGCACGTCCCTTCGCCCCGCGAGCGGCGAGAGGGTTAGGGTGAGGGGCAGCCACAAGCGCGAACAGGAGGACTACCGCACTGGCCTCAGTAGTTGCAGCTGGAACTGCTCGTCGGGTTGAAGCCGAGCTTGCAATCCATGTTCAACGGCTTCTTCGGGTTCATCATATAATGGGTCGAGCCCGTGGTGTCCGAGGCGCGCGTGCCGATCGAATCGGTCGTGCGCCGGTCGCGCTCAACCCTGGTTTCCTGGCCGGCAACCGGACGCGTGGCTGCACCCTGCTCCGTCGCGCTCGACTGGAGGGGAGCTGCCGTGACCGAGAAAGCGGAAAGGCCGAGCATTGCGCCGAAGGCAGCGGCCATCAGGCCGTTGTTGAACGTGGTGGTCATCATCGTCTCCTTGGGAGGATTCAGGGAATTTGCGCCCCGGAGTTAGGAAGGCGATCTGTCACATACTACGGCGCCGAAACAGAGGTCACGGATATGTGAGCGGCACGCCGAGCAAGAAAAAGGCGGCTCGTCGCCGCCTCTTTCCTGTGCCGGCTCAATAGCCGTTATCACACGGCATGCTGCCGGGGCCGATCGATCCAGAAAACGTAGGGTTGCACATTTCCGGTGCTGCCGGCCTGTTCACCGGCTCGCGGATAATGGAGCCCGTGGTGCCGGCTTCGACGCCGAAGGCGGCCAGCGGATACCAATAGCCATCGGAATGGCGGCGGGTGCCGGGGCGTTCGGTGCGGAAGCCCTGATAACCATGCCAGGATCCGGCATGTGGTTTATATTGCACCGTTTTTACCTCCGAAATACCGGGCGGGAAAGCCGTCTGGACGGGAGCCGCCTGCACTGATGCAATCGAGGCGATGGCGAGAAGGGTGGCGAGCGCGGCGGTGGAAGGGGCAAGTCTGAGCATTTTCATGATAAACCCTCCTTACTGGATTTATCTCGGGAGAATGCCTTCCCCACCGGCGGAGTTCCGTGGCTCACATGCAATTCCAAAACTCGTGATTGCAGGCGATCCGGCGTGACTAAATCGCCGAAAAACGTGAAAAGTCGCGATCAGAAGAGGAGCTCAAAGAGCAGCCGGGCTGCACCGTGAATTCTCTGTTCTCAATTCGCGTATAATGTCCGGTAGCCCTGGCCGGAGAGGCAGGCGACATATTGACGATGGGCGGCGGCGCGCGCCGTGGTTTCCGCCTCAAGTTCATCGGCCCCGGCATAACCGGTCAGCTGGGCGCGCAGCTGATACTGCTTCCGCGCCTCGTCATACATGGCGTTGCCGTCGGTCATGCAAATGCCGTGCGCAACAGAAGGCGGGTTGACCGGCACGCCGACTGCCAGGAGCACGGGATCATTGGCATGGTCGACACAGCCGGCAAGCGCCGTCATCATCGCCAGGGCAGCCAGAGCCCGAAAAATTCCCACCATCATGCATTCCTCCGGCCGAAGCGCCTCTGAGATCATCAGAGCTGCGGATACATCAGGAAGGTTGCGCGAAACTAGGCAAATCACCCTTTCAGACAAAAGCCGCCGCTTGTCTATTTCGGGCATGCGGGCCAAGAATGGCGGGCGCCCCGAATATGTTTAAAATATTGCTAAATTATTACATTGATGCTTACTTACAATAGTAGACACTAATCTCTCCGGGGGAGGAAGATTATGGCTTCGCCGTGGGTAAACGACGCACTGTCACATGCACAATCAGCGTTTTCCAGCAAGATCAACACGGATATCCTTGAGGTTGGGGGCGGCTCTCGCACGCATATCCCACTAAAAGGCGCGCGATATACGGTCCTGGACATCTCCAAGGAGCAGCTCGAGAAGAACAAGGACGCCGCGGAAAGGATCCTCGGCGATGCTCAAACCATCGACTATGGAGATCGCCGCTTCGACGCCTGCGTGTTCTGGGACGTTCTCGAGCATTTGGAAAACCCGCGCTCCGCCTTGTTGAGAGCCCATGATACCTTGTCTCCCGGCGGTCTGGTGTTCGTCAAAGGTCCGATCCTCAGTTCCGCCAAGGGGATCTTCACCGACCTCACACCCTGGTGGAGCCATGTCCTGTTCTATCGCTACGTGCTGCGGCAGAAAAACGCAGGGAAGCCGGGCTATGCGCCGTTTCGCGTCGAGCACGCCGCCGAGGCATCCCATTCGGAGATTGCCCAGACATTGAAGGAACTCGGCATGGATATCGTCTTCGTCGGCGAATATGTGTCGACCCAGGTGCATGCGCTCAAGGACAGAATTCCCCCGCTTTATTGGCTCTATGAGGCTTTCGGCCTTCTGCTGCGCGCAGTTTCGGCCGGAAGGATCGGGGGACGGGAGACGGAGTTCCTGATCGTCGCCAAGTGCCTTCGACAGTAACTCCCCACCAAAATCTATATAGCACTGCGGAATCCCGAAATTGGCTGCGCTATTGAAATCATTCCATATTTCCTGATGCCGACGCCTCACGAAGCGCGGCGAATTTCGGAATCCCGAAGCGGGGGAATTTCGGGATCCCGAAGTGGCGTTTTTTTCTTCCTGCCGACGCGACCGCGTTTGTCAGCGGCAATCTTGCGGTCGGTCTCGGACCATTTCCGGCATCTTTCGGCCGTGCATCGCTTCCACTCGTCGGTGGGCGGCGCGCCTTCATGATCACCGACAAAGGTGAGCGTGAACCGGTTGGGATGCGCGACCCCGCTGCCCGCCCGGCCGCGGCGAACTTTTATCAGCCCCTTATATTCGAGCTCGTCGATCGCATCGGCCACATATTCGCCGGTCACGCCGTAGGAAACGAACTGCGGATGCGTCACGACAAGCTTGCCGTTTTCCAAGGCGGCGTGCGACGTGTGCTCGATGACGATGCGGAAGAAGGCGCGGCAGGCATTCGCACTCAGTGTCGTGAAGGCCGCAGATTCCAGCAACTGAATGGTGAACCATTGCCAGCGAAGGCACCCGTCATCCGTGCCGCTCGGCGGAGCGGTATGCTTGCGCACCATCGCCCGCGTCTTTCCCTGACTGGTTCGGCTTTTGTCGCGAGGGTTGAATTCCGCCATCAGCCCCTCGCCCGCGTTGCCGGCCGATCCTTCGGCAATCTACTCACCCTGCGAGACCGGGAATTCTGTTCATAAAGCGGGCGGCGGCCCAGGCTCGTCCCGGCGACCAACTCGCCGATAAGGAAAAATTTGCTCGACATCCGGCATTCCATGGTTGCAATCATGGCAACCTAGCGCAAGAACGATCCATGAACTAGGAAAATATTCTTAGTTTCGATCTTACATCGTTCGGTTGCGTCTGCTAGGATCAGGGCGCTGAATCTCGAGGGGTAGGAGCGCGATGCGAATGATCGGCATGGGGGAAAAGAGCGTGGTGGTTTGCGGCAAGCGATTGCTGGTCTTGTTTTCGATCTTGCTGGCAAGCGCCGTCCAGGCCTTTCCCTGCGATCAGCCGGTCGTGATCTCGAATTGGTCGTTCTGTGCGACCGGCAATGTGAGCGCTGAGGGCGGCGCCGCTGATTGGAAAATCGTTCCCGCATGGACTCACCAGGACGCCATAAGCGCGTATTTCGGAAACGATCCGCGGCTCCTGGCAAACCACGGGCTTTGCAACGCCAAATTCCGTCGCGTCGTCCTCTGCCAGCCGGGATGGCAAACGGGCAACCCGGATGAGTGCTCATACCTGGTTTGCAGCGGCTATTACTCATCCTTGTTCGGGAAGGAAGAAAGGGAAGCCTATATGAAAGACCATCCGGACGAGCAATAGTTTTTCGATTCGCTGTCTTGGGGGCCTTTCGCTTCGCTGTCTTGGGGCAGAGACTGGAACGGCCGATGAGAAGTACTTGACCTTCTCCCGATCTCGATCTTGAAAACCTCAAGCAGTTTCGCGCAGGACGATTATCGCAGCCTCGGCACTACCCGTCCTCTTCATCAGCAAATATGCTCGCGGTCGGCGGCCGAACGGCGCCCCACAACCTTTAATGTTCAGAGGCCCTGCCCGCATGACATCACTGCATTGGAAGAGATTTGCCTGGTTTTGCCTGTGCCTCACACTCTCCCATCCGGCCTGGTCCGCCGGCGGCATCGAGATCCCGGGCTACGCGCCGGCGACGGGCGTCGAGCGCAGCTACCGCGTTCAAAAAGCGACTGAGACCGATATGTCGTTCTGGTTCGACAAGCCAGGCGCCTCGGCCATGACGATGCGCGGCGCGTTTCGCCAGCGTATGACGGTGCTGTCGCGGGATGAAGACGGCATGCGGGTCCGCTGGTCCCTCAGCGCCGATTTGCCGGCAGGCACCGCTGGCCTTGCCGATAGCTATCAGATGAACCTGCTCTATCGGAATTCTCTGACAGCCTATGGCACCGCCACGCTCGAATTCGAAACCGACCTGAACGGCAACCCGCGCACTCTCTCCGATGCCGATCAGATCGTGGCGCATATGCGGGAGATGGCTGCTGGCGGCGCTCCCTCAGCCGGCGCCTCCGCGGCGCGGGAAAGCGGGGTCTATGACATTATCGCCAAGCTGGAGGCGAACCCTCTGCAGATCGTTGCCGCCCTGGCGCCGGAAGCGCAACTGCTTGCCACAGGGCAATCCTACCAGGCGGAGACGATGGAAATGGGACAGGCCTCGGTGGCATCCCGAGACGAGGACTATGGCGGCGTCAATGTCCCGGTGACCTCGACCTGGACCCTGAAATCGACCGACGCAACCGCAGGCACGGCAACCCTTTCGCTGTCGGAGGAAGCCGATGCCGCAGCGTTCAGCCAGTCGCAGCAGCCGGTGATCGCAAATTTGATGAGCAGCTTTGCCGAGCGGGCAAAGAGCCTGACGGCCGATCAGCTGGCTTCCGTCAAACGCGCCAGCAAGAACCGAAGCGTCGAACTCGTGGTGTCCCTGAACGATGGCTCGACGCTCGAAGCGTCGGAGATCGTGACCGTTACCACGGGAGACGCAACGTTTCGCACATACACCCATATCCAACGCGAGGACATGCCGGCCAAGCTGCCGCTGCCTGCCGTGCTGACGGCAAAAGACTTGCAGACGCCTGATTTGGGCATCGAGCCGCTGCCATCGGCCAAGACCGGGCCGGGCATCCTGGATGAGCTTTCGACACCTCCTGCGCCGCCAACGGCATCACAAGATACGGCCGCTGCCGCAGATGATGACGGGGCCAAGGCAATCGCACCTGTCTCGCTTGCGGTGAAGAGTGCGGAGGTAGCTCTGTCCCCCGTGTCCTACGACCACGGACTGAATATCATGCTCACCCCGGAAAGCGCTGCCGCATTCCGCGATTTCACCCAGGCGGCATTGGGGCGACAAACGCAGATGCTGATCAACGACAATGTCGTCATGGAACCCTGGATGAGGGAGCCGATCATGGATGGCCGCATTGTTCTGTCGGGAACGGATCGGAAAGATTTGGAAGCGCTGGCGGAACAGCTGAAGGCTCCCGGCGCCAAGATTGTCGTCCGGCTACGCCCATGAAGGCGCCACCTGTGCAGTCTGCCTTCCCGGCGGCATCATCGGCCGCGCCCTGGTCAGCTGCCCCTCACTTCAGCCGCCGGGTCAATCGCCGATGGCAAAATGAACGGGGGAACGACGCGGGGCTTCAATCCTTTGCTTCGGGGATCAGACGTATCAAAGTTCCATCCCTCGCCGCAGCGCTGATTGCCGTTGCGATCTGCCGGAGCGGTCCATCGGCGACGAGCATATCTGGCGCAGGGTGTTTTCCGGGACCCGGATCGATAAAGGCCGAACACCGGTGATCCGAGTCGAGCATCGCCATGAACGATGTCGCGACGATTGCTTCGCCGCAGGCGGCGCATCGAAGAATGTACGAACCGCCATGGACGATCGATTCGGTTTCATCCAATCCGCAGGACGGGCAGGCCAACATATTGTTCATTGCGGGTGAGACTATGAGGCTGCGGCTAGAATGATGGCGATCACGAGCAGCAAAGGACCCATCCACTTGAAGTGACGAACCACCGGCGGCCGGCTGGCCGGATTGCCGGGAAAGGGCAGATAACCAAAGCCGACGGACGCCATCCACAGGCCGGCGCAAAACATGATGATTTCATCGATATAGGCTGCGATCATGGGTTCTCCTGTCTTCGAAAGACGTCACTACAATCTCTCTCTCCGCAGTTTTGCGCGACATGCTTTAGCGGAGCCGTTCATCATAGGAATCGGCACGGGCCAGACGGAACAGATCGGGATAGAGACCCAACCATAGAAACACACCCTGGCGTCGTGTGCCAAAACGCTTGTGCCCTTTCATCATTCGAAAAGCCACATCACGTTTCGCGAACAGGTGGCCGCCATTGGCTGCAGCCAACAGAATGTCATCGGCTTCGTCGGCATGCCGCGCCAAATGGGGATGCGCCTCGATCGTCCTGTATTGCCAATAGAGCGACGATATCGGGTGATGCCGGTCTCTCCGGAACCATTCCAGCGCGAGTTCGGCGCGTCCAGCGTCGAAATGGCTGAGCCCAAGAGGATGAGCAGCGGACTCGTTTCCACCGTCATAGGCCAGCTGGTAGTGGTGAAGCGATTGATCTTTATCCTTTCGAACAGCATGGCCATACCAATACATCCAACCCAACACTCCATGAGCCCAGGCAGATCCGGCATTTGCCGCCTCCTCCAGCAGAGGCAAGGCTTCCTTATAACGCTTCTGTTTGTACAATTGCTGGGCCAGTTCCTCATTAGACGCAGTCATGCCAGCATTGCTCCGATCAATTGGACAGCCTCTCTGACCTCAGGGCCGTGACGCATGTCGAGCCGATCCGCCAGCCTCCGCCCCAATTTCCGCCACCGGTCGCAATGGGTGTCATAGCCGGTTCCCGAAACCAGCCACGCTCCGCTTGCATCCATGCCGGGGGATCTGCGGCGCCTGGCGGCCTCTTCGGCGACCATGATCCACTCGCAGAGACCGAGAAGCGCTGCGTCGTTCCATTGGTGCGGACGGCCAAGCGCGAACCACAGCATGGCCAGCCCGAAGAAGGGGATCTCTCCCGCTTCATGTTCCGGCAGGCGCGGAATCAGCCAGAATAACAGCGACAGAACGTCATCCCCGACATCCAAGCCGAGGGCTTCCAGGCTGCCGATCAAGTTTATGAGTGTCTGGTTGCCGCCATAAGAAGCACCCGCGTTGCGCGGGTCGCCATAGGAGACGAGCAGAACCGTGCACGCAAACGCGCATTGCCTGGATAGGTTCGCCACCATGCCGGGACCCTGCTGCCCGGGTTCAGACCACCGGGTCAGTTCCAGAACCTCGCGGGGATGCCATTGCAATGGCGACGGCAATTCGCACAGCCGGGCGATATCGACGAGCCGGGCGAGATGTTCTTCGCTGTCATTGCCGTAGTCGGCGCGCGCAATGCTCTGCAGATCGGCGTCATCCAGCAGGCCGGCCGTGGCCTTGAGAAGAGAGTTTGGATTGCCTGATGAAATCGATGACACACTGCCGGCGAGGCTCTGAAATTCGACGACGTGCTCCTGCATTCGTGACGTCATTTACATTTTCGCCCTACCAAACTGTCCGGACTCCGAGCCGGGCAAGCCGAATTGTCCGTTCGCCATCGACAGCGCCCTTTCGCTCAACATTTGGCAGCCCTTCAGAAAATGTCGAGGGGCTAAACTTAAGGTAGCACAATTGCTTCGAATCCCCTAAGCATCCCGATGCATTACAACGAATGCTAACCGCCATAGCGCTCTCAGGAATATTCCATGCCCAACGCTCAATTCATTCGCTCCGCCGCCTTCTCTGTGTGCGTCGCTTTTGCGGCATTTCAGGCCGGACAGGTTCTGGCCGAGTCAGCCAATGACAAGTTCTTTGACGCAGCCCTTTGCAAGCCACCCTATACGATGACATCGGCAATGAAGATCTATGACGTCGTGGAGGCTTTGGCCAAACCAGACACGTCGTCTCTGGGTGCGGCGATCTACAAACTCCCGAACCAGATCGGCCGCGACGGCTTCAAATCGAACGAGGTTTTCTTTGCAAGCAACGCGGTTGGAATTTTGGTCGAAGGCGAACGCGCCGACGATCTGGCCGCAAAATACGGCTTGAAGCGGGAGACCTCGGACCTGCTGGGTGCATCTACGAAGGGCTATTCGCGCGAACTGCCGGCAGATCTGCAGCCGGAACCGGGAATGGCCGGACCCGGAAAGGTCTCCATCGTTGCCCGCCAAGGCAATGCCCTGCCAGGCAAAACCTTGCTGGCGTGTGAATTCGTTCAGGAATTCTAGGCGTCGCCGGGGCGCCATCAGCTTCCCGGCAAGGCCTGATCTTGTGGAGCGGGCAACGATACCCTCACCGTTTCCAGATGCCAGACCTTGGCGACGATCCGCCAGCCCTCGATGCCTTTCACGAAGCAGAGATGGTCGATGAAAACGTTGGAATGAATCCGCAGCCTGACCTTCACGGTGGCAGCGGCCGGCGAAAGCCAATCGATCAGGAGGCGCGACAGGCGTTTATCGACGCTGCGATCGAAGCCGGAATCCCGATCAAGGAATGAGGCCAGGAGGCTCTGCTAGCTGAGCTTCCATCCGGTCGGCGAGAGCCAGGTAGCGCGGATGGTTCCGGAGAGGATCTAGATCGCTGTCCTTCTTCATCCACGCCACGACCGACGCGACATAGGTAGGCGATCCGGACGCCTGCCGTTCAAGGCAGGCAATGGCCTCAGCAGGTTTGCCGAGCTTCGCATAGCAACAAGCGAGATTATAGAGCACTCTGAGGTCGTCCCCAGCGATTGCGGCGGCACGGGACGCCCACGACGCTCCACGCTCCATCTCGCCCAGATCCGCCAGCAAACAGCCGCCATAGCACATAAGGATCGGCTCGTCTGGATGTGCGGCAATCTCTCCTTCTATCAGCCGAAGGCACTCTCGCGCCGACTGAACTGCTTCTTGATGGTGCCCAAGGGATATATGGACCGCTCGCAGCTGGTCCCAGGCCCGATAATCATCTGGCTTCAAGGCGATAGTGCGCTCGTAGAGGCCGCGCGCCTTTTCGAACTGGCCCTGCGCGTGACAATTGCGCCCGTAGAAGAAGTTCGCCTCGAAAGAGGTCGGATCTCGTTCGAGGGCGAGCTCGAACTCTGCCTCGGCCTCAGCCCGCAGGCCCTTGGTAAACATTGCGATGCCTCGCGATGCATGGGCGTCGGAGAGACCTGGATCGAGCTCCAGAGCCCGGTTGGCGTTGTCTAGGATGTTGTCATATGTGGCAGCCGGATCATTGGCGAGCAGAAGGTAGGAGTCGCAGTCGGACAGTCCGGCATAAGCCCGTGCATAGCGCGGATCTAGGTCGACGGCCTTCGCGAACAGACCCCGGGCTGCCTTTATGCTTCTCGATTCGTGTCCACGGTTAAAGAACGACCGCCCCATCAGATAAATTTGATAGGCCTCCGGATTGTCGGTTCCCCGCTTGGTGATAGTCTCAAGCTCCTTTGCGAGGAGCCGGACCTTAAGCGCGTCGACAATGTGCTTGGAGATTTCGTCCTGCAGCGCGAATATATCTTCAAGGTCGCGATCGTATCGCTCCGCCCACACGTGCCGGCCATCCGTTCCGTTGATAAGCTGAGCCGCAATGCGCACTTTGTTTCCGGCCTTGCGCACGCTGCCTTCCAGCACATACCGCACGCCGAGTTCGCATCCCACCTGCTTCATGTCCACGGCGCGACCTTTGTAGATAAAGCTTGAATTGCGGGCGATGACGCTGAGCGCGGACACTTTCGCAAGATCCGTAATGATGTCCTCGGTGATGCCATCACTGAAGTATTCCTGTTCCGGATCGCCGCTCATGTTGGTGAACGGTAGCACCGCAATAGACACGCCTTCGCTTTCGGCGATCACCGCCGCAGGAGGCCGCTTCGGCGGTGAATCCTGCCATCTGTGTCCGAAGCGCGCCATGTGGACTTGTATGGGCCTCTCGTGGTTCTTCACGGAATGTTGGCCGAAATCCTCGAAGTCGACCCCCAACTTGCTGCCGATATGCTCGCGCACGATGCCAGCGATCGCGACCCCGCCGGGATCGGCGAGGGATTGCAGGCGCGCCGCGACGTTGACCCCGTCACCATGGATGTCGTCACCATCGACGATGATGTAGCCAAGATTGACCCCGATGCGATATACGAGACGGCGGTCTTGGGCCTCCTGGGGTTCGGCTCTGGCTATCGTGCTTTGAATCTCGGTGGCGCACCTTACGGCATCGGCAACGCTGGCGAACTCCACCAGCATCCCATCACCCATCAGCTTGACGATTCGTCCGTTGTGAGTCGCAATACAGGGGTCGACCAGGTCATGGCGCAACGACTTGAGGCGGTTCAGCGTGCTGATGTCATCGATTTCCATCAAACGGGTGTAGCCGACGATGTCAGCCGAGAGGATCGCCGAAAGCCTGCGTTGCATTGGAAGCCCCCACTCCCTGTTGACCGCAATGCTTAATCGTAGCGCTTAGAATCCGGCGCAATCATGTCGGGAAAATAGCCGATTTTAGAGGTGAGCCATTGGGTTGGCCGCGTTGGGTGCAATTGGCTCCTTCCAGAAACACTGACGCTCTAAGCCGCTGCCGAGCGACCATCCGTTGAAGAGACCATTCGTAGCGCATTTCAGGGTTTGTGCGGTTGCAACGAGCCGGCCAGCTAGGTTTCAATCTCGAAGTTACCGCTATCCGCGCCGCAGACTGCTTGCGAGATTCAACGCTCGACGCATTCAGGTAACCTGAAAGGCTTGACAAAACCGGCCAATGCCTCGGGCTTTGCGCAGGGCGGAAAGCCGGCAAGTCGCATGGTTTCGATCAGTCGCCGCCTGTCGTTTTCATTTGTATCAGGAAGGCTCACAAATCCCTCTATGGTGAGATCGGGAAACCATTTCAGTGCTTGTGTGAGAGCCGTTTTCGCTTCCGCCGTGCGGCCGGTGGCGGCTAGCGCGGCTGGACGATATACCCACATCCGTCGACCGTAGTTTTCCGGACCCATTTGACCCTGCATGCGAAGCGCATCTTCGTAGCGTCCGGCCATGAAATAGGCAGCAGCAAAGATTCTCGTACTCCACACCGGGTAGATCGGATTAAGGCGGATTGCCTGATCGACCATCTCCGCACCGCGCTGCGGCTCGCCGAAGGTGGATGCCAAGAAGGCGTAGAAGGTCAGAATTTCGAACTGGTTCGGCGCCATGCGCAGCGCCGTGTCGAATTCCGCTTTGGCGCGTGCAAGATCGTTCCTGTCGCCGAAACTAAAGCCCAGCACGGCGTGCGCCTCGGCGTCCATCGGATCGAGCGTGACCGCGCGCTCGGCGGCCTCGGCGGCCAGTCGGAAGTTGACCTCGAAATCGGCGCCAAAACTCGGCATGACGCTATACGCGTGATAAAGTTCAACCCAGGCGCGCGCCAGCCCCGGGTCCAGTTCCGCGGCGCTTTTGAGGAGCTTGATTGCCTCCTCGACATCAGCGCGATTCATCTTCGCAAGCTTCTCCGTGCCGAGCAGGTACAGCTCATAGGCGGTAAGGTCGCTTGGCGGCTTGCGATGGGCCGCGATCCGGCCTGCCTCCTGGATCACGCGGCCTCCGCCGCCGAGCCGGTTGGAGACCTGCCCGGCAATCTCCGTTTGAATCGCAAAGAGGTCCCGGTCCGGCCGGTCCCAGCGCTGCGACCAAAGGTGCTTGTTCGTTTTGGCGTCGATGAGTTGTGCTGTAACCCGCACCCGATCGGCTTGGCGTTGAATTGAGCCTTCGACAATAAAGTTCGCGCCAAGCGTCCTGCCCACCTCATTCGGCTCGGCTGGTTTGTCCCGGTATTGTTCAGTCGAGTTGCGGGCGATCACCTCGAATTCAGGGAACCCCGCCAGATCGGTGATTATGTCCTCGACGAGGCCATCGGCGAGGCGTCCGGTCGCCTCGTCACCGCGATAATTGTCGAAGGGCAGCACCGCGATGGATGGCAGCCCCGCCTCGGGACGCTTCTCGATTGCGGAACTTGTAAAGAGCCAGACTGCACCTGCCGCCAGAAAGACCACCAGGCCCAGACCCGCAGTCCATTTCCACCTTGCCGGCGCCAAAGGCGGGTTCGCGGCGGTGATCATCAGCCGGTATCCGCGTTTCGGTACGGCCTTGAGAACTGCCTGTTGCTCATCGTGAAGAGCGCGGCGTACATCGCGCACGCATTGGACCAGGCTGTCATCGGTGACGAACACGCCTGGCCACACCGCCTGCATCAGCTCATCTTTGGTGACCAGCCGATCGGCGTTTTCGAGGAGATACTTCAGGAGGTGGAAGGCCTGCGGCCTGAGAGCGATCTCGCGCCCTTCCCGGTCACACACAATCCCTCCGGCAATATCAACGATAACGCCGTTAACCGCGAACGTCCTGGCAGCCCGGGAATCCATCCTCCGCCTCCTGCCGCGGGGACATCCATTATCATATCAGACAGCTGCAACTCCGTGAATGCCGCCGCAGCGCCTTTGTTTTTCGGCAATTTTTCACCGAACGATCACCAGTCGTTCGGGACATTGGCATTGTGCGCGTCCAACGTCGCACCAAGCGCGCGTCGCGACCATCGTCCCCAAACCATATGCAAGGTTGAATCGGTAGGAGAACCACCATGAACCTGCGAACCCTCACAGAGAGCCTGATCGGAATACTGCTCATTTCGCAGGTTGCTTTCGGTCTTACGACGTCCGCCGCGACGGCCGAAAATGCCAAATTGCTCGTCGAACCAGTGGTCGAGAAGAAGGTGAAGGAACTGCCGCCCGGACCATTGTTCTGGCGGCTGGAGAATTTCCCAACGCTGGCCCAGGCCCAAAGCGCCGCAGGCCCGACGTCACTCGCGGCCGAGGTCGCAGGCAAGGTGTGGTTGTTCACGCTTGGACCAAAGGATGGCTCTACGCCAGGCGGAACCAGGGTCGCCGCGATTGGTCCCATCCCACCGGTCAGCGCAAGCGAATATTTGCTGCGCATCAACCGCGCCGGAGGCGTGCCGGGCGCCAAGACTTCGATCCATTCACATCCGGGGCCGGAGGCCTTTTATGTGCTGGCCGGCAAGCTGGGCCAGAGGACGCCGCACGGCATGGCCTATGCCGAAGCCGGAACGACCATGGTTGGTCATGGCGCGGATACACCGATGGAAGTGTTTAATGCCGGAACAAGCGATCTCGATGAGTTCGCCATCTTTGTGGTGGACGCCAATCTGCCGTTCTCGTCGCCGGCCAAACTCGACTGAGGCCATCTGGCGGCTTGGCATACGGCACCGATCCAGTAGGACGCGACGCGCCTCATAGGCATAGCTGCGAGCTTGCGCGCACCTAGAGGATGTGCATGGGAAATAACGAACTGAAGTGCGATCAGACCCAAATGGCCAGTCCGTAACCGGGGCCTGAAGACCGATGGCATGGTAATTGGGAAGAATGGCGCACCCGAAGAGATTCGAACTCCTGACCCCCAGATTCGTAGTCTGGTGCTCTATCCAGCTGAGCTACGGGTGCGTGCAAAATGCGGCGGTGCCGCTTGCGTGGCGATCCTCTAAAACGTCCTTCGGGACAATGCAAGAGCATTTCTGAAAAAATCGCGTCTTTGCCTGTTCGCGGCTGTGCCTTGCCGGGCGAGGTCACTTTTCCAAATGCGTCCGGCTGCGATAATCCTCCAGCGAAACCGGGCGATCGGGGATCTCGATGCGGAACTGGGTGCCGACCGTCGGCTTTTCCACCAGCGCGATCGTGCCGCCATGGGCCAGCACCAGCTCGCGGGCGATGGTGAGGCCGAGGCCGGTGCCGCCGGAGCGGGCGGAACCGCGGAAGGCGGCAAAGAGGTTCTGGCGGGCCTTCAGCGGCATGCCCGGGCCGGTATCGTCGACCGTGATGCTGACGACGCTGCCGACGCGCTGGGCGGCGACGGTGATGCGCCTCAAGGTACCCGGGGCGCCCTCGCCCGGCGCGGTCAGCGCCTGCAGCGCGTTGCGGCAGAGATTGTGGATGACGCGGAAGAGCTGTTCACCATCGGCATCGACCTTGAGATCGGCGCCGATCTGCTCGACGAATTCGATGCCGCTCTGCGGATCGATCGCCAGTATGTCCTTGACCTCCTGGGTCAGTTCCAAAAGCAGGATATGGCGACGGCGCGGCGCCGATTCGCTCGCCTTGCCGTAGGATAGCACCTCGGTGGTATAGCCGACGGCGCGGTCGATGGTGCGCAGCAGCTTCGGGGCGAAGCTCTTGACCATCGGATCGTCGACATCGACGAGACGGTCCGACATCAGCTGCGCCGACGCCAGGATATTGCGCATGTCGTGATTGATCTTGGAGACGGCAAGGCCGAGAGCGGCAAGGTTCTTCTGCTGCTTCAGCGTCTTCTGCAGCTCCATCTGCATCGAGGTGAGGTTGCGGCCGGCGACCGCCAGTTCGTCGCGGCCGCCGTCGCCGATATAGATATGGGCCGGGTTTTCCGGATCGGAGGAGAATTGCTGCATGCTGCCGGTCAGCCGGCGGATCGGGCCGATCAGGATGCGGTTGATCGCAAAGAAGATCAGCGTCGCGGTGAAGACGGAGATCAGCACCGACAGAAGGAGGACGTTGCGGGAATAGGCGAACATCGCCGTGCGCAACTGCCTGTCCCTCATCACCACCTCGACGCCGGTATTGGTGTCGCCGACGGGGCCATAGACGCGGATCATCCTGCTGCCGCCGAAGATCAGCGTGTCGAGCGCATCGCGTATCGCCGTCATTGGCGGCACGTCGGTGAGATCATAGGCTTCATCGACGGAGGTCGGCATATCGGTGGTCGCCAGCAGCCGCGAGGTGCCGTCCTTGCGCAGCACGATCGCCTTGGTGCCGGTTGCCTCCAGCGTTTCCTTCTGCAGTGCTCGCGGCAGCTCGACCGGCTGCAGCCCGTCGATGACGATGGCGGCGGCGGCGGCCGTGTTCAGCCTGTCTTCCAGCCAGCGTATGCGCATGCTGGCAACCGAGGGGAAGAAGATCAGGATTTCGGCGAGCATGATGAAGAAGACGGTGAGCCAGAGCAGCTTGCCGGAGAGCCCGCCGAACATGCGGGCAGACGGGCACGGCGCCCTCGCAGCCTCGCCGGCCGCCGGGGTCTCCGCCGAAGGATTGTCACCCTGGTCTTTCATCGGCATTCGCGTCTCGCCCGATCGGCAGCATTTGCGCCGCCCTTACCGCTGGAGCTTTATATTAGACCAAGATGGTCCGCTTTCAAATCTTTGCGAGCAGCGTCACGTCGTCACAAAGAAGCGTCCAGCTTGGAGAAGGAAGGCCCTTCCCCAACCTTTCCCCACAAGAGGGAGGGACCAATTTGCGGCGCCCACGAGGCAAATATCAGCCTTTCCGCGGGTGAAACGACGAAGTTGGAAGCGCCGGTGCGACAGGTTAGGCTTGGGGCGAGGTCTTCGCCCGGCGCGGACCGGGCAGAAAAAACCAACGCCGCCCGGAGGCGGCGTTGAAAGGCGCGTGATCAGTAAAGCTTAGAACTCTTCCCAGCTCTGTTCGGCGGGCGCCGCATTGCCGCCGAAAGCGCGGGCGACCTTGGCGATCGCCCGGCGGGCAGGCGAGGCGACGGGCCGGTGCGGCTCGTTGCGGACGAGCGCCACAGGCGCCGGCGCACCGTCCGACAGTTTGAAGCGGGCAATGAGGCTCACCAGCCCATTGGCTTCGGCCGACAGCCTGTGCGTGGCGGCGGAGGTCTCTTCGACCATCGCGGCATTCTGCTGGGTTACCTGGTCCATCTGATTGACGGCGGTATTGACTTCCTTGAGGCCGGTCGACTGTTCGGTCGCGGCTGTCGCGATCGAATGGATATGGTCGTTGATGGCGATGACGCGGGTGCCAATTTCGGCGAGCGCCTCGCCGGTCGCCTGCACCAGCTTGACGCCGACCTGCACCTCGTCGCCCGACTTGGTGATCAGCGCCTTGATGTCCTTGGCCGCGGTTGCCGAACGCTGGGCCAGTTCGCGCACTTCCTGGGCGACCACCGCGAAGCCCTTTCCGGCCTCGCCGGCGCGGGCGGCCTCGACGCCGGCATTCAGCGCCAGCAGGTTGGTCTGGAAGGCGATCTCGTCGATGACGTTGATGATCTGGCTGATTTCGCGCGACGCCTGCTCGATGCGGCCCATGGCCTCGACGGCATTGCGCACGACGACGCCGGAGCGGCCGGCATTCTCCTTGGCTTCGGACACCATGATGGTTGCTTCATGCGCCCGCTCGGTGGAATTCTGGACGACAGCGGTGATCTCATCGAGGGCGGCCGAAGTCTGTTCGAGGGCAGCCGCCTGCTGCTCGGTGCGCTTCGACAGGTCGTCGCTGGCATTGCGCAGTTCGGCGGTGTTGCCGTTCATCGCTTCCGTCGTCTCGCGCACTTCGCGCATCGTCGCCTGCAGGGTGACGAAGGTATTGTTGACGTTCTGCTGCAATTCGGCGAAGGCGCCCTGGAAGCTGCCGCGCATCGTCTGGGTGAGGTCGCCTTCGGCAAGGCTTGCGATGACGCGGCGGGTCTCGCCGATGCCGGCATCGACGCTCGCCAGCAGCGTGTTGATGTTGCCGGCGAACTGGTTGAGGTTCTCGTCCTCGTAGTCCTTATCGATGCGGTGGCCGAAATCGCCGGCCGCGGCCGCAGCCACGACGACGGACATGCTCGACTGCAGGTCGTCGCTCTTGGCGCGCATCGCCGCCTCCTGAGCGTTCAGGCGCTTGATGGCAAGGCCGTTCGCCTTGAAGACGGCGACCGCTGCGGCCATCTCGCCGATTTCATCCTGGCGTCCGGCGAAAGGAACCTCGGCCTCGAAATTGCCGTCGGCAACCTCCTTGATCGCATGGGTGACGCGCTTGATCGGGCGGCTCAGATGGCTGGTGCCGATGTAGAAGCCCATGCCGATGCCGGCCGAAATGCCGATGCCGGTGATGCTGAGGACGAGCATCAGCACCCAGGAGCGGAAGCTTTCGATCTCGGCGTTGACGGTCTGCAGCGCGGCCTTGTCGATGGCGACGACCGCGTCGATTTCCGCCTGGAACGCCTTGCGGTTGGCGCGGTTGGCCTCATTGTTGCCCTGTTGGCTGGCGGCCTCGGGGCCGACCTCGGTACCGAGGCGGGCCGTTTCCGCGCGGAAGGTGCGGAATTCCGCAGCGCGGGCGACAAGCTTGGCAAAACTGTCCTTCTCATCCTCGGGAACGAGCGGCGCCCAGCCCGCGATGACCTTGTCGATCTCGTCGAGGCCGGCCAGCAGGCCCTTGGCAAAATTCGGCGTATCCTTGATCGTCTTGGCGGCATAAATGCCGCGCGATTCCATCACCACCGCCGTCACGAAACGGTTGAGACGTTCGCCGGCATAGGCGCGGGTGGCGGCCTGTTCGTAAGCCGTCAGGTTGCGACTGTATTCGTGCATCGCGGACAATGCCGTTGCGCCGATCAGAAGCGCGACCGCGCCCATCACGCACACCAGCAGATTAATTTTGCCACGGATCTTCAATGCAATGCCCTCCTAGCTACGCCACTGCCTGGAAAGCAAATTCCAGCCCATGCGCTGAATATCGGCGACATTTATTAAAGTTAGATTTCCAATATTTACGATTATGCCGAGGGAAAATTATCCCTGTTGGACGCGGTCGCGGGACGTAACCCCCTGCAAACCAGGCTTATCGATCGCTTGTGGCACCAAATTACAACCGCTCGGAGCAAGCGGAAATTCTTAACACCAGAGTGCGAAAATTACTTCGGGCCGACGGCGCAAAGTGAAATTATCGGGTATAATTGACTTTCTAAGCCTTCATCCGTATAAGCCGCCGCACGTCCGGTCACTCAGCCTTTTTGGCTCGCCCGTTCGAAAAACAACGCTCCTTGCATTATGCAAATTCAAGAAGGGCCGCACTCCGCGGTATTCAAATAAATGAAGCGTACCTACCAACCATCCAAGCTTGTTCGCAAGCGTCGCCACGGCTTCCGTGCGCGCATGTCCACGAAGGGTGGCCGCAAGGTCATCGCTGCCCGCCGCGCGCAGGGCCGCAAGCGTCTTTCGGCTTAAGGCCGGATTGCCCGGTAAGAGATGGCGGGCGAATTGACGACCAGTGAGAAGAAACACACTGTCGGGCGGCTGAAGAGCCGCCCGCAGTTTCTTGCCGCGCGCGAGGGCGAAAAACGCCGGGGCGGCCTCTTCCTTCTCGAAGTCCTCGACCGGAAGGAACCCGACAGCCAAGCCCGTGTCGGTTTTACAGTCACCAAAAAACATGGCAACGCGGTCGAACGGAACCGTATGCGCCGCCGCCTGAAAGAGGCGGTGCGGCTTCATGCGGGGTTTGCAATGCAGCCCGGACACGACTATGTGGTTGTCGCGCGCAGGGACGTGCTTCAGGCGTCCTTCAAAGAATTGGCCGCGGAACTGAAATCCCGCGTGGAAACCAGGCCGAAACACCGGCGCTCCGGAGACGGACGCCCCAGGAACGTATGATGGAAAACAACCGCAATTACTTCATTGCGATCGCTCTCTCGGTGCTGATCGTCCTCGGCTGGCAGTTTCTCTATATGAATCCGCGCATCGAGACCCAGCGCAAGGCGCAGGAAGCCCAGAAGGCGCAGCAGCAGACCGAGCAGGCGCAGCAGCCCGCAGCAAGCGGTCAGGCGCCGGCCCAGCCGAGCGGTGCGGCCCCTTCCAGCCAGGCGGCCGCGACGGCGACGCTCGAGCAAGCGCTGCAGAAGTCGCCGCGCATTGTCATCGATACCCCGGCACTTTCCGGTTCGATCAACCTTGCCGGCGCCCGCCTCGACGATCTGAAGCTCAAGGGCTATCACGAGACCGTCGACGACTCGAGCCCGATCATCACGTTGTTCAGCCCGGCCGAAACCAAGGACGGCTATTTCACCGAACTCGGCTATATCGGCAGCGATGCGACGGGCAGCGTTCCCGGTCCCTCGACGCTCTGGACCGCACCTGAGGGCGCCAAGCTCACCGAAAAGACGCCGGTGACGCTGACCTATACGAACGACAAGGGCCTGACCTTCACCCGCACCATCTCCGTCGATGAACGCTACATGTTCACCGTCGCCGACAAGATCCAGAATGCCGGCCAGGCGCCCGCTTCGCTGAATTCCTACGGCCGCGTCACGCGCTACAACAAGCCGACGACGCCATCGGTCTACGTCCTGCATGAAGGCTTCATCGGCGTCATCGGCGATGACGGCCTGGTGGAAACCAAATATACCGCCGCCGAGAAGGAAGCCGTGAAGCCGGCCAAATCCACCGGCGGCTGGCTCGGCATCACCGACAAATACTGGGCCGCGACGATCGTCCCGCCGCAGGCCAGTCCCTATGAGGCAAGCTTCTCGCATTTTCCCGACGGTCAGCCGCGCTATCAGGCCGACTACAAGGAAGATGCCTTCACCGTTGCGCCGGGCCAATCGATCGAGCTGAAGAACCTCGTCTTTGCCGGCGCCAAGGAAGTGCCCGTCATCGACGGCTATGAGGCGAGCTACTCGATTCCGAAGTTCGACCGTCTGATCGACTGGGGCTGGTTCTATTTCATCACCAAGCCGATGTTCAAGCTGATGGACTTCTTCTTCCGCTACTTCGGCAATTTCGGCGTGGCGATCCTGTGCACCACCATCGTCGTCAAGCTCCTGTTCTTCCCGCTCGCCAGCAAGCAATATGCTTCGATGGCCAACATGAAGCGCATGCAGCCGAAGATGGAGGAGTTGAAGGCGAAATTCGCCGACGACCGCATGGGGCTGCAGCAGGCGACAATGCAGCTCTACAAGGACGAGAAGATCAATCCGATCGCCGGCTGCTGGCCGGTGGCGCTGCAGATCCCGATCTTCTTCTCGCTCTACAAGGTGATCTACATCACCATCGAGATGCGGCATGCGCCCTTCTTCGGCTGGATCAAGGATCTTTCGGCGCCCGATCCGACGACGATCGTCAATCTGTTCGGCCTGCTGCCCTTCGAGGCCCCGACCTTGCTGCATCTCGGCGTCTGGCCGCTGATCATGGGCATCACCATGTTCGTGCAGATGCGCATGAACCCGACCCCGCCCGATCCGACCCAGGCGATGATCTTCAACTGGATGCCGCTGGTGTTCATGTTCATGCTGGCAAGCTTCCCGGCCGGCCTCGTCATCTACTGGGCCTGGAACAACACGCTCTCGGTGCTGCAGCAGTCGGTGATCATGAGGCGCCACGGCGTCAAGGTCGAACTCTTCGACAATCTGAAGGGTCTGTTCCGACGAAAAGAGGCGCCATCGAAATGACGCCTGCCAAGCCCCGCTCCGGCGGGGCTTTTCTTTTCCGGGCGTCGGAGAAGGACGCAGGGTACGACCCTGCAAGCCGCCTCAAAGCTTGACATCTGCCCGCAAAACCATGAAGCCCGGTAAGACACCCAACCCAGAGATTGCAGAGCCCGCATGCCCGACACCGAAAAGCCGCTCTTCGGCCACCCATGGATCTTCATCCGCGGCGTGCCATCCCTAAACTTCCTGCCGCCGGAAGGGCCGCTGGAGGTGGCCTTCGCCGGGCGCTCGAATGTCGGCAAATCCTCGCTGATCAACGCACTGGTCGGCCAGAAGGGCCTGGCGCGCACCTCGAACACGCCGGGACGCACGCAGGAACTCAACTATTTCGTTCCCGACGGCTATTCCGGCGAAGGCGGCGACCTGCCGCCGATGGCGATCGTCGACATGCCGGGCTATGGTTATGCGCAGGCGCCGAAGGAGCAGGTCGACAAGTGGACCAAGCTGGTTTTCGATTATCTGCGCGGCCGCGCGACGCTGAAGCGCGTCTACGTGCTGATCGACAGCCGTCACGGCATCAAGAAGAACGACGACGACGTGCTCGACCTGCTCGACAAGGCCGCCGTCTCCTACCAGATCGTGCTGACCAAGACCGACAAGATCAAGGCGGCGGGCGTGCCGAAGCTGCTGGCCGAAACAGCCGACAAGATCCGCAAGCGCCCGGCCGCCTATCCCGGCGTGCTCTCCACCTCCTCGGAAAAGGGCGACGGGTTGGACGATCTGCGCCAGGCGATTGGCGAAACCGTCGGCATCGCCCGCTGGAAGTAGAAGGCGCACGCGCCCCGGACGCGGAGCCCTGTTTGGTGTAAAGGTCTCCGCTGCACCCATAAGTTGAAGACAGCGCAATCGGAAAACTAACGGTTGACGACGCAAGCTTGATGAGCTAGATAGCGAGCATCGAATTTTGCTTGCTGGCTTGGTTATCGCGCGATTGGCACCGCGCTCTGAACGAACTTCCTTTCAAAAATCGCTATCATCATCCGCATCGCCTTGGCGTTGCGGTTCTTCAATATTGCTATGAAAGGGTTCATCATCATGGCCACTGGCACAGTTAAATGGTTCAACTCCACCAAAGGCTTCGGCTTCATTCAGCCTGACAATGGCGGCGATGACGCCTTCGTTCACATCTCCGCCGTCGAGCGCGCCGGAATGCGCGAACTCGTCGAAGGCCAGAAGATCGGCTTCGATCTCGAGCGTGACAACAAGTCGGGCAAGATGTCCGCCTGCAATCTCCAGAACGCTTAAATCGGTATCTGCTTCCCTTTGACCACGGATGTACTGGCACTGCCGGAAGCACGTTATCAATCCAAGGCCAGGCGATTTGCCTGGCCTTTTTTGTTTTCGCTCGCGCGTCGAGCCCTCCAATATCGGAGCCAACATGACTGAGACATACAGCAAATCTCGCCAGCGGGCGGAGATTGCCTTCGGCAACGTCCAGACCCAATTCTTCGCGAAGAACCAGGCGGCCGAAGAGCTTGAATCCGACGCCCAATCGCAACAGGCGAAGACGTTGCGGCTTCGGGAAGCCCGGCTTGCTAGGGAACAGAGTGACCGGGTATCGGCAACCTCGGCCCTCATTGCCAAACGCGCCAGGGCCCGCTGAGATCACAACCCGATCGACAAGGCTCGGGATTTAAACCGCATCTGAAATGACGGGCTTGCAGATCGCGCGCTGCAGCATGCCGAAGGCGTGCTCGCATTCACTCGCACCAAGGAAGCGTCAATGGCAGAGACTGCGAACGAACTTCAATCGATCAATACGGCCTGGCAGATCGCCATTCAGGAGATCCTGCGCATGGTGATCAGAGACATGTATCACGGCGGCGGCGAAGCGTCGTTCAGGACCCATATCAAGCGTATCGAAGAAGCGGCCGTCGACAGCATCTACACGGATTTGCGGCTGCGCGGGACAGATGAATGGACGGAAGTGCTGGTCAAGGAAAGGGCGAGCAATTTCGTCACGACCCTGCTGACGTCATTTACCTATGACCGGGCCTAAATCATCCTGTGGCCGGCAATCGGCGGACGTGCCGCCGATCAACGCTTGCGTCCCCGCAGGTTTTAAAGCAACCCTAGTTCTCCTGCTGTGCGGGAGCAGCCGCGTCCAAGAGTAAGATTTGATGACCGATAGCAAAGACCAGCCGATTTCGCCGGAAGGCGTCGGCAACTTGCCCCATCTTGCCGAAGCCCTTGATGACGACCGGTTTCGACACTTTCTCGATCATGTGCCATTCGCAGTGGCTGTCTCCCAACTCAGTGGCGACGAGCTGCTGATTTACGTCAACCTCGAATTCGAACGGCTGACGGCGCTTGAGGCAATCGAGGTCCAGGGAAAACCTTGGCCGGAAATTAAACTGAACTCCACCGCTGTCTCCGGAGAGGCGTCGCTCACGGCCGCTGTGACAACTGCGGAGGATTATATTGGCGCCTTCTCGCTGGTGGCCGAACCCGACAGCACCGTCATTGTCGATGTCTGGTCGAATACGATCGTCGACGATGACGACACGCCACTCTTCCGATTGGTGGCCTTTGCTGCCCGCAATGAGGCGACGGCCGCTGAGAGCTTCAGCGAACTGCTGACGGAGAAAGATGTCCTTCTGCGGGAACTTCAGCATCGCGTGAAGAACAATCTTCAGATGATCACGGCGCTCATCCGAATGGAGGCGCGCAACGCTCAACAGAATGAGGAAAGCGAGAGGTTTGCACGGCTTGCCGGGCGGATTGAAGCCTTGGCCCTGCTCTATCGCTCGCTGTCAGACGAAGAGAAAGGCGCCACTGTCGATCTTGGCACCTATGTCAGCCAGATTGCCGCCTCGGTGATGGCGGCCCACGCGGTGGAAGGGATCCGGCTGGACATGAAGGTCGATACCTGGCCGGTTTCGGTCGATGTCGCCATGCCGGCCGGCCTCGTCATCAACGAACTCCTCACCAATACGCTGAAGCATGCCTTCGTGGGGCGTGATGGCGGCGAAATCACGCTCCGCTGTGTCGTCAGCGATACCGGGTGCAGGATCACCGTTGCTGATAACGGGGTCGGCCTTCCCCAAGATGTGACCTGGCCGCAGCCGGGAAAACTGAGCGCGATGATCGTACAGTCGCTGAAACAGAATGCCCGCGCCGAGGTTGAAGTAAGCTCGTCCCCTGGCACCGGCATGAGTGTCTCCCTCGTCTTCCCGAGAGCGGAAGCGGCCCAATAGCCACCTCGTCAATTTGCGTTAGGGGCGCCTCAACAGCGCCCCATGCCTTCGTCGATACGAGACTTACATCTTCGGCAGCAGCACCTTGTCGACGACGTGGATGACGCCGTTCGACTGTTTGACGTCGGCGATGGTCACATGGGAAACGCCGCCGTTTTCATCGGTCAGCGTGATCTTGCCCTTGCTTTCGCGGGCTTTCAGCACGCAGCCGCCGACGGTCTTGATGTCGTGCTCGCCGCCGTCATCCTTGATCATCTTGGCAACGGTCTTGGCCATCGCATCGGCGGCAACGACGTGGCAGGTCAGAACCTTGGTGAGCGTCGCCTTGTTTTCCGGCTTCAGCAGCGTTTCGACGGTACCCTTCGGCAGGGCGGCGAAAGCTTCGTTGGTCGGCGCGAAGACGGTGAAGGGACCCTTGCCCTCGAGCGTGCCGACGAGGCCGGCGGCCTTGACGGCTGCGACCAGCGTCGTGTGATCCTTGGAATTCACGGCGTTCTCGATGATGTTCTTGCTGTCGAACATTGCAGCACCGCCGACCATCGGGTTCTTGGCGGCAGCAAAGGCGACAGCCGACATGGCGGTGGCGAGCGCGAAGCCGCGCAATACGGACTTGATCATGATTTTCTCCTCACCGGACCCCATCCGCCGGCTTTATGCCTGAGCGTCGTCCGGACATTTCGAACTACGACGGTCCGCGCCGAAGAGTTTCAGACAGGAGAAAATGATTTTTACGGCCGGCGTGATTTTACGGCCGGTGCAGGGGGCCGCTTGCGATCACCGGGCCGGTCGCCTGGCCGGTCGGCGAGCCGCCGAAGGGCTCGAGGCTGACGGCGAGCGTTGCACCATCGGCGATATGGCTGCGCAGATCGGCGGGAATGACCAGTTCGCCGCTTTCGCCCGGCTGGAAGACGCCGAGCGATTTCGGCAGGCCGCTGCCGGGCACCAGCCAGAGTTCCAGCGACTTCTCTTCCGGCTTGCCGGCCGCGACCGGCACGATCTTCAGCCGGCCGCTCTGCAGCTCATAGGAGGCAAGAAGATTAATGGTGCTGTTCTGGCCCGAAAGCGACGCCACCAAAGGCGCCGGCCCCTGCGGCTGCGGCACCACGCCGGAGGCGAAGATGACGGCACTGACGGCGACGATGACGCAAGCAAAGCTCAGCGAGCGCCAGAAAACGGCGGAATTCCAGAGCCCATGCGAAAAGGATGCGGCCTTTTGGCTATCGCCGAAAAGCCGCGCCTCGATCTGCTTGAAGGTTTCCCGGTTCGGAGCAACACCTTCATACTCGTCATTGAAGGCGGAAAGATTGGTTTCCCAGCGGCTGACGATCGCCGCGAAAGGCCGATCGTGGCGCATGCGCTCTTCCACCACCCGGCGGTCCTGCAGCGACAGGACGCCAAGCACATATTCGCCGGCGAGAACCTCGTCGCGGGAGCGGTCTCCCTTGCTTTTGTCGGGCGATGTCATCGTTCCATGCACTCTCTCAGTTTCAAGAGGCTGCGCCTGAGCCAGGTCCGCATCGTGTTCAGCGGGACACCAAACTGATCGGCCAGTTCCTGATAGCTCAGCCCTTCGACATAAGCCCGTTTCACCGCGACCGCACGATCAGCTTCCAACTCTTCCATGCAGGTGTCAATCCGCCTTCCTTCATCCTTCGTCACCGTCTGCATTTCCGGGTCGGGTCCGGCATCGGCAAGATCGTAGGCACTGTCGAGTTCGTCGGCGACAGGCTTGCGCGCCCGCATCGCATCGATCGACCGGTTGCGGGCGATTGCGGCCAGCCACGCCGACGACGAACCCGTGGCTGGCTGGAAGCTCCGAGCGCGTTGCCAGATGCTGATATAAACTTCCTGCAGGGCTTCTTCGGCTTCCGTGCGATCCTTCAAGATACGCAGGCAGACCGCAAAAAGTTTCGGTCCGGTCTGGTTGTAGAGGGCCACGAAAGCCCTGCGGTCGCCGAGTGCGACGCGGCCGATCAGGTCTGCGATCTCATCGCCTTGCATGGCGTTCCTCATCTCAAGCTTGCGTGCGCCGGGCGGCGAAGTGCTCCGGCTCCGCGCCAGATACGAAAAACTATTACCCTCTGGATTATTCCCTCTGTCAGAAACTTGCGATAAAAGGCCGCGATCAATTCTGCGGGGTTCCCATGAACGAAACCGAAAGCGAACTGCAGGCACGGCTTCTGGCCAAGGCGCTGCCCTTCATGCAGCGTTACGAGAACAAGACGATTGTCGTGAAATATGGCGGCCACGCCATGGGCAATCCCGAGCTCGGCAAGGCCTTTGCCAGCGACATCGCGCTCTTGAAGCAATCGGGCGTCAACCCGATCGTCGTTCACGGCGGCGGCCCGCAGATCGGCGCCATGCTGAACAAGATGGGCATCGAATCGAAATTCGAAGGCGGGCTTCGCGTCACCGACCAGAAGACGGTCGAGATCGTCGAGATGGTGCTCGCCGGCTCGATCAACAAGGAAATCGTCGCGCTGATCAACCAGACTGGCGAATGGGCGATCGGCCTTTGCGGCAAGGACGGCAACATGGTCTTCGCCGAAAAGGCACGCAAGACCGTGAAGGATCCGGATTCGAACATCGAGCGCGTGCTCGATCTCGGCTTCGTCGGCGAAGTGGTCGAGGTCGACCGCACGCTGCTCGATCTGCTCGCCCGCTCCGAGATGATCCCGGTCATCGCGCCGGTGGCGCCTGGCCGCGACGGCGCGACCTACAATATCAATGCCGATACCTTCGCCGGCGCCATCGCCGGCGCGCTGAACGCCACCCGGCTGCTCTTCCTGACCGATGTGCCCGGCGTGCTCGACAAGAACGGCCAGCTCATCAAGGAGCTTTCCGTCGCCGAGGCGCATGCGCTGATCGCCGACGGCACGATTTCAGGCGGCATGATCCCGAAGGTCGAGACCTGCATCGATGCGATCAAGGCCGGCGTCCAGGGTGTCGTCATCCTGAACGGCAAGACCGCGCATTCCGTGCTGCTCGAGATCTTCACCGAGCACGGCATCGGAACGCTGATCGTTCCCTGATCGAGGCTTGCGCCCTTCGCTGCGAAGGGCGCATCGTCCTGATCTCGCGACTATCGCCAGGGATATCGGCGTCAAAGCTGGCTATAGATCGCCGCCGCTTCCTGCTTCAGCTTGTCCATCATCGACCGGTAAGGTCCCGGACCATAGCTGATGCGGCCGACGCCGAGCCCAGCCAACGTTTTCACGTCAGGGGCGCCCGTCCTCATCATGACGTTGACCGGCAGCGGCGATGCCGCACAGATTTTCTCGATCAAGTCGGGATCGATCAGACCCGGCACGAAGAAGCCGCTGCCGCCGGCCGCCGCATAGGCCCTGCCGCGCTCGATCGCCTCATCCACCAGACCGGCATGTTTGGCAAGATCGCTCTCGGCAAGGAAGAGGTCGGTGCGGGCGTTGATGAAGAAAGCTATGCCTTTGGCTTCGGCCATGGCGCGAATGGCGCGGATGCGGGCCGCCTGTCTGTCGATGGGATAGAGCCCGCTGCCGGTGACCACCTGATCCTCGAAATTGATGCCGACCGCACCGACCTCCACCAGTTTTGCCACATTGGCCGCAGCCCCCTCAGGCTCGGCCGAATAGGCGCCCTCGAAATCGACCGAAAGCGGCAGGTCGATGACCGAGGTGATGGATTTCGCGGTCTCGACCAGCACCGACATCGGCAACTTCTCGCCATCGGCATAGCCATGGGCAGCAGCGACCGACCAGCTTCCCGTCGCCAGCGCCTTGGCGCCGGCATCAGCAACCGCCTTGGCCGTCCCGGCATCCCAGATATTGTAGAGAACGACCGGGTCGCCCTTCCGATGCAATGCGCCGAATGCCTTGGCCTTTTCGTTCTGGTTCATGCTGTCTCCTCCATATCAGGTACTTGATCAGGTGCCTGGTCAGCTGCTTGCGCGCTGATTTTCTGTTCATGCCGCAGCAGCCATTGCTTGCGCCATAGTCCGCCGCCATATCCCGTCAGCGATCCGTCCGCGCCGAGGATGCGATGGCATGGCACGATGATGGCGAGCTGGTTGGCGCCATTGGCACGGCCGACGGCGCGCACCACTTCCGGCCGTTCCATCTCTCTTGCGAGATCGCCATAGGCGCGCGTCTGGCCGGCAGGGATATCAATGAGCTTTGCCCAGACATGTTTTTCGAAGGCCGTGCCGCCAAGCGCCAACGGCGTCTTGAAGACCGTCAGCCGCCCCTCGAAATAGTCCCTGATCTCAGCCTCGATCTGGTCGATCGCCGGCGTGCGGCCGATTGCGACCGAGGAGCGGACGCGCTTTTGCAACGCCTCGAGCTCGGTCGGCAGCGCCTTACGGTCATGAAATTCGAGGAGATGCAGGTGCGTCTTGTCGGCAACCGCGATCATCGGGCCGAGCGGCGTGTCGAACCAGTCGGCAAAAAGCAGTTCGCGGTTCTGCGACAGCGCCGGCGCCTTGCCGATGAGCCGCTGAAAAGCCGCTCGAAAACCACTTGGGGATTGATATCCCGCATCGAGCTGCGCATCGATGACACGCGCGCCGTCGGCCAGTTGCCGCGCCGCCTCGCCGAGCCTGATATAGCGGACGATATCGTGGAAGGTCATGCCGAGCGCCCGTTTGAAGGCGCGGCGCACGGTCGAGGGATCGTGACCCCGGCGCACGAGTTCATCCTCGCTCCAGCGCAGTTGCGGCGCGCGATCGAGCTCTGCCAGCAGTGCGTCGACGATCGGCTCCCTGCCCGGTTGCTCCAGCGGCCTGCAACGACGGCAGGGGCGGAAGCCGGAATGCATGCAGGCGGCGATCGTGTCGAAAAAGATGGTATTTTCCCGCTTCGGCTTGCGTGCCGGGCAGGTCAGCCGGCAGAAGATGCCCGTCGTCTTCACGCAGACATAGGCCTGGCCCTCATAATCGGCGCTGCGCGCGATCAGGGCGTCATAAAGCGTATCGTCATCGGGGCGTTCGAAAAGCATGCCGGCTTTCTAGCATCCTCGGCCGCGGCCGTCCGCCGAAAATCGGGCGTCTATTTCTTCTTGTCGATTTCCTTGGGCGAACAGCCGTGCCATAAGACCGCCATGACAAAGATCGACCGCAAACCTGATAAAGCCGATTTCGCGCACGTCACAGATTGGGTCTTCGACCTCGACAACACGCTCTATCCGCATCATGTCAATCTGTTCGCGCAGATCGACAAGAACATGACGGCCTATGTCGCGGCGCTCCTGCAGATGGAGCGGGAAGAGGCGCGCAAGCTGCAGAAGCAATATTATCTCGACCACGGCACGACGCTGCAGGGCCTGATGATCCATCACGGCATCGACCCGAACGACTTCCTCGAAAAGGCGCATGCGATCGACTATTCGGCGCTGACGCCGCAGCCGGAACTCGGCGAGGCGATCAAGGCGCTGCCGGGGCGCAAGTTCATCTTCACCAATGGCAGCGTCAGGCATGCCGAAATGACGGCGGAGGCGCTCGGCATTCTCGAGCATTTCGACGATATCTTCGACATCGTCGCCGCCGACTACGTGCCGAAGCCGGCGCAGGCGACCTACGACAAGTTCACGGCGTTGAAGCGCGTCGAAACCGGCAAGGCGGCCATGTTCGAGGATCTGCCGCGCAACCTGACGGTGCCCAAAGCGCTCGGCATGCAGACCGTGCTGCTGGTGCCGCGCAATCTCGAAGAGACGGTCGTCGAATGGTGGGAAAAGACCAGCGGCGAAGAGGATCATATCGATTTCGTCACCGACGACCTCGCCGCCTTCCTCAGCAAGATTACCGGCTGACAGCCAGTCTTTATTTGATGCATGTCGTTGTCCCAAAACCGCTGCACAGTTTTGGGCGACATGCATTGATTACGAAGTTTTCACTTAGCTTACCGATGTTTAACTGGGTCTTTCGGGGCTGCTGCCGTAGCTTCTTTCGTGAGGGGACACCTTACGAAAGGCAAACACGATGTACCGCAACAAGCTGATACTGGCAGCGCTTTCCTCCACCCTCATCTTCGGCGCAGCCGCCGGAGCAGGCTATGCCGCACCCGGTGACGGGCCGCGTCAGCATCCCGGCAGGCACGGTCCCATGCACGGTGGGGGACCTGCCGCCTTCCGCGAAATCACCTATGTCCGCATGCTCAAGCAGTTCGACACCAACAAGGACGGACAGATCTCCAAGGACGAGGCGACCGCCGGCATCGACAAGGTCTTCGCTGCGATCGACACCAATAATGACGGCTCGCTGACCCCGGGCGAAATCCAAGCGTACCAGAAAGCGCAGATGCAGGCGATGAGAGATCAGCGCAAGCAGGAGGCTGGGGAAAACAAGGATGCGAACGCCGCAGCCGAGACGGCGGACAATGACGACCAGGGACGGCCGCCTCGCGAAGGCCACGAGGGTCGCGACGGACATCGCTGGATGCGCCATGGCGGCAACATCATGCGTGCCTCGATCATGATGCACCGGGTCGACACCGATCAGAACGGCCAGATCTCCAAACAGGAAGCCGAAGCCGCCATCGACAAGCTGTTCACCCGGATGGACCGCAACAAGGACGGCGTCATCTCGATCGACGACATGCCGGACCGGCCGCTTCTGTAAGGCCGGACAAACCGATATCTTTCCCCGCTCCGGCGGGGAAAGAGTGGGAGGTTCGGCGAAACGCCGCGTTTCTTGTCCTTATTCGCGGTGTTCGTAGAAATCCTGGATGATCTTCCATGCGGCTTCGGCCGTATCGACGAAGCTGATCAGCTTGACGTCGTCGGGCGCGATCGTGCCGAATTCGGCCAAAGCATCGAAATTGATGATGCTTCGCCAGAAGGTCTCGCCGAAGAGGATCAGCGGCAGGCGCTCCATGCGGCCGGTCTGGATCAGTGTCAGGCATTCGAAGAATTCGTCGAGCGTGCCGAAGCCGCCGGGAAAGACCGCGATCGCCTTGGCGCGCACCATGAAATGCATCTTGCGGATGGCGAAATAGTGGAAGTTGAAGCTGAGCTCCGGCGTCACATAGACGTTCGGCGCCTGCTCGTGCGGCAGCACGATGTTGAGGCCGATCGACGGGGCGCCTTCGTCGGCGGCGCCGCGATTGCCGGCCTCCATCACGCCGGGGCCGCCGCCGGTGACGATGACATATTCGTGGAAATTCAAGGTGGCAGAATATTTCGAGCAGAGCCGGGCGAATTTGCGCGCCTCGTCATAATAGACGGAGGCCGCCTCCAGGTTGACGCGCTGGATATCGTTGCGGGCTGCCCAGGCGCTCTGGCCGGGGGCGGGAATGCGGGCGCCGCCGAACATAACGACGGTCGACTTGATGCCGCGTTCGGTCAGCATCATCTCCGTCTTCAGCAGCTCCAGCTGCAGGCGGATCGGCCGCAATTCCTCGCGGCAAAGGAAATCCTCGTCGACATAGGCAAGGCGGTAGGCCGGCGACATCGTCTGCGGCGTCTTCGGCACGGCTTCGGCACGCTGCCTGTCGGTCGAGCTGCTCTTCAGCGGGTCCCATACGCCATCCTTGCGCCGCGAACCGCCGTTTCGTCCCTTCGCCATATCGTAATGCCTTTCAGTATTGCCGGCCAAGAAGCCGGATATGTCGCTATAACGCCTTGAATCCAGATATGATCTTGTCGGAAAAATCATTCCGTTCTACGGGTTCATGCTGTAGAGCAGGATTGACCCCCGCCAACCGCAATTCCGGAGACTTCGCCGTCTCCACGATAAAGATCGAAGTTTAAGGAATTCTCATGAGCGCCACCGACCTCGCATCCCTCGAAAAGACCATCGAAGCCGCCTTCGACAATCGCGACAATGTGAACATGTCGACGAAGGGCGAGGTTCGCGATGCGGTCGAGACAGCACTCAATCTGCTCGATGCCGGCACGGTCCGTGTCGCGACGCGCGGTGCCGACGGCGCCTGGACGGTCAATCAGTGGCTGAAGAAGGCCGTGCTCTTGTCCTTCCGCCTCAACGACATGGAAGTGGTCAAGGGCGGCTCGGGCAATTCCACCTGGTGGGACAAGGTTCCTTCGAAATTCGAAGGCTGGGGCGAGAATCATTTCCGCGCCGCCGGCTTCCGCGCCGTGCCGAACTGCGTCGTGCGCCGCTCGGCCTATATCGCCCCGAATGCGATCCTGATGCCCTCCTTCGTCAATCTCGGCGCCTATGTCGGCGAAGGCACGATGGTCGACACCTGGGCGACGGTCGGTTCCTGCGCGCAGATCGGCAAGCATGTGCATCTCTCCGGCGGCGTCGGCATCGGCGGCGTCCTGGAACCGATGCAGGCCGGCCCGACGATCATCGAGGACAATTGCTTCATCGGCGCCCGTTCGGAAGTGGTCGAAGGCTGCATCATCCGCGAAGGCTCGGTGCTCGGCATGGGTGTCTATATCGGCAAGTCGACCAAGATCGTCGATCGCGCCACCGGCGAGGTGACCTACGGCGAAGTGCCGCCCTATTCCGTCGTCGTCGCCGGCTCGATGCCGTCAGGCAATGCGACGATGGGCAACGGCAAGCCGGCGCCGCATCTCTACTGCGCCGTCATCGTCAAGCGCGTCGATGAACAGACCCGCTCGAAGACCGGCATCAACGAGCTGCTCAGAGATTGATGACACCGGGACATTGATCCGGTAAACAGACGGCGTCTTTTTACGCGAGGCAGCCCTGCCTTGCCATGTCTTTGCCATTCCCGCCGGATAGTTCGACCGCCATGACCGCTACCGATCCCGTCGCCAATCTCCAGACGCTGATTCGCTGCCCTTCCGTGACGCCCGCCGAAGGCGGCGCGCTCACGGCGCTGGAGGCTATGCTTGCGCCGCTCGGCTTTGCCGTCGACAAGGTGAAGGCGAGCGAAGAGGGAACAGCCGATATCGAAAACCTCTATGCCCGCCTCGGCAAGGACGGCCCGCATCTGATGTTTGCCGGCCATACCGATGTCGTGCCGGTCGGCGACGAAGCCGCCTGGACGCATCCGCCCTTTGCCGCCGAGATTTCGAAAGGCGAGCTTTTCGGCCGCGGCGCCGTCGACATGAAGGGCGGCATCGCCTGTTTCGTCGCCGCCGTCGCCCGTCATATCGAGAAAAACGGGCCGCCGGCCGGCTCGATCTCCTTCCTGATCACCGGCGACGAAGAAGGGCCGGCGATCAACGGCACGGTCAAGCTGCTGCAATGGGCCGCCGAACGCGGCGAGCGCTGGGATGCCTGCCTGGTCGGCGAGCCGACCAATCCGGACAGGCTCGGCGACATGATCAAGATCGGCCGGCGCGGCTCGCTGTCGGGCAAGATCACCGTGCATGGCGTCCAGGGCCATGCCGCCTATCCGCATCTTGCCGACAATCCGGTGCGCGGCATGCTGCAGCTGACGCAGGCACTGATGGATCCGGCCTTCGATGGCGGCACCGACGACTTCCAGCCGTCGAACCTCGAGGTGACCACGGTCGATGTCGGCAATCCGGCGACCAACGTCATTCCCGCCAAGGCGTCGGCGAGCTTCAATATCCGCTTCAACGACAGCTGGACGGTCGAGACGCTGCGGGCCGAAATCCTGCGCCGGCTGGAAGCCGCCGCCGGGGACGGGGCGCTGCGACCGGGCCGCCAACCGGTGAAATACGACATCGTCTGGGCCGACCGGCCGAGCCATGTCTTCCTGACGCGCAACAATGCGCTGATCGCCTCGCTGTCCTCGGCCGTCGAAAGCGTTGCCTGCCAGTCGCCGAAGCTTTCGACCACCGGCGGCACATCGGATGCGCGCTTCATCAAGGATTATTGCCCGGTCGTCGAATTCGGCCTCGTCGGCCAGACGATGCACATGGTCGACGAGCGCGTCGCGGTCGCCGATCTGGAGATGCTGACGGCGATCTACGAGACCTTCATCGCCCGCTGGTTCGCCAATGCCGGGCTTTAGAGAAGTTCAATATTATCTGGCCGGCCTCTGGTTGCTGATCCGGCTGGATCCGCGCGGCTTCCGCTACCTCGACATGTCCGAGCGCGGCGTCAACCGCTCGTTCTGGGCAATAGCCTGGTGCCTGCCGCCGATGGGGATTTCCTGGCTCTGGTGGCGGCAGGCCTTCCTGCGGTCGATGCCGCCGGAAACCGATGTCGATGTTGCCTTCTATCTCAGGCTCGGCCTCGTCGAGATCGCCAACTGGTTCGTGCCATTGGTCTTTGCCGGGCTGCTCTTGCTTGCTTTCCGCATGGGCGAGCGTTTTGCCCCCGTCGTCGTCAGCGTCAACTGGCTCGGCGTGCCGCTCTCCTACATCAACGGGCTGCTGCTGGCGATGGTGGTCTTCCTGCCCGGCTCCGTCGGCCTCGTCTCGCTGCTGCTGCTGGCCTTCATGCTGGCGCAGGTCTTCGCACTGGCGCGCATTCTGCGGATGATCTGCCACGGTCACGCGCTGATGGTCGGGGCGATGACGCTGGTGCTGCTGGTGCCATCGATGATCCTTTCGGAATATCTTCAGCACTTCCTCGGCATCTATCCCGCCTGATCAGGCCTACGAAAGATCGGCATCATCATCGGTATCGCTGACCTGCCGGCGGCGGTCGATGATGACGTCGGGATAATCCACCTGCATGAAATAGAGCCCGTCGGGCGGCGCCACCGGGCCGCAGGCCTTGCGATCACGCGCCTGAAGCGCCGCCTCGACATCGTCGGGCGTCCATTTGCCTTCGCCGGCAAGCTTCAGCGTGCCGGCGAAGGAACGGATCTGGTTGTGGAGGAAACTCTGCGCCGTGGCGCGGATCTCGATCAATTCGCCATTGCGGGTCACATCCAGCCGGTCGAGCGTGCGCACCGGGCTGTTTGCCTGGCAATGGGCCGAGCGGAAGGTGGAGAAATCGTGCCGGCCGACCAGCCTCTGAGCGGCGGTATGCATGACCTCGTGGTCGAGCCCCTTCGGCACCCACCAGGCCTTGCCGGCGTCGAGCGCCAGCGGCGCCCGGCGGCTGACGATGCGGTAGAGATAATGGCGCCGCAGCGCCGAGAACCGAGCATCGAAGAATTCGGGAACCGCCTCGACGTCGAGAATGGAGACGCGCTCGCCGGCCAGCCGCAGATGCGCGTTCAAGGCATTCTGCAGCTTGTAGGGCGACCAGTCCTTCGAAAGATCGGCATGGATGACCTGGCCCATCGCATGGACGCCGGAATCGGTGCGGCCGGCGCCGCGCACCGACACCGTCTCGCCGGTCAGCGACAGCACCGCCGCTTCGATCGCGCCCTGCACCGAGGGACCATTTTCCTGGCGTTGCCAGCCGACATAGGGGCCGCCGTCATATTCGACGGTCATGCGGAAACGCGGCATCAGCTAAGCCTCGTGCCGGCCGCAAGCGGCGTGCCTCTCAAGAAATCGGCCGCGGCCAGCGGCTTGCCGCCGGCCTTCTGCAGCCTGGTCAGCCGCACCGCGCCCGAACCGCAGGCGACGACGAGATCGTCCGTCAGCAATTCGCCTGATGCGCCTTGCCCTTCGGCCAGCTCGGAGGCCAGCACCTTCACCCGCTCCGGCTTGCCGCCGATCGCAAGCTCGAACCAGGCGCCCGGAAACGGCGCCAGGCCGCGGATATGATTGTGCACGTCCCTGGCGTTTCTGGCGAAATCGATGCGGGTCTCGGCCTTGTCGATCTTGGCGGCATAGAGCACGCCCTCTTCCGGCTGCGGCGTCAGCGGCAGTTCGTTCATCTCGAGTTTCACCATGGCTTCCGCCATCGCCTTGGCGCCCACGAGCATCAGCCGGTCGTGCAGCTCGCCAGCCGTCATGTTCGGGCCGATCTCGACTTCGCGGGTCAGCGCCACGGCGCCGGTATCGAGACCCTTGTCCATCTTCATCACCATCATGCCGGTCTTTGCATCGCCCGCCATGATCGCCCGCTGGATGGGTGCAGCCCCTCGCCAGCGCGGCAGCAGCGAGGCATGGCCGTTGTAGCAGCCATCCCTCGTGCCGTTCAGAATCGCCTCCGGCAGCAACAATCCGTAGGCAACGACGACGCCGACATCGGCATTGAGGGCGCGAAACCTCTCGCGCTCCTCTGGGTCCTTGAAATTGACCGGGGTGAAAACCGGCAGACCGAGCAATTCGGCTGCCTGATGCACCGGCGATTTCTGCAGATCGAGCCCGCGCCGCCCGCCCGGCCGCGGCGGCTGGGTATAGACCGCAACGATCCGGTGGCCGGCATCGACGAGCAGGCGCAGGGTCGGAACCGAGAACTCGGGGGTTCCCATGAAGATGATGCGAAGAGACATTCTATCTCGCCAATTGAGGATCAGCCGTCTTCAAACGGGTTTACGAGCTTGAGATCAAGCCCCTCGAAATCTTTGACATTGCGGGTGGCGAGCGTCGCACCGTTGGCAAGGCAGATAGCGGCGATCATGGCGTCCTGGACCGAAATCGGCCGCCCGATGCTTTCGCGTTTCGCCCGCAAGCGACCAGTCACTATAGCCGTTTCCAAATCCCAGCCAACGATGCGGTCACGAAATTGGCCTTTTACCAAATTCTGGATAGCCCGGAAGAAGCGGTCCGATCCGGTCTTCAAGAAAACCCTTTCGGCTCCATAAATCTGCTCCATCAAGCCGACCGTGCAAAACCAGATTCGCGAGCTATCCTGCCGCAATATCCAAGCCTTCACCTTTTCACTTGGATATGGCCTGGCGAACTCGGAAACCACATTGGTATCGAGAACGATCATTCGAAATCCTCGAACGGCCGGCCGAAATCCTTTTTCCGCGCGGCCTCGATTTCGTCCATGATTGCAGCAAATTCATCGTCCACTGCGTTTTCGCTGACAAAAGCGGCGCGTATTGCTTCATAGGCCGACAAAGTCTCGGGCTTTGCTTCGTTTTTCCTTTTCAGCGCTTCCCGCAAAAGTTCCTTGGCCTCGTCAGAAAGGCTGTTTCCGCTCCGCTGCGCCGATTCCGCAATGTCTCGCTTCATCGCCTCGGAAATATTCCTGATCAGAAAATCACCCATGCGGCGCCTCCATCATGATATCACTGATATCATAGTGCTTTGCCGATAAGTTTTCAACGTGCTGCTCAGAGCGCCTTGGACTTCGCCGCCTTGGTGAACTTCTTGATGACCATCTCCCGCTTCAGACGTGAGATGTGATCGATGAAGAGCACGCCGTTCAGGTGGTCGATCTCGTGCTGCAGGCAGGTGGCGAGCAGGCCATCGGCTTCGACCGTCTGTTCCTTGCCGTTGCGGTCGAGATATTTGACCGAGACCACGGCCGGGCGCTCGACCTCGGCATAATAATCCGGAATCGACAGGCAGCCTTCCTCATAGACGGAGCGCTCGTCGGACGATGTGACGATCTCCGGATTGATGAAGACCTGCGGCTGCTTTTCCTCGCCCTCGCGCGAGACGTCGATGACGAGCATGCGGCGCGGCACGCCGATCTGGACTGCGGCAAGGCCGATGCCCGGTGCGTCATACATGGTTTCCAGCATGTCGTCGGCGAGACGCTGCAGGTCGGCATCCACCCGCTCGATCGGCTTGGACAGCTGGCGGAGAATAGGATCGGGAAGAATGATGAGTGGCTTGATGGTCATGGCGTTCCCATAACCCATCTTTTCCGACTATGGAATTATCCGGCAGGCGGGGAATACGCTTTTTTCCATCCCCGCCTGGAATTTTGCCATATTCTCCTCAGGCCGCCCGGCGGGCAGCGAGGGCGGAATGCCCCTCCGGCCGGGCGCGGAAGCGCCGCAGCAGCTCGATCAGCTTCTCCACCTCGTCCTTGAGGCGGCGGGTTTCGGCTGAGGAGTGCTCGACCATGTCCGAATTCTGCTGGGTGATCGCCCCCATGTTGCGGACCGCCACGCTGACCTCGTTGACGCCGGTCGCCTGATCGCGGGCGGCGGCGGCGATATCGGCGACGAAACGGTTGATGATGTCGATACGACTGATCATGTCGTTCAGCGCCTCGCCGGTGCTGGAGACGATGCCGACGCCCTGATTGACCTGGGTCGAGCTCTGCGAGATCAGGTTCTTGACCTCCTTGGCCGCATCCGCCGTGCGCTGGGCGAGCTGGCGGACCTCCTGGGCGACGACGGCAAAACCCTTGCCGGCATCACCGGCACGGGCTGCCTCGACACCGGCGTTCAGCGCCAGGAGGTTGGTCTGGAAGGCGATCTCGTCGATGACGCCGATGATCTTGGAGATCCCGGTCGAGGATTTCTCGATGCCGGCCATCGCCGAAACGGCGCTGGTGACGAGCTCACCGGAATTCTTCGCCTTCTCTTGCGTCTCGCGTACGGCGGCCGAAGCCTTCTCGGCATTGGCGGCCGTCTGGCCGACGCTGACGGAAAGCTGCTGCAGCGCCGCCGAGCTCTCCTCGACACCGGCCGCCTGCTGGGCGGTGCGCAGCGCCAGATCGTTGGTCGCATTGGCAATGACGTCGGCGCCGCTCATGATATGGCCCGAGGTCTCGCGCACGGAGGCGAAGGACTGGCTTAGCGCCCTGACGGCGCGGTTGTAATCCTCGGCCATCTGCCTGAAATTGCCCGGCAGGTCGGACGGCAGGGTGGCTTCGAGATCGCCGCGCGACAGCGCTTCCAAGCCGCGGCGCAGCTGTTCCAGCGCGACTGCCTGGTCGGATTCGGCCCGGGTGCGCTCCTCTTCCAGGGCCCGGCGCTTGGCTTCGAGCGTCTCGAGATAGACCGAGATGGAATAATCCATGTCGAGCATGCCGGCCTTGATGACGGCCGACAGCTTCTCGGCCAGCTGCTTGCCTTGCCGGCGCGCGAAGACCGACGGCCACTGTTTCTCCATGATGCCCTTGACGAGTTCGGACATGACGATGGCGTAACCGCCGATATACCAGCGCGGCTCCAGCCCGATGCGGGCATGCGTCCGCCCGACCGCCGTGACCCCGTCGACATAGCTCTCGTCGAATGCACCGCCGGCAAGATTGGCCCAATGATCCTGCTGGCGCTTCTTGGCATGGCCGACGTGGTTCTTATCGGCGAAAAAGCCTGCGACCGCAGGGGTCCTGACGATCTTGGCGTAGAATTTATCGAGGGCGCCGCCGATCAGTTCCGATATGACGGGGCGCAGATCCCGCATCGACCTGCGCGCCGCCTCATCCAGTTCGATGAAATCGAGGCGCTGCCTGAGGGCACTGTCGGTCTGCTGGGATGTCATGGAGGGTCTCTGTACTTGGCGCAAGGCGCGGGAAGGAATTTCTGCGCCACAGGTTTTGGCGAATATGGTTGAGCAATCGTTAAATCGGCCGGCGATTTCTTCTTCATCAGCTGGGAAGAGCAGCAGCCTGTGAAGATCGTAAGGGCCGGCAATTCTGTTCACGTTTTGATCTATATATTGCCGTGTCTTCTGTTATGCTCGCGGTATGACCGTCCATTCCGAATCGCTCGCCCTTTCCCTTGCCTCGATCAGTCCGGCCATGCTGGCGCTTGGCGGCGGGGTTCTCGCCGCCCTCGTCCTGCTGGTGATCGTGCTTCTGCTGCGCGGCGCCAGCCTTCGCCGCGAACAGGCCGAGGAGGCGAGCTTCCGCGCCGGGGAAACCGAAGCGCGCATGGCCGAGCTTTTGAAGATCCAGGCGGAGATGCAGGGCCGCATCGCGGCGATGACCGAGGTCTTCGGCGCGCGGCAGAGCGAACTCAACCAGACGATCAGCCAACGCCTCGACGGCATGTCGCAGCGCGTCAGCTCGACGATCACCGAACAGACGAAATCGACGCATGAGAACCTGCGGCGGCTGCAGGAGCGGCTGGCGGTCATCGATGCGGCGCAGAACAATATCCAGAGCCTCGCCAAGGATGTCGTCGGGCTGCAGGCCATTCTGTCCAACAAGCAGACGCGCGGCGCCTTCGGGCAGTCGAGGATGGAAACGATCGTCGCCGACGGCCTGCCGATGGGCGCCTACACCTTCCAGCAGACGCTCTCCAACGGCTCACGGCCGGACTGCACGATCCGCATGCCGAACGACGCGCCGCCGCTTGTCATCGACGCGAAATTTCCGCTCGAAGCCTGGAACGCGATCCGCGACGCCGGCAGCCCCGAGGCCGGCAAGATCGCCGGCCAGCAGTTCCGCCGCGACATGGAGATCCATATCCGGGACATTTCCGAGAAATATCTGATCCAGGGCGAAACCCAGGATACGGCCTTTCTCTTCGTGCCCTCGGAATCGATCTTCGCCGAGATCCACGAGCACTTCGAGGCCGTGGTGCAGAAGGCGCACCGGGCGCGCATCGTCATTGTCTCGCCGTCGCTGCTGATGCTGTCGATCCAGGTCATCCAGGCCGTGCTCAAGGACCAGCGCATGCGGGCGCAGGCGCATCTGATCCAGGGCGAGGTGGCAATACTGATGGACGATCTCGGCCGGCTCGACGAGCGGGTGCGCAAGCTGCAGGGCCATTTCGCCATGGCGCAGAAGGATATCGACATGGTGGTCACGTCAGCCGACAAGCTCACCAAGCGCGGCGCCAGGATCGAAGCGCTGGAATTCGAGGCGGGCGGCGGCGAGGCAAAGCCTGCCCGCGACAGCGAAGCCGCGGCCAAATCGATGGAAAGCCGCACCGGTCTTCTGAAGCTCCGGGTGGTTGACGAGGAGTGACCGCTTCGGGCAGTGTCTCGCCCGCATGAAACAGCAGGAGCATGACGCCGTCCGAAAACCGCGCCTAGTTTTCGCCATGACGTCGCTTGCAGGCTCCAAAAGACGGGACACCCTGATGATCACAGTTTTCGGGTCCATCAACATGGATCTCATCGCCACGACCGAGCGCCTGCCGAAGCCCGGCGAGACGGTGGCCGGCAACGGCTTTGCCACGGCCGCCGGCGGCAAGGGCGCCAACCAGGCGCTGGCAGCGCGCCGCGCCGGCCGCTATGTGCATATGGCCGGCGCCGTCGGCAAGGATGGCTTCGCCGCGGATGCGCTGGCCCTGCTCGATGATGCCGGCACCGACCTTTCTCTCGTCAAGCATGTCGACGGCCCCACGGGCACGGCGCTGATCCTTGTCGGCGGCGACGGCGAAAACATGATTGCCGTCGTTCCCGGCGCCAACGGCCTGGTCACGCCTGCCGATGCCGAGAAAGCGGTCGGCCGCATGAACGAAGGCGATCTCCTGATGCTGCAGCTCGAAGTGCCGGCGGCCGCCGTCGAACGCGCGCTGTCGGCAGCCCGCGCCAAGGGCGTCACCAGCATCCTCAACCTTGCGCCGCTCATCCCCGATGCGGCCCAACTCGGCCGGCTCGCCGATATCGTCATTGCCAACGAGACCGAGTTCGAGCGGCTGGCCGGCCAGGAGGGCATGGACGCTGAAGCGCGCGAGGCCGCCCTTACCCGCCTGCATGCGGAGACGGGCCAGACGCTGATCGTGACGCTCGGCGGCGATGGCGTCATCGCCATTCGCGACGGGGCAATTTCACGGGCACAGGGCCTCAAGATCGAACCCGTCGATACGGTCGGCGCGGGAGATACCTTCTGCGGCTATTTCACTGCCAGCCTCGACGACGGCCTCGATTTTGCCTCGGCGCTGCGCCGTGCGGCCGTCGCCGGTTCGCTCGCCTGCCTGAAGGCCGGCGCGCAACCTTCGATCCCCTGGAGCGAGGAAGTCGCAGACAGAATATAGGAAGCGTCCCTTTGCGAAGCCGCCGGCAAAACCCCCGGTAATTCAGGGTGTTCCGGCGGTTTTCCTTGCCTTGATCAAGCAAGTTTCATTCAAATTTAAGAGATCTCTGGCGATGTTGCCCGCGGTCGCAGGTTCCTCGCGCTTTCAGGAATCGGCAACCACGCGGCGGCTCCATGACGGGGCGATGCCTTCGCTCCTGCGCCGGAGAATGCCCGTTCGGCGCATCCTTGTCCGAGGACCTCATGTTCATTTTTCGAATGAAATCGCTTGCGGCGAAACTCATCGTCATCACCGGCATCGCCATCGCGCTTGTTCTCATCGTTTCGAATTTTTTCCTCATCGGTCAGACCCGGGATCGGGTCCAGATCCTGACGATGGATCAGGCCAACCTCGAGGCAAAATCGATCGCCAATGAAATCGCCGCCAATGTCGGCGAACTCGCCAGCGCCGCGCGCACCATGTCGGGCGTCGTCGGCCGCGGCCATGAAGGCAAGTCGCTCGATCGCAAGGGCATGATCAACGTGCTGAAGGCCAATCTCGAACAGAACGCCTTCGCCTTCGGCAGCTGGTTCTGCGAGCAGCTCGGCGCGCTGGATGGCAAGACCACCGAGATCGCCAACAATAATGACGAAGGCACGAGCAAGAACGGCGCCTTCACGCCCTACTGGTCGAAGACCAAGGATGGCGGCATCCAGTATTCGACCTTCGACAATGACTATACCGCCGAATGGTGGAAGCTCGCCGCCGACAGCGGCAAGGGCGCGATCACGACGCCCTATATGGCCGAAGGAACGGATGTTCCGACGCTGCTGACCTCGATCGCCTATCCGGTCATGTCGGGTGGCAAGATGATCGGCGTCGCCGGCGTCGACATTTCGCTGAAGTCGCTCACCGACAAGCTGCAGGCGCTGCATCCTTTCGGCTCGGGCCGCGTCACGCTGCTGTCGCAGGCCGGCAACTGGATCGTCGCGCCGATCCCCGACCTGATGACCAAGGAATATAGCGGCGAAGGCGCCGACATCGTCAAGACGGCGCTGTCGAGCAAGCAGCCCGGCCTCGTCAGCAACCTCACCTATGACGGCCTCGCTCCCTTCGACCGCGTCGTCTATCCCTTCGCGGTTCCCGGCGTCAACGCCACCTGGGTCGTGCTCGTCGACGTCCCGCACACGGCGATCAACGCCCCGGTGCAGGACCAGACCTACATGATGATCGTCAATGGCCTGATCGTGCTCGGCGCGGTCATGCTGGCGCTCTATTTCGCCGTCCGCTCTTTCGTGCAGCGGCCGCTCGGCGGTCTCGTCGCCAGCGTCAAGGCGCTCAGCGACGGCCAATATGCCGAACCGGTCGCCGCCCAGGAGCGCAGCGACGAAATCGGCTCGGTCGCCAAGGCGCTCGAAGGTTTCCGCTTCAAGCTCGCCGACAGCCGGCGCCTTGAGGACGAGGCGGCCCGAGAGCGTCAGGCTGCGGAAGCCGAGCGCGGCCGCTCGGAATCGGAACGCCAGGAATCGTTATCGCTGCAGCGCCATATCGTTTCGATCGTCGGCGCCGGCCTTTCCGAGCTGTCGCAGGGCAATCTCGCTCACCGCATCACCGACGACTTCCCCGGCGAATACGGCAAGCTGAAACAGGATTTCAACGCCGCCCTGGCGAGCCTGGAAGAGACCATCAACACGATGAACCTCAGCGTCGCCAATATCGGCTCCGGCACCGGTGAGATCAGCAGCAGCGCTTCCGACCTCGCCAAGCGCACCGAACAGCAGGCGGCAAGCCTGGAAGAGACGGCGGCCGCGCTCAACGAGCTCACCGCGCAGGTCGATTCCAGCGCCGAGAATGCGCGCACGGCTGCCGACAACGTCAACCTCGCCTGCCAGGATGCGGAAAAATCCGGCGAAGTGGTGCAGAAGGCGATTGCCTCGATGCAAGGGATCGAACAGTCTTCGACGGAGGTTTCGCGGATCATCGGCGTCATCGACGAGATCGCCTTCCAGACCAACCTCCTGGCACTCAACGCCGGCGTCGAGGCCGCGCGTGCCGGAGAGGCCGGCAAGGGTTTTGCCGTCGTCGCCCAGGAGGTGCGCGAACTCGCGCAACGGTCGGCCAATGCCGCCAAGGAAATCAAGACGCTGATCAACACCTCGGCTGTCCAGGTCAAGGAAGGCGTCGATCTCGTCGGGCGCGCCGGCGGCACGCTGCACAAGATCGCCGAACAGGTGATGGGCATCAACGACCTCATCCGGCAAATCTCGGCATCGGCCAGCGAACAGGCTGTCGGCCTGAAGGAAATCAACCAGGCCATGAACCAGATGGACCAGGTGACGCAGCAGAATGCGGCCATGGTGGAGGAAGCGACCGCCGCCAGCATGGTCCTCAATGACGAAGCGCAGACGCTGAAGACGCTCGCCACCCGCTTCAGCGTCTCGGGGGGTAACTCCGCCGCACTCGCCTCCGTCGCGCAAAGGATGCGTGCCCCTGTTGCCGCGGTCTCTTCGCATCGGGTGGCCGCGCCTGCGGTTCGCCACGCAGCCGCCCCGTCGCGCGGTTCGGCGGCCGTTGCCCAGGACAGCTGGGAAGAATTCTGATCGTTTCAGCCGCTCATCCTGAAAAAGGCGCCTGGGGAACCCGGCGCCTTTTCACATGTCAGCGTTCATCGATACGGCGTTAAGCGGCGTTCGACGTCTGCTCTTCGTTGAGGAAGGCATAGATCGCCGAGGCGGAATCGGTTGCGCGGAGCTTGGCGACCAGATCGTGATCGCGCAGGACGCGGGCGATACGCGACAGAGCCTTGAGATGGTCGGCGCCCGCGCCCTCCGGCGCCAGCAGCAGGAATACGAGATCGACAGGCTGGTCATCCAGCGCCTCGAAATCGACCGGCTGCTCCAGCCGGGCGAAGATGCCGACGATCGAATGGATGTTGACCAGCTTGCCGTGGGGAATGGCGATACCGTTGCCGACGCCGGTGGAGCCCAGGCGTTCGCGCTGCAGGATGACGTCGAAGATCTCCCGCTCGGAAAGCCCGGTGATCCTGGCGGCTCTTGCAGCCAATTCCTGAAGCAACTGTTTCTTGGAATTTACTCTGAGGGCGGGAATGATCGCATCCTGATGGAGCAAATCTGCCAATGCCATTTCTTTTTCCTTCTGTCGCCGGGATCAGATGATGCAAGGAGCGGCGGCAACACCGCCGCTCATCACCCTGATCTCAGCCTTTGATATTGGCTGAATCGATCCAGCCAATATTTCCGTCGTGCCGACGGTAAACGATGTTCAGATGTTCCTTGCCGGGGCTGCGGAACAGGAGAAGCGGCTCATCGGTCATGTCGAGCGCCATTACGGCGGTGGCGACCGACATGGTCTTCAGCTGCTTCGTGCTTTCGGCGACGATCGCCGGAGCGAAATCGTCGGCAATTTCATCTTCGTGATCAGGAACAGAATCCATGACCGTGTAGGCGACTTCTGCAAAACCATTCAGGTGGTTTCCGGCGTGATGGTCCTTCAGTTTGCGCTTGTAGCGGCGCAGGCGCTTTTCGATGCGCTCCGAAGCGGCGTCGAAAGCAAGCTGCGGATCGGTCGCCTCGCCGGCTGCATGCAGCACCACCCCGCTGTCGAGATGAAGCTTGCAGTCTGCGGAGAAACGAGAACTCGCTTTTTCCACGGTCACTTGGCCGGAATACCCCCCGTCGAAGTATTTCGTGATGGCCATACCAATTTGGTCCTCGATCTTTTGACGGAAGGATTCACCAATTTCCATATGTTTCCCGGATACACGCACACTCATGGAGTTTCCCTTCTTATGGTCGTTTGCGGGTATCAGTTTACGCCAAGCCTCAGGTTCATCCAAGCACTTCGCGCAATCTCAAGCAAGATCGGCTTAGGCCTGCGGGTCCTTGGTGCCTTGGGGATGATGGGGATAACTCCAGACGCCGTTCACGGCATCGATTGCGGCGCGCTTCTAGCCAGAGGTTACCAAAAAGTCAATAGCGTGGAAATTCCCGATAAGTGATGCTCGATAAACGTGCATGGAAGGCGCGGTGAGGCAGGTCCATCGCGAATCGCCATCTGATCGGCTTTAAGCACTTCGCGCTTTCGTTGTGCCCGCCTTTGCGGGGACCGTCATGGCGGCCACACCGGACATGACGCAGACGAGGCCGATCCAGGCTGTCGGGCTGAGGCTTTCGCCGAGGAAGACCAGGCCGATCGCAACACCGATCGGCACTCTGAGATAGGCTTGCGCGGTGGTGCCGACCGAACCCAGCGTCTGGACGAGGCGGAAATAGATCACAAAAGCCAGCGCCGTCGAAAAGGCGGAGAGGCCAAGCAGCGCCAGCATCGATGCCGCCGACGGATCGAGTTCCCACGGCCGGTCGACGACGAGGCTGACGGGCAAGAGGATGACCGCGCCTGAGATCAACGAGCCGGCGGCCGGCACGGCGGGATCGAGCCCCTTGAAGTTTCTGCCGAATATCGCGGCACCTGCATAACAAATGGTCGCCAGGATGATGGCAAGCTGCGCCATCAGGTTTTCGCCGAGACCGCCGAGCGCTTCGATGCCGATGACCAGGCAGATGCCGGCGAGCCCGGCCATGACCCCGCAAAGTTTTCGCGACGTCACCTGCTCATGGCGGGTAATCAGCACGGTCAACAGGAAGGTGAAGATCGGCGTTGCCGAATTCAGGATCACCGCCAATCCGGCATCGACGGATTGTTCCGCCCAGGCGATCAGCGTGAAGGGGACGACGCTGTTCAGGCAGGCCTGAAGCAGGAACCGGCGCCATGTCGCGTGATCGCGCGGCAGGCGGACACGCCGGTAGCGGAGGACGGCCAGCAGAAGACCGCCGGCAATCAGCGTGCGTGCGGCGATCAACGTCACGGGCGGAATCGTCTCGACGCCGATCTTGATGAAGGTATAGGAGGAACCCCAGAGGGTCGCCAGCACCAGCAGCAGGACAAGCTCTCTGGCAAAGCTGGAATTTTGCGGCTGCATGGTCGGCATTCGATGTTGGTTCAAGACATCAGCGTAATAGTGGGGATTTGGAGATGGATGCTTCGATCAAGCTCGAAGTATGCCGCCTCAGAAGCCAGCGACCTTGGCGAGCGCCCGCTTCTCGCGGCGACGCTGGACCGAGGAGGCGATGTTCATCGCTTCCCGGTATTTGGCAACCGTGCGGCGGGCGAGATCGACGCCGCCCTTCTTCAGCATGTCGACGATATCGTCGTCGGAAAGCACCGCGTCCGGGCTCTCCTGCATGATCAGCGCGCGGATCTTGTGGCGGACGGCCTCGGCCGAATGGCTGTCGCCGCCCTCGACGGCGCTGATCGAGACGGTGAAGAAATATTTGAGTTCGAAGAGGCCGCGCGGCGTCAGCATATATTTGTTCGATGTGACGCGGCTGACGGTGGATTCATGCATCTTGATCGCCTCGGCGACCGTCTTCAGGTTCAGCGGCCGCAGGTGGTCGACGCCGTGCAGCAGGAAGGCGTCCTGCTGGCGAACGATTTCGCTTGCCACCTTCATGATGGTTTTTGCCCGCTGGTCGAGGCTGCGCGTCAGCCAATTGGCGCTCTGCAGGCAATCGGCGAGAAAGGCGTGATCCTCGCCGTTCTTTGTCACGCGGGAAAAATAGGACTGGTTGACCAGAACGCGCGGCAGCGTATCCGGATTGAGCTCGACCAGCCAGCCGCCCTCCGAGGAGGACCTGACGACCACATCCGGCATGATCGCTTCGGAAACACCCGCCTCGAAACCGCTGCCGGGCTTGGGATTGAGCTGGCGGATCTCGCCGAGCATGTCGAGAAGATCTTCCTCGTCGACGCCGCATATCCGCTTCAGCGTGGCGAAATCGCGCCGCGCCAGAAGTTCGAGGTTTTCGACCAGCGCCTGCATGGCGGGATCGTACCGGTCCTTCTGTCTGAGCTGGATCGCCAGGCATTCGGCAAGGCTGCGGGCGAAAACACCCGGCGGATCGAGTGTCTGCAGGGCGGCAAGCACGCGCTCGGCCTGCGTGACGCTGGTGCCCAGCCTCTCGCCCGCCTCGACGATATCGGCGTGCAGGTAACCGGCGTCGTCGAGCTGGTCGACGAAATTCTGCGCGATCAGCCGGTCGGCCATGTCAGGCAGGACGAAGGGGATCTGCTGGCCGAGATGATCGCGCAGCGACACCTGGCCGGCGACGAAATCGTCGAGATCGTAATCGGCGCCCTCGCCGCTGCCCGGCATCGATTTCCACTGGCTGACGAGCTCCGGCGCATCGAGGCGCTGCGGGGCACCGTCATCAGGAAAGACATTGGTGTAGTTGGCGTCGAGTTCGTCGTTCAGCCGGCTGGTGCTGGCGCTGCCGCCATTGTCGTACCAGTCGCTGGAGAGCGCGTCGGTGCGGTTGTCGTAGCCGTCGTCGGAACCGGCATCCTCCGGCTGATGAGCATACTGCTCATCTTCGCTTTCGCCGCGTTCGCCGCCCGCCTCGCCGTCATTCGACGGGAATTCGAGCAGCGGATTCTTCTCCACTTCCTGGGCAATGAACTGGTTGAGTTCAAAATGCGTCATCTGCAGCAACTGGATGGATTGCATCAGTTGCGGTGTCATCACCAGGGACTGGGTCTGGCGCAGGAAAAGATTGGCGGACAGTGCCATGACGGACGCGAAACTCCCCTCAATTCCTCCGGGAAACCGCGTCTGATCAAGGCCTCAGGCCGCGGAAATCCAAGTTGGCCCAAAAATTGCTTTTTTATTCTATTTGGTCAAGCGGAACTATGCCAACAAGGTGAATTTCTGCGGCTGGAGACTTTCCTGGTCAGATTGAAGCAATCTGTTGGCTCAAACCGAGTCGCATGGGCGAGCGGCCGGGGCGTGTGAGCCGTTTTCGAACGACATCATACTCTCATTCCTGGATTTCGATCCAGATCCAGATTTCAGGCCGATCCGGGCCAAAATCATCCGGATCTGGCGTCAGAGGCTGAAATTGTCGCCGAGGTAAAGCCGCCGCACTTCCGGATTGTTGACGATGTCGTTGGCCCGGCCGTGGGTCAGCACCTCACCGGCATGGATGATATAGGCCCGGTCGATGAGGCCCAGCGTCTCGCGCACATTGTGGTCGGTGATGAGAACGCCGATGCCGCGCGCCGTCAGGTGGTGAACGAGGTTCTGGATGTCGGCGACAGAGATCGGGTCGACGCCGGCGAAAGGTTCGTCGAGCAGCATGAAGGTCGGATCGGTCGCAAGCGCACGCGCGATTTCAAGGCGGCGGCGCTCACCGCCCGACAGGGCGACGGCGGCACTCTTGCGCAGCTTCTGGATATGGAATTCCTCCAGAAGCTCGTTCAGCTTCTGCTCGCGCTCGGCCTTGTCCTTCACATGCACTTCGAGGACGGCGCGGATATTCTCCTCCACCGTCAGGCCGCGGAAGATCGAGGCTTCCTGCGGCAGGTAACCGACGCCGAGGCGCGAGCGGCGATACATCGGCATGGTCGTGACATCGTTGCCGTCGATCTCGATCGTGCCTTCATCCACCGGCACGAGGCCGGTGATCATGTAAAAACAGGTGGTCTTGCCGGCGCCGTTCGGGCCGAGCAGGCCGACGGCCTCGCCGCGGCGCACCACCAGCGAGACGCCGTTGACGACGCGTCGCGTCGCATAAGTCTTCGTCAGACCGCGCGCGATCAGCGTTCCTTGATAGCGGCTCTTGTCGGCGGCACCCGCAGCTTGTGGCCCGGGCTTGCCGAACATGGTGGATAGCGATGATAATTTCACGTGGGAGGCCGGCTTCTCAGTTCTGCTTCTGCTGCGTACTCGGCTGCGACTTCGGATCGAGCTGAATCTGGACACGCCCGCCGCAGCTTTCAAGCTCCGCCTGGCCGGTTTGCATGTGAACCGTGAGTTTGCAGCCGGTAAAGACGTTCGGCCCGTCCGACAGAATGACCTTATTCCCCTCATCCGCGGTGAGGATGAAGGTCTGCGAGGCCATGTCGAAATTGCCGTCATCGGCAGTCGCCGTCTGCGTGCCCGAGGTCAGGAGGACCTTGTCGGTCACCAGGATCTTGTCGATATCAGCACTTCCCGATGCAAGCGAGCCCGACTGCTGCGGCTGGGCCGCAGGTTGCGCCCCGTCAGCGGCCGGCTTTGCCGCCTTGTCCTTGTAATAGACGGTCATCTTGCCGGACTGCATCGTCGTCGTGCCCTGGACGACCTTGACCTTGCCGGTGAAGAGCGCGGTGTGCTCCTGGTCGTGGATCTCCAGCTTGTCGCTTTCGATCTGGATCGGCTGGTCGTTGGAAAGCTTCATGCCCGACATCGTGGCCGCCTGCTGCGCGGGCGCGCCCGAAGCCGTCAGGATAAGGGCAAATGCGCCGGCAATGAATGCCATGCCAGTCTTGCAAGTGGATATGCGACAATCTTTTGTCATGGTGACCCGGCTGGTTAAGTGCCCTGTTTATGGATGGTGGATGGATCGACATTCATGCGAACATTCCCCTCGAATGTGATCACCCGCCCCTTATCGGTTATCTCCATCGTCCGCGCAACAATGGAGGCATTGTCCTTGGTGATGGTGACGGGATCGTCGCTCCGCATGTTTCCGCCCTTGATGTCGAGCCGGGCGGACTGGAACTGCGCATTGAGGCCACTGCTCAGCACGAGGGTGAAGGGGGCCGTCATATGCAGATTGTCGGTGGCGCGATTGTAATCGGCGGTCGAGGCGACGACGCGCGCGATCAGCCCGTCATTCATCGGCACGGCGGCCTTGATGGTCTCGAGCGTGATGAGATCGGGATTGCGGATATCCTGCAGCGCCCTTTCGGCCAGCATCGAATAGTTGATGCCGTCTGAATTGCGTCCTGATATCGCCGGCTTCTCCATCACGACCTTGCCGTTTTCGATCTTGGCGCCTTCCATCTTGATGTTCTCGGGCAGATAGATGCTGATCAACGCCACCGCGGTGAGGCCTGCCGCGACGATGAGGGCGGCCACCGGCAGCAATATCTTCAGCCGGCGCACGCGGGCAGAATGGAACAACGCGTCGCCATAGGCGCTTCTGCCGGACCCTGTAAAGGCGGCATTTCCGTTGTTCTTCAGGGTGTCGAGCATAGGCCTCGTCCATGTGCGGTGATCGCCGCGCCTCTCTAACAAAGCCGGCCGCCAATCACAGTTCGTTTCGCATTATTACATTGGCTTGCCAATATGGAATTTTTTCTGCAACAAGCAACAAAACGGAAAAACATCAAAAAGTGGCATTCGTACGCGCCGCGGCCGCCTTATTTTACCGGACCTCTCGGCGGCATGCCGAAGCCGGGCCAGCGCTGGAGGTTTCTATGGACAGTTCGATCATCGCGGATCGCCGGCGGTTGCGCCGCAAGCTCGGCTTCTGGCGCCTCATTGCCGTTGCCCTCATCGTGGCGCTTGGTTTCGCCTTCTACCACTTCGCCGTCGGCGATGCCGGGACGCAGCGCCCACATATTGCCCATGTGACGATATCGGGACTGATCGTCGACGACGACGAGCTTCTGGAGCGGCTGAAGAAGGTCGAGACCAGCGACCAGGTGAAGGCGGCGGTGATTTCGATCTCCTCGCCCGGCGGCACGACCTATGGCGGCGAAAAAATCTTCAACGCCATCCGGGCAATATCAGCCAAGAAGCCTGTGGTCTCCGACGTGCGCACGCTTGCCGCCTCCGCCGGCTACATGATCGCCACCGCCGGCGATACGATCATTGCCGGCGACAGCTCGATCACCGGCTCGATCGGCGTCATCTTCCAGTATCCGCAGATCCAGCCGCTGCTCGACAAGATCGGCGTCTCGCTGCAGGAGATCAAGTCCTCGCCGCTGAAGGCCGAGCCCTCGCCCTTCCATGAGGCGAGCGAAGAGGCCAAGGCGATGATCCGCAACATGGTGGTCGACAGCTATAACTGGTTCGTCGACCTGGTCGCCGACCGGCGCAAGCTGCCGCGCGACGAGGTGCTGAAACTCGCCGACGGCACAATCTATACCGGCCGCCAGGCGCTGAAGGTGAAACTCGTCGATACGATCGGCGGCGAGCCCGAAATCCGCGCCTATCTCAAATCGCGCGGCGTCGATGCCGACCTGCCGATGGTCGACTGGGACAAGAAGAGCAATACGCCGTTTCTGCTCGCTGGGGCTGTTTCGCGGTTGATTACGATCTTCGGTTATGATGATCTCATGAAAACCCAGGATATTAATGGAATCCTGCCCCCAAAGTTGCTTCTTGACGGGCTGCTTTCAGTTTGGCAGGTTGGCCGCGATTGATAAGAAATCAATAATTTAAGGGGGCGACTGTGATCAAATCCGAATTGGTGCAGATAGTTGCGGCACGCAACCCGCATCTCTATCACCGCGACGTCGAAAATATCGTCAACGCGGTTCTCGACGAGATCACGGATGCACTGGCTGCGGGTAACCGAGTCGAATTGCGCGGCTTTGGGGCCTTTTCGGTCAAGAATCGCCCTTCCCGCTCCGGCCGCAACCCGCGGACCGGCGATACGGTGTTCGTCGAGGAGAAGTGGGTTCCCTTCTTCAAGACCGGCAAGGAGCTGCGCGAGCGGCTCAATCCCGGCCAGGCCGACGAAGAGGATTGAGCAGCGGCTGCCGCCTGCGGCGAAACCGCACTTGAATTCGAGAGCCGTTTTCCTATCCTGCCAAGCATCAAACGCGCCCTTCAAAAAAACCAGCGCAATATGCCGCGTGGAGACCTCAAATGGCCAAGAAGATCGTCAACCTGCTGATTCTGCTGCCGCTCGGCGTCATCCTCATCGTCTTCTGCGTCGCCAACCGGCAGAGCGTCACGCTCGCCTTCAATCCGTTCCGGCCGGAGGACCAGGTGCTTGCGGTTTCCGCGCCCTTCTTCGTCTTCCTGTTCATCGCGCTGATATCAGGCATGCTGATCGGCTCGGCCGCCACCTGGTTCAGCCAGGGCAAACACCGCAAGCGCGCCCGCACCGAGGCCAAGGAAGCCATCCGCTGGCAGGGTGAGGCCGATCGTCACAAGAACCGCGCCGAAGAAATCGCCGGGCAGCTGCCGTCGCGGTAAGATCGGCTCGATTTCAACGGCTTTGGGCGCCGTCAAACCGGAAAAAAACTCAGTTCCTCATAGTCGCCTTCCGGCGAGGCGCCATTGCCGGTCACCTGGAAGCCGTGGGAGAGGTAGAACGCCTTCGCCCGCCGGTTCTTCACCAGGCATTTCAGCCGGTACCGGTGCTGCGGCCATTCCGGCAGCGCCTGCAGCAGCGCCGTGCCGGCGCCCTTCCCTTGGAATTCCGGTCTCAGGTAGAGCATGTGGATGAAATCGTCCTCCGGCCAGAGCGACAGGAAGCCGGCGACACTGCCATCCGCATGCTCGCAGACCAAGACCGTCTCGCCGTTGGTATGGGCGGCGAAATCCTCGCGATGGAACTTGCCGGGATCGACCCAGACAAATGTTTCGCGGCGCACGGAAAGATAGATCTCCGCGAGCATTTCCTGGTCTTCCGCCCGCGGCGGCCTGATGGTCCACGTCATGACGTCGATTTAAACAAACCCTGTGCTCGCGCCAAGCCTACCCCGCCGTCATCTTCGCGATGACCGCGGCGTTGAAATCCGAAAAGAACCCTTCGGCGAGCTTCTGCGAGGTCGAATCGAGCAGGCGAGCGCCGAACTGGGCAAGCCTTCCGCCGAGCTCGGCCCTCGCCCGATAGTGCAGGATGGTCTCGACGCCGCTTTGCTCGAGTACGACATCGGCGCTGCCCCTGGCGAAACCGGCAAGACCGCCCTTGCCTTCGGCCGACAGCGTATAGCTCCTCGGCGCATCGACATTGGAAAGCGTCAGCAAGCCGTGGAAGGTGGCCGACAGCAGGCTGAACTTGACCTTGATCGTCGCCTCGAAGGCATCAGGCGACAGCCGCTCGATGCCCTGGCAGCCTGGAATGCAGCCGCGCATGATCTCGGGATCGTTGAGCGCTGCCCAGACGACGTCCCGCGGTGCGGCGATGCGTTCTTCGCCGGTGAAATCCATTCGGCAGCCCCATCTTCGATTCGCTCAACTTATCCAGCGGGAAAGCGCTTTGCCAAGGCGGAGGGGAATGTTATCTGCGTGACCATACCGAGCGAGGAATTGGCCGATGAACGAACTGAAGCCCTGGAGCGTGACGGCAAGCCGCATCACCTATGAGGACCGCTGGATCCGGGTGCGGAGCGACGATTGTGTCACCGCCGACGGAATCGTCATCGCGCCATTCCATGTGCTCGATTATCCCGACTGGATCAACGTCATCCCTGTCATGCCCGACGGGCGGGTGCTGCTGACGCGGGAATACCGGCACGGCCGCGGCGAGATCGTGCTCGGCCTCGTCGCCGGCGGCGTCGAACCAGACGATGGCAAGACTGGCCACGGCGAGACCGGCGACGCGGCGTTGGCGGCGGCACAGCGCGAACTGCGGGAAGAGACCGGCTATGAAGCCTCGACCTTCGTCAAGCTGCTCACCTCCTATCCGAATGCGGCCAGCCACAGCAACGCGGTGACGAGCTGGCTGGCGCTCGGTCTGAGCCGGGCCGGCGAACCGCGTTTCGACCCTGGCGAGAAGGTCGAGCTGCTGTTTGCCGATCTTGCCGCCATCCTCAGCGACCTGCAATCCGGCGCCGTCATCATGCAGTCGATGCATGTCGCTGCACTTTATGCGGCGGAAAGCTGGCTTCGAAGAGAGGCGTCCGAGGGCTTGAAATAGGCGCTGTGCCCGCAGAACCCGCCCTCTCGCGGGGGCCAGCCAGCGCGCAGTTGATCCGGCACGGTCTTCTGGGCTACTGCATAGCCTAAAGACACCCCGACAGAGACGCGGAAGAGCACGTTGAAACAAAGAGAACGCCGGCCGGGCCAGAAGAAGACATCCGGTCCCTCCGGTGAAAGCCGCAGGGACGATCGGGCCGGCCGGCCGCCAAAGCCGGTCGCGCGACCACCGGCGACCCGCGAGACTGTGCGCGAGGCTGCCGCGCAGGCTGCCGTCATGCGCCCCCTGATGACGCGCAGCGGCGAGCGTCCGGCTGAGCGCGTGCCTGTCATCCTCGAATCGCTCGGCGCCGGCGACTTTCACCTGATCGACAGCGGCAATGGCGAAAAGCTGGAGCAATACGGCCCTTACCGCATCATCCGTCCCGAGGCCCAAGCGCTGTGGCGGCCATCGTTGCCGGCCCATGTCTGGGAAAAGGTCGATGCCGTCTTCACCGGCGATACCGACGAGGAAGGCACCGGCCGCTGGCGCTTTCCGAAAGAAGCGCTCGGCGAGACCTGGCCGCTCAATCTGCTCGGCGTCGATTTTCTCGGCCGCTTCACCTCTTTCCGTCATGTCGGCGTCTTCCCCGAGCAGATCGTGCACTGGAGCTGGATGAAGGAGCAGGTCGAAAAGGCCGGTCGGCCGCTGAAGGTGCTGAATCTCTTCGGTTATACCGGAGTCGCCTCGCTGGTTGCCGCCGCTGCCGGCGCCGAGGTCACCCATGTCGACGCCTCGAAGAAGGCGATCGGCTGGGCGCGCGAAAACCAGGCGCTCGGGCGGATGGAGAAGCTGCCGATCCGCTGGATCTGCGAGGATGCGATGAAATTCATCCTGCGCGAGGAACGCCGCGGCAGCCAATACGACATCATCCTCACCGATCCGCCGAAATTCGGCCGCGGCCCCAATGGCGAGGTCTGGCATCTGTTCGAGCATCTGCCATTGATGCTCGACATCTGCCGCGAGATCCTGTCGCCGAAGGCGGTGGGCCTGGTGCTGACGGCCTATTCGATCCGCGCCAGCTTCTATTCGATCCACGAGCTGATGCGCGAGACGATGCGCGGCGCCGGCGGCGTGGTCGAATCCGGCGAGCTGGTGATTCGCGAAGCCGGCACTGACGGCAAGACTGAGGGCCGCGCCCTTTCCACTTCCCTCTTTTCCCGCTGGGTGCCGAAATGAGCAAGGACTTCCACGATCAGGGACCGCGCAGGGTCGGACAGGTGAAGGAAGTCACCTCGCTCGCCAATCCGATCATCAAGGACATCAAGGCGCTGACGAACAAGAAGTCGCGCGAGGAAAGCGGTACTTTCCTCGCCGAAGGACTGAAGCTCGTCATCGATGCGATCGAACTCGGCTGGACGATCCGCACGCTGGTCTATGCCAAGGCCGCCAAGGGCAAGCCGCTGGTCGAGCAGATGGCGGCCAGGACCGTCGCCTCGGGCGGGCTGGTGCTCGAAGTCAGCGAAAAGGTGATCGCCTCGATCACCCGCCGCGACAATCCGCAGATGGTCGTCGGCATTTTCGAGCAGCGCTGGAAGCCGCTGCGGGATATTCGGCCAAGGGATGGCGAGACCTGGGTGGCGCTCGACCGGGTGCGCGACCCCGGCAACCTCGGCACGATCATCCGGACAGCGGATGCGGCCGGCGCTTCCGGCATCATTCTGCTGGGAGAAACGACCGATCCCTTCTCGCTCGAAACGGTGCGGGCCACCATGGGCTCGGTCTTTGCCGTTCCGGTGGCGCGGGCGACCCCCGAGGAATTCATCGCCTGGCGGAAATCGGCCGGCGTTTCCATCGTCGCGACGCATCTGGCCGGCGCGGTCGATTACCGCACGATCGACTACCGGAAAAAGCCCGTCGTGCTCCTGATGGGCAATGAACAATCCGGCCTGCCGGACCAGTTGGCGAGGGAAGCCGATGCGCTTGCCCGCATTCCGCAGCAGGGCCGCGCCGATTCCCTGAACCTCGCCGTCGCCACCGCCGTCATGCTTTTCGAGGCGCGCCGCCATCTCCTCTCACTTGCCGAGGGCAAATGACCGAACAGACGCTTGCACGCCCCGCGCTGTTTTCGCGCCCGGCGCCGATTCTTTTCTTCATCGTCGTCGCCGTTCTTATCGACCAGATCGTCAAGATCGCCGTCGATCACTACCTGCCGCTGCAGGAGGTCGTGCCGGTCGTTCCGATGCTGGCGCTTTACCGCACCTACAATCTCGGCGTCGCCTTTTCGATGCTGTCGGGCATGGACGGCTGGTTCATCGTCGGCATGCGGCTCGTCATCGTCGCCTTCGTCATCTGGCTGTGGTACCGCACGGCGAAGGACCGCTGGCTCGCCCATCTCGGTTATGCGCTGATCATCGCCGGGGCGATCGGCAATCTCGTCGACCGCTTCGCCTATGGGCATGTGATCGATTACATTCTTTTTTACACCGAAAGCTGGTCCTTCGCGGTGTTCAATCTCGCCGACAGTTTCATCACCATCGGCGCCGGTTGTGTCATTCTCGATGAGTTGCTGCTGCCGAAAAAGACCGGCCGCTAAAATCTTATCGAATTCCTGAAGGCATTCGGAAGAGGCCTCATGTTATCCAGGTACCATGCACAACCTGGGACAGTTGCACGAAAGATTGTCCGCCGCCTTCGGTGGACCCGCCGCCAAGCCGCATGAAGAGCGGATCGGGGCCATCTTTTCACGACCGAAAGCATCGGCACCCCGGGGAACCGAAGACCGCCAGAACGGGCCTGCCGCGACGCGGCGCTTGCTGTTCTACTGGCTGGGCGGCGCCGGCCTGCTTGCCGCAACGATCCTGATGCTGCTTGCCCATGCCGGCGATCCGCTGCTGCTTTCGGGCGGTCTCGTCGTTCTTGGCCTTGCCGTCATCGCCAGCTACGCCCTGCTGATGGTACGGTCGCGCACGGCCGGACGGCGCAACGGCAAATCCACGGATTCGAACGATGGCGCAAAGCTGTTTGCCGACGTGCACGACGTGCTCGGCGACATCACCCTCGGCCGCACCATGGACCGGCGCATCATCTCCGCCAACGACACGTTTCGCCGCCTGACCGGGCGGCTGCGTCCGGAGGGCAAAACCTGTGAGGAGATCGGGCTTGCCTTCCGCCCCGGCCCGATCCCGCACTGCTACGACGTCGAGATCTCGACGCCGGAGGGCCAGCGCATCTTCCTCTGGCGCGACGTCGTCACCCGTGACCCGGCAAACGGTCGCCTGCTGCTGCAGAGCGTTGCCCGCGACGTCACCGACGAGCGGCTGATCGCACAGGGCCGCGAGGAGGCGCGGCAGAAGGCCGAATATAACAGCGCCGCCAAATCCAGGCTGCTTGCCACCGTCAGCCACGAGGTGCGCACCCCGCTTTCCGGCATTCTCGGCATGACGCATCTGATCGCCGAGACGCGGCTGACGCAGGAGCAGCAGGACTATCTGGCGAACATCCGCCAGTCTGGCCACGCGCTGACCCAGCTGGTCGAGGACCTGCTCGATTTCTCCACCATCGAAGTCGGCCGCTTCGCGCTGCACCCGCGCTCGGAATCGCTGCGCAAGCTTCTGGAAAGCGTCGTCGAGATGCTCGCCCACCGGGCGCATGAAAAGGGTATCGAGATCGGCGCCACCGTATCGTCCGACGTGCCGGAGAATATGAGCTTCGATCCGGCGCGGCTGCGCCAGGTTCTCTTCAACGTCATCGGCAATGCCGTGAAATTCACCCAGGTCGGCGGCGTTTTCATCCGCGTGTCGCTCGACGCCGGCGATCTGCTGATCACCGTGACCGACAGCGGTCCCGGCATGACGGCCGAGGAACAGGCGCGCGTCTTCGGCGAATTCGAGCAGGGCGGGACCTTTGCCGACAAGAGCAGCGGCACCGGGCTCGGCCTTGCCATCTCCGCTCGCATCATGCGCGAATTCAACGGCGCGCTGACGGTTGCCAGCGAAAAGGGCAGAGGCAGCGAATTCACCATCCGCTTCCCCGTCGACATCGGCAGCGAGCGCCCCGACCGGCGAAACACGCTGCTTGCCGGCAACAGCGTCGTGCTGCTGGCGCCGGCAGGTGCGGCCCGCACCGCCATTGCCGAGACGATCAGCACACTCGGCGGCTTCTGCCATCTCGTCGGCGATGGCGAAACGGCGCGGGCAACGCTGCTCGGCTTGGCAAAGAGCGGAAAGCGGCCGACGGATATCATCATCGACCACCGGATGTCGGCGGAATTTTCCACCCATCTTGCCGACCGCGCCGACATCGCCGCTCTTGGCCTGCGCAAGGTCCTGCTCGTCAATCCGGAAGAGCGCAGCGCCCATCCGCTCGACCTCTTCGACGCCTGGCTGATCCGGCCGCTGCGCGAGCAGTCGCTGATCGACGTGCTGCGCGGGCGCATGCGCGGCATGGAGAAACGCGACGCGCTGAACGACAACCAGCCGGGCTTCGGCCTTTCGGTGACGGAGACGCTGGTTGCGGCGAGCGGGCTCAGCATCCTGCTCGGCGAGGATGATCCGATCAATGCCATGCTGGTGCGCGTCGTCCTGGAAAAGGGCGGGCACAAGGTGCGCCATGTCGAGGATTTCGAGTCGCTGCTCGACTATGCGCTCTGCGAAGCGAATGCCCGGCCCGACATCATCATCAGCGACCTGTCGATGCCGGGCGGGAACGGCATCGACATGCTGGGGCGCCTGCGGGGCCATGAAAGACGGCTCGATCTTGCCCCGGTGCCGGTGATCGTTCTCACCGCCGACAAGAGCGACGAATCACGCCGGCAGGTCTTGCTCAACGGCGCCAACCGCGTCATGGTTAAGCCGGTCGACCCGGTGCGGCTGCTGACCGAAGTTCAGGCTGTCGCCGCACTTTCCGCCCGCCGTGCTGAGGCGCGGTAAGGCGCGTCGAAACCGGTACGCTCCTTGCGTTTGGGAAATTCAAAATGTCACTTTCCTGTCGTATAGAAGTGTTTTATGGCGTCGATAAGCCGGCAACGGGAGAATCGCCATGTCCGCCATCGACATCCTGAATCGTGACACCACGGCGGAGGCTGCGCGACCTTCGACGGCTGCTGCACAGAAGGACGGCGACATTCTCGGCCGCATCGGCAATCTGGAAACCCGCCTGGCCCGCACGGCACGAGAGATCGATGCCGCCCAGGCTGTGCGCTACCGCGTCTTCGTCGACGAAATGAAGGCGCAGCTGCCGCTGGAGGCCATGCGCCGCCAGCGCGACGTCGACGCGTATGACGCTTTCTGCGACCATCTTCTCGTTCTCGACCGTGCAATCGAGGGCGATCCGGAAGACCAGATCGTCGGCACCTACCGGCTGTTGCGCCAGGATGTCGCCATCGCCAATGGCGGTTTTTACTCGGCTTCCGAATTCGAGATCGAGGGCCTCATTGCCAAACATCCGGATAAGCGCTTCATGGAACTCGGCCGTTCCTGTGTGCTGCCGGAATATCGCACCAAGCGCACCGTCGAACTTCTGTGGCAGGGCAACTGGGCCTATGCGCTGAAGCACGGCGTGAGCGCCATGTTCGGCTGCGCTTCCTTCCCCGGCGTCTATCTGGAAAGCCATGCGCTGGCACTGTCCTTCCTCTACCACAATGTGCTGGCGAAGAACGAATGGGCCGTCGGCGCCCTACCGGACCTCGCCCGCAACATGGACCTGATGCCGGTCGAAGCCATCAACCCGAAGCGGGCGCTGATGGCCCTGCCGCCGCTGATCAAGGGCTATCTGCGCCTCGGCGCCATGGTCGGCTCCAGCGCGGTCATCGACCATGCCTTCAACACGACCGACGTGCTGATCGTGCTGCCGATCGCCAGCATTTCCGACCGCTACCTGAATTATTACGGCGCCGACGCCGGCCGCTTCGCGAGCTAACTTGGTCTACTTCGAGTGACGATCGTCCGTCACAGATCGGCTCGCCTTCTGGTGTCCGACGGGTTCTCTCCATAGGCCGCCCGATAGGTTGCCGCAAAGCGGCCAAAGTGAAAGAATCCCCACTTCAAGCAGATGTCCCGCAATGGCTGCCGGTTTGAAGGATCGCGCAGATCCTCTCGCACCGCCTGCAAGCGGATCGTCCTGAGGTAGGCAGCCGGTGTGGTTCCCTTGAAGGCACGAAAACCGCTTTCAAGCGCGCGAATAGAAATGCCGGCCGCCTCCGCGACGCTCTGCATCGTCAACGGCTGTGCGATGTTCGCATGCATGAATTCAACTGCCCGACGGACATGCCGGGGTGCGATCAGGTGGATTTTCCTGTCGAGAAGGTGCGAGAGCCGATGAGGAACCGAGCGCACCAGCAGATCGGCAAACCCCTGGGTCAGGTTCAACATGGCGATTGGCGAGTGAAGGAGCGGCCCGTTGTTGCGCATGCCGATGATGATCGTTTGGGCGAGGCTGCCGATCAACTGTCCGGCTGCGGTGGAAAGATCGACGAGCGGCGCCAGGTCCATTGGCCCGGTCAGGGGTGTCTCCAGTATGGAGGCGACGGTTTGAGCGATGATCGTCCAGTTCAGGCTCAGTGTATCCGACCGGTGAGGCGCTGCCCGTACGGAAACCCGTTCCGGCTCGAGATTGTTCATCAACAAGAGCCGCCCAGGTGTCCCTTGGATCACGTTCCGACCCAGCGTTACATCCAGAGCGCCCCTCCGCGGCATGATGATTGCCAGCGTTTCCGGCGTTCCATGGGCCGTTCTTGCACCCCAGCCGCCGGAATCCTGGTTGCTGACCAGCGACAATCTTTCATCACCCCAGAAGCCAACCTTCCAGTCGAGCGGTTTCTCCCGACCATTGCGCCATGCATCGAACGAACCGAACCCCCTGGTCAGAGCCTCGACCATATCGTCGAAGGTTGCCCCCTGAAATCGGGCGATGAAATTGGCGGATGCGTTTTCTGGCATGGGACACCAACCGGCTGATATCAAACAACTGAGCTGCAAAACCGCATCGATTGCCCGCGGTCTTTCAATGTCCCTGCGGGCAAATTATGCCGCCCCCTACAGGCCTATTGTATCAAAAGTATGACTTATCGGAAGAGCAGACTTCATCAGCTGCCACGAAAACTTGTGCCCGGCCGACGGGCAGTCGGCCGGGCACGGAATGCCGTCTCATATGTCGCAAGAGGCGCGTTTACGAACCCGCCCCATAGGCGGCGATCGCCGCCATGTTGACGATGTCGGAATCCTTGGCGCCCATCGCGGTGATCTGCACCGGCTTGTCGACGCCGACGAGGATCGGACCGATCACCGTGGAGCCGCCAAGTTCTTGCAGCATCTTGGTCGAGATCGAGGCCGAGTGGAAAGCCGGCATGACGAGCACGTTGGCCGGGCCGGACAGGCGGCAGAAAGGATATTGCTCCATCACCTTGCGGTTCAGAGCGACGTCGGCCGCCATCTCGCCGTCATATTCGAAATCGACGCGACGCTTGTCGAGGATCTTCACAGCCTCGCGCACCCGCTCGGAGCGTTCGCCCGAGGGATGGCCGAAGGTGGAATAGGCAAGCAGGGCGACGCGTGGCGAATAACCCATGCGCCGCGCCAGACCCGCGGCCTCCTCGGCAATATCGGCAAGCTGCTCGGCCGTCGGCATGTCGTGCACCGCCGTATCGGCCACGAAGACCGTGCGGCCGCGGCAGAGCGCCAGCGACACGCCGATGATGCGGTGGCCGGGCTTCTCGTCGATGCAGCGGCGTACATCCTCGAGCGCCGTCGAATAATTGCGGGTGATGCCCGTCACCATGCCGTCGGCGTCGCCGAGCGCCACCATGGTGGCGGCGAAGTGGTTGCGGTCGTTGTGGATCAACCGCTGGGCATCGCGATAGAGATAACCGTGCCGCTGCAGCCTCGCATAGAGATAATCGACATAGGCCTCAATGCGGGTGGAGATACGGGCATTGACGATCTCGAGGCCGGGCCGGTTGAGATCGATGCCGGCGCGTTCCGCCGTCGCCCGGATCAGATCCTCACGGCCGAGCAGGATGGCGGTGCCGAGCTGCTGGTTGGCATAGGAAAGAGCTGCGCGCAGGACCTGTTCTTCCTCGGCCTCGGCAAAGACGATCCGCTTCGGGCGGCGGCGGACACGCTCGTAGAGGCTGGCGAGCGTCGAGGCGATCGGATCGCGGCGTGCCGACAGCTCGCGGGCATAACCCGCCATGTCGGTGATGACCTTGCGGGCGACGCCGCTTTCGATCGCAGCCTGCGCGACTGCCACCGGGATCGCCGAGATCAGGCGGGGATCGAAGGGAACGGGAATGATGTATTGCGACCCGAAACGCGGCCGGTTGCCCTGATAGGCGGCGACAACGTCATCGGGCACGTCCTCGCGGGCCAGGTTTGCCAGCGCATTGACAGCGGCGATCTTCATCGCATCGTTGATTGTCGAGGCACGGACATCGAGAGCGCCGCGGAAGATATAGGGAAAGCCGAGGACGTTGTTGACCTGGTTCGGATAGTCCGACCGGCCCGTCGCCATGATGGCGTCGTCGCGGATGCGGGCGACCTCTTCCGGCGTGATCTCGGGATCGGGATTGGCCATGGCGAAGATGATCGGCCGCTCGGCCATCGAGCGGATCATCTCGGCCGAAAACGCACCTTTCTGCGACAGGCCGAAAACGACGTCCGCGCCCTGCATCGCCTCTTCCAGCGTGCGTGCGTCGGTCTTTGCCGCATGCGCCGATTTCCACTGGTTCATACCCTCGGTGCGACCCTGGTAGATGACGCCCTTGGTGTCGCAGAGGATGACATTGTCAGGGGCAAACCCCATCGCCTTGATGAGTTCGACGCAGGCGATCGCCGCAGCACCGGCACCATTGCAGACGAGCTTTGTCGTCTTCAGGTCGCGGCCGGTCAGCTCCAGCGCGTTGATCAGGCCGGCAGCGGCGATGATGGCCGTTCCATGCTGGTCGTCATGGAAGACGGGAATGTCCATCAGCTCGCGCAGCCGGCTTTCGATGACGAAACAATCCGGTGCCTTGATATCCTCGAGGTTGATGCCGCCGAAGGAAGGACCGAGGAAGCGCACGCAGTTGATGAACTCGTCGACATTTTCCGTATCGATCTCGAGGTCGATGGAATCGACGTCGGCGAAGCGCTTGAAGAGCACCGCCTTGCCTTCCATGACGGGCTTGGAAGCCAGCGCGCCGAGATTGCCGAGACCGAGGATTGCCGTGCCGTTGGATATGACGGCGACCATATTGCCGCGCGCCGTGTAATCATAGGCCGTCTGCGGATCGGCGGCGATCGCCTTCACCGGCACGGCAACACCCGGCGAATAGGCCAGCGAGAGATCGCGTTGCGTCGCCATCGGCTTGGTCGGGTTGATCTCCAGCTTGCCGGGCCGGCCCATGGCGTGAAATTCGAGCGCCTCCTGGTCGGTAACAGAGGTCACCGGCCGGTCCTTCTTATCGATATCGGGCATAAATCCTCCAACGTCCTGTGGGCGACGCTTTGCTCTTCCTCAAATGCTGTTGTCATCTATAGCGGCGGGCGGATAGGGTTGGCACCTGTTTTTTTGGGAAAAACTCCACCTCCGTGAACGCACGAATAGACACAGGGAATGAAGCCTTTTCGGCTGCCGAGCTCGCCACGGCGGAAAGCCGTGCCTCGGCGACGCCGATGATGGAGCAATATATCGAGATCAAGGCGAACAATCCGGGTTCGCTGCTCTTCTACCGGATGGGCGATTTCTACGAGCTGTTCTTCGAGGACGCGCTGGAAGCGTCGCGCGCGCTCGGCATCACGCTGACGAAGCGCGGCCAGCACATGGGCCAGGATATCCCGATGTGCGGCGTTCCGGTGCATGCGGCCGACGATTATCTGCAGAAGCTGATCTCGCTCGGCTTCCGCGTCGCCGTCTGCGAGCAGATCGAGGATCCGGCCGAAGCGAAAAAACGCGGCGCGAAATCCGTCGTCAAGCGCGACGTCATCCGCCTCGTCACCCCCGGCACGATCACCGAGGAAAAGCTGCTTTCGCCCTCGGAGTCCAACTATCTGATGGCGCTGACCCGCATTCGCGGCGGGGCCGAGCCCTTGCTGGCGCTTGCCTGGATCGATATTTCCACGGGCGTCTTCCGGCTTGCCGAAACCGAAGCCTCTCGGCTGCTGGCCGATATCCTGCGCATCGATCCGCGCGAACTCATCCTGCCCGACACGATCTTCCACGATCCAGAGCTCAAGCCGGTCTTCGACGTGCTCGGCCGGACAGCCGTACCGCAGCCTTCCGTGCTCTTCGACAGCGCCAGCGCCGAGGGCCGGATTGCCCGTTATTTCGGCGTCGCGACGCTCGACGGCTTCGGCACCTTCTCGCGCGCCGAACTCGCGGCAGCGGCAGCTGCCGTCGCCTATGTCGAGAAGACGCAGATCGCCGAGCGCCCGCCGCTTGGAAAACCGGAGCGGGAAAGTGCGGCTTCGACGCTGTTCATCGACCCCGCCACGCGCGCCAATCTGGAACTTGCCCGCACGCTTTCGGGTGATCGCAATGGTTCGCTCTTGAAAGCGATCGACCGCACCGTCACCGGCGGCGGCGCCAGGCTTCTCGCCGAGCGGCTAATGTCGCCGCTGACCGACCCTGCCCGTATCAATGCGCGGCTCGATTCGATCGGTTTCCTGATCGACGAACCCCTGTTCTGCGGCAATCTGCGCGACACGCTGAAACATGTGCCCGACATGCCGCGTGCGCTGTCGCGCCTCGCACTCGACCGCGGCGGCCCGCGCGATCTCTGGGCGATCCGCCAGGGCCTGGAAGCGGCGGCGGGACTTGCAGGCCTGCTCGACAAGGCGATGCTGCCCGAAGAGCTCGGCCAGGCATTGTCCGGGCTGCAGGCGCTTCCCGCAGCCTTGGAAAAGCTGCTTGCCGAAACGCTTGCCGATGAATTGCCGCTGTTGAAACGCGACGGCGGTTTTCTGCGCGACGGCGCCAGCGCCGAACTCGACGAGGTCCGGGCGCTGCGCGACCAGTCGCGCCGGGTCATCGCCGGCCTGCAATTGCAATATGCCGAGGAAACCGGCATCCGGTCGCTGAAGATCAAGCACAACAATATCCTCGGCTATTTCATCGAGGTCACCGCCGGCAATGCTGCGCCGATGACCGATACGGCGGAGGCCAAGGCGCGCTTCATCCACCGCCAGACAATGGCGAGCGCGATGCGCTTCACCACCACCGAACTTGCCGATCTCGAAAGCCGCATCGCCAATGCCGCCGACCGGGCGCTTTCGATCGAACTTGCAGCCTTCGACAGGATGACGGCGGCCGTGGTTGCGGAAGCCGAGGCGATCAAATCGGGCGCGAAGGCGCTTGCCGTCATCGACGTCGCCGCGGGCCTGGCGCTTCTCGCCGAAGAGCAGGCCTATTGCCGCCCGCAGGTCGACGGCTCGAAGATGTTTGCCATCGAGGGCGGGCGCCATCCGGTCGTCGAGCAGGCGCTGCGGCGGCAGGCGGGCGGGCCCTTCGTCGCCAATCATTGCGATCTGTCGCCGAAGACCGGCGACCGGGACGGGGCGATCTGGCTCTTGACCGGCCCGAACATGGGCGGCAAGTCGACCTTTCTGCGCCAGAACGCGCTGATCGCTATCCTGGCGCAGATGGGCTCCTTCGTGCCGGCGACATCAGCCCATATCGGCATCGTCGACCGGCTTTTCTCCCGCGTCGGCGCCTCCGACGATCTGGCGCGCGGGCGCTCCACCTTCATGGTCGAGATGGTGGAAACGGCTGCGATCCTCAACCAGGCGAGCGACCGTTCGCTCGTCATCCTCGACGAGATCGGCCGCGGCACCGCCACCTTTGACGGCCTGTCGATCGCCTGGGCGGCCGTCGAACACCTGCATGAGGTCAATCGCTGCCGCGGCCTCTTCGCCACGCATTTCCATGAGCTGACCGTGCTTTCGGAAAAGCTTGGCCGGCTGTCGAACGCCACGATGCGCGTCAAGGAATGGGACGGCGACGTCATCTTCCTGCACGAGGTCGGGCCGGGGGCGGCGGATCGCTCCTACGGCATCCAGGTCGCGCGCCTTGCCGGGCTGCCGGCCTCGGTCGTGGCGCGGGCCCGCGACGTGCTTACCCGTCTGGAAGATGCTGACCGCAAAAACCCGGCGAGCCAGCTGATCGACGACCTGCCGCTCTTCCAGGTGGCGGTGCGCCGCGAGGACACGGCCCGCGGCCCGTCCAAGGTCGAGGAGGCGCTGAAGGCGATGAGCCTTGACGATATGACGCCGCGCGAGGCAATGGACGCACTTTACGACCTCAAGAAGAAACTGAAATAGGAGCGGCGCGCCATGTTCATGGAAAAACTGGTTCGCGAAACCGAGCGCCTCTCGCTCATCTGCTCCATGCTCGACACGATGCGGCGCGCCGATAAGGACCGCAATGCGCGTGGCTGGACCTCGCCGATCGGCATGCTGAAAATCACCCGCTGCTGCGCCGTGATCTGCGAGCTCGGCTCCGCGATCGCCAAGGCGGGTTATCGCGAATGCGACAGGCAGACGATCGAGGAGATCATGGGCGAGACACGCCAGGTGCTGCATTTGCTGAATGCGCGGGCCGCCAGCTGAAGTTTTCGCAAAAAGCCCGCGCCTTGCGTCAAAGCGCCCTCGCCTCTTGCCGTGAACCAACACCATTTCGCCAAATTTAAAGGTTCTTGCAGTATGAAAGCCCGTGTCAATCGCCGGGCAAAGGGGCTATAGCGCATGCAGACGAAACAAGCGGCAGACCGTGAACCGGCAGTCCGGCATGAACAGGAAACCGCCCCGGCGACAGCGATGCGCGACCTCGATTTCTCCAATATCCTCGATGTCGAATTGCTGCAGAAGCAGTGCGACGCCGTTGCCGAGGCCAACAGCAACCGGCCCGACCTCCTGCGCGCCGATCTTCTGGCGGTGCTGAAAAAGGCGAGCGCGGAAGGCCGGCAGAAGGCGCGCGCCGCCCTCTTGGCCGACGGCGGTGGGCTCAATTGCGCCTACCGGATTTCCTGGCTGCAAGACCAGATCATCACCGTCCTCTACAATTTTGCCACCGCCCATATCTTTCCGCGGCAGAAGGACAAGTTCGCGGTCACCGCCGTTGGCGGCTATGGCCGCGACACGCTGGCGCCGGGTTCGGATATCGACCTGCTCTTCCTCTTCCTGCCGAGACCGGCCGAAGAGACGCACAAGGCGGTCGAATTCATGCTCTACGTGCTCTGGGACATGGGCTTCAAGGTCGGCCACGCCACCCGCACGGTGGAGGAATGCATCGCGCTTTCTAAATCCGACATGACGATCCGCACCGCTATCCTCGAGATGCGCTATATCTGCGGCCTGCAGCGGCTGGAAACCGAACTCGAGACCCGCTTCGACAAGGAGATCGTCACCGGCACCGGCCCGGAATTCATCGCCGCCAAGCTTGCCGAGCGCGACGAGCGCCACCGCAAGGCCGGGGACACACGTTATCTCGTCGAACCGAATGTCAAGGAAGGCAAGGGCGGGCTTCGCGACCTGCACACGCTGTTCTGGATCTCGAAATATTATTATCACGTGCGCGACCAGGCGGAGCTGGTCAAGCTCGGCGTGCTGTCCAAACACGAATACCGTCTGCTCGAGAAAGCCGACGATTTTCTCTGGGCGGTGCGTTGCCATATGCACTTCCTGACCGGCAAGGCCGAGGAGCGCCTGTCCTTCGACATCCAGCGCGAGATCGCCGAAGCCTTCGGCTATCACACCCGCCCGGGCCTTTCGGCCGTCGAGCGCTTCATGAAGCACTATTTCCTGGTCGCCAAGGATGTCGGCGATCTCACGCGCATCCTCTGCGCCGCGCTCGAAGACCAGCAGGCGAAGACGATCCCCGGCCTGACCGGCGTCATCAGCCGCTTCACCCATCGCAACCGCAAGATCGCCGGCAGCGTCGAATTCGTCGAAGACCGCGGCCGCATTGCGCTCGCCGATCCGGAAGTCTTCAAGCGCGATCCGGTCAACATCATCCGGCTCTTCCACGTCGCCGACATCAACGGGCTGGAATTCCATCCGGACGCGCTGAAACGCGTCACCCGGTCGCTTGCCCTGATCGATAATAGCCTGCGGGAAAACGACGAGGCGAACCGCCTGTTCATGTCGATCCTGACGTCGAAGCGCGATCCGGCGCTCATCCTGCGCCGCATGAACGAGGCCGGCGTGCTCGGCCGCTTCATCCCCGAATTCGGCAAGATCGTCGCGATGATGCAGTTCAACATGTATCACCACTATACGGTCGATGAACATCTGATCCGCACCGTCGACATTCTCTCCGAGATCGACAAGGGGCGCGCCGAGGAGCTGCATCCGCTTGCCAACAAGCTGATCTCGGGCATCGAGGACCGCGAGGCGCTTTATCTCGCCGTTCTTCTCCACGACATCGCCAAGGGCCGCCAGGAGGATCATTCGATCGCCGGCGCCCGCGTCGCCCGCAAACTCTGCGCCCGCTTCGCCCTGTCGCAGAAGCAGACCGAAATCGTCGTCTGGCTGATCGAGGAACATCTGACGATGTCGATGGTGGCGCAGACCCGCGACCTCACCGACCGCAAGACGATCACCGATTTCGCCGACCGGGTGCAGTCGCTCGAGCGGCTGAAGATGCTGTTGATCCTGACGATCTGCGATATCCGCGCCGTCGGTCCGGGCGTCTGGAACGGCTGGAAGGGCCAGCTGCTGCGCACCCTCTATTATGAAACTGAATTGCTGCTCGCCGGCGGCTTTTCCGAGGTTTCCCGCAAGGAGCGGGCCAATGCCGCCGCCGAGGCGCTGCATGCGGCCCTTGCCGACTGGAGCCAGAAGGACCGCAACACCTATACGAAGCTGCACTACCAGCCCTATCTGCTCTCCGTGCCGCTGGAAGACCAGATTCGCCACGCGAATTTCATCCGTCAGGCCGACAAAGCGGGCCAGGCGCTCGCCACCACGGTGCGGACCGACAGTTTCCATGCGATCACCGAGATCACCGTGCTGTCGCCCGACCATCCGCGGCTGCTCGCCGTCATCGCGGGCGCCTGTGCCGCGGCCGGCGCCAACATCGTCGACGCGCAGATCTTCACGACATCGGACGGGCGGGCGCTCGACACCATCCATGTCAGCCGCGAATTTCCCGACGATGCCGACGAGCTGCGCCGGGCCGCGACGATCGGCCGGATGATCGAGGATGTGCTTTCCGGCCGCAAGCGGCTGCCCGAGGTCATCGCCACGCGCACGCGCAACCGCAAGAAAAGCAAGGCCTTCGTCATTCCGCCGTCGGTCAACATCACCAACAGCCTGTCGAACAAGTTCACGGTCATCGAGGTCGAATGCCTCGACCGGCCGGGATTGCTGTCGGAAATCACCGCCGTGCTCTCCGATCTGTCGCTCGACATCCAGTCGGCCCGCATCACCACCTTCGGCGAGAAGGTGATCGACACCTTCTACGTCACCGATCTGGTCGGCCAGAAAATCTCCGGCGACAGCAAGCGCGCCAACATCACCGCCCGGATGAAGGCGGTCATGGCCGAGGAGGAAGACGAGCTGCGCGAGCGCATGCCTTCCGGCATCATCGCGCCGGCCGCCACCGCCCGGACCCCGACTTCCGCCGAAAAGAAAGCCGGTTCCCCCATATGAGCATGAGCCCCAACGCATGAGCCTCGTCAAGAAATTCGCGACCGTCGGCGGCGCCACCCTCGGCAGCCGCATCTTCGGCTTCGCCCGTGAAACGCTGATGGCGGCGGCGCTGGGCACCGGACCGATGGCCGACGTCTTCTACGCCGCCTTCCGCTTTCCGAACCTCTTCCGCCGGCTGTTTGCCGAGGGCGCTTTCAACGCCGCCTTCGTGCCGCTCTTTGCCAAGGAGATCGAGGCGAACGGCACGGAGGGCGCCAAGCGCTTTTCGGAAGAAGTCTTCGGCGTGTTGTTTTCGGTGCTGCTGCTCATCACCATCGTGATGGAGCTTGCCATGCCGCTCTTGGTGCGCTTCGTCATCGCGCCGGGTTTTGCCGACGATCCCGACAAATTCTCGATCACCATCCGCATGGCGGCGGTGATGTTTCCCTATCTGATGTGCATGTCGCTGACGGCGATGATGAGCGGCATGCTGAATTCACTGCATCATTTCTTCGCCGCCGCCATCGCGCCGGTTTTCCTCAACGTGGTGATGATCGGGGCGCTGTTTTATGCGCTCTATACCGGCGCCGATCCGCTGGCGACGGCCTGGTATCTCTCCTGGGGCGTTCTTGCCGCCGGCGTGCTGCAGCTCGCCGTCGTCTATGTCGGCGTGCTTGCGGCCGGCATGAGCATCGGCTTCCGCTTCCCGAAGATGACGCCCAACGTCAAGCGGCTGCTGATCCTGGCGGTGCCGGCCGCGGTGACCGGCGGCATCACCCAGATCAACCAGCTGATCGGCCAGGCGATCGCCTCCTCGCGCGACGGCGCCATCGCAGCGCTGCAATATGCCGACCGCATCTACCAGCTGCCGCTCGGCGTCGTCGGTGTGGCCGTCGGCGTCGTGCTTCTGCCGGAGCTTGCCCGGGCGCTGAAGGGCGGCAATTTGCGCGAGGCTGGAAACCTGCAGAACCGCTCGATCGAATTCGTGCTGTTCCTGACGATTCCCGCCGCCTTCGCGCTCTGGATCCTCTCCGACGAGATCATCCGCGTGCTCTATGAGCGCGGCGCCTTCCATCAGGAAAACACCGCCGTCGTCGGCGCGATCCTGGCGATTTACGGCATCGGCCTGCCGGCCTTCGTGCTGATCAAGGCGCTGCAGCCGGGGTTTTATGCCCGCGAGGACACCAAGACGCCGATGCGCTTTTCGGCCATCGCAGTCGCCACCAACTGCGCCACGGCGCTGACCCTCTTCCCCTATATGGGCGCGCCCGGCATCGCCGTTGCCGAAGCCACCGCCGGCTGGATCAGCACCGTGCTGCTGTTCACCACGCTGTTGCGCCGCGGCCATCTGACATGGGAATGGGCGCTGGCAAAACGCGCCGCCCTGTTGGTCGTCGCCGCAGCCGTCATGGGGGCGGCCATCGTCTTCCTCAAGCAATATTGGGCGCCGTGGCTCGCCTCCGGCGCGCCGCTTCTCACCAAGATCGGCGCCCTCGGACTGCTGATTGCGATCGCCATGCTGGTCTATTTCGCCGCCGCCTTCCTGATCGGCGGGGCGGATCTCGGCATGATAAGGCGCAATCTGAACCGCAAGCCGGCCCCGGCAGAAGACGCGTAATCGCGCTGTAGCGCATCGGCCCGAAAATCGGAATCGATTTTCGGAAAGCGCGATGCGAAGATTGAAAGTGTTAGAGCGTCCTTTGTGCGTCCGAAAGGACGCACGGCGCTCTAGCAGTCGACCCAGCGCCTTTGCGGTCCGACGTCGACATGGACGATGCCATTGCAATAGGTGCCGATGCCGCCGATGCCGGGCGCACTTCTTGCCGCCGCGATGATGGTGCGTTCCGAGAGACCGGGCATCCTGATATCGGCCGCCAGGCATTTCCCATGTAGGGAGCCATGGCGGCGGGGATGCGGTCTGTGGCCAGAGGTTATTACCGGGCGTCGCCCGGTCTTTGCGGCAATATGCGACAGGATCGCCCGCAGCCGTTCGGGAAAGCAGCCGGCCCGGACGCTGACGGTCTGCACGGTGTAGGCGGTGCGCGCCTCATGTTGGGGAAGATGGACGGCGTGCCTTTTGATCTCTTGACCGACAGCACCCGTTGCTGATTGTAGGGCGAAAAGGCCTGCCATGGCGAGCAAAGTTGCGTTCTGCATGGTCGCTCCGATCGGCTATCCGGCGACCCCAACGGCACCGGCATCAGGCGGAGGATTTTCAGTTCAAAAAAAGCTTTTCTGTGAAATTTTATACTCAATTGTGAGTAAATAGCTTGATCAATTCGGCTTAAAATAACGGATATTTCCGATCCAAAATGGAATAAACGTCTCAATCGGGAGATAGACATGACGATCCAGTCGCTTTTCCTCGTCACCCTCGTGGTCGACGACTACGACCGCGCCAAGACCTTTTATTGCGATGCCCTCGGCTTCGACTGCCTGCAGGATGAGCGACAGCCAGAGGGCAAACGTTGGGTGGTGGTGAAGCCCAAGGGCGAAGACGGAGCGGCGTTTCTGCTGGCGCAGGCGGCAAATGCGGCGCAGCGGGCGGCAATCGGCAATCAAACGGGCGGGCGTGTCGGCTTCTTTCTGAAGACCGACGATTTCATGCGCGACCATGCCGCGATGCTGGCCGCCGGCGTGCGTTTTCTGGAGGCGCCGCGCCATGAGCTCTACGGCACGGTCGCGGTCTTTGCGGATCCCTACGGCAACACCTTCGATCTGATCCAGCATCACGCGGCCTGAACCCCTTGATTGCGACCGGGCGGCCGTGCATAAGCCGCGGCGTTAGCAACATGGGTGAAAACCCTGCCGCATAACGCAGCAATTTGAACTGTTACAGCGTCCTTTGCGCGCCTGAAAAGACGCGCGGCGCTGTGGGCCCTCCACCAGCCTATTGAGGACGACATGAGCGAATTCAAGAAACTCGTATTCTCCGGCGTGCAGCCGACCGGCAATCTGCATCTCGGCAATTATCTCGGCGCGATCCGCCGGTTCGTGGCGCTGCAGGAAGGCAATGACTGCATCTATTGCGTCGTCGACATGCATGCGCTCACCGCCCAGCTCGTGCATGAGGACATGCCGAGCCAGACGCGCTCGATCGCCGCCGCCTTCATCGCCGCCGGCATCGATCCGGAAAAACATATCGTCTTCAACCAGTCGGCCGTGCCGCAGCATGCCGAACTCGCCTGGATCTTCAACTGCGTCGCCCGCATCGGCTGGATGAACCGCATGACGCAGTTCAAGGATAAGGCCGGCAAGGACCGCGAGCAGGCCTCGCTCGGGCTTTACGCCTATCCGAGCCTGATGGCGGCCGACATTCTCGTCTATCGCGCCACCCATGTGCCAGTCGGTGAGGACCAGAAGCAGCATCTGGAGCTTGCCCGCGACATCGCGATGAAGTTCAACCTCGATTATGCCGAGCATATCGGCAGGACCGACTACGGCATCGACATCACCGTCGGCAACGAGCCGGTGCACGCCTATTTCCCGATGGTCGAGCCGCTGATCGGCGGACCGGCGCCGCGGGTCATGTCGCTGCGCGACGGCACCAAGAAAATGTCGAAATCCGATCCTTCCGACCTGTCGCGCATCAACCTGATGGACGACGAGGACGCGATCTCGAAGAAGATCCGCAAGGCAAAGACCGATCCGGACGGTTTGCCGAGCGAGGTCGACGGGCTGCAGGGCCGTCCGGAAGCCGACAATCTGGTGGCGATCTATGCCGCACTTGCCGACAAGTCGAAGGCGGATGTGCTGGCCGAATTCGGCGGCCAGCAATTCTCCGTCTTCAAGCCGGCGCTGGTCGACCTCGCCATCCAGGTGCTGGCGCCGATCACCGGCGAAATGCGCCGGCTGATGGACGACACCAGCCATATCGACGCGATCCTGCGCCAGGGCGGCGAGCGCGCCAGGGCACGCGCCGAGGTGACGATGCGCCAGGTGCGCGACGTCATCGGCTTCCTCTACTGAGATAGATCTCCTCTTCTCCCCGCCGCGGGAGAAGAGGATTTTGTTCTCGGACATCAGGGCAAAAACTGGGCTTGCAAATTTCCCGCTTCGGGTGTCAGAGTCCGCGCCATGGTATCGAAACGACTCTCACGGCTCGAAGGTCATCGCCGCAAATTCATGGCGGTGATCGACGGTACACCCGAATGCCAACGCGCCGTTCATTATGCCGGCCGGCGCGCGAAGAATTCCAATGGCGGGCTGGTGCTGCTCTACGTCATCCCCGACGGGGATTTCCAGCAATGGCTTGGAGTCGAGGAGATCATGCGGGCGGAAGCGCGCGAGGAGGCCGAGGCGGTCGTTGCCAAGATCGCCCAGATCGTGCGCGAAACGATCGGTATCGAGCCCGAGATCGTCATCCGCGAGGGCAGTGCGGCCGAACAGATCAATACCGTGATCGAGGAAGACCGCGACGTGGCGATCCTGGTCCTGGCCGCCGGTTCGGCCAAGGAAGGCCCGGGGCCGCTGGTCTCGTCGGTCGCCGGCCGCGCCGCCGCCTTTCCGATCCCGGTCACCGTGCTGCCGGATACGCTGACCAACGAGGAAATCGACGCCCTCTGCTAGCTTTTCTTGAGTACAAGTCTCTTGATTAGCTCAGGCAATGGGCTTATCTTCTTTTGAAGAATTCTAAAGACGGCGGAGCCGACGGGCCGTCCGCATGGAGAACCAGATGTTCATTCAGACCGAAGCCACGCCGAACCCCGCCACGCAGAAGTTCCTGCCGGGCAAGGTGGTGATGGAAAACGGCACGGCCGAGTTCCGCAGCGCGCAAGAAGCTGAAGCGTCGCCGCTCGCCGCCCGCCTGTTCGAAATCCCCGGCGTCACCGGCGTCTATTTCGGCTATGATTTCATATCCGTCTCCAAGGACAATGCCGAATGGCAGCATCTTAAGCCGGCTATATTGGGCTCGATCATGGAGCACTTCATGTCCGGCAAGCCGGTTATGGGCGATGCCTCCATCCTCTCCGAAGACGCCGATGCCGGCGACGAATTCTTCGACGAAGGCGATGAATCGATCGTGCTGACCATCAAGGAGCTTCTGGAGACCCGCGTGCGCCCGGCCGTTGCCCAGGACGGCGGCGACATCACCTTCCGCGGCTTCAAGGACGGCAAGGTCTATTTGAACATGAAGGGTTCTTGCGCCGGCTGCCCATCCTCGACGGCAACGCTGAAGCACGGCGTGCAGAACCTGCTGCGCCATTTCGTTCCGGAAGTGCAGGAAGTGATTGCCGCTTAAAAATCTTGAATTCGTCCCTGTCGTTCATCTCAGGTTCGGCCAGGCGAATTTATCGATAGGCGACACTGGTTTATTCGGAAATTGATGGCATGATCATTCTGGCGCTCGACACGGCAGGTGTAGATTGCGCTGCCGGCGTCTACGACAGCGGCAGGAATACGATGCTGGGGGAGGCATCGGACATGATCGGCAAGGGGCATGCTGAACATCTGATTGGTATCGTCGATCGCGCGCTGGATCAGGCGGGACTTGCCCTTTCTGATATCGACCGGCTTGCCGTCACCATCGGTCCCGGCTCCTTTACCGGTATCCGCGTCGGTGTTGCCGCAGCCCGCGGTTTTGCGCTTTCCCTCAATGTGCCGGCCGTCGGCGTTACCACGCTCGAAGTCATGGCCGCTGCCCAGCGCGACAAGACGCCTGATCGCGCGGTGCTCGCGGCAATGGACGCCAAGCGGGACGAAATCTATCTCCAATCCTTTGCAGCCGACGGTTCTCCGCTCGACGCCCCCCGGGCGGTCAGCATTGGGGAGGCCCAGGCTTTTGCCGCCGGCTTCGACGGCGAGATCACCGGTTCGGCAACACCGCTGCTGAAGGCGGATGCCGGCGGCGATCACGCCAACCGATTCCCGATCTCCGTGGTGGCGCGCCTCGGTGCTGCCGCCTCCCCCGATTCCGGAAAGCCGAAGCCCCTTTATCTGCGCGGACCCGATGCCAAGCCGCAGGCCGGGTATGCGATTGCCCGACGAGTATGACGATGCTGGAAGCCTATCTGACGCTGAAACCGGAATTCGAAATCATCGCCATGGAGCGCGAGGATTGCCGCGATGTCGCCATCCTGCACGGCGAGCGCTTCGCCCGGCCCTGGGGCGACGGTGAATTTCACGGCCTGCTGATGCAGGACACCGTGTTCGGCTTCGTCGCGCGCCAGACCAACGCCATCCTGAAAAAGCCGCTTCCGGGGTTCATTCTTGCCCGCCATGTCGCCGGCGAGGCGGAGATCCTGACGATCGCCGTGCAGGCGAAGGTCGCCCGCGCCGGGCTTGGCTGGCGGCTGATGCAGGCGGCGATGCGCGAGGCGCGCGCCCGCGGCGGCGAGAGCATGTTTCTCGAGGTCGACAACGGCAATACCGCAGCGCTTGGCCTCTACCGCAAGCTCGGCTTCGAAAAAGTCGGCGAGCGCCAAGGTTACTACAAGCAGGAAAACGGCGCCCTCTCCACGGCGCTTGTCATGAAGCGCGTTCTTCGGTAGTTCCCTGTCAGCGAGATGACATGCAGGCCGGCGCGAACGCCGTGCGGCGTTGTCGAAACACGAATTTCTTTAAAGGCGGGCCATGTCTGATGTAGCCAAGACCCTTGAGGAGCTTTGCACCGAACGCGGCATGCGCATGACCGAGCAGCGCCGCGTGATCGCGCGCATCCTGGAAGACTCGGAAGACCATCCCGACGTCGAAGAACTCTACCGCCGCTCGGTGAAGGTCGATGCGAAGATCTCGATCTCGACCGTCTACCGCACCGTGAAACTGTTCGAGGACGCGGGCATCATCGCCCGCCACGATTTCCGCGACGGGCGCTCGCGCTACGAAACGGTGCCGGAAGAACATCACGACCACCTGATCGACCTGAAGACCGGCACGGTGATCGAATTCCGTTCGCCCGAGATCGAGGCGCTGCAGGAGCGTATTGCCCGCGAGCATGGGTTCCGGCTGGTCGACCATCGTCTGGAGCTCTACGGCGTTCCGTTGAAGAAGGAAGACCTCTGAAGCAATGGCAGCCCGGGAGACCAGCATTTGATCGCCTGGCTGCGCATCGCCTTGGCCGCTGTCGTCATTCTCGCGGCCAGCATCGTGCTGATGCCGCTGCAGCTGCTGGCGCTCTATTTCGACTGGCGGCTGCGCCGCAGGCTCCCGCGCATCTGGCACCGCATCGTCTGCTATTGCCTCGGCATCCGCGTCCGCGTGACCGGCAGGCTGGAAGACCGCCGGCCGCTGATGCTCTGTTCCAACCATTCGTCCTGGATGGATATCATGGTGATGTCGGCCGTTGCCGACGTCGCCTTCATCGCCAAGATCGAGGTGCGCGACTGGCCGATCTTCGGCACGCTCGCCAAGCTGCAGAAGAGCGTCTTCGTCGTGCGCGAGGAGAGGCGCAAGACCGGTCACCAGGCAAACGAGATCGCCGGGCGCATGGCCGACGGCGAGATCGTCGTGCTCTTCCCCGAGGGCACGACCTCGGACGGCAACCGGCTGCTGGAGGTCAAGTCTTCGCTGTTCGGCGCCGCCGCGATGGCCGTGCCCTATTCGCCAACGGGAACCGTCGTGGTGCAGCCGGTGGCGGTTGCCTATACCCGCGTGCACGGTATCGCCATGGGCCGCTATCACAGGCCGCTCGCCGCCTGGCCGGGTGATATCGAACTCCTGCCGCATCTCCTCGATATCGTCCGATGCGGCGCCATCGACGCCGAGGTTTCCTTCGGCGAGGCGGTGGATTACCGCACCGAGACCAATCGCAAGGAGGTGAGCGCGACGATCGCCTTGCGCATCCGCAACCTCCTGAACAGCCGCCTGCGCGGGAGGGAAATCTCCTGAAACAAGATTTCGATTTTCTCGGGCGGCAAAAACCACTAAATAGCGCGCCATGACACAGGACAGCGCCCTTCTCCAGGCCCCGGAGGCAATCCCCGACGGCAGCAACAGCCGCAAGGTCTTCATCAAGACCTATGGCTGCCAGATGAACGTCTACGATTCGACGCGCATGAGCGATGCGCTCGCCCGTGACGGCTATGAGCCGACCGAAGACATGGAAGAGGCGGACCTCGTTCTGCTCAACACCTGTCACATCAGAGAGAAGGCGGCCGAGAAGGTCTATTCGGCGCTCGGGCGGCTGCGCGAGATGAAAAAGAAGAAGGCGGCGGATGGCCGGGAGATGATGATCGGCGTTGCCGGCTGCGTCGCCCAGGCCGAAGGCGAGGAGATCCTGCGCCGGGCGCCTGCCGTCGACGTCGTCATCGGCCCGCAGACCTATCACCGCCTGCCGGAGGCGCTGCGCCGGGCCAAGCAGGGTCAACGCGTCGTCGATACGGAATATGCGATCGAGGACAAGTTCGAGCATCTGCCGATCGCAGAGAGCCGAAAAATCCGCGCCCGCGGCGTCACCGCTTTCCTGACGGTGCAAGAGGGCTGCGACAAGTTCTGCACGTTCTGCGTCGTGCCCTATACGCGCGGCTCGGAAGTGTCGCGGCCGGTTTCCCAGATCGTCGAGGAAGCTGAAAAGCTCGTCGAGGGCGGGGTGCGCGAGATCACCCTGCTCGGGCAGAACGTCAATGCCTGGCACGGCGCCGGGCCGGGTGGCGAGGCGTGGAGCCTCGGCGACCTGCTCTACCGCCTTGCCGAGATCCCCGGCCTGGCGCGGCTGCGCTATACCACCAGCCATCCACGCGACATGGACGACCGGCTGATCGACGCCCATCGCGACTTGAGAGCGCTGATGCCCTATCTGCACCTGCCGGTGCAATCGGGGTCGGACCGTATCTTGAAAGCGATGAACCGACGCCACACGGCGGCCGAATATCTGACGCTGATCGAGCGCATCCGCACGGTGCGGCCCGACATCGCCCTGTCTGGCGATTTCATCACCGGCTTTCCGGGGGAGACAGACAAGGATTTTGAGGATACACTCAGGCTTGTGGAGGAGGTTCGTTATGCACAGGCCTTCTCGTTCAAATACTCGACACGGCCGGGCACTCCCGGCGCGGAACTGAAGGACCAGGTGCCGGAAGAGATCAAGGCAGAACGGCTGGAACGCCTGCAAACGCTTCTCCTGAAGCAGCAGCAGGAATTTGCCGAATCCTGCATCGGCAAAGAGATCGACCTGTTGCTCGAAAAGCCCGGTCGCATGCCGGAACAACTGATCGGACGTTCTCCCTGGCTTCAATCCGTGAATGTTGATGCAAAAGCATCGCAAATCGGTGACATTATTAAAGTGCGAATCACCGGAACCGGAACGAACAGCCTGTTTGCCGAACGCGCAGAGGCTGCGGTTTAACCCAAGGAGCCCGACCGCTTGAACGGACAAGAATTGGTTTCTTCTTCACCGCGCCACCCCCGCACGCCGAGCGATACCAATCACTTCGTCCTGACGTTCGAGAACAACCGCTTCGCTAGCGAGCTCTTCGGTCAATTCGACCAGAACCTCAAGCTGCTCGAGGAACGGCTCAATATCGATGCGCGGGCGCGGGGCAATTCGGTCGTCATCACAGGCGATATCGTGACCACCAACCAGGCGCGGCGCACGCTCGACTATCTCTATGAAAAGCTTCAGAAAGGCGGCAGCGTGGAAAGATCCGATGTCGAGGGCGCAATCCGCATGGCGGTCGCCGCCGACGATCAGCTCAGCCTGCCCACAATGGAGCGCAAGGCAAAGCTGACGATGGCACAGGTTTCCACCCGCAAGAAAACGATCATCGCCCGCACCCCGACCCAGGACGCCTATATCAGGGCGCTGGAGCGTGCCGAGCTGGTCTTCGGCGTCGGCCCGGCCGGCACCGGCAAGACCTATCTCGCCGTCGCCCATGCCGCCCAGCTCCTGGAGCGCGGGGCGGTCGAAAAGATCATCCTGTCGCGTCCGGCGGTCGAAGCCGGCGAGCGCCTCGGCTTCCTGCCCGGCGACATGAAAGAAAAGGTCGATCCCTATCTTCGCCCGCTCTATGATGCGCTCTATGACATGATCCCGGCCGACAAGGTCGATCGGGCGATCACCGCCGGCGTCATCGAAATCGCGCCGCTCGCTTTCATGCGCGGCCGGACGCTGGCCAACGCCGCCATCATCCTCGACGAAGCGCAGAACACGACATCGATGCAGATGAAGATGTTCCTGACGCGTCTCGGCGAAAATGCGCGCATGATCGTCACCGGCGACCCGAGCCAGATCGACCTGCCGCGCGGTGTCAAATCCGGCCTCGTCGAGGCGCTGCAGCTTCTGAACGGCGTCGAGGGCATCTCGATCGTGCGCTTCAAGGATACCGATGTCGTGCGCCATCCGCTGGTCGGGCGCATCGTCAGGGCCTATGATTCCACCTATGCCGTCGAAGCCGAAGACGTCAGCCGGCAGGACTGATGGCCGAACTCGACATCCAGATCAGCGTCGAGGATATCGGCTGGCCCGGCGAGGAGACGCTGCTGTCGTTTTGCGAACGCGTGCTCAGCGCCGCGGCAATCTATCTCCGCGACAGCGAGAAGCAGCCCTTCCCCAAGATGCCGCCCGAGGTTTCGCTCGTCTTTACCGACGATGCCTCGATCCAGGACATCAACGCCGAATGGCGCGGCAAGGACAAGGCGACCAATGTGCTGTCGTTTCCGGCCTTTCCGGTGCAGCCCGGCAAAATGCCCGGTCCGATGCTCGGCGACATCATCATCGCCCGGGAGACGGTGGAGCGGGAAGCCCACGAGCTCGAAAAGAGTTTCGACGACCACCTGACCCATCTTCTGGTGCACGGTTTCTTGCATCTTCTCGGCTACGACCATATGAATAGTGCTGAAGCCGAAATTATGGAGGGGCTGGAGACTCGCATTTTGGCGCAGCTCGGCCTATCTGATCCCTACGAGGGTCAAGACCTTAAAATGGAACCATGAGCGACTTTACGACGAAGCCGGCGGCAGACGCCAAGGACTCCGAGCCATCCTCCTCTTCGGACGAGGCGGGCAGTAGTAGTCGGCCATCCGGCCGATCCCAATCCTTCTGGTCGCGCGCCGCGCGCATCCTTCGCCCGCAGCAGGGCTCGCGACTGCGCGAGGATCTCGCCGACGCGCTGATGACCGATGCGGCCGGCGACGACGCCTTTTCGCCCGACGAACGGGCGATGCTGCACAATATCCTGCGCTTCCGCGAGGTGCGCGTCGCCGACGTGATGGTGCCGCGCGCCGATATCGAGGCGGTCGACCAGAACATCACCATCGGCGAATTGATGATCCTGTTCGAGGAATCCGGCCGCTCGCGCATGCCCGTCTATGCCGATACGCTCGACGATCCGCGCGGCATGGTGCATATCCGCGACCTGCTCTCCTATGTCGCCAAGCAGGCGCGCAACAAGCGCCGCGGCCCGGCGAAACCGGCCGCTGGCGTACCGGCGATCGAGGTTGCGCCTGAGAACATCCAGAAGCCCACGCGTTCGGCCAAGCCAAATTTCGATCTCGCCCGCGTCGACCTGCAGAAGACGCTGGCCGAGGCCGGCATCATCCGCAAGATCCTGTTCGTGCCGCCGTCGATGCTGGCGTCCGACCTGTTGCGCCGCATGCAGGTGAACCGCACCCAGATGGCGCTGGTCATCGACGAATATGGCGGCACCGACGGGCTCGCCTCGCACGAGGACATCGTCGAAATGGTGGTCGGCGACATCGACGACGAACATGACGACGAAGAGGTGATGTTCAAGCGCGTCGCCGAAGACGTCTTCATCGCCGATGCTCGTGTCGAACTGGAAGAGATCGCCGAAGCGATCGGGCCGGATTTCGACATCAGCGAGCAGGTCGACGAGGTCGATACGCTGGGCGGGCTGATCTTCTCGGCGCTCGGCCGCATCCCGGTGCGCGGCGAGGTCGTCCAGGCATTGCCCGGCTTCGAATTCCATATTCTCGACGCCGATCCGCGCCGCATCAAGCGGCTGCGTATCACCCGCAAGCGCCATGCGATGCGCCGCCGCGCCAAGGCGGATGGCGACTCCACTCCCGGCTCCGAGACCGGCGACGACCGGCCGGCGGAATCGGCTGCCAACTAGCGCTTCGGCCCGAAAATTGGAATCGATTTTCGGAAAGCACGATGCGTGAAGGTTGGAGCGTCGCATTCCATTTGATTGATGCGATGCCCTTCAGTTGTTGGTTTTTGTGCCTGTCGTTGTCCCGGCACCGCCGCACATCTCCGGGCGACATGCATTAACATCCATTAACAGGACAAAGAGCCGCTTTTTTGAAAGACTGCGAACGGGTTGATTCGCGGTTTGATGGGAGTGCGCATGGAGCGGCTTGCGGACAGGGTTATCCTCGTCTGGGGTTTCAAACGGTCGCTGCTGGCCATCGCCGCCGGAGCATTTGCGGTTCTGGCGCTGCCGCCCATCGGCTTTTTCGCGGCAATGTTCATCTCCTTCGCGCTGCTCGTCTGGCTGATCGACGGGGTGGCGGCTTCGCCTGAAAGCGGCTTGGTCGGCAGGCTGTGGCCGGCATTTGCAACCGGCTGGCTGTTCGGCTTCGGCTATTTCGTCGCGGGCCTGTGGTGGCTCGGCCATGCGCTGCTGGTCGATCAGGAGGAATTCGCCTGGGCGCTGCCCTTAGCCATCCTCGGGCTGCCGGCCTGTCTGGCGATCTTCTACGGGCTGGCGACCGCCCTTGCCCGCATCTTCTGGTCGGATGGCATGGGGCGGATCGCCGCGCTGGCGGCCGGCTTCGGGCTGATGGAATGGCTGCGAAGCGTGATCCTCACCGGCTTTCCCTGGAACGCCATCGGCTACGGCATGATGCCCGTTCCGCTGATGATGCAGTCGGCGCATGTGATCGGGGCGATGGGGGTGACGGCGCTTGCCGTCTTCATCTTTTCCGCCCCGGCGCTTGCCGGGACACGCCAAGATGCACGCGGCGGCATCGCGCTCGCCGTGGCGCTGTTTGCCGCCCATCTCGGTTACGGGGCCTATGCCCTCCATCTCGCGCCGCGGCCGGAAGCCTTGCCCGAGGACAAGCGGCCGGTGGTGCGGCTGGTGCAGCCTGATATCGATCAGGCGGCGAAGATGGACAACGACGCCGACCGCAATGCGATCTTCGAGACGCATCTGAAGCTGTCGGCCGAAGCGCCGAGGAATGGCGGACGCAAGCCCGACATCATCGTCTGGCCGGAAACCTCGATCCCCTTCATCCTGACAGACAATCAGGATGCGCTGACGCGGATCGCCGATACGCTCGACGACAACCAGATCCTGATCGCCGGCGCCGTCCGCGCCGAGGAGATGGGACCGGGCACGCCTGCGCGCTACTATAATTCCATCTACGTGATCGACGGCCGCGGCCAGATCATCGCCGCCTCCGACAAGGTGCATCTGGTGCCCTTCGGCGAATATCTGCCGTTCGAGGACGTGCTCACCGAATTCGGCATCCAGAATGTCGTCGAGATACCGGGAGGATTTTCGGCCGCGGCAAGCCGGCACCTGCTGGCGCTGCCCGGCGGGCTCAATCTCTATCCGCTGATCTGCTACGAGATTATTTTCCCCGATGAAATGACCGGCGACATCAAAGACGCCAATGCGATCCTCAATATCACCAATGATGCCTGGTTCGGCGCGACACCCGGACCCTATCAGCATTTCCAGCAGGCGCGGGTCCGGGCTGTCGAAACCGGCCTGCCGTTGATTCGTGATGCCAATAGCGGCATTTCGGCGCTGGTGAACGCACATGGGGAAATTATCGCCGGTCTCGATCTCGAGCAAACCGGCTTTATCGATGCAACTCTTGATAGGCTCGGCGAAGGGGACGGAACGCCAATCCCCCGGCAAACATACTTCTGGTTGACCGAGTCGCTGCTCATTTTGATTGCGCTAATTTCTCGTAGAGGTTTTATTTCCGGGTTGAATTGACCAAAAACCCCTAAAATTGCATAGTGATGACAATCGGCGTTCTTAGCGTATGTTTGAAGGTGGGTTCTTACCGCCTGCAACGTGGCGTTTTGGGATGGATCAGGGGCATGCCGGTTAGAAACAGTTGAAATTCTTAGCTAGGGCACGACCATGATTGAAAACAAGAAGAAGCCAAATCCCATCGACATCCACGTTGGCAGCCGTATTCGTCTCCGCCGAACGATGCTTGGCATGAGCCAGGAGAAACTGGGCGAAAGTCTCGGCATTACATTCCAGCAGATCCAGAAATACGAGAAGGGAACCAACCGCGTCGGCGCAAGCCGCCTGCAGAACATCTCGAACATTCTCAATGTTCCGGTTTCCTTTTTCTTCGAGGACGCGCCCGGCGAACATACCGGCTCCATGGGCGGCATGGCCGAGGCCTCCAGCTCGAATTACGTCGTCGATTTCCTGTCTTCCTCGGAAGGCCTGCAGCTCAACCGCGCCTTCGTCAAGATTTCCGATCCCAAGGTTCGCCGCAAGGTCGTGGAGCTGGTGAAGGCGCTTGCGGCTGAAGCCGACGCCGACTGAACCACATCAGGCGTGGAATTCGAAAGGCGGTCGAAAGGCCGCCTTTTCTGCGTTTTTGGGGCAAAATTTGTCACTTTGCCGCAGATATAAAGATATATTTATGTCCTTCTGCGCTTGTCATCAAGCCTCGAACTGAGTACCTACTAGCTGGCTTTTATTCTTTGAGGGGAATCCCGAAATGCGCGCGAATTATCTCTTTACCAGCGAATCTGTTGCCGAGGGTCATCCGGACAAAGTCTGTGACCGCATCTCCGACGAGATCGTCGATCTGGTCTACCGCGAAGCGGCCAAGACCGGCGTCAATCCGTGGGGCGTGCGCATTGCCTGCGAAACGCTGGCGACGACCAACCGCGTCGTCATCGCCGGCGAAGTCCGCCTGCCGCCGAGCCTGATGAAGAAGGACAAGGACGGCAAGGACGTCATCAACCCGTCGAAGTTCAAGGCCGCCGCGCGCCGCGCCATCAAGGATATCGGCTACGAGCAGGACGGCTTCCATTGGAAGAAGGCCAAGATCGACGTGCTGCTGCATTCGCAGTCGGCCGACATCGCGCAGGGCGTCGACAGCGCCGCCGACCAGCAGGGCGACGAGGGCGCCGGCGACCAGGGCATCATGTTCGGTTACGCCTGCCGCGAAACGCCGGACCTGATGCCGGCCCCGATCTATTATTCCCACAAGATCCTGCAGCTGCTGGCAGTCGCCCGCAAGAAGGGCGACGGCGAAGTCGCCAAGCTCGGCCCCGACGCCAAGAGCCAGGTGACCGTGCGCTACGTCGACGGCAAGCCGTCGGAAGCAACCTCGATCGTGCTGTCGACCCAGCATCTTGACGAGAGCTGGGATTCGAACAAGGTTCGCGCCGTCGTCGAGCCCTATATCCGCGAAGCGCTGGGCGAGCTGAAGATCGCTGACGATTGCAAGTGGTACATCAATCCGACCGGCAAGTTCGTCATCGGCGGACCGGACGGCGATGCGGGCCTCACCGGCCGCAAGATCATCGTCGACACCTACGGCGGTGCCGCTCCGCATGGCGGCGGCGCATTCTCCGGCAAGGACACGACGAAGGTCGACCGTTCGGCCGCCTATGCCGCCCGTTACCTTGCCAAGAACGTCGTCGCCGCCGGCCTTGCCGACCGCTGCACGATCCAGATCTCCTACGCGATCGGCGTCGCCCAGCCGCTGTCGATCTATGTCGACCTGCACGGCACCGGCAAGGTTACCGAGGATCAGATCGAGGCAGCGATCCGCAAGAACATGGACCTTTCGCCGACCGGTATCCGCCGCCATCTCGACCTCAACAAGCCGATCTACGCCAAGACCTCCGCTTACGGCCATTTCGGCCGCAAGGCCGGCCGCGACGGCTCGTTCTCCTGGGAGCGCACCGACCTCGTGAAGGCGCTCAAGGAAAGCGTAAAGGCCTGAGATAAAGCATGACGGATATGGAACGTCGCGGCCGGGCGACCGAAGCCTTTTTCGGTCGCCGCAAAGGCAAGGCTCTGCGCGAACAGCAGGCCGAGACGCTGAACAGCCTGCTGCCGGCATTCCTGATCGATCTCTCGGCGGCGCCCCCGGCGCCGCTGACGTCCCTCTTCCCGGTTCCGGTCGAGCGCTTGCGGCTGGAAATCGGTTTCGGCGGCGGCGAACATCTGATCCACCGCGCCCTGGAGACGCCGTCGACCGGCTTCATCGGCGTCGAGCCCTTCGTCAATTCCATGCAGAAGCTGCTGTCGCGCATCGGCGAGACCGGCACGTCCAATATCCGCGTTTATAATGACGACGCGACACAGCTGCTCGACTGGCTGCCGGACGCCTCGCTCGATCAGATCGATCTGCTCTATCCCGATCCCTGGCCGAAGCGGAAGCACTGGAAGCGGCGCTTCGTCTCGAAGACCAATCTCGACCGCTTTCATCGCGTGCTGAAGCCCGGCGGCCTGTTCTGCTTCGCCTCCGACATCGACACCTATGTGAACTGGACGCTGCTCAAATGCCGCGACCATGGCGGCTTCGACTGGGTGGCCGAGAATGCAGCGGATTGGCTCACCCCCTATGCGGGCTGGCCGAGCACGCGCTACGAGACCAAGGCCCGGCGCGAGGGCCGCTCTTCGGCCTATCTGACGTTCAGGAAGATCTGAGGCTCAAGGAAAGTCGGCGGACAGACGCAATGTTCGGCGGCGCGAAGGATTGCCCGGGGCTGCTGGAACTTTCTGGTATTCCGTCACGTCACAAGTGGCACCAATGACTGCTGATGGCTCTCAGCTGCCGTTGGCGCTCTCTGCATTCATGACCGCTTTGCGCCTCATTTCAGCCGTTCAGACACTATGGTCAGTGTTCCAAAAGCTGCCATCGAGCTGAGCGCCTATAATGAGCACTTCGGAAGCCGGTGGTACTTCCGACATTAAATCGACGGACATCCCCCCGCTCTTAATTCCCAGATGTCGAAGCCGAGACGCCGAGCCATTTCGGCCGGTGGAGTAATCGGCCACCGCAACGAAAAATTTAAGCGCGACAAGTTGCATCTTTCACTACGCGCCAAGCAAATTGCCACTGTCGGAAGCACCCTCCGGGGACGCTCCACGTACCAGCACCAACAGGTGTCACCCGGCACTGCCGGGTGACAGATCGTCCGGCCGACGTTGGATGAAGGCCGCGGTCCGGTCGATGTCGTCAAGACCTGATGAACGAGAGCAGGTCGGGGTTGAGGACATCTGCATGTGTGGTCAGCATGCCATGGGGGTAGCCCGGGTAGGTCTTCAGCGACCCGTTCTTGAGCAGGTCGACCGCACGCGGCACGGAACTTGCGAAGGGGACGACTTGATCGGCCTCGCCATGCATCACCAGCACCGGCACGGTGATCTTCTTGAGGTCTTCGGTATAATCTTCCAGCCAAGAGTCGACAGTCGCGTAGTGAGCCAGGGCACCACCGGCCATGCCCTGGCGCCACCAGTTCGCAATGATCGCCTCCGAAGGCTCGGCCCCGTCGAGGTTGTAACCGTAGAACGGGTTCTCAGGGACGAACCGGAAGAACTGCGACCGGTTGCCCAGCACGCCCGCTCGGATCGCATCGAACCACTCCGGCGGCTGACCGGACGGGTTTTCCTCGCTCCGGTACATGTTCGGCGTCAGGGAAGCGACCAGTACCGCCTTCGAGACGCGCTCCGGGTGGCGAGCGACATAGCGAGCCACCTCACCGCCACCTGTGGAGTGGCCGATGTGGATCGCGTCGCGCAGGTTGAGGTGCTCGGTCAGGGCCGCGAGGTCGGCAACCCAGTGGTCCATGTCGTTGCCGGTGCCGGGCTGGTCGGATCGGCCGTGGCCGCGCCGGTCGTGGGCGATCACCCGGTAGCCCTGGCGAAGGAAGAAGGTCATCTGGGCGTCCCAATCGTCCGCCGACAGCGGCCAGCCGTGGCTGAAAACGATCGGCTGGCCTGAGCCCCAGTCCTTGTAGAAGATGTTTACGCCGTCCGTGGTAGTGATTGTAGGCATCGAGTCTCTCCCTCTGCGCTGTTAAACATTCCTTTGAAGGTCAAAATAATCAATTAGAGCCATCCATCCACGCGCCACTGCAATAATCAACGCAATATTGCCACGCATGCCTCATCTTTCTTTTCGAAGCGCAGGCGAAATACTCCGGTGAGGCGCGTTCGATTGTATCCCGAAATTGCGACGTTAATTAAATCCCCCTTCTATCGAAGACAAATACCTTGTACGTTCGAGCTATGCCTTAAAGGTATAGCGAGGATCCGATGGAGCTGAGGCATTTGCGCTATTTTGTTGCTGTTGCGGAGGAGGGAAGCTTACTGACCGCAGCAGAGCGGCGGCTTCACACGTCCCAGCCCTCACTCAGCAGGCAAATTCGCGATCTGGAAACCGAAGTCGGTGTAAAGCTGCTGGAACGGCAGTCGCGCGGCGTGACGCTCACCGCCGCCGGTAAAGTGTTTCTTGATCACGCGCGGCTGGCGTTATTGCAAGTCGAGGCGGCTGCGGAAGGGGCCCGGCGGGCAGAACGGCCAGAAAAGCAGTCGTTCACTATCGGTTTTCTCGCAGGGCAAGAGGTCGTGTGGCTACCCCATGCATTGCGCATTATTCGTGAGGAAGCGCCGGAGGTTGAAATCATATTGTCCAGTCAGTCTTCCCCGGACCTTGCTCTGGCACTGATGCGAGGCAAGCTGGACGTCGCGTTCCTTCGCCCCGAGACGCAGAGTGTTGGTGTGTCCTTCAAGTTTTTAGCCAAGGAGCCACTGATCGCCGTACTGCCGGCGGACCATCGCTTGACGTCGCGCAAAAAGATCCGGCCGCAGGACCTTGCCCGCGAAACTTACGTCAGTTCGGCTAGAATTTCTCCCGTATTGCAATCCGTGATCCAAGATTACGCGTCGAACGTTGGGATCACCCTCAAGGCAGAGTACGAAGGCGAAGGCCTGCCGTCAGCAATGTCGCTCGTCGTGTCTACAGGTGGAATAACGCTTATTCCGCTTTATGCGCAAAATATGCTGACGCCAAATGTCGTTGCTAGAGCACTTGAGGGTGTGCCTCCGACAATTGATCTCACCTTAGGATACAACGATTCAAATTCCTCACCTTTGCTCCGCCGATTTTTGTCTCGCTCTGATGAATTAGTCGCCAACGTCCAAAATCAGAGCATCATCCGCTATGCTGAAATTCCATAGCAGAGATCAAGCTCATGCGATTTCTGCTTGTTGGCGTGCTCCCGAATCTTGTTCAGCATTCTCGAATTTCGGGTATCGACCCATCTCGACTTTTCCGATCAAGGAGCGCGAGGCAAAAGTGGACGGCAGGCTTCACCACTATCAGAGGTCGACGCTATTCAAGGGCTGTGACACCGATTCCTCGCAACCAAGCGGCAACGTCCACACCAGCTCTCCTGTGGCTGAATTCGGTTCCTCAGTCGCAATACTAACTCAGATGTCGGGGAAATGCTCTCTAGACCCAAATCCGTCGAAGCTGAAGATCTTACTCGAACAGTTGGTGTTTGGTCGCATAGTTACCGCTTGCTCACCGCTTTTGGCCGCAAAGCGGAAGAAACGCTCATAGTGATCAAGCGTCCGCATCGGTCAGGGATGGCGCTGATCTTTCCTCGCTGGATGTCTGTTATCGCGTGTGAGCGCCAAAAAGCTGCCAGTCGGCTTACGGCCCCAATGCGGTCACTAATCCAACCCGACGCCAATCTCTCCTACTGGCGCACAGTTGCCATAACCCTGTCAGTCTGGTGGGATTTGATACCGAATCCTGGAGCTTCCAACATCATCGCACGGAAAACGTCGAAAGCAGGCTACGCGCATATATCGTGACATCAGCCCCGACCGCAGCAAAATCGGATAAGCGACCGCGCACTGCAAGAGCGGTGAAACGCGACGGACACCATCTGACGGTCAGTGCAGGCTGACCGTCTTCAGTTCGTCCTCGGCAGCCTTGAAAAAGGTGCTGGAGCGGTTGTCCGTCAAGAGGATCGGCGTGCCGTCGGCGCCGAAGAGTGCCCAGAGATCGACGTTCGGATCGATATCCGGCGCCTCGGGAAAGCACTTGGCGACCTCTTCGGTGCGCATTTTTCTGATGTAGGCGACCTCGCCGTTGCCGATGTGGGCAAGCTCGGATTTGGTCAAGTGAGACGTGGCTTCTTTCATCAACATTCCTGTTCCTCCGGAAGAAGGGACCAACGGTTCGACAAACCGTTGTGCTACTGTGAAACCGAAATGTTAATTTTCTTGACCATGCGCGCGGGTTCCGGACGAATTAGATCGACGGAGAGCAGACCGTTCTTCAGGCCGGCGCCGAGCACCTGCATGCCGTCGGCAAGAACGAAGGTGCGCTGGAACTGGCGGGCGGCGATGCCGCGGTAGAGATAGTCCCGTTCGCCCTGTTCCACTTGGCGGCCGCGGATCAGAAGCTGGTTCTCCTCAATGGAGACATCGAGTTCCTCCTCGCTGAAACCGGCGACGGCAAGGGTGATGCGCAGACGTTCCGGGGCGCCGTTGTCGGCGGCGATGCGCTCGATATTGTAGGGCGGATATCCGTCGCTCGCCTTGGAAATGCGCTCCAGCGTCTTTTCCATGGCATCGAAGCCCAGAAGCAGCGGGCTGGCGAAAGGGGTAATGCGGCTCATCTCTTTTCAAGTCCTTGATGCAAGCGACCATCCCGGACCTTAAACGCAGCGTCCGGATGCCGCTAATATGGGGAGAGCAGTCCAGTGCTGCAAGGCACGGTGCGACGTGCCGGCGCCACCTCACAATTTTAAAGCGGTGCCGCCGGCTGCTTGCTTGACAAAGCGGCGGCTGCCTCGCATCAAAACATGCCCGCACGGACTGTGCTGATTTGTGACGGGAAATGAACAAATCGGTGCATGCCGAGGCAAAGCGCACCCGCGAGGATGGAACGATCGGAATGGCAAGCGCAAGAAAGATCATCATCGACACGGATCCCGGCCAGGACGATGCGGCCGCCATCATGCTGGCCTTCGGCAGTCCCGAGGAGCTGGAGGTGCTGGGGATCACGACGGTCGCCGGCAACGTGCCGCTTTCCTTCACCAGCCGCAATGCGCGCATCGTCTGCGAGCTCTGCGGCCGGCGGGAGACAAAGGTTTTCGCCGGCGCCGACGCGCCGATCGCCCGCAATCTGGTGACGGCCGAACATGTGCACGGCAAGACCGGCCTCGACGGGCCCGACCTCAGCGAGCCGACGATGGCGCTGCAGCCCGACCATTCGGTCGATTTCATCATCGAGACGCTGCGCCGCGAGCCGACAGGCACGGTGACGCTCTGCACGCTCGGGCCGCTCACCAATATCGGCCTGGCCTTCCAGAAGGCGCCCGACATCGTTCCCCGCATCCGCGAACTGGTGATGATGGGCGGCGGCTTCTTCGAGGGCGGCAACATCACGCCGGCCGCCGAATTCAACATCTATGTCGATCCCGAGGCCGCCGATATCGTCTTTCGCTCAGGCGTGCCGATCGTGATGATGCCGCTTGACGTCACTCACCAATTGCTGACCCGCAAGGACCGGGTGAAGCGCATGGCCGAAATCGGCACGGCGCCTGTTAAGGCCATGGTCGAGATGCTGGAATTCTTCGAGCGGTTCGATATCGAGAAATACGGCTCCGACGGCGGGCCGCTGCACGACCCGACCGTGATCGCCTATCTGCTGAAGCCGGAGCTCTTCAGGGGTCGGGACTGCAATGTCGAGATCGAGGTCCGGTCCGAACTCACCGTCGGCATGACCGTCGTCGACTGGTGGCATGTGACCGAGCGCAAGCGCAATGCCAAGGTCATGCGCCATGTCGATGCGGACGGCTTCTTCGATCTGCTGATCGAACGTTTCGCCCGCATCTGAAGCTTTGGTTTCCCTTCCTGAGCGGAAGGGAAACGTCCTTAAGCGTCCTTCTCGTCGAAGACGGAATTGGTTTCGGCTTCGGCCGGCTTGGGGCCGCCCTTGGCGACGCCGACCATGGCCGGGCGCAGCACGCGTTCGCCGATGGTGAAGCCTGCCTGCACGACCTGGACGACCGTATTGTTCGGCACGTCGGGGTTGGGCACCTCGAACATCGCCTGATGGAAATTCGGATCGAACTTCTGGCCGACCGGCTCCAGCTTGCGAACGCCGTGGCGCTCAAGAGCCGACAGCATGGCGCGCTCGGTCATCTCGACACCTTCGATCAGGGTGCTGAGGCCGGCATCGGCCGCGGCCTTGGTCTCCGGAGAGATGGCATCAAGCGCGCGGCGCAGATTGTCCGAGACGGCGAGCATGTCGCGCGCAAAACCCGCGACGGAATAGGACTTGGCGTCCTTCACTTCGCGCTCGGTGCGCCGGCGCAGATTGTCCATCTCGGCGGCAAGGCGCAGATAGCGGTCGCGCAGCTCACCGTTTTCGGCTTTCAGAAGCTCGAGCGGGTCCGGCTGGGCAGCCTCTTCCTGCGCAATATCGTTCTCGACGTAGGCGGCAGCGTCGGCTGCGGCATCGGCCGCAGTTGCGTCAGGTCCGTTTTTCGTCGTGTCATCGGTCATGACGGTCTCCGGTTGGTGTCTTCAGATGCGCCCGATATCGAGGTTTGACCGAAAAAAATCAAGTCTGCGTGACAAAGAAGCGAAAATTCCGCACGTTCGCCAGTTGCGGCGTCAAAGCTGATTGCGCGAAAGGCGGGAGACGAGCTGGGCGGTGTAATCCACCATCGGCACGATGCGGGAATAATTGAGCCGCGTCGGGCCGATGACGCCGACGGCACCGACGATGCGATCGTCATCGTCACGATAGGGCGCGACGATCAGCGACGAGCCGGACAGCGAGAAGAGCTTGTTTTCCGAACCGATGAAGATGCGCACGCCGGAACCGGTTTCGGCGAGATTGAGAATCTCGATCAGGCTGTCCTTCTTCTCGAGATCGTCGAACAGCAAGCGCAGCCGGTCGAGATCCTCGGCGCCGGCCAGCCCCTCGAGCAAGTTGGCGCGGCCGCGGATGATCAGTTGCGCGGGCTTGCCCTCGTCCGGGCTGCCGGCCCAGACAGCGATGCCGCGCTCGACGAGATCGCGCGACAGGGCATCGAGCTCGTGGCGGACGTCATCCTTCAGCCGGCTCAACTGCTTGCGGAGTTCCGGCAGCGTCTGGCCGGACATATGGGCATTGAGAAAATTCGCCGCCTCGGTCAGTTGCGAGGAGGTGACGCCCGCCGGCAGCTCGATGATGCGGTTTTCCACCTGATCGTGATCGCCGACGAGCACGGCCAGCGCCTTGGTCGGTTCGAGCCGGATGAACTCGACATGTTTCAGCACCGGATCGCTTTTCGAGGTGATGACGAGGCCGGCGCCGCGCGAAATGCCGGACAGCATGCGGCTTGCCTCGTTCATCATCGATTCCACCGGATTGCCGCCGCTTTCGGCCCGCACCTGCCGGTCGATGTTGGCGCGCTCCTCGGCGGAGAGGTCGCCGACCTGCATGAAGGCATCGACGAAGAAACGCAGGCCGATCTGGGTCGGCAGCCGTCCGGCGCTGACATGCGGCGAATAGATCAGGCCGAGCTCTTCGAGATCGCTCATGACGTTGCGCACCGAGGCCGGCGACAGCGACATCGGCAGAAGACGGGACAGGTTGCGCGAACCGAGCGGCTCGCCACTTTCCAGATAGCCTTCGACGATGCGCCGAAAAATTTCCCTGGAGCGCTCGTCCAGTGCGGCAACAGCATCCGAAACCGACGTCGACCTGATGCCCATGAAGCTTAAGAACCCGCGCTGATGATACTTCCCGAAAAGTAAGTCAAACTCGCACCCGTGGCAAAAGGGAATTTGCAAATAGGCGCCGCCAATCGTAGAAGCGGTCAACAAACCCCAGGAGATAAGAATGCGGCCTTCAGGCAGAAAAATCGACCAGATGCGCAAGGTCTCGTTCGAGCGCAATTTTTCCAAGCATGCGGAAGGCTCCTGCCTGGTCAAGTTCGGCGATACGCATGTGCTCTGCACGGCCAGCCTTGAAGAAAAGACGCCGCCCTGGCTGCGCAATACCGGCAAGGGCTGGGTCACCGCCGAATACGGCATGCTGCCGCGGGCAACCGGCGAGCGCATGAAGCGCGAGGCCGCCGCCGGCAAGCAGGGCGGCCGCACCCAGGAAATTCAGCGGCTGATCGGCCGGTCGTTGCGCGCCGTCGTCGACCTGCAGGCGCTCGGCGAACGGCAGATCACGCTCGACTGCGACGTCATCCAGGCCGATGGGGGTACGCGGACCGCCTCGATCACCGGCGGCTGGATCGCGCTTTACGACTGCCTGAAATGGATGGAAAGCCGCAACATGATCAAGGTCGACCGGGTCCTGAAGGATCATGTCGCCGCCATCTCCTGCGGTATCTTCGCCAGCCAGCCGGTGATCGATCTCGATTACCTCGAGGATTCCTCGGCCGAGACCGATGCGAACTTCGTCATGACCGGCACCGGCGGGATCGTCGAGATCCAGGGCACGGCCGAGGGCACGCCGTTCAGCGAGGGCGAATTCACCTCGCTGATGCAGCTTGCCAGAAACGGCATCGGCGAACTGGTGGCGCTGCAGAAGCAAGCCGTCGAAGGATGAACCCCATGCTGGAAGGCATGTTGGAAACGGCGCTCTATGCGCGGGATCTCGATCAGGCCGAGGCGTTTTACGAAGACGTCCTCGGACTGGAGAAGATCGCCCGCGCCGCCAACCGGCATGTCTTCTTCCGCTGCGGGCCCGGCGTTCTGTTGATCTTCAACCCCGAGGAAACGGTGAAGCCGCCGGCGCCTGATGCCCTGCAGGTGCCGCCGCACGGCACGACCGGCCAGGGCCATGCCTGTTTCCGGGTATCCGGCCGCAATATCGACGCCATGGCCGAGAAGCTGACGGCGGCGGGCGTGGCGATCGAATCCGAGGTGCGCTGGCCGAACGGCGGCCGCTCGATCTATTTCCGCGATCCGGCCGGCAACAGCCTGGAATGCGCAGAGGCTAAAATCTGGGGCATCGAACAGGATATCTGAATGCGCAAGCTTGAAACGAAGACCATCGTCGTCGCCAGCCACAATGCCGGCAAGATCCGCGAGATCCAGGAATTGATCGGGCCGCTCGGCTTCACCGCCAAATCGGCGGCGGAGCTGAATTTCGTCGAGCCTGACGAGACCGGCACGAGTTTCGAGGAGAATGCGACGATCAAGGCGGTCGCCTCGGCCAATGCCGCCGGCATGCCGGCGCTTTCGGACGATTCCGGACTGGTGGTCGACGCGCTCGGCGGCGATCCCGGCGTCTACACCGCCAACTGGGCGGAGAGGGCCGACGGCACGCGCGATTTCGACATGGCGATGGCCAAGGTGGAAAAGGCGCTGCAGGATGCCGGCGCGACGAAGCCGGAACAGCGCACCGCACGTTTCATCAGCGTGCTCTGCCTCGCCTGGCCGGACGGGCACACGGAGCTGTTCCGTGGCGAGGTGGAAGGCAGCGTCGTCTGGCCGCCGCGCGGCACCCAGGGCTTCGGCTACGATCCGGTCTTCCAGCCTAAGGGTTACGACATCACCTTCGGCGAAATGAGCGGCGAGGAAAAACACGGCTGGAACGTCGGCAAGCCGCAAGCGCTGTCGCACCGGGCCCGCGCCTTCAAACTCTTCGTCGAAACCTGCCTGGAGGCATAAGGTCGGTACGTGGGCACATCAGACACGCCAAGCAGCTCGCGCGATGCAGCACTTTTGCCCGATACCGGTGAGCCCGGCTTCGGCGTCTACGTGCATTGGCCCTTCTGTGCGGCGAAGTGTCCCTATTGCGATTTCAACAGCCATGTGCGCCACCAGCCGGTGGATCAGGAGCGCTTCACCGCTGCCTTCTTGAAGGAGATGGCAACGGTGCGGGCGATGAGCGGGCCGAAGACGGTCACCAGCATCTTCCTCGGCGGCGGCACGCCCTCGCTGATGAAGCCGGAAACGGTCTCGGCCATTCTCGACGGCATTGCCCGGCACTGGCACGTGCCTGCCGGCATCGAAATCACCATGGAGGCCAACCCTTCGAGCGTCGAGGCCGACCGCTTCCGCGGCTATCGGGCCGCCGGCGTCAATCGTGTCTCGCTCGGCGTGCAAGCGCTGAATGATCGGGACCTGAAATTCCTCGGCCGTCTGCATGATGTCGCCGACGCGCTGAAAGCAATCCGGCTGGCGCGCGACATTTTTCCCCGCATGTCCTTCGATCTGATCTATGCCCGGCCGCAGCAGACGGTCGAGGAATGGGAGAAAGAGCTGAAGGAGGCTATCTCCTATGCGGTCGACCATCTCTCCCTCTATCAGCTGACCATCGAGGAAGGCACGCCCTTCTACGGCCTGCACAAGGCGGGCAAGCTGGTCGTGCCGGACGGCGAGCAATCGGCATTGCTCTACGAGGCGACGCAGGAGATCACCGCGCGCGAGGGCATGCCGGCCTATGAGGTTTCCAATCACGCCCGGCCGGGTGCCGAAAGCCGGCATAACCTGACCTACTGGCGTTACGGCGATTATGCCGGCATCGGCCCCGGCGCCCATGGCCGGCTGACACGCGGCCCGGAGAAGATCGCCACGGCGACCGAGCGCAAGCCGGAAGCCTGGCTCGACATGGTCGAGCGCGACGGCCACGGCATTCTCGACGAGGAGCGGCTCGGCTTCGAGGAACAGTCCGACGAGCTCTTGCTGATGGGGCTGCGGCTCCGGGAAGGTGTCGATCTTGCCCGCTGGCAGCAGCTTTCGGGCCGCGACCTCGACCCGAAACGCGAGGAATTCCTGCTGGAACACAAATTCATCGAGCGGATCGGCAATTCGCGCCTGCGCTGCACGCCGTCGGGCATGCTGATCCTCGATTCCGTCGTCGCCGATCTCGCCTGCTGACCTCAATACGACGAGCGAATTTACAACGCGGCGGCATCGATATCGCCGCCGCGCTGGAGCGCATTTATCAGCCGTGGCTGGTCGCGCCTGATTTGAACAGGCTGCCGGTCGGCGTCTTCAAGAACATCTCCAGCGGAATATGCTCCTGGTGCAGGAAGCCGGTCGCCGGCAGCAGGCCGTCGCGGACCATTTCGATGACGGCCACGACCGAGGCCGAGGTCGTCCAGGCAATTGCGGTGCGGCGGGCGCCGGCAATCTCGATCGGGTAATAGGCGCGCACGAATTCCTTGCGGCGCAGGCTGCCATTCTCCGTCCCCTCGGCGGCGACATGGACATAGACGACATCGTCTTCAACCGGCGGCTTGGCGTTGGTCAGGATCTCGCCGGCGAGCTTGCGCTTGTCGCGCATCAGCAGTTCGTGGAAGAAGAAGTTCATCAGCTCCATATGGCCGGGATAACGCATCGTCTTGTAATCGAGATTGTCGATCTTGCCGAGCATGGTGTCGCACATGGTGCCAAGACCGCCCGAGGTGGTGAAGGCTTCGAGCTTGACGCCGCCGACATAGACGGTCTCGTGCCATTCCATCGGCGAGACCAGCTTGCGGACACCGCCCTCGATCACCTCGCAGTCGTTCAGATATTCGTTGACGACGCCCTCGGGCGACCAGTTGAAGGCGTAGCCGAGCAGCCCGGTCGGGTGCTGCGGCAGGGCGCCGACGCGCATGCGGATCGAACGGCAGCGATCGAAGCCGTCGGCCAGGCTCGCGCCGACGATACCGACGAAACCCGGCGCCAGGCCGCATTGCGGCGCCATCAGGCCGCGGGCGGTCTTCGACAGTTCGATGATGAAATTGGTTGTGGGAACATCTTCGGTCAGATCGAAATAATGAATGCCGGCAAGATGGGCGGCGCGCGCCAACTCGATGTTCAAATGATAAGGCAGGCAAGACAGCACCGCCTCGACACTGGAGAGCAGTTCGCCGATCACCGCGGGATCTGAAATATCGCCGGTGCGGCACTTGAAGGGGACGTCGCTCAGCGGCAGCTGCGCATCGACGCCGATCACCTCGAAGCCGCCTTCATGCAACAGCGTCGCCGCCAGCCGTCCGACCTTGCCCAGGCCGAGAACGGCGATCTTTTCGAAACTCATTCATTCCTCCCACGCGCTCATTTCAGCGCTTCAGTCTTTGACATGCACTGGATGCGCCGGAGGTATAGAATAAAAAACTTATAAAGGAAAACGGCCGGAATCGCTTCCGGCCGTCGAATTCAGAAGAGAATCGTCGATTATTCGTTGATCAACCGCTTCAGAAGCTCGACTTCGTGCGAAAGCTTGGTGTCTCCCGAAATCAGTTCCTCGATCTTGCGTACGGCATGCAGCACGGTCGTGTGATCACGACCGCCGAAACGGCGGCCGATCTCCGGGAAGGAGCGCGGCGTCAGCGTCTTCGACAGATACATGGCGATCTGGCGCGGCTTGACGATGACGCGGGTGCGGCGGTTCGAGACCAGTTCCTGGCGCGAGACGTTGTAGTGCCTGGCGACGATGCGCTGGATATCCTCGATGCGCACCCGGCGGGGCTCGCCGGAGCCGACCAGATGGGCGAGCAGTTCGTCCACGCGCTCGATCGACAGGTTCGGCTCGAAGGAGCGGCGGAAGACCAGCTGGTTGAAGGCGCCTTCGAGTTCGCGGCCGCTGGCCGTGACGTTGCGGGCGACATGCTGGAGCAGTTCGGCCGGAATTTCGAGTGATGGATCTTCGAGCCGGGCTGCAGCAAGGCGACGCCTGAGGATTTCGAGACGCATCTCGTAATCCGGCGCGTCGAATTCGATCGCGACACCGCCTTGCAGGCGCGAACGGACGCGGGGATCGAGCGACTCCAACTCCCAGGGCGCACGATCGGCAGCAACGACGACCTGCTTGGCGCTGTCGAGCAGCATGTTGAGGAGATGACAGAATTCATGCTGGATCATCTTGCCCTGCAGGAACTGCATGTCGTCGATGATCAGGAGATCGATGTTGCGCAGCGAATCCTTCAACGTCAGCGCATCATTGTCGCGGATTGCGGTGGCGAAGCGCCACATGAAATATTCGGCCGTCAGATAGACGACGCGCAGCGCCCTCGGGTTCTGAACCGCCGCATTGGCGACCGCCTGCAGCAGATGGGTCTTGCCGAGGCCGACCGTCGAATGGATGAAGAGCGGATTGAAGCGCACGGCGCCGGAACCGGCTTCCGCGATCGTCTTGGCAGCCGCAAGCGCGACCCGGTTCGAGCTGCCTTCCACGAAGGTATCGAAGGTGAAGCGGCTATCGAGCGGCGAGCCAAAGAGCGGCGAACCGAAGCTTGCGGGCCTTGCCGCAGCAACAGCCGACACCGCCTGCTGGACGGCCTGACCGGCCGGCTGGGCGCTCGTCGGGCGGCGCATCTGGGGGGCAACGACCGGCTCGGGCTGAACCGCCTCGTCGAGCGCCTTGGTGCCGCTGCGCGTTGCCGTGCGCACCAGGACTTCGATCTTGAGAATTTCCGGGTCCTCGGCCTGGAACAGACCGGTGATGAGATCGAGATAACGATTGTTGATCCACGACTTCAGGAAGGTCGTGGGAACCGAGAGACGAACGACGCTCTTCGATACCGAATGCAGCTTCAGCCTGGCGAACCAGCTGGCATAGACGTCAGGACCGACCTGGGCCTTCAAGCGCGCGCTGACGCGCTCAAACAAGATGCTGTGCTTCATGTCCGCCTTTGCTTCCCCCACTTCCAGGCGAATGGTGCCGAACGTCTGCGGTGCCGCATCCCCATTGTCGAGCCCGCCCGTCGTCATCGTATTCATGTGCATAATGCCGCCTTTCAATTCCACCGGGCGGCTTCCGCTAAAATAGCCGCCCGATCATTCCCCGCTTTGGCGGGCTGACGGCATCCTCATGAAGCCGCTCACCTGCCGGTTCACTCAAACACTGCCCCCGAAGGGACCGGCAACAGAATTCCGTTGCAGGGACCGCATTCATGCGGAACCTTCAGCGGCTTTCCGTGCCAGGCTGGCGGTCGATCCTCGTTTTCGGCCGACCAGCCCGAACGCAATATCACTTTAACCCTCTCCTGCGGTCTCGCCTTAAACGTGTGGCCGCTGAAGGCACAAAACATCCCCGCTCCGTAACAGCCACGTTACGGCCCAAATCCGTCAAGTGCTTGAAAAAACGGAAACGCAATGCTCCGTAACAAAGGGCACAAACTTATCGCCCTGCCGACGTGGCAGTTAAGACCGAGCCTCTGCAGGTGATGTCCGCGCCCTTTGTTGAAAGCCATTTAGGCAGGATCAAAAGGCAATATCAACGATGAATTTTACGCAAAATTAAGAAGCGGCCATTGACTCCGCCTGCCCTTTTCGGGCGTCACACCAGCGTCAAAAAAGAATCGCTTTTGAATCAAGGAGATTCCCCGTTCGGGCTATTTTGACACGCATGGAAAGAAAAAAAATAAAAATCTTCTTGACTCACCCCTGACCCCGAAAGCGTGGGGTAGAGTCGCGCGGCGTGAAAGCATCCTAGCGCAAGCCATTGTTTTTGAACAATTTTTCCTGTCATGGCACTGACACGAAACAGTCGTGAGATTAACCATGCAGGGGCTGATTGGCGGAATCGAAAAAGCCCGGTAAAATTACCGGGCTAATCATAAAGAGGAAGTCGTTAAAGGAAGATTATGCGGTCGTGGTGACCGAAAGAGCCTTCACACGAGCAGCCAGGCGCGAAACCTTGCGCGATGCCGTATTGGAGTGCAGCACACCCTTGCTGGCGGCGCGGGCAAGCTCGGGCTGAGCCGCCAGGAAAGCTTCCTTCGCCTTGGCGGCGTCACCGGATGCGATGGCCTCTTCGACCTGGCGAACGAAAGTACGAACGCGCGAGCGACGAGCCTTATTGACGTCGGTACGGCGGGCGATCTTGCGGGTCGCTTTTTTCGCCGAAGTTGTATTGGCCATGGATGCCTCTCTCAAGAATTCGAACAAACTCCGCCATTACCGCGGGCCCTGCGGCCACAAAATCCAGCAATGCGGGAGCAATCGCGGAAAACCAAACCGGCTTTCCGAACCGTGGGCGGGCATATAACTCTAAAGCCGGCCCACGTCAACGCGGATTTTCAAGCTTTACCACCGGCAAGCGCCGAAAAGCATTCAACGGTGCGTAAAAGCCGGTTTGCGCTTCTCGACGAAGGCCGCCATGCCTTCTTTCTGGTCGTCGGTGGCAAAGAGACTGTGAAACAGCCGGCGCTCGAAACGCAAGCCCTCCTCCAGCGTCGTCTCGAATGCGCGGTTGACTGCCTCCTTGGCCATCAGGACCGAGGGACGCGACAGCGAGGCGATCTTTTCGGCCGCGGCAAAAGCCTCGTCGAGCAGACGCTCGGGCGCCACCACACGCGAAACGAGTCCCGATCGTTCGGCTTCCGCCGCATCCATCATCCGGCCGGTCAGGATGAGGTCCATCGCCTTCGCCTTGCCGACGGCGCGGGTCAGCCGCTGCGAGCCGCCCATGCCGGGAATGACGCCGAGGGTGATTTCCGGCTGGCCGAACTTCGCCGTCTCCGAGGCGATGATGAAATCGCACATCATGGCGAGTTCGCAGCCGCCGCCGAGCGCAAAGCCGCTGACGGCAGCGATGACAGGCTTGCGCGCCTTGGCGACATCATCCCAGCCGCTGATGAAATCACTCTTATAGATGTCGGCAAACTGAAGCGCCTGCATTTCCTTGATATCGGCGCCGGCGGCAAAGGCGCGCTCGGAACCGGTGAGCACGATCGCGCCGACCGTCTCATCGGCGTGGAAGCCGGCATAGGCCACCTTCAGCTCCTTCAGCACGGTGGAGTTCAGGGCATTCAGCGCCTGCGGACGGTTCAGCGTGACGAGGCCGACATTGCCTCGGGTTTCGACGATCAGGGTCTCGTAGGTCATGCTGTTCTCCCGGTTTCTCACTCTTACTTCTGGCAGGCGGCGCAATAGAAGGTGGAGCGACCCGCCTGGACGATGCGGGCGACCGTACCGCCGCAGCCGGGCATGCGGCAAGCCTGACCTTCGCGATCGTAGACGGAGAAGGAATGCTGGAAATAGCCGAGCGATCCGTCGGTCTGGATATGGTCACGCAGCGACGATCCGCCGGCCGCGATCGCATCGGCGATGACGTCGCGGATCGAGGCGACGAGCAGGTCGAGCTGCGCCTTCGGCCTGCCGGCCGCCGTCACCAGCGAGCCGGCGGCGCGGACCGGCGAAAGATGCGAGCGCCACAGCGCCTCGCAGACATATATATTGCCGAGACCGGCAATGTTCTTCTGGTCGAGCAGCGCGCTCTTCAGCGGCTGCGCCTTGTCGCGGAAGCGGTCGGCGAGATAGGCGGCGCCGAGTTCGTTTCCCGTCGGCTCCGGGCCAAGTTCGCGGAAGAAGGGATGGGCGGCAAGATCGGCCCGCCCCACCATATCCATGAAGCCGAAACGACGCGGATCGTTATAGACGACGCGGCGCGGGCCGCTTGCACCCTGCAAATGGAAGACGACGTGATCGTGCTTCTCGTCCTTCGAGCGGGCATGATGGAATTCGCCTGGCGCAGCGGAGGCACCCCCCTCCTCGATGCGGCCCTCCTCGATGCGAAAGGAACCGGACATGCCGAGGTGGGAAATCAGCGTGTTGCCGTCGTCGAGGTCGACCAGCAGATATTTGGCGCGGCGGCCAAGGCCGACAATAGTGCGGCCGGAAACCCTGTCGGCGAAAGCGTCGGGAAAGGGGAAGCGCAGATCGCCGCGCCGCAGTTCCAGCCTGGTGATGAGCGTGCCTTCCATCGCCGGCGTCAGGCCGCGTTTCACCGTTTCGACTTCTGGCAATTCCGGCATCTTAACCCATCTATATCTAACGTGTTTCAACCGACGACGATGTGCGCTATAGCGCCAGTGTGCCGCGGAGAACGCGGTCCATAGATAACGTCGCGCACGGTCTTTCGCTATGGCCGCCGCGCCCGAATCTTCAGGAATGGAGCAGTCTGATGTCAGAAAGCCGCACTTCCGCCGATGGCGGCATGGAGACCTCCTACGGCTTCCGCGAGGTGCCTGACGGCGAGAAGCAGGGCCTGGTCAACCAGGTGTTCCACAAGGTCGCCAAGCGCTACGACATCATGAACGACGTCATGTCGATGGGCATGCACCGCGCCTGGAAGGATGCGATGATTTCGGCGCTGAACCCGCGCAAGGAGCCGGGTTACAAGGTGCTCGACGTCGCCGGCGGCACGGGTGATATCGCCTTCCGCATCGTCGAGGCTTCGGGCCGGCAGGCGCATGCCACCGTGCTCGACATCAACGGCTCGATGCTCGGCGTCGGTGCCGAGCGGGCGGAAAAGAAGAAGCTTTCCGGCAATCTCACCTTCGTCGAGGCGAATGCCGAGGAACTGCCTTTCGAGGCCGGCAGCTTCGATGCTTATACGATCGCCTTCGGCATCCGCAACGTGCCGCGGATCGACGTCGCGCTGTCGGAAGCCTATCGCGTCTTGAAACGCGGCGGACGGCTGCTGGTGCTGGAATTTTCCGAAGTCGATATGCCGCTTCTCGACAAGATCTACGACGCCTGGTCGTTCAATGCCATTCCGCAATTCGGCAAGGCGATTACCGGCGATGCCGAACCCTACCAATATCTGGTGGAATCGATCCGCAAGTTCCCGAACCAGGAGAATTTTGCGGCCATGATCCGCCAGGCCGGCTTTTCGCGCGTCACCTACACCAATTATACCGGCGGCATCGCCGCTCTCCATTCCGGCTGGAAGCTCTGACGCATGACGCCGAAAAATGTAGAGCGGTTTTCGGATAGCGTCGCGCGAGAATCACACAGGACATGAGCACTTTCGGGGCATATTTCAGGCTCATTCGGGTCGGCTGGATTCTTGTGCGCGAAGGCGTGATCTCGGCGCTGCCGTCGGAGGGCCTGCCGCCCCCGATCAGCCTTGCCAAATCCTTCGTCGGCGTGTTTGCGCGCAACCGCGCCAAGGCGATTGCGCGCAGCGACCGGCTGGCGCAGGCGGTCGAACGGCTCGGCCCCTCCTATGTGAAGATCGGGCAGTTCCTGGCGACGCGGCCGGATGTCGTCGGCGTCGAATTTGCCAACGACCTGTCGCAGCTTCAGGACCGGATGGCCTTCTTTCCCTCGGCCGCCGCCAAGGCCAATATCGAAGGCTCGCTTGGACGGCCGATCGGCGAGCTCTATGCGAGCTTCGGCGAGCCGATCGCCGCCGCCTCGATCGCCCAGGTGCATCCGGCCGAGGTCGAGACATCGGCGGGCCGCAAGAAGGTCGCCGTCAAGATCGTGCGGCCGGGCGTGCGCCAGCGCTTCGCCCATGACATCGAGGCGATGTATCTCGTTGCCCATATGCAGGAGCGTTTCCTGCCTTTCAGCCGGCGGCTGCGGCCGGTCGAGGTGACGAAGACGCTAGAGCAGACGACCAAGGTGGAGATGGATCTTCGCCTGGAGGCGGCCGCCCTTTCCGAGATCGCCGAGAATACCGAAAAAGACCCGGGCTTCCGGGTGCCGAAGGTCGACTGGGAGCGCACCGGGCGCGACGTCATCACCATGGAGTGGATCGACGGCACGAGAATGTCCGACGTCGAGGGCCTGCGGGCGGCCGGCCACGATCTCAACCTGCTTGCCGATACGCTGATCCAGTCGTTCCTGCGCCACACGCTGCGCGACGGCTTCTTCCATGCCGACATGCATCCGGGCAATCTCTTCGTCGATGCCGACGGCATGATCGTCGCCGTCGACATGGGCATCGTCGGGCGGCTGGGCAAGAAGGAGCGGCGGTTCCTCGCCGAAATCCTCTACGGCTTCATCACCCGCGACTATATCCGCGTCGCCGAGGTGCATTTCGAGGCCGGCTATGTGCCCGGCCATCACAATGTCGAGAGCTTCGCCCAGGCGATCCGGGCGATCGGCGAGCCGATCCACGGGCAGCCGGCCGAGACGATCTCGATGGGCAAGCTGCTGACGCTGCTGTTCGAAGTGACCGAACTGTTCGACATGGCGACGCGGCCGGAACTGGTGATGCTGCAAAAGACCATGGTCGTGGTCGAAGGCGTGTCGCGCATGCTCAATCCGCGCTTCAACATGTGGAAGGCCTCCGAGCCCGTCGTCGGCGACTGGATCCGCACCAATCTCGGGCCGAAGCGGATCGCCACCGATATCAAGGACGGGCTGAAGGCAGCGGTCAAGCTCGCCGAAGCCGTGCCGGAAATTGCGGCGAAGACCGAAAAATTCCACCACCAGCTTCTGCATATGAGCGAGCACGGGCTGCGCTTCGATGCGCAGACGGCGGATGCGATCGGCAAGGCCGAGGCGCGCCACAATCGCTCGGCCAGGATCGCGCTGTGGATCATCGCATTGACGCTTCTCTATATTGCCTGGATGCTGAGCTGACCGTCTGCCAAAAACATGCTGTGTTCGGCATTTGGGATATCCCATGTGACGGAGGGCTCGCTTAGTCTCATTTTCAAGGAGATAGGCACATGAAGCACGAACGCCTTGGCATCGAACTTTCCGGACGACCGCTCGGTTTTGCCGAGATGGTGACGATTGGTGCGGGCAAGGCTGCGATTTCGGCTTCGGCGACAGGCATGGCCCGCATCGCGATCGCCCGCGAGATCGTCGAGGATGCGATTGCCTCCGGCATGCCCGTCTACGGCTCGACGACAGGCGTCGGCGCCATGAAGGATGTGGAGTGGTCGGCCGACGAACTCGACACTTTCAATCTCGGCCTGGTGCGCGCCCATCATTTCGGCACCGGCACACCCTTTTCCTGCAACATCGTGCGCAATGCCATGGCGATCCGCATCAATACGGCGCTGACCGGCCAGGTCGGCTGCACGCCGGAGCTGATCGAGGCCTATATCCGGATGCTCGAGGCCGATCTCATCCCGGTCGTGCGCCGCACCGGCTCCATCGGCTGTGCGGATATCGGGCTGATGGGACAGATCGGCGCGGTGCTGACCGGCGTCGGCGAAGCGATCTACCGCGGCAACCGGATGCAGGCGGCCGAGGCCTTCCGGGCGGCCGGGCTGGAACCGATGCGGATGGCGCCGCGCGACAGCCTCGCCTCGCTCAGCATCAATGCAGTGAGCTTTGCCTCGGCGGCGGAAACAACGCGCAATGCCGCGGCCTCGATCCGCATCCTGCTGGCGACGGCGATGATGGCGGCCGGCGCGCTCGGCGCTTCCCGCGATCCCTGGAAGGCGGTCCGCCATGTCGGCACGGCGCGCGAAGCGCTGATCGGCGCCTGGCTCTGCAATGCCTCCGAGGAATGGAACTGGCCGGTCGCAACCCATGTGCAGGATCCGCTCAGCCTGCGCATGATCGCCCAGGTGTTCGGCGCGGTGATCGAAAACCTTTTGTCGACCGGCCACAAGATCCTTGCCGCCACCGGCCGCTCGGACGACAATCCCGTCGTCGTCGAGGGCCGGGTGATGACGTCGGGCGGTTCGCTGCCGCTCGATGTAACGATCCTGCTCGAATCGGCCGCGCTCTGCATGGCGCATGCGGCGCGCAACGCCTTCAATCGCTGCGTCATTCTCGGCAACGGCCAGCGGCGCGACCTGCCGGTCAATCTCGTGCCGCCGGGGCGGATCGCCACAGGTTTCGGGCCGATCATCAAGCTTGCCGGCGAGATCTTCTCGCGCGTGCTGTCGATGTCCAATCCTGTTTCGGCCCAGTCGCTGGTCGTCGCAGCCGGGTTGGAGGACGAGGCGGCCTTCCTGCCGCTCGTCATCGAGCGCTTCGACCGGCAGATGCGGGCGCTGAAACGCCTCGCAGCCCTCGAGGCGCTGCTGTCGGCTCAGGCGATCGACATACTCGGCGATGAACCGAAGGGTGTTGCCGCCATGCTCTACGAGGTCGTGCGCAAACATGCGGATTTCTATGTTGTCGACCGGCCGCTTTCGGCGGAAGTGGAGGCGATCGAGGAGGAGCTCGGTTCGGACGACTTCGTCTCGAAGCTGACCGAGCAGGTTCCGATCGCCTCCTTCGACGACTTCTTCGCCCTCGGCTCGCTGGAGCGTGTCGAAGAGCGGCTGACCCATCACGAGCCGGCAGCACTCTGATTTCAGTTTAGGGAGGAAGCGGCATGGACTTCGATCTCGTTCTGCAGGGCACGGTGGTGCTGCCGGACCGCATTCTTGAACAGGGCTATGTCGCCGTGCGCGACGGCAAGATCGCCGAGGTCGGCCTCGGCGTGCCGCCGGCGGGCCGCGAACGGCATTTGCTCGGAAAAGCGCTGATCCTGCCCGGCGCGATCGACGCGCAGGTGCATTCACTCTCGCAGAAGGACCAGGAGGATTTCATCTGGTCGACGCGTTCGGCGGCGGCCGGCGGCGTGACAACCCTCGTCGACATGCCCTATGACGAGGGCAATCTCGTCTGCTCGGCTGCGGCGCTACAGCGGAAGATCGACCATGCCGGCCCGCAGGCGCGCGTCGACTTCGCGCTTTACGGCACCATCGATCCGGAAGAAGGTCCGGCGCGGATCCCCGAGATGGTGGAGGCAGGCGTTGCCGCCTTCAAGTTTTCGACCTTCGGCACCGATCCCAAGCGCTTTCCGCGCATTCCGCCGGCCCTGCTCGACGCCTGCTTTGCCGCGATCGCGCCGACAGGGCTGACGGCGGGCGTGCACAATGAAGACGACGAGGCGGTGCGAACCTATATGGAGCAGGTGAAGGCGAGCGGCATCATCGACTGGCGGGCGCACGGCCTGTCGCGGCCTGCGATTACCGAGCTGCTGGCGATGCACACGATCTTCGAGACGGGTGCGGCCACCGGCTGCCCGGCGCATGTGGTGCACTGCTCGCTCGGGCGCGGCTACGATATCGCCCGCGCCTATCGCCGCGACGGATTTGCGGCAACGGTCGAATGCTGCATCCACTACCTGACGCTCGACGAGGAAAACGACGTGAAGCGCTTGGGCGGCAAGGCGAAGATCAATCCGCCGCTGCGGGCGCGCGCCGAGGTGGAGACGCTCTGGCGGAAGGTGGCCGAGGGTAATGTCTGGCTGGTCTCGACCGATCACGTCAGCTGGTCGGAAAACCGCAAGATCAATCCCGACATGCTCGCCAACGCATCCGGCGTTCCCGGCCTGGAGGTGATGGTGCCGCTGTTCGTCAAAGGCGCCAGCGAGCGCGGCATCCCCTTGACATGGGCGGCCCGGCTGATGGCGGAGAACCCGGCGAAGCATTTCCGGCTCGACCATGTCAAGGGCGCGCTGACACCGGGCAAGGACGCCGATATCACCGTGCTGGAGCCGCGCGACAGCGTCTATGATGCCGCCGCGAGCGGCAACAACGTCGTCGGCTGGAGCCCCTATAACGGCATCCGCCTGCCCTGGACCGTCTCGGCCACCTATCTGCGCGGCGAAAAGATCGCCGAGGGCGGAAAGGTGCTGGCCGAGCCCGGCACCGGCCGGTTCGTGCGGCCGCTGCCGCGCCAGGTCATTGCAGGAACTGCCGCATGAGCCGCAATCTTCCCGTCAATGCCGGCCGGATCGCTGGCGATATCGAGGCGCTGGCCGCAATGACCGAGCCGGGGCGTCCCTGGACGCGGCGGGCCTTCTCGCCGCTCTTCCTCGAGGGCCGGGCCTATATCGAAGCGCGGATGAAGGCGGCGGGACTGGAAACGCGGATCGATGCCGCCGGCAATCTGGTCGGCCGGCGGACCGGCCAGAAACCATGGCTCGGCACGATCATGATCGGCTCGCATTCCGACACCGTGCCGGACGGCGGCCGCTTCGACGGCATCGCCGGGGTGATCTCGGCGCTGGAGGTGGCGCGGGCGCTTGCTGAGCAGGATATCAAGCTCGATCACGATCTCGAAATCGTCGATTTCCTGGCCGAGGAGGTCAGCATCTTCGGCGTGTCCTGCATCGGCAGCCGCGGCATGACCGGCCAACTGCCGGAGGCCTGGCTTTCGCGCGTCAGCGACGGGCGCGACCTGGCCGAGGGCATCGCTGAGGTCGGCGGCAGGCCCGATGTGCTGATGCAGCAGAACAGGCCCGATATAGCAGGCTTTCTCGAGCTCCATATCGAGCAGGGTCCGGTGCTCGAAGCCGAGAGGCAGGATATCGGCATCGTCACCGCGATCTCGGGCATCACCCGGATCGAGATCACCGTCGAAGGGCGGGCCGACCATGCCGGCACGACGCCGATGGACCGACGGGCGGATGCGCTGGTGGCGGCATCGCAGCTGGTGCTCGACATCCGCAACGCCGCCGCAGAGCTTGCCAAAACGCCGGGGCATTTTGCAGCGACGGTCGGGGAATTCCGGATCGAGCCGAATGCCGCCAATGTCGTGCCGTCGAAGGTCACGCTGCTGATCGATGGGCGCGCGGAGATCCGCGCCGACATGGAGGCTTTCTGCCGCTGGCTCGACGGCCATGTCGAAAAGCTGGCAGGAGCCTACGGCGTGACGATCAAGACGCCGAACCGGGTTTCCGACAATCTGCCGACGCCAGGCGATGCCGGACTGCTGTCGATACTGGAGGCGGCCTGTGAGCGGGTCGGTGCAAAAAGCCGGCGCATGGCCTCAGGCGCGGGACACGATACGGCCTGGATCGCCAAGGTGGCGCCGGCGGCGATGATCTTCGTGCCCTGCCGGGAAGGCCGCAGCCATTCGGCCGACGAATGGGCCGAGAATGACGATATCGCCCTCGGCGCCGCCGTGCTGTTCGAAGCGGTGCGCGAGATGGACACGAGCTTGAGGTAGGAGAGGACCGATGGGACGCATACTCGTTGAGAAGGACGTGGAAGCTGCCGTCAAGGGCGGTTCCGTCTATGCCGCCGGCGGCGGCGGCTGGGCCGATCATGGACGGATGCTTGGGCTTGCCGCCGTCAATGTCGGCAAGCCGGAGCTGGTCTCGATCGACGAGTTGCAGGATGAGAACTGGATCGCCACCGCTGCCGCGATCGGCGCGCCGGCCTCCACCACCCCCTGGGAAATGCAGGGCATCGACTATGTGAAAGCGGTGCAATTGCTGCAGGAGGCGCTTGGGGAAAAGCTTTCCGGGCTGATCATCGGCCAGAACGGCAAATCCTCGACGCTGAACGGCTGGCTGCCGTCGGCCATCCTCGGCACCAAGGTGGTCGATGCGGTCGGCGACATCCGCGCGCATCCCACGGGCGACATGGGTTCGATCGGCATGGCCGGTTCGCCCGAGCAGATGATCCAGACCGCGGTCGGCGGCAATCGGGCGGAGAATCGCTATATCGAACTGGTGGTGAAGGGCGCGACGGCGAAGATCTCGCCGGTGCTGCGCGCCGCCGCCGATCAATCCGGCGGCTTCATCGCCAGCTGCCGCAATCCGCTGAGGGCTTCCTATGTCCGGAGCCATGCGGCGCTCGGTGGCATCTCAATGGCGCTGGCGCTCGGCGAGGCGATCATCGCGGCGGAGAAACGCGGCGGATCAGCTGTCATCGACGCGATCTGCAAGACGACGGGCGGACATATCCTTGCCGAGGGGATCATCAACCGCAAGGACGTCGTCTACACCAAGGAAGCCTTCGACATCGGCACGATCACCGTCGGCACGGGCGAAAAATCGGTGACGCTGCATGTGATGAACGAATATATGGCCGTGGACGATGCGGATGGCGGGCGGCTTGCCACTTTCCCGGCCGTCATCACCACGCTTTCGCCGGAGGGCGAACCGCTCAGCGTCGGCCAGCTTCAGGACGGCATGCACGTCTTCATTCTGCATGTGCCGATGGACATCATTCCGCTCTCGGCAAGCGTGCTCGATCCGACCGTCTATCCCGTCGTCGAAAAGGCGATGGGGATCGAGATCGCACGTTATGCGCTGGCAACGAAAGCCTGAGCCATGGCGCGCGATCCCGGTCTCGAAGAACTGATGCGCGAGGAACTCGGCGATCGGCCGGGCCTTACCGAAAAATCCATGTTCGGCGGCTGGGCCTTCATGCTGAACGGCAATCTCCTCTGCTGCGCGCGCCATGACGGCATGCTGATCCGTCTCGGCAAGGGCAATGACGGCTGGGCGCTGGCATTGCCAGGCGTGATCCAGATGCTGTCGGGCGAGCGGGTGATGCATGGCTGGGTGCGCGGTGGTGCCGAGGTTTACGGCGACGATGCCCTGAGACGGCGTTTGCTCGATGCGGCACTTGCCTATGTGGAATCGCTGCCGAGTAAGTGACGATCGAAGGCAGAGCAAAACGAGGAACCCACGATGCCGAAGGCCAATCCACGTCATCCGAAATTTCCGATTCCCGGCGGGCCGGAGCTGCGCGCCAAGGGCTGGCGGCAGGAGGCGCTGCTGCGGCTGCTCGAAAACGTGCTCTCCGTCGGCGAGGATCCCGACAACCTCATCGTCTATGCCGCGCTCGGCAAGGCGGCCCGCAACTGGGCGGCCCACAAAGGCATCGTCAAGGCGCTGACTGAAATGGACGAGGACCAGACGCTGCTTATCCAGTCCGGCAAGCCGATCGGGCTCGTTCGGACACATGCCAAGGCGCCGCTCGTCATCATGGCGAACTGCAATATCGTCGGGCAATGGGCAAAGGCCGAGGTGTTCTACGAGCTGCAGCGCAAGGGGCTGATCTGCTGGGGCGGGCTGACGGCCGGCGCCTGGCAATATATCGGCAGCCAGGGGGTCATCCAGGGCACCTACGAGATCTTCATGCGCATTGCCGAGCGGCGCTTCGGCGGCGATCTCAACGGCCGCTTCGTGCTGACCGCCGGCCTCGGCGGCATGGGCGGGGCGCAGCCGCTGGCCGGCCGCATGGCGGGGGCGGCAATCCTCTGCGTCGACATCGATCCGGAGCGCGCCCGCAAGCGACAGCAGGTCGGTTATCTCCAGGAAATCGCGCCTGATCTCGATACCGCCCTGCAGATGATCGATGCGGCAGTGAGGGAGAAACGGGCGCTGTCCGTCGGGCTGGTCGGCAATGCGGCGGAGGTCTATCCCGAAATCGCCCGGCGCGGCATCGTGCCCGACATCGTCACCGACCAGACCTCGGCGCATGACCTCGTCTATGGCTACGTGCCGAAAGGCATGAGCCTCGATCAGGTCAAGGGCCTGCGCGACGATGGCCAGGGGCAACTGATGGCGGCAAGCCGCGCCTCGATCGTCGAACATGTGACGGCGATGCTGGAATTCCAGAAGAAGGGTTCTGAAGTCTTCGACAACGGCAACCTGATCCGCACGCAGGCCAAGGAGGGCGGCGTTGCCAATGCCTTCGACATTCCGATCTTCACCGAAGCCTATCTCAGGCCGCTGTTTGCCCGGGCGATCGGCCCGTTCCGCTGGATGGCGCTATCGGGCGAGGAGAGCGATATCGCCCGGATCGATGACCTGCTGCTCGAGATGTTCCCCGACAACAAGATCATCACCAACTGGATCCGGCTGGCGCGCGAGCATGTGCCCTTCGAAGGGCTGCCGGCCCGCATCGCCTGGCTCGGCCACGGCGAACGCACGGCACTCGCGAGGCGCGTCAACACGCTGGTTGCGAGCGGCGAACTCAGAGGCCCGGTCGCCTTCTCCCGCGACCATCTCGATGCCGGCGCCATGGCGCACCCGAACATCATGACCGAGCGGATGAAGGACGGCTCCGACGCGATCGCCGACTGGCCGCTGATCGATGCGATGATGCTCTGCTCGTCGATGGCTGATCTCGTCGTCATTCATTCCGGCGGCGGCGGCTATGCCGGCTATATGACGAGCTGCGGCGTCACCGTCATCGCCGACGGCACGGATGCCGCCGACGAACGGCTCGACCGTGCGCTGACCAACGATACTGCGCTCGGCGTCATGCGGTATGCCGATGCCGGTTACGAGGAGGCGCTGGATGAAGTGGCGAAGAAAGACGTGCCCTATCTCCGGCTTGGCTGATGTGCGGGAGCAGACATCCAGACCCTTTCCAGAATTATCAGGCATCAGGCAATCAGATTGGAGACTTCGAGGAGATTGCCGTCGGGGTCTCTGAAATAGACCGAGCGCAGACGCCCGGTCGCTCCGGTGCGTTCGACCGGACCCTCTTCGATCGCAACGCCGGAGGCCTGCAGATGCGTGATGACATCGGCGAGCGTCGTCTCGGCGATGAAGCAGAGGTCGCCGGAGCCGGCTGTGGGATGACTCGCCTTGGGATCGAATTCGCGGCCGACTTGGTGCAGGTTGATCTTCTGCCGGCCGAATTTCAGCGCCTTGCGGCCTTCCGCGAAGGTTTCGACCGACATGCCGAGGATGCGGGCATAGAAATCGCAGGTGACGGCAATATCGGCGACGGTCAGCACCAGATGGTCGAGGCGGTCGATGCGGATCATGCTGTTCTCCTCGCGAGATGCTTTGCAAGACAGGCGGAGACAAAGGCCAGCGCCAGCATGGCAAGCGTGAAGATAACGACGGCGGTCCAGCCTTCAACCGCGAAGAACCAGCCGCCCGCCGAACCCATGAGGCTGGAGCCGACATAATAGGCGAGCATATAGAGCGACGAGGCGTGGCCTTTGGTGCCATGCGCCAGTCTGCCGACAAGACCGCTGGCAATGGAATGGCTCATGAAGAAGCCGGTGGTGAGCACGATGATGCCGAGGATGATGACCGGGAGCGAGGCGAACAGCGTCAGCGCGCTGCCGGCGGCGGTGAGTGCCAGACCGAAGAGAAGCACGGAAAAATGGCCGATCCGGTCTCCGAGGAGGCCGCCGATCGAGGAGGCGCCGATGCCGAAGAGATAGACGGTGAAGATCAGGCCGAGTTCGGTCTGGTTGAGGCCGTAAGGCGGCGCCACGAGGCGGAAGCCGGCATAGTTGTAGATCGTCACGAAGGAGCCCATCGCCAGGAAGGCGATGGCGAAGAGGAAGGGCAGCGCCGGACTGCTGAGATGGCCGCGCCAGGCCTTGGCATGGAAGTGCGGATCGAAGCCCGGCCGGCGGATGAAATTGCGTGACGGCGGCAGCAGGGCGATGAAGCCGATCGCGGCGGCAAGACCGACGGCGCCGATCAGAAAAAGCGCCGGACGCCAGCTGAGATATTCGGCGAAGATACCTGTCAGCACGCGGCCAGACATGCCGCCGAAGGCCGTGCCGGCGACATAGAGGCCCATGGTGGCGCCGAGGCCGCGCGGATCGATTTCCTCGGCGAGATAGGCCATGGCGACGGCCGGCACGCCGCCGAGAACGAGGCCCTGCAGGGCGCGGATGACAAGCAGCAGGTGCCAGCTCGGGGCAAAAGCGGTGGCAATGGTCAGCAATGCCGCGCCGACCAGCGATATCGACATCAGGCTGCGGCGGCCGAGACCTTCCGAGACGGCGGCGGCACAGACGATGGCGACCGCCAGGAAACCGGTGGAGAGGGAGAGCGACAGCGAGCTTTCGGCCGGGCTGACGGAGAATTGCTGCGAGAAGATCGGCAGCAGCGGCTGGACACAATAGAGCAGCGAGAAGGTGGAAAAACCGGAAAGGAAGAGCGCCAGGCTGGCGCGGCGATAGGCGCCGGTGCCACGGGTGAGATAGTGCTTCTGCCTTGGGGTCGCTGATATCTCGGAGGTCTTTAATACATGCGCTGACGTCGGCATCTCTTCATCCTTCCGGTCTCCGATCTAGTCAACGCCGCTCCATTTGTCCAATATATGAAACTGGCGATTTCGATATGTTTTGGAGATGACGATGGAGCTGCGGCACTTGCGATATTTCCTGGCGGTGGCGGAGGAATGCAATTTCACCCGTGCGGCCGCCAAGCTCGGCATCGGGCAGCCGCCGCTCAGCCAGCAGATCCGCGACCTGGAGAGGGAAGTGGGTGCGGCGCTGTTTCACCGCGTGCCGCACGGCGCCGAATTGACGGCGGCGGGCGCTGCCTTCCTCGGCGAGGCAAAGGCTTCGCTGGCGGCTGCCGAAAAGGCAAAGCTTGCGGCGCAAAGCGCCAATCGCGGCGAGACCGGCCGGCTGTCGCTCGGCTTCACCGCATCCTCCGCCTTCAACCCCGTGGTCAGCGCGACGATCCGACGATTTCGTGCCCGCTGGCCCGATGTCCGGCTGGCGCTGACGGAAATGAATACGCTGGCGCTGATGCAGAAGCTGGAAGGCGGCGAGCTCGACGCCGCCTTCATGCGCCCCAGCCTCGACGACCCCGCCGGCGTCCGGCTGCGGCGATTGCCGGATGAGCCGATGGTGATCGCCCTGCCCGCCAGCCATCCTCTGGCACGGCGCAGCAAACTGCCGCTTGCGGCACTGGCGGACGAACCCTTCATCCTCTTTCCCCGGCTCGTCGGCTTGAGCCTCTACGACGATGTCGTGCTGGCCTGCCGCAAGGCGGGATTCGAGCTGACCGTGGCCCAGGAGGCGCCGCAGATTTCCTCCGTCGTCAATCTGGTGGCGGCAGAGCTCGGCGTCTCGATCGTGCCGGCCTCGATTTCGCAGATCAGGCTCGAAGGCGTCGCCTACCGGCCGATCGAGGGGCCGCCGGCTGTGGCGCGCCTGGCGCTGGCAATGTTGAAGACACATCGCTCGCCGGTCACCGAGAACCTGATGAGCCTGCTGAGCTAAAGCGCGTCGCGATCCTTCAGATTCGCTCTTCGCGCTTTAGAGCCTTTCCGGGTTAGATTGCAGCATTCTGCCGGAGCAGGTTTTCGTCAGGGCAGAGGCGATTGGCGAAGGGCATACCTCTTGGTACGGTCGAGCCGATCGCCTTTGCCCTGGCGGAAAGATGCCCGGCCCTTCGGGTTGGCTGAAACGGGCCGGCTGATCGACCGGCCGGCTTGGCCGTAGAGCTGGGCTACGACGCGCGCCGGCCGGTCGACCATCCGACTCCGTTTGAGCCAACAGAATGCTGCAATCTAACCCGGAAAGGCTCTGGTCTTTGTTCTTGCTCATGTCGTTTTGCAAAAGCGCTGCACACTTTTGCGCGACATGCTCTAGCCCGCCGGATCCCAATAGGGCGGATCGCCAAAACTCTTCTTCAGGTGATCGGCGATGGCGCGGAGCTTGGCGGAGGGGTTTCGGCCCTCGGGATGGGCCATGTAGATGAATTCGGCCTCCGGCCTGTGACCGACATCGATTTCGGCAAGCCGGCCTTCGCGAATGGCGGGGCCGGCGATGAAGGCGGGCAGCAGCGCGATGCCGAGACCGGCAATGGCGGCGTCGCGGAGCATGTCGCCATTGTTGATGCCGAGCGCCAGTTTCGCGCGGACGACGACCGCGCCCTCCGGCGTTTGGAAGCGCCAGTCGGCAACGCCGCGATTGGTATAGAAGATTCCGCGATGGCCGTTGAGATCATCAAGCGACGACGGCACTCCCTGGCGCGCGAGATAATCCGGCGAGGCGCAGACAAGACGGCGGCTGCGCGCGAGCTTCCAGGCGACCAGCCTGTTATCGGCGATCGGACCGTTGCGGATGATGGCGTCGTAGCCGTCCGAAGCGGCATCGACACGTCGGTCGTCAATATCGAGGGTGAGTTCGATCTCGGGATGTTCGGCAAGGAAGGGATAGAGCGCCGGGCCGAGATGCATGCGGCCGAAGGTGACCGGAGCGGCGATGCGGATCGGGCCGGACAGGCTTCCGCGCCGCTCCGCCATATCGGCCGCAGCCTCCTCGATCTCGCGCACGATGCGCGCGGCACGCTCCAGGAAGACCGCGCCATCCTCCGTCAAACTCAGCTTGCGCGTCGTTCGGTGCAGCAGCACGCCGCCGAGCGACTTCTCCAGCTCGGCCAGCCTTTCGCTGACGACGGATTTCGACAGCCGCAGGCGCCGAGCCGCCTCGCTGACCGAGCCCGCCTCGACGACGGCGACGAAAGCCGTAATACCTTCGATCCTGATCATCGTTCGGCTTTTCCGAATTCGAGTTCCCCAATCTGGAGACTAATCCGAACGAGAGGAAAATGCCATCTTCCCTTCATCGAAAGAGACGGCAGGGGCCGCCTCACCTCAAGATCAGGAGATGGAACCATGAACCGCTTGAACAACAAGGTCGCGATCGTCACCGGCGCAAGCTCCGGCATCGGCCGCGCCACGGCAAAGCTCTTCGCCGCCGAAGGCGCCAGGATCGTCGTCGGTGCCCGCCGCGAGCGTGAACTCGACAGCTTGGTCGCGGAGATCAAGGCAGAGGGCGGCGAGGCCATCGCCATTGCCGGCGACGTGCGCTCGGAAGATTATCACAAGGCGCTGGTCGCGGCCGCCGTGACGCATTACGGCAAGCTCGACATCGCCTTCAACAATGCCGGCACGCTGGGCGAAGCCGGCCCGAGCACCGCCGTTTCCGAAGCAGGCTTCAGCGAGGCGCTGGCGATCAACCTGACGGCCTCCTTCCTCGCCGCCAAACACCAGATCGGCGCGATGGTGGAAAATGGCGGCGGCTCGGTGATCTTCACCTCGACCTTCGTCGGCTACAGCTTCGCCTTCCCGGGCGTTGCCGCCTATGCCGCCAGCAAATCCGGCCTGATCGGACTAACGCAGGCGCTTGCCGCCGAGTTCGGCCAGCAGGGCGTGCGGGTCAATGCCATCCTGCCGGGTGCTGTCGATACCGACATGTATCGGGACATGAACGATACGCCCGACAAACAGGCCTTCGTCACCAACCTGCATGCGCTGAAGCGCGTCGCAACTCCCGAAGAACTTGCCCGCTCGGTTCTCTACCTCGCCTCCGACGATGCGAGCTTCGTCACCGGCACGGCTTCGCTGGTCGACGGCGGCGCCTCGATCACCCGCACCTGACGAAAGCCAAGCGCGATGACCCGCTCCGGATTGTCGCGCCGCCTTTTCCGGAACATTCTCCCACTGACCCCGGGCCGCGGCCCCACATCCGATTGAAGGAACGCATCATGTCACGTCTTCCGAACAAGACAGCCCTCATCACCGGCGGCACCAGCGGCATCGGCATCGAAACCGCCCGTCAATTCATTGCCGAAGGCGCCCGTGTCGTCGTTACCGGCAGCAGTGCCGCAAGCGTCGAAGCCGCCCGTCGCGAACTCGGCGACCAAGCGATCGTCATCCAGGCCGATGCCGGCGATGCGGCCGGCCAAAAGGCCGTCGCCGATACCGTGAAAGAGGCTTTCGGCACGCTCGACATCCTCTTCGTCAATGCCGGTGTCGCCGAATTCGGGCCGCTGGAACAGTGGAGCGAAGCCGCCTTCGACAGGTCGGTAGCGATCAATGTCAAGGGGCCGTTCTTCCTGATCCAGTCGCTACTGCCGATCTTTTCGAAACAGGCCGCGATCGTGCTCAATACCTCGATCAACGCCCATATCGGCATGCCGAACTCCAGCGTCTATTCACTGACGAAGGGCGCATTGCTGACGCTTGCCAAGACCCTGTCGGGCGAACTCATCGGCCGCGGTATCCGGGTCAACGCCGTCAGCCCGGGGCCGATCGCCACGCCGCTCTACAGCAAGCTCGGGGCGTCGGAAGCCGATTCCAAGGCGATGACCGCGCAGATCCAGTCCCAAATCCCTGTCGGCCGCTTCGGGAGCCCCAGCGAAGTCGCGAAGACGATCATCTTTCTCGCCTCCGATGAGGCCGCCTATATCGTCGGCAGCGAACTCGTCATCGACGGCGGGATGAGCAACCTCTGACCCCACGAAAATGGCGGCTGACGTCCATGAACGGGGCAGCACCCGCCGACTGCGGCCGATGCCTGTCGCCGCGTGATTGCATGTTCTCCGCCAAAGGCTTAGGGTCGGGGCCGGTCAGAAAAGGCGACGGGTAGAAAAAGCCATGGCTCTCAGCGGAAAACGCATCCTCCTCATCATCTCCGGCGGCATCGCCGCCTATAAGAGCCTGGATCTGATCCGCCGGCTGCGCGAGCGCGGCGCCAGCGTGCGCCCGGTGATGACCCGCGGGGCGCAAGAATTCGTCACGCCGCTGGCCGTCGGTGCGCTGGCGGCGGACCATGTGTTCCTCGATCTGTTTTCGCGGCAGGACGAACAGGATATCGGTCATATCAGGCTGGCGCGCGACTGCGATCTCGTGCTGATCGCCCCTGCCACGGCCGATCTGATGGCGAAGATGGCGAACGGGCTTGCCGACGATCTTGCCTCGACCGTGCTGCTGGCAACCAACAGGCCGGTGCTTGCCGCACCGGCAATGAATCCGGCCATGTGGGCGCATCCGGCGACCCGGCGGAATGCCGCGATGCTCAGGGCCGACGGCATCCGCTTCGTCGGGCCGATGGCCGGCGAGATGGCGGAAAGCCGGGAGACGGGGCTCGGCCGGATGGCGGAGCCGCTGGAGATCGTGGCGGCCGCCGAAACCCTGCTCGACGACGGAGAAAAGCCGCTCAAGGGGCGCAAGGCAATCGTCACCTCAGGACCGACGCATGAGCCGATCGATCCGGTGCGTTACATCGCCAACCGCTCCTCCGGCCGGCAGGGGCATGCGATCGCCGCAGCCCTTGCAAAGCTCGGGGCGGAGGTGACGCTGGTATCGGGACCGGTGACGATCGCCGATCCGGTCGGCGTCAACGTCATCCACGTCGAGCGGGCCGAGGAAATGCGTGATGCGGTGCTTGCAGCGCTGCCGGCCGACGTCGCCGTGATGGTGGCGGCGGTAGCGGACTGGCGCGTCGCCTCGGCGGCAGACCAGAAGCTGAAGAAACATCCCGGCGAATCCATTCCGACGCTGGCGCTGACCGAAAATCCGGACATCCTGAAAACCGTCGGCCATCATACGATGCGGCCGAAGCTGGTCATCGGCTTTGCCGCCGAGACGCAGGACGTGGAAAGCAATGCGAAGGCGAAGCTCGAGAGGAAGGGCGCCGACATGATCGTCGCCAATGACGTCTCTCCCGCCACCGGGATCATGGGCGGCAGCCGCAACAGCGTCAAACTCGTTCGCCGCGACGGCGTCGAGCAATGGCCCGACCTGGCGAAGGAAGAGGTTGCCGAAAGGCTCGCGGCGCTGATCGCCCAGCGGCTCCGCTGATCGCGCGGCTCGGCTGACGTCGAGTGGCTCAGCTAATCGCGAGCGGCTCAGGCAGGAATAGCCAGGCGCTGCGGCTTGACCGCATTGCGCTTCTCCGGCCGGAAGTCGGCGACGTCGATGCCGTCTTTGCCGATGGTGACGGCGCTGCCGTCCGGAATTTCCGCCCAGGCGTCGACATCATCGTTCAACGGCTCGGAGACGAGGCAATAACCGGCGCTGACGGGTGAGGCATAGAGCGTCGGCGCCTTGCGATCGGTGGCATAACGGATCGCATAGAGCGTGCTGCCATCGGAGAAGGCAGCGGTAAAGCGCAGCAGGATCGAGCCGATGACACTTTCGGCAAGGTTCTCGACGACACCGATCATGTGAGCCATCGCGGCGACCGGCGCCTCGCGCAGACCGAACTGCAGCGCCAGCAGGAACATCAGTTCGGAATCGGTCGTGCCGCCGCGGGCATTGAACAGATCGTCGTCGAGCATCGCCTCCATCGGCCGGCGCAGCCGCTCGAAGCCGGAAATCTGGCCGTTATGCATGAAGGACCAGGTGTCATGGGTGAAGGGGTGGCAATTGTCGCGGCGCGTGCCGCCGCCGGTCGCAGCGCGGACATGGGCGAGAAAGAGCGGCGAACGGATCTGGCGCGCCAGGCTCTTCAGATTGCAATCCGACCAGGCCGGCAGGATATCGCGGTAGCGGCCGGGCTCGGGCCGGTCACCATACCAGGCGATGCCGAAGCCATCGCCATTGGTCGCCGTCTTGGCGCGGGTGGCGCAATGGGACTGCTCGATCAGGGAATGGGCAGGCGAGGATACCAGTTCCTCGAGATAGAGAGGGTCTCCACGATAGGCTGCCCAGCGACACATGGCTTTCTTGCTCCGGAACCCGCCGCCGCACCGGCGGGAATACTCTAAATTGTCTGATCTCGCGGCTAATAACAGCTTAACGCGCCGCCGGTTTGCAAGCGCAAGATGACAGTTTCGTGGCGTCCGGCATCTTCAAATTCTGCGAAACACTGTGTTCTCTCGTGAACATCCGCATTGCCCAGGGTTGCGTCCTATGTAGAATTTCTTCTTGCATCTGTGAAGAATCAGCCTAACTTTAAGTCATCAGCAACAGAACGAAAGGAAGGTGATCCAATGTCTAATGAGATTTCGGACCTCGTAACGGGCATGGAAGAGGTGAAGAAGGCGAGGCAGCCCTCGCTCTAATCCCCGCCTTCCTGGGGCTGCATAGACAGTCCAGGCCAGTTCGAGGCCAAACTCATGGAAAGGGTCGCTGAGGCGACCCTTTTTTAATGCCCGGATTTCAAATTGACGGAATTTCGAAATTCCATTACTCATAAAGTCATCGGATGACTTTATGAGTAATGGAATGCGGGCACTCAGCAAGACCAATCTCGCCGATGAGGCGATCGAGGCGATTCGCGGCGACATTCTCGGCAAACGCTGGGCGGTCGGCGAGAAACTGCCGAATGAAGCCTCGCTGTCAGCCATGCTGTCCGTCAGCCGCGGCACGGTGCGCGAGGCAGTGCGCGTTCTCGTCTCGCAAGGTTATCTCGAAACCCGCCAGGGCTCGGGAACTTATGTCCGTTCGACCCGCGATGCCGGCCGGCCGCTGACGATGGCACGGCGCGCCAGCCTGCGCGACCAGTTCGAGGCGCGATGCGCACTCGACGTCGAGGCAGCCCGTCTGACGGCGATCCGCAAGACCCCGGAAACGGTGGCCGAGCTGCGCAGGCTGCTTGCCGAACGCGGCAATTACGATGGCGGCAATCAGGCCGCCTTCATCGAACGCGACCTCGCCTTCCACAAGGCCGTCATCGCCGCTTCCGGCAACCGGGCGATGATCGAGATCTATGATTTCTTCTCGGCCTCGATTGCCGACACCATCGCGGCAACGCTCGGCAAGGATATTCCGGAACCCGATATGCAGGCGCATGCCAATATCGTCGACGCCATCGAGACCGGCGATGCCGACAAGGCGGACGCGGCGGTGCGCCGTTTCATGGCGCCGGTTCTTGCCGCACTCGACCGGATGATCCTGTCATGAACACGCCTTTCAACCATGCTGCCAGCACGCTCGAGGCGGCCGACGAACTGCTGATCGACGCCGAGACCGGCAGCCTTCCGCCGCCGCAGGCAATGTCGAAGCGGGGAGCTGCGGGTCGTTTCCTGCTCGGCGCATGCCTGGTGCTGATCGCCTTCAACCTGCGCCCGGTCTTTTCGAGCGCCTCGGCGCTGCTGCCGGAAATCCGCTCGGAGCTCGGCCTCAGCGCGCTGGGCGCCAGCCTGCTGACGACGCTTCCGGTCGTCTGCCTCGGCGCCTTTTCGCCGCTTGCGCCTCGTCTTGCCCAGCGCCTCGGGACTGAGCGCACGCTGCTCGGCGTTCTGCTGCTTCTCGCGCTCGGCACTGCATTGCGCGGACTTTCCTCGGTGCCGCTGCTCTTCATCGGCACGGCCCTTGCGGGCGCCTGTATCGCTGTCGGCAACGTGCTGCTGCCGGGGCTGGTGAAGCGGGATTTCGCCGGGCGCGCCGCGCTGATGACCGGTTTCTACACGATGGCGCTTTGCGCCGGTGCGGCAAGTGCGGCCGGGCTGACGCTGCCGATCGAGCATGGATTGGGCGGGTCTCTCGCGGGCGCGCTCGCCATCTGGGCGCTGCCCGCCCTGATCGTCAGCCTGCTCTGGCTGCCTGAGGTTCTTCGCAGCGGCCGGCAGGCAAGACGAAATGGCTTCCACGTCAAAGGCCTCTGGCGCGACCGGCTCGCCTGGCAGGTCACGCTGTTCATGGGGCTGCAATCGGCACTTGCCTATTGCGTCTTCGGCTGGCTGGTTCCGATCTTGCGCGAACGCGGACTCGACGGCGTCACCGCCGGGGCGATCGTTTCCCTGTCGGTGATGGTGCAGGCCGCATCCTGCCTGATCGTGCCGCATATCGCGGTGCGCGGCCGCGACCAGCGGCTGATCAATGCGAGCCTCTGCGGCGTCGCCGTCACCGCCCTGCTCGGCCTGCTCTTTGCGCCGCTGTCGACAGTCTGGCTGTGGGCAGTGCTGCAGGGCATCGGTCAGGGTGGGCTGATCGCGGCGGCCATGACGACGATCGTGCTGCGCTCGCGCGATCCCGATGTCGCCGCCCATCTTTCCGGCATGGCGCAATGCGTCGGTTACCTGCTTGCCGCCATCGGCCCACTCATCGTCGGTCTCATCCGCGGCTGGACCGGAAGTTTTTCCTGGTGCGCCGCCCTCTTCGTCGCGCTCGGGCTCGGCGCGGCGATCAACGGCTGGAAGGCCGGCCGGGCAATCGAAGTGAACGTCCATGCGGTCGAGAAGACAGGCTGAGCCGCACGCTCAGCTCACTCGTTCACCGGTTCGTTCATTGGTTCATTCACTGGCCCATCACCATCTCTTGATGCCCGTCGCCGGCCGCGGATGCTACGCTATCTCAGCCTCTCATTCCCATCGCCGGAGGAGACATCTTGCGCATCCGAACCCTGTTTCTGCTTGCCGCGCTTGCGGCAATGCTGGCCCCTGCCCTTTCTCATGCGCAGGAAAGCGGTCAGCCGAGGGCCAATATCCAGAGCGGCGCGCGCGACGGCGTGCTGAAGCTGCTGCCGGCCGATTCCGTCACCGAGCACGAGCTGACGATCGGCGGCCGGAAACTCGCCTATACCGCCACCGCCGGCACGCTTGAACTCTTCGGCCAGGACGGCGCGCAGACCGGCGCGATCTTCTACACTGCCTATGTCGCTGGGGATGGCGGGGCCAACCGGCCTCTGACCTTTGCCTTCAATGGTGGGCCGGGTGCGGCTTCCGCCTTCCTGCATCTTGGGTTGGTCGGGCCTGAAGTGCTCGATTTCGGGCCGGATGGACGCGACGGCGCCAATGCGAAACTCGTCGACAACAAGCAGAGCTGGCTCGATTTCACCGATCTCGTGCTGATCGATCCGATCGGCACGGGCTGGAGCCGGACGGTCAAGGCGGACGACGCCTCCAACTATTACAACGTCAATGCCGATGCTGAGAGCATCGCCAAGGCGATCGCGCTCTATGTCGCGCACAACAACCGCTCCAACTCGCCGAAATATCTTCTCGGTGAAAGCTATGGCGGCTTCCGCGCCGCCAAGGTCGCCTCGGCGCTGCAGGAAAGCCAAGGCATCATCGTCGCCGGCGCGGTGATGCTTTCTCCCTTGCTCGAAGGCCAGCTGATGTTCAATGCCGACCAGTTCGCGCTCGGCGCAGCCCTCGAACTGCCGTCTTTGGCGGCCGCCGAACTCGACCGGCATAAGGCTTTCGACGAAGAGACGCAGAAGCAGGCCGAGACCTTCGCGCTCGGCGACTATCTGACGACGCTGGCCGGACCGCCGCCGACGGGCGCCGAGGCCGCCGCCTTCTATGGCAGGGTCGCCAAGCTGACGGGCATTCCCGAGGATATTGTCACCCGCAACCGCGGCTTCCTCGGCAATTCCTTCGTCAAACATTCCGACGCGGGCAGCGGCGAGGTGATGAGCGCCTACGACGCCTCCTTTGCAGCTCCCGATCCCTATCCGGAATCGGACTACGATCGCGGCAACGACGCCATCCTCGATGGCTTCACCCGCGCCTATGGCGGCGCCTTTGCCGACTATGCCCGCAACCAACTCGGCTTCAGGACGGAGATGACCTATACGCTGCTCGAAGGCGATATCAGCCGGCGCTGGGAATGGGGCGGAGGACGCAGCGGCGGATCCCGCCTCCAGGCCAGCGCCACCGACGACATCCGGCAGCTGCTCGCCTCGAACCCGGCATTCCATCTGCTGATCGCGCATGGCTACAGCGATCTGGTGACGCCCTACAGCGTCAGCCGCTATGTCGTCGATCATCTGCCGCCGTCGCTCGCCGGCGGCCGCGTCGGGCTGAAACTTTATCGCGGCGGCCATATGTTCTATACCAAAGCCGATCAGCGGGCCGCCTTCACGGCCGATGCCAAGGCCTTCTATGCCACACGGCCAGGCGCGCAGCCGGCGGACTGAGGCGTGGGGCGATCTTTCAGGTTCGCCTGCCACGCTTTGGTTCTTTGTTTATCGCATCTCATGATCGCAAAACCGCAGTACATTTTTGCGCGACATGCTTTGAGGAAGTAACCGATGCATATCACCGGGGGATGCCATTGCGGCGCAATCCGCTATAAGGCGGAGATCGATCCGGAGCGGATTTCGATCTGCCATTGCACCGATTGCCAGCGGCTGACCGGCTCGGCCTATCGCGTCACCGCACCGGCGCGGCCGGACAGTTTGACGCTCCTGTCGGGCGAACCGAGAGGCTACGCAAAATATGGCGACAGCGGCGGTCTCAGCCGGCAATTCTTCTGCCCGAATTGCGGATCGCCGCTTTACCGCACCGACGGCGAAGGCGGCGCGATCGGCATCCGCGTCGGCAGCATCGACCAGCGGCGGGAACTGACGCCCAAGAAACAGATATGGTGCCGCTCGGCCCTGGCAGGGGTGGAGAATATCGAGCACCTGCCGCGCTTCGAGGGCGAGGATTAAAGCGGCAGGACGCTTAGCCGGGAAACCAGAGCGCCTGTCTATCCCGGCCGCGGCATATCAGGCCAGCTGTCGGTGACGCCGGCCTGGACCGGACGTTCCAGATAGGTGGAAAGGGCGATATAGCTGCGGGTGCCGGTGACACCGGGAACGGCATGGATCTGCGCCAGAAAAGCCTCCAAGTCCTGCGGGCTCGCCGTGCGGACCTTGAAGAGAACGCTGGCATCGCCGGCGACCGAATGCATCTCCTCGACCTCGGGAAACCGCAGGACCTGCATCAGCCGCTCGCTCTTGCCCCAGCCGGCCGCCTCCACATGCACGAAAGCAAGCAACGGTTTGCCAAGCGCGGCGCCATCCAGCGCGGCATGCACGCCTTTGATCGCGCCGGATTGCCGGAGACGGCGCACGCGCTCATGCACGGCCGGCGCCGACAGGCCGACCGCTTCGCCAAGCCTAGCATAACTCTGGCTGCTGTCGGTGGCGAGCGCCGCTAATATTTTTCGGTCGAAGACATCGATGGCCGGCTGCCGTGCACGTCTTTGCCGAAGATCCTCTGTATTTTTCGCCATTCGGTAAAATCCCCTTCTTGCCGAAAAATAATCGTCAATACTGGCATTCTTCAACAGAATATTAGGGGAGGCAAATCGCATGCAGATGATCGAGCGCAATCCGGCAAGCGGGATCTATCCGGCGAGCCCCGACTACATCCATGCGCTGGAGGTCAGGCATCCCACGCGGCTGCTCTTCGTCAGCGGCACGATGGGTCTCGATCAAGAGGGAATGGCGGGCGTCGACCTGGACGGGCAATTGGAGCTCATCTGGTCCAATCTGCGCACCATCCTCGCCTCGGCTGATATGACCGTCGACAATATCGTGCGGCTGACGAGCTATCTGCGCGACGGTGCCTTTGTGGAGGCGAACCAGAATGCCCGCCTTCGGGCACTTGGCGGCCGCGCCGTACCGACCACAGCCATCATCGTCGAAACGCTCAGCGACGACTGGCTGGTCGAAATCGAGATCGTCGCTGCCGGCTGATTGAACATTGGCCATCGCACCCGAAGATGCGATGGCCATGGTTTTCAGGCCGCCTGTTTCAACAGGCCGAGCGCCTCGGCCAGATCGACCTCGCCGCGGAAACCGCCGCTGCTTTTCGCCTCCTGCCGATGCTCGATCGCATGGGCAAAACGCACGGCCGGCTCCTGCTGCATGCGCTCATAGAGACGGTGCAGGCCAGGAAACTGTCGGCGGTCGACGACCTTGTGGAAATCGTTCCAGCGAGCGATCCCGACGAAATAGGCATCCGCCAGGCTCGGCCCGTTGCCGAGAAGCCATTCACGCGCATCGAGCAGACGCTCCAGCGTCTGATGCGCCTTTTCGACCGCTGCGATGCCATAGGCGGTGAGGGCCTGCTTTTGCTGCGGCTCCAGCGGGTGTTCGAACGCATACCAGAGCGGGCCGAAGGCCTTGAAGAAGGTGGTGTTGAGAAAGGCGAGCATCTGGTTCAGACGATCGAAATCCTCCGACCCCTGCGCAAAGCCCAGACCGTTGCCGATCGCTCGAGCGCCGATATGGTGGAGGATCGCCATGCTTTCGCTGATCGTCCTGCCATCCTCGAGCAGCAGCGACGGCGTTTCGCCGACTGCGTTGATCCTGACGTAGTCATCGGTGGAGACCATTTCCGGCATCTCGACGCGGCAGAGCCGATAAGGCAGGCCCGACCATTCCAGTGCGACGATCGAGCCGAAGGAGCAGCCTTCCGGCACGCCGTAAAACAATATGGGTGACATCAATCGTTCCTTTCAGAATTGACCCGTTTTTGACATGATCAATGTGCTGATGTGGACGATCTTGCGATAGAGGCTATAAATGCATCGCAATGTCTACATTGATGGAAGATGATCATGGCGCTTTTCAACCTCAACGATCTTCATCTCTTCGTGCAGGCCGTCGACAGCGGCAGTTTTACCGCCGCGGCCAGGCATCTCGGCATTCCGAAATCGACGGTGAGCAAACGGGTTGCCGAGCTGGAGGGGCGCCTCGGCGTCCGGCTGATCCAGCGCACGTCGCGCAGCTTCGCGCTGACCGAGCTCGGCCGGGAATTCTTTCAGCATGCCCAGGCCTCGATCATCGAGGCGGAGATGGCCGAGGGCATCGTGCGGCGGCATCTGGCCGAACCGGCCGGCAGCGTTCGTCTCACCGCCTCGGTGCCGACGGCGCAGTTTACCCTGACGGAACATCTGCCGGCGCTGGCGGCACGCTATCCGAAGCTCCGGCTTTCCGTGCATGTAACCGACCGCTTCGTCGATATCGTGCAGGAAGGCTTCGATATAGCGCTGCGCAGCCACCGCGGGCCGCTGCCGGATTCGGCGCTGGTGCAGCGCAAGCTCGCCAGCCACCCTTTCCTCATTCTCGCTTCGCCGGATTATATCAGCACGCACGGGCAACCGCACCGGCCGGAGGAACTGGCGGAGCACGCAACGATCATGACCAGCCTGACCGAAAATCAGTGGCGGCTCTACACCGATCACGGCGATGAGGCGCTGGTCTCGCTGCAATCCGTCATGGCGGCGGATGAGCCCTATGTCCTGATGGAAACGGCCGCTGCCGGGCTTGGCATTACCTGCCTGCCGACATCCGTCTGCCGGAAGGCGCTGGCAGACGGGCGGCTGGTGCGGGTGCTGCCGGAATGGACGGCTGGCAGTATCGAGACGACGATCCTGATGCCGCACCGGCGCGGCCAGCTGCCGGCAGTGCGCGCCGTCGTCGATTTCCTGGCGGAACAGCTCGGCGGCTAGAGCCGCTTCGCACTTTTCCTGGGATTGCCGTGATCTTTTATCCTTCCGCAATCCCGGACGGAAAACCGTTTCACACTTTTCCTGGGATTGCTTTGGCGATCACGCCGCCTTGGCGGCGTGATATTCCTTGATGGCGACCATCTTGAGCGCCGGATAACGCTCGGACTCATAAAGCAGCGAGAAACCGTCCTACGCGAGGAACACAGACCGCCGACGAGCCGTCTTCCGGCGAGACTGTAAGTCGCTGCTCGCTCCCGAGGTCACTTTAGCTTCTTCTTATCCCAACTTACCTTTCTTATCACAACCAGAAGACTGTCTTGTGTTTTCGACTATCCGTGACGCCGCGGGTACTCGGCAGATACGGATGCGATGTATTCCGCCGTGAACACACAGAAAAAGGCGCAACGCGGCTCATTATCGCTTTGCTTGCAGCTCAAACTGTCTAAGTGCATTTCAGATGAATTTGCAGTATATATAAAGTTGAGAAGAAATTCTCGCGTGGGCACGAGGGGTTGTCGCCAGTCTTTCTTAGATTTATTCCGAACCTTACCAACTATCTCTTGTATTTTTTGAGAAAGTAAGATTTGGAGTTGTTTTCAACCTCTCGATTGGGACTTTGGTCTTAATACACACATGGACTTTGGTCTTAATGCCCTCAAGCTGAAATGGACTAGTGCTCTCGATCGCCGAGACAGCGGCAGTCAATTGAGCGCCGTAAGTTCAATGCGCAAGGGGTAGACCCGGGCGGGTGCATTTTTGCACCTAAGGATTGTATCCCTCCTCTTAATGCGATCCAATCTGAGGGAGAATCTCCATGGCACTCGACATCACGACCCAAGACATCATCATCGATGAAACCGCCGGTCTGACCGACGACGATATCAGCCCCTCTGCTCCGCCGCACGTCGGCAACACCACGCTGCAATATCTGTTGGGTCTCGACGCTGCGGGCGGGCTAGCCTCACCGGAGGTCGCCTACCAGAGCAACTTCGTGGTCGCATCGGCGAGCGCTGGAGAAACCATCACCTCGGTCGTTCTCACACAGAATTCTTCCGGGACCCCGTTTTCCACCACAGTCGGCGTCAACAGCGGCATCCGGACGGTGGATGGCAATTATGTCTGGCTGTTCCAGGATCCGACGCATCCAAACGTCGTGATCGGCGTCATTGGTACTGCCAACCCGCTCGCCGAACCCGCAGAGACCGGGCCGCTTGCCTTCTCGCTCGCACTGATCAGCACCAGCGCCACCAATGCGGACCTCTATACGGTTCAATACGTGCCCTTGCTCCATACCGATGCGACCAACCCCGACGACCGCATCGATCTGACCAACAAGGTATTCGCCTCGGTCACCGGAACGTCGGTGGTGAATTTCAGCCAGCTTGACGACGCCCCGTCCGGACACAACAACTGGTATATTCTCGACGCCGATGCAGCGAGTCCGCAGAAGATTCTCGTCACGGCTCACGACGCCGACGTGCAAGCGGAAGTCAATGTCAGCACGCAAGGCTTCGGTGTCGCATCGCAAGACGTCCGCTTCGGCCGCGAGCTTCAAATCGACTTGATCACCGGCGGCACCCAGAGCGCGGGCAAAGACTTTACCGACACGCCAACCGCGCCTGACTACGGCTCTCACCTCGAGAACGTCTCCAGCGCGGGTTTTACGATCTCGCAGTCCACGCCGACCGACAGCCTGGCTGACATCGAAATCCATGCCTATAACAACAACGACAATGTTGAAGGCGCGGCGTTCCCCGGTGACGACAATGATACCGAGATCAATATCACCGGCGTGACCTTCAAACTGAACGGCGTCGCAACGACTGCCGCGGCGCTCGGCATCACCGTCAACCTCACCGGCAATGGCCTGATCCTGGAGAATGTCGGCGAGGGCGTGACGATCGATTTCACCACCGCGGGCGGGGCTGGCGGAACCTTTGACCGCTTTACCATCGCGAATATCGACACCGAGCATGACTTTTTCGATGTCAAGGAAGTGCATTATGGCGGTGAGGTCAGCAACGCTTATAACGAAGAGGTCGGCTCCTTCATCAACTTCGACGACGACGGACCGACGATGACGGCAACCGGCGTCCCCCCGGAGCTGACGGTCGACGAGACCAACCTGGCCGGCAACGACAGCGCCGACTTCTCGACCTTCTTCACCTCCAATGCCGGTGCAGATGGCGACGACATCACCTATGCGCTCGGCATCAACCAGGTCACCAATGTCAGCGGTCTCACCGACACCGAAACCGGCCAGTCCGTCCTGCTCTTCATCGAAGGCGGCAACGTCGTCGGCCGTGCCGGCTCGGCTGCTGGTGCGATCGTCTTCACCGTCAGCGTCAGCGCTGCCGGCGTCGTCACCCTCGACCAGGCCCGGGCGGTCGTTCACGCCGACGCCACCAACCCGGACGATAGCAGGACCTTGGCTGCCGCCGACCTCGTCACTCTGACGGCGACCATCACCGACGGTGATGGCGATCAGGCCACAGCCACCCACAATATCGGCCAGAACTTCAACTTCGAGGATGACGGACCGACGATCACCGTGCCGTTCGATGGCAACCCCGCTATCACGGGCATCCAGCATGAGACCCTGGCGAATGTGCTCAACGCATCGGCCAGCGGAGCCTTCGGCTACAACATCGGCGCGGATGTTCACACGGCCGCATTCTACACCGGCGGCGGTTCCGACTTCGTCGATCAGAATGGCGCGGCCGGCGTCCAGATCGGACTGACCGGCACGATCACCGGCGGCGGCGGAGGCAACCTCCTCACCTCGAATGTGACGCTTGCGTCGGAGAACCTCACCTCCGCGACGTTCAACTTCACCTTCACCTATGACAAGGACCCGGCGGCGGGCGTCCAGACGGGCACCGCAGGAGGCACCCTGGTCTTCGACAAGGTCGCCGACACCTATACCATCAACCTGACCGACCCGCTCGAAGGCTTCACCTTCGACGTTCTCCACACCAGCGAGCTCTTGTCCAAGGAGCCCACGGGCAATACCGGCCATCCGCAGATCGTGGTGGAACGGCTGCAGGCGGACGACCCGAACACGGCTGCCGATGAAGACTTCTACGTGCAGTTCACGGGCAACGCGATCGACAGATCCAACCCGTTCCGCCTGACGAACAATGGCGAAGGCACATCGGCCGACGCCACCTTCACCATCGGTGGCCACGAGATGGTCAGCAACAACAATGAGACGTGGGTGTCTGCGACGCAGAGCACCAACGGTGTCGCCGGCGACACGATCCAGAAAGACGAACTGCTCACATTGCGGTTCTTCAACAGCAATGTCGGCATTGCCAACGAGGCCACCGCCCCGACAGCGACCGCCGGCACCATGGCCATCAAGTTCGACGGCATCGGCAACAGCGAGGACCTGATGCTGATCCTCAACCTGATCGACATGAACGGCGCCGACAACATCGCCGGCACTGCGGACGACAACGCGACGATCACCCGGGCCATGTATGTGTCGAATGCCGACATCTACAGGACGGGTCAGGTGCCGGCCCCGTACAATAGCGAGTTCACGCTCGACAATAATGACGGCCTCGTGATCGTCGAGCAGAACGACTACAACGCCGCCGGCGAAGACTACGTGCTGCAGGGTGTCCAGATCATGCAGTCGGGCAACGGGATCACCGGCAACAATACGGCGATCGACCTGAACAGGACGACCGGCTCTGGCGGCGGCAGCAATGCGACCACCAGTCTGGTGAACTTCGACGCCACCGATAACGACGTGCTGAAGATCACGGATATCGGCTTCACCTCGACGGTGACCGAGACGCCGAATGCCAATCTCGACTTCGCCTTCCAGGTGGCGGACGCGGATGGGGACCAGACAGCGATGCAGCACATCCTTGTCGACGTCGCCTGACACTTGAGCAAACGGGGGCAGCCGAGGCTGCCCCCGTACTGTCTTTGCATGCTGTGTAATCTCGTACACCAGAGACATAGTGATGAAAACAAACCAACAGCCCCCTGCCCTGCAGGTGGTGATGAAAGAAGCCAGACGCGCCATCCGGCCGCTGGTCTGGTTCAGCGCCGGCATCAACATGCTGATGCTGACCGGGGCGCTTTATATGCTGCAGGTCTACCACCGCGTCTTGTCCAGCCACAGCCTGGAGACCTTGCTGATGCTGTCGCTGATGGCGGCGGCGGCCCTGGCGACAATGGCGGGGCTGGAGGTGGTGCGCGGGCGTCTTCTGGCAACCGTCGGATCGTGGATGAACGCGCGCCTGGCGCCGGTTCTCCTGACCGCATCGGTGGAATATGCCGCCACGGCGCCCGGCCAGGCCAATGCCCGGCCGCTGCGCGACCTCGACCAGGTGCGGAATTTCTTCACCAGCCCGAGCATCTTCCCTATCCTTGACGCACCTTGGGCGCCGCTGTTTTTCGCCGCCATATTCTTCATGCACCCTTGGCTGGGCTGGCTGGCGCTGTGCGGCGGGATCGTCCTGTTTGCGTTGGCGTTGCTCAACGAATACCTCACACGCAAGCCGTTGACCGAGGCTGCAAGCGCGCAGTCGCGGGCATACGTCCAGGCCGAGGCGGCAATCCGAAACGCCGAGGTCGTGCAGGCAATGGGCATGTTGAAGCCACTGCTGGAGGGTTGGAAGGTCCAGCAGGACGAGGCAAACAAAGGACAGGTTCTTGCTGCCAACCGTGGCGGCGTCATCGCAGCCCTCGCCCGTTGCCACCGGCTGGCCCTGCAAATGGCCATACTGGGCCTTGGGGCTTATCTCGTCCTTCGGAACCAGGCTTCACCCGGGATCATGATTTCCGCCTCAATCCTGATGGGCCGCGCATTGTCCCCGGTCGAACAAGCGATCGGAACATGGAAGGCGACGGTCGGAGCGCGCGCCGCTTACAAGCGTCTCACCGCCGTCGCCGGGCAGCACCCGGAGGCCACGCCGGTTCTGCCACTACCGCGACCGAAAGGCAGGTTCGAGGCCGACAATATCGTGCTTGGCCGGCAGGGCGGCGAGCCTATCCTGAAAGGCATCAGCTTCCACCTCGAGCCGGGTGAAGCAATGGCGCTGATCGGCCAGAGCGCGGCCGGCAAGACGAGTCTGGCGCGAATACTGGCCGGTGCCTGGCGCCCATCCGGAGGGCGTGCCTTGCTCGACGGCATGGACGTTGCCCAATGGGCAGCGGAGGACCGTGGTCATTATGTCGGTTATCTGCCGCAGGACATCGAGCTCTTCGCCGGTACCGTCTCCGAAAACATCTGCCGTTTCGCAAAGCTCAGCCCGGTGGTCTTCGACAAGGTGGTCAAAGCCGCGCAGCTGGCGGGCGTTCACGAACTGATCAAAGGACTGCCGAAGGGTTACCTCACCGAGATCGGCGAATCCGGCGCGGTCCTCTCAGGCGGGCAGCGCCAACGCATCGGGTTGGCGCGGGCGCTTTACGACGACCCGGCCCTCATTATCCTGGACGAGCCCAATTCCAACCTCGACCGCGACGGTGAGGAGGCGTTGATCGCAGCCCTCGGCACGGTCAAGGCGGCGGGCACGACCGTTATCCTGATCGCGCACCGACCGAACATCATGGAGACGGTCGACAAAATACTCGTGCTCAACCGAGGCCAACAGGACCTCTTCGGCCCACGCGACTATGTCTTCAATGAACTCGCCGCGCGGGTCCACAAGGTCACCCAGATGCCGACCATCGTGGCAAAATAGGCATGAAAATGAAAACAGACATGAAGGACATGAAGGTCGTCCCCTTACCCGTTTCGCCACCCGCTGCGCCGGTACCGTTGCGTCTTGCGGGCGTGACCTTCGCCGGATTCGCGATCATGTTCCTGTTCTTCGGCGGGGCCCTGGGTTGGGCAGCGCTTGCACCGCTGGACAGCGCCGCAGTGGCGCCTGGCGTCATCAAGGTTGCCGGCGACCGCAAGCTCATCCAGCACCTCGAGGGCGGCATCATCGCGGAGTTGAATGCCGCCAACGGCGATATCGTCGAGACGGGTAAGGTCCTCATCCACCTCGACAGCACACAGGCAAAGGCGAAGCTTGATCTGATCCAGAACCGGATAGCAACGCGCGAGGCGCTGGCCGCTCGCCTCAAGGCCGAGCGTGATGGCAAGGCCGAGATCGAGTTTGATCCCGCCTTGCTCGCAAACTCCGCCAAAGCGGCAAAGGATGCGGTGGCCTCACAGCGTGACGTCTTCGCGGCGAAGCACCACAATTTGCAGGACGAGCGGGAAATTCTCAGCCAGCGCCGTCGCCAGACCGCGGAAGAGATCACCGGACTGGAGGAACTTATCATCACCGAGGACAAGCAGATCGAGGCGCTCGAGGGCGAAACCAAAGACCTCGACAGTCTGCTCAAGCGGGGGTTGGTCACGCGCGAACGGAACCTGCTGCTCAAACGGCAACAGCGGGAGATCGAGGGAGAACGCGCCACCAACGTCGCGGCCATCGCTCGCGCCAAAAGCGCCATGGCCGAGATCGACATGCAAAGCTTGAACCTCGGCACGGTGCGGCTCAACGAGGCCGTCGAGGAGTTGAGCAAGGTCGAGGCGGAGTTGTTCGACCTCAGACAGGAGGAACGTACCGCCAGGGACGTGCTTGCCCGCACCAATGTGGTCGCACCCGTTGACGGCATCATCATGGACCTGAAGGTCCACACGGCGGGCGGTGTCGTGAAACCCGGCGAGACACTGATGACGGTCGTGCCGCTCGGGCAGCAGCTCGTGGTCGAGGCCATGGTCAGACCGGAGGACGTCGAGACGATCGCCCCCGGCCAGGCCGCGCGCGTCAGTTTCCCGGCCTTTGCCCGCTACAACCTCCCGCCACTCGACGGCGTCGTGGAGATCATCTCGGCTGACCGGATGGGGGAGGAGCGCAGCGGCGCGCCCTATTTCGCCGCGACCGTGCTGATCGACAAGAGCGAACTCGCCAAGCTGGAGGGCCGCAAACTGCTGCCCGGCATGTCGAGCGAGGCGATGATCCGGACGGGGGCCCGCACCGTGCTTGCTTATCTGGCTGAGCCGATCACCCAGAACTTCCGTCGGGCGCTGCGGGAAAAATAGCCCCAGGCCGCCAACCGATCACGCCGCCTTTGCGGCGTGATATTCCTTGATGGCGACCATCTTGATCGCCGGATAACGCTCAGACTCATAACGCAGCGAGAAACCGTCCTGGGCGAGGAAGACCGGATCGCCGTCGAGATCGCGGGCGATATCGCCGCGCTTGACGGTGAGGAACTTGTCGAGATCGGCCGGCTGATCGGCCGAGATCCAGCGGCAGACGGAGAAACGCGACATTTCGAAGGAGACGGGCAGGCCGTATTCGGCCATTAGCCGCTCCTTCAGCACGTCGAGCTGCAGGGCGCCGACGACGCCGACGATCGCCGGCGAGCCGTCTTCCGGCGAAAACAGCTGGACGACGCCTTCCTCGGCCATCTGCTGCAGGGCTTCCTTGAGCTTCTTTGCCTTCATCGCGTCTTCCAGGCGCACGCGGCGCAGGATTTCCGGCGAGAAGTTCGGCACGCCCTGGAAGACCAGGGATTCGCCTTCGGTCAGCGTATCGCCGATCCGGAGCGTCCCGTGGTTGGGAATGCCGACGACATCGCCGGCATAGGCGGTGTCAGCGAGCTGGCGCTGCGAGGCGAAGAAGAATTGCGGCGCCGTCAGGCCAAGCTGCTTGCCGGTGCGGGCGAGCCTGGCCTTCATGCCGCGCTCGAGCTTGCCGGAGCAGATGCGGGCAAAGGCGATGCGGTCGCGATGGTTGGGGTCCATGTTGGCCTGGATCTTGAAGACGAAGGCCGTCATCTTGTCGTCCGTCGCATGCACCGTCCTGGTATCGGCGACCTGGTCACGCGGCGGCGGCGCGAAATCGCCGAGCGCGTTGATGAGGTCGCGAACGCCGTAATTGCGCAACGCCGAACCGAAGAAGACCGGCGTCATATGGCCTTCCAGGAAGGCCTGGCGGTCGAAGGGGCGGCAGGCCTCGATCGCCAGCTCCGTCTCCTCGACGAATGCCTGGCGCTCGTTTTCCGGCAACCGGCCGGCAACGCTCTGCGGGCCGTTGACCGGCGTTCCCTCGATTTCGGTATCCGACCCGCGCACCGTGTTGGCGGCAATATTGTAGGAACCGCAGAAGGTCTTCGAGCGGCCGACCGGCCAGGTGATCGGCGCCGTATCCAGCGCCAGCTTCTCTTCCACCTCGTCGAGGATCTCGAAGGGATCGCGGCTTTCGCGGTCCATTTTGTTGATGAAGGTGATGATCGGAATATCACGCATGCGGCAGACTTCGAAGAGCTTCAGCGTGCGCGGCTCGATACCCTTGGCGGCGTCGATGACCATGACGGCGGCATCGACGGCCGTCAGCGTGCGATAGGTGTCGTCGGCGAAATCCTCGTGACCCGGCGTGTCGAGGATGTTGAAGACATTATCGTTATATTCGAAGGTCATCACCGAGGTGACGACCGAGATGCCGCGTTCGCGCTCGATCTTCATCCAGTCGGAGCGCGTCTGCATTCGATCCTTCTTCGCCTTGACTTCACCGGCAAGCTGAATGGCGCCGCCGAACAGCAGCAGCTTTTCGGTGAGCGTCGTCTTACCCGCGTCCGGGTGGGCGATAATAGCGAATGTGCGGCGGCGGGAGACCGCCTCGGCGAGACTTTCGGCCATACTTGTGAATCCTGTGGAATTGCCGCGTATCTAGCGATTAAAGCCCGGCAATGCAATTGACCTTGCCCTTCCACGCGCAAAGTAATGGCCCATGACCATTCATCACGATCTCAGCCCGACGCTGAACCTCATCCGCCTGCCGAATGGCGAAGGCCTCGACCTGCCCGCCTATGAAAGCAAGGGGGCGGCCGGCATGGACCTGCGCGCCGCCATCGACGAGGCGACACCACTGACGCTTCTGCCGGGCAAACGGGCGCTGGTGCCGACCGGCTTCATCTTCGAAATCCCCGAGCATTTCGAGGGACAGGTGCGGCCGCGCTCCGGCCTCGCCTTCAAGAACGGCATCACCTGCCTGAATTCGCCGGGTACCGTCGACAGCGACTATCGCGGCGAGGTGAAAGTGCTGCTCGCCAATCTCGGCGAGGAGCCCTTCGTCATCGAGCGCGGTATGCGCATCGCCCAGATGGTGATCGCACCGGTGACGCAGGTGCGGGTGGCGGAGATCACCGAGGCCAGCGAAACGCTGCGCGGCGCAGGCGGCTTCGGCTCCACCGGCGTGTGATGACCAGGCGCTTCGACAGCGCTGGCCTGACCTTCCGGCAGGATTATTTCGGCGATCCCGCCGGCTGGGCGGCGCTGGTCAACCTGCTTCAGGATATTTTCGGCATCGATATCGGGCCGCTGCAACAGCTCGGCGGACCCGATCCCTCCAGCATGCCTTTCGGCTGGTTTGACGGCAATGGCGAGCTTGCGGCGAATATCTCAGCCTTTGCGCTGCCCTTCGTCATCAACGGCAGGATCGTCCATGCCGCCGGGCTTCAATCAGGCGCCGTGCGGCCACGATGGCGTGGCCGCGGGCTCTATCGCGACGTGACGGTAAAGGCGCTCGACTGGTGCGAGCGGCAGGGCTTTGAAGCCGTCATCCTCTATACCGACAAGCCGTCTCTCTACGAACCTTATGGTTTCCGTGCGATACCGCTGCACCGATACGAGGGAGCGGCACCCGCCCCTTCGGCATCAGCCGCACCCGCCCGGCTGCTTGCGCCGACGCATGCGGATGATCTTGCCCTGCTGCAATCGCTGCTGAAAAGACGAAGCCCGGTTTCGACATCGCTTGGTGTCACCGTCAATGCGGCGATGTTTCTGATCAATACCCAGCTCGATCCCGATATCCGCCTCAGCTTCCTGGAAGACCGGCAGGCGGCCATCGCCTGGAAGATCGACGAGACGGGCCGCTTCCGTCTTCTCGACGTGGTGGCGGCGGAGATGCCCTCGCTTGCAGCAATCCTCGGCGGGTTGGAGATCGTGCCCGCCACGGTCGAGGTGCTTTTCTGTCCCGACAGGCTCGGCTGGGCAGGCGTCCCGCAACCGTTGGAAAGCGGCACGAGGCTGATGCTGCGCGGGCTTGGCGATACTATCCCGAATTTCCCGGCGATGCTGTCGCCGATGGCGGATTTTTAGAGCAGCTCCAGCAAAGGGACCGGTTCTGTCGACGTTTACTTTTTCCGGGAAAGCGGCGGCAGGCGGCGTTTGACCGGTGAGGCCTTGATCATCGAGGTGTTGGTTTCTGCCCTTTCGGCAACCCGGTCGAGCAGGCCGTCGAGCTCCGCCATCGAGCGGATGACCAGGCGGGCGATGAAACAATCCTCACCGGTGACCTTGTCGCATTCGACGATTTCGGGAATGTCCTGGATGATGCGCTCGACGATGTGCAGCTGCCCCGGCAACGGACGCACGCGCACGATCGCCTGCAGGGGATAACCGACGGCGGCGGGATCGAGATCAATGGTGAAAGCCTTGATGACGCCGCGCTCCTCCAGCCGGCGCAGGCGCTCGGCGGCACTCGGCGAGGACAGGCCGACCTGCTGCGCCAGCTCCTTCAGCGAGATCCGGGCATTGCCGGCCAGCGCTTCGAGGATGGCCTGATCGACCTCGTCGAGCGATTGCACATCATTAGCCATGGCGATCCACTTTCCTATGATGATTAGGCGATATCGATCATCTTCCTTTTTATCCTTATATAAAATCGCCTCCGGCCGCAATATTATCATGCCATCAAAGGCGGAGGTTATCATGGGTAGCGACATCAGACGGGGCACGGTGGAAATGACGGCAGCGATGCTGATCTCGGGGACGATCGGCTGGTTCGTCGTCATGTCGGGACAGCCCGTCAGCGGCGTGGTCTTCTGGCGCTGCCTGTTCGGCGCGCTCACCTTGCTTGTCATCTGCGGCGCTCTCGGGCTGCTGCGGCCCGGTATCATCACGCTGCGCGCCTTCGGCATCGCCATTTTTGGCGGCGTCGCCATCGTCTTGAACTGGCTGTTGCTGTTTGCCTCCTATTCGCATGCGACGATCTCGATTGCGACGACCGTCTATAACACCCAGCCTTTCATGCTGCTGGTGCTCGGTGCGCTCTTCCTCGGCGAGAAGATCACCGCCACCAAGCTGTTCTGGCTGACGCTCGCCTTCGCCGGCATGATTGCCATCGTCGAGGCAAAACCGGAGGCGGGCGGAGCGATATCGGAGGGCTACGGCCTCGGCATCCTGATGGCGCTCGGCGCCGCCTTCTTCTACGCCTTGGCAGCGCTGGCCGCGAAATGGCTCAAAGGCACGCCGCCGCATCTGATCGCGCTTATCCAGGTCGCCACCGGCATGCTGATGCTGGCGCCGATGACCGACTTTTCAAATCCGCCGCAAGATGTCGGCGGCTGGGCGATCCTCGTCACCGTCGGCGTCGTCCATACCGGGCTGATGTATGTGCTGCTCTACGGCGCGATCCAGAGGCTGCCGACGCATCTCACCGGCGCGCTGTCCTTCATCTATCCGATCGCCGCAATCCTCGTCGACCGGCTGGCTTTCGGCCACGCGCTGCAGCCGATGCAGATCGCCGGTGCGGCGATTATCCTGCTTGCCGCCGCCGGCATGAATCTCGGCTGGACGCCGCGCTGGCTGCGGCCGCGGGCGCTCGAGGGCTGAGAGCTGGGCGTCCCGACAGCGACGGCTGAGACGTCCGGTTGCCGATGTTACCTCTGCGGGCGTGTCGTTTCGAACAGGAACCAGGTGCGGCGCTCGCCCTCGTCGATCCAGTTCTCGATCAGGCTGGCGGTCGCGACGTCATTATGCTCGTCGCAAAGGCCATGCACCTCGCGCAGCAGCGAAACGAGCTGCGCATTGTCCTCGCGCAATTCCGACAACATGTCTTCGGGCGTAACGAAATCGGCGTCATTGTCCGAAAGGCGCTGCTGGCGGGCGATCTGGCCAATGGAGCGCAGCGTCGTGCCGCCGATCTTGCGGGCACGTTCGGCAATGTCGTCGGTCATGGCGAAGATCTGCTCGGCCTGTTCGTCGAGCAGCAGATGATAGTCGCGAAAATGCGGGCCGGACATGTGCCAGTGGAAATTCTTGGTCTTCAGATAAAGCGTGAAGACATCGGCAAGCAGGGCGGTCAGCGCCGCCGAGATATCGGTAATGGCGTTGGTCGACAGGCTGGACGGCGTCTTGAGCGGCGAAAGCCTGCGGGTTTCGGCTGAGCTGGGGGACATTCATTTTCTCCTTGGTGATGAAAATCTCCGCGGCGTTGCGCTCCCTTTCGGGAGACGCGGAGGACGCTGATCGCGCATTTGCAGAGGGAGAGATAGCAAGGCGGGGTCGCTTTCCAAGTAGATCATGGTTCAGCAGACCTATTCTTTATGGTTATGGACGGATCAGCGCCAAAGCATTGATGCGGCAGCAAGGCTTGCCTATAGAGGGCGGCAGAAGCCCTGTGGGTTAAGAAGATGAGCCTCACCGTCCTGATCACCTATGCCGGAGCGCTGTTGATCGCCGCGGCCATTCCCGGACCTGGGATCACCGCGATCGTCGCACGGGCGCTCGGCTCGAATTTCCGCGAGACCTTCTTCATGGGCCTCGGCCTGGTGCTCGGCGACATGACCTATCTCACCGCGGTCATTCTCGGCCTCGCCTTCGTGGCGCAGAGCTTCACCGAGGTGTTCATCGCCATCAAGATCGCCGGCGCCCTCTATCTCGGCTACATCGCCTGGAAGCTCTGGACGGCGGGATTGCTGCCGCAGGATATCGCGGCGCGCAAATCGAGCAATATCGGCCTGTCCTTCCTCTCCGGCCTGCTGGTGACGCTCGGCAATCCGAAGACGATGCTGTTCTATGTCGCCCTGGTGCCGACGCTGATCGATATCGGCCATATCGGCTTGTCAGACTATGCGCTCCTGCTCACTGTTACCTTCGTGGTGCTGATCGTCGTGCTGGTGCCCTATATGCTGCTTGCCTCGCGAGCCCGGACGATGCTGAGAGAGCCGCGGGCCTTGCAGGCGCTGAACCGGGTTGCGGCCGGTATCCTGGCGGGCACGGCGGCCTTCATCGCCACGCGGGCTGCCTGAAATAAACATTCGACAAGAAACGGTTTTCAAAGGTTTTTTTCTCCGCGGACCGCATCTCCGGGCCGAACGCGCTCTGGCCTAGACCGGCCTTTGACCCTATTCTCCCCTCGATTCCAGGGGCAGGATTTCAAAGGGAGAGCACCCATGTCGCACAAACCCGGCCGCGGCCGCATCTATTCCTCGATCACCGAAACCATCGGCGATACGCCGCTCGTGCGCTTCGACAAGCTGGCGCGGGAAAAGGGCGTCGTGGCGAACCTGATCGGCAAGCTCGAATTCTTCAACCCGATCGCCTCGGTCAAGGACCGCATCGGCGTCGCGATGATCGAGAGCCTCGAAGCGCAGGGCAAGATTACTCCCGGCAAGACGGTGCTGATCGAGCCGACCTCCGGCAACACAGGCATCGCGCTTGCCTTTGCCGCCGCCGCCAAGGGCTACCGGCTGATCCTCACCATGCCGGAAACGATGTCGGTCGAGCGCCGCAAGATGCTGGCGCTGCTCGGCGCCGAGCTGGTGCTGACCGAGGGCCCGAAGGGCATGAAGGGCGCCATCGCCAAGGCCGAGGAACTGGCGTCGTCGCTGCCCGATGCCGTCATTCCACAGCAGTTCGAAAACCCGGCCAATCCGGAGATCCACCGCAAGACGACGGCCGAGGAAATCTGGAACGATACCGACGGCACGGTCGATATCGTCGTCTCCGGCATCGGCACCGGCGGCACGATCACCGGCGTCGGCCAGGTGCTGAAGAGCCGCAAGCCCGAGATCAAGATCATCGCCGTCGAACCCGCGGATTCGCCGATCCTGTCGGGCGGCAACCCAGGCCCGCACAAGATCCAGGGCATCGGCGCCGGCTTTGCGCCGAAGATCCTCGATACCGGCATCTATGACGAGGTCGTCACCGTCACCAATGACGAAGCCTTCGAACAGGCGCGCCTCGTCGCCCGGCTCGAAGGCGTACCGGTCGGCATCTCCTCGGGGGCAGCGCTGACCGCCGCCATCAAGGTCGGCAGCCGTCCCGAAAACGCCGGCAAGAACATCGTCATCATCATCCCCTCCTTCGCAGAGCGTTATCTCTCGACGGCGCTGTTTGAGGGGCTGGGGAGCTGAGGCAGAGCTTGGCCGGGCATTCATCTTCGTACGTGGCGCGGCGCTTCGGTCATGCTCGGGCTTGTTCTGCAGCCGGTTGATATCCAGCGGATCCTCGCATCAGGCTACGGCAGTCCGGTTTGCGCCGAATGACTGCCCCTCACCCTAACCCTCTCCCCGTAAACGGGGCGAGGGGACGTGCCCTGAGAGGCGGGAGAGGAACGGAGAGGTTACGGCTATCCCCCTTCGCCCCGCGAGCGGGGAGAAGGTGGCGGCAACCGGATGAGGGGCTGGCCTCGGCAATCTCCTTGACCGAGGTGTCGAAGATGACCACACCGATCATTTTCGGTTGGCCCTCTGAGGCGGCTGCGTTCCAATCGTAATGGCATCAAGACCACGGCGAGAAGTCATGCAAGGGATCGAATTATCACGCGGTTTCTATACTGATATCGTTCGGCCCTGGTTGAGCGAGGCTGCGCCAGAGCTCCGCTATTCCGCCGCACTGATCGGCTATGGTTCGGAGCTCATCGGTTTTGACGACGAGGTTTCCAAGGACCACAATTGGGGGCCACGCGTCCACATCCTCCTGAGCCGAGATGATTTCGGCAATTGTGCACGGCGATTGGTCGATGAATTTTCCAAATTTGCGCCGGCTGACTATCTTGGAGAACCTATCGGCTGGCGCAGCCGACCACATCCGGCGTCAAATAGCGTCGAGGCAGCCGGAGCGCTTGAACACGGACTGGAATTTCATACGCTCGAAGCGCTACTGGAAGGCCACTTCGCCGTTCGGTCGGTGGGAAACCTCAACGCTCTTCAATGGCTGGGCTTCGCAGAGCAAAAGCTTCTCGCCTTCACATCAGGCGCCGTCTTTCATGATGACGACAGCCGCTTGAGCCAGGCCCGTGATCGCCTGGGATATTTCCCAGAAGACGTGTGGCTCTACAAGATTGCGTGTCAGTGGCGGCGCATCTCTGAAGAGCAGGCATTTGTCGGTCGCGCGGGGCAAGTCGGAGACGACCTGGGTTCGCGGGTCATCGCCGCGCGGCTGGTGCGGGACGTGATGAGAATGGGGTTCCTGCTCGAGCGCCGGTACGCCCCCTATTCGAAATGGCTCGGCAGCGGCTTTGCCAGGCTCCCGATCGCAGAGGCGCTCTCACCCCACCTGAAGCGGGCCTTACATTCGAATGCATGGACAGCGAGAGGACGCGCTCGCTTGGGCTTACCTGGAATTGGCGCACAGGCAAAATGCGATCGGCATCGCCTCCTTCGAGCCAATCGTGGGTCCATACCATGACCGGCCATTTACGACCATCAACGCTGACGATGCGGTAGAGACCACGTGTTCAGCGATAGCGGACGCGTCGATCAGACAGTTGCCGATTGTCGGCTCTTTGGATCAGGTCAGCGACCTTACGCCCTTGCTTGAAGACGCCAAGCTCTCTCAAAGGATGATGAGCCAGTTACGCAGTTGATCGCTCTGTCATTCCGAAAGCGGGCCGTTGCACAGCGTGTGTTACTATCCTGCGCATGACGAATTGAAATTCATTTTACAGAGTATTTGAGTGCTTCGGCGCCCCTTTTCCTACGCCGCCGCCGTCAGCCTCTCCCCGGCGATCCTGTAGGAGATCGCTTCGGCGAGATGGATGCGGCCGACCGTCGGTTTGCCGTCGAGATCGGCCAGGGTGCGGGCGACCTTGAGGACGCGGTGGTAGCCGCGGGCGGAGAATTTCATTTTCTCGGCGGCGTCGCGCAGCAGCTGCAGGCCGCCAGCATCGGGCTCGGCCAGTTTCTCGATCATGGCGGTGGAGCAGCGGGCATTGGTACCGATGCCTTTTGCGCCGGCGCTTTCGAAGCGCTCCTGCTGGATCTCGCGGGCGCGGGCGACGCGGCGGGCGACGTCGGCGCTGCTTTCGGCCGCCATCGGCCGGATGAGATCGGCGGCGGAGACGGCCGGCACGTCGATGCGGATATCGATGCGGTCCATCAGCGGGCCGGAGATGCGGGCCTGGTAGTCGCTCATGCAGCGCGGGCCGCGGGCGCAGCTATGACCGGGCTCGCCGGCCATGCCGCAGCGGCAGGGGTTCATTGCCGCGATCAGCTGGAATTTCGCCGGATAGGAAACGCGGTGATTGGCACGCGCGATGACGCACTCGCCGCCTTCGAGCGGCTGGCGCAGCGCATCGAGCGCCTGCGGCGTGAACTCTGGAAATTCGTCGAGAAACAGCACGCCGTGATGGGCAAGCGAGGCTTCGCCCGGACGGGCGCGCAGGCCGCCGCCGACGAGGGCGGCCATGGTGGCGGAATGATGCGGGGTGCGGAAGGGCCGGCGGTCGGAAAGCTTGCCGCCGGAGAGCTGGCCGGCGATCGAGTGGACCATCGACACCTCCAGCAGTTCGGCGGCCGAAAGCGGCGGCAGGATCGACGGCAGCCTGGCCGCCAGCATCGACTTGCCGGAGCCTGGAGGCCCGACCATCAGGAGATTATGGCCGCCGGCGGCTGCGACCTCCAGCGCCCGCTTGGCGCTTTCCTGGCCCTTGATCTCGGCAAGGTCCGGCAGGTTGGCGGCATTGGCGCGGATCGATGCCTCCGGCCTGGAGAGGACCTGCGTGCCGCGGAAATGATTGGCAAGAGCGATCAGGCTCCGGGGCGCGAGGATATCGACATCGGCGCCCGCCCAGGCAGCTTCGGCGCCGCTTTCGGCCGGGCAGATCAGCCCCTTGCCGAGCGCATTGGCGCCGATCGCGGCCGGCAGCGCACCTGCGATGGCGGCGATCGTGCCATCGAGGTTGAGCTCGCCGACAACGACAAAATCCGACAGCGCATCGGCGGGAATAGCGCCGAGGGCGGCCATCAGCGCAAGGGCGATCGGCAGATCGAAATGCGAGCCTTCCTTCGGCAAATCGGCGGGCGCCAGATTGACGGTTACCCGCCTGGCCGGCAGCGCCAGGCCGGAGGCATGGAGGGCGGCCTGCACCCGCTCGCGGCTTTCGGCAACCGCCTTGTCGGGCAGGCCGACGATCTGCATGCCGACCTTGCCGGGCGCGACCATGACCTGAACCTCGACCGGCACGCCTTCGATGCCCTGGAATGCCACCGTGCTGACACGCGCGACCATAAACCCATCCCCTTGCCGCAAACTCTTATACCGCCCCCGGCCCTTGAAAGCCAGCGGTTGCAATCTGGCATGGAATCGGGAATAAAACAAGAACAATCAAGGAACGTATCTGGATATCCGCGGCGACCGGGTTGTACCCGGCCGCGGGATCAAAACGGGCATGATTTGCCGGTCAGCCGCGTTTGCGTTCGATCGCATCCCAGAGCAGGCTTGATATATCGGCGCCGCCGAACTTCTTGACCTCGCGGATGCCCGTGGGCGAGGTGACGTTGATCTCGGTCATGTAATCGCCGATCACGTCGATGCCGACGAGCAGGAAGCCGCGTTCTCTCAGCGCCGGGCCGATGCGGGCGCAGATTTCCTGCTCGCGCGACGTTAGTTCGGTCGCCTCGGCGCGGCCGCCGACATGCATATTGGAGCGGCTGTCGTGCTCGGCCGGGACGCGGTTGATGGCGCCGGCAAATTCACCGTCGACCAGGATGATGCGTTTGTCGCCCTTGCGCACATCGGGCAGATATTGCTGGGCGATGAAGGGTTCGCGGAACAGCTGGCCGAACATCTCCAGCAGCGAGGAGAGGTTGCGGTCGTCGCGGGTTGAATGAAAGACGCCGGCGCCGCCATTGCCGTAGAGCGGCTTCAGGATGATATCGCCCATCTCGTCGCGGAAACGGCGGATCTCGGCCGGGTCCTTGGTGATCAGCGTCTTCGGCATCAGGTCGGAAAATTCGGTGACGAAGATCTTCTCCGGCGAATTGCGCACCCAGGCCGGATCGTTGACGACCAGCGTCTTCGGGTGAATGCGCTCGAGCAGATGCGTCGAGGTGATATAGGCCATGTCGAAGGGCGGGTCCTGGCGCAGCAGCACGACATCCATGGTGGCGAGATCGACGCGCTCCGGCGCACCAAGCTCGACGTGATCGCCCTTGACGTCGCGCAGCAGCATCGGCTCGACGCTGGCAAAGAGCTTGCCGTCGCGGAAGCTCAGGCGGTCGGGCGTATAATGGAAGAGCCGGTAGCCGCGCGCCTGGGCTTCCAGGCTCATGGCGAAGGTGGAATCACCTGCGATATTGATGCCGGCGACATGATCCATCTGGACCGCTACATTGGTGATCTTGGCCATTTCCGTCCCTTCCTGACTGCCGGACAGATGTAGGTCGGCCAGATTTCAAACGCAACGGCCAATCAAGGCCTTCCGGGGCACCCTGATCATCGCGTCTCAAGGATCCGCATCAGCCGGCCGCGATAGCTGTCGAGAATAACGGCGAGCACGATGACGGCGCCGATGACGATCGGCTTGATATTGTCGTCGGCGCCGAGCAGCTGCAATCCCGTCGACAGCACCTGCAGAATGCAGGCGCCGACCAGCGTGCCGATGATCGAGCCTTTGCCGCCGGAGAGGCTGGTGCCGCCGATGATGACGGCGGCGATGGCGTTCAACTCATAGCCGATGCCGGCAACCGGGCTGCCGACATTGAGGCGGAGCAGATAGACCATGGCGGCAATGCCGGCGGTCAGCCCGGAGATCGTGAAGACCGCGATCTTGTATCTTTTCGGCTGATGCCCCGACAGCCGCACAGCCTCTTCATTGGTGCCGATGGCAAAGACGAAGCGCCCGAAGACGGTATAGCGCAGCACGAACCAGCCGATCAGGACGACGACGATCGCAATCAGGAAGATCGACGGAAAGATGCCCCAGAAGATCAGGTTGCCGAAATCGACGAAAGGCTGCGGCAGGCCTGTTATCGTGGAGTTGTCGCTGACCACGCGGGCCAGGCCGCTGGCGACGTTCAGCATGCCGAGGGTGACGATGAAGGACGGAAGCTTCCACTTCTCGCAGATCCAGCCATTGACCGCGCCAAGGATGGCGCCGGTGCCCATCGACGCCAGACAGGCGAGAACAATCGCCTGCCATGGCGAAAACGCCGGATTGATCATGATCGTCGCACCGATGACCGTGCAAAGGGCAAGCAGCGAGCCGACGGAGAGATCGATGCCACCGACGAGGATGACGAAGGTCATGCCCGCGGCCAGCACGGTGTTGATGGCGATCTGCACGAAGATCTTCAGAAAATTCTCCGGCGTCGCGAAATAGGGCGCCGTCGCCGAGAAAAACGCCAGGATCAGGATGAGGGCGATGGCGACGCCCGCTTCCTTCATCGAGATCCGGATCAGCTTGTCCCAGACGCTCACCTCTTTCGCCCCAGTTTTCGCCTCGGTCTGTTCTTCAATGTTGGCGGACACGGCTGTACTCCTTGTAGGCGAGCGAAAGGATCCTGCTCTCGTCGAATTGGTCCCGGGCTATTTCCCCTGCGATCTTGCCGTCGGAAAAGACGATGATGCGATGGCAGATGCCGATCAGTTCCGGCAGATCGGAAGACACGACCAGGACACCTTTTTGCTCGGCCGCAAACTTCCACAGGAGCTCATAAATCTCGGCCTTGGCACCGACGTCGATCCCGCGGGTCGGCTCATCGAAAATCAGCACCTTGGGACCGCGGAACAGCCATTTGGCAATGACGACCTTTTGCTGATTGCCGCCGGAAAAGGTCCTGACGGCCTGACGGATGGACGGGGTCTTGATCCGCAGCTCACGCACGAGGCGCTGCGCGTGATCCTCCTCGGCCCTTCGCCTGATCAGGCCGTTGCGGGAGATCTTGGCGAGATCGGTGATGGTGGTATTTTCGGCGCAGCTCATATCGAGCATCAAGCCCTGCATCTTGCGATCTTCGGTCGCCAGGCAGAGCCCGGCCGCAACGGCATCCTGCGGCGAGTGGATCTCGACCGGCTCGCCATTCAGGCGAATTTCGCCGGCCGCCTTGGCGTCGGCGCCGAATATGGCGCGAACCGCCTCCGTCCGGCCGCTGCCGACGAGACCGGCAATACCGACAATCTCGCCCTTTGCCACGGAAAATGACAGTTCCGGGCTATGGCGCGTCACCTTCAGGCCGGAGACGCCGAGCGCCTCGCCTGAGACCACGCTGTCGCCGCGGAAAATGCCGTGATCCGAAAGCTTGCGCCCGACCATGAGCTCGACGATGTCGGGAATAGCCAGCCCTGCCAGCGGCCGGGTGATCACGTGTTGGCCGTCGCGCAGCACCGTCACATCGTCACCGACTTCGAAGATCTCCTCCAGCCGGTGCGAGATATAGAGCGTGGTGACGCCTCGCTGCTTCAGGCGTTTCAGAATTTCAAAGAGGCGATCGACCTCCTTGGAGGTCAGGGTTGCCGTCGGTTCATCGAGAACGAGAAGCTTGCTTTCGTAACAAAGCGCCTTGGCGATCTCGACCAGCTGAAGCTGCGCGACGCTGAGGCGGCTCGCCAGCGTGGTCGGGGCCACATCGAGGCCGACCTCCTCCAGGAGTTCGGCTGCCCTCTTATTCATTTCCTTGTAGTTCACCAGGCCGTAGCGGCGCGGCAGATGCTCGAAGAGCAGGTTTTCGGCAACCGTCAGGTTGGAAAGCGGATGCAGCTCCTGGTGAATGACCCGGATGCCCGCCTTGAACGCCTCCAACGGCGAGGCAGGATGGTATGGCTTGCCGTCAAACAGGATGTGGCCGTCATCCGGCCTGAAGACGCCGCCGAGCAGATTGATCAGGGTCGACTTTCCAGCCCCGTTCTCGCCCAGAAGAACGTGCCCCTTGCCGCGGCCGATCCGCATGGAGACATCCTTGAGCGCCACAACGCCGGGGAAGCGCTTGCCGATCCCCTCCAGCCTCAGAATGTCGTCATCTGCTGTGTCTGACACGTCGACCTCATGCATGGTCTCTTCAAACCTCGGCGCAACGCGCATCGGAGAGGCCCGAACGAGCCTCACCCGGAGCGATCAACGCGTCAATCGATTGGTGGAAATGGCGTCGGCCGCAGCCGGCGCCACATTCGCTTTTGGGGCCGGCAATCCGACTATTTCAGATCGGCTGCCGTGACCAGCTTGACGTCGGTCTTGACCCAGCCGGTGAATTTTTCGCCGGCCAGTTCCCGCATGCCATAGTCGATGCCCATGACCGCCATCTGCGCGCCATACTGCTCGACGGTGGCAAGCATCTTGCCGTCCTTGATCAGCGGCTGAACCGGCGGGATGTTGTCGAAGCCGACAACCTTGATCTTGCCGGCCTGGCCGGCCGCATCGAGCGCCTTGACGACGCCGAGGGCCATGGAGTCATTGGCCGCCATCACGCCCTGAATATCCTTATATTTCGTCAGGAAATTCGTCATGACGGTATTGGCTTCCTCGGTCTCCCAATGGGCCGTCTTGCTGTCGAGAAGCTCAAGCTTTCCCGACTTGACGGAATCCATGAAGCCTTCCTTGCGCTCCTTGGCATTGTCGGCCTCGGGATTGCCCTCGAGGATGACGACCTTGGCGCCCGGCCCCAGATCCTTGGCCAGTGCATCGCCAGCAAGCTTTGCCCCTTCCTGATTGTCGGGGCCGAAGAAAGCGAGATCGATCCCCGCCTTCTTCTTGGCATCGGCATCGAGCGGCACGTCGATGTTGATGACCTTGACGCCGGCCTTCACAGCCTTTGCCAGCGGGGTCGCCATCGCCTTGGAATCGGCGGGCGCCACGACGATGATATCGTATTTCTGCGTGACGAAGTTTTCGACGGCATCGACCTGCGAGGCGAAATCGCGCTCGTCCTTCATGCCGACGGCCTTGAAGTCGAACTTGTCCTTGTTCTCGGCCGCATATTTGTCGGCGCCGGCCTTCATCTGCTTGAAGAACTCATTGGACAAGGACTTCATGATCAGGCCGACCTTCGGCTTGCCGGCGGCAAAGGCGGGCGACACGCCGCAGGACAGCGCCAGCGCCAGGGCGCCGGCAAGTCCGACCTTCAACGCCGTACGGCGCGGCGCACTGATCAAGACGGATTCACGCTTCATAGAATGGGACATTTTTCTCCTCCCGAACGGTTCTGGGCTCAGCTCCATCTGAGTTGCCCGCGGCAATGAACCGTTTCCAACGCCATCTGGGTAACACGCTCCAAAAAATTGTCAAGCTGCCGAATTCGGGCCGGATGACCTCAAAGATGACCCCGTCGAAAACATCTAAAAGCGTGAATGATGAACCGTTTCCATTGCGCGTGGCGGTGCTCATGCTATGGATGATGGGCCGTCCCAATGAAATTCGGCCCTTTGACGAGAGCCGCAAAGACCATTAGCTGGAAGCCTCGATCAGACGCCCCGGGCGTGTTGTGAAGGCGAAGATGAAGGGCCACTGTTTCCGTTATGTCAAAGGTCGGAATTAGAGACGTTGCCAAGCTTGCGGGCGTTTCCACCGGGACCGTTTCCAGGGTTTTGAACGATCATCCCTCGGTGACGAAGGAATTGCGGGCGCGCGTTACCGGGATCATCAAAGAGCTCGGCTATATGCCGGACCCGTCGGCGCGAAGCATGCGCAGCAAGGTCAGCCGCCTCATCGGCATCATCATTCCGGATCTGACCAATCCGTTCTTCTCGGAACTTGTCCAATCCGTGGAACAGGCAGCGGCCAATCACGGCTATAATATCATCGTCATGACGTCGCTCGATCATGCGGCCAAAGAGGCTGATCGCATCAAGCAGCTGACAAGCCGAAAGGTCGACGGGATCATTCTGGTTCCGAGCATCGATTTCCATACGATCAAGCTGCCGAAAGGATTGCCGATCGTCGTCATCGACCGTCTCATGCCAGGATATTCCGGCATTGCCGCCGATCACCGCAATGGCGTTCGCCTTGGCGTCGAGCACCTTCTGCAGCTCGGCCATCGCCGCATCGGCTTCATTTCCGGGCCCAGCCACTCCGTCCCCGCCAATGATCGCCTCAGAGGCTACCTCGATGCGATCGAGCGGACTGGCGAGCAGGCTGGCGAGCAGGCGGACGGCCGCGCGGCAATGGCGGGATCACCGCTGATTGCCGAGGCGGCTTTCGACTATGAGAGCGGCCGTTCGGCAGGAAATTATCTTCTGGCGCGGGCGCGCAACGAGCGGCCGACGGCGATTTTTGCAAGTTCCGACCAGCAGGCGATCGGCTGCATGCGGGCGGCGCATGATCTGGGAATCCCGATACCGGCAGCCCTTTCCGTCATGGGCTTCGACGGCATCCCGCTCGCCAGCATGACCACGCCGCGCCTGACGACCGTGAAGCAGCCGATTCAAGACATGGCTGCAGCGGCGGTCGCCGTTCTGTTGAACAAGCAGACTGCGCCTGATCTCGACAATCCGATCCTGTTTGCGTGCGAGATTCTCAAGGGGGAGACGACCGCCCCGCCCCAGCCCGATAAGCACTAACCTCGAAAATCGAAATCGATCTTCAGGCGGCGATGCCCTGGTTGCCGCCATTGCGCAGCATGTTGCGGAGGCGGTAGGCGATCGCCAAGGGCTTTGGGAAAGGCTTGCGCAGGAAGGCGACTTTGCGGACGTAGTTGTCGACCCGCCAGCTCGCCCAGGTTCCACCGGCGAAAAAGGCGACGTCGCCGGTGCTGAGGGTTCGTTCGGTGCCGTCCTCGGCGGTGATATGGACCTCGCCCTCGAGGATCATTACCGTCTCGTCCCAGCCGAAATACCAACGGAATTCGCCCGCCGTGCAATCCCAGATCGCCGTCAGCGACGCCTCGTCATGACCGCGGGAATGTTCGGCGGTGCGGGCCTGCGGGTTGCCGCTGACGATCCAGTCCGGGTTGATCGGCGTGGACTTCAGCGGCAGCAGGCCGCTCGCATGGGCAACGAAGGATTTCCCGGCCGGCTTCGCCACGGCATAAGGCACCGAGCGCGCGGCCATGGCGACCGCACTCGCAAGCATCAGCTTCCAGGCCATGAAACAATCCCCAATTGTTATCCCTACCGAGATTTGGGGTAGCAGAGAGTCGTAAGAAGCTGGTTCACGCGGGAACTAAAAGTTTAACGATCCGGAAATCCGATGGGTCGAAAGAGGTCAGAAGGCGTCAATGAAGTGCCGCGGCAGCCGGCCCGGCATGATCGCCACGATATCGTAGCGCAGGGAAAGGCGGGCCTGATCCGCCTGGCGGGCGAGCCAGAGATCGCTTGCCGCCCTTATCCGCTTCTGCGCGGCGATGGAGACGGCGTCGACCGCCGCAGCTTCGCCCCGCCGGGCCTTGACCTCGACGAAGACGGCGAGATCGCCCTTGCGGGCAATGATGTCGATCTCGCCGAGCCGGGTGCGGTGGCGCAGCGCCAGGATGCGGTAACCCTTCAGCATCAGGAAGGCGGCCGCGACATATTCTGACATGCGGCCCCGGCGCAGCGCCTTCCTCCTGATGGCGGTGAGGTCGCTATCGGCCATCGGCGTTCTTGATCTCCAGCAGGCGCTGATAGAGCACCTTGCGCGGCAAGCCGGTGAGGCGGGCCGCCTCGGTCGCGGCGCCTGCCGTCGGCATTGATTTCGACAGGTCGGCGAGCACGGCGTCGACGTCGGCCTCATCCGTCTCGACCGGCTCCGGCGGACCGATGACGAGAACGATCTCGCCCTTGACGTTTTCCACCTGCTGATAATGGGCGGCAAGGTCGGCAAGCGTGCCGCGGCGGAACTCCTCATAGGTCTTGGTCAGTTCGCGGCAGACGGAGGCGGATCGCGTGGCTCCGAGCACGTCTGCAGCGGCGACAAGCGTAGCGCCGATGCGATGCGGCGATTCAAAGAAGATCAGCGTCGCGGGGGCTGCGGCAAGCTCACCCAGACGATCGCGGCGGGCCTTGTCCTTTGCCGGCAGGAAACCGGCGAAAAGAAACGCATCGTTCGGCAGGCCGGAGCCGACAAGGGCTGCGAGCGGCGCGGAGGCGCCAGGAATGGGAATGACGCGGTAACCTGCCGCTATCGCCTGCTGCGCCAGTCGGTAACCGGGATCGGACACCAGCGGCGTGCCGGCATCGGACACCAGCGCCACCGACCGGCCGGCTTCGAGCGCCTGCAGCAGCCGCGGGCCGGCCTCGTCGGCATTGTGCTCATGATAGGCGAAAGGGCGGTTCTGGATGCCGTAGCGGTCGAGCAGCACGCGGGTGACGCGCGTATCCTCGCAGGCGAGCACATCGGCGCCGGCCAGCGTTTCCAGCGCACGCAGCGTGATGTCGCCGAGGTTGCCGATCGGGGTGGCGACGAGATAGAGCGCCGGCTCCAGCGGCCGCGCCGGCACCGTCGCATTGTGCAGGCGGAAGCTTCGCCGGGTGGCGGCATCCGCTGTGGTTTCCTCATTCATGCCATTTGCTTTCGTCCCGCCGTCATCGAACCCTTATGGGCGAGCGGCACCACTTCGGCAAGGGTTCGGATTTCTGTGAGCATTGCTCTGGAAAACCGCAAATGCAGGCGCCCGACCGTGCATGCCTCTTGCAAAGCCATGCTGAAGTCTGCCATTTTGCCCGTCCACTCCCCCGACCTCAAGTCGGGACAGCATTCTTCGGGTGCTCGATGCGCCCGGACAGTCACGGTCGAAAGCGGTAGCATCCCATGCGTATTACTATTGAGCGGTCAAACCTGTTGAAATCGCTGAACCACGTCCACCGCGTGGTCGAACGTCGCAACACGATCCCGATCCTGTCCAACGTATTGCTCAAGGCCGATGGCCAGAACCTCGACATGAAGGCGACCGACCTCGACCTCGAAATCACCGAGGCGACGCCGGCAAGCGTCGAGCAGCCCGGCGCCACCACCGTTCCGGCCCACCTGCTCTACGACATCGTCCGCAAGCTTCCCGACGGTTCGGAAGTGCTGCTTGCCACCAGCACCGATGGCGGCGCAATGACCGTGCAGTCCGGCCGCTCGAAATTCTCGCTGCAGTGCCTGCCGGAATCGGACTTCCCTGATCTCACCGCCGGCACCTTCACGCATAGCTTCAAGCTGAAGGCGGCCGACCTGAAGATGCTGATCGACCGCACCCAGTTCGCGATCTCGACGGAAGAGACGCGCTACTATCTCAACGGCATCTTCTTCCACACGATCGAGAGCAAGGGCGAGCTGAAACTTCGGGCGGTCGCCACCGACGGCCACCGGCTGGCGCGCGCCGATGTCGACGCGCCCTCCGGCTCCGAAGGCATGCCCGGCATCATCATTCCGCGCAAGACGGTCGGCGAATTGCAGAAGCTGGTCGACAATCCCGAGGCTGTCGTGACGGTCGAGGTCTCCGACGCCAAGATCCGGCTGACGATCGGCTCGATCGTCATGACCTCGAAACTGATCGACGGCACTTTCCCGGATTACCAGCGCGTCATCCCCACAGGCAACGACAAGGAAATGCGCGTCGATTGCACGAGCTTCGCCCAGGCCGTCGACCGCGTCTCCACCATCTCCTCCGAACGCGGCCGCGCCGTGAAGCTGGCGCTTTCCGAGGGCCAGTTGATGCTGACCGTCAACAATCCCGATTCCGGCAGTGCGACCGAGGAAGTCGCCGTCGGTTACGACACCGATGCGATGGAAATCGGTTTCAACGCCAAATACCTGCTCGACATCACCGCGCAGCTTTCCGGCGAAGAAGCGATCTTCCTGCTGGCCGATGCCGGCTCGCCGACGCTGATCCGCGACACGGCAGGCGACGATGCGCTCTACGTGCTGATGCCGATGCGCGTCTGACCGGAACGAAGGCCGCCCGCCTCCGTTTTTCCTCCTGTCAAAGCGGAGGATCCGATGACGAAAAAGACGGGAACGGTGCGTATCGGCATATCCGGCTGGACCTATGCGCCCTGGCGCGGCCAATTCTACCCGGAAGACCTGCCGCAGAAGCAGGAGCTTTCCTACGCCGCCCGGCATTTCCGTTCGATCGAGATCAACGGCACATTCTACAGCTTGCAGCGGCCTGAAAGCTTCGGCCGCTGGCGCGACGAAACGCCGGATGATTTCGTCTTTGCGGTCAAGGGACCGCGCTTCATCACCCATATGCTGCGGCTGCAGAATATCGAGACGGCGCTCGCCAATTTCCTCGCCTCGGGTCTGCTGCGGCTTGGCCCCAAGCTCGGGCCGATCCTCTGGCAATTCCCGCCGAACATGGCTTTCGATCCCGATCTTTTCGAAAATTTCCTGGCGTTGCTGCCGCATAACGGCGAAGCGGCGGCAAACCTGGCCCGGCGGCACGACGGACACGTCAAGGGGCGAGCCTGGCTTGAAATCGACGGACGACAGCCGATCCGCCATGCCCTGGAGATTCGCCACGAGAGCTTCCGATCACCCGCCTTCATCGACATGCTGAGGCGCCAACAGATCGCCCTCGTCTGCGCCGATACGGTGAAATGGCCGCTGCTGATGGATATCACCGCCGATTTCATCTATTGCCGCCTGCATGGTTCCGAACAGCTCTATGTCAGCGGCTATGAGGACGAAGCCCTCGACATCTGGGCGCAACGCATCCGCGCCTGGGCAACCGGCGGAGAACCGGAGAATGCGACGCGGGTGCTGGCGCCGCTTGCGGCGCGCAGCAAGGGCCGCGACGTCTATCTCTATTTCGACAATACCGACAAGAAACTGCGCGCGCCCGTCGACGCCGATCACTTAAGCCAGAGGCTCGCCGATCTCATGCCTCGCTCCCACCCAAAAGCGGCATGAGTTGTTGATGCCGATGTCCTTGTTGCGAAAATCCTTGTCCCTTCAGCGACAAGCGGCATATTAAGGGCATTCGATCAACATGCGGATGGGTGGAGAATGAGCTTACGGGTCAAGGTGAAGGAACGGCTGGGCAAGAAGTTCGATGACGAAATCCGCTTCTTCCGGGGCATGATGCAGGGGCCGAAAACGGTGGGCTCGATCGTGCCGACCTCCTCGATCACCGCCAAGCGCATGGCAAGCGTTGTCGACATCCATTCCGGGCTGCCGGTGCTCGAACTCGGACCGGGCACAGGCGCCATCACCAAGGCCATCCTCGGCCGCGGCGTCCGGCCGGAAAATCTCGTCGCAATCGAATATTCGACGGATTTCCACAAACATCTGCTGCGGACCTATCCCGGCGTGCACTTCATCAATGGCGATGCCTTCGATCTTCAGGCCACGCTCGGCGACTACGGCGACCGGACCTTCGATTGCGTCATCTCCTGCATTCCGCTGCTGAACTTCCCGATGGCGATGCGGGTGTCGCTGCTCGAAAGCCTGCTCGACCGCCTACCGGCCGGACGGCCGGTGGTGCAAATCTCCTACGGCGCGATCTCGCCAATCGCCGCCAATCCCGACCGCTATCACATTCAGCATTTCGACTTCGTCGTCCGCAACATTCCGCCGGCGCAGCTGTGGATCTACAAGCGAGGCTGAGATGTTCGGGATCTATGTCACCCATCCGCAGGTCAAGATCGACGCGAACGTGCCTGTGCCGAAATGGGGGCTTTCCGATGTCGGCGTCGAACGCACTCGTAAGGCTGCGTCGAGCGATTGGGCCAAGCGGCTGACCCGCATCATTTCCAGCGACGAGACGAAGGCGATCGAGACGGCTGAGATCCTGGCAGTCGCCTCCGGTCTAAGCATCGAGGTCGTGCCCGCCATGCACGAGAACGACCGCTCGGCCACCGGCTTCCTGCCGCCGCCGCAATTCGAAGAGGCGGCCGACTGGTTCTTCGCCCATCCGGAACAGAGCTTCAAGGGCTGGGAGCGCGCCGTCGATGCGCAGGCCCGCATCGTCGAGGCATTCGACGCCGTTCTTGCCACGCATGATGCGGCTGCACCCATCGCCTTTGTCGGCCATGGCGGCGTTGGCACGCTGCTCAAATGCCATCTGGCCGGCCGACCGATTTCGCGCGACCGCGACCAGCCGGGCGGCGGCGGCAATCTCTATGCTTTCGGCCTTGCGGATCTCGGCCTAACATGCGACTGGACGCCCATCGAAGACTGGCGGGGGTGACTTCACATGGACGCACGCGAGCGATTGATCGTCGGCCTGGATGTTCCAACGATCGGCGAGGCGGAAAGACTGGTTTCGACGCTCGGCGACGACATTCTCTTCTACAAGATCGGCTATCAGCTGGTCTTTGCCGGCGGCCTGGAATTCGCCCGCGATCTTGCCGCAAGCGGCAAGAAGATCTTCCTCGACATGAAGCTGCTCGACATCGACAACACGGTTGCCTCCGGCGTCGAGAACATCGCCAAGATGGGCATGTCGATGCTGACGCTGCATGCCTATCCGAAAGCGATGAGGGCGGCGGTCGAGGCGGCCGCCGGCTCCGGCCTCTGCCTGCTTGGCGTCACCGTGCTGACCTCGATGGACGCCGACGACCTTGCCGAGGCCGGCTACAGCCAAGATCCGCACAGCCTGGTGCTGCGCCGCGCCGAACAGGCGCGCGCAGCCGGCATGGGCGGTATCGTCTGTTCGGCGGCGGAAGCGGCCGAGGTGCGCGAGATCGTCGGCCCCGACATGGCGATCGTCACCCCCGGCATTCGCCCGGCCGGCAGCGACAAGGGCGACCAGAAGCGGGTGATGACGCCTTTCGACGCACTGAAGGCGGGGGCGACGCATCTCGTCGTCAGCCGGCCGATCGTCAAGGCGCCCGATCCGAAAGAGGCCGCCCGCGCCATCCTCAGCGAGATGGTGAGTGCGCTCTGGCCGGCAAACCGCTAATCGTTTCAACGACAAAAGGGAGAAGACCATGGCCAAGGGATACTGGATCGCCCGCGTCGACGTTCGCGATGCCGAGCGCTACAAGGATTATGTGGCGGCCGCCAAGCCGGCCTTCGAAAAATATGGGGCGAATTTCTTGGCGCGGGGCGGCGCCTTCACCGAACTCGAGGGAAAGGCGCGCGTGCGCAACGTGGTGATCGAATTTCCCTCGCTGCAGCATGCGGTCGACTGCTATAATTCGCCGGAATACCAGATCGCCGCGAAAATCCGCCAGGAAGTGGCCGATGCGGAAATGGTCGTCGTCGAAGGCGTCTAGAGCAGCTTCGCATCCCGCAAAACTGACGGTACGATGGGCCTTCCCGTCGCGTCGGGATTGGGCTAAGACGAGAGCCAATTAAGCATCCCGCCAAGCCTCTCGAGGAGCCTGCCATGACCCTTGCCAACCTGCCGCCGCTCGTCACCGTGTTCGGAGGGTCCGGCTTCGTGGGCAGGCACGTGGTCCGGGCGCTGGCCAAGCGCGGCTACAACATCCGCGTCGCCGTGCGCCGTCCCGATCTCGCCGGCTTCCTGCAGCCGCTCGGCAATGTCGGCCAGATCTCCTTCGTGCAGGCGAACCTGCGCTATCGCAACTCGATCGACCGCGCCGTCGACGGTGCGAGCCATGTCGTCAACTGCGTCGGCATTCTGCACGAGGCCGGCCGCAACACTTTCGACGCCGTGCAGGAATTCGGCGGCCGTGCGGTCGCCGAAGCTGCGCGCGGGGCAGGCGCGACGCTGACCCATATTTCGGCGATCGGCGCCGACGCGAAATCCGATTCGGACTATGGCCGCACCAAGGGTCGCGCCGAAACGGCCATCCTCTCGGTCAAGCCCGATGCAGTGATCTTCCGTCCGTCGATCGTCTTCGGACCAGAGGACAGCTTCTTCAACAAATTCGCCGAGATGGCGCGCATGTCGCCGATCCTGCCGCTGGTCGGCGGCGGCAAGACGAAATTCCAGCCTGTCTATGTCGAGGATGTCGCCGAGGCCGTCGCCCGCGCCGTCGACGGCAAGGTCGCCGGCGGCAAGATCTATGAGCTTGGCGGGCCCGAGGTGCTGAGCTTCCGCGAATGTCTCGAGACGATGCTGAAGGTGACGTGCCGCAAGAACCCACTGGTATCCCTGCCTTTCGGCATCGCTTCAATGATCGGCAGCATCGCCTCGCTGGTCCCCTTTGTGACGCCACCGATCACGCCGGATCAGGTGCGCATGCTGAAGCGCGACAATGTCGTCTCCGGGGAAGCCGAGGCGCAAGGCCGCACTCTGAAGGGCCTCGGTATTACGCCCACCATGGTGGCATCGGTGCTCGGCTCCTACCTCGTCCACTATCGCCCGCACGGCCAGTACACCGGCACCGGCAAGGCCGCCTGACCAATTTTACAGCCTTCTGACAACGCCGTTCGCAGACAATGCGGACGGCGTTTTGCCGTCGTGGCTTCACGCAAAGCTGGCGCAAGTTTGAAATGATTGTTTGCCGGTCATATTACGCGGCGTTGCATAAAAGACGCATCGGAAATTTTGTGGAATTAACGCCAAATTTAGCAGGAACGTTTATTGCTATTTGTCATTCCACTGACTACCAAACCCGCGCGTCTTCGGACGGTTTCAACGCCTGCGATAGCGTGCGGCAATCACTGTGAAAGGCATTTCTCGATGGGCAAGTCAATCGCGCTCCTTTTTGCGTGTGCGGCGCTAATTATCCTGGCAGGCTCCTTCGTTGCGCCCGGTTCGGTCGCGGCGGTAAAGGGTGACTGCTCGCCGGCCTATGGCGTCGATCCTTGCTCGACGGCTTCGATCAGCCATTGACGAAAAGGTCGGCCCTCTGCGCCGGCATCTCATAACGACAAGCCGTCGGGAACGCCGAACAAGGGCGCTCCACAATGAACGCTCGGTATTGCCTGCTTCAAAAGCAGCGGCAGACGCCTATTCTCAATATAGCTATCTGAAAAATCGACGCTTGGCGGGGCGCGGGTATTCGTTCGCCACCTTCCGACAGGCACTGCATTCGCGCCGGGACTTGCGCGAATGCAGACTCGTAAGGAAGCCTCAACCGATCAAGCCGGTCGCAGCCATGCCGAGCAGCAAGACACCGAGAATGATGCGGTAGACGGCAAACAGCGTGAACCGGTTGCTTCTGATATAGGCAAGCAGCCATTTGACCGCGACGAAGGCGACGATGGTGGAAACGACGAAGGCGATGCCGAGCGCCGTCCAGTCTTCGCCAGCCGCGCCGCCATCCTTGAACGTCTTCAGCAATTCATAGCCGCTTGCGGCATACATTGTGGGGATGCCGACGAGAAAGGCGAATTCGGTTGCCGCAGCACGATTGCCCGTGCCGGCCAGCATGGCGACGAAGATGGTGGCGCCGGAGCGCGACGTTCCCGGGAACACGCCCGCAACGATCTGGGCGATGCCGACCAGGATGGCGACAAGCCAGGTGATCTCCTTGTGCGGTGGCCTGCGTGCGGCCGCCCATTCGGCAAAGATCATCCAGATACCGCCGATGATCAGCGCCCAGGCGATCGGCGTTGCAGTCTCGGGAAGTTCGAAGCCGAGCTTCTTGACCACAAGGCCGAGAATTGCGGTGATGAGAAATGCGACGATCAGCTTGGCGGCATAATCGCGATTCTCAGGCTCGCGCCAGCCGAGCACCAGATCCAGCAGACGACGCCAATAGATGATGGTGACGGCGAGGATGGCGCCCGCCTGAATGACGATATTGAACATGTCCGACCGGTGTCCGAGCCATTGCTCGGCGATGATCAGGTGGCCGGTGCTCGAGATCGGCAGAAATTCGGTGATCCCCTCTATGATACCGAGAATTGCAGCATTTATATAATCCATACATCGTCTCCGGTTTAAAGTTCGGCCGGGCCTGAGCGCTTGGGTCGATCAGGCTGCCGCTTCCATTCGTTCGTTAGACCGTGTTTCGCCATCGTCAGATGGGGTAAAATCCGATTCGCTTGTATTGGCGGGGCCAAGCTCCTATAGCTTCAACCAATGAGTCATGACTAGGGCGCTATAATTGAGCTGCCACACAGTCCTGTAACAACAATCACAAAGCCCGAGTATCGATGCCCACGCTTTATCATCATCCCATGTCATCCGCATCTCGCTTCGTCCGGCTGATCCTGGCGGAATACGGCTATCAGGCGGATCTGATCGAGGAGCAGACATGGGAGAAGCGCCGGGATTTCCTGGCGCTCAATCCGGCCGGCACGCTGCCGGTCTATGTCGACGACAGCATGCGCGCGCTCTGCGGCGCGAGCGTTATTTCCGAATATCTGGACGAGACCCACGGCGTGTTGAAACGCGACCGGCGGCTGCTCGCCGAAGACCCCTTTCAGCGGGCGGAAATCCGCCGGCTGACCGAATGGTTCATGCAGAAGATGGAAAACGACGTGACCAAGCCGCTCGCCCGCGAGCGTGTCTACAAGTTGCAGATGACCGCCGATCAGGGCGGCGGAGCCCCGGATTCGAAGATTTTGCGCACGGCCCGCGCGAATATCCGCCAGCATATGCGTTATCTCACCTGGCTTGCCGGCTCGCGTCAGTGGCTGGCGGGCGAGCGGATGAGTTATGCCGATCTTGCCGCTGCGGCGTCGATCTCAATCCTCGACTATCTCGGCGAAATCGAGTGGGCGGACGCGCCCGTCGTCAAGGACTGGTACCAGCGGCTGAAGTCGCGTCCCTCTTTCCGGCCGATGCTGACCGAGCGCGTGCGCGGCCTGACACCGGTTTCACACTATGCCGATCTGGATTTCTGACGAGGGCTCTTCATGCCCGAACCGAAGAATGACGACAAAGAGCGCCGCCGCCGCGACAATTTGACCGAGTTCGTTCGGGCGGAATCTGCCGCCAAGGGCTTCGATCTCTGCCGCATCACGCGCCCGGACGCGATCCCCGAAGCCAAGGAACGGCTCGGCCAGTTCATCGATGCCGGGCGCCACGGGACGATGGACTGGATGGCGGAGACGCGCGACCGGCGCGGCGATCCGCGCACACTGTGGAGCGAGGTGCGCTCCGTCGTCGTCTTCGGCCTGAATTACGCTCCGGAGGAAGATCCGCGCGGTATCCTCGACAAGTCTGATAAGGCAGCTATCTCAGTCTATGCCCGCAACCGCGATTATCACGACGTCATCAAGGGCCGGCTGAAGGAGATCGCCACGCGCTTTGCGGCGCGCGCCGGCGCCGATGTGAAAGTCTTCGTCGATACGGCGCCTGTCATGGAGAAACCGCTGGCGGCGGCCGCCGGGCTCGGCTGGCAGGGCAAACATACCAATCTCGTCAGCCGCACGCACGGTTCCTGGCTGTTCCTCGGCACGATGTTCACCACTGCCGATCTTGCCGTCGACGCGGCGGAGAACGATCATTGCGGCTCCTGCCGCGCCTGCCTCGACATCTGTCCGACGGCTGCCTTCCCGGCGCCTTACCAGATCGACGCGCGGCGCTGCATCTCCTATCTCACCATCGAGCACAAGGGACCGATCGACGCCGATCTGCGCGTGCTGATCGGCAATCGCATCTATGGCTGCGACGACTGTCTTGCCGCCTGTCCCTGGAACAAGTTCGCAAGCTCCGCCTCCGAGATGAAGCTGCAGGCGCGGGAAGAGCTGAAGGAACCGTCGATCGCCTTTCTGCTGACGCTTGACGATGCCGCCTTCCGCACCTTCTTCAGCGGCTCGCCGGTGAAGCGGATCGGCCGCGACCGCTTCGTCCGCAACGTGCTGATCGCCGCCGGCAATTCCGGCGAGACGGCGCTGATCGGGCAATGTCGCATGCTCGCGAGCGATCCCTCGCCTGTCGTGCGCGGCATGGCGGTCTGGGCGCTTTCACGGCTGATGGAGGCTGGCGAATTCTCTGCCTTTGCCGCACAAAGGGCTCACGAGAGAGATGACGACGTCTTGAACGAATGGCGATTGGCGGGAGTGGGCTGATGCATGTGATGATTTTTGGCTGCGGTTATTCCGGCACGGCGATCGCCAAGGCCTTATCAGGCGACGGCGTGCGTATTTCCGGCACGACGCGTTCGCCAGACAAGATGGACGTGCTCCGCCAGAACGGCATCGACGCATTCCTTTTCGACGGCGAGACCATGGAAGAAGGGCTGCGCCGGGCTTTGGCCGATGTCACGCACCTCGTGCAGTCGATCTCGCCCGGGCAGGCCGACCCGCTGCTGCGGCTGCTTGGCAAAGATGGCGCAAGCCTGCTGCCTCGTCTCAAATGGATCGGTTATCTCTCCACCGTCGGCGTCTATGGCGATCATAAGGGCGCCTGGGTGAACGAGGAAACGCCCTGCCTGCCCGTTTCCGGGCGCTCGAAGGAGCGGCTCGAGGCGGAAGAGGGCTGGCTGGCGATGGGCCGGGAGCGCGGTGTGCCGGCGGCCGTGCTGCGCCTTTCCGGCATTTATGGGCCGGGCCGCAACGCCTTCTGCAATCTGGAAAAGGGCACGGCGCGCCGGCTGATCAAGAAGGACCAGGTATTCAACCGCATCCGCGTCGAAGATATCGGCGCGGCGACCCGCTTCCTGTCGGAGCGCGGGCTCGGCGGTATATATAATGTCACCGACGACCGGCCCGCCCCGCCGCAAGACGTGATCGTCGAGGCAGCCCGCCTGATGGGTGTCGAACCGCCACCGGAGCAGGCTTTTGAGACCGCCGAACTATCACCGATGGCACGCTCCTTCTACGGCGAGAACAAACGCATCTCGAATGCGAAACTCAAGGCCACCGGCTTCCAATTCTCCTTCCCGAACTATCCCATGTCGCTTGCGCAATTGTGGCAGGACGGACGCTGGCGCGGCTAGAGCCTTTCCGGGTTAGATTGCAGCATTCTGTTGGCTCAAACGGAGTCGGATGGTCGACCGGCCGGCGCGCGTCGTAGCCCAGCTCTACGGCCAAGCCGGCCGGTCGATCAGCCGGCCCGTTTCAGCCAACCCGAAGGGCCGGGCATCTTTGCGCCAGGACAAAGGCGATCGGCTCGACCGTACCAAGAGGTATGCCCTTCGCCAATCGCCTCTGTCCTGACGAAAACCTGCTCCGGCAGAATGCTTCAATCTAATCCGGAAAGGCTCTAGATCAGGCTGCTGTTTGCAAACAGGGGTTACTCACCCAAAATGAGTAGGAAATTCCTACTTTCGCGCTTTGGTGGGACAATTTTCGCCGCATACTATGGTTAACGGCCTTTGAATTTGCCCAAATGTGGCAACAAATATGGCGAAATCGGAAAAATATTTTTGCGATTTTCGTGAACGCCAGGGCGTTAACTACTTCTTCGGAAAATTCGTTCGTATTTTAACTGATTTCATTATGTTTTTTCCACATTGACGATTGCCGTCGATTTCTAAAATTTCGCCGAAACACTCACGAATGTTACAGATTGTAATATTCCGTGAACGATGGCGGCACTTTTTCGCCACTTTTTAACAGATTTAAGCCCCGCCGCCTGCAAGGGCGTGAGTTCAATAGTTGAGGGATACTCTGTTTTGAAGAAAATACGTCGTTCTATTATCGCCGCGGCAACTATTGCAGCCTGTTCTTCCATGCTTCCGGCGGAAGGTTTTGCTGGCAATGGTTGCGGCGGTGCTTCATGGTACGCACTTCGCTCCAAAACTGCTTCCGGGGAACGTATGAATCCTGCCATCTTGACTGCCGCACATCGTTCGCTTGCCTTCGGCACCAAGGTGAAAGTCACCAACCGCAACAATGGCCGCACCGTCGTCGTTCGCATCAACGATCGCGGTCCGTTCATCCGCGGCCGCGTGCTCGATCTGTCGCGCGCCGCCGCCCAGAATATCGGCATGGTGAGCTCCGGCACTGCGAAAGTCTGCTACCAGGTCATCAGCTGAGCCCAACCCTTGCTCTTGCCGTCAATCGCGGCTACCACGCGGTTGAGACTTGTGAACAATCCGCCCGCGACTGTCGCGCCTGTTGCGGATCATCGCACGCCACGGCAACAGGAGACATGTGAATGCGTTTGGGCGGCCGCCTCGAAGGGGCGATTTCTGTGCTCGCGGACATCGATGCCCGCAAGCGCCCTGTCGCCGACGCGCTGAAGGACTGGGGCCTTGCGCACCGCTTCGCCGGCTCCGGCGATCGTGCTGCGATCGGCAACATCGTCTATGACGCCCTGCGCATGCGGCTTTCCCATGCCTGGCTGATGGACGACGACAGTGCTCAGGCCATCGCCCATGCCGTCATGTTCCGCCAATGGGGTTTTACCCCCGACAGTCTTGCCACCGAGCTGGCGGATGACAAATTTGCGCCGCCGCCGCTTTCGGCCGAGGCCGTCTCGGCCTTTGAAAGCCGCTCGCTTAGCGATGCGCCGCCGCATATCCGCGGCGATATTCCCGAATGGGTCCAATCCTCCTTCGAACAGGCCTTCGGCGCCGACTGGCTGGCCGAGGCACAGGCGCTTGCCGCCCGCCCGACGCTCGATCTGCGCGCCAACAGCCTCAAGGCGTCCCGCGACAAGGTCGTCAAGGCGCTCGACAGGGCCGGCGCGCATGCAGCCAGGATCGCCCGCTACGGCATCCGGATTGCCGCCGGCGAAGGCGCCTCGCGTCTTCCTAACGTCACAGCCGAGCTTTCGTTCCAGAAAGGCTGGTTCGAAGTGCAGGACGAGGGATCGCAAATCGTCGCCGATCTGGTGCTGGCCAGCGACGGCGAACAGGTTCTCGACTATTGCGCCGGCGGCGGCGGCAAGACGCTCGCCATGGCGGCGGCCATGCAGAACAAGGGACAGGTTCACGCCTATGACGCCGACCGCAAACGGCTGGCGCCGATCATCGAACGGCTGAAGCGGGCGGGCACGCGCAATGTCCAGGTGCATGACGACGCCAGGGCGCTTTCCGGCCTTGCCGGGCGCTGCGACAAGGTGCTGGTCGACGCGCCCTGCACCGGCACCGGCACGTGGCGCCGCCGTCCCGATACGAAATGGCGGCTGACGGCAAAGAACCTCGACGAGCGCACTGCCCAGCAGCAGGATGCGCTGACGCAGGCGAGCGGCTTCGTCAAATCGGGCGGCGAGCTGATCTACGTCACCTGCTCGGTCCTGCCGCAGGAGAACGAGGAACAGGTGCGCCGCTTCACGGCCGACAATCCCGATTTTCAGATCGTCAGCGCCCTGCCCGCCTGGGATCAGCTCTTTGGAAAAGACGCCCAGCGTCCGCATTCTTCCGACGGCCTGACAGTGACGCTGACGCCGGCCTCCACCGATACGGACGGCTTCTTCTTCTGCCGCATGCAGCGCAAGGGCTGAGGCGGCTCGGCCAAGGCCAATAGCGGATCGTGACGCCCGCGGCGGAATGACGCTGCCCAGCACGGCGAGACGGCGCAGATGCTGCCGACTTTTCAAACAGATGCCGTTCAAGACGGGCAGCTTTGCCAACACCTGCCCATCCTTAAAACCATTCCAAACTAGAGCGTTTGACACCAGTTTACTTTTGCGCGAAGAGACGAAGCCCGATTAGACGGAAGATCCCGTCACAGGAGAGGATCATGAAGCTCAACCGCACATTCCGCGCAGCCGTACTGGCGATTGCCCCCGCCGCCCTGCTCGCCCTTCCCGCACATGCCGAGACCGATGCTGCCGCCGTGGTGAAACACTATGCCGACGTGGCGCATGCGAAATACGAGGATTCGCTGACGACGGCTAAGACGCTCGACGCCGCCATCGACGCCTTCCTGAAGGCGCCTGATGACGCGACGCTGAAAGCCGCCAGGGACGCCTGGATCAAGGCGCGCGTTCCCTATCAGCAGACCGAAGTCTATCGCTTCGGCAATCCGATCGTCGACGACTGGGAAGGCAAGGTCAACGCATGGCCCCTCGATGAAGGCCTGATCGACTATGTCGCTGCCTCCTACGGCAGCGAGAGCGACGAAAATTCTCTCTATGTGGCCAATGTCATCGCCAACAAGACGATCAAGATCGACGGCAAGGATGTCGACGCTTCCAAGCTGACGCCGGAATTCCTCTCCGGCACGCTGGCCGAGGCCGGCGGCATCGAAGCCAATGTCGCGACCGGCTATCACGCCATCGAATTCCTGCTCTGGGGCCAGGATCTGAACGGCACAGGCCCCGGCGCCGGCGACCGCCCGGCAACGGATTACGATCTCAAGAACTGCACGCACGGCAATTGCGACCGCCGCGCCGAATATCTGAAATCCGCCTCCACCCTGCTCGTCTCCGACCTGCAGGAAATGACCGACAATTGGAAGCCGGACGGCGCTGCGACGAAGAACGTCGAAGCCGATCCGAAGGCCGGCCTGGTGGCGATCCTGACGGGCATGGGTTCGCTGTCCTACGGCGAGCTTGCCGGCGAGCGCATGAAGCTCGGCCTGCTGCTGCACGATCCGGAAGAAGAACATGATTGCTTCTCCGACAATACCTACAACTCGCATCTCAATGACGCGATCGGCATCGCCGCCGCCTATACCGGCAACTATACCCGCGTCGACGGCACCAAGCTCAGCGGCCCGTCGCTGCACGATCTGGTGGCCGCCAAGGACAAGGCGCTCGATGCCGAAGTGGAAGGCAAGCTCAACAAGACGCTCGACGCGATGAACGCCATGGCTAAGCGCGGCGAGACGGTCGAGAAGTACGACCAGATGATCGGTGAAGGCAACAAGGAAGGCAACGCCGTCGTCCAGGCTGCCATCGACGGGCTGATCGACCAGACGAAATCGGTGCAGCGCGTTATTGCCGCACTCGATCTCGGTACGGTTCAGCTTGAAGGTTCCGACAGCTTGGATAATCCTAACGCCGTCTTCAAATAAGCAAAAAGGCGGGCCGCTTCGAAGCCGGAGCGGCCCGGACCCTGAAATGTCGCATGCCCCGGCCCGCCGATTGATCGCCAGCGCAGCCCTCTGCGCCACGCTTGCCGGTTTTTCCGCAGCCATCGCCGCCGGTTTCGATCTGCCGGCGCAACGCACCGATCTTTCCGAAACCGATCTGAAACGTGTCGCCGACGTGACCCGACCGACGACGGATTTTTCCAAGGCAGAACAATACGAAGCGATGCAGGCGGGTGCGACCACCTCGATCGACCCTGTCACCGAGGACAGCTTCTCGCATATTTCGGCCAACATCCCTTTCGAGGAAGAGCAGAATTTCAAGCTCGGCAACGCGCTCTTCCGCAAGCTCTGGGTTTCCGCTCCCTCCTCGACGCAAGCCTCCGATGGTCTCGGGCCGCTGTTCAATGCCCGCTCCTGCATGAGCTGCCATGTCAATGATGGCCGCGGCAAACCGCCGGAAGGAGGCCCGAGCGCCACTTCGATGCTGCTGCGGCTTTCCCGCGCGGCCAGGACGCCGGCGGAAGAAAAGGCGATTGTCCAATCTGATGTCGTCAATTTCCCCGATCCGGTCTACGGCCACCAGCTGCAGGACCTCGCTGTTCCCGGCCTAGCCGCCGAAGGAAAGATGGCGATCAGCTACCAGGAAGAACCGGTGACGCTGAGCGACGGCGAGATCGTGTCGCTGCGCCGGCCGAGCTATGCGGTCGTCAATCCCGCCTACGGGCCGCTTGATCCGGCGACGACGATTTCGCCGCGTGTCGCCTCGGCGATGATCGGCCTCGGGCTGATCGAGGCCATTCCGGAGGCTGACATCCTGACCCATGCCGATCCCGACGATGCCGACGGCGACGGCATTTCGGGAAAGGCGGCGATCGTGCGCGATCATCGCAGCGGCAAGATTGCGCTCGGCCGGTTCGGCTGGAAGGCGCAGAACGCCACGGTGCGCGACCAGAGTGCGGATGCCTTCGCCAACGATATCGGCATCTCGACACCCGATCAGCCGAATGCGCAGGGCGACTGCACCAAGGCGGAAGAAAAATGCCTTGCTATGCCGACCGGTGTGCAGAAACGTCTGGGCAAAGAAGAGGCGCCGGGTTCCATTCTCGACCTCGTGACCTTCTATTCCGAAAATCTCGCCGTCCCGGCGCGCCGCAAGGCGAGCTTTCCCGAGACGCTGCAGGGCAAGCGGATCTTCTACGAAAGCGGCTGCATTTCCTGCCATGTGCCGAAGTTCGTCACCCGCCGCGATACGCCCGAAAAGGCCCAATCCTTCCAGCTGATCTGGCCCTATTCCGACTTCCTTCTGCACGATATGGGCGACGGCCTTGCCGACGGACAGCAGGTCGGTCTTGCAAGCGGACGTGAATGGCGCACGCCGCCGCTATGGGGTATAGGACTGACCCGGACTGTCAGCGGACACAGCTTTTTCCTGCATGACGGCCGTGCGCGGAGCCTCACCGAAGCGATCCTCTGGCATGGCGGCGAAGCTGAAAAGGCCCGCAACGCTTTCTCCTCCCTGTCTAAAGACGACAGGGTGGCCCTGATTACATTCCTGGAGTCACTTTGATGCGCCTTTGGCACCCCCTGCTCTGCCTCACTCTGATCGGCCTCGCCACATCGGCGGCCGCCCAGACCGCGGCTCCCCCGGCGGGGCTGAACGAGGATGCCGTTCCCGCCGTCATGCAGCGCGCCGTCGACGAGGTGATCCGCCCGGGCTATCGCAACATGCAGCAATCTGCCGCCCGGCTGACGACGGCGATGAAGGATCTTTGCGCCGACGGCACGCAACAGACGCTCGACAAGGCGAAATCCGCCTTCGACGATACGATCCGCTACTGGTCGATCGTCGAGATCGTCCAGACGGGACCCGTCATCCAGGACAATCTCTTCGAGCACATCCTGTTTTATCCCGACCGCAAGGGTGTCGGCCTCAAGCAGGTGCAGGCGCTGATCGCCAAGGCCGATCCGAAGGATGCGACAGTCGATGCGATCGCCGGCAAGAGCGTCGCTTTGCAGGGCCTGACGGCGCTGGAATATGTGCTCTACGGCAACGGCTCCAACGATCTCGTCGGCCAGAAAAATGGATTCCGCTGCCTTTACGGCCAGGCGGTTGCCGGCAATATCCAGCGTGAGGCCGGCGAAGTCGTCGCCGCCTGGGAAAAGCCCGACGGCGTGCAGGCGAGCTGGAAACATCCCGGACCGCAGAGCGACGATTTCATGGACAACAAGGAAGCGGTGACGGCGCTGCTCGGCATTCTCGTCCATGGCGCCGAGAATGTCCGCGACCAGCGGCTGGAGCAGTTCTACAAGGGCAAGGACACTGCGCCGCGCCCGCGCATGGCAATCTACTGGCGTTCCAAAAATACCTGGAAATCGATGGCCGCCAATCTGGAGGGCCTGCGCACGCTCTGGCAGAAGGCCGGCATGGCCGAGCTTCTGCCGCCGGACAAACAGCCGATCGCCGCCGCGATCGACGAGGACTTCAAATCGCTGCTCGACAGCGTGCCTAAGCTCAATCCCGACATCGACGTCGCGACAAGCGATGCGGAGAAAGCCAAGCTCGATACGCTGCTTGCCGAGAGCCGTGACCTGATCACCCGGATCAGCGACGAATATGGCGCAGCGATCGGCCTTTCGGCCGGCTTTTCCTTTTCGGACGGAGATTGAGACGATGATACGAAGTGCCGCGATCAACCGACGCAGTTTCGTCAAGGCAGCCGGCCTCGGCTTCCTTGCGGCCTTGACGCCAAGGGCGCTGATGGCGCTGGAGCGGACTGACGCGGTCTATGCATCGGGCATTCGTACAGCCGACGGCGCCTTTGCCGTTGCGACCGTGACCGAGCGCGGCGAGATCGTCGATCAGGTGGCGCTTCCCGCCCGCGCCCACGGCATGGCCTTCAGCGCTGCCACCGGCAAGACCGTCGCCTTCGCGCGCCGGCCCGGCACCTTTGCGATGGTTTTCGATCCGTGGAACAAAGGCGAGCCTGTTGTCATCACCTCCAGGGAAGGCCGGCATTTCTACGGCCACGGCGCCTTCTCGCCCGATGGCCGCCTGCTCTATGCCAGCGAGAACGACTTCGACGGCAATCGCGGCATGATCGGCCTCTACGACGCCACCGACCGCTTCACCCGCATCGGCGAATTCGAGAGCTACGGCATCGGTCCGCACGACATGACCGTGTCCGACGACGGACGCCTTCTGATCGTCGCCAATGGCGGCATCGAGACACACCCGGATTTCGGCCGCACCAAGCTCAATCTCGGCGAGATGCAGCCGTCGCTGACACTGATCGATGCGGCGACCGGGGCCTTGGTCGAAAAACATGTGCTGCCGGCGGAATGGGCCGAACTCTCCACCCGCCACGTCGATCTCGACGGCGACGGCCGCATCTGGTTCGCCTGCCAGTATGAAGGCCACCGCAAGGATTTGCCGCCGCTTGTCGGCCATTTCGCCAAAGGCGAAGATCTCTCCTTCATCGATCTGCCGGAGGAGACGACGCGCCGGCTTGCCAACTACGTCGGGGCGATCGCCGTCAATCGCAGCAAGGGCCTCGTCGGCATCACCTCGCCGAAGGGCGGCGCCTCGGTGACCCTTGACGCAAAGTCGGGCAAGGTGCTGGCCGAGACCGTCGTTCCCGATGCGGCGGGCATCGCCCCGGCAAGAAGCGGCTTTGCCGTTTCTTCCTATGATGGCGATTTCCTGTCGACCCGCAGCGACGTCGCCTGGGATCAGCACATCGTGCGGATCTAAATCAGAGAAGCGCAATTCCGGACGCGAAACCGCTGCACACTTTTGCAGGAATTGCTAGCCGGCGCGGGAATAGGCTTTCTGCTCGGCGCTGACGCTCGATGCCGCGGCCCTGGCCGCCTCGTGCAGCCATTCGTTTCCCCGCACCGCCAAGTCCTTCAGGATCGCCGCAACCGCCGCCGCATCGTTGGAATGGCAATTGGCGATCTCGAAGCCCATCAGTTCCAGCATCGTCGGCGACAGCAGGATCTCGGGATGCCGGTCGATTTCGATTTTGCAGCTGTTCGGCGAGAGCCTGCGCACGAGGATGCGGCCGGAGACCCGGTAGTGAGGATCGGCTGAGCGCGCCCGTCCATTGGCGATCTCGTCCGCATGGATCGCCACGTCCTGCTTCCTGTGGCGAAGCGACCAGACGGACGGCAGCAGCGCCTTTGCCTCGCGCAGCACCGGCCCACCCTGCCACTCGGCATAAGCGACGAAACGCGGCCGGCCGAGACTGCCGGTGCCGCCGCTGCGCGGCTTCGGCACGAAGGGCCCTGTCCCGGACGGCAGCGCGCCGGTGAGCGCCATGACATAGGCTGATGGCGGCGGCTTGCTGCCGGGACGCAACATTTCATATTTCTCCCAGAATTCCCGGCGTTCGGAATTCGGCAGCATCAGCGCCTTGCGCAGCCATTTGTGGTCGCGCTCGAGGATGACGGGCAATGGATTTTCAAGGCCCCTGCGATAGCCGCTCAAGATCAATTCGCCGATCATGCGAGCCGAGGGACCGTCGTCGCCGCGGGCCAGGATGGCGCTTGCCGCGAGACGAACGAGATCAAATGCATAGGGCATCACCGCCGCGTCGTCGAAATCATTGACGCCCCAGACGAGCCGGCCTTCGACATCTCGCCAGGTGCCGAAATTCTCCAGATGCGTATCGCCGATCGCCAGCACCTCAGGCGCGCCTGACAGTTCCGGGCAGATATCGAGGATGATCTCGCACCAGCGCCAATAGGTGGCGCGCAGGAAGACGAAATCCCCGCTTCGCATCTTCTCGTGCTTCTCGCGCAGATCGTCCTTGACGAGATCGTCGCCGAGTTCGCCGGCCAGCCAGGTCTCGAAATTCCGGACCGATTGCGATATCGTCGTCATGCCGGCGCTCCATCATTTCGCGATCCGATGCGGAGAATACGCGCACCGCGCGAAGCTGCAATCGTCTTCGCATCGGATCGCCACAATCCAGCGGTACTGGCCAGCGGTACTGGCCAGCCGTACCGACTTGCACGGCAAGGGAAAGGTGAAAGGTTGCCCCGGCGACACGGACGCAGCTTTCCATCGCCGCCCGGACCGATTTCAGCAATGTCCAGCTTGTCGAATCCGGCGCACCATGCCACTTTCGCGGCTGCAAGAGGGGCAGACATGAGCGAGACTGACAGGGGCGATTTCCGCGCGCGAATTCGCCGCAATTTTGCGCGGCAGGCGGCGATGGAGACGATCGGCGCGGAGTTGACGCGCGTCGAGCACGGCGTCGTCGAGATCGAGCTTCCCTTCGACGTCAAACTGACACAGCAGCACGGCATCCTGCATGCGGGCATCATTTCCGCGGCGCTCGATTCGGCCTGCGGCTTTGCGGCCTACAGCGTCATCGACCCCGAAGCCTCGATCCTGACGATCGAGTTCAAGGTCAATCTCATGTCGCCGGGGCGTGGCGATCGTTTCCTGTTTCGCGGGGAAATCACCAAACCCGGCTCCACCATCATCGTCGCCGACGGGCGAGGCTACGCAATCAGCGACGGGCCGGCCAAACTCATCGCCTCCATGACCGGAACGATGATGGTGATCCGCGGTAGGGAAGGAATAACGGGATGAAGTTCGAACTGAAATCGGTCGCGGGGAAATCCATCCTGTTCGTCATGGCGGCCGAGGCCGAATACGGTCCCTTCCTGCGTTCGCGCATCGAACCTTTGATGACCGGCGTCGGCCCGGTCGAGGCGGCGGTGGCGCTGACCAAGGCGCTGGGGCGGCTGGATGCCGCCGACGACCTGCCCGATCTCGTCGTTTCGCTCGGCTCAGCCGGCTCGGCGAAACTGGAGCAGACCGAAATCTATCAGGTGACCTCGGTTTCCTACCGCGATATGGACGCCTCGCCGCTCGGCTTCGAAAAGGGCAAGACCCCCTTTCTCGACCTGCCCGCGGTGCTCGAGCTGCCGTTGCGCATTCCCGGCATTCCGGAAGCAAGCCTTTCCACCGGCGGCAACGTCATCTCGGGCGCCGCCTATACCAATATCGACGCCGACATGGTCGACATGGAGACGTTTGCGGTGCTGCGCGCCTGCCAGGGCTACAAGCTGCCGCTGATCGGCCTTCGCGGCATTTCCGACGGCGCAGTCGAACTGCAGCATATTTCCGGCTGGACCGAATATCTGCATATCGTCGACCGCAAGCTCTCCTACGGCGTCGACAGCCTGTTCACGGCGCTGGAGGACGGCGTTTTCTGGTTCTAGGCTTAAATTCTGGGACAATCGGAACAATAAAAACCCGATGCCGCCGATTTCCCGCATTGCAAGGCGAAGCGCTTTTCATTAAAGCCTCGCCATGACCCAGACAGCACATCCCGACTCCGTTCTCATCGTCGATTTCGGCAGCCAGGTGACCCAGCTCATCGCACGGCGTGTGCGCGAGGCTGGCGTCTATTGCGAGATCGTTCCCTTTCAATCGGCCGAAGAGGGCTTCCAGCGCCTGCAGCCCAAGGCCGTGATCCTGTCCGGCAGCCCGGCTTCGACGGTGGACGAGGGATCGCCGCGAGCGCCTGACATCATCTTCGACAGCGGCTTGCCGGTCTTCGGCATCTGCTACGGCCAGCAGACGATGTGCATGCAGCTCGGCGGCAAGGTCGAGAGCGGCCATCACCGCGAATTCGGCCGCGCCTTCCTCGATGTCGACAAGGATTGCCAGCTGTTCGAGGGCCTCTGGTCCTCCGGGTCTCGTCATCAGGTCTGGATGAGCCATGGCGACCGCGTCACGGCGCTGCCGGATGGTTTCGAGGTGGTCGCCACCTCCTCCAACGCGCCCTACGCCTTCATCGCCGACGAGAAGCGCAAATATTACGGCGTGCAGTTCCATCCCGAGGTTGTGCATACGCCCGATGGGGCCAAGCTGATCGGCAACTTCATTCACAACATTGCCGGCATTAGGGGTGACTGGTCGATGTCGGCCTATCGCCAGAAAGCGGTCGAGCAGATCCGCGAGCAGGTGGGCGACAAGCGCGTCATCTGCGCGCTTTCGGGCGGCGTCGACAGTTCGGTCGCAGCCCTGTTGATCCATGAGGCCGTCGGCGACCAATTGACCTGCATCCTCGTCGACCACGGGCTGATGCGCAAGGACGAGGCGGCCAACGTCGTCGCCATGTTCCGCGAGCACTACAATCTGCATCTGCTGCACGTCGATGCTTCCGACCGCTTCATCGGCGAGCTCGAAGGCGTCAGCGACCCGGAAACCAAGCGCAAGATCATCGGCCGGCTGTTCATCGAGACCTTCGAGGAAGAGGCCAAGAAGCTCGGCGGCGCCGATTTCCTCGGCCAGGGCACGCTTTATCCCGACGTGATCGAGAGCGTCTCCTTCACCGGCGGCCCGTCGGTGACGATCAAATCGCACCACAATGTCGGCGGCCTGCCGGAGCGCATGAAGATGCAGCTCGTGGAGCCGTTGCGCGAGCTCTTCAAGGACGAGGTGCGCGCGCTCGGCCGCGAGCTCGGCCTGCCCGACAGCTTCATCGGCCGCCACCCTTTCCCGGGCCCCGGCCTGGCGATCCGCTGCCCCGGCGGCATCACCCGCGAAAAGCTGGAGATCCTGCGCGAAGCTGATGCGATCTACCTCGACGAAATCCACAAGGCCGGCCTCTACGACGCCATCTGGCAGGCCTTCGCCGTGCTGCTGCCGGTCCAGACGGTCGGTGTCATGGGTGACGGCCGCACCTATGAATTCGTCTGCGCGCTGCGCGCCGTCACCTCGGTCGACGGCATGACGGCGGATTTCTACCACTACGACATGGAATTCCTCGGCCGCGCCGCCACCCGCATCATCAACGAGGTGCGCGGCATCAACCGCGTGGTCTACGACGTCACGTCGAAGCCGCCCGGTACGATCGAGTGGGAGTGATGCCGAGCCGATCCGACCGCCGCCCAATTGCCTCAGGAAACGGAACGACTTCTCCATGACAGCCGGCAATCGCATCGTGCTTTCCAGCGATCACGCCGCCATTCAGCTCCGACAGGCCATTGCCGCTCATATCGCGGCGCAGGGCTGGGTGGTGGTCGACATCGGACCGACGACGCCGGAGAGCACACACTATCCTGAGCACGGCGAGGCAGCGGCGCGGCTCGTCGCCTCCGGCGATTGCCGGTTTGGCGTCATCCTATGCGGCACCGGCCAGGGCATCATGATGGCGGCGAACAAGGTAAAGGGCATCCGTTGCGGCGTCTGCGCCGACACATTCTCAGCCCGCATGATCCGCCAGCACAACGATGCCAACATGCTGTCGATCGGCGTGCGCGTAGTGGGCGAAGGGCTGGCGCTCGATATCGTCGATGCGTTCCTGACCGCCCAGTTCGAGGGCGGCCGGCATGCGACGCGGGTGGAGATGATCGGGGCACTGGAAGGGTAGCGCTTTTTTGCTTCTTCCTTGGAAGAAGATGCTTTCAGGACCCACCCCCGGTGCTATTTCAGCGGCAGAAACAGGTCCGCCACCGCCTCATGCTCCGACACTTCGGGGAAGAAGCTCAGCCGCTGGCAATAGATCGGGAAGTCGCGTGCTTCTTCGCCGCTGGCCGGAAGCCAGTTGCGATAAAGATAGAGCGCGGCAGGCTCCAGATTGTCGGTGTTGCCGACGACACGCAGCACCGCGCAGCGTCCGCCAGGAATCACGCCGGCTTTGACCTCTCCGCCGTCCGCCTCGATCGGTTGGCCGGTCCCGACACAAAGATCCACGCTGTAATCGGCAGGCGACGCAGGGCGCCGCTCGGAACGCCAGACATTGAACGTTGGACTTGTTCTGGGATGCAGGCCAGCGGCCGTGCGCCAGGCGATGAACCGCTGGATGGTGGCGCCGAGCGTCGCCGGGTCGCCCCGGTGCTCCATGATCGCCACCGGCGTGGGAGGCACATCGCGAATTTTCACATCGTCTGTAGTAAAAGTCTTCTGCATGAGCTTGCTCCTTGCGTTGTCGAGAGGCCCGAAGGCCGCAAGCCACGGCTCCCAGTCGGGAGACTTCCGGAACGATGAAGGCGATTGCCCGAACCGTTGCCGAAAGGCGCGGGCGAAGGCATCCGGTGCGTTGTAACCGGCATCCATCGCTATCTCGGTGACGCTTTGGGCGTCCCTGTAGGCCAGCCGGTGCGAAGCGCGCTTCAGCCGGGCAAGCTGGACATAGCGATGCACTGACAATCCGAAGGTCGCCGCAAACTGCCGGTGGAAATGAAACTTCGAAAAGGCCGCAACACGGCTCACCGTTTCCAGGTCCAGATCACAGTCGAGATGCCGGTCGATATAGTCCAGCACCCGCCGCATCCGGGCCTGATAGGTTTGAAGCGTCGCCTTCATCGTCCCTCCTCCGTGGCGGCTCCATCTAGCCGCTGACGGCCAGGAGGTGCTCGACCGATCTTGCGGTTTGGCATGGACTAGCGAAAACTTCCAACGACCGCTTACACGCAAGTCTTATCTAGGGCAGACGGCAATAATGATCATGAGCTGTCGGACCTTGTCGATCTGGCGCGTTCTTGTGCGAGCGCGGCCACGAAGGCCTTTCCAGGTGGCACGGTGGCACAGATCTATCGGCCGGCTTGAGAGGTCGCCGAATATCTTGCGGTCCTCGCATCGGACTGCTATTCGCATTTAAGTCTTAGAGGAGAATGCCTTTGTTTGCCGTCGCAACGATCCAGAACTCACCGGCTGTGGCGGCAGGGATGAAGGCGCTCGGCATCGTGACCGAGAGCTGATCCTCACTCTACCGCTCGGCCTTAGCGCGCCCAATGCTGGCGCATGTCTAATGTCGAGAAGACCATGATCATCGAACTAACCACTCATGACTTCGAAGCGCTGCTGAAGGGCATTGCGCCCCGTCATCTGCGCCTTGTCCCGGACAGTGCGATTGCGCCTCCGGAGATACTGGGGATGTTGAACCGCCTCGCGACGGAGATAAACGCTGAATTTTCGCCGTCGGCCTGGATGATCGTCGAGGATGGCGAGATCGTCGGCCTCTGCTCCATCGTTCGGGTTCCGCAAGATGGAAACATCCATATCGGCTATGGGGTTGCGCCGTCCCGCCAGGGTCTTGGATCCACCACGCGGGCCATTGCGCAATTGCTGGAGTGGGCGTGGAACGACCCTCGCGTGGCGCTGATCTCTGCAGAGACCGGGTTGGAGAATATCGCCTCACAGCGTGTCCTCCAACGCAATGGATTCATCCGCACCGGCGAGCGTATCGATGCCGAAGACGGTCCGTTGATTTGTTGGGAAGCAGTGACGGCCTAGGTTTGCAGAATAAGCCCGCATAGGAACGACCGGCCGAGGTTCAGTTACCTCGGCCGGCGATCCTGAGCCGGCCTCAGCGGCCGTAGGTGACCTCGACGGAAGCCTTGTCGAGCGTGTTTGCCCGGACATAGAAGCCAACCATGGCGGCCGGCGCAGTATCGGGAAGCGGGAGCTTGTCGACCGAGAGCGCGTAGACGGTGAACTGGTAGTGGTGCGGCTTGTCGCCGGCCGGCGGGCATGCGCCGCCATAGCCTGATGTCCCAAAGTCGGTGTGACCTTCGATAGTGCCGACGGGAAGCTTTTTGTCACCGCTGGCGCCGGTGGCGATCTCGGACGCATTTGCGGGAATGTTGAACACCGACCAATGCCACCAGCCCGAGCCGGTCGGCGCATCCGGATCGTAAGCCATGATGGCGAAGCTCTTGGTTCCCTGAGGAGCGCCCGACCAGGTCAGTTCCGGCGAGACGTTTTTGCCCGAGCAGCCGAAGCTGTTGAAGACCTGTGCATCGGCCATCGCCTTGCCGGGGGTCAAGTCCTTCGAGGTGAGCTTCATTTCGGCCTGTGCGGCCGTCGCGCCGAAGACGGACGCGGCGAGAAGTGCTGCTGTGATGAAACGCATGCTGTTTTCCTGCGGTTGATGATGCAGGAGAATTACCGTCAGCGTGCGACCATATCTGCCCCGGTATGCTCAACTTCTGCCCCAATCCGCTCAAAACGCTCGGAGCCGCCGCGCACATGGCGTGGATTGACGCCAAACCGCTCCTTGAACCGCGCCGCGAATTGAGACGGCGAATCGTAACCGACCTCAAAGGCAATCTGCGCCATCGGCAGGGTTGTGGTTTGAATGAGGCCCAAGGCGCGGTTCATCCTTGTATCGCTCAGGATCTCACTGAAGCCGGTGTTCTCGGCGGCCAGTTTGCGCCTCAGCGTCGCTTCGCTCATGTTGAACGAGCGCGCCGCCTGCCCCAGCGTCCAAGCAAAGGCGGTATCGCTTTCGATCATCTGCCGCAGCCGATCCTCGATCCGAGGACTTTGGTTCTGGCCGAGCACCGCTCCACAGAGCGCAAACCAGGTGATCAGCTCCATCAAACGAGCCTTGGCAATCGCGCCGGGAAGCCTCGTCAGATTGCCGGGCTGACAGCAATAGTCAAACAATGCCGCGGCTTCCTCCGGCAGCTTCGAGGTGCCTGCCGGTACAGGCCTCGATGGAACGGCGATCGATCCCATCCTGCTATAGGCTTCCTCGAAGAGCTGGCGCGGAACGGGCAGCGCCAGGGTCTGATACTTCTGCGGCGCCTTGGGAATGTTCTCCATCGTCAGGGGACGATAGTCGGGCAGCAAGCCATAGGCGCCCGCCTCGAGGCGCAGAGCCTTATCATCGGCCATGACGATCTTCGTTCCCGATTGCACCTGTATCAACAAGGGGCTGGTATTGACGAGGCGAAAAAAGCAGGCCCGCCCACCCTGGCGGATCAGGGCCCTGGTCGGAATGGGAAAGACCGCGTCCAACATATGTTCTCCGACAACAGGATGGATGATCGTGAAGTCTGGGCTGCCATGTCGGGAGACTGGTGCCATGACCGGTAGAACCGATATGAAGGCGCCCGCCTCGCCACCACCGATCCCTTGGGGTCGGGAATAGCAAAACCGCGTGTCCTGGGCAATCTTGAGCGTCATTTAGATGTTCGACATCACAAAGTGGCTTGGATCCATCCAGTCCGCGCTTGCCGCCTCAGCGTATTTTCGTGGCCGGTGTTTGCTCACCACCGATGTGAATTCGGCTTTTGTCGGCAGTGTCCGCCCGGCTTGTCACGTGATCGATGAAGGCCCGCAGCTTCGGCATCACTTGATGACGGCTCGGATAGTAGAGGAACACACCCGGCGCCATCGGCGCGAACGCCTCCAGGACGCGGATGAGTTTTCCCGCCTTCACCGGTCCGGCGGCGATTGGCTCCGGCACCTGAGCAAGCCCCATGTCTTCGACGGCGGCCCCCAGCATGGTGGGAAAGTCGCGGGCGATCAGCGGCCCGGAGACAACAGCCTCGATCGGTTTTTTGCCGCTGACAAACGACCACGGCGCGATTGAGCCGTTCGAGCGACGCATGCGGATGCAGGCATGTTGACGCAGATCGTCGATACGCTCGGGCCGCCCTCTCCGATGCAGATAGTCGGGGCTGCCGACGACCACCAGCGGGAAGGACGGCGTCAGCCGGATGGCGACCATGTCGGCTGCGATGAACTGGCCGAGCCGGATACCGGCATCAAATCCCTCGGCCGCGATGTCGACCAGTTCCTCATTCACGGCGACCTCCACCTCGATCTCGGGAAAGGCCCGGCAGAAGGATGCGATCAGTGGCTCCAGCAGGATCGGCACCACGGCAGGCGGCACCGTGAGACGCAACAGTCCAGCCGGTCTTTGCCCGAGCTCACGCGCAAGTTCGCTTGCGGCGATCAGTTCCTCGAAAGCAGGCTTTGCGCGCGTAACGAACCGCTCGCCGGCTTCTGTCAGGCCGACACTGCGCGTCGTGCGGATGAAGAGTACCGCGCCGACACGCTCCTCAAGAGCGCGTACGGCCTGGCTGATCGCCGATGGGGTCACCCCGAGTTCCGCGGCTGCCCTGCGAAAACTGCGGTGCCGGGCAACGCTCAGAAACGCCTCAACGCCGTCGAGCGCGCCTTGCCTGACTGTGAAGTTCTGCTTCATACCGCATCGATATTATCGCCAATAGTCGATCACGGGAAGCGGCGGTACATCTGGACCCCACAAAGCAGGAGTGCCCCGATGTCGACCGAATCCATCTTTCAAACTCATCTCGTGCTCGGCTATGTCGCCTGGCTGCTTTGCTTCGGCGCATATATTCTGCCCTGGCTCAAATCGATGGAAAGGATCAAGGCGCACCGCGCCATCGCCACTCTACACAGCTTCCGCTTCTTCGGGCTCGTCTTCATTCTGAGCGACGTCGTCGGTCCCAACCTGCCCGCCAGCTTCGCTACCTTCGCTGCCTATGGCGACCTCGCGGCCGGGCTGCTCGCCATGCTGGCGCTCGTCACAATCAGAATACGCCAGGTCTTCTGGCTGTTCGTCGTCGCCTTCAATCTCGTGGGAATGGGCGACCTCGTCCTCGACTACTATCACGCGATCCGGGCCGGTCTGCCGGCGCGGGCGGGGGAATTGGGCGCCGCATACGCGATCCCGATCATCTATGTGCCCTTGTTGATGATCACCCACGTCTTCGCATTCTATTTGCTGATGCGTCCTCAGCTTAAGGCGGCTCAGGCCCTCGCCTGAGATGGCGGCGGTGTCTTAAATTCCCCTATATCAGGTGTCTCGCACCCGGCAAAAAGCTTGAACTAGTTCTCCGACGCTTCCCGGGGCACGGATCAAATCTGGCGCCCGTCAAATCTGCGCACATAATCGACCAATGCGCGCAGCTTCAGCGGCTGCCTCTGACGCCTGGGATAGTAGAGATAGAAGCCCGGGAAGGGCGGACTGAAATCTTCCAGCAGCGGCAGGAGTTCGCCGCGTTCCACATAGGGCTGGAAGGTTTCCACCATGCCGAAGGTGATGCCGGTTCCGGCGCAGGCCATGCGGATCATCATTCCCATGTCGTTGGTGGTGACTGTGGGATCGACGGAGACGTCGAAGTCGCGATCATTCTCGGTGAACTCCCAGCGATAGGGTGCGGTATCCGGGCGTGGCCGCCAGCCGATGCAGGCGTGGTCCTGCAGTTCGCGGGGATGGCGGGGATGGCCGCGGCGCTCGAGATAGCTGGGGGATGCGGCCGCACATTGTCGCTGCTCTTCGGAGACGGAGATTGCGATCATATCCTGTTCGATCACTTCGCCGAGCCGGACGCCGGCGTCGAAGCCGGCCTCGACGATATCGAATTCGTCATCGGTGATGGTGATATCGAGTTTGATGTCGGGGCAGGCTTCCATGAAGCCGGCCAGCAACGTGCCGGACAGGAAGTTCTCGGCGATCGAGGAAACGGTGATCCTCAGCAAGCCGCTCGGGCGCGCCTGCATTTCCCTGACCGTTTGCATCGCATCCCTGACCTGGCGGACCGATGGACGAACCGCGTCGAAAAACACCTCGCCGGCCTCCGTCAGGCTGACGCTGCGCGTCGTGCGCTGGACCAGGGCAACGCCGACCCGATCCTCCAGGCGCTGCAGGGCCTGGCTGACGGCGGAGCGGGTGACGCCAAGCCGCTCGCCGGCGAGCCGGAAGTTCCGCGCCTCCGCCACCGCAAGAAAGACTGAAATGCCTTCGAGATCATCGGCCATTGGTTAGCATATCTAACCAAGGCATCCTGGATTGGCAACTTAATCACCGCGGATGGCCACGCTATCTTTCAAGTCGAGGTCAACGGAGGTTTCGAGAGGAAAATCGATGCGCAACATTTCCAACAGTCCTGTTCTGCATTTTTTCGCCGCAACCACCTTAGCCGGCACGGCGATCGGTTCGTCTGCCGCCGATGCCGTGAATGACCGAGCCCCTCAGCAGCAACAAACAAGCGAGAACAGAATGCAGCAGCATCCCTATGTCGGCATGTGGGTGACGGATGACGGCCGTATCCGCCACGAACTTCTGCCCAATGGCCGTTACGACGAAGCCCGCGGAAACCGTGAAAGCGCCTACCGAGGACGTTACGAAGTCACCGGAAGGCACATCGAATACTGGGATGACACGGGCTTTACGGCCGACGGCGATTTCGTGGACGGCAATACCCTCCATCACGCCGGCATGGTGCTTCGCCGCAAATGACGCGCCGTCTGACAAGGAAACATCACAAGGAGTAAGGCCGCATTTACAGGCCGGAAAGGATGACGATCATGTCTTCCCCAACACCCATCTGGTTCATAACAGGCGCATCGTCCGGCCTCGGCCGGGCACTCGCCGAAGCCGTCCTCGCCCGAGGCTGGCGCGCCGCCATGACGGCGCGCAGACCCGAGACCCTGGCAGATCTCACGACAGAATACGGGGACCGTGCGCTTGCCCTTGCCCTCGATGTGACGGACAGCAACTCCGTCGCCGGCGCGGTTCGTAACGCCGAAACGCATTTCGGGGCGATCGACGTCCTGGTCAACAATGCCGGCTACGGCTACCTCTCGGCGATCGAAGAGGGCGAGGATGCCGAAATACGCGCCCAGTTCGAAACCAATGTCTTCGGATTGATCGATGTCACCAAGCAGGTTCTGCCGGGCATGCGTGCACGCCGGCAAGGGCATATCTTCAATGTCTCCTCGCTTGGCGGGCTCGTCGCGTTTGCGGCGACCGGCTACTACCACGCCACCAAGTTTGCGGTCGAAGCCCTGTCGGAATCGCTTTCGCATGAGGTCAAACCGCTTGGCATCGATGTGACGATCCTCGAACCCGGCGCCTTCCGAACGGATTGGGCCGGCCGGTCGATGGTCGAATCCGCCACGATCATCGACGATTACGCCGAGACCGCAGGCAAGCGGCGCCAGGCCACCCGTTCGGTCTCCGGCAAGCAGCCGGGTGATCCCACCCGAGCCGCAACGGCAATCCTATCGGCATTCGAGGCGGACGAGCCGCCGCTTCGCCTCCTGCTCGGTGCACCCGCCCTGAAAATCGCCCGCGAACGGCTCGATGCGCTGCGCGCAAATTTCGACACCTGGGCGGAGACGACGCTCAGCGCCGATTTCCCAAGCTGACCGCCACGAAAACCTCAACCTGCAATGGAGCTTGAAATGTCTGATATCAAAGGAAAAGTCATTGCCATCACCGGGGCCAGCAGCGGCATCGGAGAGGCTACGGCCAGGGTGCTGGCTGCGGCCGGCGCGCATATCGTGATCGGCGCACGTCGTACCGATCGGCTGAAGGAACTTGCCGACGACATCGCCGCAAAGGGCGGGACGGTGCGCCTGCGACAGCTTGACGTCACCGACCGCTCGCAGGTGGAAGCCTTCGCAGGCTTTGCCAGATCCGAATTCGGACGGCTGGACGTGATCGTCAACAATGCCGGCGTCATGCCGCTCTCGCCGCTCGATGCCCTCAAGGTCGACGAATGGGACCGGATGGTCGACGTCAACATCAAGGGCGTTCTCTACGGCATTGCCGCAGCGCTTCCGATCATGAAAGCGCAGGGGTCGGGGCAGATCATCAACCTGTCTTCGATCGGGGGCCACAGCGTCTCTCCGACGGCTGCCGTCTATTGCGCGACGAAATTCGCGGTGCGGGCGATCTCGGACGGATTGCGACAGGAGACCGACCGCATCCGGGTGACCGTCATCTCTCCCGGCACAACGACATCGGAACTGGCCGAGACGATCACCGATCCGACCGCGCGGGATGCGATGAAGGCTTTCAGGGCGATCACGATCAGCCCCGAGGCGATCGCCAATTCGATCCTCTACGCCGTCAGCCAGCCTGATGACGTCGATGTCAGCGAGATCATCATCCGGCCGACAGCCAGCCCGCATTGAGCGGCTGAGATTGCTGCCAAAGCAATTCCCGCAAAAGTGTAGCGCGGTTTCGCGTCCGGAATTGCGGAAACGAAAAGCCTCCGCCGCCTAAAAACCCAGGGACTGCTGGGCGGGCGGCGGCGGTGCGAGATTGACGCCTTCGAGTTCCAGCATGCGGGCCTTCGATGTCGAACCGCCGGGCGCGGAGAAGCCGCCGATCTTGCCGCCGGCCGCAAGCACCCGGTGACAGGGGATGATCAGAGCGACCGGGTTTTTCGCCATCGCCTGGCCGACGTCGCGGGCGGCCTCGGGCCCGGCGCCAAGCTCCTTCGCCAGCGCGCCGTAAGTGGTCGTGCGGCCCCAGCCGACACGCCGTGCCGCCGCATAAATATCCCGGAAGAAGGCATCCTGGCCGGCAAGATCGAGTTCGACTCCGGAAAAATCCGTCTCCTCGCCCTGGAAATAGCGCTTCACGGCGGCAACCGTCTCTAGCACAGCTGGCGTCGGCGCGCCGGGTTCGGCATCCGGTAGGCGGCGCAGCAGCAGCCGTTCGGTCGCTTCCGCTGATTTGGTCGGCAGTTGGAAACGGGTGATGCCGGCATCGCTCCAGGCGATGCCGCAGAAACCGCCCGCGGTTTCGAAGATGAGATAGTGGTGCGTTGTCTCAGCCATGACAGCCTCCGCATGTTCGATTGCCTTCAAAATCGTATGAGACGGCCGCTGTTTCAACCCGTTTCTTGCGCGTACCGGGCTTTTCGAAAGTCCACTTCATCCGGCGCCGGGCAAGGGTTCGGATGAATTTAACGCCAAGCATATCGGGACATTATGTTCTCTTTTTGTTCTTGAGGTGCGGTCCTGTTGAGAATATCCTCCGTCGCGTTTTGGAAACGACGCGTCAGGTCATGACGACCGTGAGGGCCTATGAACCAGATTTCCCTCGATTTCGAGTGTGACAAGAATCGTCGCGAGCGGCCGAACGAAAGTTACACCGGCAGACACCGGCTTTTCTTCGCTCTCTGCCCTCCCGATGCCGTCGAACGGCAGGCGGCCGCGATCGCCGATGACCATGGCAAAGCTTTCTCTCTTTCCGCAAGACCACGCCTGACGACGCTGCACGTGACGATCATCGGCATCGATGACTATGAAGAATTACCGGAGGACGCGGTCTTTGCGGCGCGCCAGGCCGGCGCGACGGTGGAGAGCGCACCGATCACGATCACCTTCGACAGGATCATGAGTTTCAAGCGGGAGGGCAAGGCGCGGCCACTCGTGCTTTGCGGTGAAGGCGGACGAAAGCCGCTCACACGGCTGCATGTCCAACTCGGTGTCGGCATGCACAATGCCGGATTGCGGCACAATACAAGCCGGCATTTCACGCCACATATGACGCTGCTCTACGACCGCAAGGCCGTGCCGCCGACAAGCCTCGACAGACCGGTTTCATGGACGGCCGCCGAATTCCTGCTCGTCCACAGTGTTCTCGGAAAGACCGAACATCGGGTCATCGATCGCTGGCCGCTGCTCGGCTGCGGGCAATGATGGATCGCGGCTTGCGCTTGCCTGATTTCCGCGCATAAAGCTCTGAAGGCCTGTTCCGGCATTGACGCAAACGGGAGCGAAAGCGGCATGGACATTTCAGAGATCATCATCCCGGGCGATACGCCGGGAACGGAGTGGCGGCTGCCGGTGCTGCGCTTTACGGGCCACGATCCGGAGGCGCCCAAGACCTATATCCAGGCGGCCCTGCATGCCGGCGAGCTGCCTGGAACGGTGTTGCTGCATTTCCTCTGCGAGCGGCTGCGGCAGGCGGAAAGCCAGGGCGGGATCGCCGGCGATGTCACCATCGTGCCGCAGGCCAATCCGATCGGTGCGGCGCAGTCGCATTTCGGCGAATTGCAGGGCCGTTTCGACCTGGGCTCGCGCACCAATTTCAACCGGGATTTCCCGCTGATCTCCCTTGTCGATCGGGCCTCACTGATCGAGGACCTCGATGACACCCCGGCTACCGACAGATTGAAGCGGCAACTGCTGCATATGGCGCTCGGTGCCGACCTCGTGCTCGACCTGCATTGCGACGACGAATCCCTGCAATATGCCTACATCGACGAGGCCTTCTGGCCTGAGGCGGCCGATCTCGCCAGCGCGCTCGACATGGAGGCCGTGCTGCTTTCGGATGGCGAAAGCTCGGCCTTCGAGGAGGCCGTCGGCTTTGCATGGAAATATGAAGTCCCCGGCGAGCGCCGCTCCCGATTGCCCGGCAAACTCTCCGTCACCGTCGAACTGCGCGGCAAGCGCGACGTCGATCCGGTGCTGGCGAAAAAGGATGCGGACGGGCTCTGGCGCTTCCTGGAGGCACGGGGGATCGTCGGCGACAGGAAGCAAGCGTCAACGACGTTTTACGGGCCGGCCGTGCCGCTCGACAATGTCGAGATCATTCGCGCTGGAGAAGGTGGCGCCGTGCTCTTCCATCGCAATATCGGCGAGAGGGTTGCGGAAGGCGATCGTCTTGCGACGATCCTCACCCGGCCGGGGCAGCCGGGCGGCAGCATCGAGCTCACCGCGCCGCAGGACGGGCTGATCCTGACCCGAACCTCCGACCGGCTGGTGCGGCGGCGCGGCGACCTGATGAAGATCGCCTGCGAGAACCCAAGCCAGGCGTCGCGCAAGGCCGGGACGCTGGAAAATTGAGCGGGGTTTTGCCTGCGGTGACCATCGGCGCGCAGGGGATAAAACGTCGCACGGCGTTTGCGCCGGCCGGCCTGCATGTTATCTCGCTGTCATCACAGGGAGATCGATCGGGCATGGCCGTCACCATCTATGGCATCAAGAATTGCGACACGATGAAGAAGGCCCGCAGCTGGCTGGAAGAACATAGCGTCGCCTATGAGTTTCACGATTATAAGGCGCTCGGTATCGACCGTGCCCATCTCGAAGCCTGGATCGACAAGGCCGGCCTCGATACCGTGCTCAACCGCGCCGGCACCACCTTCCGCAAACTGCCCGATGCCGAGCGTGAGAACCTGACCCGGGAAAAGGCGATCGCCCTGATGCTCGACCAGCCGTCGATGATCAAGCGGCCGGTGCTGGAGGCTAGAGGCAAGCTGCTGGTCGGCTTCAAGCCGGAGATTTACGCCGGTACGTTCGGCGGCTGACAGACGGCTCGCTGAGCTCAGGGGGAGAGATGTCCAAGACCACGCGCGCGACACAGCTTCTTTCGCAGGCAGGTATCGCCTTCACGGTCCATGCCTATGATTACGATCCCAATGCCGAGCGCGTCGGGCTGCAGGCGGCCGAAGCGCTCGGCGAGGCGCCGCACCGGGTGCTGAAGACGCTGATGGCGGAGGTGGACGGCAAACCGGTCTGCGTCGTCGTACCGTCGGACCGCGAGGTCAGCATGAAGAAGCTCGCCAACGCCTTTCACGGCAAATCGGCCAACATGATGAAGCCCGCCGATGCCGAGCGGTTGACAGGTTATCATGTCGGCGGCATCAGCCCGTTCGGCCAGAAGAAGACGGTGCCGACGGCGATCGAGGAAGCCGCCCTTGCCGAGCCGCTGGTCTTCATCAATGGCGGGCAGCGCGGGCTGCAGGTGCGGATCGATCCGAAGGATGCGTTGACGGTGCTCAAGGCCGTCGCCGCGCCGCTGATTGCCTGATCAGAACAGGATGCCGATGCTCTGGCGATTGAAACTATAAGAAGCGGTCGAGCAGGCCGGCGATCGTCTTCGCCTCGCTTTCGGCAAGCCTGCAGCCGATATGGGTCTCGATCGATCTGGCATAGACGGCCCACATGCGCTCGCGAAGCTTTCGGCCGGCATCCGTCATCACCACCCAGCGGCCGCGGCCATCGCTGGCGAAGGTTTCGCGCCGGACCAGGCCCTCGCTTTCCAGCCGGTCGATCAGCCGGGAAAGATTATACTGCGCCAGCAAGGTCCGCTCCTCGATCTCGTAGGGGCGCAGCCTGCCGTCTTCCGAGCGCGCCAATTCCCACAGCACGTCGTACCAAGCAAGCGGCGGGAGGCCTGCCGCTTTCAGGTCGGCTTCAATCGCGCCAAGCAAGCGCTCGCGGGCGCGCATGATGCTCGTCCAGGCAGAAGTGACAGCTTCGCTCGGATTCGGCGTTTTTTCGGACATAAATGCAATTACATCTACCTTGAATTCAGCCGCAAGTGATATTACATGCAATTACATCTATTATCATCCCGTGGAGACCGCCATGAGCAAGCTTACTCTCGTCAGCCATCACCTCTGCCCCTATGTGCAGCGTTCCGCGATCGCGCTTCTCGAAAAGGGCGTGCCCTTCGAACGCATCAACATCGATCTTGCCGACAAGCCGGACTGGTTCCTGAAGATCTCTCCGCTCGGAAAGGTACCGCTGCTCAGGATCGAAGAGGAGGACGGCAGCGAGGCCGTGCTGTTCGAAAGCAGCGTCATCTGCGAATATCTCGAGGAAACGCAGATTGGCGTCGCCTTGCATCCCAAAGACGCGCTGACGCGTGCCCGCCATCGCGGCTGGATGGAATTCGGCTCGTCCGTGCTTTCCGATCTCTGGGGCTATGAAACGGCCGAGGATGCCTCGCAGCTGGAAATCAAACGCAAGGCGCTCATCGCCAAATTCGCGACAATCGAGACGGTGCTGACGGACGGGCCTTATTTCGCCGGCAACGGCTTCAGCCTGGTCGACGCCGTGTTCGCGCCGGTCTTTCGTTATTTCGATCTCTTCGACACGCTCGGCGACAGCGGCATCTTCGAAGGGCTGGAGCGGGTGAGGCACTGGCGCAAGGCGCTGTCCGAACGGGCAAGCGTCAAGGCCGCCGTCAGTGCGGACTACCCGCAGCGGCTGGTCGAATTCCTCGAAAAGCATAACTCGATCCTGCTCAGGCTGGAGGCGGCCGCCTGAAGCCCGCGCTGCGGCCGGACGTCCATCCGACCGCTTGCAATTTGGCGGCGATACGCTTCATTTTCGCCGCAAACGGGTCTAAGTCTTCCAGCCTCTCACCGTTAATGACAGAAGGCAGGTTGAACCATGACTTTCATGCCCCAGAGCCAGAACACCGTTGATCCCGACAAGCTGGAAAAGCTTGCGGAAGTCGCCGTCAAGGTCGGGCTGCAGCTGCAGAAGGGTCAGGATCTGGTGGTCACCGCGCCTGTCGTGGCGCTGCCGCTGGTGCGCCTGATCACCAAACACGCCTATCAGGCCGGCGCCGGGTTGGTCACCGCCTTCTATTCCGACGAGGAAACGACGCTGGCGCGCTATCAATATGGCGGCGACGAGAGCTTCGACCGCGCTTCCGGCTGGCTCTACGAGGGCATGGCCAAGGCCTATGCCAACGGGGCGGCCCGTCTTGCCGTCGCCGGCGACAATCCGATGCTGCTTTCCGAGCAGGATGCCGGCAAGGTCGGCCGCGCCAATCGCGCCAACTCCACCGCCTACAAGCCGGCGCTGGAGAAGATCTCGAATTTCGACATCAACTGGAACATCGTCTCCTATCCCAACCCGTCCTGGGCCAAGGTGGTCTTCCCCGACGATCCGGAACCGATCGCGATCGCCAAGCTTGCCAAGGCGATCTTTGCCGCCTCGCGCGTCGATGTCAGCGATCCGGTCGCCGCCTGGGCCGAACACAATGCCAATCTCGCCAAGCGCTCCGCCTGGCTGAACGGCGAACGTTTCGCCTCGCTGCATTTCCAAGGACCGGGGACGGACCTGACGGTCGGCCTTGCCGACGGGCATGAATGGCATGGCGGCGCTTCCACCGCCAAGAACGGCATTACCTGCAATCCGAACATCCCCACCGAGGAAGTCTTCACCACGCCGCATGCGTTGCGCGTCGAAGGCCATGTTTCCAGCACCAAGCCGCTTTCGCATCAGGGCACGCTGATCGACAATATTCAGGTGCGTTTCGAGGGCGGACGGATCGTCGAGGCCAAGGCATCGCGCGGCGAGGAGGTGTTGAACAAGGTGCTCGATACCGACGAGGGGGCGCGCCGGCTCGGCGAAGTGGCGCTGGTGCCGCATTCCTCGCCGATCTCGGCCAGCGGCATCCTGTTCTACAACACCCTGTTCGACGAAAACGCCTCGTGCCACATCGCGCTCGGCCAGTGCTATTCCAAATGCTTCCTGAACGGTGCGACGCTCAGCCAGGAGCAGATCAAGGCGCAGGGCGGCAATTCCAGCCTGATCCATATCGACTGGATGATCGGCTCCGGCAAGGTCGATATCGACGGGATCAAGCCGGATGGTTCGCGGGTTCCGGTGATGCGGCAGGGCGAATGGGCCTGAGCGGCGTCATCCTACGCTGACAGTATGAAGCGCTGACCGCAGGACCGTGCTCATCACGCTGACTGAAAGGGCTCGCGACGGTGCCTGCCGCGCAAGTTCCTTTCGGACGCCGAGTCATCGGATCGCCGATAGCAGCTTGCGCACGCGATCGAGATGCGCCGTCCGCTTTGCATTGGTGGCACGGTCCATGTCGTGCAGGCTGAGCATCCGGAAATTCAACCGCTTCGAGCAGAAGGCGGCGATGCCGCGCTTCAACAGCCGGCGCACCGGATCGCCCATATAGAGACGCACCAGCCACCAGGGCGAACCTGTCGTCGTCAGCGCGTAGAGCAGCCTGATATTGGTGAGCTGCGGCACAATACGGCCTCCGGCGGCATCATGGGTGAAGGCGACCCCCGGCGCAAAGATGCGATCGAAGAAGCCCTTCAGGACAGCAGGGAAATTGAACCACCATTGCGGAAAAACGAGAACGAGGCCGTCGGCGGCCTTCAGTCGGTCCACGATGCCGGCCACGGCTGAACTATCGTAGGGCACGTCGAAATAGCCGCGGCGCTCGGTCTCGGACAAACGCGGATCGAAATTCTCGGCGTAGAGATCGAGCAAATCGACGGCATGCCCGGCGGCTTCCAATGCTTGGCGGGCGGTGCGCGCCACGGAGGCGGCAAAACTGTCCGGCAATGGGTGGGCAAGCACCAGCAGGATCCGCATCGTCAGAACAGGCTTCCCTGTTTCTGCGGTTCTGCGGGTTTTGCGCTGCGCTTCTTGGCACCGGCCGGCGGTGTGCCGCCTTCCGTGGTCATCGCGCCGACACGACCGTCGGCGAATTCGATGGCGATGCCCATGCCGGCGGAAATTTGAGCAGCCTGCGAGACCGGCCTGTTATCCTCATCGCGAATGACGGCGTAACCGCGCTTCAGCACATTCTTATAGGAGAGCGACTGCAGCACGCGGTCCTGCGAAGAAAGCTCGGCGCGCGCACGGGTCAGCTGGTGACGGATCGCCGTATCGGCATGGCGCGAAAGATTGCCGAGCCGTTCGCGGCCGCGGTCGGTCTGGGTCTTCAGCCGGGCAGGCAGCGAGGCGAGGATTGCTTCGGCGCGCTCAACGCGCGATTTCGAACGGTCGATCAGCCGTTCGACCATACGCTCGGCCCGCACGATCCGCTCGTTCAGCGTCTGGCGGCGTTCGGCGATGCGATTGGAGAGCACATCGGGGCGCAGATGCGCGGCGACGCGCTCGAAGCCGCGGCGCTTGTTGATGGTGTTGAGTTCCAGCCCGCGGCCAAGGCCGGCAGCCGCTTCGTCGAAACGCCGGCGTGGCAAGGCGAGAAGCTGATCGAGCGACGGCAATGCCCGCATCAGGGCACGGACGGACTGACGGCGTTGATCCATCTGCCGGTTCATGCAGCCTTGCAGGCGTGCGGCGAGAGCGGCGGCCTGCGCCTCGAGCTCCGCCTTGACCGGCACCGCCATTTCCGCGGCACCGGTCGGCGTCGGGGCGCGGACATCGGCGGCATAGTCGATCAGCGTCCAGTCGGTCTCATGGCCGACGGCCGAGATCAGCGGTATCCGGCTTTCGGCCGCAGCACGCACGACGATTTCGTCGTTGAAACTCCAAAGATCTTCCAGGCTGCCGCCGCCGCGCGCGACGATCAGCACATCGGGGCGCGCAATGGTACCTGCCGGCTCCAGCGCATTGAACCCGCGGATGGCGTTCGCCACCTCCTCGCCGGACCCCTCGCCCTGTACCTTCACCGGCCAGACGAGGACATGTACGGGAAAACGATCGGAGATGCGGTGAAGGATATCGCGGATGACCGCCCCGGTCGGCGACGTGACGACGCCGATAACCCTCGGCATGAAGGGCAGCCGCTTCTTGCGGGCGGCATCGAACAGGCCCTCGGCGCCCAGCTTGCGCTTGCGCTCCTCGATCAGCGCCATCAGCGCGCCGGCACCGGCCGGCTCCAGCGTCTCAATAACGATCTGATATTTCGAAGAACCCGGAAAGGTGGTGACCTTGCCCGTGGCGATGACCTCCATGCCCTCTTCCGGACGGAACTTCAGCCGCGAGAAGGTGCCCTTCCAGATGACGGCGTCGATGCGGGCGCGGTCGTCCTTCAACGCGAAATAGGCATGACCCGAAGAATGCGGCCCGCGATAGCCGGAGATTTCGCCGCGCACACGAACCTGGTCGAAGGCGGTTTCGACGGTGCGCTTGATCGAGCCGGAAAGCTCCGAAACCGAATACTCGGCAAGGTTGGTCGGCGAATCGCCGTCGAAGACGTTGCTCATCTCACCTTTTTATGTCGATCAGCAGCAAACGGGAAGCTCGGCATCGATGCAGAGGCCGTTTTCCCGGCTTTGAACTCGGCAACGGGCCGACGTCATCGCCGCTCCGCTGAGTTCGGCCGCGATGGCGGCCGACACCGAACGCGATAAATCCGTTTTGTTGCGGAACGGATAGGTACAATTCGCGTTTTACCCGAAAGGGATTGCTAACCACCGCAATACAAAGGCTTTTCGGGCAAGATCGCCGGTAAATCTTTGTTAGTTGGCGCTTCCTATTCTTCCCCTCGTTATCTCTGGGAAGGTGCTGAAATGATTATTCTCACAGCAGCAGCATTGGGCATCAGCGCCGGGCAAACGCGCTCGGCCAGCGCAATCGCGTTGGTCGCGGCGCTGATCGGAATGACATTCGCGCTGGCGGCGATAACCTCGCCCGGTCCGGTGTCCATTCTGGCATTCGTCTATGCCGTGCTCGGCTATAATGGCGGCCTCATGCTCTTCGTGCTTGGCCTCTATGCCAACCAGCGTCTTCGTCGCGCCATGCGCGTCTCGAACTAACAATCATCCATGCTGAGGACGGCCCGCGTCAATTCGTCGTCGGCCGATAGCGAAAGAACTGCACGCCTGCGTCGGCCGGTTTCGGCAGCGGTTCCAGATAGCGCGGGATATTGCCTTTGCCGAGCGCAGCATAGAGCCCATCCGGCTTCAGCTTGGCGATCTCGCGCGTCTGCGGGTCTTTGGGGCAGAAGGCTAGCACGGTCACCCCAGCCCCCTTCAAGAAAGCTTCCGCCTCCTGCGGCTCCGCCAGGCCGATATGCAACTCCGTCAGCATGCCGCCCTGATTGCGATGATAGGGCGCCGAGAGAACCCGGTTCTGGGTGAAGCGGAGAATGGGGACGCCCATTTCCGATGGTGCGGAGACCAGCCCGGCCGGAAGCCCGGCAAGCGGGGCCAGCGCCTCCTGCGATGTGCAGGAAATCTTCTTTGCCGGCTCGGCCGTCTTCTTCTGCGCGGCATTCTCCGTCTGCATCGAGATAAGCCCGCCGCCGACGGCCCAGGCGGCCGGAACACTTGCGAGCACGGTCACGATGTAGACGAAGGCGGCGGCGACATTCTCGCTGTCGCCGTTCGAAATGCGCCTGATATCGATGATCAGCAGCGCAAGCGGCAGGATGGAGATGAGGTTCGAGAAGGTCGCGCCGCGCACCTGGACCAACGCGATTGCCCAGCTCGTCGTCAGCAGCAGGAGCAGGACCAGATGGATTTGCACGCGGTCACGCTGAACGATGCGGAAGATGCAGACGGCGATGCCGAAGAGGCCGGCCGCATAGAAGGCGCCGAGAGAGAAAGGATCGGTGCGCCCGAGGACGAAAACCGACTGCGCTTCCGAAACATTCTTCAGCCAGAGCTCGACCAGCATCGGATCGAGACTGGCCAGCGGATCGCTCAGGCATTGCGGTGCGATCACGATCGCCGAACCGAAAACACCGGCGCCGACGACGGCGAGCGCTGCAAAACGCAAGGGACGGGTGAGGCGGCTGGCAAAAACCGCCGAAAACAACAGCAAACCGCCGCCGATCGCCGCCAGGCTGTAATAGCCGAGCGAGAGATTGTCGCAGGTGACCATCGAATAAAGCCGGGGCGGTACCGTTGCGAAGAACAGGATGCTGATCGCCAGCGCCAAAGCCAGCCCGAAGGCCTTCGCAGCAGCGGCAAAATCTTCGCCCTCCCAGGCCCAGAACAGAGCGACGGTCAGGCAGACGGCGGCGACAAAGGGGGTCGTCTCGGCGCCGATGGCAATGGCGATGGCTGCCGCGACGCCGGCGACCGCGTAGCTCCAGGCGCGACGCTCGGGATCCAGCAGCATCGCTATCATCGTGGCGACCAGCGCCAGCTGCGCATTGTGATGATCGATGGCGCCCGGCGCGAAACGGTTGCCGGCGTAGATGACAAGGCCGGTCAAGCCGAGGCTGATGTGCATGCCGGCGACACCGCCAATGCGCCGACCGGCCACGGCCATGGCGAGCATGGCGGGCAGGATGAGCGATACCGGCCAGACAGCGAGCGCCAGCGCCTCGGCCGTCTCGCGGGGTGCAAACAGACCGAAGAACCAGATCAGCGAGGCGATCGGCAGATCGATCAGCCGCGACCAGTGCATCAGCGTGCCGCCGGTGAGACCGAGCCGGTATTGCATCAGATCGAACCAGCCCTGCCCGGCGAGAAAATCGCGAACCTCGACGAGACGCATTCCGTCGTCATTGTCCGGGCCGACATAATCGGTGGCGCCGGAAAGCCTGGTGACGAGAATGACGGCGGCGAAAATGACGCTATAAGCGATGACAGTTGGCCAGAGACGCGTCAGCAGGTCGCGTATCCTGCCCCGAGGGGTATCGATCGCGGATGATGCATGGGTGATCGGCTGCACAGCGTTCATTGTGGTTAGCGGTTCGTTTCCGGATGAGGCAAGCTTAGCCGCCGCCGATCAAGAAAGTGTAAAGCCGTTGCGACGACCGCCGATTTTGCCTGCGTCATAGGGTCTTATTAACGCCGGATGATTTAGGCTGAGCGCGGCTTTTAAGTGTAACGAGTAGAGTCATGGCCCGATCGCGTACCGACAATCTGAATATTGCCGTCCTGCTTCCCTGCTATAATGAAGCCGCGACGATCGGCCCTGTCGTCCGGGGCTTCCGGGCAACGCTGCCGGATGCCGCGATCCACGTCTACGACAACAATTCCACCGACGGCACCGCGCTGCAGGCAATGCTTGCCGGGGCGCATGTCGTGCGCGAGCGGCGCCAGGGCAAGGGCCATGTCGTGCGCCGCATGTTCGCCGATATCGAGGCCGACATCTACATCATCGCCGACGGCGACGGGACCTATACGCCTGATGATGCCGAAGAACTGGTGCGCACGCTGCTGACCGAGCGCGCCGACATGGTGGTCGGCACCCGGCGCGGCGTGCACGACGATGCTGGCCGTCAGGGCCATGCGCTCGGCAACCGGCTTTTCAACCTGCTCTACCGGACGATCTTCGGACCCGACTTCACCGATATCTTTTCCGGCTACCGCGCCTTTTCGCGCCGCTTCGTCAAGAGCTTCCCGGCGGTATCCGGCGGCTTCGAGATCGAAACCGAAATGTCCGTGCATGCCTCCCGGCTGAAGCTGCCGGTCAGCGAACTGGAACTCGACTATGGCCGCCGGCCGGAAGGTTCGCATTCCAAACTGTCGACCTTCCGCGACGGCGCCAAGATCCTCTGGATGTTCGCGATGCTGATGAAGGAAACCCGGCCCTTCGCCTTCTTCAGCGCGATCAGCGCCACCTTCATGCTGGCGAGCCTCGGCTTCATGGCGCCGGTGCTGGCGGAATATTTCCAGACGGGTCTCGTCAGCCGCATGCCGACCTGGGTGCTGTCGACGGCGCTGATGATGATTTCCTTCATGCTGTTCACCGCCGGCGTCATCCTGGATTCCGTTGCGCGCGCCCGCGCCGAACAGCTTCGTATCCATTATATCGGCCTGGAGACGCCGAGCGCGATGAAGACGCCGCTGAGCGACACCGCGCCGGTGTCGCGCGCCGGCCGCGGCAAGGCGGATGCGGCATGAGAAAGCTCATCCGCTTCGCGATTGCCGGCGGCATCGGCTTCCTCGTCGATGCCGGCACCCTGTCGGCGCTGCTCCATCTGACGCCGCTCGGGCCTTTTCTGGCGCGGCTCATTGCGATCGCCTTCGCCATGGCGGCGACCTGGGCTTTCAACCGGACCTTCACCTTCGATCGCTCCGGCCATTCGCTTGCCGCCGAAGGCTTCCGCTACGGTTCGGTCGGAGTGACGGCAGCGCTCGTCAATTACGGGCTCTATTCCGCGCTTCTGCTGTCGCTGCCATCCCTGCAGCCGCTTGCGGCGATGGTGATCGCCACCGCCGCCTCGATGGTCTTCAGCTTCTTCGGCTATTCGCGCTTCGTCTTCCGCGCTGAGTGATTAGAGCGCCGCGCGTCCAAAAGGACGCGCAAAGGACGCTCTAACACTTTAAATTGGCGCATAATCCTTTCCGAAAATCGATCTCGATTTTCGGGGTTATGCGCTAAACTGCTTCCCAGCCATCCTTCTCGCTGGCCCGGTAGATCGCATCGATCACCTTCTGGTTCAGCTTCGAATTTTCGAGCGTGACGATCTCTTCCTTGCCGTTCGTCACCGCCCGGGCGAAGGCCTCGACCTCCCGCCTGTACTGGCGGCTGTCCTGGAAGCGGAAGATGCGCGATTCGGTGTGGCTGCGGTTGGCAAGCTCGATCTCCTCGGGCCCCCAGCGATTGGCGTTGAACGGCGACTTGACCTCGATGTAGCCGTCGGTGCCGTGGAAGACCATGACCTGGCGGTTGGCCATCTGCGTCGAGATATAGAAGCTCAGATCGAAATCGCCGAAATCGGCCTTGACGCTCGAATAGATATCCGTGCCGAAATCCGCATCGCGCTCGGTGACCGCCTGGATCCTGAGCGGCTCCTTGCCGGTGGAAAAACGCGTGCCCATGACGGGATAGACGCCGATATCGGGCAGGCCGCCGCCGCCGAGTTCGGGAACGTTGCGCATATTGGCGGGGTCGCGGTTGAAATAGGTGAAGGCGCCCTGCACATGGCGGAGCGAACCGATCGCGCCCTCGGCGATCAGCGAGCGCACCTTCTGCCAGACCGGGGAATAGGTGATCATATAGGCTTCGGTGATCACCACCCGGTTACGGTCTCGGGCGGCGATCACCTCGTCGATATCGTCGGCTTTCAGCGCTATGGGCTTTTCGCAGAGCACGTGCTTGCCGGCATCGGCGGCTTTGATCGACCATTCGATGTGCTGCGAGGTCGGCAGCGGGATGTAGACGGCATCGATGACGTCGGAGGCCAGCATCTCCTCGTAGGAGCCGAAGGCATGCGGCACGGAGAAGCGGTCGGCCACCTCCCTTGCGCGCGTGAGATCACGGCTCGCAATCGCCGTAACGACGCAATTCTCCGCATCCTGGATCGCGGGAATGACATTGTCGCGGCCGATCCTCGCCGTTGAAATGATACCGAAACGCAGCATGATCCAAGCCTCCCAGAACTGATTTCGGCGAACCATATGCAGGCCTTCGCTGCGGCGCAATGGCGAGACCTCAAATCACGGAAGTTTGCCTTTCCTCACGCGCCGATCGCGCTAAGTTTGGGCGAGGGCGGCGTTCTGCCGTATCCGCGATTTCAATCACATCACCTTACTGGAGAGCGTCATGGAAATGCGCCGGCTTGGAAAAACAGGTCTTTCGGTCGCGCCGATCGTCATCGGCGGCAATGTGTTCGGCTGGACGGCCGACGAGAAAACATCCTTTGCCATTCTCGACGCCTTCTTCGATGCGGGCCTGAACACGATCGATACGGCCGATGTCTATTCCGCATGGGTTCCGGGCAACAAGGGCGGCGATTCCGAGGAAATCATCGGGCGCTGGCTGAGGCAGGCAAGGGTTTCCCGCGACAAGGCCGTCATCGTCACCAAGGTCGGCTCCGACATGGGACAGGGAAAGACGCTGAAGGAGACCTATATCCTGAAGGCGGTCGAGGATTCGCTGCGCCGGCTGCAGACGGACTATATCGACCTCTATCTCTCGCATTGGCCGGATGCCGATACGCCGCATGAGGAAACGCTCGGCGCCTATGCCAAGCTGAAGCAGCAGGGCAAGATCCGCGCCATCGGCTGCTCGAATTATGATGCAAAGTTGTTCCAGGCGTCCTTCGACGCGGCCGAAAAGGCCGGCCTGCCGCGTTACGACGTCCTGCAGCCGGAATATAATCTCTATGAGCGCGCAAGCTTCGAAGGGCCACTCGCCGAGCTCTGCATCGCCCAGGATATCGGCGTCATCACCTATTTCAGCCTCGCCGCCGGCTTTCTCACCGGTAAATACCGCAGCAAGGCCGATACGGAAGGCCGCGCACGCGAGGGCCGGGTTTCGAAATATCTCGACGACAAGGGCCTGCGCATCCTGGCCGCGCTCGACAAGGTTTCGACCGAGACCGCCGCCAGCCCGGCGGAAATTTCGCTCGCCTGGCTGCTGCGTAAGAAGGGCGTGACGGCACCGATCGCCAGCGCCACCAGCCTTTCGCAGCTTGAAAGCCTGGTGAAATCGGCGACACTGGCGCTTTCCGATGATGCGATGGCGCTGCTCGACGAAGCCGGCGGCTGAAGAAAGGGAGAGCCCATGACCGCGACCATACGCGATGCCCGCCCCGAGGACGAAGCCCGTTGGCGCGAGCTCTGGGCGGCCTATCTCGCCTTTTACGACGTCACGGTCGATGCCGATATCACCGATCAGACATGGCGCCGGGTCTTCGATCCGGCGTCGGCAATTTCGATGCGCGTCGCCGAGGTCGATGGCAGGATGATGGGCTTTGCACTCTATCTCACGCATGAGGGCACGTGGATCCGCGGCAGAGACTGCTATCTCGAAGACCTGTTCGTCGATGCCGATGCGCGCGGCAAGGGCCTTGGGCGGGCGCTGATCGACGATCTCATCGCCACCTCGAAAGCCAAGGGCTGGTCGCGGCTCTACTGGCATACGAGCGAGCAGAACAAGACGGCGCGGGCACTCTACGACAGCTATGTCGAAAGCGACGGCCACATCCGCTACCGCATCAGTTTCTGAGCGGGGCATCAGTTTCTGAGCGGGGGAAAACCTTCGTAGACAGCGGCGTGATCGCCTTCCCAATTGGCCATGCCCGGTTTGGTGAGGATGCCGCGTGGCCTGACATAACTCTGGATCACCCGCTTCGGGCGTTCGTGCCACTGGATATTGAAGGCCCAGAGCTTCGGGAAGAAGCAGAGCGAGGCATAAGGCAGGTGGTCGTGAATCCACCAGGCGAGCCGCTGCCAGTCGCTTTCATCGCGGTAGCGGTCGAGCATCCATGGCACGACAATGCAGACCGCAGCACCCATGCAGCCGTCAAAATCCCTCATATCCCAGATGTGATGCGCTGATGTGGCGGCATTGGTCGAGCAGTTCAGATTGTTCTCGTTGCCAAACCTGTTCACCCCCGGCGAGCGATAGCCGGAGCGGATATGCAGGCGCCCGAACGTCGCCTGCAGCGGCTCCAGCAATTCCTCGCAGAGCCTCTTGCCTGCCTCGATCGCCAGATCGGGATCCTCGGGGATGTTGGGGATGCGGTAGAAATCGGCGATTTCGGAGTGCAGGAAATCGCGAAGGAAGAAGTTTTGCGACAGCCTTACGCGGCCAAGATCTTCCAGCCCCTTCATCGAACCCGGCTTTCGCATGACGTTATCTTCCTCCCATACCGATGGCCGGAATCATCGCCTGGAGCCCTTTTCCAGTCCACCCGAAATCGATCGGGAACAATTAGCGCGATCCTCGCTTCTTAATGTGTCGCCGCATTCGCGGTTTTTCCCAAAACAAGGATCGAGAAAATGGCCAAGGAAAAGACGTTGGAAGATCTATTCCACGACACACTCAAGGACATCTACTTTGCCGAACGGCAGATTTTGCGCGCCCTGCCAAAGATGGCGCGCGCCGCACAATCCACCGAACTGAAGGCGGGCTTCGAAAAACACCGTGAGGAAACCGAAGCTCAGGTCGAGCGGCTGCAGCAGGTTTTCGAACTGATCGGCAAACGCGCACAGGGCAAAACCTGCGAGGCGATCCAGGGCATTCTGGCCGAGGGCGAAGAAATCATGGAGGAATTCAAGGGCACATCGGCCCTCGATGCCGGTCTGATCTCGGCTGCCCAGGCCGTCGAACATTATGAAATCGCTCGCTACGGCACGCTGAAGACCTGGGCCGCAACGCTCGGCCTCAAGGATGCCGTCCGCCTGCTCGACCAGACGCTGCAGGAAGAAACGGCCACCGACAAGACCCTCTCCCAGCTCGCCACGACAGCAGCAAACCAGAAGGCGAAAGCTGCCTGATGACATGATGCCAACGGGCGGCTGTCCCAATATTTATCGGCCGCCCGAATCCTTCTCGGCAAGCTTGAAGAAATCGATGAAGGCGCGCAGTGCCGGGCGCATCTGCCGCCGGGTGGGATAGTAGATAAACGGGCCGGGATAGGGCGCGCACCAATCCTCCAGCACCCGCACCAGACTGCCGGCCGCCAGCTCGGCGTGCACCCGCATGTCGAAGAGATAGGCAAGACCGGCGCCGTTCAGCGCTGCCAGCAAGGCGAGGCGATCCTCGCTGACGATCAGCGGCCCGTCGACCGAAACGACCAGTTCCTGCCCATCCTTCTCGAATTCCCAGCGATAGATCGAGCCATTGGTGAAGCGCCGCTTGATGCAGCGGTGACGGACGAGATCGCGCGGGTGCTCCGGTTTCGGATAGCGCTCGAAATAATCGGGCGAAGCGGCAATCACCGTCGTCAGATGGGGAGAGATCCTGACCGCGATCATATCGGCCTCCAGGCTCTCCTCCAGCCGGATGCCGGCATCGAAACCCTCCTTGACGATATCGGTGAAGCCGTCCTCGTTGGCGATCTCCAAAGTGATATCGGGATAGAGGTTGAGGAAGTCGCCGAGGCGAGGGGCAAGCAGGATATCGGAGGCGAAACGCGGCGCAGTGATGCGCAGATTTCCGGCGGGCTTGCCGCGCGTGTCGCGGACGGCCTCCAAGGCAATGCCGATCTCTTCGAGCGCCGGCCGCAGTCTTTCGAGCAGCAGGCGACCCTCCTCGGTCGGCGCGACGCTGCGGGTGGTGCGCGCCAGAAGCCTGACACCCAGACTTTCCTCGAGGCTGGAGATCGCATGGCTGACGGCCGAGGGCGCGACGAGGAGTTCCTTCGCCGCAGCTCGGAAGCTGCGATGTTCCGAGACGGCGGCAAGAACGGCGAGTTGCGAGAGCTGTGTTCTGTTCATTGATCGAAATGATAGAACAGCCTGTTAGAAACTGCATGTATTTTCTGATTGATGCGCCAGGAATATGGTCTGCCCGTACCGCAAGCGATCAAGCGGTTCACAATCAGCTCAAAAGGAGCGCATCATGAAAACCCGGAAACTCGGAAACGAACTGACGGTCTCTGCCGTCGGCCTTGGCTGCATGGGCATGAGCTTTGCCTATGGCGCCAGCGACGATGCGGAATCGATCAGGACGTTGCATCGCGCCATCGATCTCGGCGTCACCTTCTTCGACACCGCCGAGGTCTACGGCCCCTTTACCAACGAGGTTCTTCTCGGCAAAGCGCTGAAGCCGTTCCGCGACCGCGTGGTGATCGCCACCAAATTCGGCTTCAAGATCGATGCCAGCAAGCCGGGCACCGCTGCCATCACCGGCGTCGACAGCCGCCCCGAGCATGTGCGTGATGTCGCCGAGGCCTCGCTGAAACGCCTCGGCATCGAGACCATCGACCTCCTCTACCAGCACCGGGTCGACCCCAACGTGCCGATCGAGGAGACCGTCGGCGCCATGGCGGAACTGGTCAGGGAAGGCAAGGTCCGCGCCCTCGGGCTTTCGGAAGCCGGCAGCGCCACCATCCGCCGCGCCCATGCGGTCCATCCGATTGCCGCCCTGCAGAGCGAATATTCGCTCTGGACGCGCGATCCCGAAGAGGAGGTGCTTGCGACATGCCGCGAACTCGGCATCGGCTTCGTGCCCTACAGTCCGCTTGGCCGCGGCTTCCTGACCGGAGCGATCCGCAAGGCGGAGGATCTCGACGCGGACGATTTCCGCCGCCAGGTGCCGCGCTTCCAGGCGGAAAATTTCGACGCCAATGCCGCCCTCGTCGCAACACTCGAGCGGCTTGCCGGCGAAAAGGGCGTGACGGCGGCGCAACTGGCGCTGGCCTGGGTGTTAAGCCGGGGCGACGACATCGTGCCGATCCCCGGCGCCCGCAAGCTTCACCATCTCGAACAGAACGCCGCGGCCGCCGATATCGTGCTCAGCCCGGCGGAACTTGCGCGGCTTGAAGAGATCATCCCGGCCGGGCAGGTTGCCGGCAAACGTTATTCGGACGCCTCGCTTGCGATGACAAACCTGTGAGCGGGCAAGCCCGGCCTGATGCAACCGGCCGGGCTTGTCTTCGGGATTGGCGAAACTATCTAACGCCATCTCGGAGAACGGGATGAAAACATGTCGGACAGGCAGGCAGTCGAACAGACGGTTCATCTCTATGTCGAAGGCATGGCCTTCGCCAATGAGGCAGCCTTGAAAAAGGCCTTTCATCCGCAAAGCGCGATCATCGGTCATTATGAGAATGCCGTCGAATGGCTGACGCGGGACGAGTTCATCGCTGCGATCCTGGCGGAGGAGCCGGCGCCGCCCGGCACGCAGCCCTACATGGATATCCAGAGCGTCGATGTCGAAGGCGATGCGGCAAGCGTCAAGGTGACCGACGATTTCGCCGGAATGCGCTTTACCGACTATCTCTCGCTGCTGAAGATCGACGGCCGCTGGATGATCGTCAGCAAACTCTTCCATCTGCATCTGTGAAAAGACCGGCCGCTATCGCGACCGGTCCATTGTCTTTTGTCGAAGGCTGTAAAGCTCAGCTTCTGAGGACGCCGCCGGTGAATTTCGTGACGCTGGCGACGATCTTCTGCGTCAGCGCCTCGAAATCCTCATCCGTCAGCGTGCGCTCGACCGGCTGGATCTGAACCTCGATCGCCACCGACTTCTTGCCGTCGCCGACCGATGCGCCCTCGAAAATGTCGAAGACATTGACGCCGGTCACCAGCTTGCGGTCGGCGCCGGTCGCCGCCTTGACGATGGCGCTGGCTTCAACAGTCTTGTCGACGACGAAGGCGAAGTCGCGCCGCACCACCTGGAAGGGCGACAGTTCGAGCGCCGGCTTGGTGCGCGTCGCCTTGCGCTTGGCGTCCGGCATGGCGTCGACATAGACTTCGAAGCCGCAGAGCGCGCCGGAGACATCGAGCGCTTCCAGCGTCAGCGGATGGAATTCGCCGAAATAGCCGAGCACGACCTTCGGCCCCATCTTGATCGTGCCGGAGCGGCCCGGATGATACCATTCCGGCCCGCCCTGCTCGATCTGGATATTGCCCATCGGCAGGCCGCAGGCTTCGATGACGGCGAGCGCGTCGGCCTTGGCGTCGAAGACATCGACCGGCTTGCCGCCGCCCTTGGCGGCGTTCGACCAGGCGCGGCCTGCGCCGGCAAGCGAGGCCGTGCCGCGGCGGATGCCGCCGGCCACCCGGCGCTGGCCGTCCGGCCTGTCGTTCTCATAGGTGCCGGAGACCTCGAACAGGGCGACGTCGGCATAACCCTTGTCGGCATTGCGCTGGGCAGCGGTCAAGAGGCCCGGCAGCAGCGAGGGACGCATATCCGACATTTCGGCAGCGATCGGGTTGGCAAGCTTGAGGGCAGGCGAACCGCCGCCGAACAGCTTGGCCTGGTCTTCCGGAATGAAGGACCAGGTGACGGCTTCGAGCATGCCGCGCGCCGCCAGCGCCCGCTTGGCGAGGCGGGTGCGGATCTGCAGCGTCGTCAGGATCTTGCCGTTGACGGCCGCATGGCTTTCGAGCGGCGCCGGCTTGATATTGTCGACGCCGTGAATGCGCATGACCTCCTCGACGAGATCGGCCTTGCCGTCGACATCGGGACGCCAGGACGGAACGGCGACTCGGACAGACGAAGAGCCGATATCGCTATTCCCAAGAACCTTGAAACCAAGACGGGTGAGGATCGTGTCGCTTTCGTCATTCGAAACGTCGAGGCCCGTCAGGCGCTTGACCTCGGAATAGGGGAAATCGACGATCTTCGGCTGGTAACCCTCGTAGCCGACGACCTCGGCCTTGGCAGCCGTGCCGCCGCACAGCTCCAGGACCAATTCCGTCGTGCGTTCGAGACCGGGGACCATATATTCCGGATCGACGCCGCGTTCGAAGCGGTAGCGGGCATCGGTGATGATGCCGAGGCTGCGGCCTGATTTGGCGATGTTCATCGGGTCCCAGAGAGCGGATTCGATCAGCACGTCGACGGTGTTTTCGTCGCAGCCGGAATGTTCACCACCCATGATGCCGCCGATCGATTCGATGCCATCGTCATCGGAGATGACGACGTTGTTCGGCGAGAGCTTGTATTCGCGCTGGTCGAGCGCCAGCACCGTCTCGCCATCGACGGCGCGGCGGACGGTCAGGTTGCCGTTGATCTTGGCGGCATCGAAGACGTGGATCGGCCGGCCCTGATCGAAGGTCATGTAATTGGTGACATCAACAAGCGCGTTGATCGGCCGCAGCCCGATGGCGATCAACCGCTGCTGCATCCAGCGCGGGCTTGGGCCATTCCTGACGCCACGCACCAGGCGCAGCGCAAAGCCCGGGCAAAGCTTGAGATCGTCGAGATCGAGCGTCAGCTTCACCGGCGTCTCGCCTTCGACGGCGAAGGACGGTGCGGGCCGCGTCTTCAACGTGCCAAGGCCGGAAGCGGCGAGATCGCGGGCGATGCCGTGGATCGAGGTGCAATCCGGCCGGTTGGGCGTCAGGTTGATCTCGATGACCGGATCGTCGAGATGGGCATAAGCCGCATAGCTCTGACCGACCGGCGCATCCTCGGGCAGATCGATGATGCCATCGTGGCTGTCGGAAATCTCAAGCTCCTTTTCGGAGCACATCATGCCACGGCTTTCGACGCCGCGGATATTGCCGACGGCGAGCGTCACATCGATGCCGGGAACATAGGTTCCGGGTGCTGCGAAGGCGCCGAGGAGACCGGCGCGCGCATTCGGCGCGCCGCAGACGACCTGCACCGGCGCGCCGGAACCGGTGTCGACCATCAGCACCTTCAGGCGATCGGCCTGCGGATGTTTTTCCGCCGAGACAACTCTGGCGATGACGAAGGGCTTGAATGCCGCCTTGTCGTCGACATCCTCGACCTCCAGCCCGATTTCGGTGAGGCGCGTGCAGATTTCATCGAGGCCGGCATCCGTTTCCAGATGCTCTTTCAGCCAGGAGAGCGTGAATTTCATCGTCCCAATTCTCCGTTCAAGCGCTGAGGCCGCCGAACAGCGTCGGCATGTCGAGCGGGCGGAAGCCGTAATGCGTCATCCAGCGGACGTCGGCGTTGAAGAAGTCGCGCAGGTCGGGCATGCCGTATTTCAGCATGGCGATGCGATCGAGGCCCATGCCCCAGGCAAAACCCTGATATTCGTCCGGATCGAGGCCGCCGTAACGCAGCACGTTCGGGTGAACCATGCCGCAGCCGAGGATCTCCATCCAGTCGGTGCCTTCGCCGAATTTGACGATCGGGCCGGAACGGTCGCACTGGATATCCACCTCAAAGGATGGCTCGGTGAACGGGAAGAAGGACGGGCGGAAACGCATCGTCACGCTGTCGACCTCGAAGAAGGTCTTGCAGAATTCCTCGAGCACCCAGCGGATATTGGCGACATTGGCCTTCTTGTCGATGACCAGGCCTTCGACCTGATGGAACATCGGCGAATGCGTGGCATCGCTGTCCTGGCGATAGGTCTTGCCGGGAATGATGATGCGGATCGGCGGCTTCTGCGTCTCCATGGTGCGCACCTGCACCGGCGAGGTATGGGTGCGCAGCACCTTGCGCTCGCCATTCTCATCCGGGTTGAAGAAGAAGGTGTCGTGCATCTCGCGGGCCGGATGGCCTTCGGGAAAATTCAGCGCGGTGAAATTGTAATAATCGGTCTCGATGTCGGGACCTTCGGCGATCGAGAAGCCCATGTCGGCGAAAATCGCGGTGATCTCGTCGACGATCTGGCTGATCGGATGGATGCGGCCGCGTTCGGCCGGCGAAGAGCGCACCGGCAGGCTGACGTCGACCGTCTCGGCCTTCAGCCGGGCATTGATCGCCGCTTGCTTGAGCGTTGTCTTGCGGGCGGCGAGCGCCTCGGTCACCGCATTCTTCAGAACGTTGATCGCCGCGCCCTTGGTCTGGCGCTCTTCCGGCGTCATGGCGCCGAGCGTCTTCAGGAGTTCGGAGATCGAGCCCTTCTTGCCGAGGGCGGAAACGCGCACGGCTTCGAGCGCCATCTCGTCATTGGCGGCGGCGATTTCGGCGAGCAGCGATGCGTTGAGCTGGTCGATATCTGACATTGTCACTTCTTTCCGTCCAGTATCAGGCGGGCGATCGGGAGGCAGGCGGCGCCGGCCGGCGCCAGGAATATAAAGAAAGAAAAACCCGCGCTAGCCCAAACCAGCGCGGGTTTCCCAAAATCAAAAATTCAAAGCTTGGGAAGCGCTGGTTACTTGACCGCGCCTTCAAACTCGTTCGCCGTGCCGGCTTCCTTGAGATACTCAAGAGCCTTCTTGGCAGCGTTGACCAACGCGCCGAATGCTTCCGGCTCGTGGATCGCCATGTCGGAGAGAACCTTGCGGTCGACTTCGATGCCAGCCTTGTTCAGGCCGTCGATGAAGCGGCCGTAGGTCAGGCCGAATTCGCGCACAGCGGCGTTGATGCGCTGGATCCAAAGCGCACGGAAGTTGCGCTTGTTGACCTTGCGGTCGCGGTAGGCGTACTGCTTCGAACGGTCGACAGCGGCCTTGGCGGTACGGATGGTGTTCTTGCGGCGGCCGTAAAAGCCCTTTGCGGCCTTCAGAACCTTCTTGTGCTTGGCGTGAGAGGTGACGCCTCTTTTTACACGTGCCATATCATGATCTCCTTAAATCTAGCGTTCGCGGACGAGTCTCAGAGACCGTTCGGCAGGTAATTCTTGATAACCTTGCGGCCATCCGGTTCTGCGAGAACCATGGTGCCACGTGCATCGCGAATGAACTTGTTGGTACGCTTGATCATGCCATGGCGCTTGCCGGCAGCGGCAGCCTTAACCTTGCCGGTTGCGGTGATCTTGAACCGCTTTTTGGCAGAGGACTTCGTCTTCATCTTGGGCATTTTGCTACTCCTTCTGTCCTCCCTGCGCGCTTTATCAAAAAAGCCCTTCTCGCGAAGTCCGGTTCTCCGGCCGTCGCAACAAGGTGCGGGAGCGTTTGTTGTTGATCCGCGGCATCGGCGACGAACCGTTCCGCAAGCATTCGAAACTGCCACGGCATGCCCTGCCGGTCAGTTCGGACGCGCGCTTATAACCGCAGCGTCCTGAAAGTGCAACGGGGCCGCGGAGGAATCTTCGCAACCTCCGAAAACACCCTTCTTGAAGCAATAAGGGCAGAAAGCGCAAAAGCCGCCCTTGCGGACGGCCTTGGGCGAAAAAGTGCCTGGCGCTTACTTCGGCGCCAGCACCATCATCATCTGACGGCCTTCAAGTTTGGGCTCGGCTTCGACCTTGGCGAACTCGATCGTATCGGCCTTGACCTGCTGCAGAAGCTTCATGCCGAGTTCCTGGTGGGCCATTTCACGGCCGCGGAACTTCAGCGTCACCTTGACCTTGTCGCCTTCATCGAAGAAGCGACCCATCGCCTTCATCTTCACCTCATAATCATGGGTGTCGATGTTCGGGCGCATCTTGATTTCTTTGACTTCGACGATCTTCTGCTTCTTGCGCGCCTCGGCAGCCTTCTTCTGGTTGGCATATTTCAGCTTGCCCAGATCGAGGATCTTGCACACCGGCGGTTCGGCATTGGGGGAAATTTCGACGAGATCGAGGCCGGCTTCTTCCGCCATCTTCAAGGCCTGGTCGGTAGGCACGACGCCCATATTCTGTCCGTCAGCCGCGATCAGCTGAACTTTGGGAATGCGGATTTCACGGTTCGAGCGCGGTCCGTCCTTCACGGGCGCGTCGGTTTTAAAAGGTCTGCGAATGGTCGTATTCTCCTCGCGTTGTTTCGGAACGTTGCAGCATCGCGCTCCCAATCAGGGTGCACAAACGTGTCGCGTCATCGCTGCAACGGAGTCAATATCATCCTTTAGCGGAAAAATCACCCGCTGTCAGCCTGCCAAGAATCTGTTTTATAGGCCAAAACAATAGGAGTTTCGCCGATGTCCGATCAGATGCCCGATGCCCAGCCGCAGTTCTTGACGGTCGGCGAGGGCGAAGCAGCGCGTGAGATCGCCATGATCGTCCGCCCGGCGCAGGCCGGCAATGGCGCGCCGACGCTCGTCTGGCTGTCCGGCTACCGCTCCGACATGAGCGGCACCAAGGCGGTGGAACTCGACGGGCTGGCGGCGGAACTGGGCGTCGCCTGCATCCGCCTCGACTATTCCGGCCACGGACTTTCCGGCGGCAGCTTCGGCGACGGCACGATCTCGCGCTGGCTGGAGGAGGCGCTTGCCGTCATCCACCATATCGCCCCCGATCGGGTGATCCTCGTCGGCTCCTCGATGGGCGGCTGGATCGCGCTCAGGCTGGCGCAGGAGCTTGCGCGGCAAGGCGGCCCAAAGCTTGCAGGCATGGTGCTGATCGCACCCGCACCCGATTTCACCTCCGAGCTGATCGAACCGAACCTCAAGGCCAAGGAGCGCAAGTCGCTAACCGAGCGCGGTTATTTCGAAGAGCGTTCGCCATACAGCCCGGAGCCGAATATCTATACCAGGGCGCTGATCGAGGACGGCCGCGCAAACCGGGTGCTCGACGGCATCATCGAGACAGGCTGCCCGGTGCACATCCTCCAGGGCATGAAGGACCCCGACGTGCCGCATGCACATGCGATGAAACTGGTCGAACACCTTCCCGCCGACGACGTGGTGCTGACCTTCATCCGCGACGGCGACCACCGCCTGTCGCGCCCCGGCGATATCGCGCTTCTCTTGAGCGCCGTCAAAGGCATCATCCGTTCATCAACAAATAGGCAGATGCCCGCCTGAAGGGCATCGGCGTATAAATTCGCCTGATGCAGGTTCCCAACCCGTTGCATTTTAACCATGTCGGCGGGTCGCAAGGTCCTCCCAATAAGTAACGATTGACTCTTTCCGGCCCTCTCCATTAACACTTTGTTAATAAATAAGGGGCGATGCAAGGAAAGAGCGGGCGTGCGGATCAAGGGTGTCTTTGTGGCCATGATGGCCGTATTTGCGATGGCAACGGCCGCCATACCGGCCCCAAGCAGAAATGCTTCAATGGTAACGGGCAATGCCACTTCACAGCCCATCGGGCACTATGATTTCTGTCAGATCCACCGCAATGAATGCGGCGCAAACCGCAACGCCGGCCCGGTTGAAATGACCCCGGCAAAGTGGTCGCTGGTGCGTTCGGTCAACGCCACGGTAAACCGCACGATCACGCCGATGACCGACAAGGAAATCTACGGCAAGGACGAAGTCTGGGCCTATCCGACCACCGCCGGCGACTGCGAGGATTTCGCGCTGCTGAAGCGTCGCATGCTGATCCAGCGCGGCTTTTCAGCCGCCGACCTGCTGATGACCGTCGTGCGCAAGCCGGATGGTGAGGGCCATGCCGTGCTGACGCTGCGCACCGCCGAGGGCGATTTCGTGCTCGACAACCTCGCCTCCGAAGTCAAGCCGTGGTTCGGCACGCCCTATTCCTTCGTCAAGCGCCAGTCGAGCTACAATTCCGGCCGCTGGGTCACCATCGAGAACGGCCGCGACGTTCTGGTCGGCGCGCTGCGCTAAGGGTCAACAGAGAATATGGAAAGGCCGGCGGTTTGCCGGCCTTTTTCGTTTTGTTGGTTTGGGATGCCACACCGTCTCCCGGCCCTTCGCTTTGGGCTCAGGGCGTTCGTCGCTGCGATCGATTCGCTGAATCGATTGCTCGGCTTCGCCGATCGCAACTCACCCGTTGCCAATCAATATCCCCGCGCCGAGCACTAAACCGCCGCCGAGCACCACCTGGAAGGCGGCGCGCAGGAAGGGGGTTTCCATGTAGCGGTTCTGGATGAAGGCGATGGCCCAGAGTTCGAAGAAGACGATGATGGCGGCGGTGATCGTCGCCGTCCAGAAATGCGGGATCAGATAGGGCAGCGCGTGGCCGAGGCCGCCGAGCGCGGTCATGATGCCACAGGCAAGGCCGCGTTTGACCGGCGAGCCTCTGCCGGAAATCTTGCCGTCGTCATGGGCGGCTTCGGTGAAGCCCATCGAGATACCGGCGCCGACGGAGGCCGACAGGCCGACGAGAAAGGTCTGCCAGGTATCCTGCGTGGCAAAGGCGGCGGCGAAGATCGGCGCCAGCGTCGAGACCGAACCATCCATCAACCCGGCAAGACCCGGCTGCACATAGGTCAGCACGAATTGCCGATGCACGGTCTCGTCCTCGCCGCGCTTGACGTCTTCAGGCGTATGTTTGTCGCCCAGCATGCGGGCGATATCTTCATGCCCCTGTTCGGCAAGGGCGAGATCGCCGAGAAGCTCACGCGTCGAGGCGTCCGAGGTCCGCTTTGCCGCCTCGACATAGAAACGATAGGCCTGCTCCTCCATCGCCTCGGATTCCTGCCGCATCGCGTCCAGCGAAAGATTTGCCCGGAGCCAGTCGGGCTTGCGCTCGTAGAAGCCCTGCACATGTTCGCGCCGGATCAGCGGAATGCGCTCGCCGAAACGCTGGCGATGGATTTCGATCAGCGACTTGCGATGCGTATCCTCGACCTCGGCCATATCCTCGAAGACTTTGGCCGAAGCCGGAAATTCGCGGCGCAGCCTGTCGGCATAGGCGAGATAGATGCGGGCATCGTCTTCCTCGGAGGCAATCCCGAGGGCAAGGATCTCCTGCTCGGACAGTGATTCGAAAGATCGTTTCGAGGATCTGAAAAATCGCGCCAGCATGACTTTCTCCAAAATTTAGAATTATTCTAAATCTAAAGAAGCAGGCGATGACGGTCAAGGGCGTGGGAAAGGATGCTGACAGATTGCCGCAAGCGGGCACGGACGACTTTGGCTCGTTGCGATAAACACCTATATGAGGGCTGCCGCATCACGCGGCGCCGGGGTTTTCGAATGGACAATGACATTCAGGGCCGCCCCGCCCATATCGCGGCGATCCGCGAAAGGGCGGAGGCCGAAATGCGGGAAATGGGCGTCGACGAGGCCTTCATCGACAGGCTGGTCGAGACTTTCTACGCCCGCGTGCTGGCGCATCCCGATCTCGGCCCGGTGTTCGACGCCAGGCTATCCGGCCGCTGGCCGCAGCATATGGCGAAGATGAAGAGCTTCTGGTCGGCCGTCGCCTTCCGCAGCGGCGCCTATGGCGGCAAGCCGGTGCAGGCGCATACAGGTGTTGCAAACCTGACGCCTGAGCTCTTTCCGAAATGGCTGTCGCTGTTTGCCGCAACGCTGGACGACATCGCTCCATCGCCGGAGGCCAAGGCTTGGTTCATGGCGACGGCGGAGCGGATCACCAAGAGCCTGACGCTTTCGCTGTTCTACAATCCGGCGCTCGACGATCCCAAGCGCACACCCGCCTGATCTATATTCTAAATCTTTATGCTAAGTTTTCGCCGCCGAGGCGGTGGCGCCGGCGCTGGCCGCCACCACGAGCGCGGTACCCAGCATCTGCAGCGCGGTCATCGGCTGGGCCAGGATCAGAAAGCCGGCGAGCGCGCCGAGCGCCGGTTCGAGGCTCATCAGGATGCCGAAGGAGGCCGACGGCATGCGCCGCAGCGCCACCATCTCCAGCGCATAGGGCAAGAGCGGTACGAGGATGGCGAGGCCGAGAACCTCCGCCAGCCCCTTCAACGTGAAGGCGCCGCCTGTCTCGGCAAGGCCGAAGGGGGTTGCGACGAGGCCGGCAACGATCAGCGACATCGACAGGCCTTCCAGCCCCTTGAAGGCAGCCCCGACCTTCTTCGTCAGCAGGATATAGACCGCCCATCCCACAGCCGAGCCGAGAGCGAAGAGGACGCCGGGGAGATTGCCGACCCAGCCTTCGCCGTCATGGGCGAGGAAGAGGATGCCGGCCGCAGCAATCAACGGCCAGAGCAAGCGCCAGGTCAGGCCGTAGCCGAAGACGGCGACCGAGAGCGGCCCGAGGAAATCGATGGCGATCGCCAGGCCGAGCGGCAGCCGCTGGATCGCCGCGAAGAAACACAGCGTCATTGCGGCGGTCGTCGTGCCGAGCAGCAGGGTCGCCCGCCACTGGGCGCCGCTATAACGCAGGAGTGAAGGCCTGACGACAACGGCCAGGATGATCGCCGCGAAAGCAAGCCGCAGCCAGGTGGCGCCGGCAACGCCATAGATCGCAATGGCCGGGGACGACAGCGCCGCGCCGAACTGGATCGAAGACATCGACATCAGGCACATCGCGACACCGGCCGCCAGGCCGCCCGAAGACGACGCCATACCCGGCTGCGGCATCAAAGCTGCGCCATCCGTCCCGGTCTCGATAGTCTTGATGTCCATGTGGCCCCCGATCCTGGCGCGGTTCTAAGCCGAAGACGGGGGAGAACCAAATTCAAACTTTTCATGCCGGGATCAAGAGCGCTGATGCTGGGGAATGCCAGGAAACGACAGGTGATGCGGGAGATCGAGTTCACGCTTTAACCAGGCGATCGCCGATGGTGATGCAATATCACCGGCGGCCAGCAAGGATGACTTCTTCGGCGTCTTCGAAGCTCATGTCGAAGACCCTCCTGCCGATGTCGAAGCTGAAGCCGTTGCGGGCGAAGGCTGAAAGCTCTTTAGCCTTTCGCTTGTCGTCGAGCTCGACCCGGCGGAAAGGGCCGAAGGCGCGTTTGCGGGCAAATATCGCGGCCGCATAGAGATCGTCGGCCTGCTCAAGTGCTGCCTCGACCTTGTCGCTGGAGACGCCCTTGACGGCAAGTTTCTGGGCGATCGCGCGTTTTGATTTGCCGCCGCGCACGGCAGAGCGGGTGCTGATCTCCGCATAGGCGCTATCGTCGAGCACCTTGTTGTCATAGGCAAATTTGACGGCGAAATCGGCAACGGCTTTCACTTGCGCCGCGCTGATATCTTCGAATTTCTCCTTCGCCTTGCGGGTGATGGCGTCAAACAGCTGCTTTTCCGTCATCATCCGCCGCTCCAGGCGATAGATGGCGGAATTGCGCGCCCAGCTCAGCATGCGGGGTGTCGGGATGTAGGAGGGAACTGTCTCATCGGTCATCGGCAGTGATCAGGCTTCCAGACCCTTGAGGACGTTGGCGACGTTGATGCCGATTTCCGGCACGCCGTAACCGCCCTCCATGCAGGCCAGCACCGGCAGGCCGGCGGCTGATATCATCGCGCCCATGCGGGTGAAATCATCGGAAGTCAGGCTGAAAAAGGAGATCGGATCGCGCTCGAAGGTATCGACCCCAAGCGCCACGACGATCGCCTCGGCGCCGAAGTCTTTGATCCGCGCCAGCGCATCGTTTAGCGCCGAAGACCAGACATCAAAGGGCGTGCCCGGTGGCATTGGATAGTTGCGGTTGGCACCAACGCCCTCCCCCTCGCCTTCCTCGTCGGCATGGCCGAGGAAATAGGGAAAGGCGTGCATGGGATCGCCATGCAGAGAGGCGGTGAAGACATCGCCTCTGTGATAGAAGAGATCCTGGGTGCCGTTGCCATGATGGAAATCGACATCCAGCACCGCAACCTTCGCCGCACCATGATCGCGCAGCCGCTGTGCGGCGACGCCCGCATTGTTGATGAAGCAGTAGCCGCCGAAGAGATCGATGCCGGCATGGTGGCCGGGTGGGCGGCAGAGCGAAAAGGCGAAACGATTGCCCTCGGCCAGCCAGTCGGCGCCGGTGACGGCACAGCGCATGGAGGCGATCGCCGCCTCGTAGGACCCCTTGGTGATCGAGGTGTCGGCGGCATTGGCATAATGGCCGATCGCGCCAACGATATTGTCGGGCACGCGCTGGCTGGTGCGGCGAACGGGAAAGGAATTGGCGATCGCCTCGCCGGTGAAGCCGGCGGCCACCCAGCGATCCCAGACGCTGGCGAGAAAATCCAGATAGGCGGGATCATGCACCTTCAGCGCCGTTTCCAGCCCGTGCGCATCGGGCGCCACCACGTCGGTAAAGCCCGCCTCCTTGACCGCCGCCAGGATCCATTCGGCACGGAACGGCGCCTCGAAGGGCGTCACCAGTTGGCCGGCATGCAGTTCCGTTTTGGCATCGCGCAGCTTGTGGTCTTCGGAATAGATGACGCGCATTTCAGATCCTGCCCCTTGATTGACAATCGAGACTTACACGGCTCGGCCGCGACAAAAAAGCGGAACGGCGCTCTTGATCGTCAAGCTATATGACGCCACCTTCGCCGGTGTTTTGAGAACGAGGAAATTTTCCGCATGAAAGTGCTGATGGTCGATGTCGACGGCGTGCTCATTCATGGTCGACCGACCGACGGGCTGCCGCACTTCACCTATCTGGAACGCGATCTCGGCCTGCGTGTCGACCTGCTGCAGCAGGAATTCTTTCAGACCCACTGGCGTGAGATCATTGTCGGCCGCGCGGCGCTGGAACCCAGGCTCACCGGCGTGCTCGCAAAGATCGCGCCGCATCTCAGCGCCGAAACGCTGATCGACTATTGGTTCGAAAACGATTCCCGCCTCGACCGCAATCTGCTGGAAGAGCTCGCTATCCTCCGGCAAAGCGGCATCACCCTTTTCCTGGCGACCAACCAGGAGCATAGGCGGGCGCGCTACCTGATGGAGCAGGCCGGCCTGGACGCGCATTTCGACGACATCATCTATTCCGCAGCACTCGGGCACAGCAAGCCTTCGCCCGATTTCTTCCGGCTGGCGACCGAACGCGCCGGCGTGGCGCCCGGCCAAATCGCCTTCATCGACGATATGGCCGAAAATATCGAAGCGGCGCGGCAGTTCGGCTGGAATGCTGCGCAATGGACGGCGGGCGCGACGCTTGGCGGCGCGCTTCCCGTCTTCGCCAGGCCGGCCTGAGCGAGGCCGGCGCAATCAGGCAAGCCGCTTGTAGAACAGGGTGGTGGCGCAGAAGCCGCCTTCCGGCCACAGCGCATAATCGGGAATGACGCCGACACGCTGCCAGCCCAGGCGCGGATAGATCGCCTCGGCATCGCTGCCGGTTGCCGTATCGAGGACGAGCAGGGTCTTGCCACGCTTGGCCGCCTCGCGCTCGGCGGCATCCATCAGCAGCCGGGCGAGGCCCTTGCCGCGGGCGGAGCGATGCACCAGCAGCTTCTTCAGATCACCGCGATGCGGCTGGTTCGGCATCTGCGCGGCGCCCACCTGCACGGTCCCGACGATCCTGCCGTCGAGTTCGGCGACCAGCAACAGGTTGCCGCCGGAGGCGACGGCATCGGCGACATCGCGCCAATAGGGCTCGGCATCTTCAGGCCCATAGGGCTGCATGAAGCCGACGGAGGCGCCGCCTGCGACGCAATCGGCCAGCACCTGCGACAGCGCCGGCACGGCGGCCCGGGCCTCGTCGGCGGAAAGGGTACGAATATCGGGCATGCTGCTCTCCTGAATAAATGCTGTTATCGGCCGCCGCGATCGAGCACGACGCAATAACGCGCCGGCGCGTTGCCGGGATTGTGGAAGATGTGACCCTCGCCGACCGGCATGAACAGGCAATCGCCCGGCCGCAGCCGGTAGACCGTTTCACCCGCCGTCATTTCCAGCTCGCCATCGAACAGCCAAATATGCTGCGTCATGCCGTGGGAGGCGGCATGCGGGGGAAAGCTGACACGCGCGCCAGCGGGGAATTCGACCTCGACGATATCGACATCGGAGGCAGTGCCGGGTGCGGAGATGGAGCGCCTAATATAACCGGTCTCCGGGTCGCGCCAGACCTGCTGCTCCTGCCGGCGAACAAGCGGCGAGGCCTGCTGTCCCTCCTCCGCGAAGAAGGCCGACAGCGACAGGCCGAGCGCCGCACAGATCCTTGCCAGCAGCGAAGCGGTCGGGCTCGCCTCCGCCCGCTCGATGCGCGATATCATCGCGCGGCTGACGCCGGAGGCCGCGGCAAGATCATCCAGCGTCAGACCTTTTTTGAGCCGCAGCGTGCGGATGCGGATGCCGATCGCCTGTTCGAGTTCCGGTTCCATCTCTCAATCCATGATTCTACTATAAGAGAAATACATTATCCGATGATGGAATCAAGTCTCCTCGCGCGGCGAAACCCGCCTTGCTTTCACCACGGCAGCGTCGATATATGACGGCGCAATCGAGGATAGGAGACAATGATGGACGCCAGCACGCAGAGCCCGGACCTGACGGGAAGCTTCACAGCTGCCGCCTGGGACAGGATCGCCCCTGTTATGGCTGAAATCGAGGCCTTGCCGCTGCTGCAGCGCCTTTCGGACGGCACGCTGCCGCCGGAGGTCTTCCGGCACTATATCCTGCAGGATGCGCTCTACCTGAAGCATTATGCGCGATGCCTCGCCATCGTTGCGGCCAAGGCGCCCGACAATGCGCAGGTGCTGCGCTTCCTCGGTTCGGCGCAGAAGGCCATCACCGTCGAGCAGGGCCTGCATGCCGGCTTCCTCACCCAGTTCGGCATCACGTCGGCGGATGTTTCAGCCGCAGAACCCTCGCCTGCGGGCTTTGCCTATACCAACTTCCTGCTTGCCACCGCCTATCACAGTTCCTACGCGGTTGCGCTTTCCTCCATCCTCCCCTGCTTCTGGATCTACTGGCACGTTGGCGAAGCGATCAAGAACCGGCCTGCTATCGAGGGCAATGCCTTCCAGGCCTGGATCAACACCTATGGCGATCCGCAATTTGCCGCCGGCGCCCGTGAAGTGATCGCGCTGACCGACATCGCCGCCCGCGCCGCATCGCCGGTGGAGCGTGCCCAGATGACCGATGTCTTCGTGCGGGCCTCGCAATATGAATGGATGTTCTGGGATTCGGCCTGGCGGCTGGAGACGTGGCCGGTCTGACACGCGTCCGACAAGCTGCAAAATAGCGTAAACAGCGGGCTAATTACCGCTTTGCGGCAAGGGGCGGCGCTGCTATATGGCGCGCATGAGCACCAATTCGACCACTCCGCTTTCCCATATCCGCAATTTTTCGATCGTGGCCCATATCGACCACGGCAAATCGACGCTGGCCGACCGCCTGATCCAGACGACGGGCGGGCTTGCCGAGCGCGAAATGTCCGAGCAGGTGCTCGACAATATGGATATCGAGCGCGAGCGCGGCATCACCATCAAGGCCCAGACCGTGCGCCTGCACTACCAGGCAAACAATGGCGAGAAATACATTCTCAACCTGATCGACACGCCCGGCCACGTCGACTTCGCCTATGAAGTCTCGCGGTCGCTGTCGGCCTGCGAGGGTTCGCTGCTCGTCGTCGACGCCAGCCAGGGCGTCGAAGCGCAGACGCTCGCCAATGTCTATCAGGCGATCGACAACAACCACGAGATCGTCACCGTTCTCAACAAGATCGACCTGCCGGCCGCCGAACCCGACCGCATCAAGGAACAGATCGAGGAAGTGATCGGCATCGACGCCTCGGAGGCGGTGCTGATTTCGGCCAAGACCGGCCTCGGCATTCCCGATGTGCTGGAAGCGATCGTCCACAAGCTGCCGGCGCCGAAGAGCCCAGGCGGCGACAAGGCGCCGCTGAAGGCGCTGCTCGTCGACAGCTGGTACGACACCTATCTCGGCGTCATGGTTCTCGTGCGCATCATCGACGGCGTGCTGACCAAGGGCCAGACGGTGCGGATGATGGGCACCGATGCAAAATACCAGGTGGAGCGCGTCGGCGTGCTGACACCGAAGATGGTCACTGTCGACAGCCTCGGCCCCGGCGAGATCGGCTTCATCACCGCCTCGATCAAGGAAGTGGCCGATACCCGCGTCGGCGATACGATCACCGAGGACAAGCGGCCGACGGCCGCAGCGCTGCCGGGCTTCAAGCCGGCGCAGCCGGTGGTGTTCTGCGGCCTGTTCCCGGTCGATGCCGCCGATTTCGAGGATCTGCGCGCCGCCATGGGCAAGCTTCGCCTCAACGACGCCTCTTTCTCCTTCGAAATGGAATCGTCGGCCGCCCTCGGCTTCGGTTTCCGCTGCGGCTTCCTCGGCCTGCTGCATCTCGAAATCATCCAGGAACGGCTCGAGCGCGAGTTCGACCTCGACCTCATCGCCACCGCACCCTCCGTCGTCTACAAGATGTACATGACCGACGGCACAGAGCGCGAACTGCACAATCCGGCCGACATGCCCGATGTCGTCAAGATCTCCGAAATCCATGAGCCGTGGATCCGCGCGACGATCCTGACGCCGGACGATTATCTCGGCGGCATCCTGAAGCTTTGCCAGGACCGGCGCGGCATCCAGATCGAGCTCACCTATGTCGGCACGCGCGCGATGCTGACCTACGACCTGCCGCTCAACGAAGTCGTCTTCGATTTCTACGACCGGCTGAAGTCGATCTCCAAGGGCTATGCCTCCTTCGATTACGCGCTGACCGACCACCGCGAGGGCAACCTCGTGAAGATGTCGATCCTCGTCAACGGCGAGCCGGTCGACGCGCTGTCGATGATGGTGCACCGGACGGCCGCCGAAAAGCGCGGCCGCGACATGTGCGAGAAGCTCAAGGAGCTGATCCCGAAGCACATGTTCAAGATCCCGATCCAGGCGGCGATCGGCGGCAACGTCATTGCCCGTGAGACAATCTCGGCGCTGCGCAAAGACGTGACCGCGAAATGCTACGGCGGCGACGCCACCCGCAAGCGCAAGCTGCTCGACAAGCAGAAGGCCGGCAAAAAGCGTATGCGCCAGTTCGGCAAGGTGGAGATTCCGCAGGAAGCGTTTATTGCGGCGCTGAAGATGGGCGACGAATAACGCTTCTCAACGACATTTTATGCGCATATGATCTGCGCATAAAATTGAGGAGATCGCTGTGGCTCAGCGGCCAAGAAAAGCAGCAAACCTGTCCCTCGATGAAGGTCTCCTCTCCGAGGCGCGCGAACTCCAGATTAACATATCTCGGGCGGCGGAAGATGGCATCGCACAGGCAATAAAGGCCGAGCGCGAGCGGCTATGGCGTATCGAGAACGCCGAGGCTATCCGGCTGGAAAACGAATATGTTGAAAAGCACGGCTTGCCATTCGCCAAATACCGTCAGTTTTAATGGCACGCTTTCACGTCTATCGCCTCAAAAGCGGGAATGTCCTGGCCATCGATCTTCAAGCCAATCTGCTTGACGATCTGCCTTCGCGAGTCATGGTCCCGCTGCATCCGGTGCAAGAGCTGAGCTGGTCGATCTCGCGACTGAACCCACGCTTTGCCATCGAGGGTGAAGCCTATGTCATGGCCACCCAGCGCATGGCATCGATCCCGACGGCGGAAATAGGAAAAATAGTCGCAGATCTATCGGGCAAAAGCGATGCCATCACCAGCGCCGTAGATTTTCTCTTCCAGGGCTTCTGAGCGTTCACCCCCTGCCCATATATTCCTTCACCAGCCCCTCATAGGCGTTCATCTCCGGCAGCGCCGCGTAGCTGTGCACCGCGCCGGTCTCGGCGAAGGACAGCTTCTCGCTCGTCCATGTCTCGATGAAGGGCGTGAACCAGCTGGGGTCGTCGAGCATGGTCGCGCGCAGATTGACGAACCAGTCCATGCCTTCCGGCCGGGTGAACATCCAGCTCATGCAATGCGGGCAGAAATAATGTTTCGTAACGCCGTGCAGGCCGCCGATCACCGGCTCGCCTTTCGTGACCTCGAAGCCTTCGCTGGGAATGGCGGCGCTCAGCGAATAGGCGCTCGCGGTCATCCTCTGGCAGCCCGTGCAATGGCAGGCCATGGTCAGCAGCGGCGGGGCGCTGATCTTCAGCCGCACCTGGCCGCAACGGCAGCCGCCTTGCATGGGTAGATTCAGTTCGCTCATGATTTTCCTCCCGTTTTGCCCTTTGATCTAGCGGAGCTTTCGCCGCTGTCGAGATGACAAGGCCACTGCGGACGGCAAGGCCGCCGCGAAATGGGTGGCCTTGTCGAGCGCCTTAAGCGACGGCTTCGCGGCGGGAGCCGTCACGGCCGCGCAAGCCCGTCGCCATCACCAGCGCGCCAAGCGCGGCGGCGGCGAGCGGCACCAGAAGGGCGACACGCAGGGATTCCAGCCGCGCTTCTGGAGAGACTTCGTCACCCAGCATATAGGCGCCGATCGCGCTGACGCCGGAAAGCCCGAGTGCGGCTCCGAACTGGATTGCTGTATTGACCAACCCGCTGGCAAGCCCGTGCTCGTCCTCGGCAATGCCGTCGGTCGCGACGATGGTCAGCGGGCCATAGCCGAGCGCGAAGGCAAGGCCGAGCAGCAGCATCGACGGGAACATGGCGGCATAGGTCCAATCGAAGCCCATGCGCAAGAACAGCCCATAGCAGGCAAGCGCCAGCAGGAAACCGGCGAGGATGACGCGGACATTGCCGAAGCGGTCGACAAGCCGCGGCGTCAGGATCGGCGCGACCACCGCATCGATGCCGATCGCCATCAGCGCCAAGCTCGTCTGCATCGGCGTCCAGCCGAGCAGTTCCTGCAGATAAAGCGAGGCGATGAACTGGAAGCCGAAAAAAGAGCCGGCAAACAGCAGGGCGCCGAGATTGGCGCGGATCAGCGCGGCCGAACGCAGGATCCCAAGGCGCACCAGCGGAGCGGACGAGCCGCGCTCGATCAGGATGAAGGCAAGCCAGAGCAGCGCGCTCACTGCAAAGGCGGCGATCGTCCATTCCGTACCCTCGCCCGGATGCTCGAGCCGGATGACGCCATAGGCGGCCAGCAGCATGGCGCCGGTCAGCGCGATCGCGCCTGATATATCGAATTTTCCCCGGGCGGTTCCCGCATCCCTGTCTGTGATCAGCCGAGGGCCGACGGCAAGCAGGATCGCCGCCAGCACCACCGGCGCGAAGAATACCCAGCGCCAGTCGATGGCAGCAAGCAGGCCACCGGCGACGAGGCCGAGCGAGAAGCCGGCCGAGGCCGTCGATGCATAGATCATCACCGCCCTGTTGCGCTGCGGCCCCTCCGGGAAATTGGCGGTAATGAGCGCAAGGCCTGCTGGCGTCATGAAGGCGGAGGCGGCGCCGGTGACAAAACGCGCGACAAGCAGCATCCAGCCCTCGCTCGCGAAACCACCGAGGCCGGAGAAGGCGAGGAAGATCGTCAGCGCCGTCAGGAAGACCCGCTTCTTGCCGAAGATATCGGCGGCCCGGCCGCCCAGCAGCATGAAGCCGGCATAACCCAGCACATAAGCGCTGACGACGGCGCTGAGCGTCGTTGTCGACAGGCCGAGATCGGCGCGGATCGCCGGCAGCGCGATATTGAGCATGGCGACATCGATGCCTTCGAGGAAGATCGCGCCGCAGAGCACGATCAGCGCACCGGCTACGCGGGCGTTCATGCGGCCTTCACTTGTCTTGGTCTGGGAAGATGGGTTGGACATGAAATCCGTTCCTTCGGTTGACACGCTGAAACAACGGGGCGAGGCATGAAGTTACTTTTCATGCCTTAGTTCCCTCTTGTAACCAAAGCTTAGTTAAGACATGATCCGGCCCCATGGAAGAAGGCACTTCAAACTCACCGAGTGACATTTGCAGCACCGGCAAGGACGACAACGTCCTGCCCGGCAAGGACGACAACGTCCTGCCCGGCAAGGACGATAGCGTCCTGCCCGGCAAGGACTACGACGTCCTGCAATGGGATGCGCGCGAGGAGTGCGAGGTCCGGCAGATCCTCGACCGGATCGCCGACAAGTGGTCGCTGCTCGTCATTGCGCTGCTCGAAAAACGCACGCTTCGCTTCACGGAATTGAAGAGGAATATCGACGGCATCAGCCAGCGCATGCTGACGACGACGCTCAGGCACCTGGAGCGAGACGGCATCATCGAGCGCACCGTCTATCCCGTCGTGCCGCCGAAGGTCGACTATGCGTTGACGCCGCTCGGCTGCACCCTGCACGAGACGATCCGTTCGCTGGTGCTGTGGACCGAGCAGAACCAGGCCGGCATTATCGCCGCGCGGCAACGCTACGACGAACGGGCCAGCGATGGTCTGTAGCCGGCGAACGAATTCTGTCGACCGTTAGGGATAGTTAATGTTGCATCGTCCGAACTACCGGATGCGGGCCGGGTTGCCGACCACGGTGGCGCCGGCCGGCACATCCCTGGTCACCACCGCGCCAGCACCGACGATCGCGCCCTCGCCGATCGTGATGCCGCCGAGGATGACAGCGCTTCCCCCGATCCAGACGTCGTTGCCGATCGTGACCGGCCGGGCGATCTCGATGCCGGTGCTGCGAAGTGCAGCATCCTTGTGGTGCTCGGCGCAATAGATCTGCACGCCGGGGCCGAACATGCTGCGATCGCCGATCGTCACCCGGCCGGAATCGAGGATAGTGCAGCCGGCATTGAAATAGACGCGCTCGCCGAGGGTGATGTTGATGCCGTAGGAGCAGTGAAACGGCGCTTCGATGAAGACATCCGATGCTGCCTGCGCAAACAGCGCCCTCAGGGCCGGCGCCATCGCGCCGCGCTCATCCGGCGGCATTGTATTGTGTGCGTGGACGGCCAAGCGCGCCTGCCGGCGCAAGTGATCGAGCTCGTCATCGAGGCAGCAATACCATTCACCTGCCGCCATTTTCTCGCGTTCGCTCGCCGGCATGACATCACTCCCTCACGCCGAAGCCTGCGACAGAATTTCGACCTCTTGCCGTTCGATCAGGCTGACCCAGGCCCGCGCAATGGCAAGGCCGGCGGCATCGGCTGCACGCCCATGTCTTGCTGCCAGTTCGGCGTGGCTCTCCAGCCAGCCGGGGGCGATGCGCGCGATCGTCTCGGGGAATTCAGCCTTCCATTGTTCGACGACCGCTGAATTGGCCTCGAAATGGAACTGCGTGCCATAGACGGCGCGGCCGATGCGGAACGCCTGGTTTTCGGCGACGGGGCTCGAGGCAAGACGGACCGCCGCCTCGGGCAGGGAAAACGTGTCGGCATGCCATTCGAAGATGGTGAACTCGCCGCCCAGCGAAGACAGCAGCGGATCGGCCCGGCCCTCGGCGGTAACGCCGATCTTATGCCAGCCGAATTCGCGGGCGGTTCCCAGATGATTGTCGGCGCCATAGGCGCGGGCGAGGATCTGGCTGCCCAGGCAGATGCCGAGCACCGCCTTGCCGGCATCGCCGAAGCGCCGCGTAAGCCGAACGAGCTCCGGCAGATAGGCGTGTGTCTCATCATCCAGCGCGCTCTGCTCGCCGCCGAGAACGACCAGCGCGTCATGGCCCACTACATCCCGCGGCAGGATGCCATCCTGCCACACCCGGAACCACTCGATGTCAGCGCCCGCCTCGTCGAGGGCCTGGGCAAGCGCGCCGAGGCCGGTATTCCTCATGTTTTCGATGACTGCGACGCGCATGGACTTTCCCTGATATGGCCGACGACGGGAAGAGATCATGCCGGCGGGCAGCACGCAAGACGCTTGTGTAAGGGGCGATTGCGCATGCCCACCACAGAGCTTAAATCTCGTCAAACGAAAGGAAATCGCCATGACCGAAAAAGCCCGTGTCTCGATCCTCTACTGTACCCAGTGCAACTGGCTGCTGCGCGCCAGCTGGATGGCGCAAGAGCTGCTGTATACTTTTTCCGACAGCCTCGGCGAAGTGGCGCTGATCCCCGGCACCGGCGGCAATTTCGAGATCCGCGTCAACGGCGATCTCATCTGGGAGCGCAAGCGCGACGGCGGCTTTCCCGGGCCGAAGGAGCTGAAGCAGCGGGTCCGCGACATCGTCGAGCCCGGCCGCGATCTCGGCCACGTCGACCGAGCCTCGCTCGAAAGCTGAGCAGAGCTCGGCGCCAGCGCGAGCGGCCTCAGCGAAAAGGCGAGCGGCAGACCCTGTAGACACCCTCATAGGTGAGGAAGTGATCCGTCCTCGGATTGTAGGAGCGGTATTCGTTGGTGCACCAGGCGATATGCTTGTTCGGATCCTTCGGCTGCACGCGGCGCACCGGCGGCGGATCATAGGTCAGTTGCGGCCGTCCGGCAGCGCCCGGCAGGTAATAGGTCGGCCCCGCGCCCCTCGGCCGGTAATTCGGCTGGACATAGGCCGGACGATGCCATTGCTGCGGCCCGAAACCGAAGCAGCCGCGAAAATCGCAAAGCGTGGAGCCGGTGTTGAGCGGACCGACCCCTGGCTTGCCCAGCTTCAGCGAATCGGCCCCGGCGATGGCGGGTGCGAGAACAGCCAAAAGACCGGCGAGCAGAAGCGTGCGAGAAACGGCCATGATGCAATCCTTTCGGTATTTCCTTTATATAGGGCGCACCAACCGGAGCGCTATGCCTATCCTGCGGCTCTCTCCCGCATGTGATCGGCTGCTTTTTCGCCAACTGTCAGGAAAACTTCAAAAACCCAGTTGACAGTCAGGAGCCGCCCCCTTACATCGCTCTCCGTCGCCCAGATGGCGGAATTGGTAGACGCGCCAGCTTCAGGTGCTGGTACCCGAAAGGGTGTGGAGGTTCGAGTCCTCTTCTGGGCACCATTCCATTCTTGATCGCTACCAAGATCAAGGAGTTAAGCCTTTTCAGATAGGTTGCGCATTTGATGCCTTGTCACAAAGGCCAATCACGATGCGCTTAGGGCTTGGCCGCTAGATAGCTCCCAAGAACGCGCCGAAATCCTCAATTCCAGAATGCATATCCTGCCGCTCTGGAGAGCTGCCCTCCATTGACTCCCTCATCCCCAAATGCGAACATAAAGCGAACAAAATGGAGTCTTGCCGATGATCCGATACGCCGCATCCGCTGACAGCCGCCCTGAGCCTCCACAGGCCCGCGTGGTGTCAGCCGCCAAGCCGGCCCTTGAAATGCGATCCCTCACGCCGATCATTGATGCAGCGGTTACCGCACCTGCGGCCGGTCTGCTACCGCCCAGCCCCGAGTCAGACGAGATCGGCTCCGACACTCGACCGAAAACCCCCAAGCCGCCGCGCCGTGCGGCAACAAAACGCAAGCCTAAGGTCGAAGCGGACGACACTTCGCTCCAGCTTAGTTTAGATGCCTAGTCCCATGTTGCCGATGCCGGAAGCGCCGGCGCTGGAAACCTCGCGGTTGCGAACTCAAGCCGCGACCCGAGGGCGAACCGCGCTCTTTTGATCTGTCGGAAATCATCAAGCCCGACAGGACATTCGCACCGCGATCATGGGAACTCCCACCATAATCTATAGAGCACTTCGGAATCCCGAAATTGGTTGCCGGATTGAAATTATTGAATATTTTCTCACGGCGAGGCCGCTGAAAATGCGACGAATTTCGGAATCCCGAAGCGGGGGAATTTCGGGAATCCGAAGTGGTATTTTTTCTTGGTGCGAGGCGCCAGCCTCTGTCGGCAACCATCGGCCATCGGTATCCAGCACCGTCCTATCGGGATCAGTCGCTTCTGTTCGGATCAACTGCGCCTGCTTGGCGCCCTTCGTAAAGCGGAAGGATGCACCTTCGGCACTCGGGAGACGCTCGAACGGCGGAGAGCGCAGTCTACGAACCAGGGATGCGAGGGCCGTTTCCCTTATCGGGCGATTCGCTGTAGCGGCATCCGGATAGGCATCAGCGCGGCTTCGACCAACGCATGGCGGCGTGGTTCCGGCTTTTCAGGCGGCCATGTGGGGCGTCGTCTTCCCGCTGTCGGGAATAACGGTCAAAACGCCCAGGCCGGCTTCTCTGGCGGCGCTGAGGAGCAATTCCCTCAGCTCGCCCGTCTCGATCTGCCCGGTGATGGCATCGGCGCAGGCCTTTACGGCCACGACGTATTCCTCTCCATCTTCAAACGGCCAGTCCATCATCAGAACTTCGGCTGCGTCCCGGATCGTCCTGACGATCTTGTACTTTTGCCGGCCGCCGAGAAAGAGAACAAGAGGCGCAAAATCCGCCGATGTGTTCCATTGCATGGCATTTTCTCCCTGAGAGTTAGAATATTAGTAACAATGCAAGAAGAATGCCAGTGGAGGCGGAGGCGGTTTTTAGAGGTTTTGCGCGCCAGTCGCCGGGATCATCGGCAGAGGCCGCGCATTCGCGGCCTTTGGCTTCACAACCAGGACATCTAATAAGGAGCTTTCGGCCCTGCCCGGCAGCACCCGCGAGTTGGCCGAGAACGTCAACGCCTGGAGTATTCCGAAGCGGGCGATCAACCCGTCGAGCTATCACGACATGAGCGAGGCCGATATCGAGCGAATGGCGGCGATGCTGATCGATCTTGCGTCGACGCGGATCTGACACAACGGCACGACATTGCCGCCCGAGGAGATCCCCTCAGCGCACTGGCTGATAATGGCCGCGCAGCGGCACCTTGTCGTCCATCGAGATGAAGCCGTCGCGTTCGCAGACATACATCAGCGTCGGCATGCCGCCCGAACGGAAGATCTCATCATAACGGCGGCGGACCTGAACGGTTTCGGTGCGGCAATTATACGATTCTTCCTCCTTCTTCTCCGGCTGCGCCTTGACGCCGGGAAGACCCTTGTAGGGATAGAGGGGTTGAACGCCGGAATCGACGGATTTCGTCCAGTCGACGGCAGAGGCGGATGCCGGGGCGAGGCTCGACACGGCAACGAGCGATATCAGAATCATCAAAAGCCGCACGGAGCTCTCCTGCCGACTATGGGCGCTCTCCAGATGTAGGAAAACCGAAGACCGTCATCAAGCGGCCGAAGCCGGCGACTTCCTGAAATAACTTCTGATGACGGGATGGCCGAAGAGGCCGGCAAGGATGGCAAACCCGGCACCGACGACGAAACCGGCGAGAAAACCGCCGATGATGCCGGCAACCAGCAGGATCATCTTCCCCGGACCATCGGCCTTAACAGGCGGCTCGGCCGGCGAGATGACGCGAATGTTACTCTGGCTGAGGTTCTGCTCCTCGCTCGTCTGGCTGGAGCGTTTCAGAACCGTCTCGTAGATATCGCGCGCCGCAGTCGCCTTGCGCTGCAATTCGTTCAATTCCACCTGCTTGTCCGAGGTACTCGCCTGCAGCGCCTTCTGCACCGCAAGTTCCTTGGCGATGCTGTCTTCGGCGGCCTTTGCCTGCTCGTATTCACCCCGTGCCGAGGTGGCGAGCCGCTGCAATTCGCCCTTGATTTCGCCTGATATGCTCTGGAGCGAGGAGCGGGCCGCCTGCAGGCGCGGATGACGCGTGCCCATCTGGCTTTCGAGGCTGCCGACGGCGGCCGCCTGGGTGGCATATTGCTGACGCAGGCTGACGAGCGGCGAGGTGACGCCGCCTTCCGTCTGGTTGCCGGCGACGATGTCCTCGACGCGGAGATTGGCGACGGCATCGGCGCGCGCTTTCGCCTGGATGGTCTTTTCCTGTGCCGTCACCAGCATCGTGTTCAACGAGACGAGCCGCTGATCGGAAATCAGATTGCCCTCGGTCGCAGCCATGTCGTTGTCGGCGCGGAAGGTTTCGACGGCCTGCTCGGCTTCCAGCACCTTCTGGCGCAGATCGTCGAGGCGTCCGTCGAGCGTCGAGGAGGTGTTTTCGTAAATGCCGTTCGAGGCGTTGTTCTCCTCCTCGGTGAAGGCGGTGACGACCTGGTTGGCAAGCCTTGCGGATTTTTCCGGATCATTCGTCGTGGCGGCAAGCGTGACGACATAGGTGCTGGCCTGGCGGGTGATCACAAGTGCTTTCTGCAGGGCGCCGATCACGGCGGCGCTATCGGTGCGGCCGCCGGTGAATTCCGGATCCTGGTCGAGCTTCATCGTCTCGACGACGCGGCGCAGCACATTGCCCGAGGTCAGGATCTGCACCTGGCTGTCGATCAGAGTCGAGATCATTTCCGGCGAGGGTCCGGAGGATTGCGCGCCGGCATCGGCAAGGCCGATCTGGCGCGGATCGAAATAGAGGCTGCTGACGGCGGTGAATTTCTGAGCGATCCGTGGTGCCACCACAGCGCCGGCAGCGGCGCCGAGCAGTGCCAGACCCAGCACGACCAGCCGCCGGCTCCAGATCGCGGCGATGCTGGAGCGGAGGTCGAGAAGCGGTGCGGCAGGTGGGGAGGCTGCGTTCGACGGCGCGTCGACGACGGGCTCTCTTGCCGGCGGAGGCGGAGGCGCCGGACGCTCATATTGACGGCTTTCCGCCATGCTTGCCGGCGGCACAAAAGGGGGCGGGGTCGGTTCAGGCGCCGGACGGGCGTAATCATCCGGGCGGACGACAGGACTGCGCATGCGTACGCCTTCCGGCGCAGTCTGAGACGGCTCATAACTGCGCCAGCCAGGGAGCCGGCTTACCCTGTTCCTGTCATACTGGTTCATACGCGCACTCGTGTCCCGCCCAGCGTGAAAGACTGAAGCCGAGGTGCCGAGACTTTAGAAATTCTTAGCTAACGGACCGTTAAGATAATCTCAGCGACGCCGATGTTGCGATTTTCCGCGATTGCGAGGATGCCATGAGGACGACACGACATCTGACAGCGCTGCTGCTTGCGGCGGCTCTCGTCCCGTCGCCGGCCCTTGCGGCCGGGGCGCCCTGCTACCGCGGCGTCAATCTTTCCGGCGGTGAATATGGCGAGCGCGGCGGTACCTACGGCACCAACTACACCTATCCCAGTGAAGAGACGATCGGCTATTTCGCCGAAAAGGGCATGACGATCATCCGGCTGCCCTTCCGCTGGGAACGGCTGCAGCCCGCACTCGGCGGGCGGCTCGACGAGGACGAGCTCCAGCGGATCAAAGGCACGATCGGCCTGATCCGCAAGCGCGGCATGGCCGTTCTGCTCGACCCGCATAATTTCGGTTATTACGACAAGACCCAGGTCGGCACGGCGCCGGCAACGGATGCCGCCTTCGGTGACTTCTGGGCAAGGCTCGCCGTCGAATTCGCCAATCAGGAGGGCATTGTCTTCGGCCTGATGAACGAACCGCACGACATCAAGGCGACGGACTGGCTGGATGCGGCCAATGCCGCGATCCGCAGTATCCGCGCGGTCGGCGCGCGCAACCTCATCCTGGTGCCCGGCACTGCATGGAGCGGCGCGGCAAGCTGGGAGAAGGACGTGATCGGCGGCGCCAACGGCACTGTGATGCTCGGCGTGCGCGATCCGCTGGATTTCTACGCCTATGAGGTCCACCAGTATCTCGACGCCGATTCCTCCGGAACCCATCCGACCTGCGAAGGTGCCGATGCCGCAGTCGAGGCGATCGCCGGGGTCACCGCCTGGCTGAAGCGGAACCACAAACGCGGCTTTCTCGGCGAATTCGGCGCCTCCGCCGACAAGGACTGCATGAGCGGGCTGACCGAAATCTATGCCACCATGACAGGTAATGGCGACGTCTGGCTCGGCTGGTCCTATTGGGCGGCGGGCGATTGGTGGCCCGCGAACGAGCCGTTCAACGTCCAGCCGCGAAAGGGGCCCGCGCGGCCGCAGATGCGGCTTCTCGCCCAATCGGCAAAAGCCGATGCCGGCACTTGTTCCGCCGTCAAGCCTGTGGGGAATTGACCATGGCGGTCGTCGACCAGAAGGCAGCGCCTTTTACTGCCGCCGGCAACCGGCTCGATGCTGCCGGGGCGGCGTCGCGCACCGATTACCTGGTGCTCTGGCTCGGCCTGCTCTCGGTGCTCTACAACGGCATTCTCGCCTTCATCAACCACAACATCATGCCGCTGTCGTTGACGCATGTCGCTGCCAGCGAAGGCCTGATCATGGCGAGCGCCATCATCTACATCCTGCACAAGGGGATCTACGAAACCGACCTGCCAGCCTTCCTGTTCCTGCTGTTCACGCTCGTGGTGACCATCTATGTCAGCGTCCTCAACCGCATGCTGTTCATCGATCATTTCCGCAACGTGCTGATCATCTTCTGCTTCACCGGGCTCGGCGGCTGGAGCAACGAAAGGACGATGAAGCTCGTCTTTCGCTGGGCAAGCCTCGTCGTCATGATTTTCCTGATTTTCGAGATCGTCAGCGTGCCGTTCTATGTCAGCATCGTCCATCCGTCCGACTATTTCGCCAATACGCGCGGGCTGCTGCCGCTGAGCTACAACACGACAGGCCTTTTCCAGAATGCGCTCGGCTTTCCCGAACGCTTCTCCTTCGGCATCATAGACCATCGTTCCTCCTCGATCTTCCTCGAACAGGTGTCGCTGGCCAATTTCTGCGGGGTGATCGCGGTCTACCTGATTTCGATGTGGGAGAGGCTTGGCCGCTGGGACCGGTTGCTGATGATCAGCACGGCAGTCCTGATCCTGGTGACGAACGACACGCGCACGATGCTGATCTTCTGCTTTGCCTGCATCGTCGGCTATTTCGTCTTTCCGAAGATCCCGAAGAATTTCAATCTGGCGCTGATGCCGCTGATCGTCGCCGCGGGCTTCCTCGTCTACGTGCTGAAACCCAACGCGACCGGCGACAATTTCACCGGCCGCATCAACCTGACGATGAAGAAGATCATGGAACTCGATCCGCTCGCCATCCTCGGACTTTCGGTCGACCGGGTCGCCGAGTTCGCCGATAGCGGTTATGTCTACCTGATCTATGCCGCGACGATCTTCGGCGTCATCGCCCTGTGGCTGTTCGTCTGCCTCTTTCCCGCCGGACGCACGGCGGCGCAGCGGCGCTGCGCCCATTCACTTTCTCTTTTCATTTTTCTGAATATGATGATCGGGGGAACCGCAGTCTTTTCGATGAAGATCGCCGGTCTCCTGTGGTTCGTCGTCGGATATATGCGTTTCCACGACAACCCGCGCATCCGGCAGGGTCGTCCGACAAATGTATTGAGTTGACCGCAGCGGCGCGGCTGAGACCGGCGCCGCGCGAGCCCTAGAACAGGATGATTTTAGGCCGGATTGGCCTAAAATCTGAATCCTGTTCTAAATCAAAGAAATAGAGCATGATGTCGTCCGAAAACCGCCCACACTTTTCGGCATCATGCTAGGGAGCAAGACGCTCGATGCTTGTCCAGCTTCAATATCTGCGCGCCATCGCGGCGCTGATGGTGGTCTATTTCCATGCGATATTGCAGCTCGCCAAGGTCAATCCGGCCGTCGACGCCACCGCCTTCATCTATGGCGAAACCGGCGTCGATATCTTCTTCGTTTTAAGTGGTTTCGTGATGTGGCTGACGACGAGCGGTCGCGCAATGAGCCCGATCGATTTCGCCCGCCGGCGCATCAGAAGGATCGTGCCGCTCTACTGGCTGGCGACATTGTTTTCGGCCGCGGTGGCGCTGGTGGCCCCGTCATTGCTGAAATCGACGGTGTTCGACCTGCCGCACCTCGTCGCCTCACTGTTCTTCCTGCCATGGAGCAATCCCGCCGATCCCAGCACGATCACTCCAGTCGTCGTTCCGGGCTGGACGCTGAATTACGAGATGTTCTTCTATTTCGTGTTCGCGCTGCTGCTGCCGCTTTCGGAAGTCCGCCGCATCCCGGCGATGTTTGCCGTCTTTACCGTCATTCTGGTGGCCTGCCGGCTGCTGCCGGAATCGACGGTGACCCGGTTCTACGGCGAGCCGATCATCCTGGAATTTCTCGCCGGTGTCGTGCTCGCCTGGCTCTATGGGCAGAAGATGCTTCTGCCGAACCGCTGGGCTTGGGCGGCACTCGCCATGGGCTTTGCGTTTCTCTTCATCAACGAGGCGCTGATGCAGCCGGAAAGCCGGTTCTATGCCTGGGGAATCCCGGCGATCTTCATCATTTACGGCGCCGTCTCCATCGATTTTTCCAGGCTGCCGGTCCTGGGATGGCTGAACTATCTCGGCGACTGCTCCTACAGCATCTATATCACCCACGCCTTCACGCTCGCCTTCTTGAGGGTGGCAGCAGATCGCCTGCCGATCGGCATCCTGCAGCAGCCGGTGCTCTTCGTGATCCTCTCATTGGTGCTCTCGTCGATCGGCGGCGCGATCATCCATGAAATCACCACGCCGCGCCGGAAAGCGGCCGTGGCGAGCCGCCCGCCGGCCTAACGCGCATCGATTCTGTCAGATTCGTTTGCCGCGCTTTAGCGCTGTTTCCGTACCGAAGGCGAGAATACGCATCCAAGCGGCGCTGACGGTACAGTTTTTTGCGCAACTTCTCCTAAGCTTCAGACTTGGCAATGAGAGAACTTGCAGAAGCGTGATGGTTTCTCTTGCAATTTGTCGCAGGAATGAAAGCGCGCCGGCCTATTCGCGGCCCGGGCTTTGATCTAAGCACGGCTGCGGCCTTGAAGAAGGAAGAGGGAGAGACATGAGAAACTATGTATTGACGGTATCCTGCAAATCGACGCGCGGCATCGTTGCGGCGATTTCGAGCTATCTGGCGGAGAAGGGCTGCAACATCATCGACAGCTCGCAGTTCGACGATCTCGATACC
>NZ_JACIFK010000006.1:32729-409131 GCF_014197345.1 Rhizobium sp. BK008 | reverse complement strand
CATCTCAAGAGCGGTCTGGGTGGGGGCAGGTTTCTTCAACATGTCCCAGTGAATCATAAACCCCTGGACGGTGCCAGGGGTTTGTCAGCAGTCTGAGCCTCCTCGATCGAGGAGGCTTAGAATTTTGGATAACGCATCCGCAGCGGTCAGATCGCCAGAGCCGCCTGTACCGCCGCCCGCGCATTCGGCAGGCCCGACCCGAAGAAATAGGCCGCGTCGAGAGCGTCCTCGCTTTCTGCATTCATGCAATCCGCCGTCAGTTTCCTCGTTCCGGGTGCGACAATGGCGTCCAGGCGCGACGCGGCTTTCAGAATGGACTTGACCTGAGGTCCCGAGAGGCGGTCACCGGGACTATGGCGGCTCTTGTAGGCCCGCTGAATCAGGGCGCATAGGCCCCCCACCTGCGCCGACGCGCCGGAGGTGCCCCCGAAGGTGGTGTAGTATCCGCCACCGATGCCCGGATTGGTTCCGAACGGCACGATCGCCGACCATGGATCGGAGCCGTGATCATAGCCGAAAATCCCCGACAGGTCCGTCGTCAGCAGCGAGAAGTGCGAATAGTAGTATTCCCGCGTTCGAAAGGCACTGTAGTCGTGCTGTGCGGCAAATGGCGAAAGCCGGTCGAGGCGTAACTGATGCCGGTTGAAGACCTCACCGTCGTCGGAGGGGGAGACAACCGTCAGTCCTTCGCCGTAATTGCTGTAGCCCGAACGGAAACCTTCGACGGTAACGGCCCCGACGGCGATGATGCCGTTGTCATCGGCGGCAAGACTTGCCGGATAGATCAGCTGGCTCTCGCCACTGTTTCCCGCGGCGCAGACGATCGGAATGTGCTTGCTGACGGCGAGGATGAGCTGTTTGAGGATATGCCACGGGCGATCGGGATTGGAGCCTATCTGCGCAGCCTTCGGCTCCAGTTCAGGCCCACCCTGGTCGGCGAAGGCAATGCGCGCGAAGAGATTGGCGGCATCCTGGTTTTTCCATATTTCCAGGTCGGCCTTCAGCTCGTTCTTTGGATCGACCACGCTGCGTTTCGGGTCAGGCAGACCGCGTGGCATGACGATCACGTCCACCTTCTGATGATAGGCATAGAGAAAGGCTGCGATGAACTGCCTGACATCGTCTTCGAAGGACGTCCTGATCGAGATGAGCCTTGAAAAGGGATCAACGCCGAAATAGGGGATGACGTTGCGATTGCCGCTCGTATGCAGCTCGTCACCATCACCGTAGAAGGCTCCTTCCGGCGGAAGGCTTGGCGTGCCTTCTTCTGCAACAACGGCGGGTTCGCCGACGATCAGCCCTGCGCAGCACGTACCATGCGATGCAAACAGCGATTCCGGATTGTAGAGCCGCCGGAGAACACCCTCCGACGCGGCATATTCCGCAACCAGGTCACTGAGATAGTCCCGGTCGTCATTCGAAAGGCCGATATTGCCGAGCGGAGTGATGTTGAGCACCGCGAAGAAGGCATGCCGTTCCTCACGGTCAAAGGACGTGGTCGTATCGAGAATTTCGAGCACGCGCGCGCCGTAACGATGGGTCGTCAAATCGATTGACGCCTCCCGGTCAAGCCGGGTTGCCAGATTGGGATGATCCGGAGATACGCCGACATCGATCAGCGCGACCCGTGCGGGTCGCAGCGGGCCGACGGAAGCGATCGCATCCCAGACCGTGCCAGTGATGAGGGGATCGGGCAGCGCGCGTGCGGCGCTCGCATCGGGCGCTGGAGGCACCGGCGGAGCCGATCCGTATTCCGCGTCGACTACGCCAAGAGCAGTCAGGTGCCAGAGATAGTAGTAGTTGATCGGCGCGGGCTCAGGCATTTGTGTTTGATCCGTCATGGTTGTAATCCTGTTGAGCAGCAACTGGAGAATTCAGACCCATTCGTCGTGTACGGCCTGGAACAGTGGACCGAACGCGTCGTGGAGGTAGGGGGCGAAGCGTCGGGCGAGATCTCGTCCTGCCTGTGTGTCGCTCGGGTAGTGCAGGCCGGCCCATTCGCGATTTTCGGCAACGTTCTGGGCGATGCGGGCAAGCTCGTCGGTGGCCGGATGTTCCGGCAGGATCGTCGAGAACGCGAAGGCGATCGAAAAGCACTGGAACGAATGGTTGCTGGGATAGGACTCGTGGACCGGCACGGCCAGCAACGGTCGCAGCATGGGCTCAAACTGGTTTGGCCGCAGCCGGTTGAACTGGCTCTTGTAGATCAGTCCGACATATTCGCAGGCCGTCAGGATCGCCTGGAAAAGGCCCTCCGTCTGCTCGAAGCCGCCGAGATCCTCGATATGCAATGCGCGGGTGAATTCTCCCACGGAGATCGTCGACTCGATTTGGATGTCGGGCAGGCGCCGCACGCGTTCGCGGTCGCGGCGTTGCATGGAGAGGAGCACCGTCGTTTCGAGGCGGGTATAATCCGGGCCGGGCGGCGGAAGTATATCCAGCATTTCCCAGGTGAAGCGCCGCGCCGCGCTATAGGCGTTGCGTGACGGCTGCTGGTGTAGCCTGCGCAGCTCGAAGGAGGGGATAAGCTGCGACACGCCGAGGCTGGCGCCATCCATCGTCGACTTGTTTTTATTCTTATTTTTGTTCTTGTTTTTGTTCTTGTTTTTGTTCAGCGACGCCTTGTTGAGCACCGACTTGTTCGCCACGCTCTTGTTGAGGACCGAGGCTGCGGCCATCGTCGCCATCATAGGCGCGGCCAGAGACGATGCATCTTCATCCGTGCCGGAAAGCGCAGGTTCGGAGGCTGCATCAGGTGCAGCTTCCGACGCACCGGTGAGAGGATCAGCACCTGCATTGTCCCTGGGTTCGCATGGAAGGACCGTATCCGGTTCAATCCTGAATTTATAATTGTTTAGAAATGAGACGATTCTTGATTGCGATTCGTGGGCGGTGTCCGCTTCCATTGCAGCCTCCTTGCGCGATGATGTGAAGAATTGTCCGGGGTTCAGCGCAGCTTGGCGCCGGCCTTGAGAAGGCCGTCGATCAAGATCTGGCCGCCGCCTGTGTCGAGCAGCGGATAGCCGCTGCCGCGGAAGGCGTTGATAGAGAAGCCGCCCTCGACCGCCTCAAGACGCTGCAGGTAATGCCGCGCGCCGACGAGATCGTTGGAATGGGCATGACTGGAGGCAAGATAGCGCAGCAGACTGTTGAAGTTCGGTCGTGTCCGCAGGGCTTCTTCGCCCGCAGCTATGGCCGCGCCATGATCGCCTGCAAGCGCTGCCGCAATGCATTTGGTCGTATCGAAGTAATATTTATGCGGGCTGTAGACGCCGAGCTCTTGTACCCAACGCGCCATGGCCACTGCCTTGTCGGGCTGGCCTGCATAGCAGTGCAGCATCGCGTAGAGGTCCCAACTGAGCGGCAGGGCCGGATTCAGGCGGATCGATTTTTCGAACAGGTTGGCCGCATAGTCGTATTCGCCGAACAGGAACGAATGAACGTGGCCGACGAGCGCAAGCGACACGGAATTCTGCGGATCGAGTTCCAGCGCCTTGCGTGCATAGGCCTGGGCTTCCTCGATCAGATGAGCATCCAATGCGTTGAAACGTTGGCCGACCTGGAAAGTCCGAATGAAGGACAGCCAGGCAAAAGTCGATGATCGCGGCTGATACTGGATCTGTTCTTCCAGGCGCCGTTCCGCATTATCCAGGTCGCCGCGCGAAAGCCGAAAGATGGCATTGACGGCGTCGATCAGGAGACCGTCTTGCGACAATCGGCTGTCGGTTGCCTGCATCTCCTGGAAATAGGCCAACTGATCGACGGCCTGGCTGATCAGCGCAGCGGCGATGCCGAATTCGCCCCGCTCGAACTGCGTGCGGTTGATTGCCTGACTGCCCAGCCAATGAATACGGTTGTTGATCAGGTGCTTCATCACCAGTTCGATCAGCACCATGTCACCATCAAACGTCAGGCGAAGCTGTAGGCATATGGGAAGGCTGATCTGCTGTTCGCTCTCTTCAATATTCGGCAAGGTGAAGGAGAGGTCGGTGACGCCAAATCCCAGCCCATCGATGATGGCTTTTGCAATGAGGTTCTGGAACCGTGTCGCAGCAATTTGTCCGCCCTCTCCGGCACCCACCACGATGGGGGACAGAAGCGCCATCATCCATTGCCACTCACCGCCAACCCGCCGCCCATTTGGGCCGCTGCTGGCGATATCCACGGGTTTGCCTGTTCTCGACGTATCCGGGGCGCCTGTTAACGGCAGCAGCGCGGAATGTTTGGCGACATCGCGGCTCGGCTGCTGTCGCGGCTCAAATACATCGTGGACTTGTCCTTCATCGAGACGGCGATACCAGTTTTGCCGTTCCAGCGCCAACCAGTCCTCGAATTCGGGATCGCGGATGTCGATACCTTCGAGCAATTCGTCGGTGACTTGATCCGGAGACCGCTCCGTCTGAACCACCAAGTCGGTATCGAGCACGAGTCGGTCCGTATCCAGCCAAACCGTATTCTTATCCGCAATCAAGAGATCACGTGCCGCCCCCAGACTCTTGTGAATGTCCAAAAGCGCCTGGCGTAGACTGGCTGCTGCCTGGTCATCGGAGCGATCGCTCCATAACTTATCCCTAAGCCAGATTCTCGAGCGCGAGCCCCGGGCGGACAATGCAAGCATCGCCAGAAGAGCCTGTGCCTTTTTGGATTTCGGAGTAACCGAGCGCCCCCCGGCGTCCACAAGGGCAAAAGGCCCGAGCAGGAACATCCGAAACGGATCGTGCTCCTTGTTCATGCGATCCACCGGCCCCGCCCCCGTTGCCTCCGAAACGCTCGTTCGGCGGCCGGAAAACCTAGCATCCGGGGACCAGTCTGCCACAACTACGGCGTCTGGCAAGCAACCGGAAAGGGAAACCGGGATTGCGAAATGTAAATCTATGCTGTGACGATGATCGAATTGAAGCATAACCGGCTGAAATCCCTCTGCGTAACTTCGCAAATCGGCCGTAGCACCCTGCCGTCAAAGCAGCGTCAAAGAAATGTTGTCTAGGCACCGTAATTTGCAGCCATCCGCCAAAGGTTGCGGAGTGCTCAAAACGACTTGTCGTCGTTGCTCCAGCAGGAGGATCGACCGTCGCTCCGATCATCCAGCGCCGGGATCATGTCCCGGCGCCCTTTGCGTTCTGTCGGTCAGGCGAGGCCGCCGATGTGGAAGCTCTTCATTTCCAGATATTCATCGATGCCGCATTGGGCGCCTTCACGACCGAGGCCGGACTGCTTGACGCCGCCGAAGGGGGCAACCTCGGTGGAAATCGCCCCGGTGTTCAGGCCGAGCATCCCGAATTCCAGCGCTTCGGCGACACGCCAGGAGCGTTTCAGGCTCTCGGTGTAGAAATAGGCCGCAAGGCCGAAGGGCGTGGCGTTGGCGATGCCGATCGCCTCTTCCTCAGTGTCGAAACGGAAAAGCGGGGCAACGGGTCCGAAGGTCTCTTCGCTGGCAAGCTGCATGTCGGTGGTCGCACCGCCGAGCACCATCGGCACGGCATATTGATCGCCTTCAGGCACGAAACCTGCGGTGGCGAGGATCCTCGCTCCCTTGTCCACCGCATCGTCGACATGACGCTTGATCTTCTCGATCGCCGCCTTGTTGATCATCGGGCCGATATCCGTGCCGGCCTCCGTGCCGGCCCCGACCTTCATGGCCGATACGCGTGCGGAAAGCTTGGCGGCAAAGGTCTCGTAGACACCGGACTGGACGAGAAGGCGGTTGGCGCAGACGCAAGTCTGCCCGCCATTGCGGAATTTCGATGCGATCGCGCCTTCCACGGCAAGATCGAGATCGGCGTCGTCGAAGACGATGAAGGGCGCATTGCCACCGAGTTCGAGGCTGAGCCGCTTGACGCTGTCGGCTGCGCCGCGCATCAGCAGCGAGCCGACGCGGGTCGAGCCGGTGAAAGAGATCTTGCGGACGGTCTCGTTCGCCATCAACTCGTCGCCGATCCGGGTGGGCAGGCCGGTGACGATATTGATCACGCCCTTCGGGATGCCGGCGCGCTCGGCCAGGACGCCGAGCGCCAGGGCCGAATAAGGGGTCAGGTCCGATGGCTTGATGACGACGGTGCAGCCTGCGGCGAGTGCAGGCCCGACCTTGCGAGTGATCATCGCATTCGGAAAATTCCACGGCGTGATGATCGCCGACACGCCCACCGGCTCCTTCAGAACGACGATCCGCCGGTCCGCCGTCGGCGAGGGAATGGTCGTTCCGCCGATGCGGCGCGCCTCCTCGGAAAACCATTTGATGAACGAGGCGCCGTAGCGGATTTCGCCGCGCGCCTCCGTCAGCGGCTTGCCCTGCTCACGGGTGAGGATCAGCGCCAGATCCTCGATATTGTCGAGCATCAGATCGTGCCAGGCTTCCAGCAATGCTGCGCGCTCGGCATTGGTCTTTGCCCGCCATGGACCGAAGGCCCTTTCCGCCGCGGCGATTGCCGCCCTCGTATCGGCTCCGTCCATGTCGGGCACCGTGCCCAGCACATGCTGCGTCGCCGGGTCGATCACTTCGATCGTATTCCCGGCTGCGGCCCCACGCCATTCTCCGTCGATCAGCCCTTGCTGGCGAAGCAGGCTGCTATCCCTCAATCCGTTCATTCTGTTCTCCATTGATCAGTCAAGTGCCGAAAGCACCGATGCGGTGATCGCGTCGGTCTTGTCCTTGCCGGGAATGGCGCCGATGCCGCGTGCGGTCGTCGCCTCGATTGATGCCATCACCTTTGCGGCGGCAGCCGTTTCTCCCAAATGCTCCAGCATCATCGCGCCCGACCAGATGGCGGCGATCGGATTGGCGATGCCGAGATGGGCGATATCGGGGGCGGAGCCGTGGACCGGTTCGAACATCGATGGCGCCGAGCGATCGGGATTGATATTGGCGGAGGCTGCAAAGCCGAGCCCGCCCTGGATGGCGGCGCCGAGATCGGTCAGGATATCGCCGAACAGGTTGGAGGCGACCACGACGTCGAGACTCTCGGGCGACATGACCATGCGGGCGGCCATGGCGTCGATATGGTAGCTGGTCACGTCGACGTCGGGATATTCGGCAGAAAGCTGCTGGGTGATCTCGTCCCAGAAGACCATCGAATATTTCTGGGCGTTGGACTTGGTCACCGAGGCAAGCTTGCCGCTGCGCGCACGCGCTTGCTCAAAGCCGAAACGCAGGATGCGCTCGACCCCCTTGCGGGTGAAGATCGAGGTCTCCACAGCCACCTCGCTGTCGGTGCCCTGGTGGACGCGGCCGCCGGCGCCGGAATATTCGCCCTCGGTGTTTTCACGAATGCAGAGGATGTCGAAACCGTCGGACCGCAACGGTCCCTGCACGCCGGGCAGCAGCCGGTGCGGGCGGATATTGGCATATTGCACGAAAGCCTTGCGGATCGGCAGCAGAAGCCCGTGCAGCGAGACGGAATCCGGCACCTTGTGGGGCCAGCCGACGGCGCCGAGCAGGATGGCATCGAAGGACCGGAGCGTTTCGATGCCGTCGGCGGGCATCATGCTGCCGTTCTCCAGATAGAAGTCGCAGGACCAGGGATAGCTGGTTGCATCCAGAGAAAATTCGTTCAGGCGAGCTGCCTTTTCGAGCACGGCCCAGGCTGCTGCCGTCACGTCGCGGCCGATGCCGTCTCCGGGCAGAAGGGCGATCTTGTAGGTCTTCATCGCAGGTCCTTACAGGCTGATGAGCACACTCTTGCTCTTGCGGTTGGCGAGATAGGCTTCGCGGCCGAGATCCTTGCCGATACCGGACTGCTTGTAGCCGCCGGTCGGCAGGATATGGTCGCGCGAGCGGCCGTAGCGGTTGACCCAGACGGTGCCGGCCTGCAGGCGGCGCGTTACGCGGATGGCGCGCGACAGATCCCGGGTGAAGAGGCCGGCGGCGAGCCCGTAAGCCGGATGGTCGGCGAGGCTCAGCGCCTCCTCCTCGTCCTCGAAAGTCTGCATGGTCAGCACCGGTCCGAAGATTTCCTCGAGAACCGCCGGCGACGTTGCCGTCACGCCAGACATCAGCGTCGGCGCGTAGAAATAGCCTTCGCGGTCGAGGCGGCGGCCACCGGTGAGGCACTCGGCCCCGCCGTCGATCGCGGCGCGGATGATACCGTCCATGCGGGCGATCTGGCGTTCGGAGATGACGGGCGAATAATCGGTCGCTTCATCCCAGGTGGGGCCGGGGCGGATGGCCGCCAGCCTCTCGACAAGTGCGGCCGCGAGCGCGTCCGCCACCTTCGCCTCGACGATCAGGCGGGAACCGCAGACGCAGGCCTGACCGGCGTTGGAAAGAATGCTGCCGGCGATTGCGCCCGCAGCGAGCTCGAGATCGGCATCGGCAAAGACCAACTGCGGACTTTTGCCGCCAAGTTCGAGCGTCATCGGCTTGACGCCGGTGCGAGCGATATTGGTCATGATCGCCGAGCCGGCCGCAGTCGAGCCGGTAAAGCTGACCTTGGCGATGCCGGGATGTCCGGTGATCGCATTTCCGGTGGTCGGGCCGTTACCGAGCACGATGTTGACGAGACCGGCCGGCAGACCGGCCCGCACCGAAAGTTCGGCGAGATAGAGTGTCGAGAACGGCGTCATCTCCGATGGTTTCAACACCACCGCATTGCCCGCCGCCAGCGCCGGGCCGAGCTTCCAGCCCGCCATGGACAGGGGAAAATTCCAGGGCGTGATGGCGCCGACGACACCGTAGGGTTCGGTCATGATCATGCCGAAATTGGTATCGTCGGTCGGAACGAGGTCGCCGCCTTCCTTGTCGGCGAATTCGGCAAAGAAACGGATCTGCTCGGCAGTGACGGCGATGTCGCCGGCGACGAGATGGCCGATGGGCCGTGTCGACGAGAGCGCTTCAAGCCTGGCGAGGGTCTCTGCCTCCGCCTCGATCAGATCCGCCCAGCGCTGCAACGCCACGGTGCGCTCGCGCGGCCGCACGCCGCCCCAATTGCTCGTCCTCAACGCCTTCTTGGCGGTTTCGACAGCGTGGTCGACAACTGCTGCGTCAGCCAGCGGGCAGCCCGCATAGGCCTTGCCGTCGGAGGGACGATGCATGTCGATCACGGCTTCGGCCGGAATCAGCCGGCCGCCGATGAAATGCCCGACGGGCAGGGAAATCGTGTTCGGATCGAAGCTTAGTGTCATTGCATGTCCTCGGGGTGGGCTGAGGCAAGCCTAACCGGGGAAAGCGAGCAGCATTCATCGACCGGCGATGCCGCAGCGGCGAAAAATTGCGTTTTCGCCGCTGCGGCCAGTCAAATCTACGGCGTTGGCATTACGACACGGTCACGTAGATTTTGCGCACCGTCTCGATCGTCTTCCAGACGCCGACGAAGCCGGGCTTCATGACGAAGCTGTCGCCGGCTCTGTAGACCACCGGTTCGCCACCTTCCGGGGTGATCTCGATCAGGCCGGAAAGGATATGGCAGAACTCGAACGTCTCTCCCTTGATCGAGCGCGTCTCGCCGGGGGTGGCTTCCCACACGCCGCTATGAACCGTCTCGCCGCGAGCGACGTCCTGCGCCCAGGTCTTGAAGGCCGGGTTACCGGAGATCAGCCGTTCGGGCAGCGGGCCGGACTCGCGCGGCGTGGAGGTCGGGTTGGTGTCGATCGTCTTGAGAAGGGACATGATTTTGCTTTCCTGGGTTAAGAATTCAGTAGCCGCGGCTGCGATCGATCAGTCCGATCGGGTCGAGGCCCGCCTGATAGCGTTTGATGTTGCCGATCACGGCTGCAGCGGCGGTTTCAGCTTGGGTGACGCTCGCAATGTGCGGAGTCAGCAGGATCTTCGGGTGGCTCCAGAAGGCGTGGTCCGCGGGAAGCGGCTCCGGCTCGGTGACGTCGATAACGGCGCCGGAAAGATGCCCGGCATCGAGTGCGGCGACGAGTGCCCGATGGTCGAGCTGTGCGCCGCGACCGGCATGGACGAGCGCCGCACCAGCCGGCATCCTGGCGAAGAGGCCGGCATTCAGGAAGCCGCGCGTCTCGTCCGTCAGCGGTAGCAGGCAGACAAGAATATCGGTGGTATCAAGCAGAGTATCGAGGCCGTCCCGACCGCTCAGGCATCGGATGCCGTCGATCTCGCGCGGGCTGCGGCTCCAGCCCGAAAGTGGAAAGCCGAAGGGTAGCAAGCGTTCGAGCACGGCGGTTCCGAGCATGCCAAGCCCGAGCACGCCGATGCGGCGGTTCGAGGCCTGCACCGGCGCGACCGCCTGCCAGGTCCGGCGCCGCTGCTGGTCGAGATAGGTCGGCAGGTCGCGATGGAGCGCAAGTACGGAAAGCGTCACATATTCCTGCATCATCCTGATTATGCCGTCCTCGACCATGCGCACCACCTTCACCGACGTAGGCACGGCATCGATGCGGAACTGGTCGATCCCGGCACCAATCGAAAAGAGGATTTCGAGATTGCGGTAGCGCGCGAGATCATCCGGCAGGGTCCAGGTGATGAGATAGCGCACGGCCTCGGCTTCGACCGACTTGGGATCCATGGAGAAGGCGATGTCCGGCAGTTCGCGCGCGAAGGCTTCGGCGAAGATGGCGCCGCGCTTCGCGTCCGAATTGAAGAGAAAGGTCATTGCGTCGGCTCCTTGATCTCGTGCTTCAGGCGCAGCGGCGGCCGAGCGCCTCGACCATCGCCTGGCAGGCGAGCAGTTCACCGGCACGGATGAATTCATCCGGCTTGTGGGCGCGACCGATGTCGCCCGGTCCGCAGATGATCGCATCGATGCCGGCGCGCTGGAAAAGCCCGGCCTCCGTGCCGTAGCTGACGGCGGCGAGCGGCTCGATGCCGGTCAGTTCGCCAAGCAGCGCCGCAAGCGGCGCGTCGGCGGCAAGCGACAACGCCGGATAGGCGCTGAGTTCGCGCCATTCTACTTGGAAACCACGCTGCGACAGCGTCTCGGCCGATGCTCGCAACGGCGCTAGCAGCGTTGCCGGATCGACGCCGGAAATGGCCCGCGCTTCGAACTCGGCCTCGCAAATGTCGGGAATGATATTGACCGCCTGGCCGCCCTTCAGCGTGCCGACCTGAAGGGAGGAGTAGGGCGGTTCGAAAACATCTTCGAACGGCCCGGAGGTCAGCCGGTCGGCTTCGGCGCTGGCGCAAACCAAAACGCTGGTGATGGCATGGATCGCATTCAGCCCCTGATCCGGGCGCGAGGAGTGGCCTGCCCGGCCTCTGACCGTCAGCCGGGCGGCGGCCTTGCCCTTATGGGCGCGGATTGCCCGCATGCCGCTCGGCTCGCCGATGATCGCTCCAAGCGGAGTTGCGCAGAGCTCCGGCAGGCGGGCGATCATATGCGGCGCGCCGCGGCAGCCGGCCTCCTCGTCATAGGAAAAGGCAAGGTGGACGGGCCGGCGAAGCGGCATGGCCGCAATCGCCGGGACAGCGGCGAGCACGGCGGCCAGGAAGCCCTTCATGTCGGTGGCGCCGCGACCGTAGAAGCGGTCCCCTTCGGCCCGCAGGCGGAACGGATCGCTGGTCCAGCCGCCTTCGGCGGCGGGGACCACGTCCATATGGCCCGAGAGGATATAACCCGGCGTTTCCTTCGGGCCGATCGTGGCGAAGAGGTTCGACCGGTCGCCCTCCGGGCCGGGAAGCTCCGTGACAACAACGCCGTGGCTTTGCAGGTAGTGCCGGATCCATGCGACGATCTCGGCGTTCGGCGTGCCGACGACCGAGGGAAAGCCGACGAGCCTTTCGAGAATTTCAATTGCCTGCATGGGATTCTTCACAACGCGGCGGGATTCTTGGGGTGCTTGTAACTGGGCTGACGGGAGGCGACATTCCGGGTCCTCACGGTGAACGGCGATTGCGGCCGATCCGGGCCTGGTCAATGACTCTAAAGGCAGGCGCAGGCGTTATTTGCCGAATGCGCATCGGGATTTGGTCGATTGTTGTGTTTGCGCGCGCTTCCCCAGTGAATTGTATCGAACGATCTGTTCTAGTCTGGTCACAGAAGTTTCCGAGCGCAGGCTGGGCGAGAAAATGCGGCAGGAGGGCCGGGTGAGTGAACTGACATCCGAATCCAGGATCGTCGACAGTTTCGAGATGCGTCTTGCCGGGATCGACAGCGTCGATCTCGACAAACTGCATGCGCTTTCGATGACCGTCGCGTGGCCGCATCGCGCCGAAGACTGGCAATTCATGCGTGAGTTCGGCGAGGGCGTCGTGGCGATCGATGAAATCGGCCGCATTCTCGGCTCCGCGATGTGGTTTCCCTATGATGCGCAATTTGCCACGGTCGGTATGGTCATCACCTCGCCGCGCCTGCAAACCAACGGTGCCGGGCAATGGCTGATGGGCCACGTGCTGGATCAGGTCGCCGGGCGCCACCTAGGGCTGAACGCGACGCGTGCCGCGCGACGTCTCTATCGTTCCCTGAATTTCATTCGGGAGGCATCTGTCTTTCAATGCCAGGGCGAAGCGATATCGCCGCCGGATGTGGAGCTGCCGCCCGGCGCCGTGATACGGGCGGTCGAGGCTGGAGATCTGGACGCGATTGCGCAATTGGATTGCGTGGCCTTCGGCACGGAACGCAAGCTGCTCCTGGCCCGGCTCATGGCTAATTCCAAGGGTATCGTGTTGAGCCGCGCCGGCAGGATCGAGGCCTTCTCGCTTTGCCGGCGGTTCGGGCGCGGCCATGTCATCGGTCCGGTCGTGGCGGGCAACGATGCGGACGCGATCGCCGTAATCCGTCCGCACGCAGGCGAGCATAGGGGGGCGTTCCTGCGCCTCGACACACGCGAAAAGGGCGGAACGTTTTCCGATTTCCTCTCCCGCTGTGGTCTTTCGGTCTACGACATCGTCACGACCATGTCGTTCGGTGGCCCATGGCTCCCGCATCCGGAGCGTCAGGCAGCGCATGCGCCGAAAACCTATGCGCTCGTCAGCCAGGCGCTCGGGTGATTTATAGCCTTTCCGGATTAGCTTGCAGCATTCTGCCGGAGCAGGTTCTCGTCAGGGCTAAGGGGGCTGCGGCGCGCGCCGGCCGGTCGACCATCCGACTCCGTTTGAGCCAACAGAATGCTGCAAGCTAATCCGGAAAGGCTCTAAGCGCCGGGACAGACGGGCATGTCGGTCAGAGCCTGCCGGCGTTCGAATTCCGGCCGGAACGAACGATATTGCCAGAGACCCGCCGGGCCTTGCCTCCGGTAGACGGTTTCGAGCCAGAATATCGTGTCGTCGATCGGCAAGACGGGATGCCACGCATACCATTCCGACCAAATTTTTCCTGCCGGATCGCTGTCCATGGATCGCCGCTCGCCTCCTCACCGACGCAATTCGAACATCCTCACGGCACGGGAGCCGCTGGTCTCGATTTCCTGGAGTCGAGATCGACACCGATCGTGAGAGGTCTGATTTCTGCTTCCTGCGATCCCAGCGTGCCTCGGAAAATGTTCTATGATGGAGAATAACAGTGAGGAAATATTCTTCAATAGAGATCATTTTCCCGTATTGCGCGAAGTCTTCCTTATCGCCCGTCGGGAGATGTTTCAGGTTGCAGGATGTGGCTGCGTTGACGAATGATTTTCGTCGATGGATGCAAGCTCGATTGGGCGTCGACACCGGCGATGAGTCGCCGTGTTCCGTGACCCCTGATCTGTTTGGGTGATGGTTGGATGCTCAGCCGATCGAACGCAGCCCGAGATAGGCCGCCAGACTGACGGCGGAAAGGGCGATCGTCAGCTTGGGTCTCGCGTCGTCAAACATTGCGGCCAGTAAAAGGCCGAGCATCAGAATGACGGATTTTGCCCAAAGATCCTGGTCGGAGACGGTGAAAGCGATCGCTGCCAGAAAGACGGCACTTGCGACGACTGTCACAGGGGCGGACTTCTCGGCGAGATCGCCGCCGGCGAAATACGGCAGCAGAAAACGCCGCATGCTCAAGCCTGAAGCGACGCTCAGAAGAAGACAGGTCAAGACAAGATGCAACATGAGGTCGTCGCCGATCGATCTGCAGATAGGTTTGCGGATGCAAACCGTGTGCCAAGCTCAAACCCTCAAAACGTCGTCCGACAGAGGCAATGTCGTAGGTTGCATGGCTATTTCCGCGGCGACCCGACCCTTTTTTCGGCAATCGCCTGCCTGCCGGCTTGCGTTTTTTTGTCCGGTGCCGAAACCGGCTTGAGCAATGTCGATGATTTTTATATAGAGAATTATCTCTAGCCTTAATTCCGAAAACGAGATCTTTTCATTGGACCTTTCGTCGATCGACATATTCCTCGCCGTCGCCAGCGACCGCAGCGTTACCAAGGCCGCCAAGGCTGTGGGGCGGGTGCCGTCGAACGTGACGACGCGCATCCAGCAATTGGAGGAGGACCTCGGCGTTTCCCTCTTCAGCCGCGATGGCAAGAAGATGACCCTGACGCGGGAGGGCGAGACGTTTCTTTCCTATGCCAACCGGCTCAAGGCGCTGGCGCTGGAAGCGCGCCAGGCTGTGCGGCCTCTCGCCCCATCGGGGACGTTGCGGGTCGGCACCATGGAGAGCACGGCGGCAAGCAGGCTGCCGGCGGCACTGACGCAATTCAACCAGATGTGGCCCGATGTATCGCTGCATCTGACGATGGGGGCGTCCCGCGATCTGACCCGCGATGTTCTCTCCGATGTGCTCGATTGCGCGCTGATTGCCCGCCTGCCGAAGGCGATGCGTGAGGAAGACTCGGGCTTCGATGCCGAACTCAAGGCCCTGGAGATGGAGCCGGTCTTTGTCGAGGACCTGTTGATCGTACTGCCGTCCGGCCATCCCGCCATCAAATCCGCCGCCGACCTGCGTGTCGGGGCGCTCGCCGCTTTGGAGCCCGGCTGCACCTATCGCCGGATCGCCGAAAACTGGGTGCGCAAATCGAGCGCCCTGCCGACCAGCGAGCTCGGCTCCTACCACGCGATTCTGGCAAGCGTTGCGACCGGCAATACGGCCGGCGTCATGCCGAGATCCGTTCTCGATCTGATGCACTGGCCGACGTCTGCCCAGACTTACCAGCTGGGACCCGTCGAGACGCTGCTCGTCTACCGCAGGAATGACCGCCCGAGCGCGTTCAATGCGTTCCACGAAGTGCTCAGCGCGACAAAGGGCAGAGATATCAGACTGGCAGCAAACTAACTCGCACCTGCTCTTCCTTCATCCGCCAGATAATCCTCGTTCGAAATTGGTCTTGTCATGCAGTTTCCCGTTTCCCCGAAGGTGGGACCGAGCCGCTTCCGCCGCTTCCGTCTGTTCTCACCGATCCTGGCCGGTGCGACCTTGCGGGAGCGATTGATCGCATGCCTCGGCGCTTTGCTGGCCATTGGTCTGACCGGCGTCATCAGCGGCTATCTGTTCGGGCAGGGGCCGCATCTGCCACTGATCGTCGCGCCGATGGGGGCGTCCGCGGTGCTTCTTTTCGCGGTGCCGGCAAGCCCGCTGGCGCAGCCATGGTCGATCATCGGCGGCAATACGATTTCAGCGCTGATGGGGATTGTGGCCGCCTATTTCATTCGTGATCCGATCATCGCGACCGGTGTCGGCGTTTCGCTTGCGATCGGCGCAATGTCCTTCACGCGCTGCCTTCACCCTCCGGGAGGAGCCGCGGCCCTGACCGCCGTGCTCGGTGGTCCTGTCGTTGCCGGCTGGGGCTTCCTCTTTCCCTTCGTGCCCGTCGCTTTGAACTCCTGCATTCTCGTCGGCCTTGGCCTGCTGTTCCACAAGCTTTCCAAGCGGAATTATCCGCACGTCGTTCTCAAGGCGGAGAACACCCATCAGACGATCGACCTGCCGTCGGCCGCGCGGGTAGGGTTCCGCGAGGAGGACGTCGATGCGGCTCTCGAAGCGCTCGACGAAACCTTCGATATCGACCGGGCAGACCTCGGCCGACTGCTGCAGCAGGTCGAGCTGCAGGCGGCCATCCGCTCGAACGGCAAGATCAGCTGTGCCGATATCATGTCGCGTGACGTGATCGCCATCGGGGAAACGTCGGAACCGGATGCTGCGCGTCACCTTCTCTTGAAGCATAATATCCGCACCCTGCCGGTGAAGGACCCGGAGGGCCGTCTCATCGGCACCGTCGGCCTGCGGGAATTGTCCGGAAGTACCGAGACGATCGCACACGCGATCTCGAGGCCGGCGGTGGCGAGACCTTCGGATGCCGCTCTTTCACTGTTGCCTGTGCTGACCGACGGGCGCACACATGCCGTCATCGTCGTTGATGACGATTACCGAATCCTCGGCCTGATATCGCAGACGGATCTCCTGAGCGCCGTGGCGCGATTGCTGCCGAACGACAGCGCGCCGGTTCCGGTTGTGGCCTGAGAAAGCCGTCGGCGTCATGCGCCGGCATTACGCGCCTGGCAAATCCGCTTTATGCCGCGCCACCCGATTGCGGCCCGCCTGTTTGGCGAGATAAAGCGCCGCATCGGCCTGGCGCTGGAGTTCCTCTACCGAAATTGCCTGACTGTTCGGCGCGTGAGTGGCCACTCCGATGCTGAGGGTGACGTAGGGAGCGACGCGGGATGCGGGGTTCGGAAGGGAGGCGGCTTCAACCCGCTTGCGAATATTGTCGGCGACGGCAACCGCCTCCTCACCATCCAGTCCAGGAAGCAGGACAAGAAATTCTTCGCCGCCATAACGGGCCACGTGATCGCGACCGTGCCTCACGCTGCTCTGAATAATGCCGGCGACCTTCACCAGACAGCGATCACCCTCGGCGTGCCCAAGGCTGTCATTCAGGTTCTTGAACTGATCGATGTCGCACATCAGCAAGGAAGCGCCTTCGGGACAGGGCTCGTCGATGCCCCAGAGGCGATTGAGCATCTCCATCATCCAGCGCCGGTTGGCGATGCCGGTCAGGGGATCGGTTCTCGCAAGCAACTCGAGGCGCGCATTTGCGTCGGCCAGTTCCGCCACGCGGCTTCGGTCCCGAAGTTCGAGAAGGAAGGCCTTCTGGGCCAGGATCGTCATCGTGCGTCGCGCCACGACGGTTGCAACGACACCACTTGCAAAAAACAGCGTCGCAGCCACGGCGCTTCCCAAGTCAAGCCCCGGATTATGAAGCTGGAAAAACAGATAGAGACCGAGCGCCGATGCTGCGATCATCACCGTCCAGGCCATCGGGACGGCGAAGATGATCATCGCGGTAATCGCCACGACCAGCATGATGTTCAAATGCCGCTCATAAAACGCGCCACCGGCGCTGACGCCCACCAGGGCGACCGAGAGCAGGATGAAGAACATGCCGGCGATCAGAGAGAGCCCCTGCAGCCAGGATGCGCGCGGTTTTCGCCAGACGAAGGCGGTGGCCAGGGCTGCGGGCGGAAGGATGCAGGCGGGCAAGAGCATCGACAGCACGATCGGCAGTGGAAGCAGGATGGCGTTGAGGCCCAAGGTCACGCCATCAAGCAAAGCGACCCAGATCATCCAGGCGCGAATGATCTTGGCCGCCTGCGACCACGAACGTTTCCGAAAAAGTCCGTGAAGCTCGCCTTCCAGGCGGATGTCGCGTGTGCGGCCCGCCAGAAGGCGCTCGACCTCCGCCATGACAGCTGGACTTCGCACCTGAAGCGGCGTCCGCGTGGATGCGCTCGCCGGGTTCATCGAAACTGCGTTCTCCTGAACGTCCATCTGAGCGGATTTAGTGGAGCATCTCCCGCAGGCAAGAACAATGAAGCTTCAGACCGTGTTTCCTTGCGCCCCAAAGTTGTCGAAATGATCGGTTTGCATCGATGTGGCACACATCGCTCTTGATCATCTCCAAGGCCGGTACCGGGTTGTAGGCGGCTTTAGAAAATCTTGCTGCTCTTCAGGACATGCTCCACGCCGCTTTGAACGTGCTGCCTTAGAACAGCCTTTGCACCTTCGCCATCCCTGCCCAGCGCGAGCTCGAACAGCAGCTTGTGATCGTCGACGACCGCCTTGCCGCGGAAGCTCTCGGCCAGCAGGTGATAGCGAAGGAAGCGGTCGAAGACCGAGGAAAGGCTCGCCATCAACGTCGCCGAATTGCAGGCAGAAACGATCGCCTGGTGAAATTCCCAGTCGTAGCGCACCCAATCGATCGTGCGCGAGGCATCACCAGAGAGCAGCCGGCGCTCCGCAGCCGCGAGCTTGTGATGCGCGGCGACGATCCGGCCTTCCCATTCCAGATCGCCGGCCGCAAATGCAAGGTCCATCGCATGGGTCTCCAGCACGATGCGCAGATCGGCGAGTTCCATCAATTCCTGGCGTGAGGCGGGACTGACCTCGAAGCCCCGTTGCCCTTCGGCGATTACCAGATTTTCTGTCGTGAGGCGGCTCAGGATCTCGCGCAGCGACGACACGCTGATCGAATAACGCTCCTTGGCCTGCTCGAGCTTTATCTTGGTGCCGGGCGGCAATATGCCGACGATGATATCCTGCCTCACCTGGCGAAAGACCACGTCACTGATGGTTTCGCCTGTTTCGCCCGATCGCTCGAGCACGGCTTCTCCTGATTTCACTTCCGTTCTCCGCGATTCATGGTTCGAGCCGTCTCTACCGCAATGCGTTGCGGGCGAGTGCATGTTCCACGCCGTCCTCGATGTGGACGGTCAGGACCTGCTTCGCCATCTGCTGGTCCCGCCTCAAGGCAGCATCCAGAAGCTGCTGGTGTTCCTTAGCCGCGATTTCGCCGCGATAGGACAATGCGACCATCTGATAGCGCAGATATTTGTCGAACACGACGGAATGCATTTCCATCAGAAGCTTCGACCCGCAGGCGGAGATCAGCGCCTGATGGAATTCCCAATCATATCGCTTCCAGTCTTCCGCCTGGCCGGTATCGCCGGTGGCCATCACCCGCTCCATGCGCGACAGCTTGTAGTGAGCAGAAACCAAGCGGGCTTCCCATTCCACGTCACCGTATTCGAAGGACTGTTCGAGCGCGTGGGTTTCCAGCAGCAGACGAAGCGCCGCAATCTCCCTGAGATCGGTGGCCGACACGGGCGAAACCTCGAAGCCGCGCTGCCCTTCGGCAACCACCAGGCCTTCGGACGAGAGCCGGTTCAGAATTTCCCGCAGGGTGCTGACGCTGGTTTCGTATGTTTCTTTGAGGCTTTCCAGTTTCAGCTTCTGCGCCGGCGCCAGGCGGCCGAATATGATATCCGCACGAATGCGCCGGTAGCTGCTTTCCGCGACGGTTTCATTGGTTGTATTCAGCAACTTCGATTCTTCTCTGACATTTTTTCGATCCTCCTATATAATTGGCTATCCTCGTCACATTCAATCGCGCGTGAGTGCCTGCGGAAACTAATTTTTCTCATAGGATCGCGGTAACGCGAGTTATTTACATTTTCGGCAATCCTTCCGGCCGCATCAGCTTCTTCAGGGCGGCGATACGGAAGATGGCGTTCGGTGCGCCGTAACCGCGATAGTTCCGCCGCTCGACGATCTCGAAGAAGAAGCCCTCGCCATAGGTGCCGCTGTAGAGCTGGAAATATTCGCCGTGTTCGTCGCGGTCGTAGAGAATGTTTTCCGCCTTCAGCCGCTCGGTCAGCTCGGGGTCCAGGCCGAAGCGGGCTTCGACATCACCATAATAGTTCGGCGAGATGTGCAGCGGCCGGAAGCCGTTTTTGCGAAGTGCTTCGGCGGTGGCGAAGATATCATTGGTATCGAAAGCGAGATGCTGGATGCCCGATCCGAATGTTTCCGCGATGAAATGCCCGGCGAGTGTCCGGCGGTTTTCCGCGCCGTTCAGGGTGATGCGCAGCGAACCCGATGCGTTCTCGACCACCTGGCTGCGGACCACGCCGGCCGGATCGATAATATCGACCATCGGCGTTTTATGGGTCTCGAAGATCGAACTATAGAAAAGCAGCCAGGTCAGCATTTCGTCATAGGCCACGGTCTGGGCGACGTGGTCGATCCTGAGCAGATGCGCAGGCACAATTTCAGCCTCGTCTTCGACGGGCATGAAGTCGATTTCGGAGAAGCGGCCGAGATCGCTTTGGTCATCAAGCAGATAGATCAATCCACCGCCGACACCGCGTATCGCCGGGATTTCGACTTCACCGGCGGCGACCGGCTGGCTGAATGGCTCGGCGTCAAGCGCCACGGCCCGCGCGAAAGCCTGTTTCGCATCGTCCACGATCAGCGCCATCGCATAGGCCGAGGTGCCGTGGACGGCAAACGACGCGTTGGTGAAACCCTTTTCCTCGGTATTGACGATGAGGCGGATGTCGCCCTGCTGGAAAATGCTGACTTTCTTCGAACGATGCGCCGCCGTCTTGCGGAAGCCGAGCGTGCGCAGGATCCCGATGAGATCGGCAGCATCTTCCTCGTCGGTGGAGAATTCCACGAAACCGACGCCCCTGACCGTCGCCCGGTCCGGCATGGAGGCAACGCTGAGAGTTTCCGTGCCGGGAGCCCGGCGTACCTGGTCGCCGAGATAAATCAGCGAGCGATGGCCGTCTGCCGCGATCGAGCGCGCCTGCCCGCCGCGGAACTGGTCGTTGAAGATTTCCAGCGAGAAATAGCCGTCATAACCGGTCGCGGCGACGGCGGCGGTAAAGGCCGTGACCGGCAGGTCGCCTTCGCCCGGCATATTGCGGAAATGCCGGCTCCAGTAGAGCAGGTCCATGTCGATCAACGGCGCATCGGCGAGTTGCACGATGAAGATCTTGTCCTTCGGGATGGAGCGGATCGAATTGATGTCGATCTTCCGTGACAGCGTGTGAAAGCTGTCGAGGATCAGGCCGACATTCGGATGGTCGGCCCGCCGGACGATCTCCCACGCGTCGCGATGGTCGTTGACATGGCGGCCCCAGGCGAGCGCTTCGTAACCGATCCTCAGGCCGCGCTTCGCCGCCCGCTCTCCGAGGTCGTAAAAATCCGCCGCAGCGCGATCGACGCCGCCGAGGGAGACCGGCGAGACGTTGGAGCAGACCAGCACAAGATCGGTGCCGAGTTCCTGCATCACATCGAACTTGCGCTCCGCCCTGTCGAAGGTTCTCTGCCGGTGGGAGGCCGGCATGCCCTCGAAATCGCGGAAAGGTTGGAACAGGGTGATTTCCAGCCCGTGATCGCGCACCATCTTTCCCACATCGGCAGGACTGCCATCGAAGGCCAGGAAGTCGTTCTCGAAGATTTCGACACCGCCAAAACCGGCCTTGGCGATTGCCTCCAATTTTTCGGGCAGCTCGCCGCTGATTGAAACCGTCGCTATCGAAGTCTTCATCCCAGTCTTCCTCCTTTTTGGAAAGCCGTTTCCACACCTGCTGGCGCAGATTGATTTCATAATTTAAGCCTGGATTTCCATGTCGAAATCGATTTTATCATATATTATCGAAAAACTCTGTTGATTTAAAGATGCTCCCATGGCAGTTTTGCATGGTCGTCAGCAAACGGAGTGCTGACAGGGTCCCCATGGGATCATGAGAGGAGGAGCACGAAATGTTCGAATTGAAAGTGAAGCGCCGTCACGCGTTGTTTGGAGCGGCAGCGCTTGTGGCCGCGTTTTCCATGGCGCAGCCCGCTGCCGCCGTCACGCCCGCCGAGATCAAGGCAAAGGGCAAGCTGGTCGTCGGCATCCAGGGCGACAACCCGCCGTGGGGCTTCGTCACCAGCGCCGGCAAGCAGGATGGCCTCGACGCCGACATCGCGACGCTGTTCGCCAAGGAGCTCGGCGTTGAAGTTGAATTCGTCCCGCTCGAAGTCAATAACCGCATTCCGGCGCTGACCACAGGCCGCGTCGACGTGCTCTTCGCGACCATGGCCATGCTGCCCGATCGCGCCAAGGCCGTGCAGTTCAGCAAGCCTTACGCTGCCAATGCGATCGTGTTGATCGGTCCGAAGGACAAGTCGATCAAGACCAATGAAGATATGGCTAATCTGACGATCGGCGTCGCCAAGGGCGCAGCCCAGGACACCCAGGTCACCAAGAACGCGCCGGCGACGGCAACCATCCGCCGTTACGACGGTGATGCGCCGAGCATCCAGGCTCTCGCATCCGGCCAGGTCGAGGCTCTGGGGGGCAATATTTTCTATATGGACCGCGTGGAGAAAGCCGTTCCCGGCAAGTTCGAGAACAAGCTCGAATTCCAGAAGCTCTACAACGGCGCCTGCACCCGTCTCGGCGAGAAAGAGCTCAACGCCGAGCTGAACACCTTCATCGACAAGATCAAGGCCAATGGCGAACTCAAGAAGGTCTACGACAAGTGGATGAAGGTCCCGGTTCCGGAATTCCCGGCGAGCCTGGAAGGCATTCCGTTCACCGTGAACTGATCCGCGGTTCTCGGCCGCACTGACCACTTGCAAGGCGGCATCCGCACGACGCGATGCCTGCGCCGGTGCTGTGCAATGCACGGTACCGGTGCACCTGGAGCTTGAAAATGAGCAACACGATCTTTGTCCTGAACGGGCCGAATCTCAACCTTCTCGGCGAGCGCGAACCTTCGGTCTACGGCACGACCACACTTGCCGACATCCGGGACCGGTGCCATGCCAAGGCCGGCGCGCTCGGTTTTGTCGTGGATTTTCGACAGACCAATTTCGAGGGCGAACTGGTCGAGTCCGTGCATCACGCGCGCAAGGAAGCCTGTGGCATCATCATCAACCCCGCCGGATACACCTTCACGTCGGTCGCCCTGCTGGATGCGCTGAAGACATTCGATGGGCCGAAGATCGAGCTCCATATCTCGAACGTGCATGCCCGCGAAAGCATCTATCACAATTCGCTGATCTCCCGCACCGCGACCGGCATCATGATCGGCTTCGGCGCCCGAGGCTACGAGTTGGCCATCGAGGCGATGGCCGGAATGGCGAAGGCATCCTGATCTCCAGGGAAGAACCATGAACTACACATTGGATTTCACCCCCGTTATCGATGGCCTGCCCGATCTCCTGGCCGCCTGTCTCGGCACCTTCCTGCTTGCCATCTCAGGCATGATCCTGGCCATTATCATCGGCATCGGCGGCGTGGTGCTCCGCCAGTCCCGTTTCAAGCCGGTCCGCTGGCTGGTGATCGCTTTCATCGAGATCATCCGCAACACGCCGTTCCTGGTGCAGATCTTCTTCATCTATTTCGCCCTGCCGCTGGCAGGCGTGCGGCTGGATCCGACGCCGACGGCAATCATCGCGCTCGGCATCAATGGCGGTGCCTACGCGATCGAGATCATTCGCGGCGGCGTGCAATCGATCTCCAAGGGGCAGGTGGAGGCAGGGCTGGCGCTCGGCCTGCACAAGGCCCAGGTCTTCCGCCTGATCGTCCTGAAGCCGGCGCTTCGGGCAATCTTCCCGTCGCTGACCAGCCAGTTCGTGCTGCTGACGCTGTCCACCAGCATCGCGTCGGCGATCTCGGCCTATGAGCTGACCTCCGTCTCCCAGCGGATCGAGTCCGACAGTTTCCGCAGCTTCGAGGTCTATTTCACCGTGACGGCGTTCTACCTCGTCATTTCCTGGCTGATGATGCGTCTCTTCGCGTTCTTCTCGGCCCGCTACTTCAGCTATCCGGTCAAGTGAGGGCGCTTCATGGGTCGCGATGAATTTTTCTTCCTGCTCCTCGGCCTGAAATGGACGGTCGCCCTGTCGGCCGTCGGGTTCGTCTGTGGCGGCATCGCCGGGCTCGGCATAGCGCTGGCGAGGACGTCGGGCATCCGGTCGATCGAGCGGATCACCGCCGGCTACATCGCCGTCTTCCAGGGCACGCCCCTGCTGATGCAGCTCTTCGTCGTTTACTATGGCCTGGCTCTCATCGGCATCAGGCTCGACGCCTGGGCCGCTGTTTCCGTCGGGTTGACGCTGCATGCAAGCGCCTATCTCGGCGAGATCTGGCGCGGCTCGATCGAGGCGGTTCCGCGCGGCCAGACGGAGGCGGCCAAGGCGCTTGCCCTCAGCTATGTCTGGCGGATGAAGAATGTCATCCTGCCGCAAGCGCTGCGCATCTCGCTTCCGGCAACGATCGGCTTCCTCGTCCAGCTCATCAAGGGCACATCGCTTGCGTCGATCGTCGGTTTCACGGAGCTGACCCGCGCCGGCAACATCGTTTCCAACCAGATCTTCCAGCCGCTGACGGTCTTTGCCGTGGTCGGCGCCCTGTACTTCCTGATGTGCTGCCCCCTGACGATCTACGGCGCACGTCTCGAGCGCAGGTTTGCGGCATCGGCGCGGTAGGCAACGGTCATGACGCGCAGGCCTCCCACAATTTCTGAAGACGGAGTTTATCGATGAGCGACCGCTCGACTACGGCAAATGCCGCTGAGATGATGATTACGATGGCGGGCGTCGAGAAGTGGTATGGCGCCTTCCAGGCGCTTCACAACATCGACATCTCGGTGCGTAAAGGCGAGAAGATCGTCCTGTGCGGACCATCCGGCAGCGGCAAGTCGACGCTGATCCGCTGCATCAATCACCTGGAGACATACGAGAAGGGTGAAATCCGCGTCGGCGGCATCCTTCTCGGGCATCAGTCGAAGACGATCGATGCGGTGCGCCGTGAGGTGGGCATGGTCTTCCAGCAGTTCAATCTCTTTCCGCACCTGACGGTGCTGCAGAACTGCATGCTGGCGCCGATGAAGGCGCTCAGGCTCGGCAAGGCGGAAGCCGAGGCGAGGGCCCGGCAGTTGCTTGAGCGTGTCAAGATTTCCGAGCAGGCGGAGAAATATCCCGCCCAGCTTTCCGGCGGCCAACAGCAGCGTGTCGCAATCGCCCGGGCGCTTTGCATGCGACCCAAGGTGATGCTCTTCGACGAGCCGACATCGGCGCTCGATCCGGAAATGGTCAAGGAAGTGCTGGACACGATGATCGACCTCGCCAGGGAAGGCATGACGATGATCTGCGTCACCCATGAAATGGGTTTTGCCCGGCAGGTCGCCGACCGCGTCATCTTCATGGCGAGCGGGGCGATCGTCGAGGAGGCGTCGCCGGTCGAGTTCTTTTCCAACCCGAAACACGAGCGCACGCGGAAGTTCCTGGGCGAAATCCTCGGCAGGCACTGACGTGTCGCGGATCTCAGCGCAATGCCTGCCGGCGCCGCGTCATGTCGCGCCGCCCTCACGAAAACAGCCTTTGCCCAGCCGGTTGGCCGGCCGGGCGTTCGAAGCCGCCCAAGGTGCTCCCATGCCGCAGCCAAAGCGAAATCCAGAAGGTTCAAGCCGATGATCAGCGGCACCACGAAGCTCATCGCGCATCTCGGCTATCCCACGCATTCGTTCAAGGCCCCACTGATCTACAATCCCTATTTTGAAAAGAACGACATCGATGCGGTCGTGGTCCCGATGGGATGCCGGCCGGAAGACTATCCGGCGTTCCTGAAACTGGTCTTCCGGCTTTCCAACATCCACGGCGCGCTCGTGACCATGCCGCACAAGATTTCCACCATGGCCTTGCTCGGCGAAGTCTCGAAGAGCGCCCAGGTGGCCGGCGCCTGCAACGCGGTGCGGCTCGGCCCAAACGGCACGCTGATCGGCGATATGTTCGACGGCGAAGGCTTCGTGCGCGGCGTGCTGCGCCGCGGCCGCCAGGTTCGCGGCAGCCGGGCGATGATGATCGGCGCGGGCGGCGTCGGCTCGGCGATCGCCGCCTCGCTCGCGCAGGCAGAGATTGCCGAACTCGCGCTCTATGACGCCCATGTGCCGATGATGAACGGCCTGGCCGACCGGCTCCGTCTCCACTATCCCACTCTCAAGGTAACGACCGGTTCGGCCGATCCCGCCGGCTACGATATCGTCGTCAATGCGACGCCGCTCGGGATGAACGACAACGACCCCCTGCCGCTTGACGTGTCGCGCATCTCGCCCTCCGCATTCGTGGGGGAGGTGGTGCTGAAGCAGGAGATAACGCCCTTCCTGGCCGCGGTGCGGGCGCGCGGTTGTGAATTCCAGGTGGGGGTCGACATGCTGTTCGAGCAGATCCCCGCCTATCTCGAGTTTTTCGGCTTTCCGACGACCACCGCAGAAGAACTTCGGGCGATCGCCAAGGTGTGAGGCGGTCTGCCCTTAAGCAAGGAGCGAATTTCGTGTCCCAGAAAATTGTGCTGATGGGAGCAGGGCTGATCGGGCGGGAGCATGCCGCGCTGCTGCGCGCCAATCCCCGCGTCGAACTGGTCGGCGTCGCCGACGTTTCCGAGGCGGCGAAAGCCGTTTCCGACGAGTTCGGCGCGCGGTATTTCACCGACATTGGCGAAATGCTCGATCGCATGAGACCGGACGGCGCCATCATCGCCCTGCCGAACGCCCTGCACGTGGAAGCGGCGCTCGCCTGCGTCGAGCGCAATATTCCCTGCCTTGTGGAAAAACCGATCGCCGACTCGCTCGATGCTGCGATGCGGCTCGTCGCGGCGGCCGAGAAGGCTGATGTGCCGGTGTTGATCGGCCACCAGCGACGCCACAGTCCCGATATCGCCAAGGCTCGTCAGATCGTGGCCGACGGCATCCTCGGCCGGTTGGTCGCGGTCAACGCCATGTGGATGACGGACAAGCCGGCGGCCTATTTCGACGCGGCATGGCGCCGTGAGCCAGGCGGCGGGCCGCTGCTCATCAACCTCATCCACGACATCGATTGCCTGCGCTTCATCTGCGGCGATATCGACGAGGTCATGGCGTTCACCTCCAACGCCGTTCGATCGTTCGAGGTCGAGGATACGGCGAGCGTCAGCGTTCGCTTCGCAGGCGGCGCCCTCGGGACGCTTCTGATGAGCGACACGGCGGTGTCGCCGTTCAATTGGGATACAGCGGCCGGACAGGCGCTCTATTTCCCGCACCAGCCTGAAAATTCCTACCATCTCGCCGGCACGAAGGCCGCATTGTCGATCCCGTGCATGGATGTCTGGCGACACGAGACCGAAGCCGGCCACTGGCAGCATCCCCTGGTGCGCCAGCACATCACGCTCGACGGCAGCCGCGCTTACGAAAACCAGCTCAACCATTTCGTCGATGTCATCGAAAGCAAGGCCGAGCCGCTCACTTCCGCCCGGGATGGCGCGATGACACTTGCCACCGTGCTGGCAATCGCCCGGGCCGGCCGGGAGAACCGCACCATCGCCGTTTCGGAAATGCTGGCCTGAACCTGCTTCGAGCGCCCGGCGATGACACGGCTCCAAACATGACAAGGACTCGAGCATGAGCACTATCTACGTTCTCAACGGACCGAATCTGAACCTCCTCGGCAAGCGCCAGCCGCATATCTACGGGCATGAGACGCTTGCCGACGTGGAGAGGGACTGCCGCCGGGTGGCGGACGAACTCGGGCACCAGATCCGCTTTCACCAGAGCAATCGCGAATACGAGATTATCGACTGGATCCATGAGGCGCGCGAGGACGGCGCCGGCATCGTCATCAACCCCGCGGCCTTCACCCACACCTCGGTCGCCATCCTCGATGCGCTCAACACGTTCGAGCAGCCGGTGATCGAGGTGCACATTTCGAACGTCCATAAACGCGAGAGCTTCCGGCACCATTCCTACGTGTCGCTACGCGCCGACGGCGTTATCGCCGGTCTCGGCACGGAGGGGTACCAGCTGGCGATCCGCCGTATCGCCACGTTGATCAAAATGTCAGGCCCAAGTGCAGTTTAGCGCCTCCAAGTCGCCTGTTTTCTGTTGCGGCATAGGTTGTCGCCGACAGTGTTCGAATGCAGCCTGCGACCAGCCGGCGCTCCCCTGTGGTCGGAGGCGGATCATGCGGAGGTGAGCGCGACGTTGTGTTTGGCTTGCCGCGCCTCCACGCTGTTCAGAGCGCCTTTTGCAATTCCGGTAGGACGTCGAAGAGATCGGCGACCAGTCCGTAGTCGGCAACCTGGAAGATCGGCGCCTCCTCGTCCTTGTTGATGGCGACGATCACCTTACTATCCTTCATCCCGGCCAGATGCTGGATGGCGCCTGATATGCCGCAGGCGATATAGAGCTGCGGCGCCACCACCTTGCCGGTCTGGCCGACCTGCCAGTCGTTGGGCGCATAACCGGCATCGACGGCCGCGCGGCTTGCCCCGACGGCAGCCCCGAGCTTGTCGGCGAGCGGCAGGATGACCTCCCGGAATTTTTCCGCCGAACCCAGCGCCCGGCCGCCGGAGATGATGATCTTCGCCGAGGTCAGCTCCGGACGATCGGAGGCCGACAGCGCATCGGCGACGAAGCGCGACAGAGCGGGATCGGAAACCGCTGCAACCGTCTCGATCGGCGCGGAGCCGCCTTCGGCTGCAGAGGCGAAGGAGGCGGTGCGCACGGTGATGACCTTCTTGGTATCGGTTGCCTGCACCGTCTGGATGGCATTGCCGGCATAGATCGGCCGCTTGAAGGTATCGGCAGAGATCACCTCGATGATCTCGGAGACCTGGGCGACATCGAGCAGGGCAGCGACGCGCGGCAGCACATTCTTGCCGACCGAGGTGGCGGCCGAGAGGATCGTGTCGTAGCTGCCGGCCAGCGAGACGATCAGCTCGGCCAGCGGTTCGGCCAGGTTGTTGGCCAGCGCGTCGTTTTCGGCCAGCAGCACCTTGGAGACGCCGGCAAGCTTGGCCGCTTGTTCGGCAGCCGGCTTGGCGCCCTTGCCGGCGACGAGAATGTGAATATCGCCGCCGATCTTGGTTGCGGCCGTCAGCGCCTTGGCGGTCTGGTCGGAGAGGCTTGCATTGTCGTGATCAGCCAGAAGAAGAATGGTCATGATGAGGGCTCCCTGGTTCTGGCTTAAAGCACGCCGGCTTCGTTCTTGAGCTTGTCGACCAGCTCGGCGACCGACTTGACCTTGACCCCGGCCTTGCGGCCGGACGGCTCCTCGGTCTTCAACACTTTCAACCGCGGCGCTGTGGAGACGCCAAAGTCGGCAGGAGACTTCTTGTCGAGCGGCTTCTTCTTCGCCTTCATGATATTCGGCAGCGAGGCATAACGCGGTTCGTTCAGGCGCAGGTCTGAGGTGACCACCGCCGGCAGCGTGATCTCGATCGTCTGCAGGCCGCCATCGACCTCGCGGGTCACCTGAGCCTTGCCATCGTCAATCTCGATCTTCGAGGCGAAGGTCGCCTGGGCGAGCCCAAGCAGTGCCGCCAGCATCTGGCCGGTCTGGTTCGAATCGTCGTCGATCGCCTGCTTGCCGACGATAACAAGGCCGGGCTGTTCGGCATCGGCGACAGCCTTGAGGATCTTGGCGACCGCCAGCGGCTCGACCGCATCGTCGGTCTCGACCAGGATTGCCCGGTCGGCGCCCATGGCGAGTGCCGTCCTCAGCGTCTCCTCGGCCTTGGCAGGGCCGATCGACACCACGACCACTTCCTCAGCCTTGCCGGCTTCCTTCAGCCGCAGCGCCTCTTCCACCGAGATCTCGTCGAACGGGTTCATCGACATCTTCACATTGGCAAGCTCGACACCCGTGCCATCCGGACGAACCCGGATCTTCACGTTGTAGTCGACAACCCGTTTGACTGGGACGAGTATCTTCATGGGTTTTCCCTATGCAAGCGTATAGGCGGTTTTGACCGAGGTGTAGAATTCCGCGGCATATCGGCCCTGTTCGCGCGGGCCGAAGGACGAGCCCTTGCGGCCGCCGAACGGCACGTGGAAATCGACACCGGCCGTCGGCAGATTGACCATGACCATGCCGGCTTCGGCATTGCGCTTGAAATGCGTCGCATGTTTCAAGCTGGTGGTGGCGATCCCGGAGGAGAGGCCGAAGCTGGTATCATTGGCGACGGCGAGCGCCTCGTCGTAATCCTTCACCCGGATGACGGCGGCGACCGGGCCGAAGATTTCCTCCCGCGCGATCCGCATCTGGTTCGTCGCTTCGGTGAAAAGTGCGGGTTCGAGATAGAAGCCGGGTGTCGCCCGTTCCAGCCTGTTGCCGCCGAAGGCGAGCCTTGCGCCTTCCTGTTGGCCGATATCGATATAGTCGGTGTCCTGCCTCAACTGGCCTTCGTCGACGACGGGACCGATATGCGTGCCGCTCTTCAGAGCATCGTCGACGACAAGCCCCTCAAGACGTCTGGTAAGTGCCGCCACGAAGCGGTCGTGAATGCCTTCCGTCACGATCAGCCGTGAGGATGCCGTGCAACGCTGGCCGGTGGAGAAGAATGACGAATTGGCGGCCGCCTCGACGGCGACCTCGAGATCGGCATCGTCAAGGATCACGAAGGGGTTCTTGCCGCCCATCTCCAGCTGGAACTTGCGATTATGCTCGATCGACGCGAGCGCGACACGTTTTCCTGTCGCTGCCGACCCGGTAAAGGTCAGGGCGTTGATATCGGGGCTGTCGAGCATCGTCTGGCCGACCACGCTGCCGCGTCCCATGACGAGATTGACGACACCGGCCGGCGCGCCCGCCCGATGAAGGATCTCGACCAGGGACCAGGCCGAGCCCGGCACGAGATCCGCGGGTTTCAGGACGACGGTATTGCCATAGGCAAGGGCCGGCGCGATCTTCCAGGCGGGGATGGCGATCGGAAAGTTCCAGGGCGTGATCACCCCGACGACGCCGACCGGTTCGCGGGTGATGTCGATGCCGACGCCGGGGCGAACCGAGGGCAGCGTTTCTCCCGACAGCCTGAGAACCTCGCCCGCAAAGAAATCGAAGATCTGGCCGGCGCGGGTGACTTCGCCGATTGCCTCGGGCAAGGTCTTGCCTTCCTCGCGGGCCAGCAGGCGTCCGAACTCCTCCTTGCGCGCCAATATCTCGTCGCCGGTCTTCTTCAGAACGGCATGGCGCACCAGGATCGGCGATTGGGACCATGCTGGCAAAGCAGACTTCGCGGCCGCGATGGCGGCCCTGACGTCATCGGCGCCGGCGCGGGAAAATTCGCCGACGACGTCTTGGGTGTTGGACGGGTTTATGTTCGTCGAAGCGTCGCCGGCAACCCATTCCCCGGCGATCAGGTTCTTGTGCAGCATGGAAATCCCTGAGTTCAGTGCAGTCCGAGATAGGCCTTGCGGACGTCTTGGTTGTCGAGAAGGGCGGCGCTCTCGCCGGAGAGATGAATGCGGCCGTTGACCATGACATAGGCCCGCTGGGAGAGCTTCAAGGCGTGATTGGCGTTTTGCTCGACGAGAAATATCGTTTTGCCCATTGCAGCGATTTCCCGCAAAACCTCGAAAACGCGCTTGACGATCAACGGCGCCAGGCCGAGCGAGGGTTCGTCGAACAGGATCAATTCGGGCCGCGCCATCATGGCGCGGGCGATGGCGAGCATCTGCTGTTCGCCGCCGGACATGGTGCCGGCGGTCTGGTTTCGACGCTCCTTGAGACGCGGAAAGAGTTCGAACATGGTGTTCCGGTCTTCTTCGAAATGGGCCATGCCGATCGGCGTCGTGCCCATCATCATATTCTCCTCGACGGACATCTCCTGGTAGATCTGCCGGCCTTCCGGAACGAGTGCGATGCCGCGCCGGGAAATCCTACTGGTCGGCATATGGGAGATATCTTCGCCACGATGCAGGATCTTGCCCGATGAGGCGCGCGGCGCGCCGAAAATGGAGGAAAGCAGCGTGGTCTTGCCGGCGCCGTTTGCGCCGATCAGGCTGACGATCTCCCCGGCGGAGATGTGGACGTTTACCGCCTTCAACGCTTCGACCGCGCCGTAATGGGCATGGACGCCGGCGAATTCGAGAAGCGGTACCTGCGTGTCGGACGACTGGTTCATGCTGATACCTCTTCTTCGCTGACCCCGAGATAAGCGGCGACGACGGCCGGATCATTGGCGACATGCTCAGGCGTGCCGTCGGAGATCACCTCGCCATGATCGAGCACGACGATGTGGTTCGAAATGCGCATGACGAGGCCCATGTCGTGTTCGATGACGAGAACCGTCTGATCGTGATCGGCACAGAGCCGCTGGATGACTTCCGCCAGATCCAGCGTTTCGGAGGGGTTCAAGCCCGCGGCCGGTTCGTCGAGGCATATGAGGCTCGGGCCTGTGCACATGGCGCGGGCGATTTCGACCCGGCGCTGCCGGCCGTAAGGCAGTTCGCCGGCCAGGCGGTTGGCATCGTCGGCAAGCTTCATCTGCCCGAGCCAGTAATAGGCCCGGTCGATGGCTTCTCCCTCGGCTCTACGAAACGCTCCGGTCCGAAAAACGCCGCTGAGAATGTTGTTACGGGTGGTGAGGTGCTGGGCGATCAGAAGGTTCTCGATGACCGACATTTCCTTGAACAGGCGGATGTTCTGGAACGTCCTGGCAATCCCGGCGCGTGTCACGAGGTGCGAGCCGCCGGTAACCGGTTTCGTCACCAACTGGCCGATATCGGTCGGGCCATCGCGTCCGTTCAGCATGATACGGCCTTCGCTGGCGCGATAGAAGCCGGTGATGCAGTTGAACATCGTCGTCTTGCCGGCGCCGTTGGGGCCGATCAGGGCGGTCACCGCGCCGCGTTCGACCGAGAAGCTGACGTCCCGGTTGGCGACGATGCCGCCGAACCGCATCGTGACATTCTGCACGTCGAGGATAGGTCCGTTCATCGTCCTGCCTCCGCCTTGCCCTCAAAGGCCAGTTCGGTGCCGATGCCTTCTTTCATCGAGCTCGGAAAGAAGGCCGGGCGCTTGATGCGGACCAGGCCGCGCGGTTTCCAGATCATCATCACCACCATCAGAATGCCGAAGACGAGAACGCGGTATTCGGCGAATTCGCGCAGAAGTTCCGGAAGAATGGTGAGAACGAGCGCTGCCGAGATGACGCCGGCCGTCGACCCAAGGCCACCGAGGACGACGATCGCCAGGATGAGGGCGGATTCGAAGAAGGTGAAGGATGTCGGGTTCACAAAACCCTGCTGCGCGGCAAAGAAGACGCCGGCGAGGCCGCCCGTGGAGGCGCCCAGCATGAAGGCCGTCAGCTTTGTGAAGACATGATTGACGCCGAGCGAACGACAGGCGATCTCGTCTTCGCGCAGCGCTTCCCACATGCGGCCGAGAGGGATGACGCGCAGCCGCTCTACGGCGTAGATGACGAAGCAGACGACAAGAAACAGCACGAAATAGAGAAACCAGAACCGGTAGTCCGCGCTGTAGGGGATGCCCAGATATTCATGAATGGGAACGCCGCCCTGTTTGGCGGTACGAGTGAATTCGAGGCCGAGGAAGGTCGGTGCCGGAACCGGAGCGCCGTTCGGCCCGCCGGTGAAATCAAGCCAGTTGTTCAGCACAAGACGAATGATCTCGCCGAATCCGAGCGTGACGATGGCAAGGTAGTCGCCATGCATCCTGAGAACGGGAAAGGCGAGGACCATGCCGAAGAGGCCGGCCAGGAATGGGGCGAGCACCAGAGCGCCCCAGAACCCGATGCCGAGATATTGCGATCCGAGCGCCAGGAGATAGGCGCCGACGGCGTAGAAGGCGACGTAGCCAAGATCGAGCAGGCCAGCAAGCCCGACGACGATGTTGAGCCCCAGGCCGAGCAGGCAATAGATCAGGGCGAGGATCGCGATACCCAGGAGGTATTTGTCGGCAAAAAACGGCAGGCTCAGCCCTGCGAGAAACAGCACGGCAAGGAGCAGCGCCGGCGACCTTTCCTTGCCGGTCATGACGGTCACGCCGGCACCGTTGCCTGCGATGCGCCGGGTGAGTTTTCGGCCGACGCTGCTCATCTGGAACAGCGAGAGTGCTAGGCGTCCTGCCGTGACGACGGCAGCCAGCAACACCGCGCGCATCAGTTCGTTGGTGAACGAAAATCCTTCGAGCACCAGTCCCGAGATCGGGCCGAACAGGATGAGGGAGACCGTAAAGGTGAGGAGCGCTTGCCTGACGAGCGCGCGAAGGCGGTTGGATTCCATGGTTTCTTGCTCCTCTCTCAGACTTTCTGGATTTCCGGCCGGCCAAGCAGGCCATACGGTCGGAAAAACAGGAGGGTGATGAGCAACGCAAAGGCGAAGACGTCCTTGTAGTCGGTGCTGACATAGCCTGCGAACAGAGCCTCGGTCAGGCCGAGGACGATACCGCCGAGCACGGCGCCGGGCAGTGAACCGATCCCGCCGAGCACTGCGGCCGTGAAGGCCTTGATGCCCATCACGAAGCCGATGAAAAAGTTGAAGGAGCCGTAATTGAAGGTGACGAGCGTGCCGCCGACGGCGGCCGTGGCCGCGCCCATGACAAAGACGGTCGAAATGATCCGGTCGGTGTTCACCCCCAGTATCGCGGAGATCCGGATATTCTGCTGGGTGGCACGGCATTCGCGGCCGATCCTGGTGTAGTTGATCACATAGGTCAGTATGCCCATGGCGATCAGCGACGCGAACAGGATCACCGTCTGCATATAGGTGATCTGTGCGAAGTGGACATCGCCACCGATGCGAAACGCACCCTGGATGAGTGTCGGCACGCCCTGGTCGCGTGCGCCCTGAGCGATCTGGACATAGCTCTGCAGCATCAAGGAGATGCCGATGGCCGATATCAGCGGAGCAAGCTTGGTCGAGCCGCGAAGCGGCCGATAGGCGACGCGTTCGATCACCCAGCCATAGACGGCCGTGATCGCGCAGCTGATCACCAGCACGGATATCAAGGCGAAGGGAACCGACTGAACGCCGAAATAGCCAAGCACGGCGAGTGTGATGGCGGCGATATAGGCCGATACCATATAGACGTCGCCATGGGCGAAGTTGATCATCCGGATGACGCCGTAGACCATGGTGTATCCGACCGCGATCAGACCGTAGATCGTCCCCAGCGTGATGCCATTGAACAATTGTTGAACCAGGATGTAAAAGTCCATGGTGAACCCCTCTTATGGTTTTCGGGGATGGATAAGCCGGCCGAACCTTGCGGTCCGGCCAACTCGGGCAAAATGCCTTACTTCACCAAGACAGGGGTTCCCTTGTCGTCGAAGTTGTAGAAGACGAACTTGAAGTCCTTGATGTCGCCCTTGGCGTCCCAGGTGATTTTGCCGATGGCAGAATCGACCGTGTTGTTGCGGAGATAGTCGGCCTGGGCCTTCAGCTCGTCGCCGGCCTTCAGCGCAGCGACGATGGCCTGCGCATTGGCGTAGCCATAGAGCACGTAGTTGGCCGGCGTGATGTTGGCTTTCTTCAGCGCATCCTGGACGCCCTGCGTGGAGGGATCGGCCAGCGGATCGGGCGTCGCCGAATAATAGACGTTCTTCAGATTCTCAGGCCCGCCGGCGGCTGCGACGAGTTCCGTCTGCGCGAAAGCATCGCCGCTGACGACGACTACGTCGACACCCTGTTCCTTCAGCTGGCGGATCAACGGACCGCCTTCGGGAATGAGACCGCCGAAATAAACGGCATTGGCGCCGGAGCTCTTGATCTTGGTGACGAGCGCGTTGAAGTCACGTTCGCCACGGGTCAGGCCTTCGTACATCACCGGCTTGATTCCGCGTGCTTCGATCGTCTTCTTGACGGCGTCCACCAGGCCCTGGCCATAGGTGTCCTTGTCGTGGATGAGCGCGATCTTGTCCCGCTTCAGCGTATCCAGAATGAAGCTGCCGGCGACGACGGCCTGCTGGTCATCACGGCCGCAGCCACGGAACAGATTGTCGAAACCGCGATCGGTGACGGTCGGATTGGTCGAGGACGGCGTCATTTCGAGGATGCCGGCATCATTGTAGATTTCCGAAGCGGGGATCGTGTTGGACGAGCAGAAATGCCCGATCACGGCCTGGACCTTGTCCTGATCGACGAAACGATTGGCGACGGCAACGGCCTGCTTCGGTTCGCAGGCGTCGTCACCCTTCACCAGTTCAATCTTCTTGCCATTGATGCCGCCCGACGCATTGACGTCGCTGACATAGGCGGACACGCCGCTGAACACCTGCTCGCCGAAGGTCGCATTGGCGCCGGTATAGGGGCCGGCGACGCCGATCTTGACCGTGTCGGCGGCCAAAGCGCTGGAAAACAGCAAGGCGGAGGCCACAGCGGTGGCGCTCAGAAGTTTCGAGATGGATTTCATGTGCTTTTCCCTCTGGTTGAAGCTCTCTGGTTTTTAGTGGTTCTCGACGCGGTTCAGTCCGCGTTCGTGCTTCGCGCTAATGGCGAAGCTATTATTTCTATTGGATAATTTATCTTTACCGACGTTGCGGAGAAGAGCGGATTTCGAGATTTTCGATCCTTTTCTTAATTGACACTTATATGATAAGTGACATATACGAAGATCGTCAAGCGGAAATGTTGCAGTGTCGTTTGCAACAGTGAAGAATGGCACGGCGCATGGCCGCGCGAGCGCGGCCTCCAACGTTAAGAAAGCGGGGAACAAGACGGTGAGCAGCACGCCACGAAACTGCCGGGTGGGCGTCGATATCGGCGGCACCTTTACGGATATCGCTCTCGACCTCGATGGGACGCTTCACTCGACGAAGATCCTGACGGATTATACGGCACCGGAGCGGGCGATCCTCAAGGGCGTGAAGGCCGTCGCCGACATGGCGGATATCGCTCTTTCAGAGATCGGCATCCTGATTCATGGCACGACGCTCGCCACCAATGCGCTCATCGAGCGGCGCGGCGCCAAAACCGCCTTCGTGACGACGGAAGGTTTTCGTGACGTGCTCGAGATGCGCACCGAGAACCGTTTCGAGCAGTATGATCTCAATATCTCCCTGCCGCCGGCGCTCATTGCCCGCGCCGACCGATTCGTCGTGCGTGAGCGTATCGATGCGCAGGGCAAGGTTCTGCTCGCTCTGGATGAGGCTTCGGTCGCAGCCGTCGTCGAGAAGGTCGCCGAAGGCGGCTATGAAAGCGTCGCGGTCGGCTTCATTCATGCCTATGCGAATGGCGCGCACGAAGTCGCCGTCCGCGATGCGATCCTGAAGCGCCTTCCCGGCATTTCCGTTTCGATCTCGTCGGAAGTTTCGCCGCAGATGCGCGAGTTCGAGCGCTTCAACACGGTTTGCGCCAATGCCTATGTCAAGCCGGCGATCAAATCCTATCTCGACCGTCTCGTCGTGTCGCTGAAGGATATCGGCGTCGGCTGCCCGGTCTTCATGATCCATTCCGGCGGCGGGATCGTCTCGGTCGAGAGCGCCTCCGAGTTTCCGGTGCGTCTGGTCGAATCCGGTCCGGCGGGCGGCGCGATCTTCGCGGCCGACATCGCCCGTCAATATGGTCTCGATACGGTTCTTTCCTTCGATATGGGCGGCACGACCGCCAAGATCTGCCTGATCGAAAACCAGGTGCCGAAGACGGCCAAGACGTTCGAAGTCGCGCGCACCTATCGATTCCGCAAGGGCTCCGGCATGCCGATTTCCATCCCCGTCGTCGAGATGGTCGAAATCGGCGCGGGCGGCGGTTCGATCGCTTCGGTCGACGCAATGCGCCAGATCCGCGTCGGGCCGCACTCGGCGGCCTCGGAGCCCGGCCCGGCCTGTTATCAGCGCGGCGGCAAGAACCCCACCGTCACCGATGCGGACCTGATCCTCGGCAAGCTCGATCCCGCCAATTTCGCGGGCGGCGCGATCCCGCTTTCCGTCGAGGCGAGCCGCCGGGCGATGAGCGACGATATCGGCTCGGTCATCGGCCTCGACCCGGAAGCATCAGCTTACGGCACGTGCGAAATGGTCGACGAAAACATGGCCAATGCCGGCCGCGTCCACACCGTCGAGAACGGCAAGAACATTTCCGATTTCACCATGATCACCTTCGGCGGCGCCGGACCGCTGCATGCCGCGCGCCTCTGTGAAAAAATGGGCATCTCGACCTTCCTCGTTCCGCCGGGCGCCGGCGTTGGTTCGGCGATCGGATTCCTCAAGGCGCCGTTCGGCTATGAGTCCGTCCGCAGCGCCGTCTTCAACCTGTCGAATTTCGAATATTCCGAGGCCAACCGGCTCCTCCAAGCCATGAAGGCTGAGGCGTTGGGCTTCGTCGAAGGCGGGCTCGACGCGGGCTCCCCGGTGATCGAACGCACGCTGTTCATGCGTTATGCCGGGCAGGGCTGGGACATCCCGGTCCCGCTTGCCGATGACAATTTCGACGCCGCGAGTGCTGAGACGATCGCGGCCTCGTTCGAAAAGGAATATGAGCGTTTCTTCGGCCGCGCCATCGAGGGTCTCGATATCGAGATCGTCAGCTGGTCGGTCAAGGCGAGTTCGCCGCTGCCGCCGGTGGAGCGCGTATCCTCCATCGCCGAAGGCAACATCGTGCAGCCGGGCAAGGCCCGCCGCCTGTTCGAGGCTGCGCAGGGCGCCTATCTCGAAGCGGGCATTCACGAGCGTACCGGCCTGACGCCCGGCGACGTGGTCAAGGGCCCCGCCGTCATCGTCGAGCGCGAGACCTCGACGGTTCTCACCGCCTCTTTCAAGGCCGTCGTTCAGCGCGATGGCTGCCTTCTCGTAACCCGGATCTGAGGATAGTCACATGAACCAATCCATGATCGATATCCATATGCAGGTCATGTGGAACCGGCTGATCTCCGTCGTCGAGGAGCAGGCGCAGACGCTGATCCGCACGGCCTTCTCCACCTCCGTACGCGAGGCGGGCGATCTGTCGGCCGGCGTCTTCGACCTGGAAGGCCGCATGCTGGCGCAGGCGGTTACCGGCACGCCCGGCCACGTCAACGCCATGGCGGAATCCGTCGCGCATTTCATTGCTGATATCGGGCCGGACAATATCTTCGAAGGCGACGTCTATATCACCAACGATCCATGGAAGGGAACGGGCCATCTGCACGACATCACCGTCGTCACGCCCTCCTTCCATCACGGCAAGCTGGTCGGTTATTTTGCCTCGACCGCGCATGTCGTCGATGTCGGCGGTCGCGGTTTCGGCCCGGATGCCCGCGAAGTCTATGAAGAGGGCATCTTCATCCCGATCATGAAATTCTTCGAGCGCGGCGAGCTGAACCGGACGCTGATCCATATTGTGCGCAACAATGTTCGCGAAAACGATAAGGTCGTCGGCGACTTCTATGCGCTCGCCGCCTGCAATGAAACGGGCCATCGCCGGCTCGTCGACATGCTGACGGAATTCAATCTTCCTGATTTGTCGACGATCGGCGGCTTCATCCTCAAGCACAGCCGCGAGGCAACGCTGGAGCGGCTGAAGAATCTTCCGCACGGCTCCTGGAATTATAGCCTCGATCTCGACGGCTATGATGAGCCGGTGCATCTCGCCGCAAAACTTACCATCGGTCCCGAGGGAGTCGTGGTCGATTTCGATGGCACCTCCGGCATGAGCAAGTTCGGCATCAATGTGCCGCTCGTCTACGCCAAGGCCTATGCCTGCTACGGCATCAAATGCGTCGTGGCGCCGGAAATTCCCAACAACGCGGCCTCCCTCGCACCCTTCGACGTCGTGGCGCCGGAAGGCTGCATCCTCAATGCCAAGCGGCCGGCGCCGGTCGCCGTCCGCCACGTTCTCGGCCATTTCGTGCCGGATCTCGTGCTCGGCGCGCTGCATCAGGCGCTTCCGGGCCAGGTTCCTGCGGAGGGTGCCAGCGCACTCTGGAACCTGCATATGAGCGTGCGCCCCGTCTCCGATCAGATCGGCGGCAAGGGTGCGGAAATCCTGATGTTCAATTCCGGCGGCTCCGGCGCGCGTGCCGCTCTCGATGGCTTGAACGCCACCGCCTTTCCGAGCGGCGTGCACACGATGCCGATCGAGGCGACGGAAAATGTCGGCCCCGTCATCATCTGGCGCAAGGAGTTGCGCGAGGGGTCAGGGGGTGCCGGCGCGCAACGCGGCGGTCTCGGCCAGATGATCGAGATCGAAGCGGCCGAAGGTTTCAGCTTCCGCTTCTCCGCCATGTTCGACAGGCTCGGCCACCCCGCACGCGGCCGCGAAGGCGGACAGAGCGGCACGGCCGGCGCCGTTGCGCTCGACGACGGTACGGTTCTCAAGGGCAAGGGGCTGCAATTCGTGCCGGAAGGCCGGCGCCTCGTTCTGTCGCTTCCGGGCGGCGGCGGTTACGGCGATCCGGCAAATCGCCCGACTGACGCGATCGAACACGACCTGAGGCATGGATACATCACCGAAGAACAGGCTGAAGCCTACGGCAGGGGCCGGACCCAGGGAGGCAAGGCATGAATATGATTGCATTCGAAAGCACGCGCGTCGCGACGATCAAATCCTCGCCGTCCATGGCGGTGTCGATCGCCGCCAAGGCGATGCGGGCCAAGGGAGAGCATGTCGTCGACCTCTCGCTCGGCGAGCCCGATTTCGATACGCCCGATCATATCGTCCAGGCGGCGATCGAGGCGATGCGCAAGGGGCTTACCCGCTATACCGCGCCGGACGGACTGGTGGAACTGCGCGAAGCGATCGTCGCCAAGTTCAAACGCGAGAACGGCCTCGACTACGCCATGGATGAGATTTCCATCGGCAACGGCGCCAAGCAGATACTCTTCAATGCGTTCCTGGCAACGCTGGAGCCCGGCGACGAGGTGGTCGTGCCGGCGCCTTACTGGGTCTCCTATACCGACATCGTCATCCTGCATGGCGGCATTCCCAAAACCGTGCCCTGCGGTGTCGAGGATGCCTTCAAGATCACAGCCGAGCGGCTGGAAGCAGCCATCACGCCGAAGACGCGGTGGTTCCTGTTCAACTCTCCCTCCAATCCGACAGGGGCGATCTATACGGCGGACGAACTGAAGGCGCTTGGCGCGGTGCTGGCGCGCCACCCCCATGTGGCGATCATGTCGGATGAGATCTACGAGCATATCGTCTGCGGCGAGGTGCCCTTCACGTCCTTCGTCGTCGCTTGCCCGGAGCTGAAGGACCGCACGCTCATCATCAACGGCGTATCCAAGGCCTACGCCATGACGGGATGGCGCCTCGGTTATGCGGCCGGCCCGCGGGAACTGACCAGGGTCCTCAACAAGCTTCAGTCCCAGAGCACGACCTGCCCGTCCTCCATCACCCAGTTTGCCGCCGCCGCCGCGCTCAACGGTCCCCAGGACTTCGTGACGACAGCGGTTGCCGAATACAAGGCGCGCGGCGAACTCGTCGCAAGGGGCTTCAGCGCGATACCGGGTCTTGAGGTGCGGGCACCGGAAGGGGCCTTCTACCTCTTTCCGAAATGCGCCCACTATATCGGCAAGACGGCGCCCGACGGCGCCAGGATTTCCAACGACACCGAATTGGCCTCCTATCTCCTCAGGGAAGGCAAGGTCGCAACCGTTCCGGGTGCCGCTTTCGGTGTCGAACCCTATATTCGCCTTTCCTTCGCGACATCGCGCGACAATCTTGCCATTGCCATCGAGCGCACCGCCGATGCACTGGCTAAACTTCGCTAAAGGGAAAATTCGATGACCGATTATCAGCGCACGCTTCTGACCGGCGCGGCCGGCGCTCTGGGAACCCAGTTGCGCGAATCCGGAACAAGGCTCGGCAAGATCGTCAGGCTGTCCGCACGCAAGCCCTGCGACAACCTCGCGCCGCACGAGGAAGATTTCCCGGCGGACCTTTCCGACTTCGACGCCGTTTCCAAAGCCGTGGAGGGTTGCGACGCCATCATTCATATGGGCGGTCAGGGGCTGGAAGCTCCCTGGAACACCATCCTCAACGCCAACATCGTCGGCAGCTACAACATCTATGAGGCGGCGCGCCAGCATGGCGTCAAGCGCATCGTCTATGCCAGCTCCGTTCACGCCATCGGGTTTTACGAGCGCACCGAGACGATCGACGGCAACGTACCGACCCGCCCCGACAGTCTCTACGGCGTGTCGAAGACCTTCGTCGAAAACCTCGGCCGTTACTATTTCGACAAGTTCGGGATCGAGACCGTGAGCCTGCGCATCGGCTCGTCTTTCCCGGAGCCGACGGACCGGCGCCATCTCATCACCTGGCTTTCCTATCGCGATTGCCGCCAGCTCGTCGAAAAGAGCCTGTCGGCCGAACGCGTCGGCTTCATGGTCGCCTATGGCATGTCCGACAACAGCCAGGCCTTCTGGGACAACCGCACGGCGGCGTCGCTTGGATACAAGCCGGAAGACAGCGCCGACGATTACGCGGACAAGGTCTTTGCGAAGACGAAACAAGGCGATCCCAACGATCCGGCGGTGCGCTTCCAGGGCGGCAGCTTTGCGGCTGCCGGCCATTATGAAGACGAGAAGAAGTGAGACGCACCGATGCAAGCTTCCAAGTCGTCCTATGACGTGGTGATCGTCGGCGGTGCAGTGGTTGGCAGTTCGACGGCATATTTTCTGGCGACCAACCCCGATTTCAACGGATCGGTCCTGGTGATCGAGAAGGACTGGACCTATCAGCGGTCGGCCACCGCGCTCTCTTCCAGCTCCATCCGTCACCAGTTCTCGAATGCGATCAATGTCAAAGTCTCGCAGTTCGGGACGGAGTTCATCCGCAACTTCAAGGAAAACGTCGCCATCGACGACGACACGCCGGAGATCGGTTTTCATGAGGCCGGGTATTTGTTCCTCGCCGAGGACGAACGCGGCGATCAGGTTCTCCGGCGCAATCACGAGACCCAGATCTCCTGCGGGGCTGATGTGACGCTGCTCGATCCTGGCGGCCTCGGCCGGCGGTTTCCCTGGCTGAACCTGGAAGGGCTGACGCTCGGCAGCACCGGCGAACGGGGTGAGGGCTGGTTTGACAGCGTCGGCCTGCTGCAGGGCTTCCGCAAGAAAGCGCGCTCTTTGGGCGTCGAATATATCGAAGACGAAGTCGTTGCCGTCAACAGAGAGGGAGACCGCATGGTTTCCGTGTCGACGAAGAGCGGCCAGACGATCGCTTGCGGCACGATGGTCAACACATCGGGCACCAACGGTAAAAAGGTCGCCCGCATGGCCGGGCTCGACGTTCCCGTCGAGCCACGCCGACGCTCGCTGTTCGTCGTCGATTGCCGCACACCGCTCGAAGGAAAGGTCGGCCTGACGATCGACCCCACCGGCGTTTTCTTCCGGCCCGAGGGCAAATTCTATCTGATGGGTACCTATCCCAAGCACGATCCGGAGGTCGATCCCAACGATTTCGACGTCATGCACGACGAATTCGATGAGGAAATCTGGCCGATCATGGCGAACCGGGTTCCGGCCTTTGAAGCGATCAAGGTCGTCAATTCCTGGGCTGGCCACTACGACTATTGCACCCTCGATCACAATGTCGTCCTCGGACCGCATACTGAGGTCAGCAATTTCCTCTTCGCAAACGGCTTTTCGGGGCACGGTCTCCAGCAATCGCCGGCGATGGGACGGGGTCTCTCGGAACTGATTGCCTATGGCGGCTTCAAGACGCTCGATCTTTCGCCATTCGGCTACGAACGAGTGACGGCAAACCGGCCCTTCCTCGAAGACGCCGTCATTTAACGCACAAGGAGAGGGGCTCCCGATGAGAAATGAGACATTGAAGCGCAGCGGCGGCCAGGTGCTCGTCGATGCCTTGCGCATCCACGGTGTCGAGCGCGTGTTCGGCGTGCCGGGCGAAAGTTATCTTGCCGCCCTCGACGCCTTTCACGACATGGAAGATGCCATTGAATTCATCGTCTGCCGGCAGGAAGGCGGGGCTGCCTATATGGCGGAAGCCTACGGCAAGATGACCGGCAAACCCGGCATCTGCTTCGTGACCCGCGGGCCGGGCGCGACCAACGCTTCCGTCGGTGTGCATACGGCTTTCCAGGATTCGACACCGATGATCCTGTTCATCGGCCAGGTGGCGCGCGACCAGATGGAGCGCGAAGCGTTCCAGGAGATCGATTATCGCCGCATGTTCGGCCAGATGGCGAAGTGGGTCGTCGAGATCGAGGATGCCGCCCGCATTCCCGAACTCATCAGTCAGGCATTCCACAGAGCCGTCAACGGTCGGCCCGGGCCGGTGGTCGTCGCTCTTCCGGAAGACATGCTGACCGATATGGTCGATGTCGCCGACACCCCGACTTACAAGAAGGTCGAGGCCTTTGCCGGCGAACCGCAATTCGAAGAATTGCTCGGCCTTCTCTCCGAGGCGAAGCGCCCGATGGTCGTCGTTGGCGGCGGCGGCTGGACGCAGCAGGCTGTTGTCGACCTGAAGGCGTTCTCGGAAGCCTTCAGCCTGCCGATCGCCGCGTCCTTTCGCTGCCAGGATCTGTTCGACAATAGGCATGAGAATTATGCCGGCGATCTTGGCCTTGCCGCAGGGCCGAAGCTGATCCGCCATGTGAAGGATTGCGACCTGCTGATCTCCATCGGTGCCCGTCTCGGGGAGATGACGACGGGCGCCTACACGCTGATCGACATTCCAGTGCCGAAGCAGTTGCTCGTTCATATCCATCCGGGCGCGGAAGAATTGGGGCGCGTTTATCACGCGCGATTGCCGATCAATGCCAGCGTTGCGGGTTTCCTGTCGCAGGCGGCAAAGTTGAATCCATCATCTGCGCCGGTGTGGAAGGACTGGACCAGAACGGCTCATGCCGACTACCTCGAAAACCTCGCGCATCCCGAGGTGCCGGGTCCCGTGCAGATGGGCGACATCATGGAATGGCTGCGCGGCCATCTCAAGCCCGACGCCATCCTGACCACCGGCGCCGGCAACTATTCCGCCTGGGCGCATCGCTTCTATCAGTACCGCACCTTCCGCACCCAGCTCGGACCGACGAACGGTTCCATGGGCTACGGCGTACCGGCGGCGATCGCCGCCAAGATCACCGATCCCGCGCGCACGGTGGTTGCCTTTGCCGGCGACGGATGTTTCCTGATGAACGGTCAGGAACTTGCAACCGCCATGCAGTATGACGCTCGGGTGATCTTTCTCGTCATCAACAACGGCATGTATGGCACGATCCGCATGCATCAGGAGCGCAGCTATCCCGGCCGTGTCTCCGGCACCGGCCTGACGAACCCGGATTTTGCAGCGCTGGCGCGGTCCTATGGCCTCCACGGCGAGACCGTGGAAAAGACCGAGCACTTCGCCGGCGCCTTCGAACGCTGCGAAGCGTCAGGCAAGCCGGGTCTCATCGAAATCCGGATCGACCCGGAAGCGCTGACGCCGAAAATGACCCTGACGCAAATTCGCGATCAGGCGATCGCCCAGGGAAAGTGATTGCTGGGAAAGTGATCGCAGGAAAACGCACCGCCTGAAAAGCAGGCGGTGCCCATCAATCCTCTGTTTCGCTGCTCGCCGGCTCATTGAGCATCGTGCGGTAGCGATGGAGGCTTTCCTCCAGATGGATGATCAGCGCGGCCTTGGCAGCCTTGGCATCGCCTTGGGTGATCGCGGCCAGAATAGCGGCGTGTTCCTTGTTGATCTTCTTCAGGTAGGTGCTGTAGCCGCGCGCCGATTGGCGATGTTTGAGCACGAGTTCGAAATTGATGCTCTCTATCACCGCTTCCAGAAAACTCGGGAAGTGGGGATTGCGGGTGGCGCGGGCGATCGCAAGATGAAACTCGAAGTCAGCGCGGGCCTCGACCTCGGCATCGTCCGTCACCAGGTTTTCAAGGTTGTCATAGGCGCGGGCAATTTCTGCCAGCGCCTCCGGCGTGCGCCTCGACGCTGCAAGGGCAACGGATTGGATCTCGACGCCGAGTCGCAACTCCAGGATCTGCATCGCCGAGCGAATGTCCTCGATGCGGCTGATCTCGAAATTGAGGGTCTTTGCGTCCTTCTCGCTGACATAGACCCCGGCACCCTGTCGCGCCGTCACCCGTCCGCCCACCTTGAGGGAGGTGAGCGCCTCGCGAATGACGGTTCGGGAAACGCCGAACTCTTCGCACAGCTGCGCACTTGACGGAATTTTCTCGCCGGGGGCATAAAGACCGGAATCGATCCGTTCCATCAGCTTCGCAACGACGATTTCCGCGAGATTGCCTCGTTGCGTGATGATTGACACAGGGTTGCTCCGATTTTCACGATCAGATTTAGCACATATCACATATCATGCCACGTCTGATTGCGGGATGCCGGGGTTTTCAGACATTATCTTATCGATGACCTGAAAGGGGTGCGGGATGCGTTTGTTGTCGATTTCCTTCACCTGGGAGCGGCACGAATATCCGGTGGCCATGAGACTGTCGGTATCGCCTGATGCATCGACCTCCGGCTTCCAGCTCATCGCATAAAGGCGCTCGGAGATCGGCCGGTTGCGGGCCTCGTGGCCAAAGGTGCCGGCCATTCCGCAACACCCCGTTTGTGCCGCCTGAAGGTCGATGCCGAGGCTTGCGAACACTTGTTTCCATTGTGCAACGGAAGAGGGCGCATTGGTGCGTTCGGTGCAATGGGCCATCAGCCGGAAGTTTTTACCCTTGGCGGAGGAGGGTGACGCGGCAAGCCGGTCAAGATTGGTGACCAGCCATTCCTGCGGAAGAAGAATAGCCGCCTTCAGCATGCCCTTGTATTCGCTGCGAAAGGCGAGCGTCATCGACGGATCGAGCCCGACCAGCGCTACACCCGCTTCATCCAGCCGCTGGAGATAGCACGCGGTCCGCTCGGCCGCAGCCTCGAAACGTCCGAGATAGCCATGAACGTGCAGCGCTTTGCCATTAACGTGGGACGCGGCGAGGAAGGGCGAGAGCCCCATTTTCCGCGCAAGCCTGATTGCGGCGAGGGCGACCTCAGGATCGAAATAGGCGGTAAACGCATCGGCGACGAAGATAACGCTCTGCCCCCTCTGGCGCGGCGACAAGGCCTCGATCCGCGACGGGGTCGCAAGCGGTACCCCAAGGCGGGCGGCCTCTTTCGCCAGAGAGATCTGCGGCAGGCGGGGCAGGGACGTCAGTCCGGCGACGCGCATCATCATCCTGCCGGCGCGCGTGCTGACGATAAGGTTATAGGCAGGTCGTATCCGCTGAACCAGGGGCAGGGTGGTCTCGATGGCGGCGACGAGCGGATCCTTCAGCGGACGGAGGTAGCGTCCGTAATAAAGTTCGAGGAATTTGGAGCGGAAGGCCGGGACGCTGACTTTCACCGGACATTGCCCCGCGCAGGCTTTGCACGCCAGACAGGTGTCCATCGCAGCGCGGACCTCATGGGAAAAGTCGTCACGATTTTGGGGGTTCAGCGAGTTGAAGGCGCGCCGCGCCAGGTTCGCCAGCGGACCGCTCCGCCGCAAGCGTTTTGCCTCCTCGCGAGCATCGATGCCCTTCTCGGCAAGCAGCTTCAGCCATTCCCGCATCAAAGCTGCGCGGCCCTTGGGCGAAAAGCGCCGATCGCGTGTCGCCTTGTAGGAGGGGCACATGGGGCTGGTTTCTTCGAAATCGAAACAGGCGCCGTTGCCGTTGCAATAGGCGGCGTTGTCGAAGGCCGAGCGGATCTCGTTGCCGATGACGCGGTCGGTCTCTCCCCGCAGCGGCACGTCGTCGATCTTCAGCAGCGCCTGGCCGGACGGGGCTGCGATCTTGCCTGGGTTGAGGCGGGTTTCCGGATCGAAAGCCCGTTTGATCTCCTGCAGGCTGGGATAGAGATCGCCGAAAAATTCCGGCACATATTCGGAACGCACGCCTTTGCCGTGCTCTCCCCAGAGCACGCCGCCATATTTGCGCGTCAGCGCTACGACGGCGTCGCTGATCTCCCGAACCAGCTTGATATGGTCGTCGCGGGTAAGGTCGAGTGCCGGCCGCACATGCAAGACGCCGGCATCGACATGGCCGAACATGCCGTAGGAAAGGCCCGCGCCATCGAGAAGCGCGCGGAACTCACGGATATAGGGCGCGAGGTTTTCCGGCGGCACGGCCGTATCCTCGACGAATGCAACCGGTCTGACTGGCCCTTCCACGTTTCCAAGCAGGCCGACCGCCCGCTTGCGCATCGACCAGATCGCCTCGACATCGGCATGACCTCGGGCGATCGTGTAACCGGCATGGCGTGCATTTGCGCCGGTGGCAAGCGCTGCAGTCACCTCGGCGAGTTTGCGTTCGAGTTCGGCTTCATCGTCGGCCAGCACTTCGGCGATATTGATGCCGTTGGTCGCTCCGCCCGCGTCGTCCGGAAAAAAGCGGGCAATGCCGGTCCAGACGATGTCGCCTCTGGCGAGGCCGAGAACCTTTTCGTCGACCGTTTCCACCGAGGCGACGTTCAGCGCCACGAGGCTGCGGGCATCCTCCAAGGCGGTGTTGAAGTCGCCGTAGCGGATGTTGATCAGGGCCGCATGGGCGGGGATCGGCAGAAGGTTGAGTTCGGCTTCGGCGATCATCGCCAGCGTTCCCTCCGAGCCGCAGAGGATGGCATTGAGGTCGAAGCGCCCGTCGCTGCGGAAGATGTGAGCGAGGTCGTAGCCGGTCATGTAGCGGTTGAGTTTCGGAAAGATCTCGGCGATCCGGTCGCGCTTTTCCCGCGCGATCCGCTCGACTGTCCTGTGGATCTCGCCGACACGGTCCTGGCGCGCGACGATCTCCGTGAACGCCTCCGGATCGAGCGGGCGCGACCACCAGTCGGAGCCATCTACAAGCACGATGCGCAATCCCAGTACATGGTTGCTGGTCTTGCCGTAGAGGCATGACCCCTGGCCGCAGGCATCGGTGGAAACCATGCCGCCGATGGTGGCGCGATTGGAGGTGGAGAGTTCAGGCGCAAAAAACAGGCCGTAAGGCTTTAAAGCCTGGTTCAGTTGATCCTTGACCACGCCCGCCTGGACGCGGGCAATTCTCCTGACCGGGTCGATTTCGAGAATGGAATTCATGTGTCGCGAGCAGTCGACGACGATGCCCGATGTGAGAGATTGGCCGTTCGTGCCGGTTCCGCCGCCGCGCGGCGCGACGGTGATCCCGCGAAAAGCCGGCTCCGACAAGACGGCCGCCGTGATCTGCAGGTCTTCGACGCCTCGGGGGAAAAGGATGCCGGTCGGCTCGATCTGATAGATGGAGTTGTCGGTCGAAAAAACAGTCCGGCTCGCCGCGCCGGTTTCGATGTCGCCATCGAACCCCGCCTCGATGAGTCGCTGGAAGAATCCTGCAGGAGGAAGGGGGATTGAACCATGCGGACGGAGGCGTGGAATCATTGCGAAACCTTCAGAATGCACTTGAGCTTTGTCAAGCTTGGCATATAAGTGATAACATACAATGGCAGCTGCGCAACGCAAAACACTGAGGTGGAACTTTGAAGAACCAGACCGCAATCATCGTCGGCGGCGCTTCCGGACTCGGCTTGACGACGGCCAAGCTGATGATCTCGCATGGGGCGACCAGGATCGGGCTCATCGATCGCAATGAGCAGCTGCTTGCCTCTTCGGCCGAGGCGCTTCGTGCTCTCGGCGCCGAGGTTGCGACGGCCGCTGCCGACATTTCCCGGGCGGAAACGGCTCATCGTGGGTTCAACGAGATCGCCGGCAAGCTCGGCCGGATCCATGTGCTCGTCAACAGCGCCGCCATCTATCCGAGACGTCCTATCCTCGAGATCACCGACGAGGAATGGGACCTCGAAAATGCGATCAACGTGAAGGGTACCTATCATATGATGGTGGCTGCCGTTCTTCATATGCGCCAGCACGTGAACGCGCCCGAGGTTACGGGGCGGATCGTCAATGTGACCTCGGTCGATGCTTTCAAGGCTCATCCCCAGAATGCGCATTATGCCGCAACCAAGGCGGCTGTCGTCAGTCTGACGAAATCCTTTGCCCAGGAATGCGCCAAGGACCAGATCCTTGTCAATTCCGTAGCGCCCGCCGGTTTCGCGACGGATCGCGCCAAGGAGCTCGGATTCCTGCCGGAGCTGGCCAAAGCCAGCGCCCTTGGCCGCGCGGCCGAGCCGGTCGAAATGGCGGAATGGATCGTCATGATGGCATCGAGCCGCAACACCTATGCAACAGGCGAAAACGTCGTCGTCAGCGGAGGCTACATCTATGTCTGAGCCGCTGCCCTATCGGGTCGCCGTGGTCACCGGTGCGACGAGCGGCATCGGTCGCGCCACCGTCGACAAGCTGTGTAAGATGGGGCTGACGGTCTATGCCGTTGGCCGAAGCGCCGAGGCTCTTGAAGAACTCGCTGGGGAAAGCGGGGCGAAGCCGATCCGGGCCGATGTGCGCGATACCGCCGAAATCGTCAAGCAGCTTCACGGAACTGAGGTCGATATCCTGATCAACAATGCCGGCATTCTCTCGACGCGGGCGACATTCAGCGAGATCGAACCGTCCGAAATCGATGCCATGATCGACATCAATCTCAAGGCGCCGATGCAGCTGACCCGTGCATTCCTGCCTGCCATGGTTGAGCGAAAGCGCGGCCACCTGATCTATATCGGCTCGAGCGGCGGCCAGGCGCCGTATCCGAATATGGCGGCCTACGGCCCGTCGAAGGCCGGGCTCAGCCTGTTTTGCGACAATTTGCGCTGCGACCTGCTCGGGACCTCCGTTCGGGTGACCGAGGTGGTGCCGGGCCGCGTCCAGACGGAACTTTATCGAACCGCAATGGCGGGCAATCAGGCGCGGACGCTGCTCTATGACGGCTACCGTCCGATACAGCCTTCACACATCGCCTCGATCATCTCGAACGCCATCGAGCTTCCCGTCTTCGTCGACGTGTCGCGGATCGAAGTCTTCCCGACGGACCAGGCGACCGGCGGCGGCACCATGGTCAAATTTCCCGAGCCGTAGGCGGGCGCTCGCTTGTTTCGAAGAGACCGCGGGCCGCCTCGACCATCGATTGCAGCTGATTGGGGTCGCGTACGCCCTGTCGGTAGATCTCGATGATGATGCTCGCCATTCGTTCTGCTTCATCGCTGTCTCTTGCTATCGCGTAATCGGCGCGGAGCTTGTCGAAGACGTGCTGGCAGGTTTCAAGATCGCGGGAGTCCAGCGGTACCTGCGATCGGTTTTTGATCGTTTGAACCATCTCTATTCCCTTCGAAAGGCCCGCCAGCGAGGCCGGCGGGCCGGCAGATGTGTTAGAAATCCATGCCGGGGCCGGCGGGCAATGGCGGCGGCGCGTCCTTCTTGGGTTTCTCGGCGATCATGGCTTCGGTCGTGACGAGAAGGCCGGCGATGGAGGACGCGTCCTGCAGCGCGGTGCGAACAACCTTTGCCGGATCGATGACGCCCTGCGCATAAAGGTCGCCATATTCGCCGGTCTGAGCGTTCCAGCCGTAGGCGAAGTCACTTTTCTCGCGCAGCTTGCCGACGATGACCGAGCCTTCCGCTCCGGCATTTTCGGCGATCTGCCGCGCCGGCGTCTCGAGCGCGCGGCGAACGATGTCGACACCGACACGCTGGTCGCTATTGGCGGTCTTGAGGTTGTCGAGCGCCTTGACGGAGCGCAGCAGCGCCACACCGCCGCCCGGCAGAATGCCTTCCTCGACCGCCGCCCGGGTTGCATGAAGCGCGTCGTCGACGCGGTCCTTCTTTTCCTTCACTTCGACTTCCGTCGAGCCGCCGACGCGGATGACGGCAACGCCGCCGGCGAGCTTGGCAAGACGCTCCTGCAGCTTCTCGCGGTCGTAATCGGAGGTGGTTTCTTCGATCTGGGCCTTGATCTGGGCAACACGGCCTTCGATGTCGGACTTGGCGCCCGCGCCGTCGACGATCGTGGTGTTCTCCTTTTCGATCGACACCTTCTTGGCACGGCCGAGCATGTCGAGCGTGACGGATTCGAGCTTGATGCCGAGGTCTTCGGAGATGACGGTGCCGGCGGTGAGGATGGCGATGTCTTCGAGCATGGCCTTGCGGCGATCGCCGAAGCCAGGCGCCTTGACGGCAGCGATCTTCAGGCCGCCACGCAGCTTGTTGACGACGAGGGTTGCAAGAGCTTCGCCTTCGACGTCTTCAGCGATGATGAGGAGCGGCTTGCCGGACTGGACGACGGCTTCGAGAACCGGCAGCATCGACTGCAGGTTCGACAGCTTCTTCTCGTGGATGAGGATATATGGGTCTTCGAACTCGGCCCGCATCTTGTCGGCATTGGTCACGAAGTAGGGGCTGAGGTAGCCGCGGTCGAACTGCATGCCTTCGACGACTTCGAGTTCGGTTTCGGCGGTCTTGGCTTCTTCGACGGTGATGACGCCATCATTGCCGACCTTTTCCATGGCTTCCGCCAAAAAACGGCCGATTTCGGCATCGCCATTGGCGGAGATCGTGCCGACCTGGGCGATTTCGGCATTGTTGGAGATCTTGCGGGCGTTGGCCTTCAGTTCCGCAACGATGGCGCCGACGGCGAGATCGATGCCGCGTTTCAGGTCCATCGGGTTCATGCCTGACGTGACGGCCTTGGCGCCCTCTTTGACGATCGCCTGGGCAAGCACCGTTGCGGTCGTGGTGCCGTCGCCGGCGATGTCGCTGGTCTTCGAGGCGACTTCACGGACCATCTGGGCGCCCATATTCTCGAACTTGTCTTCGAGTTCGACTTCCTTGGCGACGGAGACGCCGTCCTTGGTGATGCGCGGCGCGCCGAAGGACTTGTCGATCACGACGTTGCGGCCTTTCGGGCCGAGCGTCACCTTCACGGCGTTGGCCAGGATGTCGACGCCGCGCAGCATCTTCTCCCGGGCTTCGGTGCTGAATTTGACTTCTTTAGCAGCCATGTCCTCACTCCTTCATAGGCAGCCAGAGCAATTCCGGGAAAGGTGCGAAGCGGTTTTCCGTTCGGAATTGCGTCAGAAATAAAATGTTGGAGCTGTTCTGCTTTTCTACGACAAGCTGAAGCGCTCCAGCGTTGACGAATGTTCGCAGGGACCTCAGGCGGCCTGCTGCTGTTCGTCCTGGGTTTCGATGACGCCCATCACGTCGCTTTCCTTCATGATCAGCAGGTCTTCGCCATCGATCTTGATCTCGGTGCCGGACCATTTGCCGAACAGGATGCGATCGCCGGGCTTGACGTCGAGCGCCTGGATCTGGCCGGCATCGTTGCGTGCACCAGGGCCGACGGCGATGACCTCACCTTCCTGCGGCTTTTCCTTGGCAGTGTCGGGAATGATGATGCCGCCCTTGGTCTTTTCCTCTGACGTGACCCGGCGGACGAGAATGCGATCATGAAGCGGTCGGAACGACATGTCTTCCTCCATCGACAAACAGTGATGATGTTGCTCCCCCGGGCCGGACCGGATGACCAATCCGGGGCGGGTGCAAGGTTCCGCGCGAGCGCGCCTTGCGCGACTGATCTGGTTCGACGGCACTGCAATTTCAAGAGGGAATGAGAGAAAAATTAGCACTCTCCACCGACGAGTGCTAACGTATTGCAGGGAACAGAAAATCGGCTCCCGCGTTCGGACTACGAGGTGGATGACACTGCGTCGAAGGCGCGTTCAAGCCGCATCGAGGCTTGAATCCGGAATTTGACATTCCCAACTGTCTCATGATCGAGGCTTGACGAGCTCGATCACCGTCCCACGTCTTTTGGAGTGAGTGACATGGAAGAAAAGACCAATATAATCAGAGACCTCAGCATTGAGGAACGTGAGGAAATCTTCGTCGATATCGCTCGCACGCTGGAGGATACGGCGCGTGAGGCTCTTGTCGAAGGCAACATGCAGTTTGCGGCACTGTCCAACAACATGGCTGAAGCGATCCGCGTCAACGCCGACGAACTGGCCCGTGACGATCCCGACAATGCCGAGTTCGTGTTGCTGCAGGCGACGGCGATGATTTCGCAGTTCGAGGCCGTGCACCCCTATCGAATGGTGAGTATGGCCGTTCATTGATTGCCGCCGGCGCGTGCGGCTCGATCGCGCGCTCAAATCAATCGCCACCCACGCGGAACTCTCACTGCTTGCGAAGGTTATTGGATCACAACATCGAAGGGTGATCCATGATGACCGTCAAATCCACCGTGCCGCCCGAGAGCGGGACCGACGACGCGCGTTCCGCCGACACCGAACGGACCGAAGCCGATCGCAAAAGGGCATTGGAAACTGCCCGGCGCAACGTCAGTTCGACATTGGATCGCCACAGCGGCACCGAAACCCTAAGCCTCAAGCTTGCCAAAGAATATCTCAGCCTCGGCGGCCACCGCCGGTCGATGATCGACGACAATATCACCGACGTTCGTCAATGGGATGAAGATCCGCGGGAGGCCGAACGCTTCTGGAAGGAACGGGTGGAGACGCTTTCAAAGGACGAGCACAAACGGGTGGAGGATTTTCTTCTAACCATCAACACGCCGTGAAAGTGGCTGGGCCTGTTCTTCGGACGGCTTATTTAAATGCGCTTGGAGGAGATCATGGCGATAGACAAGCACGAGCAGATACGTCACCGTGCCTACGAAATCTGGGAGGCCGAAGGCCGCCCGGACGGCGCCGACCAGCGTCACTGGCTGCAAGCCTGTGATGAACTTGCGGGCGAGGATGAGCATGAAACACTGCAGAACCTGCTCGATGAAGACGACAGGGATGATGCAGCACTGCTCCAAGGCGCCGGCGAGAGCGGCGATTTCGATCGGCGACAAACGCCTGTCCAGGCCGCGGCGGTTCCCGTCCCTGACATCGAGATGACGACGGGCGAGAAGCCTTCCCGACAGAAGATCGGGAAGACCGAGGGCCCGTGATCGCCATGCAGCATCTCGACCATGCCATCCAAGTGGCTCTTACAGCCCATGAAGGTCAGGCAGACAAGACCGGCCGGCCGTTCTTCGAACATTGCCAGCGGGTCGCACTTCTCGTTTCCGGCGATGAGCGGCGGACGATCGCCTACCTTCATGACGTGGTCGAGAAAGGAAGCGGCTGGACGCTCGACAGGCTGAGGGAAGATGGCTTTGCGCCAGCGATCATCTCCGCCGTGGACGCTCTGACACGGCGGCCGGACGACGACTTCGTCAGACGCGCGGCATCCAACCCGCTGGCCTTGCCGGTCAAGCAGGCCGATCTCGAAGACAATCTCCGGCAGGCCGAACAGACCGGCAAGAACACCGAAAAGTACCAGCGCGGCCTGGATCTCCTGCGCGACATCAAGAGCCGACAATAGGAGCTCGGACAAATTTGCGCAGTTCGCCTGGCCGCCAAGATCGATAATGGGCCGATGGCGACCGTAACCTGACTTCCGCTGGTGCAGCGAAGGTTTTGTGCCTCATTTCATGTTTTGTTGGTAAACCACACTGTCGGGACGCCGAGCACGCCTCCCGTGCGCATCGCCGTCTTCAGTTCGTCCAGTTTGCTGAACGCCTGAGCCGCTTCAAACGTCGCAAACTCATGGGTGACGGTAATATCGTTCGGGTTGTCGATGGCGCGATAGACGGCTTGCGCTGTCACCCCATTGGCCTTCTGAACCTGATGAAACGCATCATATACCTTGCGCCAGGCGGCGTAGTCGGAGACCTCGTGCCTCACGAATAATGTCGTCATATCATCCTCCCCGATTGCATTTCCAAGTCTCGTGGATGGCTATTACGATTGAACCAGGAACATCATGGTCTCGGGCAAGACGCCGTCACTCGCCATCGCATCGGCGGCTGCCTTGGTCTGCATGAAGGCCATCAACTTTTCCATGTCTGCGACGTCCATGACCAAACCAACGCGGTTGGAGTTTTGCGGGTCTGTAAACGTACGAATGTTCGTGACGCCGATGGGTTCCAATACCTGTTTGCGGATGGGTGAAGCGAGCCAGTGTTTCGTGTCCTTGACGTCGTGACAGATCATTATGGTAGGCATTGTGTCCTCCTCTCAAGATCTCGGAAAACTGAAAGCTAAGTATGCTGTTGCGCTTTGCCGGATTTCATTACAGCAATGTTGCGAAGAGTGGGTTTTTCTTATTCATTAGTTGGAGATGTAAATATAACTATTGAGTAATTCGAAAATGTTATGCGACGGCGGCGTCGGGCGCGCATTGGGTTTTTGCAATAGCTTTGGTGACGGTTCCGGAGTCAGTGAGTGTCATTGGCGCTAATGACTTGGTCAATTTGACTTCCCTCCGATTGTCGCATCAATCTGACAATAGGATACGCCGCGTGCGAGATGGCAGAGGTTTGGAATGATCGAACGCCAGCCATTTGATCTCAAAGCCTATGTCCACGACATCGGAACAAGGCCGTGCTTTATCTGCGGCTTGCTCAAGAACGACCCCGCTTTCTTTCATCATCGCGTTTTTGAAGACGATGAGACGATCATTTTCCTGAGCAAATATCCCACGTTACCCGGCTATTGCCTTGTCTGTCCGAAGGAGCACCGTGAGGATCTGGCGCGAGACATGTCGAAGGATGAATATCTTCGACTACAGGGCAAGGTGCATGTCTTGTCGCGCGCCCTCAAAAGCGTGTTCGACGCCGAGCGAATTTATGTGCTTTCGCTCGGCAGCCAGCAAGCCAATAGTCACCTGCATTTTCATGTCGTTCCCTTGCCTTCAGGCGTGCCTCTCGAAGAGCAGCAATACCATGCGCTGATGGCGGAGAATGGGGTCCTGCACATACCTGACGATCAAATGGCAGAGTTGGCACAGCGCATCGCAGAAGCATACCGTGCCGAGTTGACCGCACGATAGTCACTCCTGTTCCCCCAATCCCAGGCTATGACTGGAGGGCGAATGCCGGCACCCGCTCGCCGTTCTCGCGAAAGAGCCGCTCCAAGTCTTCGAGGCGAGGGCAGGCAGGCGGATTATCGAGCGCTTGTGCCCAGTTCTCGCGGCTGGGCAATGCCATTGCCGCGGTCACGAGCACGGTGGTTCCGGGGCCGATTTGGCCGCGCAACTGCGGCAGCAGGGTCTTGGCGTGGATGAGATTGGTATTCGGGATCGGGCTCATCGCATGGCCGGCCCTCGGATCGGGCGATAGATCCACGATCGCGCTGACATCGGTCTGTCCGTACCAGACGGCTCGGCCTTCCCCTGCATCGGAACGGTCGGCATTGAAGTCCGCGCGTTCGATCGCAAAGCCGCCCTCGATTGTGCTGAGGGCGCGCGGCGTGGCGATGCGGTGGATGCGGATATGCCAGGGGTTTTCGGGAAGCAGCCAGGTTTCGATGGTGACATCGTTCCAGGGGCGCCAGCGCGAATAGAGGCGATTGTCGGCGATGAGCGCCTCTTCCATAGTTTCGCGCATGCGAAAATGGACGCCGTCGTCGGAGAGGCCGAGCATGCCGTCGAAGCTTGCGGCGGCAAAATTCCGGTCGTCGGCTTCGATGTTGAAGGCGTAGCGCGTGGAATAGACGAATTTCGAATATTTCTCGTTTGCGCCGAGCATCTTGTCATGCTGCTGTCCGGAGGAGAGCACGACCACATTTCCTGGCGTGTGCATGGCGACCATGCCCGCCGGTTTCAACGCAACCGGCTCCGGAAATTCCGGCTGCGGCGCCTCGTCGGCGGTCCAGAAGGGGTGATCCCCGGGAAGAGCCAGCGGTAGGAAGAATTTCAGCGCCCAATAGGGCGAACCGGGCGAATTGTAGCTCTCGCTCATGAAGAGATTGGGATAACCGTAGCCGACGGAGAGAACGCCGTCGCGCTCGGCAATCGGCATCGCCGACCACCAGCGGATATGGCGCATGTAATAGCCCTTGATCTCGGCCCAGGGCAGCGCTTCGACGCCGGCAAAGGCAAGCGCGCCCCAGAAACCACCGGCCGCGAAGCGGTAGGTCTGGCTGCGGCCGAAGGCAAGGGCTGCGCCATCGGGGCCGAACCAGTGGCGGATATCCCCGGCAAAGGTCTGGGCGCGATCCCGGAAGCGGTCCTTGCGCGCTTCGTCGCCGCGCGCCAACACGGTATAGATCAAGCCGTAGAAATGCATGGCGAAGGGGATGTAATGATCGACCCGACGCACCGGCCCGTCGCGATACCAGCCTTCCCCGAGGTCGAAGGCTTCCAACTCGTCGAGATAGGCAAGGGTTTTCCCGTGGTCGAAGGCGACACCAACGCGCTCCAGCCCGAGATCGATGAGGACGCGGAAGAATTTCCAGTTGTTGTCGATGAATTCCAGTTCGCGCGCGCTGAGAAGATAGGCGGCGACGGTCTTCTTTTCGCTATCGCTGAGCGGTTTCCAGATGTGTTCGGGGACAAGTGCCAGCGCGAAACCGACGGCGGCGAGCTCGACCAGTCGCTGATTGCGGTCGGCAAGATCGCCCCAATATTCGGGATGAGCGGGGTTCGTGCCGTTCGCCAGCCCGCGCCGATAGAGGTCCCAATGCGGGAACGCGCCGCCGCCTGCAGCGAACGGAACAATGCCCCAGAGCGGCCGTGCAAATCCTTCCAGATCCGCCGCCGCCCGGTCGAAGATCGCGCCGGCCGCACCGAGGCGCACACGGGCGCCGCTTTCAGAAAAATACGGCAGGAGCGGCTCGAAGAGATCGGTGACGGCCTTGGCGAGGTCGTCGCGGGTCTTCAGCGGATTGCCGAAGAGCGGATTGGCCCGGGCGGGATCATATATCATTGTCAGGCTCGAAATTCATGAAAAACTGGATCGGCCGCGGGCAGATATTGCCCGCGGCCGTCGACATTTCTTGACGTCTACTTGATGGCCTTCACGCCGTCGGTCATTTCCTTCAACCCGTCGTCGACGGACGTGTTGTCGGTCATGATTGCGTCATGCGCACGGTTGAGCACGACCTCGATCTTGGCGGCGTTCGGGTTGACCGCCATCTCCAGGTAGGTTTTCGTCGGCTTCAGCGCCGCCTTGCTGGCCTCGTCCTGCGGGAAGCCGGGCGTTGCCGCGATCGTGGCGCTGACGTCATCCGTCTTGAGCGCGGGGAACGTGCCCGTCGACGCGATAACGGCCGCACCCTCGGGACCGGTGACGAACTTGATGAAGTCGAGTGCGGCATCCTTGTGGTCGGAATTGGCGTTGACCGCCAGGCCGGAAATCTGGGCGGCCGTCGTGCCGGCCGCGACGCCGTCGGGATGCGGGAATTTCACGATGCCCCAGTTCTTGCTCTTCGATTCACCTGATTTCACCTTGGTGATCTGGGTGCCGACGAACCAGGTTCCCATCGGCAGCATGCCGATCGTACCGTTGAAGAAGAGCGCCGAATAATGCGTGTTCGACGTCTTCAGGAAGGCGTAGGAGGGAATCGCGCCATCCTTCTGTAGGGTGAGCGCCCTCTCGTACCAGGGCTTCAGGAAGTCATACTCACCGTCGACCAGCGTGTGTTTTCCGTCGAGGACGCCGGGCAGCTGGACGGTCGACCGCCAGGTATGCAGGAGCGCGCCATAGGTCTTGTTGGTACCCATGCCACCCGTAAGCTTCTCGGCGGTCGCGTCGAATTGCGCCCAGGTCATGTCATTCGTGGGGTAGGGCACGCCGGCTTTGTCGAATATGTCCTTGTTGTAATAGACGATCCAGAAGTCGGAGCGGAACGGCAGCGAATAGATCTTGCCGTCTATGGTCAGTTCCTCGATCAGGCCGCCATAGGGAGCCGGGTCGATCTTCTGATCCTTCACGAAGCTGCTGAGATCGGCGATGTTGCCGGCGCGCACCAGATTGGTGTAGCCCGGCACGTCCTTGATGGTGACGATGTCGATGTCCTTGGAGCCGCCGGTCAGCTGCGTCGAGATCATCTGCTGATAGTCCTGCGAGCCGAGGTCCATCTGCTCGAATTTCACGTTGGGGTGTTTGGCCTGATAGGCTTCGATCAGCGGCTTGTAATAGGCAGTCTTGTCCCAGTCCCACAAAGCCCATTTGAGCGTCACGGCGTCCTGGGCAAATGCTGCCCCGGCCGTCGTTGCAGCCAAGCTGAAACCCGCCAAGGCAAGTTTCATCGTCCTCCCAAATTTATCCAAATACATTCCCGTTCTCCTTCCCTGGATCATCTCTGGATCAGTTATTTATGAAGCGTTTCGTGCATGCGGTTTGCGGTACGGCGGCAGCTCGAGAACCATCACCGCCGCCCGATGGGCGCCGAATACGACGGCGAACATTCCGAGTGAAAAATTGAAGGTTGCCGGCATGAACACGGAAACCGGATAGAAGAGGATATGCGCCAGCCAGAGGCTTGCAACGAAGGCGAGCGCTGCAAGCGCCGGGAGCGGACGGATGATGGAGGCGAGCGCGGCGAGGCGCAGCAGCCTGGAAGCCGGCAGATCGCGCATCACCATCAGAATGATGAGATGGCAGGCGAGAACGGTGACGAAGGCGGTGGCGACGAGGGCAATCGCCAGCGGCACGCTCAGCAGCAGGTTGTCGCGCGCGCCGGCGGTATAGGCAACGATCGCATGGATGCCGATTGCAAGCCCGCCCGCGAGCACCAGCCCCCAAGCGGTGGCGCGCCAGAAATAGCGCAGAAAAGCTTCGGTGAAGTCCCGCAGCAGGTAGGTGTTGCGATCTTCCACAAAGGTCACCGAGACCCGGGCCATGGCGACCAGGGCTGCCGGTAGCGTCACCACGAGGAGCGAGGCCAGGATGAACAGGATGTTGAGCTTGACCATCTCCCACCATTCGCGGACGAGGATCTCGGCGAACAGCGCAAGGCCGGTCTTCTTCGGAGCATCCTTCGGAATGCCCGGTCCCTCCCTCGTCCACATCTCCCGCAACCACTGCATAGCCGTCTCCCGCAGGCGCCTCAGTATAGAATCGAACGTTCCGTTTCCTTGTCGAACAGCTGCGCGTTGGTCATATCGGCGACCAGCGTCGCCTCCTCGCCGATATCAGGCCGGTAGCGCGGCGAGACGCGGGCGATGAGATTGCGTCCGCCCGCCACCATGTTCAGGTGCACTTCAGAGCCCATGGGTTCGGCAAGCTCGACGACCGCCTTGAGGGGCGCCAGGTTCTCCGGTGCGATGTCGGCCGGCGGCAGTTCGTGGAAATTCTCGGGGCGGATGCCGAGCACCAGTTCGCGGCCTTCGTAAGGAGCGATCCTGTTCTGGTCGAAATGGGCAGGCAGCGGCAGTTCCCGGCCGTCGAAGACGGCAACGTAGCCTTCGCCACGGCGCAGGATGGTCGAGGGCAGCATGTTCATCTGCGGCGCGCCGATGAAGCCGGCGACGAACATGTTGACGGGGCGGTCATAGAGGTTCTGCGGTGTGTCGACCTGCTGGATATGCCCGTCCTTCATGACGACGATCCGGTCCGCCATGGTCATGGCCTCCACCTGATCGTGGGTGACATAGATGAAGGTGGCATTGAGGCGCTTGTGCAGCTTGGTGATTTCGGAGCGCATCGTGCCGCGCAGCTTGGCATCGAGATTGGAAAGCGGCTCGTCAAGAAGGAAGACGGCGGGATTGCGCACCATGGCGCGGCCGAGGGCGACGCGCTGGCGCTGGCCGCCCGAAAGCGCCTTCGGCTTGCGGTTCAGGAGATGACTGATGTCGAGGATCCTGGCGGCATCCTGCACCTGGGCATCGATGTAATCGCGCGACACCTTCCTGAGCTGGAGGCCGAATGCCATGTTCTTGTAGACGGTCATATGCGGGTAGAGCGCATAATTCTGGAAGACCATGGCGATATCCCGATCCTTGGAAGGAACGTCGTTCATGACGTCGCCGCCGATCTTGAGCTCTCCTCCCGATATTTCTTCGAGGCCGGCGATCATCCGCAGCGTCGTCGATTTGCCGCAGCCGGAGGGGCCGACCAGGATGATGAATTCCTTGTCTGCGATCTCGAGGTCGATGTCGTGGACGACGGTAAGCGCACCGTAGCTCTTGTTCAGCTCTTTAAGCGAAATGCTGGCCATCGGGTTCTCCTGAATTCACCAATAGGAAGACCAGCTGCGCGAAAGGCGCGTCAAAGCTTCCATGTAATAATAGTCTCCCCAGGAGACGCATTCATCGACGCCCTCGCCGCGGCAGGTGTTGAAGGGCGATTTCTTCGAATAGGTGGCGTGCAGCACCAGGCCGTTCGAGACGGTGGGATCCTTGACCGCATAGTGATCGGCAAGGCTCTTCATCATGCGCCGCGCCAGTATGTGATAACGCTCGGCCGGCTCCGGTTCGACGAGATCGGCCATCTCCAGAAGACCGCAGGCGGCGATCGAGGCCGACGAGCTGTCGCGCGGCTCGCCGTCGCCGTCGGAAAAGACGAGATCCCAATAGGGCACCATGTCGGCCGGCAGCCGGTTGAGATAGAAGGCAAGCAGCCGGTCGAAGGTTTGGCGATATTCCTCGATCCGCTCATAGCGATAGGAGAGCGCCATCCCCGAGATTGCCCAGGCCTGTCCGCGCGCCCAGGCGCTGTCGTCCCGGTAGCCCTGCTTGGTCGCGCCGCGCACCGGCGCTCCGGTGACCGGGTCCATGTAGAAGGTGTGGTAGGTGGAATCATCCGGCCGAACCGAATTGGCGAGCGTGGTGCGGGCGTGGGTGAGAGCGATCTCGCGGTATTTCGGATCGCCGGTCTCGCGGCTTGCCCAATAGAGAAGCGGCAGGTTCAGCAGGCAGTCGATGATATAGCGGTATTCTTCCGCCACCCCCTTGCGGCCCCATGCCTGGATGAACTGGCCGACGGGCTGGAAACGCTCGATCAGCTGGTCGGCGGCGAGCAAGGCGGCCCTGCGGCCATCCTCGTCTCCGACGAGCTTCCAGGCGGCGATGCAGGACGGCGAATAGAGGAAGCCCATATCGTGATGATCGGTCTCGATGCGGTTCACGATCCGATGCAGGAACGATTGGACCTGGATCTGCGCCGCATGTCGGAAGACCGGATCGCCACTATGCTCGAAGGCGAGCCAGAGTTCGCCGGGCCAGAAGCCCGCGGTCCATTGAGTGTTCGCTACAGCCGGATAGAAATTCCCGACACTCGAATGGTTCTGCGAAGCATAGGTGAAAGTAGGAAGGTTGCGGCGGATCTGCGCGACGGCAAGATCGAGCGCGGCTTTCACTTCCTCGTCGGTGATCGGTTGCGGGGCGACGGACGGAACGGCGTTCATGGATTTAACCCTTCAGTCCGGTCGAGGCGATGCCCTCGACGAAGAAACGCTGGAGAGAGAGGAAGACGATGAGGACCGGAATGAGGGCGACGACGGAGGCCGCCATGATCAGCCCGTATTCGGCCGAATATTGCGAGATGAACATGCGCAGGCCGATCTGAACGGTCTTCAGCTCGGTCTTGGTCAGATAGATCATCGGCCCGAGAAAATCGTTCCAGGTGGTGACGAAGGTGAAGATCGTCAGCGTCGAGAGCGCCGGCTTGGAGAGCGGCAGCATGATGCGCGCCCAGATCTGGTACTCGTTCATGCCATCGATGCGGGCCGCTTCGCAAAGCTCGGTCGGGATCGACATGTAGAACTGCCGCATCAGGAAGACGCCGAAGGCGGTAAAGGCCTGCAGGCAGATCAGCGCCAGATGAGTGTTGTTGAGGCCGAATTCGCGCATCAGCAGGAATTGCGGCACCATATAGACCTGCCAGGGCATGGCGATGGTGGCGATATAGCCGAGGAACAGCGTGTTCTTGTAGGGGAAATTCAGCTTGGCGAAGGCGTAGGCGGCAAAGCTGGAGGTCAACAGCTGCAGCAGCGTGACGATGATCGTCAGTTTCGAGGTGTTGTAGATGAAGAGGGCGAGCGGGATCTTCGTCCAGATATCCACGTAATTCTGCCATTGCGGCTCCGCCGGTATCCACTCGATGGGGAAGGCGAAGACGTCGCGGCTGAGCTTCAAGGATGCCGAGAGCATCCAGGCGAAGGGCATCAGCATGACCACCGTGACCGTGATCACGATGGCATAGAGGAGGACCGTTTTGGCGGTGACTCTGCGTCCTGCGATCCTCATGCCTCGTCCTCCCTCTGGCGCCGGAACTGGAAGACGGTGACGGCGAGCACGAGGAAGAACAGAACGAGCGCAACCATGCTGGAATAGCCGAGATCCCAGGAAATGAAGGCTTCGTTGTAGATGTGGTAGACGAGGACGAGGGTCGAGGTGCCGGGACCGCCCTGGGTGATCATGTAGATCTGGTCGAAGACCTTGAACGACTGGATCGTCAGCATGACGGTGACGAAGAAGGTCGTCGGTCCGAGCTGCGGCACGGTGACATGGATGAACTTCTGCCAGGAATTGGCGCCATCGAGATCGGCGGCCTCATAGAGCTCCGAATTGATGCCCTGCAGACCGGCCAGATAGATGACCATGTAATAGCCCATGTTCTTCCAGATGCCGAAGAGGATCACCGTCACCATTGCCCAGTGGCGATCGGCAGCCCATCCCGGCATGTTCTTGGGATCGAGGCCCAGCGTGTAGAGGATCATGTTCACCGGTCCCATTTCGGGATTGAAGATCATGTTCCAGACGACCGCGACGGCCACCAGCGAGGCGACATAGGGAAAGAACATCGCCGTGCGGAAGAAATCGCGTCCGACAATCTTCTGGTTGAGGAGGACGGCGAGGCCGAGCGCGCAGAGCAGCGTCGCCGGCACGGAGGCGACCGTATAGATGACTGTGTTCCAGAAGGCCGCGATGAAGGCCTTGTCCTCGAAAAGTCGCCAGAAATTGTCGAGGCCGGCGAAGGTAATCGCATTCGAGCCGTCCCAATGCATGAAGGCGAGCACGAAGGCAAACAGGATCGGGCCGAGCGTGAAGACGGCAAAGCCGAGGAAGTTCGGCGCGATGAAGGAATAGGCGACGAGCGCGCTGCGTATCCTGCGCTGGCGCTTGGACAAGACGGTGGCTTTCCTGCCGGAAGTTGCCAGAGCGCCATCTCCAGCGATGGCCGAATTCGATATGGACACCGATGCCTCCTCTTCCTCTCGCAACCACATAGCACAGTTCCGATACTGGTCAAACAAGTTCTGAATAGGTCATACGAATTTAATAGAAAGCGCAAAATACATATGATAGGTGAGCATGCAGGCCAAACGCTCATCAATGCTTTCCGGTGCGGGGAGGGACATGTTCAGCGAGATTTCAGGGGAGCTGCCGGATGTGCTGGGCGATTTCACGCCTGGGTCGATTTGCTCAGATCGCGCCATATGGAACTCCGTGCCGCAGACGGTCCGGGAACGGATCATTCGCGACGCCGAAGAGACGCTTGCGCGCGCCTTTCCGCTCATCACCGCCTCGGATTACCGGGAGTTCACCGCAACGGGCAACCGCTCGCGCTTCGAGGAGCTTTATTTCACGCGGCGCCGGATGCTCAACAATCTGGTGCTCGGCGAACTCGTCGAAGGCGGGGCGCGGTTCCTGCCTGGGATTGTCGACGGCATCTTCCTGATTGCCGAGGAGAGCGGCTGGCAGCTCCCGGCGCACAACGCCTATGAACGAAGCGGCGCGCGGCTGCCGCTTCCCGACAATTCACAGCCTGTCGTCGATCTCTTCGCCGCCGAAACGGCGGCGCTGCTTGCCACCGTCGTCGCCTTGCTGGGCGACGCGCTCGACGGCATCAGCCCTGAAATTACCGCCCGGGTGGAACGCGAGATCCAGATCCGCATCCTCTCGCCCTATCTCGGCCGGCATTTCTGGTGGATGGGCCGCAGCGAGGAGCGAATGAACAACTGGACGGCCTGGATAAGCCAGAATGTCCTGTTGACGGTCTTCTCGCTGAAAACCGACCAGCCGGCGCGCCGTGCTGTTGTCGAAAAGGCGCTCGGCAGCCTCGATGCTTTCCTGAAGGACTATGCCGAGGACGGGGCCTGCGAGGAAGGCGTGCTCTACTATCGCCACGCAGCACTCTGCCTGCATGGCGCGCTGACCATTCTGGATGGCGTGGCGCCGGGCCTGTTCGGCAAGCTCTGGCAACAGCCGAAAATCCGCAGCATGGCTGAATATATCGCCCATATGCATGTGGCCGGCCGCTATTATTTCAACTTCGCCGATTCCTCCGCGGTGGTCGAACCCTGCAGTGTGCGGGAATATCTGTTCGGACAGGCGGTCGGTTCGCAGGTGCTGGCTGAGTTCGCCGCGGCCGATAGGGCGGCCTCCGGAAGCTCGCACCTGCCCGGAGAATGGAACCTCTGGTATCGCGTGCAGGAAGTGCTGATCGGCCCGACGCTTCCCGATGCCGCCCCGCCGCATCCTGCGTCCCGACGCGATATGTTTTATCCCGGCATTGGCCTGTTCATCGCCCGCGACGAGCAGTTTTCGCTCGCCGTCAAGGGCGGCAACAATGGCGAGGGCCACAATCACAACGATGTCGGAAGCGTGACGCTCTACAAGAATGGGCGCCCGTTCCTGATCGATGTCGGTGTCGAGACCTATACCGCAAAGACCTTTTCGGCGCGGCGCTACGAGATCTGGACGATGCAATCGGCGTTCCACAACCTGCCGACATTCGCAGGCGTCATGCAGTCGGCCGGCGACACATTCGGCGCGCGAGACGTCGAGGTCGGGTTTGACGAGGAGCGCGCGCGCATATCGCTCGATATAGCAGGCGCCTATCCCGCCGAAGCAGAGCTGCACAGCTACCGGCGCATCGTTTCCCTGCTGCGCGGCCGCCATGTCGAGATCGTCGACAGCTATGACGGCGGCAAGCCGGCGGTGCTGTCGCTGATGACGTGCCTGGCGCCGACCGTCGTCCCGGACAGGATCGATCTCGCCGATCTCGGCAGCATTTTCGTCGATGGCGGTGGCGAGATCGAAATCGACGAAATCGACGTGGAGGACGCCCGGCTGAGATCGGCCTGGCCCGGGAAAATCTACCGGCTGCGCGTGCCGTTCGCCGGCAGGGTTCTGAGATTGCGGATCGTATGAGGAAGGCGAGCATGGAATTGACGTTGAAGATCGTGGATGCCGATGGGCTGGTGCTGGCAAGCTCCACAGGGCGGGAGGAGACCTTCCTGGTCTATCGACAGAGCTATCGCGAAGGCGATCGCGTGGTCTTGGAGGTCTCCGAGCCTGGACATGTCTTCCTCGCCCTCGATGGCGCGATCCAACCCGGCCTGGTCTATATGAAGGAATGCGCCTATGCCCTCGCCGTGCCCTTCGGCGACAAGCGCAAGCCCTATTCGCCGAATGCCTTCCGGGGTGATCTCCACCGGCTTTCGGCGCGAAGCGCGCGCCCCGACGAGATCGTGCAACGCCGTAATCTCGCTCTGAACCCCTGGGACGATCATGCCAACCGGGCGCTGTTTCCGCATGCGCGCGCCAATGTGGAGACCCGGGGCGAAGCGGCCTTTGCCGCGCGCAACGCGATCGACGGCGAAAAGGCCAACGACGATCACGGCTTCTGGCCCTATACGAGCTGGGGCATCAATCGCGATCCGCAGGCGGCGCTGAAGCTGGAATTCGGCCGGCCGGTCAGCATTGACGAGATCGTCTTCTATCTCCGGGCCGATTTCCCGCATGATTCTTGGTGGAATGAGGCCAGCGTCACTTTCTCGAACGGCAGGACCTCCCGCTTTCCCTTGGTGAAATCGGGTGTTGCTCAGAGCTTTTCCATAGAACCCTGTATCGTCGAATGGGTGGAATTGCATGGACTGATCAAGGCCGAGGATGCCTCGCCCTTTCCGGCGCTGACCCAGATCGAGATCTGGGGAACGGAAGTGCCGGGCGCCGTCGATCGGGACGTCGCAGTTGCGGCCGAAGATAAACCAGAGCCGGCCGCTCTTCCTCTCAACTTATGACCCCACGGATGCGCTTCCGCCAAGCACTCTGCACATGCTAAGGAGGTCGGATGCGACTGCTTGTGGTGGAGGACAACAAGGATCTGGCGGCCTGGCTGGGGAAAGCCCTGCGACAGGCGCAATATGCTATCGATATTGCCCACGATGGCGAGGATGCGGAGCACATGCTCAAGGTGGCGGAATATGCCGCGATGATCCTCGACCTGGCGCTGCCCAAGCTTGATGGCTTGACGCTCTTGAAACGATTGCGGCAGTCCGGGAACAAACTGCCGGTCATCATCTTGACCGCGAATGCGAGCCTGGACGGTCGTGTGGCGGGGCTCGACAGCGGTGCCGACGACTATCTCGCCAAGCCCTTCGAAATTGCCGAACTCGAGGCGAGGATCCGTGCGGTGGTCCGCCGCGGCCAGGATCGGGCATCCTCCGAGATCACCGTCGGCAATTTGCGCTTCTCCGGTGGAACGCGGCAGTTTTTCGTCGCAGGCGAACCGCTGCAACTGACGCCGCGCGAATATGCCGTTCTTGAACAGCTCGTCATGAAGCTCGGCAACACGATCTCGAAAGCCGCTCTTTCCGAAAGCGTGTTCGGTTTCGACGACGAGGCGGATCCGAGCGCCATCGAAATCTACATCCACAGGCTGCGAAAGAAGCTCGAGAGCAGTTCGGTTCAGATAGCGACGTTGCGCGGGCTCGGTTATCTCCTCCGACATGTCCAGTAGCCTCGTCACAAAGCTGGGCGCCACGATCGCGCGGCTCAGCCAGAGCCTGAGGGTACAGCTGCTCTGCTGGGTGCTGCTCACTCTCTTCGGCGCGATTGGTTTCAATCTTTACGACAGCTTCTGGACGGCGGATGCGACAGCAAAGCTGGTGACGGATCGAACGCTTCTGGCCTCTGCCCGCGTCATAGCTGAAGCCGTCCGCGTCGATGAGGGTGGCAATGTTCAGGTGGACGTGCCGCCTTCCGCGCTGGAGATGTTCGATACAGGCTTCGGCGACCGGGTATTTTACCAGGTCATCACTGTATGGGGCAGTCTGGTGAGCGGTCTTCCCGACCTGCCGTTGCCAGCCGTACAGCGGGCGGGCGAGGATCGTGCGTTCCATGGTGCCGATGTGCGCGTCCTGATGCTCGACCATCCTGTCGTCGGCCTTCCCGATGATGGCACGATCTCGGTCACCGTCGCCGTGACGCATAACAGCCAGTATGCGATGCGAAGGCAGCTATGGCTTTCGGATTTTTCGAAGCAGTTCGTGCTCGTCTTCGTCGCAAGCCTGGTGACCATCCTCGGGCTTCAGCGGGGCTTGGCACCGGCTCTGAGACTGCGGGACGCCGTGCGCCAGCGCGGGCGCAACCGTCTCGATCCGCTGCCGCCCGAGATGGTGCAGAGCGAACTGCGACCGCTCGTTCATGCCCTGAATGACCATATGGAGCGTGTCCAGAACCAGATGGCCGCACAGCGACGCTTTGTATCGAATGCCGCGCATCAACTCAGAACGCCGCTCGCGCTGATTTCGACGCAGGCGAGCGTGGCGGCCCGCGAAGCCGATACGGCTCGCCGCGACGAGGCGCTTTTCGCCCTTCGCACCAGCACGAAGCAGATTTCGCGTCTTGCCAGCCAGCTCCTCACCTTGTCACGGGCCGAGCCCGGAAGCCGCCGTCCGCGCAGCGATACGACCGATCTCAGCAAGGCTGCCCGCGAGATCCTGGAAGCGCATGCCGAAGAGGCGCTCAAGCGCAACATCGATCTCGGACTGGAAGCGGACCGACCGGTCATCGTCGAAGGCGACGCTACGATGCTGCGCGAGATGCTGGTCAACCTCATAGACAACGCCATACGCTATACCTGTGCCAATGGACGGGTGACCGTCGCGATCGGCCAGGCGAACGGCAACGCCGTCGTCACCGTCGAGGACGACGGACCGGGTATTCCGATCGGCGAGCGCGAGCAGGTTTTCGAACGCTTCTACCGGATCATGGGGACCGAAGCCGAGGGGAGCGGTCTGGGGCTTGCGATCGTGCGGGAGGTTGTTGAAGGCGCCGGAGGTTCAGTCTCGCTCGATGACGCGGAAGGCGGTGGGCTGGTCGTGACGGTGCGGCTTCCGCTTGCTTAAACCTCAAGTGCATCAAATGACAGAAGGCCGGGCATGCACCCGGCCTCCTGTTCGATCTGCCTTGGGAGGAGGTCGGATTGGATCACTGCGTATCGAGATGCTGCTGCGGGCGCCACTTCGCCAGGCGGTTCTCGATCAGCGTCATGATATATTCGGCAAAAAGCGTGACGACCATGACGAGGAGGATTGCCGCGAACATGCCGGCGGCATCGAACGTACCCTTGGCGATCGAAATCAGCTGGCCGATGCCGAACCGGGCACCGACGAATTCGCCGACGATTGCGCCGATGATCGCGAAACCAAAGGAGACGTGCAGACTGGCGAAGATCCAGCTCATCGCCGAGGGGATGACCACCGTGCGGGTGACCTGCCAGTCCGAGGCGCCAAGGATGCGCGCATTGGCGATCATGTTGCGGTCGGCCTCGCGCACGCCCTGGAAGGCGTTGGCAAAAACCACGAAGAACACCATGATGAAGGCGAGAGCAACCTTGGACGGCAGGCCGAGACCCATGATCATGATGAAGATCGGGGCGAGAACGACGCGCGGGATCGAGTTGATCGCCTTGATGTAGACGGAGAAGATGTCCGACAGGAAGCGGTTGCGGCCAAGGCCGATGCCGACGAAGACGCCGGTGATCGAGCCCGCGAAGAAGCCGATCAAGGCCTCCTCCATCGTCACCCATAGATTATACCAGAGCGAACCTTCCGTGGTGCCTTCGGTCGCCCATTCGTAGAGGCGCTCAACGACGCCGCTCGGGCTCGAATAGAAGAACGGGTCGATCCACTGCATGTTGGAAGAAAGCTCCCACATGCCGATCACGAAGACCAGGATGGCAATCTGCCAGAAGCGCACCGCGGTGTTGCGCCGGCGCATCGCCTTCAGCGCCGACGCCTCGATTTCCGAGTCCGACGTGCCCGGCCGAAACAGGGTGGCCGAACCGGCCTCAAGAGTGGTGTGTGCCATGATATCCTCCCTCAGGCCGCTTCGCTCGCGCGCCGGTAGCTGGTCTCCACCTCCTCGCGGAGGTCTTCCCAGATCGTCTTGCAATAGTCGATGAAGCTCTGCTCGTAGCGGATTTCCGACACGACGCGCGGGCGCGGCAGATCGATCGTATAGACCGACTTGACCGTCGCGGGGCCGGCGGTCAGGACATAGACCTTGTCGGCGAGCGCGACAGCCTCTTCGAGATCATGGGTCACGAACACCACCGAGGCCTTTCGCTCCGCCCACAGCTTCAACAGCTCTTCATGCATGACGGTGCGGGTCTGGACGTCGAGGGCCGAGAAAGGCTCGTCCATCAGCAGAATTTCCGGCTCGTTGATGAAGGTCTGTGCCAGCGAGACGCGCTTGCGCATGCCGCCGGAAAGCTGGTGGGGATAGTGATGGACAAACTTCGAAAGGCCGACGCGGGCCAGCCAGTCGCGTGCGCTCTTTTCCGCTTCAGTGCGCGACTTGCCGCGAAACAGCGGGCCGGCCATGACGTTGTCGATGACGTTTTTCCAGGGAAAGAGCGCGTCGGTCTGGAATGCGAAGCCGACACGCGGGTCGATGCCGGTGATCGGGCCGCCCATCAGCCGGACTTCGCCGGCGCTCGGGCGTGCAAGACCCGTCACGAGGTTGAGGGTCGTCGATTTACCGCAGCCGGTGGGGCCGACGACGGCGACAAACTCTCCGCGGGCGACGGTCATGTTGAAATCGCGCAAGGCGGTAAGGGACTTGCCGGTCGGCGAGACGAAGCGGCGGCTGACATTGATCAGCTCGATCGCCGGAATCTGGTTGTTGTCATGTTGCATGATGATACCTGAAGCGTGCCTTTGGGCGCGTGCACGCAATGCCCATGGATCGATCGGTTGGCCGCTTCCGGTTGGTGCCGGAAGCGGCGTGACGCCCTACTTGACGTTCTTGACGAATTCCGTCGTGTAGGTCTTGGACAAGTCGATCTGCTTGCCCTTGACGTTCTTGGAGAACTCCGAGAGCACGGCAAGCACGGTTTTCGGACCGTCTTCCGGCATGACGCCATCGGGCGTGAACATGCCCTTGCCCTCGTCGAGAGCCTTGATGTAGCCGTCCTTGTCGCCGACGTAGAAGTCCTTCGGCATCTTGTCGGCGATCTCGGCGGCGGAATGCGTGTTGATATAGCGCAGCGTCTTGACGAAGGCGTTGGCGAGCTTCTGTGCCTCTTCCTTGTGCGCGTCGACCCAGGAGGCCTCCATGTAGAGCGAGGCGGCCGGATAGGTGCCGCCGAGCGCCTGACGGGTCGACTCGACCGTGCGCATGTCGACGAGCACACTCGCTTCGCCTGTTTTGACCATGCGCGAAATCGTCGGCTCGGTGGTCATGCCGGCCTGGATCTGGTCCTGTTGCATGGCGGCGATGAAGGTGCCGCCGGCGCCGACTGGAACCGTCACGACGTCGCCGGGCTTCAGGCCGGCCTTCGAGGCCATGAAGAGGGTCAGGAAGTTGGTGGACGAGCCGAGACCGGTGACGCCGAGGCTCTTGCCCTTGAAGTCGGCCGGCGACTTGATGTCGGGATGTTTGCTCGAGACCATCTCGACTTCGCCCGGCGCCTGGCTGAACTGGACGATGGATTCGACGAATTTGCCTTTGGCCTGCAGGTCCACACAGTGGTCGTAGAAGCCGACCACGCCCTGGACGGCGCCGGCCAGAAGCTGGTTTTCAGCATCGACGCCGGCGGCTTCGTTCAAGAGCTCGACGTCGAGACCCTCGTCCTTGAAATAACCGAGCGATTCGGCAAGTTTGGCGGGCAGATAGATCTGCTTCTCATAACCGCCGACCATGATGGTGATCTTGTCGGCTGCGTTTGCGGCACTCGTAGCGAAAGATGCTGCGGCGAGAAGCGTCGAAAAGGCGACGGTGTGAAAAAGGCTGCGTGAAGAACGCATGGAAATCTCCTCCTGTGGTTTGCTCGCATCGTCGTCTCGCCACCCTTGACCCGTGTCTCCTCCACGATGCTGCCCCTTCCTATGACGTCGAAGCTTTCAACTAGCTTTCAGCTGCAGCCGCGACCGTGCCGTGCTCGGCGGGCCATCATTCAGACGATTCCAGGCTCGGCGCAGCTGCCGCGCCGAGCCGAAGCCGGCGCGCATGGCGACGGCCTCCATGTCCAGTCGCGAACCGGCGAGCATCTCGCGGGCAAGAGCCACGCGCATACGGTTGACGAAATCCGTAACGCTCATGCCCGTCTGCTCGTTGAACAGCCGTGAAAGGTTGCGCGGGCTGGCGCCGCTGAGGCGGGCGAGCAATGCCACCGACCAGTCCCGAGAGGGGTCGGCGACCACTGCATCCTGCGCACGATGAATGACCGGGTGGATATGGTTGCGACCTTCGAGCCAGGGCGAAAGTTGCGGATCCGAGCCGCCGCGCCTGAGATAGACGACAAGGTATCGCGCCACCGCAAGCGCACAGGCATGTCCCGCCGCTTCGGCGACGATATGCAACATGAGGTCTATGCCGGCGGTGATGCCGGCGCTGGTGAGGCGGTCTCCATCCTCGACATAGAGCCGGTTGTCCCGGACGCGCGCCGTCGGCGCGAGCCGGATCAGATCTTCCATGCAGCCGTGATGGGTGGTGCACTCGCGGCCGTCGAGCATTCCGGCCTCGGCAGCGAGCAATGCGCCCGAGCAGATCGAGACCAGTCGAATTCCTGGACGAATGGCGCGCTGCAGCCATGCGACAATGGCAGCCTGGTCGGCGCGTTCCTGTTCGTCCCGCCGATGGCTGCTTTCCATCGGAACGTCGGTGCTGCCGGCAATGACGACAAGCGCGCTATCGGGCAAGCATTCCGGCAATGCTGCGACGCCCGTAACGGCAAGGCCGATCGAGCTGCCGACCGTCGCCGACGGGCCGATATAGGTGACGGTGAAGCGCACTGTGGGCTGTTCGAGGTTTGCCTTGCGCAGCACTTCGATCGGACCGGCCACGTCGAGCAGCAGCACGCGCGGCGGCACGACGACGAAGACCGGAATATCGAAGGGCTGCACGGCGTCTGTCATGCGGCGAGTGGCTTTTCACGCCCCGCCAGGGCCTGTTCGACGGTCGCGATCCGAGCGAAACGGCCTGACAGGACCAGTTCGGTCCGGTCCCGGATTTCTCTCGCACTCCAGGTGCGCCCTGTGGCGTCGGTCATCGGGAAGGTCAGGGTCGCTTCGCCGACATAGTCGACTTGATAGCCGAGATCGGAGGCGTGGCGGGTGGTGGTCTCGCAGCACTGTTCGGTGCGGATGCCGGAGACGAGGAGACGACGGACGCCGTTCTCGGTCAGCCACACGTCGAGACCCGAACCGACCAGGGCGCTATGGCGGTTTTTCCTGAATGTAGCCTTCGGCGCGATCCTGAGCGGTGCGAGTGTCCTGACGAACCCGGATGCCTCCGAAAACGGCGCGTTTTCATCGACATGGAAGATCTGGATGACGGGTATTCCGTCGGCTTCCGCGCCGTCGATCAACGCCTGCTGACGATCGATGTAGGCGGATGCCAGGTTTTCATCCCAGTAATCGCGTTGTCTGAAAGACTCTTGGGCGTCGATAACGAGAAGGACAGTATCATGGCCGGACATTTTTTGCTCCATGGCGGTTGATCATGAAGCCATATTCGGCAATTTGATGGCACGGGAAAATGCGCGCGCCGGACAAATAGCGGACAATTCGCGCCAATCGCTACGGGCGCTTTCAGACAGTTCCTGGGCCGACTATCAGCTGGTAAAGCTTCGCAGATCCCTCAGCAGGTTGCGGTACCTTGCCTGGCTGCCGACCAGATGCTCGCGCATCGCATTTCGGGCGGCCTGATCGTCCCTGTCGGAAATGGCGACGACGATCGCCTCGTGCTCCCTATGGATCAGCCTTCGGTAAGCAGTCTGTTCGGCTGTCCTTGTTTCCGGGACCAGCCTGGACTGCGGGATGATCGCCGAGCCCTGGGACTCCAGGAACTGCCGGAACAGCGGATTGTTCGTAGCTTCGGCGATGGCGGCATGGAGTTCGAGATCGGCCTCGCGAATGGATTGGTCGCTCTCGATGCACTGGAGAATTTTCCGGTGGCATTCGAAAATCGCCTCCTCCTGCGCGGGCGAGCGGCGCAAGGCCGCAAGACCGGCAGCTTCGATTTCGACAGGCGTTCTGATCTCGAGCACTTCCAGATCGGAAACAACGCGGGCCTTGTCGGCTTTCCCAGCGGAGACAGCCGGATCGGCGCCGAGGACGAAGATGCCTGCCCCCTGGCGCACCTCGACAAGCCCGTCGGAGCGAAGCGCGGCCACCGCCTCGCGCACGACGGTCCGGCTGACGCTGTGCGTTTCGGTCAGTTCATGCTCGCTCGGAAGCTTGTCGCCGGCAGAATACTGGCCGCTCAATATGGCTTGCCGAAGGCTTTCGCCGACCTGTGAGACCAGCGACCCGGAGCCTTTGCTGCGATCCTTCATCTGCATAGCCACGCCTGCCCCCGCATCGGCTTGATCCGAATGCCGTCCAAACGCGCGGCACTGCGAAACTCATGATTCATCACACATGTATGACAAATTTCGCACTCTTTCAATGGCCGCGGCAGTCGGGCTTGTTCCTTGGCGGTTTTTACTCGGAGATCAGCCGCTGTGTTTTATCGCAAACTCTCGGCATTCCGTCAGTCCGCCGACATGTTTCGAGCTTTTCTGAGATATAGGTGACTGGATATAATCAGAATTAATCGCTATGATTATAAGTGATTGACAAGGAGTTTTCGATGGAGACCAAAGTTCTGACTGCCCATGTTCCACTGCCGCTTGCGCAGAAGGTCGATCAACTTGCATCGCGGCTCGAACGCTCGCGCGGCTGGATCGTCAAGCAGGCACTGACTGCATGGATCGACCAGGAAGAGGAGCGTCGGCGTTTGACGCTTGAGGCGTTGGCCGACGTGGATAGTGGAAACGTTGTCGATCACCAGGCTGTTCAGGCCTGGGCTGATAGTCTTGACAGTGACGAGCCGATTTCGTTGCCCCGGTGATGGAAGTCAAATGGACGAACAAAGCGGTTTCGGATGTTACCCGCTTATACGACTTTCTCTCTCCGGTCGACCGGCGGGCTGCGGCCCGAACCGTACAGGCGCTGACGGCAGCCCCTGCGCGGCTGCTTGAGCAGCCACGTCTCGGCGAGCGACTCGAGGAGTTTGATCCTCGAGAGGTTCGCCGCATTCTCGTCGGCCGTTACGAGCTCCGCTACGAAATCCAGCAGTCGACAATCTATGTATTGCGGCTTTGGCATACGCGGGAAGATCGGTAGAAGCGCTCACAGCCGCCTGGTCGATTCCCCGCGCACGAATCTCGGCGTCAGGATGAAATCCTCAGGCGGCGCGGCGGCGCCCTCCGGGCTTGCTATTCTTGTCAGCAGACGTTGTGCCGCCAATTCCCCGAGCTTCTGCGCATCCTGCACCACCATGGTGATGCGCGGCGTGATGACGTTGCTCCATGGCACGTCGTCGACCATCGCCAGCGACACGTCGTCAGGGCAGCGGAAACCCATCTCCTGCATCACCTGCAGTGCGGCCAGGCCCGTCATGTTGTTGGCGCCGATGATGGCGGTCGGCCGGTCGCGGCGCGTCAGCAGCCGCATCGCCTGCGCATGGCCGCCGGTCCTGGTGTAGCCGCCTTCGACCACCAGCGAAGGGTCGATCTCCACACCGGCGCCGGTCATCGTGTTCAGAAAGCCTTTCAGGCGCTCGTCGGCGGTGTGCAGACCGGAAGGCCCGGAGATGAAGCCGATACGCCGGTGGCCGAGTTGCAGCAGATGTTCCGTCAGGATGGTGGTGGTCAGCGGATTGTCGGAGCCGACGAAATCGCGCTCTGCACCCTCCACCTTCTGGTCGAACATCACGATCGGCGTCTTGAAGTCGCGCAGGAACGTGGCGTATTCCTCGCCGCGCCCGTTTGCCGCCAGCGCAATGCCGGCGATCTTCTGCGCCTCCAGCCGCTCCAGCAGTGCCCGCTCGAGGTCGGCCCTGCCGGAGGAGTCGGCGATCAGGACGAAATAGCCGTGATCGAGCGCCTGGTGCTCGATCTCGCGGCGGATGTCGCCGAAGAACATGTTGCCGAGATTGGCCGAAACGAAACCGATCAGCGAGCTGCGTCCGCGCGCCAGCGTCTGGGCCACCGGGTCGATGCGGTAGCCCGTCGAATTTATCGCCTGCTGGATGCGGTCGAGCGTCTCGGCGCCGACCCGCTTCGGGCTGTTGAGCGCGAGCGAGACGGTCGAGATGGAAACCCCCGCAATGCGCGCTACGTCTCGTATCGTGGTCATGTCTGTCGAACCGGTTCTAATGCATTGTTATGTCCGATTTTATTGATCGGCGCAACATCCATGCCTCAAACTGGTTATTCCGCAGGGCTTGCATTTCTAAAACTGCGACCGCGAATTTGGCTTGACAGGTGCTGGATCAAGTAAGATTGTTACTCACCGAACCGGTTCGATATGATATTGAGCCGGAAAGCAGGGAGGAGAAACCTGTGACGAATTCGGAACGCCTGTCGGAAAATCCGGCATCGGAAGGAGCGGGCAAGCACGCCTGGTTCAGCCACGACCGCCTTGGCATGTTCATCCATTGGGGCCTCTATGCCTTGGGAGCCCGGCATGAATGGTTGAAGAACCGCGAAGAGCTGACCGACGACCACTACCAGCGCTATTTCGAAAATTTCGATCCTGATCTCTACGATCCCAAGGAATGGGCCCGCCGGGCACGTCTTGCCGGCATGAAATATGTCGTGGTGACGACCAAGCATCACGAGGGTTTCTGCCTCTGGGACAGCAAGGTGACGGGTTACAAGGCGACGAACACGCCCTGCGGCAAAGATTTGCTGACGCCGCTGGTCGAAGCCTTTCGCGCCGAAGGACTGAAGATCGGCTTCTATTATTCGCTGCTCGACTGGCACCATCCGGACTTTCCGATCGATGTCCACCATCCCTTGCGCAACCATCCGCAGGCCGAGGCGCTGAATGCTGGCCGCGATATGGCCAACTATGCCGCCTATATGCGCGAACAGGTGCGCGAACTTCTGACCGGTTTCGGCCGCATCGACATCATCTGGTTCGATTTCAGCTATCCCCAGCGCGAATATCGCGGCCTGCCCGGCAAGGGGCGTGCCGATTGGGAGAGCGAGCGCCTGCTCGCACTGGTGCGTGAATTGCAGCCCGGCATCATCGTCAACAACCGGCTCGATCTGCCGCCCGGCAATCTGCCCGACGTGACGACGCCGGAGCAATATACGCCGCGCGTGGCGCCCGCTATCGCCAGCCAGGGGGTGCTCTGGGAAGCCTGCCACACCTTCAGCGGCTCCTGGGGCTATCACCGCGACGAGGATAGCTGGAAAAGCCCGGAACAGATCATCCAATTGCTCATCGATTCCGTCGCGCTCGGCGGCAACCTCCTGATGAATGTCGGCCCGACCGGCCGCGGCACGCTCGATGCGCGCGCCATCGGCGCGCTTGAAGTCTACCAGAACTGGATTGAGGTCAACGCACGCTCCATTTATGGGGCCGGGCCATCCGACTATCCGGTGCCGGCCGGCTGCCGCTATACCCAGCGCGGCAACCGCCTCTACCTGCATGTCTATAATTGGCCTTATCGCCACATCCACATCGAAGGCCTCGCCGACAGGATCGCCTATGCGCAATTCCTGCACGACGCCAGCGAAGTGCGCTGGCTGAGCCACACCAGGGATGTGGATTCCAATATCGGCGTGATGGTGCCGGAAGGCATGATCACGCTCGAACTGCCGGTCCGGCGCCCGGACGTTACCGTGCCGGTGATCGAGATCGTCCTGAAGGCGTGAGCTCGATCGCACTCGCGTGTCCTTTGCGTTCATGGAGGGAGGAGAAACCCATGAAGGTTCTGAAGAAAACGCTTTTGCTTGCCGCAATCGGCAGCAGTCTTTTTGCCACAGCCGCATCGGCCGAGCAGGTCAACCTGACCTGGCAGATGTGGACCGGCTCCGAAGCCGACACCAAGGGCTGGCAGCACCTGGCCGACATGGTGACGGCCAAATATCCCGATATCAAGGTGACGCTGACGACGACGGGCTGGGTCGATTACTGGACGCGGCTGCCGGTGCTGGCGGCGTCGGGACAGCTCGCCGACATCGTTTCCATGCAGTCGTTGCGCATGCCGAATTTCTATTCGCTGCTCGAGCCGCTGAATGACCGGATCGCGGCCGACAAGTTCGACGTCGGCGCTTTCACCCCCTCGATCATCGGCGGCATGTCGGTCGACAAGCAGCTTTACGGTCTGCCTTATGATGTCGGTCCGTGGGTCATCTACTATAACCAGGATGCGCTCGAAGCTGCCGGCATTCCTTTGCCGAAACCGGGTTGGACGCTGGCCGAATTCACCGATACCGCCAAGAAATTGACGAAAGACGGCAAATACGGATTCGGCATCACCCCTCAGAATTATTCGGTCCTGGCATCGGCCTGGGGCGATAAATATGTCAACGACTCCGGCGAGCTCGACCTGACCAATCCGAGCGCCGTTGCCGCGGCCGAGAAGGTGATCGGTTTTGCCGCCAAGGACAAGGTCGCGCCGCTGGTGCCGTCGAGCGCCGATGCCGGCACGGTCATCCAAGGCCGGTTCTACTCGGGCAATGTCGCCATGTATGTCGACGGTCCGTGGTCGATCATCGGCATGAAAGACAAGGTCAAGTTCAAAATTGGTTCCACCACCCTCCCGCGCGGAGAGGGAGAGCTTACGGCCGTCACGGCGGGCTCCGGTTTCGGCATCGCCACGTCGAGCAAAAACAAGGATGCGGCCTGGAAGGCGATCCAGGTGCTGACCAGCCCGGAAGCACTGCAGTATCTCGCCGAGCAGGGGCGTGCGCTGCCGGCGCGCACGGCCGCGCAATCCTCTTGGTATAAGGTGGCGGCCAAGGACATCACCAATGGCGGCGAGGCCATCGACTATTCCCTGGCGCATTCAGTACCCTACGTGATCACCAACAACTGGGCGGCGGTGGAAAACCTCTTCAACCAGTATTTCCCGCCGGCCTTCGCCGGCAGCGCCGATGCCAAGCAGACGATGGAGTCGATCCAGAGCCTCGCGCAGCAATAGGATGGCGTGGCAGGATTGCCGCGATGGAGGAAGACATGTCGCAAAGCGCCGTCGCCGAAATTCCGTTGCAGCCCGGTCAGCCACGGCGCTTTCTACAGCCTGAGACACAGACGGCCATGCTGTTCCTGTTGCCGAGTTTCCTCGGCTTCATGATCTTCATGGCTCTGCCGATCCTGGCGTCGCTGGCGCTCTCCTTCACCAGCTGGCAGTTGATCTCGACGCCGTCCTTCGTCGGCTTTCAGAATTATATCAAGCTGTTCACCGTCGATCCGGCCTTCTACACGATATTGAACAACACGCTGTTCTTCGCCGTCGAGTATCTGGCCGTGAATATCATCGTCTCGCTGACGCTGGCGGTGTGGATATCCAGCCTGAAACACGGCAAGGCGATCTTCCGGGTGATCTTCTTCCTGCCGACCTTCACCCCGACCATTGCCGCCTCGGTGGTGTGGCTCTTGATCTTCACGCCGGACGGGCTCGCCGACAGCGTCATCCGCTCGCTCGGCCTCGGCCTGCCGAATTTCCTGCTGAGTTCGAGCTGGGCGATGCAGGCGGTCGTGATCGTCACGCTCTGGGCCAATGTCGGCTACAACGTCGTGATGTTCAACGCTGCGCTCGACCTGGTGCCGAAGCATTATCTCGAGGCGGCGACGATCGACGGAGCCAATGCCTGGCAGCGCTTCTGGCGCATTCGCCTGCCGCTCATCTCGCCGACCATCTTCTTTGCCACTGTCATGACGGCGATCACCTCGCTGCAGGTCTTCGACGAGATCTTTGCGATGACGCGCGGCGGCCCCGGCTCGGCGACGTCGACACTCGGCTTCGCCATCTACCAGAAGGGCTTCGCGAATTTCCAGATGGGCTATGCCTCAGCTCTTGCCTGGGTGATGTTCGTCATGATCATGGCGCTCACCATCCTGCAGTTCCACATGCAGCGCAAATGGGTGCATTATGACGATTGATCCGAGCTCACGGCACCCACATTCCGTCTCTGCGGATCGCCGCCGCATCTTGCGTGGGATCGGCACCGTCTTGAGCTATGCGGGGCTTTCGCTGGTTGCGCTGCTGTTCCTCTTTCCCTTCTTCTGGATGGTGTCGAACGCGGTGCGCTCGAATGCCGAGGTCATGGCCGTGCCGGTCCGCATCCTCCCCGAGGAATATCATTGGGGCACCTTCGTCGAGGCCCTGGTGTCGCTGCCGTTCGGCACGTTCCTGTTGAATTCCTTCATCGTCGCCTGCGGCGTCACCGCGATCGTGATCGCGGTATCCTGCCTTTCCGCCTATGCGTTCGCACGGCTGCGGTTTCCGGGCCGCGAAGGACTGCTGCTGACCTTTCTCAGCGCGCTGATGATCCCCCAGGTGATGCTGGTCATCCCGCTCTTCCTTCTCGTCAGCAAGCTCGGCTGGATCAACACCTATCACGGCATGATCCTGCCGGTCGCCTTCTCGTCCTTCGGCACCTTCCTGCTGCGCCAGTTCATCCTCGGCATTCCCAAGGATCTCGACGAGGCGGCGATGATGGACGGGGCCTCGCGCCTGCGCATCCTGGTCAGGATCATCGTTCCGCTTGCCATGCCGGCCATCGGTCTCCTGGCGCTCTTCACCTTCATCGCGCAGTGGAAGAGTTTTCTCTGGCCGCTGATCGCCACCAGCGGCCTCGAAAAAGCCACGCTGCCACTCGGCCTCACCCTGTTTCAGACGCAGCAGGGCACCGCCTGGAACTACATCATGGCGGGTGCGACGATCTCCATGCTGCCGGGCGTCGTGCTCGCCATCGTGCTGCAGAGGGTGATCTACAAAGGCATCAGCGTCGGCTCCGGCTTCGGTGGGCGCTGATGTCTATAAGTACAAGGACTTAAGCGCATTGCGTCAAGTTCGATGCGATGTCCTTGAAGTCCGGCCGATTGCCGCCGAAGAACGCGCTGCTCGCGTTGCAAGATCATATCCCCTGCTTAACGTTTGTTTCCGGTCGAAAAGTAAAATTTAACCAAAATTTGAAATAACGCAGTTGTATCCGAATTGCGCAGGGGAATTCATGAAAACGGCCACGCTTGCATCCATCGCTCTGGCGATATCGGTCTCTGTTGCCAATGCGCAGACGATCGCGGTTTCGATGACCAATCTCGACAAATTCAGAGAGATGCTTCTGAACGGCGTCGTCTCGCACGGGAAGACGATATCAGGCCTCAAGCTCGTCACCGCGAATGCCAAGGGCGACAACGAACTGCAGAAGAAGCAGGTTCAGCAGTTCGTCGCCGACAAGGTCGATGCCATTATCATGATGCTGTCTGATGGCGATCTCGGGCCGCAAATGACCAAGATCGCAGCGGATGCCGGCATTCCGCTGATCTACATCAACACGACGCCCTCCAATCTTTTGGACTTGCCGGACAATCAGGTCGTCGTCGCCTCCGATGAGAAAGACTCCGGTACGCTCGAGACGAAGCAGGTATGCTCTCTCCTCAAGGGCAAGGGCCGCGTCGTCGTGCTGATGGGGGAGGTCTTCCATGTGGCTGCCCGCACCCGCACCCAGGACATCACCGATGTCATTGCGACGCCGGAATGCAAAGGCCTCGAGATCGTCGAGCGGCAGGCGGCCTATTGGTCACGCGATTATGCCGATCAGCAGATGCAGGAATGGCTGGCGGCCGGCGTCAAGTTCGATGCGGTTATCGCCAATAATGACGAGATGGCGCTTGGTGCGATCCGCGCCATGAAGAGGGCCAATATCCCGATGAAGGACGTCGTCGTCGGCGGCGTCGACGCGACCGACGACGCGCTCGCCGCGATGGTGGCCGGCGATCTCGACGTCACCATTCTCCAGAGCGCCGTCGGGCAGGGCGCTGCCGCTGTCGACGCCGCCGTGAAACTGATCAACAAAGAGAAGGTGCCGCGCGAAAACAACGTTCCCTTCGAACTCGTCACACCTGAAAACATTGCCGCCTATCTGCCGAAGAGCCAGTAAGCATAAGAGGACTATCATGTTGCATTTCTGGAATAAATTCGGCATTCGCGCGCAGATCACCTCCGGCTTCGTGCCGCTGATCCTGTTGATGAGCCTGCTCACGGTCAGCGCCATCTCGGGCATGAACGGCCTCGCCGCGATCTTCGCATCCTATCGCGTCACGGCCGGTCAAAGTCTCGCCATCTCGGACTACAGCGAGCAGCTGAACGAAATTCAGATGTCGGCGGAAGCGTTCCGCTCGACGCCGACACAAGCCGTGGTCGACAGCTTTCGCGCCGGCGTGAAGGCCTTCGAGGCGGATGATCCGCGTTTTGCCGGCAACAAGGAGCTGCAGTCCGGCCTTGCGGCGATCCGTCAGGAGATCACCGCCTATGGCAAGGCTTTCGAACAAATTGTTTCCCTCCAGGCCCGACGCGACATGCTGATCTCCAAGGTCACCGAATTCGGCCCCTGGACCAGCATCGCGCTCAACGACGTCGTGCGCAGCGCCTGGCGCCAGAACGACGTGGCCCTGCTGCAGATGACGGCGGCGACGCTGGAGGCCCTGAACCGCAGCCTCTATTTCTCCGAACGCTTCGTGCATTCCGATGATTTCGCCGCCTATGATACGGCGCAGGCAGCACTCGCCGAAGCCGTGGCGCTCAACGATGCCGCCGCCAAGGCTGCAAAGAACGAGCTGCAGAAGAAGCGCCTGATGGGCGCCGGCCAGCTCATGCAGAACTACACCGCCCGTCTCGGCGACATGAAGGAGGTGCTGCAGGCTGCCGGCAATATCCGCCAGACGCAGCTGAACGTGCTGGCGCCGAAGATATCAGGCGAGTTCAAGAACCTGCAGGCGGCAGTGACCGGCGCGCAGAAGAACCTCGACGGTTCGGTCGATGCAACGGTTGCCTCCGCGACCAGCACGACGCTGGTTATCAGCGGTCTCCTGATCGTCATCGGCCTGGTGCTTTCCTATTTCGTCGGCCGGCTGATTTCCTCGGCGGTGCGCAACATGGCTCAGTCGATGGAACAGCTTGCCCGCGGCGAGGAAGGGATCGTCATCACCGGCGTCGAGCATCGCCACGAATTGGGCGCCATGGCCCGGTCGCTGAAGGTCTTCCAGGAGACAGGCCGCGCCAAGCTGATCGCCGAGGCCAATGCCGAACGCGCGCGCCTCGCTGCCGAAGAGGAACGGCTCCGTCAGGAGGCCGAGCGGCTCTCCGACGCGCAGGTGATGGAACATGCCTTCCGCCAGATCTCCGTCGGGCTGGACGCATTGTCGAAGGGCGATCTCACCGTCCGCGTCGGCGAAGTCGATCATCGCTACGTCAGGATCCGGGATCATTTCAACAACTCGGTTGCGAGCCTCGAAGAGGCGGTGGATTCCGTCATTCGCGCGGTCGCCACCATTCGGTCCGGCCTTGCGGAAATCTCCACGGCGTCCAACGATCTCGCCCGCCGCACCGAGCAGCAGGCAGCGTCCCTGGAAGAAACGGTGGCGGCGCTGGGTGACGTGACCCGTGGCGTCAACGGAACGGCGGAGGGCGCAAGCCGCGCCCAGGGTGTCGTGGCAACCGCCCGCACCAATGCCGAAAAGGGCGGCGAGATCGTTGCCCGCGCCATCGACGCGATGACGGAAATTCAAAATTCATCGTCGAAGATCGGCAACATCATCAGCGTCATCGATGAGATCGCCTTCCAGACCAACCTGCTGGCGCTGAACGCCGGCGTGGAAGCGGCGCGTGCCGGCGAGGCCGGCAAGGGCTTCGCCGTCGTCGCTCAGGAAGTCCGCGAGCTCGCCCAGCGCTCCGCCAACGCGGCAAGGGAGATCAAGCAGTTGATCTCCACTTCCTCGGCGCAGGTCAAGACAGGCGTCCAGCTGGTGGGTGAATCCGGCCTGTCGCTCGAACAGATCGTCGAGCAGGTCACCGCCATGAATGCGACCGTGGCCGAGATCGCCGTTGCCGCCCGCGAGCAGGCGACGAGCCTGCGGGAGGTGTCGGCCGCCGGCGACCAGATGGACAAGGTGACGCAGCAGAACGCCGCGATGGTTGAAGAGACCACGGCCGCCGCCCAGAGCCTGACGCATGAAACCGAAAGCCTTGCCGAATTGCTGCGGCGCTTCAGGACAAGCAGCGGCCGGGCATCGGAGCATCGGCACTACGCCTTGGCATCCTGACCTTCCATCGATGCACGAAAGTAAGCGCCGCCGCCCGAAAGGGCGGCGGTCGCGTCAGTGGTTCCCGGATGCCGGACCGTGCGGTGCGCCGGCAATGCTCTTGCGAACGTGACGGACCGCCGTCCAGACGGCAAAGAGCACGAGCGGGATGGCGCCGAGTACGGCGAGCTTCGCCACATGCGGATCGACACCCAGTTCGGAAATGCTTTCCAGGCAGATCTTCGCCAGCCCGACGGTATAATAAGTGATGGCGATGACGGAGAAGCCTTCGACCGCCTGCTGGATATGCACCTGGATGCGCGCCCGCTCTTCCATCGACGTCAGCAACGACGCGTTCTGATCCTCGAGCTGGACCTGCACGGTCGTCCTGAGAAGGTCTCCAGCCAGGCTCACGCGTTCGGCGAGTTCGTCGAGCCGGCGCTCGGCGGCTTCGACCGAGCGGACGGCCGGTTGAAAGCGCCGGTCGATGAAGGTGCCGAGCCTCTGGCGCTGCTCGACGCGTGTCTCGCGAAGCTCCGACACTCTGCTCGCGACAATTTCGGCATAGGCTTTCGTCGCTCCGAAGCGGTGGCGGGCCAGCGCCGAGAAGTTGAGAACATCCGACGAGAGCCTGGTCACCTCGGAAAGCAGCGCCTTGTCGACCTTGATAGCACTCTGCATATGCGCGATCAGCAAGTCGAGGCGCCGGTCGAAGACGGAGAGCTTCGAGACCGTCTCGCGCGCCATCGGCAATGCCAGCAGCGCCATCATCCGGTATGTCTCGATCTCCAGGAAACGCCTGACCATGCGGCCGGTGCGATAGGCGTTGAGGTTGCGGTTGAAGAACAGGAATTCGACGAAACCGCTGTCGGTCAGCCGGAAGTTCGAATGCACTTCCGCATCGCCGCCGCCGACCTGAGAGGCGACATAGTCGAGTTTCGGTTTTTCCGGACGCTGTCCGTCCTTCTCGTCCCGCACCAGCACCCGAACGGCTGCAATGATCTTTCCGTCGATCTGGCGGCAGCAGGCCTGAAAGGCTTCCGGCGGCTGGCTGCCGGGTTCGGCCGATGCCGGAACGACGAAGGTCAGCGTCAGGAACTCGGTATGGGCCTCCCACTTCAGCCGGCCGTCGCCGAAACGGCCGATGCCGTGGTTACCCTCGCGAGTCGTGGAGACATCTTCCAGCCCCGGCAGCGAGACTGGGATTGAAGGAGGAGCATTCTCGCCGACGATGGCGACGTGCCAGACATCGGTGTCGCCGTCGAAATAAAGCGACGGCCGCGCGTGCAGCTCGTTGTGAAGTTCCCTTCGCAGCGGATGCTCGGAGCCCATCGGCATGGAAATGCACCTCTATACGGTAGGCAGTCGCTGGGTCGCCGGACGTAACCGGGTTGCCGGCACTTGTGAATTAACGGACCCGCAGGCTGGCGCAGACCGACAACGCCTATAGCCTCTCGCGGGGCTCGTGTCACGAGACCTTCGCCGGCGGATGCGGAGGCTGCGCATGACCGCGACATCCGGCCGCGCGTTCAAAGCAAGCGCCAGGCGATAAAGCTTCCAAGCAGCTGCGCGCTGCCGCCCGCCGTCATCGCGACGATGAAGGCAGCTTCCGCCTCCCCCAGGAAGGCGAAGATCGCCCCGAGCAAAGCGACGCCTATCGTCGCCCCGACCATGCGGGCAACATTGATCAGGGCGCTTGCCGTGCCGGCGCGATCGGCGGTGACGGTCGAAACCGCAACCGCCGTCAGAGGCCCCGTCGCCATGCCCATCCCGATCCCGGTCAGCAACAATCCGATCTCTTCGGCGATGAGCCAGTCGGCCAGAAAGGATGAGCCGAGCAGGAGGTTGCCCAAACCCATCAGCGCCAGTCCAGCAGATATGGTGCGGTTCTTCCCAAGGTGTTCCGAAATCGAGCCGGAGAAGGGTGAGATCGCGATGAAGCTGAGAGCCATCGGCAGCAGCGACAGTCCGACCTCCACCGAGGCCAGGCGTCCGAGGCCGAGGGAGGCGAGCGGAAAAAGAAAAAGCGTGCCGTACATGCCGAAAGTCATTGCGGCCGTTCCGGCCATGGCACCGCGGAACTGCCTGCCCGAAAACATCGAGATCGGAACCAGAGCCTTCTGCTCCAGGCGCTTCTCGACGATGATGAAAAGCAGCAGAAGCAGCGCGCCGGCGATTGCCATGAGTGCCATCCATAAGGGCGGCAGATGCGATGATTCGATTGCGGCGAGGGTCAACACGGTGAGAGATACGATCCCCAGCAATTGCCCCGGCATGTCGAAGGACCGGCCTTGCCGATCGGCACTTTCCGGAACGAAAAACCGTGCTGCCGCCGCCGCGATCTGCGCGATGGGAATGACGACGAAGAAGACGGATCGCCAGCCGAAATCACGGATGAGGAGGCCGCCGAGGCTCGGACCGATCGCCAGCGACATTCCATTGCAGCCGGCCCAGATTCCGAGCGCCCGGGCACGGACCTTCTCATCCCGGTAGATGACCCGGATCAGCGAAAGAGAAGCGGGCAGGAGGAGGGCAGAGCCGAAGCCGGTCAGGGCCCTCGCCGCAATGAGGACCGCGATGGTCGAGGCGAAAGCGCAGCCAAGGCTCGCCAGGGCAAAAACAGCGCAGCCGATCACGAACATCAGGCGCCGGCCGTAAAGATCGGCGAACAGGCCGCCGCTGATGAGAAGTGCGGCGTAAACGAGATTGTAGGCGTCGACGACCCACTGCAGCTCGGTGACGGAGGCCCTGAGATCGAGCCCTATCGGCTGAACCGCCAGATTGACGACCGATGTATCGACCTGCGCTACTATCACGCCGAGGCAAAGAATGGCGAGAGCGGCCGGCTTCAACTGCGAGTAAGCTTGGGTGCCTTGTTCGATTGAGTGCATGACGCTGCCTTTCCAGTACGGCGCCGTGCGTCTTTTCAGACGCGCAAGGGACGCTGCAACACTTTGAAGGCAGACGTAGCGTGGTTCAGGCCGTCGACAATTCGAAACTGGTCGAAGTGTCCGTAGGGAAAATGAAAAGCCACGGCCCTGTTGCGAGGCCGTGGCTGCTGCATGCGCGCATTTTGCGGGACAACGCGTGACCGGGTTACTTGGCGGCGAGTGCCCCGTTGACCTTGTCGACGTCGGCACTCATGGCCTTGAAGGTCTCGTCGAGGGAAAGCTCGCCGACGATCAACTGGCTCATCCTCTGGACGATCAGCTGATAGATGGCGGAGGATCCCTTGAGACGTTCCAGGTCCCGGGCTGCCTGCGGCACGCTATTGCGGCTTCCGAGGAAGACGGCCATGGCGTCCTTAGCATTCTTGCTCTCGAGCTTGTATTGCGGGTCCTTGATGTCGGCGCCCGTCAGGATGACGTAGTTTTCGGCGATTTCACGCTGGACCTTTTCGGAGCCGAGGAACTCGATGAACGCCGCCACGGCTTCCGGATACTTGGTGCGCTTGAAGCCGACGATCGCGGTGCCGCCCGGCATCGCATAGCAGCCGGCATCGCCGCAGGGGGCGCTGATCGCCGTCCAATCGAAGGCGTCGCCGATCTTCTTCTGGAACGGATTGACCATCCAGTTGCCGGCGAGATAGGTCACGACGTTGCCGTTGACGAATTCGTCGCCCATGTTCTTGTACTGGGTTCCGCCGGCAGCGCCCCACATTTCCTTGGGGAAGGAGCCGTCCTTCGTCCAGCCGTAGAGATCCGTGACATAACGCTTGGCGGCATCGTCGGGGAAGAAGAACTTGCCGTCCTTGACGTAGTTCGATCCGTAGGAGAATGCCGCGCCGGAGAAGCGATGGCCCGAGCGATCCATCGTGAAGGGGATCTGGGCGCCGGTCGCCTTGGCGACGCGCGCCGAGGCTTCGACGATGTCCTTCAGCGTGGCGGTGGGCTTCGGAAGCGGTTCGCCGGCCTGTTCGAAGAGCGTCTTGTTGACGAAGGGCAGGTTGAAGGTCTGCGAGGCGATATAGCCGTTGATCGACTTCGGATCGTTGACGCCGGGGAAGCGAAGCGTGTTCAGGCTGTCGCCGTGCAGCTTGGCAAAGCCGTCCGGGTCTTTCATGTAGGGACGCATGTCGAGGTAGTAGGGCGCAAGCTGCCAGTCGGTGATCTTGGCGATGTCAGGACCTTCGCCGACGGCGAGCTGCACCGGCAGCTGCTTGGCGACCGCATCATAGCCCGACGAGACGAAGTTGACCTTGACGTCGGGATGCGCCGTCTCGAATTCCTTGCTCAGCGCTTCCATCCGCTCGACGTAAGCCTGGTCGTCGTCGGTAAACAGAAAGGTGATCGTCTTGGTTTCCGCCATGGCCGCGCCGGCCCATGCGAAAGAAACGGTAGCCAGCGCCAGTGCGAGGGCTCCTGAGAGATAGGTTTTCATTTTCATCCTCCCATGAAAACATTTTCATCAATCGCGGCGTCAGCCATCGATAAATGAATTTCATATACTTGACATTCGTCCCGTCAAGCTATTTTCTGAGGCAATAGCGATGTTTTTGAGCATTTTTCAAAAACGACGCGCCCAAATGACCTAATGAAAATATTTTCATAGGATTGCGGAGGAGGCGGTCTGTGAAAACGGAATGCATCAAGCGGCCGGACGATATGGCGCCAGCATATGGCGTGGCCGCGGGCCAGACGGTCACGGCATGGGCGGTATCCGGCCTCATCGCCAGCTATTTTCCGGGCGAGCCGGCGCCGGCCGAAGATCGCGTAAACTATCGTTTCATCAACGGTTTCGTCGATGTCGGCGACCTGCCTTGCCGCAAAGCCTTCTGGTCCACCATGGTGGGGCGGCCGCTCTCGCCCGACACGTCCTGGCCGACCGAGAGCCTCTATCTTCCCGGTTCGAACCGCCGCGTCGAGTTCACCGGCTTCTGGCATGTGCCGACGCATCTCAGGCGATGGCTGAAGGGCACGTTCAGGACCGAGACGGCGCGAACGCTCAATCTCAGACTGAAGACCTGCGGCGGCGTTCGCATATGGGTCAACGGACAGGAGGCGGTGCGCTTCGAACCCTTCAAGCGCAATGTCGAGAGCGCAACCGACATCAGGCTGACGCTCGAAGCCGGCGACAACCACATTCTCGTTCACACCGAAGACCTGGCCGAGCGCGACACGACGTGGTTTTTCGAGCTAGAGCTGCTGGATGAGGAGCCGCTCTGCGTGCTGTTGCCGGTATCGCTGGACCAGGATGAGGTTCGCGAGCTGGAAGCCCTTGTGCGCGGCGTTCGCCCGGCCCGCGACGTCTTCGTCAACCAGCCGCTGGAGATCATCTTCGACACGGCGCCGGAGCGCGACCTGCCTGTAGAGCTCAAGGTCATCGGCCATGGTCACGAGCGGCCCGTTCTCGCGCATTCGAAACTGACCCTGCATGCTCATCAGAACCGTCTGGTCGCCGAGAATGTCTCTGGCATCGCAGATGGTTATCACGGCATCCACATGACGATCGGTTCCGGTACGGGCTCGGTCACCCGCGTCATCGATGCCGCCTTCATGAGCTGCATTTCGCCGTTGCCGGCCGAGGCATCGCTTTCTGCCCGCAAGCGGCAGGCGCTGGAATACAGCGCCCGCTTCGGCGCCAACCGCGTCGGGCGTCTCATTGCGATGATGGAAACCGGTCACCACGACCAGGAAAGCTTCGACCGCATCATCGACGCAACGCTCGTCTCCATCGATGCGCGGGAGGATTGCTCGGATTTCATCATGGTGCCACTGTTGTGGCTGCTCGGCGCCTATGCCGACCGGATGCCGGCGGCGGTGGTCGATCGCATCCGGCATTCCGTTCTCTCTTATCGTTACTGGGTCGACGAGCCGGGCAACGATGCGATGTGGTTCTGGAGCGAGAACCATGTGCTCTGCTTTCACACGAGCCAGCTGCTGGCCGGACTTCTTCTGCCCGACGAGGTGTTTTCAGCCTCGGGCAGGACGGGCCGGCAGCAGGCGGAACTTGGCCGCGCGCGCCTCGCGCGCTGGTTCGACAGCGTCGAAGCCCACGGATTGGCGGAGTGGAACTCGGCGGCCTATTACCCGATCGACTTCATCGGCCTGCTGGCGCTGGAGCGCTGGGCCGAGACGGCGATTTCGGAGCGCGCCCGCGGCCAGATCGATCTCATCTTCCGCATGATCGCCCTTCACACGCTCGCAGGCGTTCCGGCCGGATCGCAGGGCCGCGCCTACGACAAGGAACTGCGCGCCGGCCCGCTGACAGAGCTTGCACCTTTCGCCCAGGTCGCCTTCGGAACCGGCTGGCTGAACAATGGCGTGGCGGCATTGACCATGTTCTGCGCCGGCGGCTACGAGCCGCCGGCCGATCTCGCCGAGCTTGCGTCGCTTGCCAGGACCAGAAGCGTCGAGGCGCGTTACAGCCAGGGGCTCGAGAGCGGAAAACTCGTGCTGTTCAAAAACGAGGCGGCGCAGCTTTCGACCGTCGTCGATCACAAGACCGGCCAGAAGGGCCATCAGCAGCATGTGCTCGACATCCGGCTCGCCGGCCACCCCATGGCGAGGCTCTGGGTCAACCATCCCGGCGAGGACGATCCCTGGGGCAATCAGAGGCCGTCCTATTGGGCCGGCAACGGCATTCTGCCGCGCGTTGCCCAGCATCGTGACGTCGCCCTGCTGATCGAGGACACAAGCGATGCGCGGCACGGATGGACGCATGCCTATATCGGTCGCGACGGCCTGGACGATCTCATCACCGAAGACAAGTGGCTGATTGCGCGATCGGGCAGGGGATTTGCCGCCCTCTGGGCGTCGAACGGCCTGGAGCTGATCACCGACGGCCCGACCGCCGGCCGCGAGGCGCGCTCCTACGGGCCGCTTTGCGGCTGGGCGGCCGTCGTCGGATGCGGCAGCGGCGATGCCTTCAAGGCGTTCATCGAACGCCTGTGCCAGACGACGGTTTCCTTCGATCCCGGGCTTCGGCGGCTCGCGTTGACGCCGCCGGGCGGCCCGGCGCTCTGCCTGTCCTATGCCGACGGTCTTTCGATCGCCGGCAAGGCGAGGCCGTTCACGTACGATCAGCCACACCCGATCCTCACCCACGACAGTGCAGCCTCCGGGGCCGGCACTGACGGGCCGTTCTACTCCTGAAACATAGGTCTCCAAGCATGAACACAACATCTGTCGATAACGCCGCTCTCCTGACGACGATCGATCGCGTTGCAACGGCTTTCAGCCGGCTCAAGGGCATCAAGGAAGGTCTCGTGACCGGAAATTCCGCCTCGGGAATCCAGTTCGACGAATGGGACTGGGAAGTCGGCGTCGGTCTTTACGGTTTCCTGCGGCGCGCCATTGCCACCGATGACCAGAAAGCGCTGCAGGAGCTTGTTGCCTGGTATGCCGGCCAGATCGAACGCGGCCTGCCGCCGCGCCAGATCAACAGCACGGCGCCGATGCTGCCGCTTGCGATCCTCGTCCAGCATGTCGACCGTCCCGATTTTCGCGCTCTTGTCGAGGACTGGGCCGAATGGCTCGTCAAGGAATTGCCGAAGACCGAAGACGGCGGTTTTCAGCACGTCGTCAAGGAGCGCCTCAACGACGGCGAATTGTGGGACGACACGCTTTTCATGGCCTGCCTGTTTCTCGCCCGGGCCGGCGTGCTCTGCGAACGCAGCGACTGGATCGACGAGGCCGTCTATCAGTTCGTGATCCACACCCGCTACCTCTCCGATCCGGTCAGCGGCCTCTGGTATCACGGCTGGACCTTCAACGGGCGGCACAATTTCGCCAATGCCTTCTGGGCGCGCGGCAATGCCTGGATCACCGTTGCCATCCCCGAGCTCTTCGATCTCGTTCCGACGCTCGGCGAGAAGGACCGGCGTTTTCTGTCGAACGTCCTCGTCAGCCAGGTGCGCTCGCTGAAGGAATGCCAGCGGCCGGACGGGATGTTCACGACGCTTCTGGACGACCCGTCCTCGCCGCTGGAAACCTCGGCCACGGCAGGCATTGCCTATGGCATATTGCGCGCCGTCGATGCCGGCATTCTCGACGATAGCGACAAGGCCTACGCGGAGCGGGCGCTTGCGGCAGTGCTGGCGCAGATAGACGAGGAAGGTGTGGTCCACGGCGTCTCGGACGGCACGCCGATGGGGCATGACCTCGATTTCTACAGGCGCATCCCGAACGTGCCGACGCCTTACGGCCAGGCGCTGACCATGCTGTTGCTGACGGAAGTCGTCCTCGAGAACGGCGATCGCCAATGAGCCCCGTGTCTCTTGTCGCGATCGAGCCGGCGGAGGACGACGATACGGTCCGCCTGCAGGCGGCCATCGACGGCCTGTCGGCTTCGGGCGGCGGACGCGTGGAGCTCATGGCCGGCATCCATGTCTGCCGGGGGCTCCAGCTCAGATCCGATGTCGACCTTCATCTGGCCGCCGGCGCGATCCTGCGTCCCGTTGCGGATTACGAGGCCTATGCGCATACGAGTGTTTCGGTGATCGCCGAAAAGTCGGACCGCGGCATGATCGTCGCTAGGGATGCACGGCGGATCAGCCTGACGGGGGCGGGGCGCATCGAAGCCGGTTGCGACAGCTTCATTGTGGGAGACGACGAGACAGTCGGAACCTTCATTCCGGCCGAGTTTCGTCCGCGCGTCGTAGTATTCGAGGGCTGCGACGAGGTCGAGATCAGCTCTGTCCATATTAGCCGCTCGCCGATGTGGACGCTGCATTTCGTCAACTGCACCGATGTGGTCGTCAGCAACGTAACCATCGACAACGACCGTCGCCTTCCCAACACGGATGGTATCGTGCTGGATGCCTGCCGCGGCGCCGTGATCGAGGACTGCCGGATATCGACGGCCGACGACGGCGTATGCCTGAAGACGAGCATCGGCCCCGATCGTGTCGCCATCGGACGATGCGAAAACATTCTTGTCCGCCGCTGCTCCGTTCAGAGCCTCAGCTGTGCGCTGAAGATAGGCACGGAAACCCATGGCGACGTCACCAACGTCGTGTTCGAGGATTGCAACGTCGCATCCTCCAACAGGGCGCTCGGCATATTTTCCCGCGATGGCGGCCGGATATCGAATGTGAGGTTTTCGCGAATTGCGGTGGAATGCCGCGAGACCCCCGATGGTTTCTGGGGCTCAGGCGAGGCGCTGACCGTCAATGTGGTCGACCGCATCGCGGAGCGCACGGCGGGCGCCATCGAAAATCTCATCGTCGAGGATATCACCGGCCGGATGGAGGGGGCGATCACGGTCATTTCGACCTCGTCGGCCGGCATCCGGAACGCATCACTGGCGCGTATCGCCATCGACCAGCAGCCCGGGCAACTCGGCACGGCGCGGTCCTACGACCTGCGCCCGACGAACGCCGACCTTTCCCCGAAAGCCGATGGCGGCGGCCGCGCCAATGCCTGGACCCGCGGGTCGGACGGGCGGGTGATCGGCCTTGAGAATTATCCGGGAGGAATGCCGGCCGTCTACGTGGCTGATGTCACCGGGATCTTGATGAACGAGGTGCGGATCACAAGACCGACACCGCTGCCGCAAGGCTGGAACAAAAACGACGCCGTCTTCGAAACGGTGGCACCTGATGGGAGTGGGGCATGGCAGAACTGAAACTTTCCAACGTCAACAAGTCGTATGGCTCTGTCAAAGTCCTGCATGACGTCGAGCTCGATATCAAGGACGGCGAGTTCGTCGTCTTCGTCGGTCCGTCGGGATGCGGCAAGTCGACCCTGCTGCGCGTCATCGCCGGTCTCGAAGAGGTCACGACGGGCGCAATCGCGATCGGGAGCCGCGACGTCAGCGCGCTCTCGCCGGCCGAGCGCAAGATCGCGATGGTCTTCCAGTCCTATGCGCTCTATCCGCATATGAGCGTTCGCAAGAACCTCGCTTTCGGCCTGGAGAACCTGAAGTTCAAGCGCGCCGAGATCGAGGCGCGGATTGCCGAAGCCGCCAGGATGCTGGCGATCGAACCCTATCTGGACCGGCGTCCGAAGCAGCTTTCGGGCGGCCAGCGTCAGCGCGTGGCGATCGGCAGGGCCATCGTGCGCGAACCGGACATTTTCCTCTTCGACGAGCCTTTGTCGAATCTCGACGCCGCCTTGCGCGTCCAGACCCGCGCCGAGATCACCAAGCTCCACCGCGACATCAAGACGACGATGATCTATGTCACCCATGACCAGGTCGAGGCGATGACGATGGCCGACAAGATCGTCGTGCTGCGCGCCGGGCGGGTCGAGCAGGTCGGCGCGCCGCTGGACCTGTTCGATAGCCCACGCAATCTGTTCGTCGCCGGCTTCCTCGGTTCGCCGCGCATGAACATCATCAAGGGCAAGGTATCAGGCATCGGCGAAAACGGCGTCGCGATCGATGTCGGCAACGGCGGCAAAATCGTCAGCGATGTCGATCCTGCGGGGATTGCGGTCGGGCAGGCCGTTCTCGCCGGCATCCGGCCCGCGCATTTTTCACGCTCCGGCGAGCAAGGTCTGCCGTTCATCGTCCAGTATCACGAGGGCCTCGGCACAGAAACCTATGTCTACGGCAACCTTGCAGGCCAGGATGAGCAAATCATCATTCATGAGGCCGGCCATTTCGCGCCGGCGCCGGGTGATCACATCCTGATCGACGCCGCCCCGGGACGGGTTCACCTGTTCGATCCCGAAAGTGGCCTGGCTTTTGCCCGGCGGCCCGGACAGGGGAGGCGCTGAACATGGCGGCGCTCAAGGCAGGTGCATTGCTGTCCCAGGCAGGCGAAACGGCGATGCGGGTGGTCGAAGCCCCGATGAATGTGGTCGAGCGCATCTTCGGCCGCAAACGCATGCCATGGCTGTTCCTGGCGCCGAACCTCGTTCTGTTCGCCATTTTCACGTTCCTTCCCATCGCGATCGCGATCGGTTACGCCTTCACCGGCGGCACGAACCTTTTCGTCTCGGAGCGGCCCTTCGTCGGCCTGGATAATTTCCGCACACTGCTTTCCTGCGGCAATTATCTGCAGCCGGGAACCTGCCAGGAATCGCTGTTCTGGACGGCTGTGTGGAACACGCTCTGGTTCGTGGCCCTCAATGTCGTCGCCACCTTGCTGGTGGCGCTGATCACGGCACTGATCCTCAATCGGGCGATTGTCGCGCGCGGCTTCTTCCGGGCGATGTTTTTCTATCCCGTTCTGCTGTCTCCCGTCGTCATCGGCCTCATCTGGAAATGGTTCCTCGATCGCAACGGGCTCCTGAACGCCTTCTTCCAGATGATCGGCGTTCCCCCTGAGATCTTCCTGCTCGACGTCGGCTGGTCACGCTTCTTCGTCGTCGTGGTCTCGGTCTGGTTTCACATGGGTTTTTATACCCTCATCCTGCTCGCCGGCCTTCAGGCTATTCCGAAGGAGCTTTACGAGGCTGCCTCCATCGATGCTGCTTCACCGCGCCGCACGCTTTTCAGGATCACGCTTCCCCTGCTGGCCCCGAATCTCTTGGTCGTGTTCATTCTTTTGATGATCAAATCGGTCCAGATCTTCGACGAGGCCTGGGTTTTGACCAATGGCGGCGGTCCCGGCACGGCCAACAGCTTCATCGTGCAATATATCTACCAGATGGCATTCGGCAGCGATCTCCGTCTCTTCGGTCTCGCATCCGCCGCATCGGTTCTGATGGGGCTGGTGCTTCTGGTCCTCACCCTCATACAGCTGCGCATCGGCAAGCGAATGGAGTCCTGAGATGAACAGCCGTATGAATCCGATCAGTTTTCTCACGCGCACCCGCCGGGCCGGACGCATCGATATAACCGACATATTGTCATGGGTCTGGCTGATCGGCGGAACCTTCGTGGTGCTGGTTCCCGTCCTCTGGGCGGGCCTCTCCTCGCTGAAGCCGGCGGCCGAAATTACCCGGTTTCCACCGACCCTGCTTCCCCGGGCCGCCGTGGAGCAGACCGTACCCGGCTTCGACAAGCCGCTCAGCCTCTGGCAGGTCACCGTTGACGGCCAACAGCGCGAAATGGCCATGGTCCGGCGCATCGGCCTCAAGGCCCAGATGGTCGACCCCGCAAATCCGGGACAGCCCGTCAGCGTCGACGTGAAGGGGCTGACGCCGGTGCAGAAGCTGACGGTCGCCACGGAAAATTACACCGATCCGCTGACGCGCTTCAACTTCCTGACCTTCCTCAAGAATTCGGTCTTCGTCACCTTCGTCGCAACGCTGCTGACGCTGATCGTCAACGCCATGGCGGCCTTTGCCCTGTCGAAATACAAATTTGCAGGCGACACCGCGGTCTTCGTCATCATCATTTCAACCCTGATGATCCCGCTCGCCGTCGTCATGGTGCCGGCCTATCTCGTTATCGTCGGGGTCGGGCTCGCCGATAATCTCTGGGGCGTCATCCTGCCGACGGTCGCCTCTCCGACCGCCGTCTTCCTGCTGCGGCAATATATGCTGACCATACCCGATGAGCTGATAGAGGCGGCGCGCGTCGATGCGGCGAGCGAATTCTGCATCTTCTGGCGTATCATCCTGCCGCTGACGGCGCCGGCACTGGCGGTGCTGGCGATCTTTTCCGTGCTCTGGCGCTGGAACGATTTCCTCTGGCCGCTCATCGTCCTCAACAGCCGCGAGAATTTCACGCTGCAGGTCGGTCTGAACGCGTTCCAGGGCGAGTTCTCTGTGCAGTGGCATTATATCCTGGCAATGACGTTCCTCAGCCTGCTGCCTGTCACGGTCGTCTTCCTGTTCCTGCAGAAGTACATCACCACAGGCATTGCCGGAACAGGGATGAAGTGAACGGCAAGGCGGGGAGAAAGATCTCCTCGCCCCGTCGGAGAACCCATACTGCGTCTTCCTCCCGACTGAAGCGCGTCGCATTGAACTTGTTTCATGCGGCGCGCTTCGGTCTTTGTTGTGCGAGGCCCCCAAGGCGGCCGGCCATTTTTCGAGCGACACGCACCGTCGCCTAGGCACAGAGGTTCGCACGTGATCGCCTGGATCTCTCCAATTCCGTTTTACGAAAATGCCGGGAATTCAGCCTAGTGCCCGGAACTAGACATTAGCGCGGCGGCGCGACGCTACCCCTCAAGACGAGATGGCATCCGAGCTCCAGGCGATGGGCCGGCCGCTGCGGGTCGTTGGCGATCAGCCGCTGCTCGATGAGCGCCAAAGCGGCGGCGCCGAGCCTGTCGGTGGGAACGCTGATCGTCGAAAGCGGCGGACGGCTGAATTCGCCGGGGACGATGTCGTCGAAGCCGAGGACGGAAATCGCTTCGGGCACACGGATGTCGCGATCGGCCAAGGCCTTCAAACAGCCGAGCGCCAGATTGTCGGCGGCGCAGAAGACGGCCGTCGCTCCTTTCATCGTGGGATCGCGGTCGAGCAGCGCGTTGATGGCAGCCTCGCCATGCCTCGGCTCATATCCTTCGGCCTCGACGATCATATCCTCCGGCACGGGAAGCTGAGCGGCGAGATAGGCATCGGAAAAGCCGTCATACCGGCGCTGGATCGTGGTGCGGCCCTTCCAGGTCAGGTGCAGGATGCGGCGATGCCCGAGCCCCAGCAGGTGCTCGATGCCGAGCCGCGCGCCGAAACGGTTTTCGGGCGTGACCGTATCGACCAGCATGGCTGGATCCTCGCCGTTAACGAGGACGACGGGCATGTCGGGGAAGGCGAGGCTTCGGATCAGTTCCGGCTGATCGTCGTTCAGGATCACGATGCCGTCGGCGCGCTCCGTGAGCGCGATCTGCCTGACCTGAGCGCCGTCGATGCGTCGGCCGGTGCTGACGAAAGGCACGATCCTGATGCCGCGGCGCTCGCACTCCCGTCGAAGGCCGTTGAGGATCGTCCAGCTCACCAGGTTGAGATCGCTCTGCGGCGCGGCGTCGTCGGGAATGGCAAGCAGCAGAACGCGCAAGGCCGCGATCGTCGCCTTCTTCCTCCGGCGGTCGAGGTAACCCAGGCGTTTGGCCGAGTCGAGAACCCTCTCGCGCACCTCGATCGTCAGCGGCGCGGTTCCGTTCAGCGCGTGCGAGGCCGTGCTCAGCGACACGTCGGCATCGCGCGCGACATCCTTGAGATTGACTTTGCGTTCCACTTTTTCCGTCACGAATTGAGGCTATGCCTTCGAAGGCATCGCTAACTCGATGTTTTCACATAAAAACTTGAGAAAAGCTATGCGCTTTGCGCGGTATTTTTCGTCATTCTGTGATCAGTGAGGCTTGGCCAGCAGGCCGTGCAGCAGCAGGTCGAAATAGGCCCGCAGGAAGGCCTCCTTGTTGGGGGGCGGCTCGCGGCGGTCGTCGAATATAAGCCTGAGAACCGTCGTCGTCAGGATGGGTGCGACCACGATGTCGGAGAATTCCACCGGAATTGCCCGAAACTCCCCCGACGCCACGCCCTCCAGAATGAGGCCGTCGACCTTGGCGATGATCGGCGCAATGAACTCATCATGGTGGCGGTCGATCAGGTCGGGAAACCGCTGCCCTTCGGATATGACGAGCCGCGTCAATTCGCGGGTCGTGCGATCCTCGGCAATTTGCTCGTAAAGCAGGCCGAGAATGGAAAGCAGCCTGTCGGTAGCGCTGCCGCTGAGGCCCTCGGCCGTCTCCAGCAACTCCTGAAACGGCACGGAGAAATGGTGGATCATCGCTTCGAAAAGCTTCTCCTTCGTCTCGAAGTAGACATAGACCGTGCCTTTGGTGACGTTGACCCTTTCGGCGATGTCTTCCACACGCGTGCCCGAAAAACCGCTTCTGACGAATTCTTCGAAGGCCGCATCCAGGATCTGGATGGGCCGCAGCGCTTTCTGTTCCGCGCGTGTGAGTTTCTTCGGAGTTGTCATTTTTTTCCTTGCCTCCCGTGTCGTGCGCGGCTCGTCCCCTGCGGCACAAAGTTTCATTGACTAATGCGTCAGTCAATTATATAGCAGCTGCCGTTGAGAGCAAGAGGTCAACTATGAGAACCATTCTGGTCGCCACAGCGATCGTATGCGCCATCGGTCTCGGATCATGCAGCGATGCGGGCGGGCCGACTGAGTCCACCCCGCGGCAGGTCACCGTCGTCGTCGCCAAACCCGAGCCGCTGGTTGAGGGCGGCGCGATCACCGGAGAAGTCCGCGCACGTGTCCAGACCGATCTGTCCTTCCGCGTCAGCGGCAAGATCATTGAACGGCTGGTGGAAGTCGGACAGTCCGTGAAGGCGGGGCAGCTGCTGGCGCGGATCGATCCGGAAGAGCAGAAGGCCGAACTGGATGTGGCGGCTGCCAATCTTCAGTCGGCTGAAGCCCAGCAGACCCAGGCACAGCTCGCCTATGACCGCCAGCAGAGCCTGTTTCGAACGCAGGTGACGACGCGCGCGGCGCTCGACCAGGCGCAGGAGGCGCTTCTGACCGCGCAGGCATCGACGAAGTCGGCGCAGGCGCTGTTGGAAACGGCTCAGGACACTTTGTCCTACACGGAGCTGAAGGCGGATGCCGACGGGATGATCACCGCCCGCAATGCCGAGGTCGGGCAGGTGGCGCAGGCCGCGCAGGTCGTCTTCACCCTTGCCCATGACGGCGACCGGGATGCCGTCTTCGAGGTGGTCGAAAGCGCGTTCCTACGCCCGATCGACGGCGACGGAACTGTGACCCTTCTGTCGGACCCTTCACAGAAGATCGCGGCGAAGGTGCGCGAGATTTCGCCGACCATCGATTCCTCCACCGGAACCATCAAGGTCAAGGTTGCGATATCTAGCGACGCGCCCATTCCCCTCGGCGCTCCCGTCGTCGGGAGATTCAATTACGTCTCGCAGAACGTCATCCAGCTTCCCTGGTCCGCCATGACGTCCAAGGACGGCAAGCCGGCCGTCTGGATCGTCGATCCCGCATCCTCTGCGGTTTCGGCAAGGGCTGTGGATGTCGCCGGATACGAGACCGGCAGCTTCATCGTCAAATCAGGCGTGTCGGCGGGTGACGTCGTGGTGACCGACGGGACCAAGTTCCTCAGGCCGGCTGAAATCGTGTCTTATGTCAAGGAAGCTTCCAAGTGAGTATTCGTCCCAAGATAGTCGCCCTGATGATGGGTACGGCCCTGATTTCCTCCTGCACGAAGCAGGAGGAAAGCAAGGAGGATGCGCCCCGTCCCGTGCTGTCGATGACTGTCAAACAGACGTCCGTTTCGAGCCTCAGCCTGACCGGCACGATCGAACCGACGATCGAGACCGAACTCGGCTTCCGGATTCTCGGGCGGATGATCGCCCGCAATGTCAATGTCGGGGATATCGTCAAGCGGGGCGACGTCGTCGCCGCCATCGATCCGCTGGCGCTGGAGCTTGCCGTGCGTAACGCACAGTCGGACGTGGAGAACAGCGACGCCCAGCTCAGAAACGCGGTGACCACGGAGCAGCGCCAGCGGGCGCTGGTGGAGTCGCGTTCCGGCACGGAAGCCTCGCTCGAAGAGGCCGAGCAGGCGAGACGGACGGCCGCGGCTGCCGTGGCCAAGGCGCAGGCCAACCTCGACAAGGCCAAGGAGCAGCTCGGCTACGCGCAGCTTCAGGCGGAATTCGATGGCGTGGTGACGGCGACCTCGGCCGAGGTCGGACAGGTCGTCTCGGCCGGCCAGACGGTCGTGACCATCGCCCGGCCGGACAGGCGCGACGCCGTGCTCGATGTGCCACAGGCAGCCGCCCAGAAACTGAAAATCGGCGCGCCTTTCGAAGTGACGCTGCAGCTCGATCCGACCATCCGCACATCCGGGGTGGTGCGCGAGATCGCGCCGGAGGCGGAGACCGCCACCCGCACGAGCAGAACCAAGATCGCGCTCAGCGATCCGCCTGAAACTTTCAGGCTCGGCTCCGTCATCTCGGCCTCGGCAACCATTGCCGCCGATCCGCAGATCGTTCTGCCTTCCTCTGCCATCCTTGTCGGCAGCGACGGCCCGAGCGTCTGGATCGTCGACGCGCCGGCCAAAAAGGTATCGCTGCGCCGCGTGACGATCGACGGCGACGTCGAAGACGGCGGTACCGTCCGCGTCACCGAAGGGATCGCCGCTGGAGAACGGGTGGTCGTGGCAGGCGTGCATAAACTTGAAGATGGCCAGACCATCAGGATCGACCAGGAGATCAGCCAGTGAAGTCCTTCAACCTTTCCGACTGGGCGCTCGAACACCGTTCGCTCGTCTGGTACTTCATGATCGTCTTCATTCTCGCAGGCACCTTCTCTTATCTGAACCTCGGCCGCGAGGAAGACCCGAACTTCACGATCAAGACGATGGTGATCACCGCCCAGTGGCCCGGCGCGTCCGCCGAAGAGGTGACGCGGCAGGTGACCGACAGGATCGAGAAAAAGCTCCAGGAACTGGAATCGCTCGACTACACCAAGAGCGAGACCGTTGCCGGCCAGACGACCGTCTTCGTCGAACTGCTGCCGACGACCAAGGCCAGGGATGTCGCACCGACCTGGCTGCGCATCCGCAACATGATCGCCGACATCAAGGGCGATTTCCCGAGCGGGGTCGTCGGTCCCTTCTTCAACGATCGCTTCGGCGACGTGTTCGGCAACATCTATGCCTTCACGAGCGACGGACTGACCCAGCGGCAGCTTCGCGATCTCGTCGAAAATGCCCGCTCCGAGGTTCTGACCGTGCCCAACGTCGGCAAGGTCGATGTGATCGGCGCTCAAGACGAGGCGATCTATCTGGAATTCTCCACGCGCCAGATCGCAGCACTCGGCATCGACCAGCAGTCAGTCATCCAGACCCTGCAGGCGCAGAATGCCGTCACCCAGTCCGGCTTCGTCGATGCCGGGCCGGAGCGCATCGCCCTGCGGGTGAGCGGGCAGTTCACCTCCGAGGAAAGCCTCCGGACGATCAACCTCAGGATCAACGACCGCTTCTTCCCGTTGACCGATGTCGCCACGATCAAACGCGGCTACGTCGATCCGCCCTCGTCGCTGTTCCGGTTCAAGGGCCAGCCCGCCATCGGGCTTGCCATCGGCATGAAGCAGGGCGCCAATCTCCTGGAGTTCGGCGAGGCTCTGGACGCACAGATGAAGCGCGTTGTCGCCGATCTTCCGATCGGCGTGGACGTCCACCGCGTTTCCGACCAGCCTGCCGTCGTCGACGAAGCGGTGTCCGGCTTTACCCGCGCACTCTTCGAAGCAATCGTCATCGTGCTCGTCATCAGCTTCATCAGTCTCGGTCTTCGCGCCGGCATGGTGGTGGCGATCTCCATACCTCTCGTGCTCGCCATCACCTTCGTGGTGATGGAATATTCCGGCATTTCGCTTCAGCGTATCTCGCTCGGCGCGCTCATCATCGCGCTCGGACTGCTCGTTGACGACGCGATGATCGCCGTCGAGATGATGGTTGCCCGCCTGGAGGCGGGCGACGATCTCAGGAAAGCCGCCACCTACGTCTACACGTCGACCGCCTTTCCGATGCTGACGGGAACGCTCGTCACCGTCGCGGGCTTCATTCCGGTTGGTCTCAACAGCAGCGCCGCCGGCGAATTCACCTTCACGCTGTTCGTGGTCATCGCGGTGTCGCTGATCGTTTCCTGGGTGGTGGCGGTGTTGTTTACTCCGCTTCTCGGCGTCACGATCCTGCCGAAGACCATGAAGTCGCATCATGAGAAGAAGGGGCGCTTCGCCTCGATCTTCTCCTGGCTTCTGGGGCTGGCGATGCGCTGGCGCTGGGTCACCATCATCCTCACGGTCGGCGTCTTCGGCCTTTCGGTCGGCGGCATGGGGCTGGTGCAGCAGCAGTTCTTCCCGAACTCGGACAGAACCGAGCTCGTGATCGACTGGAATCTTCCCCACAACAGCTCGATCGCCGAGACCAACAGGCAGATGGCCAAGTTCGAAAAGGAGATGCTGGCCGACAATAAGGATATCGATCACTGGACGACCTATGTCGGCCAGGGTGCGCCCCGCTTCATCCTGTCTTTCGACGTGCAGACACCCGATGTCACCTTCGGACAGACGATCATCGTCACGAAGGGGCTCGACGTGCGCGACAAGGTGCGGGCGGAACTGCAGGACTATCTGACAAAAACCTTCCCCGGCACCGACGCCTTCGTGAAGCTTCTCGACATCGGCCCGCCGGTGGGCAAGCCGGTTCAGTACCGGATCAGCGGCCCCGATATTCAAAAGGTTCGCGACATCTCGCAGCAATTTGCCGGCGTCGTCGGCTCGCATCCGCTGCTGTCGAACATGGTCCTGGACTGGAACGAGCCGTCCCGCGTGGTGAAGGTCGACGTGCTGCAGGACAAGGCGCGCCAGCTCGGCGTTTCCTCGGAGGATATTGCCACCGCCCTCAACGGCATCGTCGAAGGCTCGACGGCAACGCAGGTCCGCGACGATATCTATCTGGTCAACGTCATCGGGCGAGCCAGGGCATCCGAACGGGACTCCATCCAGACGCTGCAGAACCTGCAGCTTTCCACCTCCAACGGCAAGGTCGTGCCTCTTTCGGCCGTGGCGAACTTCCGCTACGAACTCGAGCAGCCGACGATCTGGCGTCGTGACCGGCAACCCACCATCACGCTCAAGGCTGCCGTCATCGGTTCGACACAGCCGGCCACCATCGTCGACCAGCTGAAGCCGAAGGTCGAGGAGTTCCAGAAGAACCTTCCGGTGGGATACAAGGTGGAAGTGGGTGGCGCGGTCGAATCCAGCGCGGAAGCCCAAGGGCCGATCGCTGCGGTCGCTCCGCTGATGCTCTTTACGATGGCGACGATCCTGATGATCCAGCTGCAGAGCTTCAGCCGTCTCTTCCTGGTGTTCGCCGTCGCGCCGACGGCCCTGATCGGCGTGGTCGCAGCACTCTTGCTAAGCAACGCCCCCATGGGCTTCGTCGCGATCCTCGGCGTGCTGGCGCTGATCGGCATCCTGATCCGCAACTCGGTTATCCTGGTCGTCCAGATCGAGCATCTGCGCAGCGAAGGAATGGCGCCATGGAAGGCGGTCATCGAAGCCACCGAACACCGCATGCGGCCGATCATGCTGACGGCCGCCGCCGCCACCCTCGCGCTAATCCCGATCTCGCGCGAAATCTTCTGGGGGCCGATGGCCTACGCCATGATGGGCGGCATCGTCGTCGGCACCGCGCTCACCCTGCTGTTCCTGCCTGCGCTCTATGTCGCCTGGTTCCGGATCCCGCGCGATGAAGACGTCCAGGCCGACGCCGTTGCAGAAGCATGAGCACGCGTGTCCCCGAATATCGCATGCGGCCGCCAGGGCGGCCGCTGCATCTCCTGGTCTCCGAGGGGACGGCTCGATGACGGAACTGCGTTTGAAATGGCTTCCGAAGGGCGCGCCGGCGATGCTGGCCACGATCGGTCTGGCAGTGCTCGCCGGTTGCGCCACGAGGCCCTCGCCAGAGGTCTTGAACCCGGTCCATCTGGCGGTTCATCGCGATGAAGCCTCTCATGCGGATGACGTCGCACCGGATCGCGTGAGCGTTCTTGCCGCGACCAACAGAACTCCCGACAGTGTGCGGGGCGGCTTCGGCAGTGCATGGGCTGACAATCTCACCTACGAGCAGTACGCATTTTCGGTCCCTTCCGGCAGGAAGAATACCGCCATCACTTACCCCAGCGCAAAACCGGATCCCGAACGCCAATTTGCGGTCGTCGAGCGCAAGCAGCTGCCGAAGGACGCCTTCGTGCATCAGGCGCTCGCCTCCGTGCAACCCGACGGCACCGTCGGCATCTTCGTGCATGGCTACAACTACAGCTACCAGGAGGCGCTCTATCGCACCGCCCAGATCGCCGCGGACGCCAACATTCCGGGTGCACCGATCCTATTTTCCTGGCCCTCGGCTGCGGCCGTTGCCGGCTATGTCGCCGACCGGGATGCGGCGCTCTCCTCGCGCAGCGACCTCGACGCCCTCGTCAGATCGCTTTCGGCTTCCGGGAAGGTGAAACGCATCATTCTTTTCGGCCACAGCATGGGCGGGTTCCTGGTCATGGAAACGGTGCGTCAGCTCAAGCTGGAACATCGCGATGACGTCATCGCCAAGCTGGCGGTAATCCTGGCCGCCCCTGACATCGACGTCGATGTCTTCCGATCCCAGCTGAAGGATATCGGGCGCATGCCGCTCCCGATATCCCTTCTCGTATCGAAGGACGACCGGGCGCTCGTGGCTTCGAGTTTCATCGCGGGGGAGCGGCCGCGCGTCGGGCGCCTCGATATCGACGATCCCGTCATCGAGGAGGCTGCCTTGAAGGAAAGGCTTCGGGTCATCGACATCACTTCGATCCAGGCCTCCGACGGGCTGGGGCATGATCGCTATGCATCGCTCGCCAAGTTCGGCGCGCAGCTCGCCTCCTTCGAAAGCGGGCGGCGTTCGACCGCCGGTGATGTTGGTGCCTATGTCTTCGATGCCGCCGGCGCCGCGGTGGCAAGTCCGTTTCGCCTGGCCGGACGTGTCGTCGGCGCGCAATGAATGGACTGAAGCAAGAGCCGGCGGCGATGGCTAATCCTCAGGCATCGCCAAGAGATGTGTACAATGTGACTATCAAATTGTCAGATGCCCAAATGAAGAGCAGACTTCCGCCTGTGGTCAAATTGACCTCGAGGATATGGGAGGGCATTCATGAGCGTACGAAATCCGTCTCCCTCGTTGTATAACGAGGATCTTGCACCCGCCGAGGAGCGCAAATGGGGTGCATTCAGCATCTTCAATGTCTGGACATCTGATGTCCACAGCCTGTGGGGCTATTATCTGGCGGCGAGCCTGTTCCTGCTGTGCGGCAGCTTCGTCAATTTCGTCATCGCCATCGGCATCGGATCCCTCGTCATCTTCTTTCTGATGAGCCTGGTCGGCAATGCCGGCGTGCGTACCGGCGTACCCTTTCCGGTTCTGGCGCGCGCCTCCTTCGGCACATTCGGGGCGAATGTTCCGGCACTGGTCCGCGCGGTGGTCGCCTGCTTCTGGTATGGGGCGCAAACCGCGGCCGCGTCCGGCGCTATCGTCGCCTTGCTGATCCGCAACGAAAGCCTGCTCGCCTTCCATCAGAACAGCCACCTGCTCGGCCACTCGACCCTCGAAGTCATCTGCTACGTCATCGTCTGGGGTTTGCAATTACTGATCATCCAGCGGGGGATGGAAACGGTTCGCAAATTCCAGGATTGGGCCGGTCCCGCCGTCTGGATCATGATGCTGATCCTCGCAGTCTATCTGGTCGTCAAATCCGGCACCTTCTCTTTCGGTTCCGAAATCCAGCGCGAAGTGCTGATCGAGAAGACCAAGGATGCCGGCGTGCCGGGTGAACCCGGCTCGATCGCGGCGCTTGCCGCCGTGGCGGCCACCTGGATCACCTATTTCGCGGCGCTCTACCTGAACTTCTGCGATTTCTCGCGCTATGCCACGAGCGAAAAGGCGCTGCGGAAAGGCAACCTCTGGGGGCTGCCGATCAATCTCCTGGCGTTCTGCCTCGTCGCGGGTGTTACGACCACGGCCGCCTTCACAGTCTATGGCGAGGTCTTGCTACATCCCGAAATGATATCGGCGAAATTCGACAGCTGGTTCCTGGCGCTGCTTGCGGCGCTGACATTTGCGATCGCAACGCTCGGCATCAACGTCGTCGCGAACTTCGTGTCGCCGGCCTTCGACTTCGCCAATGTCTTCCCGCGGCAGATCAACTTCAAACGCGGGGGATATATCGCCGCCCTGATCGCTCTCGTGCTTTACCCGTTTGCTCCCTGGGAGACGGGTGCGGCGCATTTCGTCAATTTCATCGGATCGACGATGGGGCCGATCTTCGGCATCATGATGGTGGACTATTACCTTATCCGGAAAAGCCAGCTGAATGTTGAGGCGCTCTACCATGAGAATGGCGAGTTCCGGTTCCAGAGCGGATGGCACGGCAGCGCCTTCGTCGCATTTGCCGTGGGGGCGCTGTTCTCCTCAATCCTGCCGACCTTCACGTCCATCCTTCCGGACTGGTGGGGCACCTACGGCTGGTTCTTCGGCGTCGCCATCGGCGGGGCGATCTATTTCGTGTTGAGAATGGGCGCGCGCCGCAATCCCGCCTTCGCGTCATGACCGAATGAAAAGGCGCCCGGCAATTGCCGGGCGCCTTTCATATCCGATTTCCTGCCGCCATGTGTTTTAGCGGCGTGCGGCGACCGCATGCATGGTTGAACGGGCAGAGGGCTGCGCCATCGTTCTGGCCGTCGAGCGAAGGGCTGCGGACTGGCTGGAGGCCCCATCGTCGAGCCTGAACTGGGCGATAAGTTCGCGAAGCTTCTGGGCTTGCTGCGCCAGCGAATCGGATGCCGCCGTCGACTGTTGCACCATGGTCGCATTCTGTTGCGTCGTCTGGTCCATCCGGTTGACCGCAACATTGACTTCGCTCAGCCCGATGGACTGCTCTTTCGCAGAGGTGGCGATCGAATCCATATGGTGATTGATCTGGGTGATGAAGCCGCCAATGGTCTTCAGGGCCTGGCCGGTATCGCGCACCAGCTTGACGCCGCTTTCCACTTCCTTCGAGGAGTTCTGGATCAGGCCCTTGATTTCCTTGGCAGCGCTTGCCGAGCGCTGTGCGAGTTCGCGCACTTCCTGGGCGACCACGGCAAAGCCCTTACCGGCCTCGCCGGCTCTTGCCGCTTCGACGCCGGCATTGAGCGCCAGAAGGTTGGTTTGGAAGGCGATTTCGTCGATGACGCTGATGATGTTGGAAATCTGCTGCGACGAGGTCTCGATCCGCTCCATCGCCTCTTCGGCGTGGGAGACCACTTCCGCGGAGACCCCGGCACTGCGATTTGCCTCCGTGGCGACCGTACGCGTCTCCTCGGTTCGCTTGCTGGAGTTCGATACGTTTGCCGTGATCTCTTCCAGCGCTGCCGCCGTCTCTTCGAGCGAGGCCGCCTGCTGTTCCGTACGCTTCGAAAGATCGCTCGCCCCTGAGGAGATTTCCCGCGTGCCTTCGTCGATCGTGCCGATGCTTTCGGAAATTGCTCTCAGCGTCGCGCCAAGCTGGTTGACGGACTGGTTGAAGTCATGGCGCAGCGCCTCGAAGTCGGGGGCGAAGGCCTCGTTGAGCTGGAAGGCGAGGTCGCCTGCGGCCAGTCGCTTCAAACCGGCGGCGAGACCCGAGGTGGCGATGCGCAGCCGCTCCGAGGCGTCGGCTTCCGCCTGCTGCTGAGCGGCAATGCGATCGCCTTCCGCCCTGTTGCGGCTTTCCTCGGCTTCCGTTTCCATGCGCTTGTTCGTGATCGCGGCCTGGCGGAAGATCTCCACCGCGCCCGCCATCGATCCGATTTCGTCGGCGCGGTCGGCAAACGGAATCTTCGAAGCGGTGTCTCCCTCGGCCAGCCGCCGCATCGCGGCGGTGATGCCGGTAATCGGGTTGGCGATGCCGGTCAGCACGAAGGCGACGGCGCCGAGAACGAGCAGTCCTGCAACGCCGATTGTGGCAAGCAGGTAGAATTCTATGGAGTCGAAGGTTTCCTCGCTGAGTTCGGCAGCCTTGTTGCTGCCGCTGACGTCCAATTCGACCAGGGTCGTGGTGGCTTCCTTGAGCTTGTCCGAATAGGAGCGCATCTCCCCGCCCAGATATTGCCCGGCTTCTTCGGTCTTGTTGGCGCGGGAAAGGGCGAGCAACTGCGAGCTGCTGGCGATGTAGCCTCCAACGCTCTCTTTGATCGTCTTGATCAGGTCGCGCTCGTGCTCGGATGAAGCCAGCGAAAGATAGGCGTCCACCGATTTGCCGACGGTATCCTCGGCGACTTTGATGGCCTCTTCGCGTGTTTTCTTTTCCGCATCCGATTGCGCGATGATGTGATCACGATAGGCAAGGCGCAAATTGGTCATGGCGAGATTGATCGCCTGCGAAGCCTGCACGCTCGGCAGCCAATGGGCAGCAATTTCTTCAGTGGAGCCGTTCGTCTTTCGAAGGCCGTCGACCGCGAGATAGGCGACAAGGCCGAAAAGAAGAGCTATGCCGCTGAAAATCAACAGCAAACTCGATTTTATGTTTGGACGACGCATTGAAAGTCCCCATCGAAGGTCCGGCCTCATACCGGTTTGGCTGACAACTTTTGTATCGAAAAAAATTTAACGATTTGTTCCGGGATGTAAAAAAGCCGTTTACCAGTTTTCCGGAATATCGCCGCTGCCTTCGGTCTCGGGATCCCGCTCAGACTGGAAAATGGCTATCCATTCGTCGTCGGCGATGCTGGGAGCCAGATAATGATGAAGCGCATTTTTTCCGCCTTTCTCGCACTGATCCTGCCGGTGCAGGCAGCCGTTTCGCAACCCGCTGACGAGGCGGGAGCGCGTAAAGCCCGGTCTATCGCCCAGCTTCGATCGGAAGGCGTTCCGACCATCGATCATCTGCCGACCATCGATGGTCGGAACGAGGGCACCCGCCGCAATACCAAGGCTGTCGTTCAGCGCACGATCGCCCTTGCAATCGTTGCCGTCAAAGGCGAGACCGGCGACCACGCAATGGGTCAGGCTCTCATCCGCCAGTTTAACGCCGCAAGTTTTTTCACCCCGAAGGAACAGGCGTTCATGGACGATCCGGATCCCTCGGATCAGGAGCGGACGAATTTCGCCTGGCGGTACGAGGGTGTCCACGTCATGCTGTGGGCGCTCGGAATCTCGCCGGACCTCGAGCGTCCAGACCATATTTGCGATGTGCCATTCATTGCGAACACGCTTCGCGAACTGGGGACGGAAGGGCTCATGCGGCGTGCCAGGCTGCGCCCGCAGAAAGAGCTGCTCGACGCCGCCGACCTTGTCTACCGTTACGATTGGGCCGCCGTGAACGCGCGGCTGAAGGGCGAAGAGCCACCCGCCGGATTGGATAAGGGCGTGGTTTACGAACGGCATTACGCCCTCAACTGGCTGACCGGTTACATGGATCAGGACTGGGACGATATATCCACGGACACATGATGCGGCCCGGGTCCGGCCACGAAAAGCGTCTAGTCAGCCGCCACCGAGGCGGATGATGCATGTTTTGCCAAATAGCATTATGATCGGCTGCGCGCCCGGCCGGCGGACGAGTTGGCCGCGGATATGTGATGCGCGGGGATGGGAGGGTGGCAGGATTGGAACAGCTGAAGGATCTGGACAGTATTCCCAAGCGGGGAGGGAGCGGTTCTGCATCGCCGCCGTTTGAACGGCCCGGCGTCGTGGCTGCCGCCGTTTACCAGCATGGGCAACGCATTCGGGACATCAGGATCGAAGAGGCCGGCGAATGGCGAGGCCGGGAGAATGCCATCGTCTGGATCGGCCTGCACGAGCCGGATGAAGTGCTGCTGCACCAGGTTCAGGCCGAGTTCAATCTCCATCCGCTGGCGATCGAGGACGCAGCACAGCCCCACCAGCGCCCGAAACTGGAGATCTATGGGGACGCGATGTTCATCGTCGCCCGGACTGCGCATATGAAGGATGACGAAATCGTCTTCGGCGAAACGCATCTGTTCGTCGGTCGCGGCTATGTCGTCTCCGTTCGCCACGGAGACTCGTCCTCGTACCTTGCGGTGCGGCAGCGATGCGAGGCCACGCCCACGGCGCTTGCCCACGGCGAAAATTACATTCTCTATTCCATCCTCGATTTCATCGTCGACAATTACATGCCGGTGATCGAGGTCGTGCAGGAGGAGGTTGAGAAGCTCGAGGATCTGGTGCTACGCGAACAGCTGGCAAAATCCGACATCGAGCGGCTTTACCTGTTGCGGCGTAAGCTGCTGCGGCTGCGCAACGCCGTGGTCCCGCTGGTAGACGTCTGTCGGCGCTACGAGCATATCGATCTTCCCGGCATGGATCCGACGCTCCAGTCGCTGTTTCGCGATGTAACGGATCACGTGCGCCGGGTCCAGGAGGATATCGACGCGCTGCGCGAGGTCCTCGCTTTCGCCTTCGAGGCCAGCGTGATGATTGGCCAGACGGAGCAGACGGCGATTGCCCGCCAGCTCGCCGCCTGGGCGGCGATTCTCGCCGTCCCCACCGCAATCGCCGGCATCTACGGGATGAATTTCAGCGATATGCCGGAACTGAAATTCCAGTATGGCTATTTCGTCGTGCTAGCCGTCATCGCCTTCTTGTGTCTGTTCCTCTTCACTTTCTTCCGTCGGAGGAAATGGCTCTAGATATGTGGGCGCTGCGGACACGCGGCAGACGGGACGTCTGCATTGGCGAGGCGCGTCAGCACAGCGCCTTCAGCAGTCGATCCCGATGGTTTCCGATATAGTCGATATCGCTGAGATAAAGCCGGGCGTCTCCTGCATTCACGTCCTCGACGAATGTCTCATCTCCGGTTGAGGCGCTCGCCAGCATGAAATCGACGAGCGCCTGAAGGCGCCGGCAGATCGTTTCGGGGAGCTGGAGCCGTTCCTCCGCCGTCGCCCCATAGGCCATGCAGAAGATGTCCGCCCGCCGCAGTTGTTCGTCGAGGTCGAATGGCACATGCGGATTGGCGGGATCGGAGAGCGGCGCCCAGCGATAAACCGAATAGGCCAGATCCCATAGGCGCGGCGCAGGATGGGCGGCGTCGAAATCGATGATCCCGACAGCCTCATGCTCTGCCGTGGCGACATTATAGGGCGCATAATCTCCGTGGCATATGATCTCGCACGGCTCTTGCGGCGGCAGCATCCATGTCTGGACCTCGCGATCCCTCTGCAGAAACCCTTGAGATGCCGAATGAAAATCGCGCAGGAGCCGGGCTGCGGAAACCAGCATGCGCTCCGATCCGACAAACGGATCGTTCAAGTCTTCGCAGACACGCCCGGCGACATAGCTGACGACTTCCTGATTTTCGCCGGTTATCTCAATGGGATCAGGTGCTCCCGCAAAGCCTCTGCTCCTCAGATGGCGTAAAAACCGATGCACCGTCGGCGTCCATGCGCCCGATGGTCGGATGACGGTATCGCCGTCACGCCAGATCTGCGCGGTTCGGCCGCCCTCCAATGGCTTCACTTCGCGATCTCCAAAGATATTCTACGCGGATTTCAGTCTTTCGATATGGGCCTGAACCGTCGCGCCGAGGTTTGTCTCATGACAGTTCCGGTAGAACGTCACCGTGTCGGAAGGCATTCCGTCGGGGATGGGGACGAAGTCTTCCAGCCGCAGGCCGCTTGAGCTGCCGAGTTGCTGATCCGCCAGCCGGCTTTCGCTCAAACTGCCGACACGATCGGCCAGGGCCTGGAAATAGGCCAGGTTCTCATCGACTGCCGAAGGAGAGTACGTGTGGCCGTGCGCAGGGATGACCAGTCTGGCTTTGAGGTCGCGTATGCGCTCGAGCGAGGAACGGATCAGGCGAAGGTCGCCAGCAGCTCTGCTCCAGACTTCGGGAATGGGGTATTCCACCGCGTCGACGGCCAGGCAGGTGCGAAGTTCGGGAATCCATATGGCGATATGGTCGGGCGTATGTCCTGGCGTATGAATGAGCTCCAGCGTCAGATCGCCGCCGTTGAGGGTCATCGAGCCTGAGAAGGTAATATCGGGACCGATGAGGTCGACGTTCCGAAATCGCGATTCCTGGCTCGCCTTGTCGCTGAGGACTTCTCGTGTGGAAGGGTCGCGCAAACGGTCGAGCGCGGCGGCATGCGCGATAATCGGCGCGCGCCCGGCAATGGCGGCATTTCCCCAGAAATGATCCCAATCCATATGCGAATTGACGACGACCAGCGGACGAGCCTCGGCCCTTTCCTCGAGCAGATCCAGCGCCATCCGGCACAGCTCGGGCGTGCCGAGCGTATCGATCAGGACGTTGAATCTCTCGGTCCGGACGAACACGGCATCCACTTCGTCGCCGACCCGGACGATCACGATGCGATCGTCGAGTCCGGGGTAGGAGCGCAATTCCACCGATGCATTCACGTCTGGTCGCCTCTGTTGCAATCGCAGTGATCTCATCCGGATATATCAAATCACGTTCGGACGCCTGCTCTTTCAGGGGGAGGCGGGATCTGTGGCGGCTTTCGCCTGATTTGGTTCCTGCTTCACGGGGACGTGTACGTCCCAGCGTTTCATCACAGAGTTCGGCACGGTGACCGTGCATATCGCCATGACGCTCGGCTTCGAGCGGCCAAGACTCTTCGGCGTCCACTGTGTTTCCAGTGGGACCGCACATCGGGGAACCAGCGTCTTCAGATTGGGCTCCAGCACTTCCCATTGCTGATCCCCCCTGGCGTTCTCGTGCGAAATGAAGCGCCTGGCCTCCTCGCGGATTTCGAACAGGCCATGCGTGTGCTCCGTGGAGTGATCGGTCTCGATGCTCCAGGAAGCCAGACCCAAGGCGCAAGCCGACAGGGCTGCGCCAAGTTGTATCGATCGAAGCAATGGTACGTCGTCAGCAGCCAAATGGGTCACCCTCCCGGGAGGCAGAAGACTACCCAAAAACGGCACGAACCTTCAAGGCTTCGCCGCAGTGCGAGCGCCTTGGAACGCGCCCCATCGATCCCGCGCCAACGCGGCCGACGGTATCTGGCGCATCGCGAATTGCCAGTTTTAGTGGAACAACCGCCGCCAAAAAAAGTTTGCCTCTAAACCAACTCGAGGCGGCGGACGATGTTATTCTCTGCGAACCAGGGTGTGTTGAGCACCCCACCCCGGATTTATTATGTCAATCCACTCCTTCTTCAGGGTGTCGATGCGTGGCGCGAGGTTTTCGACCATGCGGCGGAGATGGGCTTCGACCGTGTGCTGACCGCACCTCTCTTCGACCGGGGCGGGGAGCGCAGCGTCTTCGCCTCCCAAGATCTGGATTGCCTCGATCCTCAACTGTCGCTCGGACGCGAGGTCGAGGATGGAGTGGGGCTTCTGGCGGAGGCTGCCCGCAAGAGCGGTGTCGCCTTGATGATGGACTTGATGCTCGACGGCAAAGCCCGGGCTTCCCAAGCGGACTTTCATCCCGTCGACCCCCGGCGCTCGCCATTAGACCCCGAGGACCCGATATCCGCGATGGGCGCAGAGCGCCAATCGCAGCTGTTGGCGGAATGGACTGAACGGCTGCGGTTGCTGACCGAGCTCGGCCTCGCCGGTTACCGGACGCTCGGGATTGATCGCGTCGCGCCGGCGATTTTCAGATCGCTGATTTCGGCAGTCCAGGAGAAGGCGGACGCGCAATTTATCGCCTGGACGCCCGGTACTGATTTTGGCGTGAGGGACGCGGTCAGGGATACAGGCTTCGATGGATGTTTTTCATCGATGGCCTGGTGGGATCTCGACGAGAGATGGTTCATCGAAGAATACCGCGTCCAGGCACCGCTCGGCTGGCAGATCGCTTTTCCGGAGCCGCCATTCGCCCGGCGGATCGCGCACGGAACCGAGAGCCGCGAAGTCCTCGAACGGCGCGCGGTCCGGGCGCTGCGTCTTGCTGCCTCGCTCGGCGGCGGCCTGATGGTTCCGATGGGCTTCGAATATGGTGCAACCACGCCACTCGATCCGACCCATGGGAATGGAGCCGGCTTGCGAGGGATGCGCCATGACCTCGCTTTTGATCTTTCCTCCGAAATTCGCCTTGCAAACAATGAGATCGGCAAGAACCCTCATGCGCGTGCCGCATCGCTGCGGCTGATCCGCAACGCCAATGGCCCGGTCTCGGCACTTCTGCAGTCCGAGGCGGAAGACCTGCGCAGCGCCGAGAATGTACGCCTCATCCTGCTCAATAGGGATCTTCGGAAGAGCGCACCCGCGCCGGTGACGGCCCTTCGCGAAGCGGCTTCCGGTTTTCTTCCCGTCGCGACCGACGGCGCGCCGCTGCGGCTGCGGGCAGGGGAGGCCCGGGTGGTTGAATGTAAGGCGCCGTCGCCGATCACATCCCAGCCGATCCTCGAGATCGAGCAGGCGGTCGCGTCGGCGCGGCTCGCCATCGAAAACATCATGCCGAGGGTCGACGACGGGCGCTTTCCCGTCAAGCGGGTGGTCGGCGACATCGTGGCCGTCGAGGCGGATATAATTGCCGACGGCCACGACCCGCTCGTCGCAGTCCTGCTCTGGCGGCCGGTCGATGCTGCAGACTGGAACGAGACGGAGATGCAACTGGTCGAAAACGACCGCTGGCGCGCCGAATTCCTGCTGGAGCGCACCGGACGCTACGAATTTGCCATCGAGGCATGGAAAAACCCGTTTGCGATCTTTCGTTACGAACTGACGAAGAAGAACGATGCCAGGCTGGACCTGAAGCTCGAACTGCAGGAGGGGCTGAACCTCGTCCGCTCGGCCGAGACGCATGCGGGTGCTGCGCTCCGCACCGAATTGCAGGCCCTCGCCGACAGTCTCGAAAGGGCGTCCGATGTCGAGCGCACGGCGATCCTGCTCGATGCCGGGACATCCGGATTGATGGACAGGGCGGACAGCCGGCCGTTTCGGCTTCGCTCAGAGGCAAGCACCGTCGATGCCGAACGGAAGGCGGCCGCCTTTGCCAGCTGGTATCAGATCTTCCCGCGCTCGCAGAGCGGCGATCCGGACCGGCACGGCACTTTCGACGACGTCATCCCCAGATTGCCCGCCATCCGCGATATGGGCTTCGACGTGCTCTATTTCCCGCCGATTCATCCGATCGGTTCGACCAACCGGAAAGGCCGTAACAACAGCTTGAAAGCCGCGCCGGGCGATCCCGGAAGCCCCTATGCCATCGGCTCGGAGGACGGCGGCCACGATGCCATCCATCCCGAGCTCGGCGAGTTCGAGGATTTCCGCCGGCTGGTCGAGGCGGCAAGCCGGCATGGTCTGGAGATCGCTCTCGACCTCGCGATCCAGGCGTCGCCGGATCACCCCTGGCTGAAGGAGCATCCCGGCTGGTTCGACTGGCGTCCCGACGGCACGATCAAATATGCCGAAAACCCGCCGAAGAAATACGAGGATATCGTCAACGTCGATTTCTACACGAAAGACGCGCTGCCTTCGTTATGGGTGGAGCTCAGGGATGTCGTCCAGCTTTGGGTGGATCAGGGCGTGAAGCTGTTTCGCGTCGACAATCCGCACACCAAACCCTTTCCGTTCTGGGAATGGCTGATCGGCGATATCAGGGCGCGTCACCCCGATGTCGTCTTCCTGTCGGAGGCCTTCACCAAGCCGAAGGTCATGTACCGGCTGGCAAAGATCGGCTTCTCCCAGTCCTACACCTACTTCACCTGGCGCAATGCCAAATGGGAGCTCGAGCAATATATGCGAGAGCTGACCGAGACGCCGGCGAAGGAGTTCTTCCGCCCGCATTTCTTCGTCAACACCCATGATATCAATCCGGATTTCCTGCAGAATGCGCCGCGTCCGGCCTTCCTGATCCGCGCAGCCCTTGCCGCCACCCTGTCGGGTTTGTGGGGCGTCTATAACGGTTTCGAACTTTGCGAGGGGCGTCCTGACGCTAAACGCAAGGAATATGCCGACAGCGAGAAGTACGAGATCCGTGCCTGGGACTATGACCGGCCGGGCAATATCATTGCCGAAATCAGGACGCTCAACCGCATCCGGACCGAAAACACCGCGCTGCATTCGCATCTCGGGCTGACGCTGCTGAATGCGCGAAATGACAATATCCTGTTTTTCGAGAAGGCAAGCCGTGCCCGCGACAATGTCCTGCTGATCGCCATCAGCCTCGATCCCTACAATTTCCAGCAAAGCGACGTCGAACTGCCGCTCTGGCACTGGTCGCTCGGAGACGGCGGCACGCTGGATGCCGAAGATCTGATCGTCGGGCATCGTTTCAAGTGGACCGGCAAATGGCAGAGCATCGGGTTCAACCCCGAGGTCCTGCCCTATGCGATCTGGCGTATTCGCTCAAGGGAGGCATGAATGGACGCGATGAATGCCGATGGCTCGCACCAGCCGCTGTGGTACAAGGATGCGATCATCTACCAGCTGCACATCAAGTCGTTCTACGACGCCAATGGCGACGGGGTCGGCGATTTTGCCGGCCTGCACCAGAAGCTCGATCACATCGCGGCCCTCGGCGTCAACGCCATCTGGCTGCTGCCGTTCTTTCCCTCTCCGCGCCGCGACGACGGCTATGACATTGCCGATTATGGCAATGTCAGCTCCGATTACGGGACGGTGGAGGATTTCCGCGCCTTCGTCGATGCTGCTCACCAGCGCAATATCCGCGTCATCATCGAGCTCGTCATCAACCACACCTCCGATCAGCATCCTTGGTTCCAGCGCGCCCGCCAGGCGCCAGCGGGATCACCGGAGCGCGACTTCTACGTTTGGTCGGATACCGATCAGAAATTTCCGGAAACGCGGATTATTTTCATCGACACGGAAAAATCCAACTGGACATGGGACGCCGTTGCCGGCGCCTATTACTGGCACCGCTTCTATTCCCATCAACCCGACCTGAATTTCGACAGCCCCCTCGTCATGGAGGAATTGCTGAGGGTGATGCGCTTCTGGCTGGAAACCGGCATAGACGGATTTCGTCTCGACGCGATCCCCTACCTCGTCGAGCGCGAGGGAACGATCAACGAAAACTTGCCGGAAACCCATGCAATCCTCAGACGCATTCGCGCCGCTCTCGACGCCACCCATCCCGGCGTGATGCTGCTTGCCGAGGCCAATCAGTGGCCGGAGGACACGCGCGAATATTTCGGGGACGGCGACGAATGCCACATGGCCTTCCACTTCCCGCTGATGCCACGGATGTATATGGCGATCGCCAAGGAGGACCGGTTCCCGATCACCGACATCCTGCGTCAGACGCCGGAGATTCCCGACAACTGCCAATGGGCGATCTTCCTTCGCAACCACGACGAGTTGACGCTCGAAATGGTGACCGACGCCGAGCGGGACTATCTTTGGGAGACCTATGCATCCGACAAGCGCGCCCGCATCAATCTCGGCATAAGGCGGCGCCTAGCGCCGCTGATGGAACGCGACCGCCGGCGGATCGAACTGATGAACGCGTTGCTTCTGTCGATGCCGGGAACGCCGGTGATCTATTATGGCGACGAGATCGGCATGGGGGACAATATCTATCTCGGCGACCGGGATGGGGTGAGGACGCCGATGCAATGGTCTCCGGACCGCAATGGCGGCTTCTCCAGGGTAGACCCGGCGCGTCTCGTCCTGCCGCCGGTCGCCGATCCGCTCTACGGTTTCGAGGCCGTCAACGTCGAGGCGCAGAGCACGGACGCGCATTCGCTGCTGAACTGGACGCGCAAAATGCTGGCGCTGCGCGGCAGGCATCCGGCTTTCGGACGTGGTTCGCTGCGGTTCCTCTCACCGGAGAACCGCAAGATCCTTGCCTATCTCCGGGAATATGAAGACGAGACCCTGCTTTGCGTCGCAAACCTCTCGCGGCTGCCCCAGGCCGTCGAACTCGACCTGTCGAGCTTCGAGGGCCGCGTGCCCATCGAATTGACCGGCATGTCACCCTTCCCGCCGATCGGTCAACTGACGTATCTGCTGACACTGCCGCCCTACGGCTTCTTCTGGTTCCAATTGGAGGCCGATGCCGACCCGCCGGCATGGCGCACCGCGCCGCCGGAGCAGCTTCCAGATCTGGTGACGATGGTCATCCGCCGCGGCCTGCTCGATCTTGTCGATGAACCCAAGCTTGCGCGCGCCCTCAGCACTGAAATCCTGCCTGCCTATCTCGCGAAACGGCGGTGGTTCGGGGCGAAGGACCAGGCGCTTCAGGCAGCACGTCTGATCTCCGCAACCCCGATCCCGTTCGCCGACGGTATCGTCCTCGGTGAATTGGAAGCCGTGCTGCCGAACCATAGCGAATCCTATCAACTGCCGCTGGCGGTCGCCTGGGACGATGCGCAACCCTCCGCGCTGACCCAGCAACTGGCGCTCGGACGGATTCGCCAGGGCAGGCGCGTCGGCTTCCTGACGGATGGATTTGCCGTGGAGGCGATGGCGCGCGGCATCCTGCGCGGACTTCGCGACCGCTCGCGCATCACCGGCCGCACCGGCACCCTCGAATTTCTCGGCACGGAGCGGCTCGATCGCCTTGAAGTCACTGACGACCTTGCGGTCCATTGGCTTTCGGCCGAGCAGTCCAACAGTTCGCTGATCGTCGGCGACCTCGCGATGATCAAGCTGATCAGGCACATCTTTCCGGGTATCCATCCGGAGGTCGAGATGACGCGCTATCTCACCCGCGCCGGCTATGACCACACGGCGCCCCTGCTCGGCGAGGTCGCGCACACCGATTCCAGCGGACGCCGTTCGACCTTGATCATCGTCCAGGGCGCGATCCGCAATCAAGGCGACGCCTGGAACTGGATGTTGAACAATCTGCGCCGTGGGGCAGACGAACTCGTGCTGAACGACCCGGCCGTCCAGCCCGGCGACGACGTCTTCCGGTCGCTGATCAGTTTCGTCGCGATGGTCGGCCTCCGGCTCGGCGAACTGCATGTTGTACTCGCTGGGGAGACCGATGACGAAGCCTTCAGTCCGGTGGTCGCAGGCGACAGCGAGCTCGAGGCGATGAAGAACGCCGTTGCCGGCGAGGTTGCCTATGCCCTGTCGAAACTTGCTGAACGCGAGGAGAATGCCGATCCGGCGATCGACCTGCTCGCAGCACCGCTTCTCAAGCGCCGTTCCGAACTCGCCGAGCTCGCCGCGACGCTGGCGGCGAGCGCCCGGCATACGCTGATGACGCGCACGCATGGCGATTTCCATCTTGGCCAGATCCTCGTCAGCGAGGGCGACGCCGTCATCATCGACTTCGAGGGGGAACCCGCGAAAAACCTGACCGAGCGCCGCGCCAAGACCAACCCGCTGCGCGATGTCGCCGGGCTTTTGAGATCGCTGAGCTATCTCGTGGCCACCGCCCAACTCGATAACGACGCAGTCATCGAACACGAGAACGAAGTCCGGCGCGAGGCGATCGCCCGCTTCGGGCGCCATGCCGAGGAGGCTTTTCTCGATGCCTATTCGCAGGCGGTCTCCGTATCGAAGGAGCTTGATATGCCAGCCAATCAAAGACGGAGGGTTCTCGATGCCTTTCTTCTCGAAAAGGCCGCCTACGAGATCGCCTATGAAGCCCGCAACAGGCCGAAATGGCTTCCGATCCCATTATCCGGCTTTACCGAAATCGTATCCCGTCTGGCGGGGGTGAAGGCATGAATGTCGAACGTTCGGAACTTCTCTCAGGCATCGGACAGGATGCGTTATGGGCCCTGATCGAGGGACGTCATGGCGATCCGTTTTCGATCCTCGGTCCCCACGAAAGCGGTGGCATGACGATCGTGCGGGTCTACCTGCCCGGCGCCGAAGCGGTCGATCTCATCGAGGCGGCGAGCGGTCGGGTGGTGACGCCTTTCAGCATCGCCCATCCGTCCGGCCTGTTTGCGGCAGTGGCCGCGTCGAGGACGGGATATCGGCTGCGGATCACCTGGCCGGATGCCGTCCAGATCACCGAGGATCCATACAGTTTCGGCCTGCTGCTGGGAGAACTCGACCTCCATTTGATATCGGAAGGCACCCACTACAGCCTGAGCCGGACGCTCGGCGCTATGGCGATGTCGATCGACGGCATATCAGGGGTCCGCTTTGCCGTGTGGGCTCCGAATGCGCGCCGTGTTTCGGTCGTCGGCGACTTCAATGCCTGGGACGGGCGGCGAAACCCGATGCGGTTGAGACCGTCGGCGGGCGTCTGGGAACTGTTCGTTCCGCGCCTCGCCCCCGGCGAAAGATACAAGTTCGAGATCGTCGACGCGCAGGGGACCTGCCTGCCGCAGAAGGCCGATCCGGTGGCAAGGGCGAGCGAGGCCGCCCCGTCGACCGCATCCATCGTCGCATCGTCGACGCCGTTTCGATGGAGCGATGACGGCTGGATGAAGGGCCGATCCCTGCAAGACAGACTGGAGGGCGCATTCTCCGTCTACGAGGTGCACGCCGGCTCCTGGCTTCGCGATCAAAAGGATGGCAACAGGTCACTCGACTGGGTCGAGCTCAGCCAGCGGCTCGTTCCCTATGCCCGCGACATGGGTTTTACCCATATCGAGCTCCTCCCGATCATGGAGCATCCCTTCGGCGGCTCCTGGGGTTATCAGCCGCTCGGCCTGTTTGCGCCCACCGGCCGATACGGAACGCCTGAGGATCTCGCCTATTTCGTCGACCGGTGCCATGGCGCCGGGCTCGGCGTCATCCTCGACTGGGTGCCGGCCCATTTTCCCACAGACGTCTGGGGGCTTGCTCGCTTCGACGGCAGCGCGCTCTACGAGCACGAAGATCCGCGCGAAGGCTTTCACCGCGACTGGAACACGCTGATCTACAATCTCGGCCGCAACGAGGTGAAAGGGTTCCTGATCGCCAGCGCGCTCGAATGGCTCGAGCGTTACCACATCGACGGTTTGCGGGTGGATGCCGTTGCCTCGATGCTTTACCGCGACTACAGCCGCAACGAGGGCGAGTGGATTCCCAACCAATATGGCGGTCGCGAAAACCTGGAAGCGGTCGAATTCTTCAAGCACCTGAATAGCATCATCCACGAGCGCTGCCCGCACGCGATGATGATCGCCGAGGAATCGACGGCCTGGCCCGGAGTGACGAAACCGCCGGAGCAGGGAGGACTCGGATTCGACATTAAATGGAACATGGGCTGGATGCATGACAGCCTGAGCTACATCGAGAAGGATCCGGTCTACCGGAGCTATCACCACGGTACGATGACTTTCGGGATGATCTATGCCTATTCCGAGCGCTTCATGCTGCCGATTTCCCATGACGAGGTCGTCTACGGAAAGGGCTCGCTGCTGACCAAGATGCCGGGCGACGAATGGCAGAAATTCGCCAATCTGCGCAGCTATCTTGCCTTCATGTGGGGCCATCCCGGCAAAAAGCTTCTGTTCATGGGCAGCGAAATCGCCCAGCCGGGCGAGTGGAACCATGACGGTTCGGTGACCTGGGATGTGCTGGACCGGCCCCAGCATGTCGGTATCCAGCGGCTGGTGCGGGATCTGAACAGCCTTTACGGGCAAGAGCCGGCATTGCAGTTCGGCGACTTTCACCCGGAGGGCTTCGAATGGGCGGCAGCCGACGACGCCGTCAATTCCGTTCTCGGGATGCTCCGTTACGCGCCCGCCCGCGCTTCGTCGTTCCTGGTCGTGTCGAATTTCACGCCGGTGCCGCGTTACGGTTACAGGATCGGTGTGCCGAGCGACGGTGTGTGGATCGAACGGATAACGACCGATGCACGGGAATATGGCGGCTCGGGTCTGGTCAATGGCGCGGTGTCGACTGAACCCGTGGCGGCCCACGGCAGGCCCGTCTCCCTGTCGCTGACGCTGCCGCCGCTGTCGACGATGTTTCTGCAGGGGCCGTCGCCTTGACGAGGTCTCAGTCCCTTGCGGCTTCGCGGTCGTTTGGCATCATTCGGCATGCGGAGCCGCATGAATGAAAGGCCAGGGGCTCGCCTCGGATCCCTTCTCGACCGGAACCTCGATGAGAACGGGTTCGTCGAGTGATAGGGCTTTCTCGAGCGCGTCTTTCAATGCGCCGGGGCTCGTCACCCTGAACGCGCGAATGCCGAAGCTCTCGCCAAGGGCGACGAAATCCGGATTGGTGAGGTCCGAGCCAAGATAGCGGCCCTTATACGCCTGCTTCTGGTCGCGCAGCACGTTGCCAAAGGCAGAGTTGTTGAAGACGACAGCGATGACATTGATCTTGTGCTGGACGGCTGTGGCAAGTTCCTGAACGCCGAACAGGAAGCCGCCATCGCCGGAAATGGAAATAACGGCTTTGTCGGGATGAGCGACCTTGACGCCCAAGGCCGTGTTGAAGCCGAAACCCAGATTGTCCTGATAACCGCATGTGACGTATTGGCGAGGGCCATAGACCGGGAATGCAAATCGGGCGGTAAAGCCCATCTGGCAGATTTCCTCGACGAAGAAGCCGTCCCTTGGCAGAGCTTCGCGGATGGCATCGAGATAGGCGAGTTGCGGCTGCACTGCCGAGAAGCGAGACCTGGCCTCTGTGTTGAGTTCGGCAAATTCGCGTGTGCGATCCTCGCGGCTGGAACCTGCCACGGCATCAAGCAGAGCCTGTGCTCCCGCCTTGGCATCCGAGACGATGCCCACATCGGGCTTGAGGCGGACCATTTCGGTCGGATCGATATCGATGCGGATGACCTTGAGACCTTTGGGCAGCCACTTCCATCGCATGAACTGCAATTCGAGCCGGCTGCCGATGCCGATCAGGACGTCCACCTTCTTCCAATATTCGTAGGCGGCGACGAAATTCAGATAGTTCGGATGGTCGTCGGCGACGATGCCCTTGCCGGAGCGATGGGCGGTGACGGGGGCCTGCAGCAGTTCTGTAAGTGCTGCGATCTCGGCGCCGGCATCTGCCGCACCGCCGCCGACCATGATCATCGGGTTCTTGGCACCTGAAATCAGTGCCGCTGCGGCGGCGATCGCATCGGGGTTCACGACCGGAGAAAGCGCTCTCGAACCGACGGGAAGGTCGATTTCAGGGCCGGATTGTCCGAACACGTCCCATGGCGCTTCGACCGCTCCCGGACCTTGGCGGCCCGAGAGCATTTTACTGACGACCCCGGCCATGACAGGACCGGTTTCGGACTGGTGATTGATGCGTTCCGCCGTCTTGGTGATTCCGCGCATCGTGGCGAGCTGATCCGGCAATTCGTGCAACTGCCCTCTGCCTTGACCGATCAAATGGGACATGATGTTGCCGGTAATGCAAAGCACTGGCGCGTTGGCGCCATAAGCGGTGCAGAGAGCCGCGCCGGAATTGAGGACACCCGGCCCAGGCACGACGGTATAGGCGCCGATCCGACCGGTGGACTTGGCATAGCCGTAAGCCATATAGCCGGCGCCCTGCTCGTGCCGGGTGTGAATGAACCGAACCTTATCGCCGGCGCCGTAAAGGGCATCGTTGAAATCATACATGTGGGCGCCGGGGATGCCGAAGACCGTGTCGATCCCATGGGCGACGAGGGAACGGGTCATCGCCTGACCGGTCGTTTCTTTCCTGCTCATCTGAAGACTCCAATGCGGGCGTTCGGCTAGGCGACCGTCGATGATTTCAGGCAGCCTTCGGCTCGAAGCGCTGCGACAATGGCGCCGGCGTCGGCCGGTTGCATGCCGGCAAGGTTCATGCGCCCGGAATCCGCCATGTAGATACCGTGGCTCGCTCTGAGCGCTACGGCCGTATCCTTCGACATGGAGAGATTGGAGAACAGACCGCGTTGCCGGCTTATGAAGGTCAGATCGGGGGAGGCGGCGGCGAGCGCTGCCCGGTTGCCGTTGACACGCTGGCACATCTCTTCGAGCTCGGCGCGCCACATGGCCGTCATCTCGGCGCTCTCGAGAATGGTCCTGACGATGGCGGCGCCATGGTCGGGCGGCATGGACCAGTTCACACGGGCAAGTGCCGCCATGTTGCTTTCGGCTTTCCTCAGGTCATCTCCATTACGGGCCATGACATAGAGCGCGCCGACACGCTCGCGATAGAGACCGAAATTCTTGTCGCAGGAATAGGCGATCAGCGCCTCATCGACTGCGTCGAGGACCATGCGTGCTGGCGCGGCATCTTGTTCGAGGCCGTCGCCAAGCCCCTGATAGGCGAGATCGATGAACGGCACCAGTCGATGCGCGACAAGGAGCTCGGTAATCTCTAGCCACTGTTCCATGGTGAAGTCGATACCGGTCGGATTATGGCAGCAACCGTGAAGGAGAACGACGTCGCCTTCCCGAGCGGAAGACAAGGCGTCGATCACGCTTTCGAATATCACCTGCTGCGACGCCAAGTCGACGAAGGCGTACTCCTTTACCGGCAAGCGCGCCGAGCTGAAGATCGGCGCATGATTTGGCCAGCTTGGCGTCCCGAGCAGAACCTTCGCCGATGGATTTGCCGCCTGGATAAGCTCGGCCCCGAGACGCAAGGCGCCGCTTCCACCGGGTGTCTGAATGCCGACGAGGCGTTGCGTAAACGTCGGCGATTTTCCGAAGATGATGGGCTGCAGCAGGCGCACGAATTGCAGGTCGCCTTCCGGCCCGAGATATTTCTTGCTGTCCTGGGTTTCCAGGAGAAACTGTTCCGCCGCTTTGACGGCACGCATCACCGGCGTGCGTCCCATGGCGTCACGATAGACGCCGACGCCAAGGTCGATTTTTCCGCGGCGATCGTCGGCCTGGAAGGCCTTGATGAGTGCAAGCAGGCTGTCGGCCGGCCGACTGTTCAGTTCGTCAAACACAAGTCCACCTCGTTTCTTGAATTCTGGCTCGCAGACTAGCTGAACTTTCACGACGAATTTCTGCGATTATCTCCCTGAAACCGCGCCATCATGCAGACAATCGGCGCGATATGGCTATGATGTGCAGAAATTCACCGTTCGAGGAGGGCGGCCATGCTTGATCCATTCGATATCAAATTGCTTGCCGCCCTCCAGCAAAACAGCGAGGTGACGCAGAGCGAGCTGTCTCAGAAGGTCAATCTCTCTGCGACCCAATGCGCTCGCCGTTTGGAAAGGCTGCGCAACGAGCAATATATCCAGAGTGTCGTCGCCATCCTCAATCCCGTGAAACTGGGTTTTACCGTCGTTGCCCATACGCTCGTCAGCTTGAGAGCACATACGGAAGGCGGCAACGAGCGGCTTCATCGCTTCATCGAGACCGCGCCGGAGATCCTGGAGTGTTATTCGCAGACCGGCGACGCCGACTTTCTGATGAAGGTCATGACGCGCGACCTCGAACATCTCAGCCAGTTTCTCGAAAGAATGATCCGGGTCACCGACAATCTGGCGTCGGTCAAGTCAAGCATCGTCCTCAAGACACTGAAAAAGACGACCGCTTTGCCGCTGCAGATCGTGACCTGAGACGCTCTCACCTGAGATAATGGATATGCGGGCGCGAGTGATAGGGTGAGGCTTCGATGCGGGCTTCGACGGAGAAGACGTCGCGCAGAAGGGCCTCGCTCAATACGTCCTGCGGTGCGCCGGTGGCGACGATCCTGCCCTGCTGCATGATGATCAGCTGGTCGCAGAACATGGCGGCATGGTTGAGATCGTGCAAAGCGACAATGCTGGTGATCGGCAGGCCGGAGACGAGCCGCATCAGGCCGATCTGGTGCTGGATGTCGAGATGGTTCGTCGGCTCGTCGAGGATCAGCTCCTGCGGCGACTGAGCGAGCGCCCTTGCGATATGGGTGCGCTGCTTTTCGCCGCCCGAGAGATTCTGCCAGCGATCGTCGCGTTTCTCCGCCATGCCGGCGCGCGCGAGCGCACTTTCGACCGCCTCTTCGTCGGCCTTGGTCCAGCCCGAGAACATCGACCGGTGCGGGAACCTTCCGAGCTTGACGACGTCGACCACCTTCAGATTGGCATTTGTCGTGGCATGCTGCTCGACAAAGGCGATGCGCCGGGCGATCGAGCGGCGGCTGATCGTGCCGATATCGCTGCGGTCGAGCGTGACGCGGCCGGCATGCGGCTGCTTCAGGCCGGCGAGAAGCCTGAGCAGCGAGGTCTTGCCGGAGCCGTTCGGCCCGAGCAGGCCGAGCATCCGGCCGGGCTGCGCTTCCAGGGAGACGCCGTCCAGAATGGTCTTCCTGCCAATTTTCCAGGTGAGGTTGTCGGCCTTGATGCTCATGTCGCGCGCTGGAACCGGTAGAGGATGAGGGAGAAGAAGGGAACGCCGACCAGGGCCGTGACGACGCCGATCGGCAGGATCTGGTTGGGAATGAGGGCGCGCGCGGCGATGTCGGCGAGCACCATGAAAATCGCTCCTGTTATGGCGCAGGCCGGTAGCAGCCGGATATGGAGCGGTCCGACGACAAAGCGGGCGACATGCGGCACCACGAGGCCGACGAAGCCGATGGAGCCAACCATACTGACGATCGTCGCCGTCATCATCGCGGTCAGCGCGAAGAGCACCATGCGGGCGCGGCCGACATTGACGCCGAGCGAGGATGCCGCCTCGTCGCCGAAAGCGAAGGCGTCGAGCACGCGGGCATAGAACAGACAGGCGGCGAGGCCGAACCCGACGACGATCGAAACCAGCGCGAATTCCGGCCAGCGCACGCCGCCAAAACTGCCGAGCAGCCAAAACATGACGTCGCGGGCCTGCTGCGCATTGGCCGAGGTGGTGACGATATAGGAGGTCGAGGCGTTGAAGAGCTGCGATGCGGCCACACCGGCGAGAATGGTGCGGTCCGCGCCGCCGCGCGTGCCGTTCGACAACAGCGCGACGAAGAAGAAGGCCGCGAAGGCCCCTGCAAAGGCGCCGGCCGATAGCGATACCGCGCCCGAGCCGACGCCCAAGATGACGATCGCGACGGCGCCGGTGGAGGCGCCGGCGGAGATACCGAGCACATAGGGTTCGGCAAGTGGATTGCGCAGCAGCGACTGCATGATCGCGCCCGACAGCGCAAGGCCCGCGCCGCAGAAGGCGGCGACGAGCGCGCGGCTCAGGCGATAATCCCAGATGACGGTCTCGTGGATGCGGTTCAGTTCGACCGCGGTCCATCCGAGCCGGTTGGTGACGGCCGAAAAAGTGGTCGCCAGCGGGATCGGCAGGTCGCCGATGCCGACGCTGACGCCGACGGCGACAGCGATGAGGCAGAGGGAGGCGAGCAGCAGTGCGGTGGCCGCTCCCAGCTGCCGGAAGAGACTGCCCGCTTCCGTCACTTCAGCAGACCGAGAGCCTTCAACTGCTCGGCCACCTGCTCGGCGCCGTAGATCGTGCGGATGGTCGGGTTCATCGCCTGGCCGTCCATGACGACGATCGCCTTGTTCTTGACGGCTGGGGTCTGGCTGACGGCCGGGTCGGTGTTCAGGAACTTGATCTTGGCCTCCGGCTTGTCGAGTTCCCAACGGTTACGGTCGAGGCTGGCCACGACGATCACGTCAGGATTGGCGGCGATGATGCCTTCCCAACCGATCGTCGGCCATTCGGCTTCCGCTGATATCGCATTATGCCCGCCGAGCAGGTCGGCGATGAAGCCGGAGGCGCTGTTCTTGCCGCCGACATAGGCATCGGCCGACGGGCTGGGACTGGAGAACCAGAAGACATAGGACAGGTTCACGCCGTCCTTGGAAACGCCGGAGCGAAGCTTGGCCTCACGCGCCTTGAAGTCGGCGATCAGCGCCTGGCCGCGGTCGGCGACGTCGAAAATCTCAGAGAGCTCGTCGATCTCCTTGTAGAGAAGATCCATGTTCCACAGCTCGCCGCGGCTGCCGTACTGGTCCTTGACGTCCTTGGTGCTGAGGCAGGTGCTGGGCGAGAGATAGGTGGCGACACCGACCTTGTCGAAATCGTCGCGCTTGGCGACCTTGCTGTTCGGCCCGACCAGGCTCGGCAAGGCCACCGCCACGAAGTCGGGATTTTCGGCGAGGATCGACTCGAAGGTCGGCATTTCGACGGTCAGGAGCTTGACCTTGGCATTGGCCTCGGCGAGCTGCGGCAGGACCTTGCTCGGCCAGAAGGCGGTGCCGACCATCTTGTCCTGGAGGCCGAGCAACAGCAGGATTTCCGCGCTGTTCTGGCCGAGGCCGATCGCCCGCTCGGGCGCCTTCTTGAAAGTTACCTCAGCACCGCAGTTTTCCAGCGTCAACGGGTAGGTCGTCGAACCGGCCAAAGATGGATTTGCGGCAAAGCCGATCAGGGCGGAAAGGCCGCAGGCGGCCAGAATTGATTTGAGGCTGGTCACGAAGAAATCCCCGGTGCGTGAGTGCATGCGGCCGGGGTATAGCCTTGGGAGTAGCCAGAAAACAAGACAGAATAAATCAACTTATCGCAAAATTCGAGAGCAGAGTACATGCGCCGGGGCAACGCCGGCTCCTCAGGTTACCTCGCTCGTTTCGATGCGCGCGGTCTTGCGGGTGGCGTGGAGGAAGGCTCCAACGAAGGCGATCGCGAACAGAAGAACGATGGTCGAAGCGGGTGCGCTATCGATGAAGAAGGAAAGATAGACGCCGGCAAAGGCCGTGACCACCGCGATTGCGACCGACAAAGCGAGCATCGCACTGAAGCGGCGCGTCAGCAGATAAGCGATGGAGCCTGGTGCGATCAGCAGCGAAATGGCGAGAATGATCCCGACCGACCGGAGTGCAGCCACGATCGTCAACGAGAGCAGGCAGAGCAGGCCATAGTGAAGGAGATTCACCCTCAACCCGACCGCTCTGGCCTGCGCCGGATCGAACGCATGCAGCAGCAGGTCACGCCACTTGACGGCGATGATGGTGGCCGTCAGCATCGCAACGGCTCCCGTCTCCACGATGTCGGGAAACCCGATGCCGAGCATGTCCCCGAAGAGGATGTGGTCGAGATGCACCTCGGACTGGATCTTCACATAGAGAACCAGGCCGAACCCGAACATGCCTGAAAATACGATGCCCATCACCGTGTCCTGCTTGATGCGGCTGTTATCCTTGAGGAAGCCGGTGGCAAGCGCACAGACCATCCCGGCTGCAAAGGCGCCGATGGCGAAGGGAAAGCCCGCGATATAGGCAATGACCACGCCCGGGAATACGGCATGGCTCATGGCGTCTCCCATGAGCGCCCAGCCCTTGAGCACAAGGAAGCAAGAGAGCAGCGCCGTCGGGATGGCGATCAGCACCGAGATGATCAGGGCGTTGATCATGAAATCGAACTGGAACGGCGCCAACAGGGCGGTGAGACCATTCATGGGGATACCTCCAGAGCTTGTGCGGCTCTGCGCCGGCTTGCCAGCATTCCGTGCTTCGGCGCCAGGAAGAAGGCGGCAAGGAAGATCAGCGTCTGGAGGACGATGATGATGCCGCCGGTCGCGCCGTCGAGGAAATAGCTCACATAGGCGCCGATGAAGCTGGTCGCTGCCCCGATCGCCACGGCGATGACGAGCAGCCGCGGGAAGCGATCCGTCAGCAGGTAAGCCGTCGCGCCCGGCGTGACCACCATGCAGATGACGAGAAAGGCGCCGACGGTCTGGAGTGCCGCGACCGTCGATGCCGACAGCAGCGTGAAGAACATGATCTTGAGCCGCGTCGGGTTAAGTCCGATTGAACGGGCATGGGTCTCGTCGAAGAAAACGACCATCAGGTCCTTCCATTTCACCAGCAGGATGGCGAGCGAAACGAAACCGATGATGGCAAGCTGGAGCGTGTCTTCGGGCGTGATCGCGAGGATATTGCCGAGCACGATCGTCTGGATGTTCACGGCAGTCGGCCTGAGCGATACCATGAACAGGCCAAGCCCGAAGAATGAGGAGAAGATCAGGCCGATGATGGCGTCCTCCTTCAGCTTGGTACGCTGGTTGAGGAAGAGCATCGCTGCGGCAGCCAGGCCGCCGGAGAAGAAGGCGCCGATCGAGAAGGGAAGTCCGATCATGTAGGCGCCGGCGACACCCGGCACGATGGAATGGGAGAGTGCGTCGCCAATCAGCGACCAGCCCTTGAGCATCAGGTAACAGGAGAGGAAGGCGCAGACACCGCCGACAAGAGCCGATACCCACATGGCGTTCAGCATGTAGTCATAGGTGAAGGGTTCGAGAATGCCGGCCATCAGGCTTGTCCATCGCTTTTGTTCGCCGGGGCCGGCGCGAGCAGCTTGCCCTCCCGCAGGACCAGCGGCCGCTCGTCGTCAGTGAGGATGCCGACGGGATATGGCTTGCCGCCGGAGCCATTCAACACGAGATGGCGAAGCACGCCGCCGAAGGTTCTTTCGAGATTTTCCTGCGTAAAGGTCTCGTCTGTCGGTCCGTAGGACAATACGGTGCCTTTGATCAGTACCGTGCGGTCGCAGAATTCCGGCACGCTGCCGAGATTGTGCGTCGAGACCAGCATCACCCGGCCTTCGTCGCGCAGCGAGCGGAGCAACTTGACGATGGCCTCTTCGGTCTTGACATCGACACCGGTGAAAGGCTCGTCGAGCAGGATGACGCGACCGTCCTGCGCCAGCGCCCGAGCGAGGAAGACGCGTTTCTTCTGGCCGCCGGACAGCTCGCCGATCTGACGCTTGCGGTATTCGCTCATGTTGACGCGGGCGAGCGCCTTGGACACGGCTTCGTGGTCGGCCGCCTTCGGTATTCGCATCATCCCCATGTGGCCGTAGCGCCCCATCATGACGACGTCCTCGACCAGCACCGGAAAATTCCAGTCGACTTCTTCCGATTGCGGCACATAGGCGACGAGATTTTTCCGCAGCGCTTGTTCGACCGGCATGCCGAGCACCGAAATCTCGCCCCTGGCCAGACGCACGAAGCCCATGATCGCCTTGAACAGGGTCGACTTGCCGGAACCGTTGACACCGACGAGCGCGGTGATGGTGCCAGTTGGTGTCTGGAAGCTGGCGTCGCGCAGCGCCGTGTGGCCGTTGCGATAGGTGACCGTGGCATCCCTCACGGAAATGCCGGCCCCCACATCCGAAGATGCGGGGGAAACCGGGGAGACGATCGCATTCATTGCGACAGGCCTTCGGCTAGGCCCTTGACGACAGTGTCGGAGGTCACGCGCAACAGATCGATATAGGTCGGCGTGGGACCGTCGGCGTCGCTTAAGGAGTCGACATAGAGAACACCGCCATACCGGGCGCCGGTCTCGCGGGCGACCTGGCGGGCCGGCTTGTCCGACACCGTGCTCTCGCTGAACACGGCAGGGATCTTATTGGCCCTGACGGCATCGACGACTTTGCGGACCTGTTGTGGCGTGCCCTGCTGATCGGCATTGATCGGCCACAGATAGAGCTCCTTCAAGCCGAAGTCGCGGGCGAGATAAGAGAATGCGCCTTCGCTCGACACCAGCCAGCGCTTGTCCTCGGGAATGGTATCGAGCTTCTCGCGGATCGGCGCGATGGTCGCCTCGATCTCCTTCTTGTAGGCCTCGGCATTGGCCTTGTAGATCTCGGCGTTCTTCGGGTCGTATTTGACGAAGGCGTCGCGGATGTTGTCGACATAGATGATCGCATTCTTCGGCGACATCCAGGCATGCGGATTGGGTTTGCCGCTATAGGGACCTTCGCTGATGCCCATCGGCTCGACGCCGGTCGAGACCACGACGTCGGGAACATCCTTGAGATTCCGATAGAATTTCTGGAACCATAGCTCGAGGTTGAGTCCGTTCGACAGGAGGATCTGCGCGCCCTGCGCCCGCTGGATATCGCCGGGCGTCGGCTGATACTCATGGATCTCGGCGCCCGGCTTGGTGATCGATTCCACGATCGCCGCATCACCGGCCACGTTCTTGGCCATGTCGGCAATAACGGTGAAGGTGGTGACGGCTTTGAACTTCTCCTGCGCGGCGGCACTGCCAGCCATCACGCCGAGTGCGGCGATGGCCGCCAGCCCGGTTGCGACCCGGCGTCTCATTCGACTAAGCATGAACTTTCCTCTCTCTTTGCGTCATCCATCGTTTCCCGATCTCGCCTTGGCTCAGCGTCGACCGCAATCAGTCCGCTGATGCAAATGCGACGCATTGGCAATTGCTGCTGATAAGCCTGCCCCTATCTATTCTGCAATTGCGACTGATTTGCAACAAGGATTTTCGAGAAAGGAGCGGAACGAGAATTGTTCCCGCCGACACGCGTCGAACAAGGCGTTGGTTTCTATCGCGGATCTATAGAGGAACAGACCGAGCCGGTTGCAACCGCTCGACTGATTTCAGACCATCTAAGCCTGCCACTGAGGCGCGGAGCAGGGACCGCGACTTGCCATAGGATTCGAGGCTTCGAACATGGTCATCAGCTCATCTTTCCCACGAGCTTGGCATAATCCGAAAACGTCAATTGTTCGCCTCGCCCGCTTGCCTCCTCGGCGAGTTGCAGCACCCGTATGGGAAACAGGATCGCGGCGCGGTTGGCATCCGAGAGTTCATGGTCGTCGTCGTCCTCGATGGCCTTCTTGGCTTTCGAGAGCGCGGCATTGAGTTCCTGACGGGTGAGCAGGTCCTTCTCGACGATTGCGTCGCATATCGACGCCATTGCCATGATCAGGCCCTTGAGCTGAAGGTTGGCCGTATTCATGAGAGCTCCGAGGAAACGAGGGGCCACTTGATGACGCTCCGGCGCGTCGCCGATTGCGCCGGGACATTGCTACGTCAGTCCGGTTGAACCGGCCGGATCGTGTCGACGGTAACTTCACCGTCGACGATCCCGCGCGTGACATCGCGCCGGTTCCGATCGATCTCGATGACGGTGTAGAGCTTGTCGTCCCGAAAGGCGCTTGCATTGACGGTTGTGACATCCTCGGCGGGCGCCGCATCCACTTCCATGAAGTCGAGCTCACGAGCCGCAGCGACGATCCTGGCGTCGCCCGCCGTCCTGGCGGCGACGACGACAATACCGTGCCCCGGGGAATTGTCCCATCGCGGATCGTCAGGCGCCGCGACGGGCTCCAATCGGTAGATGTTGAGCATTTTGCCGCCAGCGCCGGCCGCCGCCTGCGCAGCCGCGTCCTCGATTTGCGCCTGGCTCTCGACCGACTTTCCAAACGTGTTCGGGTTGGTCGCGTTGTTGATCTCTTCCTTGCCTGTTCTCGAGACGTTCGACATGTCGCTCTCCATTCGGGGTGGAAACGACGGCCGGCGGGAAACTGTTCCCGCGCAGGCGAAGTTTATGGCTGACGGCAGGACATATCGGTCTGTACAACCGCGCGGTCCGGCCATACCCTTTTTCCACTCGAGCACTAAATTATCTCCAGTCGAACAGGGGGGATTTTCGTGAGTAATCAAGCCAGTGAATTTTCGCGGGATAGCGTCACGCCGGACAGCATCAATGGGCACGACCACAAGACGATGGCGTTCGACGACGCCAGCGCGCTTCTGGAGGTCCTTGTCGCAGTCAGGCGCGGCGATTTTTCCGTGCGGATGCGGTCGGATCTCACAGGCGTCACCGGCAAGGTCGCCGACGCTCTCAACGACATCATTGCCGCCAATCAACGCATGGCCCAGCAGCTCGAGCATGTGGGTCAGGTCGTCGGCCGGGACGGGCGAACGAGCACGCGCGTGCGCTTCGGCCTGTCTGATGGTTCCTGGTCCGAGATGGAAGGATCGATCAACGGCCTGATCGACGATCTCCTGTGGCCGACGACGGCCGTGACCCGGACGATCACGGCCGTTGCTAAGGGCGACCTGTTGCAGACCGTGCCGCTTGATGTCGACGGGCGGGCGCTCAAAGGCGAATTCCTGCGCTCGGCCGATATCGTCAACACGATGATCAAGCAGCTGAGCGTCTTCACATCGGAAGTGACGCGCGTTGCCCGTGAGGTCGGCACGGACGGAAAGCTCGGCGGACAGGCGCAGGTGCCCGAAGTGACGGGTGTCTGGAAGGACCTCACCGAAAGCGTGAACTCGATGGCGTCGAACCTGACGGCGCAGGTGCGCAACATCGCTGAGGTGACGATCGCCGTTGCCAATGGCGACCTCTCCAAGAAGATCACCGTCGACGTGCGCGGCGAAATCCTGCAACTGAAAGAAGCGATCAACACGATGGTCGACCAGCTCAGGTCCTTCGCCTCGGAGGTGACGCGCGTCGCCCGCGAAGTCGGCACCGAAGGCAAGCTTGGCGGACAGGCGCTGGTGCCGGGTGTGGCCGGCACCTGGAAGGATCTGACCGACAGCGTCAACGCCATGTGCGGCAACCTCACAGCCCAGGTGCGTAACATCGCCCAGGTGACCACTGCCGTGGCGCGCGGCGACCTGTCGCGCAAGATCACCGTCGACGTCTCGGGTGAAATCCTGGAACTGAAGGAAACCATCAACACGATGGTCGACCAGCTCAACGGCTTTGCCGGCGAAGTGACGCGTGTGGCGCGTGAAGTCGGCACCGAGGGGCGGCTCGGCGGCCAGGCGCAGGTGCCGGGCGTGGCCGGCACCTGGAAGGACTTGACCGACAACGTCAATTCCATGGCCTCGAACCTGACGGCACAGGTGCGCAACATTGCCGAGGTCTCGACCGCGATCGCCAATGGCGACCTGTCGAAGAAGATCACCGTGACGGTGTCAGGCGAAATCCTCGAGCTGAAGGAGACCATCAACACGATGGTCGATCAGCTGAACGCCTTCGCTTCGGAAGTGACGCGTGTGGCCCGCGAAGTGGGTACGGAAGGCCGGCTCGGGGGCCAGGCCAATGTGCGCGGCGTCGCCGGCACCTGGAAGGATCTGACCGAAAACGTCAACTCGATGGGCGGCAACCTGACGGCGCAGGTCCGCAACATCGCCGAGGTCTCGACCGCGATCGCCAATGGCGATCTGTCGAAGAAGATCACCGTCGACGTGAAGGGCGAGATTCTCGAATTGAAGGAAACCATCAATACGATGGTCGACCAGCTGAACGCCTTCGCTTCGGAAGTGACACGTGTGGCCCGCGAAGTGGGAACGGAAGGGCGACTTGGCGGCCAGGCCAATGTGCGCGGCGTCGCCGGCACCTGGAAGGATCTGACCGACAGCGTCAATTCCATGGCCTCCAACCTGACGGGGCAGGTGCGCAACATCGCCGAAGTCGCGACCGCCGTCGCCCAGGGAGACCTTTCCAAGAAGATCACCGTCACCGTGTCGGGGGAAATCCTCGAACTGAAGGAGACCATCAACACCATGGTCGACCAGCTCAACGGCTTTGCCGGCGAGGTGACGCGTGTGGCGCGCGAAGTCGGCACGGAAGGGCGGCTTGGCGGCCAGGCGAACGTGCTTGGCGTCGCCGGCACCTGGAAAGACCTGACCGACAGCGTCAATTCCATGGCGGGCAATCTGACGGCACAGGTGCGCAACATTGCCGAAGTCTCGACCGCGATCGCCAATGGCGACCTGTCGAAGAAAATCACGGTGTCGGTCTCGGGGGAAATCCTCGAGCTCAAGGAAACGCTGAACACCATGGTCGATCAGTTGAACCGGTTTGCCTCCGAAGTCACGCGCGTCGCGCGCGAGGTCGGCACCGAAGGCAAGCTTGGCGGTCAGGCGCAGGTGCCGGGCGTCGCCGGCACGTGGAAGGACCTCACCGAAAACGTCAATTCCATGGCCTCCAACCTCACCGGCCAGGTGCGCAACATCGCCGAAGTCACGACCGCCGTGGCGCGCGGCGACCTGTCGCGCAAGATCACCGTCGACGTGAAAGGGGAAATCCTCGAACTGAAGAATACCATCAACACGATGGTCGATCAGCTGAACGCCTTCGCCGGCGAAGTGACGCGTGTGGCGCGCGAAGTCGGCACCGAAGGCAAGCTTGGCGGCCAGGCGCAGGTCTCCGGTGTCGCCGGCACCTGGAAAGACCTGACCGACAGCGTCAACTCCATGGCCGGCAACCTGACGGCGCAGGTGCGCAACATCGCCGAGGTGGCGACCGCAATCGCCAATGGCGACCTGTCGCGCAAGATCACCGTCGACGTGCGCGGCGAAATCCTGCTCCTGAAGGATACTTTGAATACCATGGTCGATCAGCTTCGCTCCTTTGCCGGCGAAGTGACGCGTGTCGCCCGCGAAGTCGGTACCGATGGCAGGCTCGGCGGGCAGGCCGTCGTTCCCGGCGTCGCCGGCACCTGGAAGGACCTCACCGACAACGTCAACCTGCTTGCCGCCAATCTGACGACCCAGGTTCGAAACATCGCCGAAGTGACGACGGCCGTGGCGCGCGGCGACCTGTCGCGCAAGATCACCGTCGACGTGAAGGGGGAAATTCTCGAACTGAAGAACACCATCAATACGATGGTGGACCAGCTCAATGCTTTCGCCGGCGAAGTGACGCGTGTTGCCCGCGAGGTTGGCACCGAAGGCAAGCTTGGCGGCCAGGCGCAGGTGCCGGGTGTCGCCGGCACCTGGAAGGACCTGACCGACACCGTCAACGTCATGGCCGCCAACCTGACCGAGCAGGTCCGCGGCATCGTCAAGGTGGTGACGGCGGTGGCGAACGGCGACCTCAAGCAGAATCTCACCGTCGCATCCAAGGGCGAGGTGGCCGCCCTTGCCGAAACCATCAACAACATGACCAACACGCTTGCGACCTTTGCCGATCAGGTGACCACGGTGGCGCGTGAGGTCGGCGTGGAAGGCCGCCTCGGCGGTCAGGCGAATGTTCCGGGCACAGCAGGCACCTGGAAGGACTTGACCGGCAACGTCAACCTGCTGGCCGCCAACCTGACGACGCAGGTGCGCGCCATTGCCGAAGTGGCGACCGCCGTCACCAAGGGCGACCTGACGCGCTCGATCAAGGTCGACGCGCGTGGCGAAGTGGCCGAGCTCAAGGACAACATCAACACGATGATCGACAATTTGCGCCTGACCACAGAGCGCAACACCGAGCAGGACTGGCTGAAGACCAATTTGGCGCGCTTCACCAATATGCTGCAGGGCCAGCGCGACCTGACGCTGGTCGGCAAGATGCTGCTGTCGGAGCTCGCACCTCTGGTCGGCGCCCATCAAGGGGTCATCTACCAGGTGGATGCCGACGAGCGGCAGCCGGTCTTGTCGCTGCTCTCCGTCTATGCGCAAGGGGTTGAGGCGGCGCATCCGGCCCGGCTCGAATTCGGCCAGGGACTTGTCGGGCAATGCGCCAGCGACGCCCGCCGCATCCTGGTCACCGATCTTCCCGATAACGTCGTTCCGATCAGTTCAGGGGTGTTCACCACCCTGCCGAGAAGCGCCATCGTGCTGCCGGTGCATTTCGAGGGGCAGGTGAAGGCGGTCATCGAGCTTGCCTCCGCCGGCGAATTCACCGAGCTGCAGCTGTCCTTCCTCGACCAGCTGACGACATCGATCGGCATCGTCCTCAACTCCATCGAAGCGACCATGCAGACCGAAGGCCTGCTCAAGCAGTCCCAGCAGCTTGCCGCCGAGCTTCAGACGCAGCAGCGCGAGTTGCAGCAGACCAACGAGCAGCTCGGGCAGAAGGCGCAGCAGCTGGAGGAACGCAACGTCGAAGTCGAGGCGAAGAATCAGGAGATCGAGCAGGCCCGGCGCGCGCTGGAGGAAAAGGCAACCGAGCTCGCGCTGACGTCGAAGTACAAATCCGAATTCCTCGCCAACATGTCGCATGAGCTGCGCACACCTTTGAATTCGATCCTCATCCTCGGCCAGCAGCTCGGAGAAAATCCGGATGGCAATCTGTCGGGGAAACAGGTCGAGTTCGCCAAGACGATCCACGGCGCGGGCACCGATCTGCTGAACCTCATCAGCGACATTCTCGACCTGTCGAAGATTGAGTCCGGAACGGTCTCGGTCGATGCCGAGGAGATCTTCGTCAGCAACCTGCTCGAGATGATGGCGCGGCCATTCCGGCACGAGGCCGAAAACCGCAACCTGTCTTTCGCAGTCGATGTCGGCGCCGATGTCGCAAAGAGCCTCATCACGGATTCGAAGCGGTTGCAGCAGATCCTCAAGAACCTGCTGTCGAATGCCTTCAAGTTCACCGCGCAGGGCGGCGTGACGCTTCGCGTCGCTGCGGCAACGAGCGGCTGGTCGTCCGATCATCCCTCGCTCAAGCACGCGCCTTCGGTGATCGCCTTCGAGGTCGTCGATACCGGCATCGGCATACCGCCTGAAAAGCAGCGCATCATTTTCGAGGCCTTCCAGCAGGCCGACGCTTCGACGAGCCGCAAATATGGCGGTACCGGCCTCGGCCTGGCGATCAGCCGCGAACTGGCAAACCTCTTGGGCGGTGAGATCCAGCTGCGCAGCACGCCTGGGGTTGGCAGCACCTTCGTCCTTTACCTGCCGCTCACCTATGTCGGCGCCGGCGCGGTTGCGCCGAAGTCCGTTCCGCCGGCAAATGTCGTGGAATTCGCCGAAGCCGCCGCCAGCCGCCGGGCCGAAAAGCCTGCAGAACATGTCGAAGACGATCGCCACCAGATAGCAGCCGGCGACTCGGTGCTGCTCGTCGTCGAGGACGATGCGCATTATGCCCGCGTCCTGGTGGATCTCGCCCGCGACAACGGCTTCAAGGTTCTGGTGGCGATGCGCGGCAGCGATGCGCTCGCACTGGCCCAGGACTACAGGCCGGCGGCGATCTCGCTCGACATCTTCCTGCCCGACATGCTTGGCTGGACGGTGCTCAGCCAGCTCAAGCAGAATCCGCAGACGCGGCATATTCCGGTCCAGATCATCAGCCTCGACGAGGATCGCCAACATGGGCTGACCCGCGGCGCCTTCGCGTTCATGAGCAAGCCGACGACGCCGGAAGGGCTTGGCAAGGCGCTGTCGCGACTGAAGGCCTATGCGCAGCCGCGCCGCAAGCACCTGCTGCTCGTGGAAGACAACGAGGCCGAGCGTCTGAGCGTCACCGCCCTTCTCGGACATGACGACATCGACATCACCAGCGTCGGCTCCGGATCGGAGGCTCTCGCCGTCCTTCGACACAATGCCGCCGACTGCGTGGTGCTCGACCTTTCCCTTCCCGACATGTCCGGTTTCGACGTGCTGGAGCAGATTCGCGACGACGCCGAGATCGGCGAGGTGCCGGTGGTCGTGTTCACCGGCCGGGAGCTTTCCGCCGAGGAAGACGCGACGCTGCACAGCATGGCCCGCAGCGTCGTGGTCAAGGGGGTCGAGTCGCCTGAGCGCCTTCTGGATGAAACGGCCTTGTTCCTGCACCGGGTCGTCGCCGACCTGCCGGCCGCAAAGCAGGCAACGCTGCGGGATTTGCACAGCTCGGATGAGGATCTGGTTGGTGAAACCGTCCTGCTCGTCGATGACGATGCCCGCAACATCTTCGCCCTGAGCAGTGTCCTCGAACGCCGGGGAATGAAGGTGCTGACAGCGACGACCGGCAGCGAAGCCATCGATGTCATCAACAACGAACCTTCAGTCGCGATCGTGCTGATGGACATCATGATGCCTGGAATGGACGGCTATGAGACGATGCAGGTCATCCGTTCGGAGCCCCGGTTCCGGCGGCTGCCGATCCTGGCGCTGACGGCCAAGGCGATGAAGGGCGACCGCGAGAAATGCCTGGAAGCGGGCGCCTCGGACTACCTGGCGAAGCCGGTCAATACCGAACAGCTTCTGTCGGCTCTTCGCATGTGGCTGCATCGTTGAGGATCTGGCCATGAACCCCGTCAACATCCTCCTCGTCGACGACCAGCCGGCCAAGCTCCTGAGTTACGAGGTCATTCTCGAAGAACTCGAAGAAAACCTCATCAAGGCGCAATCCGCCCGCGAGGCCTTCGAGCACCTGTTGCGCACCGAAATCGCGGTGATCCTCGTCGATGTCTGCATGCCTGAACAGGACGGGTTCGAGCTCGTCAGCATGATCCGGCAGCATCCGCGCTATCAGAACACGCCGATCATCTTCGTCTCCGCCGTCATGCTCGCCGAACCGGATCGGCTGCGTGGCTATGCGGTGGGCGCGGTCGACTACGTCTCCGTCCCGATCGTCCCGGAGGTGCTGAGAGCCAAGGTGCGGGTCTTTGCCGATCTCTACAGGAAGACGCGGGAGCTCGAACGCCTGAACGCCGAGCTGGAGGCCCGCGTTCACCAGCGTACCGCCGAGCTCGAGGCTTCGGCAGCGCAGTTGCGTGAACTCAACGAAGAGCTCGAACATCGGATCGATCAACGGACACGGGAGCGCGAGGAGGCGCTCGCACAGCTGTTCGAGGCGCAGAAGCTCGACACGATCGGTCACCTCACGGGTGGCGTCGCCCACGACTTCAACAACCTCCTGATGGCGGTTCTCGGCAGCCTCAATCTTTTGAAGAAACGGCTTCCGCCGGATGAACGCAGCGAACGCCTGGTGACGAACGCGATCCAGGCGGCCGAGCGCGGCACGGCGCTGACCCAACGCCTGCTTGCCTTCGCGCGCCGCCAGGAGCTCAAGCCGCAGGCGGTGGATTTCCTCAGGCTGTTCGAAAACGTCGAAGATCTCCTCGCCAAGGCGGTGGGGCCGCGCATCGAAATCCGCAAAAGCATCCCGGCCGATCTCGCGCCCCTGCTGGTCGACAGCAACCAACTGGAACTGGCGCTGCTCAACCTGTTCGTCAATGCCCGGGACGCACTCGAAAGTGGCGGCGTAGTGACGGTTGCCGCGGCGGCCGAAGAGAGCCGGCCGGCCAGCCTCGCGGGCGGGAATTACATCAGGATATCGGTGTCGGATGATGGCGAGGGAATGGACGAGGCAACGGTCTCGCGTGCCGCAGAACCGTTTTTCACCACCAAAGGGGTCGGCAAGGGCACCGGTCTCGGCCTGTCGATGGTTCATGGCCTGGCGGCGCAATCCGGCGGCTCGATCCAGATATCGAGCGTAAGGGGCAAGGGCACGACCATATGCCTGTGGCTGCCCGTCGCCGAAACCTTCGTCAAAGTGCTGCCGGCCGTCGAGCCTCCGGCGACGGAGCCGTTGAAACCCTCGTCTCGGCCGCTTGCCATTCTCGTCGTCGACGACGACGCGCTGGTCAGGACGGGAACCGTAGCGATGCTGGAGGATCTCGGGCACCTGCCGCAGGAAGCGTCTTCCGCGTCCCAGGCTTTGGAATTCTTTGCCGGCGGACAGGATTGCGATCTCGTCATCACCGATCATGCCATGCCGGGTATGACGGGCGCGGAGCTTGCGCGTCACCTTCGCTCTTCCTTTCCAGGCCTGCCGATCATCCTTGCCTCTGGCTATGCCGAGTTTTCCGAAGACCATGGCCTCGGCCGGATGCTGCGGATGAAGAAGCCATTCACGCAGGAGCAACTCCAGGCGGCCATGGACCAGGCGCTCTCAGGCAAAGTCGCGGCGGCCTGACGATCAAAGCGTAAGGCGACCGGCCCGGCCATCCTGGTGACAGCGGCCGCTTTCGTGCGTCCGCCTGCGGACGAAACTTTTTGCCCCGGCAAAAGTTACCCAAATCCCATCCCGATTTCATCGAAGGCTTTCCCTTGACCAAAATGACGTTCGGCCCCGCATTCACCGAAGAGGGCATTCTGTTTCGCCTCTGGGCTCCCTTGCATGATAGCGTGTCGCTGAAGCTCGAAGGCGCTGGCCTGCGCCCAATGCAGGCGGCTGACGATGGCTGGCACCGCTGTGCAGTTGCGGATGCCCATGCCCATGCCGGTACGCTTTATCGCTTTGTCCTGCCGGACGGCTCCGAAGTTCCGGACCCCGCCTCGCGGTTTCAGCCGCAGGATGCGCACGGTCCGAGCGAAGTGATCGACCTTGCCACCTATCGCTGGAAGACGGATGCCTGGGCGGGCCGCCCCTGGGAGGAGATGATCATCTATGAGATGCATATAGGCTGCTTCACGCCTGGGGGCAGTTTCAGGGCGGCGATCGAGCGTCTCGACCATCTGCAACAACTGGGCGTCACGGCGTTGCAAATCATGCCGGTCGGCGAATTCCCGGGCCGCTACGGCTGGGGCTATGACGGCGTGCTTCCTTACGCTCCGGACAGCAGTTATGGCCGTCCGGAAGATTTCATGGCGCTAGTGGACGCAGCGCATGCGCGCGGCATCTCGGTTTTCCTGGATGTGGTCTACAATCACTTCGGACCGGACGGCAATTTTATCCCTTCCTACGCGCCGCTCTTTACCGACCACCACAAGACGCCCTGGGGCCACGGCGTCAATTACGACGGCGACGGATCGGCGATGATCCGTGAATTCATCATTCAGAATGCCCTCTACTGGATCACCGAATTCAGGCTCGATGGTTTCCGCTTCGATGCCGTCCATGCCATCAAGGACGACAGCGCCGAGCATCTGCTTCACGCGCTTGCCCGCCGCGTCAGGGCGGCGGCGGTCGGTCGGCATATTCACCTGATCGTCGAAAACGAAGAAAACGACAGCGAGTTGTTGTCGCGTGACGAAAACGGCGAGGCGAGCCTCTTCACCGCACAATGGAACGACGACGTGCACCATGTGCTGCACATCACCGCCACGGGCGAAACCTTCGGCTATTATGCCGATTATGCCGAAGACCCCGGCAAGCTCGGCCGGGCGCTGGCGGAAGGCTTCGTGTTTCAGGGAGAGCATATGCCCTATCGCGGCGGAAGCCGCGGCAGGCCGAGCGGTCACCTGCCGCCCACCGCTTTCATCTCCTTCATCCAGAACCACGACCAGATCGGCAACAGGGCGCTGGGGGACCGGATTCTGGCTTCGAGCCCGGCGGATGCCGTCAAGGCCGTTACTTCAATCTACCTGCTGGCGCCCGAGATCCCGATGCTGTTCATGGGCGAGGAATGGGGCGCCAGAGAGCCTTTCCCCTTCTTCTGCGATTTCGACGAGGATCTGAACGAGAAGGTCAGAAGAGGCCGCCGCGACGAGCTGTCGCGTCTGCCGGGCTTCGACGCAGACGATCTTCTCGACCCGACGGCGCCATCGACCTTTGCCGCCGCCAAGCTGGATTGGTCGAAATGCGCTTCCTCCGATGTTCTTGATTTCTACAGGACGCTTCTTGGGCTCCGGCACCGAAGGATCGTGCCCTTGCTGAAAGGCGCCGGCGCCGGAAAGGCGGTCTATCGCTCAGCCGGAAGCGCGCTCGCGGTGGATTGGACCCTGGCGCAAAACCGGCGTCTTCATCTGCGCGCCAATCTCGGCAACGACGCGGTGCCACTCTCCTTGCAGCAGGACGACGCCGAGACGATCTTCCGTCTCGGCGGCAGCGACGGCGATAATCTCGCGCCTTGGACGGTGATGTGGAGCATCAGCGAAGCGTGAGGCGGGCTGACAGGAAGGCGATCGAACGATGAAATCCGCTGAGCTCGACAAGCTCGCTCGCCGGCACGGCATCAGCCCGACCAGGCCCAGTCCGGACAACCGGGAGGTGACGGTATCGGGCGAGACCAAGCGCAAGATCCTCTCGGCATTGAAGATCGACGTGACGGGAGCGGTCGATCACGAGGCCGGCGCGCCGCGGCGGGAGCCTAGGCCGGCACGCAGGAAGATTCCCACGTCATTTCTGCCGGATTTCCTTTCCGCTACGCGGGTCTGGGGTGTGAGCCTGCAGCTTTACGAGCTCCGTTCGGCACGCAACTGGGGCATAGGAGACTTCGAGGATCTGGCCGATATGGCGGATCTCATGGGATCGCTGGGCGCCGATTTCATCGGCCTCACCCCGCTTCACGCGCCGTTTCTCGCCGATCCCGAGCGTTGCAGCCCCTATGAGCCCTCGAGCCGCCAGCATCTCAACCCGCTCTATCTCGCGGTCGACCGATTGCCGGGCTTTGTCTGTAGTCCGGAACTCGAACGGCAATTGGCAAGCCTTCGCCAAACCGATCTCGTCGATTACGTCGGAGTAGCAGAGATCAAGCTCGAGGCCCTTCGCAATCTCTGGCCGGCCTGGCGACAGCGCCGCGTCAGTGACAAAAGATACGACCCGGCCGATTTCGACGCTTTTGTTGCGCAAGGCGGCGACAGCCTGCGCCTTCACGCGCTTTTCGAATGCCTCTCCTTTTCCATGGTCGAGCGCGGCTCGGGCGCCGGCTGGCAAAGCTGGCCGGCAGACTTCCAGCACTTCGACAGCGCCGCTGTCGTCGAATTCGAGCGTGGGCATGCGGACGATGTCCGCTTCCACATGTGGCTGCAATGGCTCGCCCATCGGCAGCTAACGCAGGCGGCGGACCGGGCTGGGAAGGCCGGCCTGCGGATCGGGCTCTATCTCGATCTGGCCGTCGGCGAGGCGGTCGACGGTTCGGCGACATGGAGCGAGCCTGACATCTACGTCTCGAAGGCCACAATTGGCAGCCCGCCCGATCCCTTCGCCGTGGACGGGCAGGACTGGCACCTCGCCGGATACCTGCCTTCGACAATCGCTTCAGGAGAAATGTCGCCTTACCGGCGGATGGTGAGCGCTGCCATGCGATATGCGGGCGCCATTCGCATCGACCACGCCGCAGCGCTTCGCCGCCTCTTCCTGGTGCCATTAGGCAGCAGGCCGGACAACGGCGCCTTTGTCTGCTATCCCGAGCATCGGCTTTTGCAGATCCTTGCCGAGCTATCCGCAGAACATCACTGCCTGGTCATTGGAGAAGATTTGGGGCTGATCCCCAACGGATTGCAGGAGGATCTGGCGGCGGCCCACATTCTCTCCTATCGCATTCTTTCCTATGAACAGGACGAACAGGGTTTCAAGCCGGCGGACGTCTATCCCGTCCTCGCTTTGGCCTGCATTTCGACCCACGACCATCAGACGCTTGCCGGCTGGTGGCGTGGCGCCGACATTCAGGCCCGGTCCGACCACGGCATCGTGCCGCCCGATCTCACCGAAAAACATCGCGAATACCGCAAACGCGAACGGAGAAACCTGAAGGCCGCCTTCAAGCTCGCCGGCCTCGATCTGCCGGCCCGCCTCGCGCGCGCGAAAGCAAGCGAGCGGACGCTGAGAGAACTGACCGTGAGCGCCTATCGCTTCATCGCCAGGACACACTCGCTTCTCGCTGTGGTCCGTCTCGCCGACCTTACCGACGAGAAGAGACCGACCAATGTTCCCGGCACCAGTGACAGCTATCCGAACTGGAAGCCGAAGCTATCGTTTTTGCTCGGGGATCTGATGTCGAGCCCGCTGCTCAAGAGCGTGACGGCGGCAATGCGGGAGGAACGGCCACGGGACTGATCGAGGTTGGGGCGAGCCGTCAACTTCGTCATTGTCGCTCGATCGGGCATCCCAAACGAATGGAAATCGATCGGGAAGGGAACGAATAGCAGGCCGGCGAATTTTGAAGGAATAAGGACAGGGATCGTCGAGACGAGGCTCCGTCCGTTTCGCCGCTTCAGTTGCGGCACGCCTAATATTGATGGAAAATACGACCATGACGACCGCATTCATCCTTATCGCATTGGCGCTGATCATCATATACGCCGGCCCGACATTGCTGTTCATCTGCGTCGGATATGCCGATTATGTGCTGGAGCGGCGAAGGCATATGGTGGCTCTGAAGCACGCCGTGAAGCGTCGCAGCGACGAGTTCTAGAGCAATTCCTGAAGGGGCTGATCCAGAGGCAGGTTGGCAGATAACCCGCCTCCGGCAGACGGCGTTCGTGAAGCGCCCTGCAAAGATCCTAGAGCAAAGATCCTAGAGCATTTCCGTTTTTCTCCGAATCACGGAAATGCTCTATCTCTTTGTTTTCACGCAAGTCCGGACGCAAAACCGCGACGCACTTTTGCTGGAATGGCTCTAGTCGTTCGCGGTGACCTTGACGCCGAGCACCGAGGGAATGGTGTTCGGTGCACCCATGGCAGCACCCATGATCATCGGAAAGGGAACCGGCTTTTCCGGCGCGGCGCTGATCGTCAGATTTTTCGGACCGTCGAGATAGGTGTTGACGGCGGCAGACACCTGGTTTTGCAGCTCGGGTAGGTTGAGCTGTGCCATCATCATCGGCACAAGACCTTTCAGCGATTGCGCCAGTTGATCGCCCGTGACGCCCTGCTGCGAGCCAGCATAGTCAAGTGCCTTCTTGGTGATCGAGGCATCGTCGAAGCGGATCGAAGCGCTGTTGAACGTCAGCTGCTGCATCAGCCCCAACATCGCAAGGCCGGCGGCCTGGTTGGCCTCTTCCTTGTTCGGATTGGCCTCGGCGGTTTTCACCGCCTGCTGCAGCGATTTGATGAAGCCCAGCGTATAACCGGAGAAGTCGACGGCGAAATTCAGCCGGCCGATATTCTTGAAATCGAAGGCATATTCGTCGACAGCGACCTTGCCGTTTTCGATCTCCCAGTTTCCCTTCATCGTCACGGTGCCGTCGAGCGTCGTCAGCCCGAGCTTCGCGATGGCCTCCTTCGCGCTCGCCTCCTCGACCTGCGACAGGTCGGCTTTGATGCCGGCGACATTGGCGTCATAGGCAAAGCCGCCGTCCTGGCGTCCGAGGTTTGACTCGATACTCTCGATAGCAAGCACGTCCTTGCCCTTGATGTTGAGAGCGATTGGGCCGGTGCTGACGGTTTCATAGAGGAGGATGTCGTTCAGCGTGTCGCCTGATGCATTGGCGGGGATCGTGAGGCCGACGATCAGGATGTCCTTTGCGGAAAAACGACCTTCCTCCTGGCTCATATCGATATCCGGGAAAGAGACGCCCTTGGCGTAGTAGCCGCCGCCTTCGGTTTCCTCGACGCCCTCGAAGGTGAGGTCGCCGATTTTCAGCGTGTCGCCGGGCAGGTTCGCATATCCTACCTGGACGCCTGTCGCCGTTACCGTGTCGCCGTCGACATCCGCCTTCTCAAAAGTGATGACCGTACCGCCGGCACTGGTTGCGGCATTGAGCTTCTTCATCATGTCGGCGCCATCAAGGGCAAGCGCCGGGCCGGCGAGCGTCAGGAATGCGGCGCTTGCCATCATCATGTGGAGATTGCGTATGGGCTTCATCGAGATGTCCTTATGGAGAAAGTAGATGCGAGGTTTGTGAACATTATCCGGACGTGTCTCTCCCACGCTGAGAACGGAGAGGCGAATGCATGTCCCGGTGAGGTAAGCTAATTGGGGGGCGATAAGGTTTGGATCAGCCTCAACCCCAGGGCTGACGAAAAATGGCCATCCCTACGCCGGCCGTGGGCGGCAGCATTTTCTCTAGCAGGGGTAGTTTTGCGATTCATTCTCACACATAAAGTGTATTTCTTCGATTCTTGCAACCCTTTGAATTCGGATGCCAAACCGGAAATGTGGGTCGGCATTTGTTGTTGTCAGATGCACCGGAATGGGGGTTCCAGCTTTTCTAAGCCCGCGGCACTCGCCCGCGCAACAGATAGGCGAGCGCAAAGATTACCAGAAAGGGATAAACGAGCACGATGATCGGCAGACCGGCGGCAAGCGCGTCATTCTGCAGATAGATGTTGGGGACGCCGGCGCCGAGCACCAAGGGATAAAGCGGCGCAAATCTGTCGAACCACATCCTGAACGGTCCTGCCAACAGCAGAACGAGCGCCGGCAGAATGAAAATGCCAAAATTTCTTGCAACATTCATGAGTTCAGCATCAAGCGGTTCGGGGAATGAATAAATTCGGTCTAGTTGACGGGCCGCCCACAGAGCGGCGATTGCCGCCCCTGCATATCCCGCTGCTCTTGCTAGCATCGCCGAACGTTCCTTTCGTTCATCCTCCCGCATTGATACGGCCATGCCTTCACCGTATCCACATGCATTGCCCGATGTCTTAGTGTTTTTTGCCTAGGCTAGGACGACGTGCCCGTCGGAGGAAAGCGCTTCGAGGAGTGCCCCTTCCATTTTGGTGTTTCTGATCTGCAATGTGCGGATTGCGACGGGACGGAGCGAGAGCGTCGTCGAGGGATTCAGTGGAGCTTTGCGTGCATCCGGTGTTGCTGACAGCTAACCTCATGGGCAGCGAACTGCTGTGATGTAGCTCAGCATATGCTGAATGACTTGCCGGTCCACAGAGCGGGTGGGCTTATCCGCTGTCGGAGGTTCTGCTGCTTGTGCTGCGTGCGACAGTTGAGCGGCATGGAGGATTTCGTCGAGATCCGGCTTGGGGGCGAGGAGCGGATTATCTCTCGGCAATAGCCGACTGAGGGGTTCGGCGAGAAAGTCGCAAGGCCCGAACGACTGACGGTGTCGCAACCGTTTTATTGCGGGTGATCTAGTTAAAGCCGTAAGGCGAGATAACGTTGACGAAGCCTCTGCAATTGCGCTAACGTTAGCAAAAATTGGAGACTAAGATGAAGATTGTGCGCTACCAGTCAGCCGATGGAATTCACTACGGGGTCGAAAGCGAGGGCAGGATCGAGCGGATTGCTGGCGATCCCTTCCAAGCAGTCGAGCTAACCGGGCAGATGGATTATCTTTCCGACGTCCGCATACTATGCCCGATAGAGCGACCTCGCATATTTGGGGTCGCGTACAATTACCGGCAGCACACCGACGAGTCCGGAAAAGAACAGCCAACGCTCCCGGTGCTGTTCATGAAGCCAAGCACGGCTGCGAGCGGCAACGGAGATGCGATTGAATATCCAAGTGATGGCGAAATCGTCCACTACGAGGCTGAACTGGTCGCCATCATAGGCAAAGGCGGACGCCACATTCGCAAGGAACATGCCTTGCAACACGTCCTCGGCTACACATGCGGTAATGATATCAGCGACCGCATCATACAGCGGCAGGAGAGCAAGTTCGGTTGCCTGCTGGCGGGTAAGGGCTACGATACTTTTGCGCCGATGGGTCCGGCTATTATAACAGATCTCGATCCGACAAACCTTGACGTCATCCTTCGTCAGAACGGCACCGTCAAACAATCGGGGAATACGCGAGACCTCGTCTATTCAGTTGCTGACATTGTCGCTTACTTGAGCCGCTTCATGACATTGCTGGCCGGCGATGTCATCATGACCGGTACGCCTGCGGGTGTCGGGCCGATCGTTCCCGGCGACGATCTTGAGGTGGAAATCCCCGGTATCGGTGTTTTGAAGAATCCCGTGGTTCCTGCGCTGCATTAAGCGGCGCACGAGCGGAGATTGTTTCTAAACGGCTTGCATTTTCACGGCAAAGATTTCGGTTGACCTTAAGTTCTCGAGTGCTATTGATGCTAACGTTAGCACTTGCCTGTGAGCTCGTTTGCACCGGGCGACCTTCGGGCAGGAAGATTTGCGAAGACAAGCTGAAGGTGGAGAAATGGCACGAGTAAAATATATCTCGAATACCGAACTGGCCGAGAAGCAACCCGCACTCAATGAGCGCCTGCTTAAGGAGAGGAAGGTTCCGACCGGAAATATCTTCCTCGCGCTCGCCAATGCTCCGGCAGTCCTCAACGATTTCCTGACCTATGCAAATGCGGTCCGGGCGGCTGACCTCAGCCCGAAGCTGCGTGAAATGGCGATCCTGACGGTCGGTTACTGTACAAACTCCGAGTACGAAGTGAAGCATCATCACTCTCATGGCCTCAGGGCGGGCCTGACGGAGGAGCAATTCCATGCCATTCCGAATTTCGAAAACTCGGATCTTTTTAACGAGCAGGAAAAGGCTGTGATGGCCTTTGCCAAGGACTCCACGCTGAACGTTGATGTTTCCGATGAAGTGTGGAACGGGGTCGCAAAGTTCCTGTCGGAGAAGCAGCTTGTCGAACTCGCAATCAACGTCGCCTGGTACAATTCCGGCGTTCGCCTCATGGGCGCGCTGAAGATCGATCTTGAAGAGGGATACCGGTGAGCAAGCGGGCGGCGCGGAAGCTGCGTCCGCCTCGGCTTGCCGCATAGTTTTGGCGGCGTCTCATCAAGATTATTCCAAAGCTTTCAGCGTCCGGCCTTGGGATATGAATCGCAGCCAATCAAAGAGAGGTGCACGTCGCAGGGCGGGCGCCTCTCTCTGATTCGGAGGCTTGCTGCGGGAGATCGACATCCTGCCGGCGTTCACGGAGCGCTCGTGCTGCCGCGAATGACCAACTGGGGCGGAGAGATGAAGCTGTAGGGCTTGCTTAGGTCACCCTTGTTCTGAAGATGATGCAGGAACCAAAGCCCGCAAGCCGTTGCCAACTCCGAAACAGGCAACTGGACTGTCGTCAGTCCCGGCCCCCACCACCGATACCCAAGCTCATCGCCGAACCCGATGACGGAAATGTCGTGGGGGACGCGCAAAGCCTGATCCTGTATTTCATCAATGACTCCGGAAGTGTTTTGTACCGCACCGATCACAACCGCCGTCGGTCGATCCTTTAAGGAAAGAAGGCGACGCACGGCCTCCCGTCCGAATTCGGTGGACGAAGGCGCGCCCAGTTCCTCATGAACGGTGATCGTGTGGCCGGAGCTCTTTACCGCGTCCCGGAAACCCTGCACGCGGGCTGCGCCAGTGGGCAGCTCTTCCGTGCCGCCGATATAAGCGATCCGTTTGTGACCTTCATTGATGATATGTTCAGTGCTTTCGTAAAGCGCCCGTCTGTCATCAATCCCAAACCATTGGTCGCCGAGCAGCGGCGCCTTTCGCAGCAGTTGGATGTGAGGCGTCATCTTCAGGATTCGCGCAGAATCGGGATGAGGTTTTGCGCTCGGGACCAGAATGATCCCGGCGACGTTGACGCTTGTGAGCTCCTTGATGTGACGAAGCTCGTGCATTCTGTCGTCATCGGTTTCGCACAGGGTCAGCTGGTAATTCGCTGAAAGAAGGCACCGCGAGAGAGCATGGGCAATAGTTGAATAAAAGCTGTTCCGGATATCTGGAACGATCAGCCCAACGAGATTACTCTGAACCCCACGCATCATGCGTGCGGCACGATTGGCAATATACCCCGCTTGAGTTGCAGCTTCGTTCACCTTTCGCTTCATCTCGGCGCTGATGCGTCGATCGTCGGCAAGGGCGCGACCCACGGTTGAAGGTGAAACTTGCAGTGTGGCGGCGATGTCTTTAATTGTTACCATTGTGCTTGGCTCGAATGATCACTTTCGCCAACGATAGCACTGACGTCGCAGTTGTCAAACTCCGAAATCACAATCGATTTCGCCAAATCGATGCGATCTAATTTTCGCCCCAATGCTTCGGCTCGGCGACGAGATGTAGTCATAAAAATTCCAAATTTCTCATAGGCTTGATCTTACGTTCCGGAACTTCTCTGTCCTTGTCGCTGCGCCTGAAGCGAACTTCGGCAGCGAATTAACCTGTTGAACGCCGTTGACAGGCAGGCTTCGCTATGAGACGAATATTGTGCGAACGTTAGCGCAAACGGGAGGAGGCATAACGTATGGATGTTCCGGTGTTCCTGGAGCCGATCATCGTATCCACAGAAGGACGTGGATCCTGATGACCCTTGCTCTTTTCTTGCAATCGGCTGTCGGTGGCGTCTTGCTGGGTGGGATGTATGGCCTGCTGGCGATGGGCCTCAGCCTGAGCTGGGGCTTGTTGAAGCTGGTGAACCTCAGTCACTTCGCGCTGGCCTTCCTTGGCGCTTACCTGACCTATCAGTTTGGCACCGTTTACGGCGTCCCGGCATATTTGAGCGTTCTGGTGATCGTGCCGCTGTTTTTCGCGCTCGGCGTTGCGCTGCACAGCGTGTTCGTGCGCTTTCAGGTGAAGGAATTCGCGTCTCTCCTGGTGACGTTCGGCGTCACGATCCTGATCGAGTCGCTGATCCAATGGATCTGGTCGGCTGACTTCCTGCGCTATGAAACACCCTATGCCCAGACCACCATCCGGCTCGGTCCGATCTTTGTGCCCGTGCTGGATCTTTCCGCCTTTGTTTGCGCCGGGGTGCTTGCTGGAGCGGCCTGGTACGCGTTGAACAAGACCATGCTCGGCAAGGCGCTGCGTGCGGCCGCCCATGACGCCCCCGTAGCGTCAGCTTTCGGCATCAACTCTGCTCGCGTGTCATATATTCTGGCTGGCCTTTGCTCGGCGACAGCGGGTATCGCGGGTGTCTTCATCGCCCTGATCGGAACTTTGGCACCATCTCAAATCGAGGCCTGGATAGGGGTCGTATTTGCCGTCGCCATCATTGGAGGATTGGGCAGCCCCATCGGTGCGCTGGGCGCCGGAATGCTGATTGGCGTGGCCGAGAGCCTTACAATGTCCGTTGTAAATCCCGCTTGGGCGCCGCTCGTAGCATTCAGCGTGCTCATCGTCATCCTCTTGCGCAAACCGGTGATTTGACAATGAAAAAGCTTCTGATCACGGCGCCTATCGTAGCGGTCCTGGCCTTGCTGCCTTACCTGGGAATGGCGGATTACTACCTTTCCTATCTGTATATCATCTTCTTCTGGGTCGTGCTGGCAACGAGCTGGGGCATCCTGAGCGGTTATACGGGTTACTGGAGTTTTGGTCACGCCGCGTTTTTCGGGATTGGCGTCTACACAACCGCCACGCTGGCGACGCAGTTGTCGTGGCCTTTCGTCGCGACGATACCTGCTGCAGCACTGCTGGCGGCCGCGATCGCCGTTCTGATTGGCTTGGTTGTCTTCCGTTCCGGAACTCTGCGCGGTGAATTCTTCGCGCTGTTGACGCTGTCGGTGACGTTCGTTGTCGCGGCCATTGTGTCAAATACCTCGCTGGACTCGGGCACAGGCGTATTCCTCTCGGGGATCGAAATCCCGATGATCGGTGTGACGGCGTCCGGCTCTCTCTACATGTTCGGGCTTATCGCGGTTCTTGCTTCGCTGGCGACGTCATACTTCATCTTTCACAGCAAATTCGGTCAGGGCTTGCTCGCAATCCACGACGATGAAGACGTTGCAGAGGTGAAAGGCGTTCCGACATTTCGTTATAAGCTGATCTCGTTTGCGGTTTCGTCGGCACTTGCAGGCGGAATGGGTGCGATTCACGCCGTATATGTAGGCTACGTCACTGTTGGCGAGACGTTTGCGGTGACCGTTCCTCTCTATGTGGTGCTTATGAGCATTCTCGGCGGTGCTCGCCATTGGGCCGGGCCTGCGATCGGCGCGGTCATCATCACCGTGCTGCAGAGCGCTATCGTCAGCGGCGCTCATGCGGAATTCGGCCGTGCCGGCGTCGCTCTTGCGCTGATCGTTGTAATCCTCGTGCTGCCGTCCGGCATCGTCCCCAGCCTTATCCGCAGCTTTGCCGGCAGACGCGGCGGAATTGGCGCACCGGAGACGGCTGCCCAGGCCGGTACTCAACTCGCGCCTCTAGCCGCGGCAGGTTCCGATCCGGTGCTTCTCAAATGCGAGAATGTTACCAAATCCTTCGGCGGTATCCGCGCCCTGACCGGCGTCACGCTGGACGTTTGGCGGGGTGAAATCCTGGCTCTGGTTGGGCCGAATGGCTCCGGCAAGTCCACACTGATCAACATGATCAGCGGCCACTACGCCATGACCTCAGGTACGATAATACTGGAAGGCGAGGAGATTTCCGGTCGGTCACCCCATCTGATCGCGCAGCAGGGCGTGGCGCGGACGTACCAGATCCCGCGCTTGTTCGATAATCTGACGGTCCTCGAAAACGTTCAGCTCTGCGCGAAATTTGGTAGCGCAGATGGCATGGGCGCGGCTGCGGTCGACGCGGTTACCAGGGAGGCGCTGGCCTTTACCGGCCTGGCTGGGAAGGCCGGCGTGCTCCCCGCAGCATTGAACCTGCATGACCGAAAGTTTGTCGAATTCGCGAGAGCGCTGGCCGCAAAACCGCGTCTGCTCCTGCTCGATGAGGTGCTCTGTGGCTTGAATCCGGCCGAGGTCGACCACGCGGTTGAAATGATCAAGCGGATCAAGGCTGGCGGTACGACGATCATCTTCGTTGAACACCTCATGCGGGCGGTTGTCGCTTTGGCGGACCGTGTCGCTGTGCTGGATCAGGGTAAAGTTCTGGCGCTTGGGCATCCAAGCGAAACGATGAGAGATCCGGCTGTGGTCAGCGTATATTTGGGGGCCAGTCATGCTGCTTGAGGTCGATAAGATCGAGGTCGGTTATGGAGATGCGATTGCTCTGTGGGACCTGTCCATCGGTGTAAAGCCAGGCGAGATCGTTTCGGTCGTCGGTCCGAACGGGGCAGGCAAGAGCACGCTGGTCAATGCCATCGCCGGAATTCTCCGCCCGCACAAAGGAAAGATCGTTATCGAGGGTAACGATGTTTCCAAGGTGCCGAGCCATCGGGTCTGCGATTACGGCATTGCGGTTGTCCCGGAAGGGCGCCGTCTCTTCACGATGATGACGGTCCTCGACAATCTGTTGCTCGGTGCGTACCGCTCGGTCGCTCGTACGGAGCGCGACGCCACGCTCGCTGAGGTATTTCAGCTTTTCCCTATCCTGAAAGAGCGCCAGGATTCATTGGCGGGTTCCTTGTCGGGTGGGCAGCAGCAAATGGTTGCGATCGGCCGTGGCCTGATGGCCAAGCCGCGCGTGCTTCTCATGGACGAGCCGTCGCTCGGGCTGTCGCCTTTGATCGTCGGGGAAATGTTCAAAATCATCCAGATGATCAATGAGCGAGGCGTAGCGGTGCTGCTCGTCGAGCAGAACGTGAACAAGGCGCTGGAAATTGCCCATCAGGCCTACGTGATCGAGCAAGGTCGCGTGACGGCCTCTGGAGCGCCGGAGGTTCTCATCAATGATCCAAGCATCAGGGAGGCGTATCTTGGTATCTGAAAATTCCAGCGGGAGAGTTCCCGTACATCTTCGGCGCGTCGTGACGGAACACGGCAGTCAGGGTGCTGCCAGGTTCGCTGGGGACGGCGCCGTTCCCCGCACGGACATATTCAGGACGGTCCCTGGATTGGTGTCGCGGATGATCTGGTCGACTTCCGCCTCCACGGCCATCCCATTCAACGGAACCGATCCGACTCCGCTGGTCGCAAGCTTCGTTCCGGAGCCCGGCGAAACGCGCTTTCTAGTGCTAACGTTCCCACCAGATGCTGTTTTTATATCTCCGGATTTCGATGGTCCGGCCGCTCTCGCGGAGAATCTGGCGGTCAGTCCAGGTTTGGCCGAACGCTTCGAGCCGGATGGCAAACATCAAACGCCCACCGTCGATTATGGAATTGTTCTCGACGGCGAGATCTGGATGGAACTCGACGGTGGCAATGAGACCCGTCTGCGCCAGTTCGACGCCTTCGTACAGAACGGCACGCGTCACGCCTGGCGAAACAAGAGCGACAAACCGGCAACCATCGCCGTGGTGCTGGTTGGCGCACGGACCCCCGACCTGACGGATTATGATGACGGCCTGTGAGGCCTGATGATCCAATTTCAATCTGACCTTGTGGACCAACTGAACATGACCAACACCGAAATCCGAAAAGTGCAGGGCCGTCGCGTCTGGGATTCCCGTGGCAGGCCCACCGTTGAGGTAGAGATCGAGCTGGCCTCCGGTGCGACCGGCCGGGCCATTGCACCTGCTGGTGCATCGACCGGCACCGGCGAGGCGCTCGACCTTCGTGACGGCGGCAGCGCCTTTGCCGGCTTGGGGATCAACAAGGCCCTCACTGCCGTCAACGGAGAAATAGCCAAATTGCTGGTTGGCCGGAATGCCAATGATCAAGCCGAGCTGGACAATGCCATCATCGAGCTGGATGGCACCCCGAACCGGAGCAGACTGGGTGGAAATGCATCGGTGGCAACATCGATGGCGTTGCTTCACGCGGCAGCGGCAGCGGCCGACCAACCGATCTGGCGGTATCTCGCGGGTTCCGGCAAGGGGATTACGATGCCACTGCCGGAAATCCAGATTTTTGGAGGTGGAGCGCATGCAGCACGCCGGGTAGACGTCCAGGATTTCATGGTCATGTGCCCTGCTGCCTCGACTTTCGCGGAGGCTTTGGAGTGGACCGCTGAAGTCTACCGCGCGGCAGGCGACATTATGAAACGTGCCGGAAAGCTCCAGGGCGTGGCGGACGAGGGAGGCTATTGGCCTGCCTTCACCAGCAATGAAGAAGCCCTCGATGCCTTGGTGCGTTCGATCGAGGCCGCCGGCCTGAAGCCAGGCGGCGAAGTCGTCATATCGCTCGACATTGCGGCCTCCGAATTCGGTCGTGAGGGTAAGTATTCGCTGGCGTTGGAAGATCGGCAGCTCGATACGGCCGAGATGATCGACATGCTTGGCGGCTGGTTGAAGACCTATCCAATCGTCTCTATCGAGGATCCGCTCGCTGAGGACGATCCGGATGGATTCAAGGCGTTTACCGCTCGCTACGGCTCCAAATGCCAAATCATCGGCGACGACTTCTTCGTGACGAACGCGGCGCGGGTAACCGAAGCGATCAAGGATAAGAGCGCCAATGCGGTTCTGATCAAGCCGAACCAGGCGGGCACGATCACAGAGACGTTCGACGCGCTCTCCGTTGCCAAGAAAGCGGGCTTTCGGACAATTGTTTCGGCCAGATCCGGTGAGACGGAAGATGTGACGATCGCCCATCTGTCGGTCGGCTGGGATGCCAGGCAGCTCAAGGTCGGATCGTTCTCACGCTCCGAGCGGATGGCCAAGTGGAACGAGGTTCTCCGTATTGAGGAGGCCCTTGGAAAAGAGGCTTCGTTCGCCGGCTGGTCGGCGCTAGACTTGGCTGAAAAGCCAGCCGCGGTTGCTGCTGTAGGTTAGATTTTGGATGGGCCGGTTGCGGGTCTCGCTCAATAACAGGCGTTGACAAAAGCGCCGGCCCTTTTATGCTAACGTTAGCAATAAATAGATGAGGATGACATGCTTCCGGCTGTTAATTTGAAACCTCCCTTCAACATCACGCGCTTCAGCCACGTCGTGCTTGAAGTCAATGATGTGGAGCATAGCCGAGATTTCTACCTCAATGTCGGCGGCCTGATTGAAACAGAATTCGCGGAAGGTGTTTCATACCTTCGCGGATTGTCCGAGGCCTGCCATCACAGTCTCGTGCTCGCACCTGCCGGCGGGAAGCCGACGTGCAGGCGGATCGGTTACCGGGTGTTTCTGGAGGAGGACCTCGACAAGGCCAAGTTCTTCTTCGATGAAAAGGGGCTCCCGGCGGAATGGGTCGAAGTTCGAAATCAAGGGCGGACCCTGCTCGTCAGCGACCCGTCGGGCGCTCGCATCGAGCTTTGCTCCAGCATGAGTGTTCATCCCCGTAAGTTCCTCGAGGTGCATGAACATCGCGGCGCCCGAGCCCAGGGGCTTGATCATTGCCAGATCATGGTCGCCGATCCGTTGGGTCTAAGCGCGTTCTACGGCGAACTCGGTTTCCGGACTTCGGAATATATCGCGGCCGGCGACAATCTCATTGCGAACTTCATGTATCGCAAAGGTGTCTGCCTCGATCTGGCGTTGGTGCCGGGCATCGGCCCCCAATTGCATCATTTCGCTTATACGGTTCCCGAAAGCAGCGACATCTTCGCCGTGTGCGATTTTGCCAGCCGTTATGGATATGGCGACAGCGTTGAGCGCGGACCCGGACGCCATGGCCCTTCCGGAGTCCTGTTCGTCTACCTGCGCGATCCCGATGGACACCGGGTGGAGTTCTTCAACAATCACTACACCACGATAGACGCGGAATTGGAGCCCATTCGTTGGGACGCGGCAGCCCTTAGCACCAATGTCCATTGGGGAATGCCGGCCGTCTCGAAGTGGTTCTTCGAGGCAAGCGAATTTACGGGAGTACCGCTGGAGCACCCCGAGACAATGCCGAACCCCATGACGCTGGAACGCTACGCAGAGGGGCTGGCGAAGAGCTGAGACCTGCCGCCGGCGGCAGAGACTGATGATGACATGCCGGAAGCATCTGGGAGGATGAGATGAGTGCGAATTCCATGATACTGAATAGACGAACATTCCTCGGGTCTGCAGCCGCAGTAGCAGCTTTCAGCTCGATGCCGAGGGTTTTTGCCCAGGAAGGGCCGGTCCGCGTCGGCGGAACGCTGCCGTTAACAGGCCCGCTTGCGGGCGTAGGCGCGATCCACAAGCTCGCCGCAGAGGTGTTCGTCGAACAGATCAACGCCAAAGGCGGTATTCTCGGACGAAAGGTGGAATTCGTCCTTCTCGACGACCAATCGCTGCCCGCCAATGCTCGAACGCTCTATGAGCGCCTTGTGACCGCCGATAAGGTCGATCTGCTGATGGGCCCCTATGGCACGTCGTCGATCATCGCAGCAATGGGCGTTGCCGCTCGGTTCAAGAAGATGCTGGTTCAGAGCAGCCTGGGGGACCCGAGTCTCGCGCCCTATCCGCTGCAGTTCCCATCTCTTCCAATCGGGGCCGAGCCGCAATCGGCGGATACCGAGGTTGTTCTCGATGCCTATGCGAGCCTGCCGACCCCTCCCAAGACGATCGCGTTCGTCACGAGCAAATTTCCGTCGGCCCTCACGATCGCCAAGGGCGGCCAGCAAGTTGCCGAGAAGCGTGGCATCAAGAACGTGCTGGACCTTGAATACGAGTTCGGCACCAAGGACTTCGGCGCAATCGCGAACCGCATCAAAGCGGCTGATCCGGATCTGCTGTGGTCTGGTGCGATCGGCATGGAGGCCGTGCAGCTTCTCGATGCAATGGGCCGGATCGACTACCAGCCCAGGAACCAATTCTATCTGTTCCCGGCACCCGGCCCGACCGCAGCTCACCCCAAAGCGAACGGCTTGACCTCGCTGACCTGGTTTGAAGAGCACGAGCCGTTTCTCAGGTATCACGGCGCCCAGGAATTCGTAAGCGCTTATGACAGCAAGGCGAAGGCGGCGGGTTTCCCCTATCCGCGTACGGAGTATCAGGCTGCGGTCGAATATGCTGCGTGGCAAATTCTTGCAGCGGCAGCAGAAGGGGCAGGGAAATTGGACGACGCCGCGATGGCTGCGTGGTTGCGCTCGAATACCGTCGAGACGGTCGTCGGGCCAAGGACTTTCGACGGCAAGTTCAATGCCGGGAAACAATCGACGAAGCTCAAGCAAGTTCAAGGAAAGGATTGGGTGACTGTCTGGCCTGCGGATTTCCGACCGGCTGGGAAGGAGTTCCTGGTCCCCTGACGAATGCCGCTCGGCACTGTGCCGCGCATCTGTCTGAAACTGCAAAAAATGCATTCGGTCGGGCACGGTCCGACCGATGTCCCTATGGAGGAGTTAATGGTTAAGACTATGATCGCCGCTCGGCTGCATGCTCTGCATCAGCCGATGTCGCTGGATGAGATTCCGGTTCCCACGCCCCGGCCCAACGACGTCCTGGTGCAGGTCAGGGCCTGCGGTATCGTGCCCAACATGGCCAACGTCATCAACAATTGGCCAACCTGGTTCCCTCACCAGCCACTGCCGAAGTTTCCGGCAGTGTTTGGCTTGGACCCAGCCGGGGTCGTCGCCGAAGTCGGCGAGGCGGTCACCAATGTCAAAATTGGCGATCGTGTCTATGTAAGCCCTCTCAGATCCTGCGGTTCTTGCAAGGCGTGCCGGTCAGGCAACCGCAGCCAATGCCGCTACTACACCTTGAATGGGTACTTCAGCACCAGTCGCGACGGTCAAAGAATCTTTGATCTTTATCCGTACGGCGGCTTCAGCCAATTCATGACCGCCCCGGAATACTCGCTCGTGTGCCTGCCGGATAATCTCAGCTTCGAGCAGGCCGGCCGCTTCGGTTACCTCGGTACATCCTACGGCGCCCTGAAGAATGCACAGGCTGGACCTGGCCAGGTTTGCCTCATCGACGGGATCACCGGCACGCTTGGCGTCGCGGCAACCAAGCTCAGTCTTGCGATGGGGATCTCCAAAATTCTGGGCACCGGCAGAAGCAGGGAATTGCTGGACCGCGTAAAAGCCATCGCTCCTGACCGCATCGACACCATCATGCTCGGCGAAGGCTCGACCGGAGAATGGGCAAAGGCCCAAACCGGTGGCGAGGGAGTGGATTTCGTTATCAGTGCGCTGGGCGCGAGAGCCCCCGCCGCGACCGTGGTCGACTCCATGCGCGGAGTTCGTCGGGGCGGCCGCGTGGTTGTCGTTGGCGGCGTCGCAGAAGATGTCCCGGTCGACGTGAAGTGGCTGATGGACGAGCAAGTTCAGCTCATCGGCTCGAACTGGTTCAGCGCTGCGCAGGGGCAGGAAATGGCAGACATGGTCCGCACCGGTGTGCTCGACCTGTCGTATCTGGAGCACAAGGTCTATCCGCTTGAGCGGGTGAACGAAGCCATATCAGGCATTGGCGAGCGCGATGGCGGCTTCAGCAACTATGTGGTCGTTCCTCCGGTCCCTGCCTCCTATCAATAACAATCACCGGCGCCGGCTATCGCCGGCGCGTCCCTCACGCGAGAAGAGAGAACATGTCCAAGAAAGATATCGCGGTCCTGGTCGGAAGCCTTCGTCAGGCCTCGATCAACCTGAAGTTCGCCCGTGCAATGCAGAAAGTGGCGCCCGACGGACTGAACCTGGAAATCGTACCGATCGGCGACCTTCCGCTCTATAACCAGGACTTGGAGACGGAGACGCCGCCGACGGAATGGACATCCTTCCGCGAGCGCATCAAGGCTTGCGATGGCGCAATCTTCGTGACGCCTGAATACAATAGATCCGTACCCGCGGCATTGAAGAACGCGATCGAAGTCGGTTCTCGCCCGTTCGGGAAAAGCGTGTGGGATCACAAGCCCGGTGCGGTGACCGGAGCTTCTCCCGGTCTCATTGGCGGCGCAGCCGCGGCACTTCAGCTCAGGGTTATCCTGACCAACATCAACGTGCCGACCATGCCCCAGCCTGAAGTTTACCTCAGCACGGCCGACAAATTAGTGGGCGATCACGGTGTGTTCCTCAATGAAGGAACCCAGAAGTTCATCGAGAGCTTCCTGGTCGCTTTCGAAAGCTGGGTCGCTCGGTTCTGAGCCGAAGCAGATGTGAAGCTTTTATCCGCCATCGCGAGACCAGCGCGATGGCTTTTTATGCTCTCTTTTAATGAATGCGCCGCTTTCCCGATGAGCCCGGTATTTTCACGGGCGAAGCCTCAGCTGACAGGCGAAACCTCAGCGCCGTATGCTGCTCGATCGCCCGATGTGACGCACAAGCGCCGCGTCGGGAGTATCATGTCGGTTTTGTCGTGGTGATGGGAATTCTCGCCCGCAAGTCGTTGTTTCGCTCTTCTGACCATTTCACAAGGGCCGCGCGGTTATCGGCGCAGCGGCAAAGAAAAATGCCGCTGCCTGAGGAGTGGGGTTCCGTTATGGAAACCAGGCCTGCGCCACGTCAGCCAACTTTCGCCGAGGCGATGCGATCAGCGGGATGGCGACTTTGCGGACCGTTTCGCGCTGGCATTCGTCGGTTATGTATTCGACGGGCGATTTGCCGTCGACCCGGGCGAGGAAGAGAGCGGGCAACAAGCTTGCGGCCCGAGCCTCGAGAGCGTCTCGATCCTCCCAGTCGACCTGATCCAGGTAGGCTGCCGTCAACGCCGCGAATGACGATGCGAGCTCAGATGCCGCCTTTCCAGCGATGACCTTCTTCAGCAATAGATGGTTGAGGCAGAAGGCCAGGTCGAAAGCCGGGTCGCCAAACCAGGCGCATTCGGCATCCAGGAACACAGGGCCGTTCTTGCCCAAAAGGATGTTCTTCGGGCTGACGTCGCCGTGGACAAGCGCCAGCTTCGTTTCGGCCGTGCGCTGAACCAGTTCTGCGAGGCGGTCGCTGACGAAGGGATGTTTGGCGGCGGTCGCCACCAGATAGGGCTCAAGCCGAAGCGCATAGAAATTCGATCCGGAGTCGAACTTTTCTGGCAACCCCGATATACGGGCACTGACAGAATGGATCTGTCCAATCCGCCGACCCGTTAGCTCTGCCGCTTTTCGGTCAACGCTCCCGTGGAGCAGGTCGGTCTTCCACAGCGGATACTGATCGCCGGGAAGAAACTCCATTGCGAAGACGCCAGACAACGCGTCGTGTGCGAGAGGCTTCGGAACGGCAGAAGGGAAGTGCTGCGCCACGAAGGAAATCCAGTTCCATTCGTACACATTTCTCGACACCGGCGCCTGCCAATCGGCGGATACCTTGAGCTTGGCAAGTGCGCGTTTCACACAGATGAGCCGGCCGGGAAGCTCCACACGGTAGATATCTGAAGAAACACCACCCGTCAGCGGCTTGTAGATCGCCTCCTCGGAAGCGCTCCTCAAACCGTTCTTCAGCAAGAACTCATCGAAAGTCGTCATCTCATATACAGACATGAACCCAGTGTCCTTGCAGTATTAGCGGCGGGGGCTGTTGCGGGGTTGTTCAGGCTTCTCTCCGCAGAGAACCCTGACGACCTCCTCCGCCGCCCGGCGACGCAGCTCGATCAGCGAAGCATCCGAGGAGAAGGCGACGTGCGGAGTGATCATCGCGCCGGGATGAGCGATCAGCTCCGGTGGGACGCGTGGTTCATCCTCAAGGACATCGAGGCCGACGCCGCTCAGAATGCCGGAGTCCAAGCCTTCGATCACGGCGGCAGTTTCGACAACGCCGCCTCGGCTGACATTGATCAGCAGGCTTCCACGGCGCATCTTCGAGATGGCGTCCCTGTTGATCAGGTGGTGCGTCGCAGGCGCAAGCGGCGCATGGACGATGACGATATCGCTCTTGGCCAGAAGCGTATCGAAGTCGGCGAGCTCCACATCTGCAGGAATATTCGAGGCATGGGGATCGTAGGCTAGCACCCGGCATCCGAGCGCCTGCATTTTCGCGCCGGTCGCACGACCGATGCGGCCAAAGCCAACGATGCCGCAGGCCAGGTCCGAAAGCCTGCGGAGATTTGCCGAAGCCGGGTCCCAGCGCCCGTCGCGAACTTCGCGATCGAAGTGGATCAGGCCACGGGCCCAGGCAATCGCAAAACCGACAGCGTGGTCAGACACTTCTGCAACGCAATAATCGGGAACATTCGTGACCCATATCCCCCGCTCCGTCGCCGCCTCGACTGCAATATTGTCCAGGCCAACTCCGAGACGAGCGACGATCTTGAGGTTAGGAGACGCAGCAATTGCCGTCTCGCTGACTCGAGCCCAGCAGGTCAGAATCGCGTCCGGCTGATGCTTTGCAGCCAAAGCGTCGATCTCAGCAGGCGGAGATGGCTCGGCCGGACCGCTGACGAGGATGAACCCGGCCCGCTCGATTACCTCCCGCTCCACTTTGTCATCCGGCCAGGCGTAGTCCGTCAACAGCACGGTCCGTGTCATGAATTTCCTCCCAGTTTGTGCGAACGTTAGCGCGGCAATTTTATCGAGGTCAAGAAAAATAGGCTTACGCCATCCGCATTGGCGCTCGTTACCCGCTGTTTCGCAGCCCTGCTGCAATTCCATTGATGGTCAGGTGCAGCGCCTCTTCAGTGTCCTGATCGCCTTCTCCGGCACGGTGGCGGCGAAGAAGGTCGATCTGCATGTGGTTAAGCGGATCGAGGCAAGGAAAGCGATGATGGATCGACTGCTTGAGTGCCGGATTATTCTCAAGCAGCGAGGCCTGATCCGTTATGGAAAATAGCGCAGCTGTCGTCGCTTCCCATTCGTCTTTTATGCGTGCGAAAATTTTCTCATGGGTGGATGCATCAGGAGTGAGGCCCACATACCGCGCCGCGATCGCCATGTTGGTCTTGGCCAACACCATCTCCATGTTCGCAATGAGTGTCTGGAAGAAAGGCCAGTCCCGGTGCATTCCCTGAAGAATTTGCAATCCGTCGCGGTGTCCGGCCAGCCATTGTCGCACGGCCGAACCGAATCCAAACCAACCCGGCAACATCATGCGGCTCTGCGACCAGCCGAACACCCAGGGTATCGCACGCAGGTCTTCGATGCGACGTGACGAGTTGCGTGAGGCTGGGCGGCTGCCAATGTTCAGTTTTGCGATTTCGCCGATGATCGTTGCTTCCCAGAAGAACCGCTCAAATCCCTCAGTCTCGTAAACCAAACGGCGATAGGCGCCAAAGGCCAGGTCGGACAGTTCCTCCATGGCGCCAAGATATTCGGGATCCGGCTCTTGCGCGTCGGAAGGCAGCAGGGACGCTTCCAGCGTCGCGGCTATAAGAAGTTCGAGATTCCGACGACCTAGTGCCGGATTGGAATATTTCGCCGCAATGACTTCACCTTGCTCCGTCAGCCGGATCGATCCGGCAACCGCGCCAGGGGGCAGGGCGGTGATGGCTTCATAGCTTGGGCCGCCACCGCGGCCCACGGAGCCGCCGCGACCGTGAAACAAGCTGAGGCGAACGCCTTCACGCTCAAAGAGCTGGATGAAGGACGTTTCTGCCTTATAAAGTTCCCATCCCGAAGTCAGATAACCGCCATCCTTGTTGCTGTCCGAATAGCCGAGCATAATTTCCTGTTTGCCGCCGAGCGCTTCCACATATGTCCGATAGGCTTCGACGGCCAAAACTGTTTGCATCACGTCATGCGACCTTCGAAGATCCGAGATCGTTTCGAAAAGCGGTATGATGTTGATTGACGCCGCTTCGGGCTCATCGGGCCGGAACAGCCCCGCCTCACGGAACAGGACCATGACTTCCAGAAGGTCGGAAGGGCTTCCGGCCTTCGAAATGATGTAATTGGGGATGCTGACGCGGCCATAGTGCTTATGGGCTTCGGCAGCTTCCCGCAGAACGGAAAGCTCCGACGCCGTCTCGGCCGAATAAGTCCTGAGCGGTGTCATCAGCAACTGGGAAGACCGTAGTTCCTCGGTGAGCAAGCGGATCTTATCACTCTCGGCTAACGCCTCGTAACGTGTGCCAGGCCGCACGTTCTCGAAAAGCTCATGAACAACCCGTTGATGAACCTCGGAATTCTGTCTCAAATCCAGACTGACAAGGTGAAAACCGAAGACGTCTACGGCGCGTTGGAGCCTGCGCAGTTTTCCGGTGGCGATCTTTTCTGCGCCATTGGCTGCCAGGGATTTGCTGATCGTCGCCAAGTCTTTGGCGAATTCGGCAGGGCACAGGTAGGAAGGGGCGGCCGCCACAGGTTCGCGAACCAGTTCCGTGCTGCCGAACTTACGTGCCGTGGCCGACAGGCGAGCATACATGCCCGATATCGCCAGGCGATATGGCTCGTGTCGGCGCCGCTCCGATCTGTCGGGGGAGTCGGTCGCGAGGCGCTGAAGCTCCTGCGAGACTTTCACATACCGGTCATCCAAGGAAAGTTCGGCGCCAAGGCTATGCAGTTCGCCGAGATAGAACGAGAAAACTCTCTCACTCTGCAAGCAGAGCGCCTCCCTCAGGGTTTCACCGTTAACATAGGGATTGCCATCCCGGTCGCCACCGATCCAGGAACCCATGCGCAGGAATGGCGGCAGCGCGCCCTCGCCGAAACTCCAGGGGGAGTCTCGCAGCTGATTTTCGAGAATCTCGTACACCTCCGGGATCGCCCGGAAAATGGTGCTGTCGTAATAGGACAAGCCATTGAGGATTTCATCCACGACTTGAAGCCGCCGCCCCCGAAGGCTGTTCGTTTGCCAAAGCGTCGTCGTCGCCCTCTCCAAATCCTCCTTATGCCGACCTATCTCCTGCTCAATCAGGCCGGCTTGGTCGAGCTCAGTCAGGCATCGTGCAAGCTCCTGCTCGATTTCGATAACGCTCTTGCGCCGAACCTCGGTGGGGTGCGCTGTGAAAACGGGCGAGACGACCGCTTCAAGAAGCAGTTTGCGGATATCTTCCGCCTCTACCCCCGCCGCAGCCAGAACGGAAAGCGATCTGGCAATTGTTCCCGGCATGGCAGGTTCATGATCGACGATGCTGAAGCGCTGCATCCTGGCTTGGTGTGCGTCTTCGGCAATGTTCACGAGTTGAGAGAACTGGCTGAATGCGCGGATCACGCGCTTGAGGGTCCGGGGAGGCATTTCTGCACAAAAGAGGGCGAGCTTGTCGTTCAAGTGCCGGCCGGTCTTTCTATGGCCGGCAACCGAGAGAGTGCGGACCTGCTCCACGATCTCACGGGCCTCCTCGCCGTCGCTTGTTTCGATAGCCTCGCACAGCAGGCGGCCGAGCAGCCGAACGTCCTTCACCAGGGCCCTGCTGGCCATCAGGCGTTTCCCCTGCATGCTTGCTTTGCGTAATTGAAGGTGCAAATGTGCATTCCTTGTGCTAACGTTAGCATAAATTGGCAGGATTTAACCGAGGAGTCAAGCAACACGCGCAAACGAACATGAGCGAGAAGCCGAACGAGCGACGAAGCCCCTGACGATATTCCAGATTATCGAAGGTGTCTCAGGTGCGGCTTGATCAACCGCCGCCATCTGCCGATCCGCCTTCCTGGTAACGCGCGACCTCGTCCAGCAGCCATGCGCGGAACGCCACGACAGGACGGAAGTCCTTCCTGCTCAGAGGCGCGACCGCATAATAGGCGCTGGTGCTTTTGACCTGATGTGGAAAGGCTTGAACGAGCTGGCCATTTGCGAGTTCGGAGTCGATGAGGAAAAGCGGCATCAACGCGAGCCCCAGTCCGGCAATGCAGGCTTGGGCCACGTTGCTGAACTGTTCGAACCGCATGGCCTGCGATGGGGTGCCGTTAACCTGGAGGCTTTCAAAAAAATGGCTCCAAGCCCCGGGACGGGACGCCATCTGCAGCAGCGGCAGGCGAAGCAGATCTTCGGCCCTCACGATGGGATGTGAACTGAGAAAAGACGGGGACGCGATCGGTGCAACCATCTCTTCCATAAGAAATATGCTTTCCGTACCGGGCCAATCGGGCTGGCCGATATGAATCGCCATATCTATGTCGTCGCGGTCGAAATCGAACACGCCTATGCGCGTGGCGAAGTTCAACGTGATCTCCGGGTGTCTAGCGACAAATCGCGGAATGCGTGGCATCAGCCAGCGGGTGCCGAATGTCGGCAAGATGGCAAGATTGAGCTGATCGCTATGTTGTTTGGTCATGGCCTGCAGCGAAGCGGAACGGATTTCCGCCAAAGCGCTGGCAATAGCCCGGGCATAGTCTGTGCCCGCCTCCGTGAGGTTGACGCCACGGCTAGTGCGCTCGAACAGTAAAACGCCGATTTGTTCTTCCAGCGCTGCGATCTGCCGACTGATCGCTCCCTGCGTCAGGGAAAGCTCCTGTGCTGCCGCAGAGAAGGTGCCCAGCCGCGCGACGGAATCGAACGCTGCGAGAGCCGAGGTGGAGGGAAGGAGCCTTCGCGAGAGGTTTGCCATGCGCTATTACTATAGCTCATAGGCCGATGAGTAAACCTCGCTTTCTCAGTCGTGAAAAAACAGCTTTAATTCCGTCAAATTCGAACTGCCAAAACCTCAACGGGAGGACGACGATCTTGGCCTTTTCTTGGAACGACCCTTTTCTGCTCGACGACCAGCTGACCGAAGATGAACGGATGATCCGCGAGTCCGCTGCGGCTTTCGCAGAATCTGAACTCTTGCCGCGCGTTGAGGACGCCTATCTCGAAGAAGCGACCGACCCGGAGCTGTTCAGGTTGATGGGGCGGACGGGCCTTCTTGGGGTGACGCTGCCTGAAGAATACGGGGCCGCGAACGCATCCTACGTTGCCTATGGTCTGGTCGCCCGCGAGGTCGAGCGTATCGACTCCGGATATCGTTCGATGATGAGCGTGCAGTCCTCGCTGGTCATCTATCCGATCTTCGCCTACGGCTCCGACGAGCAAAAGAAGAAGTATCTGCCGGGCCTCGTTTCGGGTGAACTGATCGGCTGTTTCGGCCTGACCGAGCCCGACGCGGGCTCGGATCCCGGCGGTATGAAAACCCGTGCCGAGAAAATCGAGGGCGGCTACCGATTGCGCGGCTCGAAGACGTGGATCTCGAACTCGCCGATTGCGGATGTCTTCGTCGTCTGGGCAAAATCTGAGGCTCACAACAATGAAATACGCGGCTTTGTTCTCGAAAAGGGCATGAGGGGCCTTTCGGCTCCAAAAATTGGTGGCAAGCTTTCGCTGCGCGCCTCGATCACGGGCGAAATCGTGATGGACGGTGTCGAAGTCACCGAGGATGCGCTTCTGCCCGGCGTTTCCGGTCTCAAGGGGCCGTTTGGCTGCCTCAACCGCGCCCGTTACGGCATCTCCTGGGGTGTTATGGGAGCTGCCGAGGACTGCTGGTTCCGCGCTCGTCAATACGGCCTGGACCGCAAACAGTTCGGGAAACCGCTAGCAGGGATGCAGCTTTATCAAAAGAAGCTCGCCGATATGATGACCGAAATCACGCTCGGACTGCAGGGCTCGCTTCGCGTTGGCCGGCTGATGGATGAGCACAAGATGGCCCCGGAAATGGTCTCGATCGTCAAGCGCAACAACTGCGGAAAGGCGCTTGAGATGGCGCGGCAAGCCCGGGATATGCATGGCGGCAACGGCATTCAGATCGAGTATCACGTCATGCGCCACGCGCAGAACTTGGAGACGGTCAACACATACGAAGGGACCCATGACGTCCATGCCCTGATCCTTGGGCGTGCTCAGACAGGCCTCCAGGCGTTTTCCTAATTCCCGATAGTCTATTCGGCACAGGCCGTCCTTTAACCTCCGGATTAACGCGAGGCAGCATGCCTATAGTGGATAAGATTTCTACCGTCGCCGTCATCGGTGCTGGACAGATGGGTACTGGGATCGCGGAAGTCGTGGCGAAACACGGGTATGAGGCACTGATTTACGATCTCGACAAAAGTCGAATTCGCGCGAGCATCGAGGCGAGCGCCGGATATTTCGGGCGCCAAGCGGAAACCGGCAAAATGCCGGGCGAGGCGGTTGAGCAGGCGATCTCCCGAATAAAGGGAGCGTTCTCCCTGTCGGATCTGGCGAGCGCCGATTTGGTTGTCGAAGCGGTGAGCGAGAATGAAGACCTCAAGAGGAAGGTCTTTACGGATGTGTGCACTGTCCTGAAGCCCGACGCGATCCTGGCGACGAACACATCGTCGCTCTCCATAACGCGGCTCGCCGCGTCAACCGACAGGCCCAATCATTTTATAGGGATGCACTTCATGAATCCCGTACCTGTTATGAAGCTCGTAGAGCTGGTTCGCGGCATCGGAACGGATCAAGAGACGTTTGCCATAGCCAAGGATTTCGCCGAATCCATCGGCAAAACGGTCACCGTCTCCGAGGATTTTCCGGCCTTCATCGTAAATCGTATCCTGATCCCCATGATCAACGAAGCGATCTACACCCTGTATGAGGGTGTTGGAAACGTGGAAGCCATAGACATCGGCATGAAACTCGGCGCCAATCATCCGATGGGGCCACTCGAACTGGCGGATTTCATCGGTTTGGACACATGCCTTTCCATCATGCAGGTCCTTCACGAAGGGTTGGCTGATAGCAAATACCGTCCGTGCCCGCTGTTGGTCAAATATGTCGAGGCCGGGTGGCTCGGTCGCAAAGCACAACGCGGGTTCTACGACTACAGGTACGTTCCAGCTCGGCCAACTCGCTGATCCCCATCTCATCCCCAACATCGAGATTTGTCAGGCATTTATCATGACCGAAGAACACGCAGACGAAAGTCGCGAGAGCATGGAATTCGACGTTGTGATCGTCGGCGCCGGTCCGGCCGGTCTTGCGGCGGCGATCCGGCTGAAGCAGGTCAATCCGGAGCTCTCGGTCGTCGTGCTGGAGAAGGGCTCTGAGGTCGGAGCCCATATCCTGTCTGGCGCCGTCGTCGATCCGATCGGCATCGACCGGCTGCTGCCCGGCTGGCGTGAGGAAGCCGACCATCCGTTCAAGACCGAGGTCAGCGCCGATCACTTCCTACTGCTCGGCCCGGCCGGCTCTGTTCGCCTGCCGAATGTGCTGATGCCGCCGCTGATGAACAATCACGGCAATTACATCGTCTCGCTCGGCAACGTCTGTCGCTGGCTGGCGACCAAGGCCGAAGAACTTGGCGTCGAGATCTATCCGGGCTTTGCCGCAGCGGAAGTGCTCTACAATGAAGAGGGCGCGGTGATCGGTGTCGCCACCGGCGACATGGGCATGGAGAAGAACGGCGAGCCTGGACCCAACTATACCCGCGGCATGGAACTACTCGGCAAATATACCCTGATCGGCGAGGGCGTGCGCGGCTCGCTCGCCAAGCAGCTGATCGCCAAGTTCGATCTGCAGAAGGATCGTGAACCGCAGAAGTTCGGCATCGGCATCAAGGAACTCTGGCAGGTCAAGCCCGAGCATCACCGGCCGGGCCTGGTGCAGCACTCCTTCGGCTGGCCGCTGGGCATGAAGACCGGCGGCGGCTCCTTCCTCTATCACCTGGAAGACAATCTGGTGGCGGTCGGCTTCGTCGTCCACCTGAACTACAAGAACCCCTATCTCCACCCCTTCGAGGAGTTCCAGCGCTTCAAGACGCATCCGGCCATTCGCGGAACCTTCGAGGGCGGCAAGCGGCTGTCCTATGGGGCGCGCGCCATCACCGAGGGCGGCTACCAGTCGGTGCCGAAGCTCACCTTCCCCGGCGGGGCGCTGATCGGCTGTTCGGCCGGTCTCGTCAACGTGCCGCGCATCAAGGGCAGCCACAATGCGGTGCTGTCGGGCATGCTGGCGGCCGAGAAGCTGGCGGCGGCGATCGCAGCCGGCCGCAGCCATGACGAGGTCACCGAGATCGAGAACGAATGGCGCAAGGGCGACATCGGCCGTGATCTGAAGCGGGTGAGGAACGTCAAGCCGCTGTGGTCGAAGTTCGGCACCGCACTCGGTGTGGCGCTCGGCGGCTTCGACATGTGGACCAATACGCTGTTCGGCTTTTCGTTCTTCGGCACGCTGAAACACGGCAAGACCGATGCGCAGTCGCTGGAGCCTGCCGCCCAGCACAAGCCGATCGCCTATCCGAAACCGGACGGCGTCCTGACCTTCGACCGTCTGTCCTCGGTGTTCCTGTCGAACACCAATCACGAGGAAGACCAGCCGGTGCATCTCAAGGTCAAGGACATGGGCCTGCAGAAGCGTTCCGAGCACGATATCTATGCCGGCCCGTCGACACGCTACTGTCCGGCCGGCGTCTATGAGTGGGTGGAGAAGGACGGGCAGGACACCTTCGTCATCAACGCCCAGAACTGCGTGCACTGCAAGACCTGCGACATCAAGGACCCCAACCAGAACATCAACTGGGTGCCGCCGCAGGGCGGCGAGGGGCCGGTCTATCCGAATATGTAGTCCAACGATGATCTGCGGATTTAGGAACGATCAGGAGTTATCGATGCAGTTTCCGCTGGAGGGCGTTCGGGTCGTGGAGTTGGCGCGTATCCTGGCTGGTCCGTGGGCTGGACAGACACTTGCCGACCTGGGAGCGACCGTCATCAAGGTAGAAAGTCCGGATGGCGACGATACGCGCCGTTGGGGGCCTCCTTTCATCAAGGATGGCGATGACGTCGCTGCGGCCTATTTCCATAGCTGCAATCGCGGAAAACTGAGTATCACGGCGGATTTAAACTCTGTGGAAGACGTCGAAAAGGTTCGTGCACTGATCGCCAACGCGGATGTCGTCATCGAGAATTTCAAGGTAGGCGCCTTGAAGAAGTTCGGTCTTGATTACGAGAGCCTGAAGGCGATCAATTCGAAGCTGATCTACTGCTCGATTACCGGATTTGGCCAAACCGGTCCCTATGCCGGGCGCGCAGGATACGATTTTATCGTCCAGGGCATGGCGGGCATTATGGATTTGACCGGTGAACCAAGTCGGGAGCCGCAGAAGATTGGCGTGGCGTTCGGCGATATCTTCACAGGGCTCTATTCGGTGATCGCTATCCAGGCCGCTTTGATCCTCCGTAACAGCACAGGTGAGGGAGAGCATATCGATATGGCTCTGCTGGACAGCACGGTGGGCGTCTTGGCCAACCAGGCGATGAATTTCCTGGCCTCGGGAAAGGCACCAACGAGACTCGGCAATGCGCATCCCAACATCGCGCCATACCAGGTATTCCCGGTATCCGACGGCAATATCATTATCGCCTGCGGGAACGACAGTCAGTTCGCACGGGTGTGCGATATCCTTCGGCTATCCGCTGTGGCAGCCGATGTTCGTTTCAAAACGAACGCGGACAGAGTGCGTCATCGAGAGGAACTGACATCGGTGATGGAAGCGCGCACGAAGCTCTTCAACCGGACGGATTTGCTAGCCGACTTTGCGCGCTTGGGTGTTCCCGCCGGGCCGATCAACACCGTGGAAGATGTATTTTCGGATCCGCAAGTGCTGCATCGCCAGATGGCGGTGGAGAATGAAGGGATACCGGGCATCCGGACGCCTATCATCTTCTCGGAGACGATGCTGACCCGGCATCGTAAGTCGCCAAGGCTTGGCGAGCACAATGGCAAAGTGCGGTCAGACTGGTCTTCGACGGACTGATGCTTGCTAGCATCGCCGAACGTTCCTTTCGTTCATCCTCCCGCATTGATACGGCCATCCCTTCACCGTATCCACATGCATTATGGGCGCCTATTGCCTGCAGCCCCAACGCATTCAAGAATTGTCGTGCGGCAAACCCCGGTGTCCCGCTGGATGAGAGGTTGTGTGCGCCAGGCTCGGTGGGCGATCCGGAATTCGAGGTCCTTGTAAAAATAGGTCTTGGCCTTTTGTCTCAGACGGCTCCTGTCCAAAGCGTCTGCCGTTACGACAAGATGTGCGGCAAGCCGTTTGAATTGCCATGGCGGCGAACCTTGCTCCTTCTCGATCACCTCCACATGGTAATAGGGATCGTGATCGGCGGGATCCGGATGTTTGTAGACGGTGGCCCAACGAACTGTCCGTGGTGAAACGGAGAGAATGACCGTGGAAACATCCGTGGATTTCACCGGTTCGGCACGTGTGAAGACCGGTGCGGCCAATATCGTCGCGACAGCCAGAAGGATAGCTCCAGGAACTACTCGCATGGGTAAACAGCGTTCCATCCAAGAGTTAAATCACTGCCACGCTTTGAATGAATTTTTAATGCCGCCTTTTTCTGAAAAATTCAACGCCAACACGAGGGATGGACGACTGCGTGTGCTCCGACCGATTCTGGAACAATGTCTATCGTCCCCTGTTACATTGACGATAAGACGAGTGCTACGTGAAGGACGAAGCAGTTGGAGGGCTCGATGAAGCGGAGCATAGGATTTGGGTTGATACTTGCCGTTGTGCTGACAGGCTGCACCACCGGCGCAGGCAATTATTCGTCGGCGGGGCTGGCCCCCATTCCCGGCAGCATCACCTATAATGGTCAACCGCGCACGAAGTTGACGAAGTCGCCCGTCGGCTCTTCCTTCCCGCATACCTTCACAGATCAATGGGGACGCCAGGTCGAGGAGATCTACATCATCCGGCCCGACCGGAGCTTGCTGATCGCCGAGCGCCACTACCGGCCGGTCTTTTCGCTCGACGACGACTAAGCGCGGCGTCAGTCGAGTACTCTCTACGACACGATCCGAGGCCGCGTCTGACAAGATTTCAGGATTGTCAGCATCGCGATTATGGCCGACGCTCCGTTATCGAAGCGAGGGGATGTGCATGGTCGATATTATTATCCGAAGCGCTCTTGATATCGTTGGGCGGACTGAGCGGCTTATCGAAGCAATGAGGCGACTGCTCCAGAGCAAAGGTCTTGACGAAGTCGAGGTCTACGAGCTCGATTATGAGATCGAGCGGCTCGGGGACATGGTTTTCAACATGGACGAAGCTGTTCGATCGCTGGCACGCACGGTCGAAGGCTGGCCGCAGCCGGTTCTTGCACACGAGATCCGCAGGACATTGCATTGACGGCTGATCGCCGCTTTTGCAACTGACGTGTCACGAAGTCGGTTTTGAGTTGGGAATGTCGATTCTGCGTGTCACGCCGATGTCACGCGACCGTCGCAGCAATATGTGCTTGATAGGCGTCGTTAGGCTCGGGTTAAGGCACGGTCGGGCCAAAATGCTATTGTTTCGCGGGGGCGTCGCAATGACCTTGAAGACTTCGGGGCGAAAATCACAGCCCCACGAATTTATCTTTCCGGTTCACACGCGCACGATCGCAGAGATCAGGTACAATAGTCTCAGCCGCGTGATGACGGTGGTCTATCACGACGGTCGCTCGTGCACGACGTCAGGCATACAAGGTCCCGCCATGCTGCGGATCCTCGCCCAGCAGCCATTGGAGCGCTCTCCGTTTCTGTTGCAGACGGTGATCTGACGCAGAGGCGTCGTCGGCCCTTGTCGCGCCGCGGGTGTTCGCTTGTTAAATCAGCGCGGTTATGCATCCATTTCGCGCGGGCTGCGTTCATCTCCAACAGCCAATCCATGGAGGGAATGCCGATGACCTTTCCACCACCGAAGGCCGAAGCTCCTGCGCAGCGCTTCGAAGAGGCGACCGCCGCTGCGCGCGAGGCTTTGGAAAGGCTGATTGCAGCCGCCAATGAAGCCGGATGGGGCACCGAAGAGATAACCTCAGCGCTCCTGAAGGCTGCGCAGTTTCTGAGCGACGCCAACAAGAGAGATCCCGATCCGGCCGACGATCCCGCCATCAGCGATGAACCTGCCAGGGCACAGATCGGTCGTGGTGAGCTCTACGATTGATGCATGTCGCCCAAAAAGCGTGCAGCGGTTTTGGGCAACGACATGCATGAAAACAAAGATCTAAACGGGTTGGTTTTCTGCTCGAACTGACCGCCGCGTCGATGCTCAGCGCATGAGCAGGGCCACCAAACCAACCTGGGAATTGACCCCGAGCTTGGAATAAATGTTTCTGAGATGAGTCTGGACAGTTTCGTAGCTGATGTGATCGGCTACGGCCACTTCCTTTGGAGAACGGCCTGAGGCAATGCTGGATGCGATCCGGATTTCCGTCGCAGTCAGTTTGTATGTTTCCATCAGGAAGTCTCGCCGCTCATTGAATGGTGTCGTGATCATCGGCTCGATGATCACGGCCACGGTCGGCCCCTCCAGGAATTCGGTGAACGCGTCGGACTGCAGTCGGACGAGGGTGATGCGGTAATTGGCCTTGTTCTTCCCCTTTACAATCGCCGTATGCGGCTTTGTTTGCACACCCTTTCTGGACGTCAGGAAATCGAGAACGGCAGCTGATGTCTCGCATTGAAGTGCGAGCCTGCCATCCGGCGCGATATGCACAGGGAAGCCAGCTTCCACGAACGCTTCCGCACTCCTATTCCATTGGCGTGCTCGCCCTTGCTCGGAAACGTAGATCAGTCCGGCGCCGATACTATCAAACAGGGTTTGCGTTGCCTGTTTTTCCGGTGCCAGCAGATCGCGCTTCCGAATGAAGTCGAAAGCCCTTTTCAAATGCGGCGCGAGGATCGTGTAGCGCCCGGTTGCCGCTTTGTTGAAATCGGGGTCTGCCGACGACGTGCAGGTCGACAGAACGAAGGTGCGGGTTTCCTCCCGGATGATGGAGACACCGATGCTGGTCTCGCAGCCGGCCTGCCCCTTCAGCCAATCGTTGTAGAATTCCGATTTGAGCAAGTCTTTGCGTGGAAAGATTTCGTCTCCACAGACACCCTGGCCGACGGGCACGACGCTCAATCTCGGAATCCAAGGGTTCACCGAGGCAAAGTGGCTGCTGAACTGGTCGACCTCGGTCCTCGAGAAGCCCGATACGTAAGGAACATGAGCAATAGGCGAGGCCAGATCGTGGTAATGGAGTGCAGCTTTTCCATTGGGCGAAGTTTGCGCAACTCGATCCAGAAAATCTTGCCAGTTGCACTCACCGAAGAGACTTCCATAGATCAAATCTATCAGCTCAGATGAAACCTCATTTGACTGGAGCATGATCTTTCTGAAAATCCCATGACGAGTATTTTCAGTATTAAATAACGTAGGCCAGGCAAAGACAACAGGAACTATATGCAATAACAAATCGGTGGCCATCGATACAACACGGCCGATCACAATGCTGCTGTGCGACCGATTGATTCCGCCTGGATCTGCGGTCTCACCGGCCGATCGTCGCGACGGAGCCGCGTACGACAAGGCGCGTACTGACGCGCAGACGTTCGACGGCAAGAGGCGTGCGTTCGATGCGGGCGACCAGACGTTCGCTCGCGAGCTTGCCCATCTCGTAGACGCGCTGGTCGATGATGGTGATCGGTGGAACGGTGACGCTGGTCCAGTCGGCATCCAGGAAGCAGATCATCGACACGTCGCTCGGGATTGACAGGCCGAGCGACTGCAGCGACTTGAAGATGCGCAAGCCGACGAGGCTGTCGGATGCCAAGAGTGCAGTTGGCGATGATCCCTCCGAGACCAGGCGTTTGATCACGCCGTCCGTCTGTTGCTGGTCGGTGGCGCCGAGCCTGACATAATGAAGAGGGTTCGGCAGGCCCGCCTCGGTCAGGACGCTCACGAAGCCTTCCACGCGTTCGCGCACGGCGGAATTCGATATTCGCCCGACATCGGTGAGCCCGCCGCCTTCGGCATCCATGGCGGAGACGTAAGCGAGGCGGCGATGCCCTTGCCCGATCAGATACCGGGTCGCGGTGACTGCCGCATCCTGGTCGTCCCCGGTCACGGCGTCGACATCGAGTTCCGGAATGGCCCGGTCGAACAGGACCAGCGGCACGCCGGCGCGGCGGATATCTCGGAGGTGATCGATGTTGTCGCAGCGAGCGGGCGTGACGATCAGGCCATCGACGCGTTTGCCGATCAGAAGGTCGACGGCCGATTTTTCCGCATCCAGCTGTTCGCCCGAATTCGCGATGATGACGTTGAAGCCCGCAAGCCGGGCAGCATCGCTGATGCCGCGCACCGCCAGGCTGAAGAAAGCGTTCTCGATATCGCCGACCACGACCCCGATGATGCCGGATCTTCCGGTGCTCATGCTCCGGGCGAGCTCGTTCGGGCGGTATTCGAGCGCGGCTGCCGACGCCATGACCTGATCCGTGATCTTGGCGCTGACCACGCCGTAGCCGCCGAGCACGCGGGCGGCCGTCGCCTTCGAGACCTTTGCGGCCTTCGCGACATCGGCGACCGTGACTGAACGTTTCGAATGAGCGGAATCTTCCATAAGCCGAGGACTACAAGAGTTGTTGACGGCCGGTCAATTGACGGATATCAAATATGTTGTGAGACCGGTCTCTTTATACAGGAGACCGGTGTCTTGTCCAGAAGACTCTGCCGCACTATGCGACGGGGGCGGGGCGACGCGACAATGCCGACAAGAGCATTCCTTTCAGAGCGGAGAACGAACATGAAGCCTTTTGAATCATTTGCGGCCACCCTCGCCCCATTGCGGGCCGGCCTTTTGACATGCCTTCTTGCAGTGGGTGCAGGATCCGCGGCGGCGGCTGACAATCCCTATAAGCTAATTGAGCCCGGGGTGATCAGCGTTGGCACGATGGGCGATTCCAAGCCCTATACGTTTGCGACGGCGGACGGCCAGTTCACGGGTTTCGATATCGAGTTGTTTCTCAACGTCGTCTCCCGCCTCGGTTTTCCAAAGGACAAGGTGACGTTCACGGGCCAGGAATTTTCAGCCCTTCTGCCGTCGGTCGCTAACGAACGGTTCGATGTTGCCGTTGCGGCGATCGGAACCACCGAAGCCCGCAAGAAGACGGTCGACTTTTCCGACGGCTATCTTGCCGGTTATCTCTCTGTCTTGACTGCGGATGCCGCCATCAAGGATGCCAGTGGCCTCAAGGGCAAGCGTCTCGGCGTCGTGCAGGGGACCTTGCAGGAAGTCTATGCGGCCAAGAATTTCGGTGAGACCGATCTGGTGAAATTCCCCGACAACAATTCCGCCGTGGCCGCCCTCAACAACGGAACGATCGATGCGCACTTTCTCGACTACGAGGCCGCCAAGCAATATGGCGAGCGCTATCCCGCGCTGAAGGTTGCTGTAAACATCCCGTCCTTCGATGCGCCGGCGGGCTTCGTAGTCAAGAAGGGAAATGATGCCTTTCGGACGGCGCTGAACGGCGCGCTTCACGACGCGATGCAGGATGGCACCTGGAAGTCCCTTTATGAAAAGTGGTTTCCCGGCTCGCCCATGCCGGACCAGTATCTTCCCAAGAAGTAAGGCCGCAGGCCGGCCGTTCAGAGCGGACGGCTGACAAATGGCGCTGCCGATCGCAGCCTGCGAGCGGCAGCGTGCCCGGCAAGGGCTCCAATGGGGATCTCGATGAACTGGCTTGAAAATCTGCGCCGCAGCTTCCTCGACTGGGATGCCATGGCGGAAGTGCTGCCGAGCATGATCAGCGTCGGCCTGAAAAACACATTGATCCTGGCCGCTGCCTCGACCGTGCTCGGCGTCGTCATCGGCATGGTTCTTGCCGTGATGGGCATCTCGCAGTCCCGCTGGCTGCGGCTGCCGGCACGCCTCTATACCGATGTTTTCCGCGGGCTGCCGGCGATCGTCACGATCCTGATCATCGGTCAGGGTTTTGCCCGGATCGGCCGGGAGATCTTCGGTCCGTCGCCATTTCCGCTCGGCATCCTGGCGCTCAGCCTGATCGCCGGTGCTTATATCGGCGAAATCTTCCGGTCGGGGATCCAAAGCGTCGAGCGCGGTCAGATGGAAGCCTGTCGGGCGCTCAGTATGAGCTACGGGCAGGGCATGCGCCTGATCGTCATCCCGCAGGGCATCAGGCGCGTTCTGCCGGCGCTGGTCAACCAGTTCATCGGAAACGTCAAGGATTCCAGCCTTGTCTATTTCCTCGGATTGCTCGCCTCCGAGCGGGAGATCTTCCGTGTCGGGCAGGATCAGGCCGTCGTCACAGGTAATCTGTCGCCGCTGCTGCTAGCGGGTGTTTTCTACCTTGTCATCACCGTGCCGCTGACCCACTTCGTCAATTATATCGATGCGCGACTGCGCCTGGGAAAACAAGGCCACGGCCCCGGCACGGCAAGTGGGCTGCTCGAGGTGAGCGAGTTGCAGGCCGCTGCCGGTCCGCAGTCCGCGGCCAAATCTGTCGAGGAGATGGAACCGCGCTTCAAGGGTGGGGCCCTCAATATCCGGGACCTGACCATGGCCTATGGCCATCTCGACGTCCTGAAGGGGGTCGATCTCGACATTGCCGCCGGGACCGTCACCTGCATCATCGGCCCCTCCGGCTCGGGAAAATCGACGCTGTTGCGCTGCATGAACAGGCTTGTCGAACCGAAAGGCGGTGACATCCTGCTCGATGGCGAAAGCATCCTGGCGATGAAGCCGGAGAGGCTGCGCCGGCGTGTCGGCATGGTGTTCCAGCACTTCAACCTGTTTCCCGATCACACGGCGTTTGAAAACGTCATGCTTTCGCTGACGAAGATCAAAAAGATGCCGAGACAGGAGGCGCGACGCATCGCCGAGGCGCGTTTGGCCGAGGTCGGTCTCGCAGAGCGCAAGGATCATCGCCCGGCAGGTCTATCGGGCGGGCAGCAGCAGCGCGTCGCCATCGCGCGTGCGCTTGCCATGGATCCGGAACTCATCCTGTTCGACGAAGTAACCAGTGCGCTCGATCCCGAACTGGTGAAGGGCGTTCTCGACCTGATGGCCGCTCTCGGCCGCCAGGGCATGACGATGGCCGTGGTGACGCACGAGATGGGATTTGCCCGCAGGGTGGCTGACCAGGTCGTCTTCATGGATGAGGGCCGCATCGTCGAAGCCGGCTGCCCGGAGCAGATATTCGACAATCCCCAAAGTGAGCGATTGAAGCGCTTCCTTGCCGAGGTCCTGTAAAGCGCCCGAGGCAAGGCATGGGCGCCGGTCTTCCGCACGCCGGATGCACCGGATTTTTCACCCGATGTAGAAAGAGCAGGAAACAAGGTTATCGACATGAATGCTTCCACCAAACCCGTGAAGGTCATCGTCATCGGCGGCGGGATCTTTGGCGTCTCGACGGCCGTTCATCTGGCGCGGCTCGGGGTCCGCACCGTGCTCGTCAATGACGGCCCGCTTGCCAACGGTGCCTCCGGCCGTTCGCTTGCCTGGCTCAACTCGGCGCGTAAACGCTCCGATGCCTATCACCGGCTGCGTTTGGCCGGCATAGATCGCTATCGCACCCTGGCCGCCCGATATCCCAATGCGCCGTGGCTGCGTTTCGACGGCGGCCTGACATGGGATGCGGACGATGCCGGCAACGAGATCGCCGAGATCTTCGACTATGAGCGCGATCGCGGCTATCACGCGCAATGGCTCGCCCGGGAAGGAATTGCCGGGACGACGCCAGGTGTCGACGCAAGCGCCGTGACGCCGCAAGGCGCGATCTTCAACCCCGGGGAGGGCTGGATCGATCTTCCGTCCTTGATCGCCACACTCGCGGAAGAGTTCCGCTCGCTGGGCGGTGAGATCATTACCGATGCCGGGCGCGCGACGGTCGATGTCGAAGGCGGGCGGGCCTGCGGCGTGATCACGGCCGACGGCATCCGCCGCGATGCAGATGCCGTGCTGCTTGCTGCGGGCGGCGATGTTCCCGCAATCGTGGCCGAGGCAGGCCAGCATATCGAGGATGCAACGCCTGTCGCCCTTCTCGTCAGGACCAAACCGATCCGCCACCCGCTGAAGGCCGTACTCAATACCCCCCGCATTGCCATCCGGCCGACGCCCAGCGGCGGCTTTGCGCTCGATTCCGCCTGGTCCGAGGAAGAGGTGAGCGTGAAGCCTGACGGCAGCTACGAAGTCAGGCAATCGACGCTGGACGGGCTGCTGCTCGAGGCATCAAGGGTTCTCGAAGGCAATCCGCGACTGGAGATCGAAGATTATGGGGTCGGGCCGAAGCCCATCCCGGGCGATGGCGAGCCGGTCTTCGGCGAGCTGTCGTCAATCCCTGGTTATTTCGTTGCCTTCAGCCATAGCGGCGCCACCCTCGGCCTGATTGCCGGCGAATTGCTGGCGGACGAAATCGTCACTGGACGCCGCCATCCGCTGCTGGCGGAGTTTCGGCCGGAGCGTTTCAGCGCATCGCGACAGTGAAGGTCGCGAAGCTCGAGCCGCTGGCCGGGGGTACGGTTCTATGCCGCAGCGGTTCGACGAAGCGCGTCCGTTTCCGCCAATTGGAACTGATCGATCAATTGGAGGAGTATCCTCGTCTCGTCGGCAAGTTCCTTCGTCGCCGCGCTGGTTTCCTCGACCATGGCCGCATTCTGCTGCGTCATCTGGTCCATCCGGTTGACGGAAGAATTCACTTCATGAAGGGCGTTATACTGCTCTCTGCTCGAGCGGGCGATCACGTCCATCTGCTCGGAGGCTGTGACCACTTTCGCCGAAATGCTTTCGAGGACTTCGCTCGTTTCGCGCACGACACGCGCTCCATTGGCAATCTCCGTCTGCGAACGTCCGATGAGCTGTTTGATCCTTTGGCCGGCCTCCGCGGAGCGCTGGGCGAGCTCGCGCACTTCCTGGGCCACGACCGCAAAGCCCTTTCCGGCCTCGCCGGCGCGGGCCGCTTCGATGCCGGCGTTGAGCGCAAGCAGGTTCGTCTGAAACGCGATTTCGTCGATGACGCCGATGATTTGAACGATCTCGTCGGACGCCGCTTCGATCTTGCTCATCGCATCGATAGCACTGGCGACGACCTGGGATGACGAATCGGCCGCCTGTTTGGTGTCGGTGATGATCTGATGGGCGTCATCGGCGCAGGCTGCAGACGAACGAACCGTCGTGGTGATTTCTTCGATGGCTGCTGCAATCTCCTCGAGTGCGACGGCCTGTTGTTCCGTGCGCCTTGCTAGATCGCCCGCGGCGAGATCCATTTGCCCGGCATTGCCTTCGATCATCCGGGTGTTCGTGCGGATCTGGTCGATCGTTTCCTGCAGCCGCAGCAGCGACGCGTTGAAATCGTTGCGAAGCTGCTCCAACCGTCCGAAAAAGGGTGTCGCGATCGTCTGCGAAATGTCGCCCTGCGCCAGTCGACCAAGACCCTGCGCCAGTGCCGTCACCGCGAAGTCTATCTGCTCTTCGACCGCGCGTTTTTCCTCATCGTTGCGATGCCTTTCCTCTTCGGCCTTCGATCGCTCGATCTCGCTGCGCTCCTCGATCTCGACCTTGGCGATGGCATTGTTCTTGAATACGCCGAGCGCGCGGGCCATATCGCCGATTTCATCGGCCCGGCGCTCGCCAACGATTGATGTTTCGAGCTTGCCATCCGCCAGGCGCCTCATGGCCGAGGTGATCTGATTGATCGGGCCCTTGAGCGTCACGGTCAGCCCGACGCCTGCGAGGATCGCGATCACCACGCCGAGGATCGTCGTGCCGAGAGACATCGAGTTGGCGTCCGTGCGTTCGTCGGCCGCGTTCTGCCGCTGCATTTCGGCGAAAGCCGTCAGTTGAGACCACATCCCGTCCACGTCGGCGGCGGCCGAACGGAATTCCTCCTGGCGCTGTGCGCTGATGTGGACGAGGTCCGCGGCAGCCTCCTGCATCTTGTCCAGCGCCGGCAGAAGCTTCGATTTGAGTTTGTCGAACTGCGCAACGCTGCCGGCGTTGGAAATCAGCATGTCCAGGCCTTTCCTGACAGCGGTAATTTCCTGCGAGAGTCTCTGAAGATTGGCGTCCGTCGGCGCGAGCGTCAGTTTGGCCATGACGATCTGAATCACGTAAGCCGACGTGATCAGTTTCTGGCCGTCTCTCTGGCTGGTCTTGGCGCGCTCGACCGGCTTGGCAATCTCGGCCGCCTTTTCCGTTGCCGCCTTCACCCGCCGTGCGGCGGCCGCCTGCAATTCAGGCAGTCTGCCGACGATCTGGCCCATCGCATCGCTGAGGCCGGCTGCGCGTTCCTCGGTTTGACCGGTGGCCTCGACAAGCGGCTTCAAGGAAACAATGGCGTCGTCGATCGCCTTTTTGGCCTCCGGCGCTTCGCCGGCCAGCGCCATCGCCAGGACCCGCTGCTGCCGGCCGAGTTCTTCCATGTCAGGCCCGCCGATACCGGCGGCGGCTTGAACCTTGTCGTTAAACGCCTGGGCGAAGGATAAGAAATCGGAAATACGCTGCGCGTCGCCCAGCATGTTGCGTGCTTCGTCCTCCTGGCTGTCGGCAGCCCGCTGAAGAACCTTGGTACCTTCGACGATATCCGTCTGGGACGACACGACGACGCTCAATGCCTTCTGAAGATCGATGAGCAGCGCCGCCCGGTTCTCCTGAAGTCGCCAGAGCGAATCCATGCGGGTTGAAATTCCGTCGATGGAGGATTGCGCCTGCTGGAGTTCCTGCTGACCGCTGCGATCGGCGGCGAGCTTATCGATGCCGGCTTTCAGAAGGGTGCGTTGATCGGCAAGTTTTCGGGTGACGACATCCCGGTTTTCTTGCGTGGCATTGGCGAGGAACTCGCCCATCGCGGCCGACAAATCCCGAAAGCCGCTCAAGGACTGCAGGACGGAATTTGAAATATCCATCCGCCCCTGGAGCAGGCTCGACGCATAAAAACCTGTCGCGCCCACGGCCATGATGCTCAAGACGAACGGAATGATGAACACCATTACCTGCGTCTGGATTCGAACGCGTGACAATAGCCTTCCCAACATGAGTCCCTCCTCGGCTCACAGCGTCTCGTTACGGCGCCGGGCGCAGGGGCTGTTGCAGTTCGCCTCCCGTCGAGTGAAAATCCTCTTCCGCCTGAGGCGGTCGGCGCACAGGTTTGCTCGCAACCAGCGGCCGTTCGCCCCTTCCTCTTGACCTTCCGAAATTCCTGGATCCGTCGGAAGGAAATGCCTGAAGAAGAACAATCAATCTCGGGTGAAGATGCCGATCCCCTCGAACCGGTTCTGCACATAATCCCTGTCGGACGCATGACGCATCAGTGGAATAGATATTTCATACTGCACGACTCGTGAAATATTCGTTTCAATATTCGCCGAAACCAGCATTTTGTCCAGCCTGGGAAGCGGCGGCCGATGCATCCTTCTGAGCCGTCAGACGTTCTATCGCCAGGAAACAACTGGAGACGCATCATGTTGAAGGACGAACGCGGAGAGATCGGCACAAATAGGGGTATGCCCGGCGGTGCCGGCACCGCACCGGCGGCTTTGGAAGAAGCCACCATCAATCCCGATCTCATCAGACGTGAGGGTTTCGCGAGCGAGGCCGACTATCGGGCGTATATTGCAACACTCCGTGGTCATGTTCCGGTTGGCGACATCGTCGAGGAACCTCTCCTGGTCTCTGATGGTGATGTCTCCGATGGTCATGCCCTGGAAGGCCGCTTGCGAGAACTGAGAGAAGAGATCGAAAACCTCCGCGCGCGCCTTCACGTGATCCAGCATCAGGCTGCGACCGTCGTTGCGGAGAACGTCCGTTGGGCCGATGCAAGCGCCCATGTACAGCTCGGCAATCAGCCCTGGCTCAAGCTGGCAGGCGCGATGGCGGCAGCATTCGTCGTTACGCGGGGCATCCGGCGGCTGCCTCTGGGAGCCGTGGCGACGACGGCGGTGCCGTTGGTGGCGGCGGCGATGAACCGGAAGTTCGCCAGGTGACGTCTGTCAGCGTCGACGACTGATCACGCGAAACCGATTTCCGCTAGCAGAGGCAGGTGGTCGGAGGCGACTCTTGTCAGCCGGTTTTCCAGGACCGCCGCCTGTTTGACGATCAGATCCTCGGTAACGAAGATGTGGTCGAGGCGCATCAGCGGGTAGCGGGATGGAAAGGTCGCTCTCGGCGCGTTGCTGCCTGCGAGCTGGGCGTCCTTTAATGAGCGCGCGGCAAGTCGGTAAGCCGCCGACGACGGAATGGCGTTGAAATCGCCGCAAAGAATGCTGGGAAGCGCTTCGTCCGCCGTGCCGCGCAGCCAGCCGGAATTCAGCAGTGTCGTCATCTGCCGGATACGCTCGCGGCCGCGAAGGCCGAGATGGGTGTTGACGACCAGCAGTTTTCGGTCGCCGACCAGTATTTCGACGGACAGCGCTCCGCGCTGTTCGCCGATGGATGGCAGCGGGCCGGCCTTGACCGCGCCTGTCGGCAGCGCGGTGATGATCGCGTCGCCATATTGCTCCTCGGCAACCGACAGCGCCGGATGGAAATGCGCCTGCATCTTCAGCAGCGAGGCAATCATATGGGCCTGGTCGACGCCGCCGGTCCTGCGCCTGAGGACATCGACCTCCTGAAGCGCGACGATATCGGCCCCGGCCTCGGCGATGACGGAAGCGATGCGGCCGGGATCGAGCTTCCGGTCGCTGCCGAGACAACTGTGCACGTTATAGGTCAGAAGTTTGATCGATTTATCCGGCATTGGCCCCGCTGAAAAGCTTGTTCCCTCCGGGAGAACACGGAACTCGTTCCTCCCCAGGGAGAACATAGAACGTGTTCTCCTTGGGAACACAGAACTCGTTTGATCGTTCCAGATCATCGAGCCGTCGCGCTCGCATCTCGGAAACGGACAATCGATGAGCTTGAAAAGCGTAATCTGGAATGGACTGCTCATGGCCGCGCTTTGCCTTGCGGTCTTTCTCCTCTATCGGATCTTCCAACAGTATAGTCTCGAGCAGATCGTCCAGTCGGTTCGCAGCATTCCTTTTTCGACCTTCTGCACAGCCCTTCTGTTTGCGGCGGCATCCTATCTGTGCCTCACCTGTTTCGATCTGCTGGCGATCCGTTCGCTCGGCAAATCCTTGCCCTATTCCAGGATAGCGCTGACTTCATTCATCAGCCTGTCGCTCGGCCACAATATCGGCTTTGCCGGCCTGAGCAGCGGCGCCTTCCGCTATCGTTTCTATTCTCGCTGGGGGCTGACGGCGGAGGACGTGGCGAAGGTCATCCTGTTTTGTGGCGTCACGGTGGGGTTGGGGCTGATCACGCTTGGCGGTCTCGCGATGATCGTCAATCCCGGTGATGCTGGGCGTCTGCTGCGCATTGATCCGGGAAGTGTGCGCATCTTCGGCGCGGTGGCGCTGGTCGTGCCGGTTGTCTATACGGGCCTGGCGTTCTTCATCCGCGGCACGTTGCGGCTGTGGCGCTGGTCGTTTCAGCTGCCGCGATTTTCGATCGCGGTCGCGCAGGTCGGGGTCGGGACGCTCAACTTCATGCTCGTCTCCGCCTGTCTGCACCAGATGCTCTCGGCCTTTGGCGACGTCGCCTTTTTCCGGTCGGTGACGGCTTACGTGCTCGCCAATTCGGCAATTCTCGCAACACATGTTCCGGGCGGCCTCGGCGTGCTCGAGGCGACCGTTTCCTATGCCGTGCCGAAGGAGGCCTCGATCGGCGCGCTGATTGCGTTCCGCTGCGCCTATTTCTTCATCCCGCTGGCGCTCGGATCCACGCTTCTCGTCATCAGCGAGATGATCTTCCGGCGGAGATCACGCCGGCCGGATGAGGAGGCGGACGAGCGCGCCGAGGCCCAGTCGGTCTAAGGGTGCGAAGGGTCGAACCGGGTCGAAGAGCCCTGTGCCTGTAATCGGTGAAATGCTGCCCGACAGCGCAACGGTGAATTCTCGCAAGCCCCGAGGCCCGTCATTGAGCGCATCGACCGCAGCGATGACCGAGCCGCTTTGCGCAAAGGCTGCGGCAAAGCTTTCGGGTTTGGTTCCGAGATATTCCGAAAGCAGGCGATTGCGCAAATCCGCGATTGCGCCGCGGTGCTCGTCATTGCCAGCCTCGAACAGCATGTCGCATTCGCAATCCAGCCCTTCCGAGCGATTGTTGAGGTTGGAGGAGCCGATGCGGACCAGTTCGTCATCGGCGATTATCAGTTTGGAATGGACGAGCACCTCCACCTCGCCGTCCTCTCCCGGCGTGACCGCGTAATAGACGCGCAAACGGCCGGCGCGATCGGCGCGTTTGAGGCGGCGGATGACGCGGTCGCGATTGCCGCCCATGACGAGCTTTTCGATCAGTCCGTGAGAACTGCGCGTACAGATGATGACGACCTCAGGCCCGTCTTCCTCCTGCAGCCGCGCGGCAATGGCGTCGGCAACGCGGAAAGAGGCGAGATATTGCGCCTCGATGTAGAGCTGCCGCCGCGCGCGGGCGATGACGTCCAATGTCATGGCGATGCCGTCGCTAATGCCGGGGCGAAGTGCGGTCGAAGGCTCCGTCAGCGCGAAGCTGACCGCAACCTCCCTCATGGAAATGGCGAGATCGTCCGGCCAGACGAAGCGGATATTTTCGGCCAAAGGCAGGTGGATCTCGCCGGTGGCATTTTCCCAGCGCTGCCTGGCGATGTCGCCGATCAGCCTGGCGGCATCGCCGGTGACCATTGCCTGAACGTCGTGCAGCGGATCGTAGGAAACGCCCTCCGGGTCGCGCCGCAGTTTCTCCTCGGCGCGATGGCGCCGGGTATCCCATCGCCGCGACGTCAGGTCTATGCCGCCGATGAAGGCGACGGCGTTGTCGATGCAGACGAGTTTCTGATGGTGGCAGCCGCGCAATGTCGGTTGAAGCTCGAAGCGCAGATCGATCCGTGCATTCCTGGGAAAGTTCTTCTTTCGCAGCACCTGCAGGGATTTCTCCGAATAGATCGGCCCGAGCGTCCAGATGAGGATGCGTATTTCAAGCTTGGGATTTGCCGCGGCCAGGGCATGCAGCAGATCGGCCAATGTTTCGTCGGATTTTTCCGGTTGCATCCGGATGTCGGGATTGAAATCCCATCCGATGATCCAGACGGTGCGCCGCGCCTGCCGCAGCACGCGCGCCAGTTCGGCGAAATAGCTGTTGCCGTTGATCAGGAAGGCTGCCTTCGCCGCGCTTCCTTCCAAGCGCAAGGCGCCGCCCTCCTGTTTTGGGCGGTCGCCTGGTCGTTGTGATTTTGTCTGGGGCAAGTTCGGGTCATTGAAGGTGGTTTCGAATGTCGTCATGATTGCCTCGGCCTCTCACTGGGAGAGCAAACGCCTGGAATATTTTTGGGTTCCCTGTCGCGCCGGATGAGGCGAACATGCCGGCAACGACGGGCGATACAAAGTGCAAGGAAACGAGATGTCACAACGAGCAGGCAGCGCCGATCTTCCCCTTCACGGGGGACGTGTGCCGCATTGGCTCGGCGATCGGATGACGCGGCTCGGCACGCTGATCACCGAGGCGATCGTCCATCACTATGGCCGCGACGAATTCCTGCGCAGGCTCGCGCATCCCTTCTGGTTCCAGTCCTTCGGTGCGGTCATGGGCATGGACTGGCATTCCTCCGGCATCACCACCAGCGTTCTCGGGGCGCTGAAGCGTGGGCTGAAGCCGCGTGCCGGCGAACTCGGCCTGCATGTCTGCGGCGGTCGCGGCGCGCATTCGCGCAAGACCCCGCAGGAGCTTGTCTCGATCGGCGAGCGTGTCGGTCTCGACGGAGAGGGGCTGGCGACCACGAGCCGTCTCATCGCCAAGGTCGACAGTGCTGCCCTTCAGGACGGGTTCGATCTTTATCTCCACGGGTTCATTGTTGCCGATGACGGCCATTGGGTGGTGGTGCAGCAGGGTATGAATGGCGACAGGCGGCAGGCCCGGCGCTATCACTGGCTGTCGGAAGGGCTGGAGAGTTTCGTCGACTCGCCGCATGCGGCAATCGAGGGAAGGAGCCAGGGCGAGATCGTCAATCTGGCCGACAGGCGCGCCGAGCGCTCGCGGCGCGGCCAGCTCGATCTGCTGGCGACGCTCGGCCCCGACCGGATCATCCGCGAGGCCGCCGCGCTGCTGCGTGCCGAAGAACCCGCGCCCGAACCTGCCGAACAGCCGATGCTGCCGCACCTGATCATGCCCGCCCATCACGACGTCCGCGAGAGCGACGTCAATATGCGGCGCCTGCACGGAAATCTGGCCGCCGCGGCCGATCGCGGACCGGCGGATTTCGAACAGCTGCTGCTCGTTCCAGGCGTCGGCGCCCGCACGGTGAAGGCGCTGGCGATGGTGGCGGAAGTCGTCCACGGCGCGCCTTGCCGCTTTTCCGATCCGGCGCGCTTCTCGATCGCCCATGGCGGCAAGGACCGACATCCCTTTCCGGTTCCGCTCAAGGTCTATGACGAGACCATCGCCGTGATGAAATCGGCGGTGCAGAAGGGCAAGCTGGGGCGGGAGGAGGAGTTGCAGGCGCTGCGGCGCCTGGACGACCAATCCAGGCAGATGGAACGCTATGTGACCGGCCCCGACCTCAAGGAAATCATCGCCGGCGAATTCCGCCAATCCGCCGATTTCGGCGGCCGCAGCGTGTTCGGCTGGGAGCCGCCGCCGGTGGATGAGAGTGGTCATTGACGTGATCTGCCGACGAATGCGCGCCAGCCTCACGTCATGCGGGGCGGGCCATTAGATCATAGAACGGGCCGCGTGCATCATCGAAACAGGCAAGAGAGCAGGGGCGGCCATGCTTTCCTTAACGCGCGGAGCCAGGCAGGGCGATCTCACCGTTTTCCTCTCCATCCCAGTACCGGATGGAGGACGCCGAAACCTTGATGAGAACGATACCAGGAGTGTCCACTCCTTCAGGAAACCACCGCTCGAGATCGGGGACCCAATGTTCTTCGAATGTCGCCTTGTCCCGTACCAGTGAGGCAAAGCCCTCGACAGCGATGAAAATCCCCGGCTTGCCGAGGAGGCTGGGAGGCGCCGTGAACGTCAGCGAGACGGCGTCGATGCCTTCGATCTCGGTGATTTTTCTGCTGTCTTCATACGAAAAGAACCAGGAATCCCCGTCATATTCGACGTCGCCGTTATTGCTCATCGGTCGGGCCGAGATGCGGCCCGACCCGGCGTTCGTAGACAGCATGCAGAAATCGATCTTCTTCAGTTGCGAGGATAGGTCTTCGAGGGTCATGGACGCCATTGTGATCTCCCGTGTTTGAATGCTCGGGAGTAGCGTGCAAGCGTCCAGATTGTTCCGTGGAAAGTCCACGTGACTATGTCTCTATCCCTCTGAAGATAAGCAGCGCTGTAGCGTCAATGGCCGTCGGGCGGGACGGCCTCAATCGGAACCGTTTCTTTCAGATTCTTCCGGTGGAAGATGAAGAGCCCGGCAACGACGATGATTGCGGCGCCGATGACGACCTGCATGTCGGGAACATCATTGAAGAAGAGGTAGCCGAGGATGATCGCCCAGAGCAGCAGCGTATATTGCAGCGGCGCGAGCAGCGATGCCGGTGCAAGCTTCAGCGAGCGGGTGATCAGCAGATGCGCGCAGGTGGCGACGATGCCGAGGAGCAGCATGCCGGACCAGTCGACAATCGTCCCCGGCTGCCAATGGCCGATGCTCAAAACGATGCCGGTGATGAGCGCGGCGACCGTCTGCCATGTCACGAGCGTCGTGTCGCTGGTCGAGCGCAGATAGCGGCTCATCACCAGCGACAATGCAAAGGCAAGGCTGCCCGCAAGGCCGAAAAGCGACGGAAGCGACAGCATTGCGGTCGACGGACGCAGCGCGATGACGACGCCGGCGAAGCCGATCAGAACGGCCAGCCAACGCCGCCAACCGATTTTTTCTCCGAGAAAGAAATGCGAGAGCGCCGCAATGTAGATCGGCCCGGCCATATAGAAGGTCATGACGTCTGCGAGCGGCAGATAGGCGACGGCGGCGTAAAACAGCGCGACATCGCAAGTCGCCATGAAAACGCGTATGAACTGGAGGCCCTTCTGCTCGGCGCGGAACAAACCCATCGGTCCTTGCCGCAGGATCATTGGTCCGAGCACGATGAAAGCGCCAACCGAGCGGATCACCAGCACCTGGCCGACGGCAAAGCTCGCAACCAGCCACTTGCCCATCGCATCGTTCAGCGCAAAAAGCAGATCGCCAAGCAGCATCAGCACGACGCCTGTTATGATCAGGTTTCCGGCATTGGCTACACCAGTCTCGGTCTTCATTTTAGACATCCTTGCAAAAGCGGCCGCGAATACGCGGCCGAGTGCGGCTTCGACCTTAACCCTGCCGATGTCAATGGGCCGGTTGAAGAGATTGCAGTCGAACCCGCAAACGACCGTCTTCGGGCCTGTCGACCCACGGCTTCATCAGCCGCCGCATCAAGTGCCTCTCATGAAGCGGTGCCTTCGAGCGCCAAATGCGGGCATCAATCGCCATGCAGGACACCGACATGTGAAATATATTTCACATGATGAATTATATTGACACCGCTCCGCCGTTGCGATTATCTGCCCATACCGGACTTCGAGGAGGAACTCCGGTCTTCAATGGATCATCGGCAGCCGCTGAGGCGCCGCCGGATATTTGGGAGGGGCTTCGGCCTCGAGGAGGAAACTTGCGCAGATTTCTAAGCACGACCGCATTGGCGGTCCTCGCATCGACGCTTTATGCCGGCGTGGCCAGCGCGGACGCGGAAAATCCGTTCCGCTGCAAGCCCGGTGAAAAATACGTCATGAATGTCATGGTTTCGGGCGTCGAATACTGGTTCCCGGTCTATGAAATGTTCAAGCAGGCCGGTCAGCAGCTCGGTTGCGAGACGGCTTATACCGGCACGCCGGAATATGACGTCAACAAGCAGATCGCCACCTTCGACCAGGCGCTGGCCCAGAACCCGGCCGGTATCCTCGTTCATCCGATGAACTCCGATCCGTTCATCGAGCCGATCAACCGGGCCATCGATCAGGGCACGGCGGTCGTCACCTTCGCAGCCGACGCGCCGCTTTCCAAGCGCATCTCGTTCATCACGTCGGACAATACCCGCGAAGGCACCTATGCGGCCGACGCGATTGCCGAAAAGATGGGGGGCAAGGGTGAATATGCCGTTCTGGAAAATCCGGGCCAGGACAATCACGACAAGCGTATCGCCGCCTTCATCGCCCGAATGGACGAAAAATATCCTGATATGAAGCTGGTCGGCCGCGCTGCGTCCAACCAGGACCCGAACAAGGCCTATCAGGGCTTGATGAGCTTGGTGCAGGCACATCCGAACCTTGGCGCCGTCTTCATGCCGGAAGCCAACTCGGCCATCGGCGCTTCGCAGGCCAACAAGGAAAGCGGCGGCAAGATCCTCGTCATGTGCGCCGACGTCAACGCCAACATCCTCGACATGATCAAGGCGGGCGAAGTGTTCGGCTCGATCAACCCGAACCAGGGCATGCAGGGTTACATGGGCTTCATGCTCCTGTGGCTCGCCAAGCATCCCGAACTCATCGACCCGATGAACGACGCCAAGCGCGCCAGCTTCAACCCGATGAGCATTCCGTTCGTCGACAACGGCCTGTCGATCGTCACGGCCAATAATGCCGACGACTTCTACTGGGACAAGTACCTGAAGCGGCGGGGCACCAAGGGCATCGAGGAATAAACCTTTGTGCCTGCTGTCCGGGGCTTCAAGCTCCGGGCAGCCATCGCGAGCGTGAGGAGGAGATTATGGTGGCGTCGGTGCCGGTTCTGGAAATCCGCAATGTCAGCAAGCACTTCGGTGCAGTGAAGGCGTTGACGGATGTGAGCTTCACCCTGGAAAAAGGCGAGGTTCATGCACTTTGCGGCGAAAACGGCGCGGGCAAGTCGACGCTGATGAACATCATTGCCGGCGTGCTGCAGCCGACCGAGGGGGACGTCCTTGTCGATGGCGCGCCGGTAAAAGTGACGTCGCCGGCGGTGGCGCAATCGCTCGGGCTTGGCCTCGTGCATCAGGAAATCGCGCTCTGCCCGGATGCGACGGTGGCCGAGAACATGTTCATGGCCGCGACCAACCGTCGCCGCTCGCCTTTCATGAATTATGGCAAGCTGGAACGGGATGCACAGGTCGTGATGAACCGTCTGGCGCCGATCGATGTTCGCCGCAAAGTCGGCGACTTGTCGATATCGAGCCAGCAGCTTGTCGAGATCGCCAAGGCACTGACGCTCGATTGCCGGGTGCTGATCTTCGACGAACCGACGGCGGCTCTGACGGAAGCGGAGGCGCAGGTCCTGTTCGGGATCATCCGCGACCTCAAGGCGCAGGGTATTTCGATCATCTATATCAGCCACCGCATGGCCGAAATCTTCAGCCTGTGCGACCGGGTCACCGTCTTTCGCGATGGCCGCTATGTCTCGACGGAGACGGTGGCGGACTTGACGCCGGATGATGTCGTGCGCCGCATGGTCGGGCGCGAGATCACCCAGCTCTATCCAGAAAAGCAAGCGCCGGCGGAGCGGACCGGCGAGATCATTCTGAGCGTCCGCGATCTCGGCGACGGCAGCCGCTTTACGGATGTGAGCTTCGAACTGCGCAAGGGCGAAATTCTCGGCGTCGGCGGGCTCATCGGCTCCGGGCGCACCGAGATAGCCGAAGGCATTTGCGGGTTGCGGCCGGTGATCGCCGGCGAGGTGCAACTGCATGGACAGCGGCTGCCGGCGCACTCCTATGCGAAGGCCGCGCAGGCGGGTGTCGTCTACCTGTCGGAAGACCGGAAAGGCTCCGGCATCTTCCTCGATCTTTCCATCGCCCAGAACATTGCCGTTCTCGATTTGAAATCGCTGACCGGACCCCTGGGACTGTTGAATTCCAAAGCCGAGGCGGATCGTGCCCACGAGCTGGTCCGGCGGCTCGGGGTGCGGATGGGGGGCATCGACATGCCGGTCTCGTCGCTGTCGGGCGGAAATCAGCAGAAGGTAGCGATTGCCAAGCAACTGGCGGTCAATCCGAAGGTCATCCTGATGGACGAGCCAACCCGCGGTATCGATGTCGGCGCCAAATCGGAAATCCACCGGCTGCTGCGCGATCTCGCGCGCTCCGGCATCGGCATTGTCGTCATCTCGTCGGAACTGCCGGAGCTTCTCGGTCTATGCGACCGGGTGCTGGTCATCCACGAGGGCACCGTTGCAGGCGAGGTCGAGGACGAGACGATGACGGAGGAAGCGATCATGCGGCTCGCGTCGGGTATCGGCGGTCTTAACAATTCAAAGGCATCAGAGCATGCCGCATAAAGAAAACGCAGGGGCGGGAGACAAGGTCATGGCGGACGCTATATTGGCAACGGTACATCAGGCACGCGCGCCCGGCTGGAAACGGCTGGGGACAATGCGCGAGGCGGGACTGATCGCGATCATCCTGGCGCTCTGCATCGTCATGAGCTTTGCCTCGCCGCATTTTCTGACGCTCGGCAATTTCCGGGCGATGCTGATGTCGTTCTCGGTGGAGGGAATCGTCGTCGTCGGCATGACCATCCTGTTGATCGTCGGCGGCATCGACCTGTCGGTCGGCTCGGTCGTCTGCTTCTCGATGGTATTGTCTGGCTCGCTGTTCCTGATGGGGCTCGATCCGTGGAGCGCATCCCTGATCGGGATCATAGCCAGCAGCCTGATCGGCTGCGTCATGGGCTTTTTCGTCACGGTCGTCGGGCTCAACCACTTCATCACCTCGCTTGCGGCGATGGTCATCGTGCGCGGCATCTGCCTGATCATCACCAAGGGCACGCCGCTGTCGCTGTTCACCTTGCCGCCTTCGTTCAAGGCGGTCGGGCAAGGCACGTTCTACGGCGTCCCCTATGTGATCCTGATTTTTGTTGCGGTCGTCGTGTTGTTCGATTTCCTGCTGCGCCGGGCAACCGCCTTCCGCAAGGTGTTCTACACCGGCAGCAACGAGAAGGCGGCGCTCTATTCCGGTATCAAGACCAACCAGGTGAAGTTCTGGGTGACGGTGCTTTGCGCCACGCTGTCGGGGGTTGCCGGGGTGATCTACATGTCCCGCTTCGGCGCCGCGACCCCGACCTTCGGCGTCGGCATGGAGCTCAATATCATCGCAGCCGCGGTGATTGGCGGCGCGTCGCTGAATGGCGGCTCCGGCACGATCTTGGGGGCAATTCTCGGCATTGCCCTCCTGTCGGTCGTTACAAGCTCGTTGATCTTGCTCGACGTGTCCGTCTATTGGCAAGACATGATTAAAGGCTGCATTCTGCTTGCTGCCGTCTCGATCGACCATTTCCTGCACAAGCGGAAGGCTGCCTGACATGCCGATAGCCAAACTCAAACCCGCAAACGCGCCGCGCGAGGAAATCGTCATCGCCCGGCAGATGCACCAGGCCCTGGTCTTGCATTTCCTCGAGGGACTGACACAGGCGCAGATTGCCGATCAACTCGGCATCTCGCATGCTACCGTCAACCGCCTGATCAAGCGCGGCCGGCAACTCGGCCTGGTCGAGATCAAGATCAAGTCGCCGGTCGAGCCGCTGGTCGATATGGAGGAACAGCTGCGAGCGCTTGGCGGCATCGGCCGCGCCGTGGTGGTGCCGACTGTGTCCGACAATCCGCAAACGGCGCTTCAGGCCGTCGGCGAAGCGGCAGCGCGGTTGCTGCTGGAAGAGATCATCGATGGCGATACGATCTGCATCACGGGAGGCAAAGGCGTGAGCGCCGTCGTCGCCGGCTTGCAGCCGTCACGTCGTTTCAATGTCGAGGTCATTCCAGCAACGGGCTGCGTGCAGGGTAAGCACTATACCGACGTCAACCATGTCTCGACCTTGATGGCCGACCGGCTTGGGGGATGTTCCTACCAGATTCACGCGCCGCTCTTTGCCGACGATGCCGAGCAGCGGGCAATGCTGATCAACATGCGTGCCGTCGCCGACGTTTTCAAACGGGCGCGCGAGGCGAAGGTCGCGGTGGTCGGCATCGGCTCGATCCTGTCGGACGATTCTAGCTATTACGACCTGCATCCCTCCTCGAGCACCGACCGCGCCGCGATCGAGCGGTCCGGCGCCTCCTGCGAATTGCTGGCGCATCTGCTCGATGATCATGGCCAGGTCTGCGACTACAGCCTCAACCGGTCGCTGGTGTCGCTGACGCTGCCGGAATTCGCCTCGATCCCCACCAAGATCGGCGTGGCGAGCGGGCCGAACAAGGCAGGCCCGATCCTCAGCGTTCTCAGGGGCAATCATCTCGATACGCTGGTGACCGATGAGGCGACAGGTGCGCGGGTGCTGGCACTGGCGAATGGCGAAGGAAAATGGGCATGAATGGACAGCAATTGACACGTGAGATCGGCAAATCCGGCGTTTCCGCCTCGGCGGTCGGGCTGGGCACCTGGGCGATCGGCGGCTGGATGTGGGGCGGGACCGACGAGGCCGAATCCATCGCCGCAATCCAGGCATCGATTGACGCCGGCGTAACGCTGATCGACACGGCGCCAGCCTATGGGCTTGGACGTTCCGAAGAGATCGTCGGCAAAGCGTTGGCTGGGCGACGCGACAAGGCTGTGATCGCCACCAAATGCGGCCTTGTCTGGCATACGCAGAAGGGCCGTCATTTCTTCGACCAAGACGGCAAGCCGGTCCACCGTTATCTCGGCGGCGATGCGATCCTGCATGAGGTCGAGGAAAGCCTGAGGCGGCTCGGAACCGACTATATCGACCTCTACATCACCCATTGGCAGGACCCGACGACCCCGATCGAGGAAACGATGCGGGCGCTGGAAGACCTGCGAACATCGGGCAAGATCCGGGCGATCGGCGCAAGCAATGTCAGTTCCGACGACCTCGATGCCTATCTCGCTGCCGGCGGTCTCGACGCGATCCAGGAGCGGTTCAGCATGATCGACCGCGAGATCGAGGCAGAGCTTCTGCCGCTGACCAAGGCCAACGGCATAGCGACGCTGAGTTACTCGTCGCTGGCGCTGGGGTTGCTGTCCGGCACCATCGGCCCGGACCGTGTGTTTTCCGGCGACGACCAGCGCAAGGACAATCCGCGCTTTTCAGTCGACAACCGCCAGAAGGCAGCGGCGCTCGCCGACGCCATCCGGCCGCTCGCAGAAAAACACGGCGCCAGCATCGCCCAGATCGTGATTGCCTGGACGCTGGCGCAGCCGGGCGTCACCTTTGCACTTTGCGGGGCGCGCAATCCGGCACAAGCGCTCGACAATGCGCGGGCCGGGACCATCCGGCTGGATACGGCCGATCTTGCGGCCATCGATACGGCCATAGCGGCGAAACTGACTGATATGGACAGGTAGCGGATCGCCATCATGAAACGGCAAGAAATATTGGACGGGCTCCGCCAGAGCCCGAAGGTGGACGTCTGCGTCGTCGGCGGCGGCATCAACGGCATCAGCGTCTTTCGGGAACTGGCCCTGCAGGGGCTGAACGTGCTGCTCGTCGAGAAGCACGACTATTGCTCCGGTGCCAGTTCGGCGTTGTCGCGCATGGTCCATGGCGGGCTTCGCTATCTTGAAAACGGCGAATTCAAGCTGGTGCAGGAATCGCTGGTCGAGCGGGACCGGCTGCTGCGCAACGCGCCGCATTACGTCGCGCCGCTGCCGACGACGGTGCCGGTGTTCGATATCTTTTCCGGCCTCGGCAATGGCATTGTCCGCTTCCTTGGCCTCAGCCGCCGTCCGAGCCGACGTGGCGCCGTCGCCATCAAGGCGGGCCTGAGCATCTATGATTTCCTGACGCGCAAACGGGCATTGATGCCGCGCCACCAGTTTCGCGGCCGGCGCACAACGCTTGCCAAGTGGCCGGCGCTCAATCCCGACATCAAGAGTTCCGCCACCTATTTCGACGCCTGGGTCAGCCATCCGGAGCGGTTGGGCATCGAGCTCCTACAGGATGGTCTTTTGGCAAAGTTCGGAGTGATGGCGCTGAACTATGCCGAACTGCGGCGTACCGAAAATGGTGAGTATCACGTCGAGGATCAGATCGGCGGCGCGTCCGTTGCCGTCGAACCGGCGCTGATCATCAACGCCACCGGTGGCTGGATCGACCTTGCCAATCAAACCCTGTTTTCGCCAGAAGCACGGCCGTCACCACTGATGGGCGGCACCAAGGGCTCGCATCTCATCATCGACAATGCGGAGCTGCGCGACGCACTTGCCGATCACATGATCTACTACGAGAACGAGGACGGGCGGATCTGTATCGCTTTTCCTTATCTCGGTAAGGTTCTCGTCGGTTCCACCGATATCCGCGTCGATGATCCGGAAACGGTGCGCTGCGAGGCGGACGAGCGGGATTATATCCTGCAATCGCTTGCCTTCGTCCTGCCCGATATCACCATTCGGCCGGAGCAAATCGTTTTTCAGTTTTCCGGCGTGCGGCCGCTGCCGGCGAGCACCGACAGCTTTACCGGACGCATCCCGCGCGATCATTTCTGCACCATGCTGGAGCCTCCCGATGGCGGTGCGCCGGTGCTCTGCATGATCGGCGGCAAGTGGACGACATTCCGGTCCTTCGGGGAACTGGCGGCCGACATGGCTCTGGAAAGGCTCGGCAGGCGGCGCCGCGTTGCGACAACCGATCGGCCGATCGGCGGCGGTCGGGCCTTTCCCGCGAACACGCCCGCCTGGCTAGCGCAGATGGCAGCCAGCAAAGGCCTTTCCGCAGGGCGCATGGCTGAGCTGTTTGCCCGATATGGCACGGATGCCGAGGCGATTGCCGGCTTCATCGCGCCAAGCCCCGATGAAGCGCTGCCGCACGCCGCCTACTCGGTGCGCGAATTGCAGTTCCTGATCCGCGAGGAAGCGGTGGAACATCTCGACGACCTGCTTTTGCGGCGCACGACGCTTGCCGTTTCGGGCGAGCTTTCACTCGACATGATGGACGCCGCACTCGACCTGCTGGCGCAGGATAAGAACTGGACGCTCGCGCATCGCGCCAGTGAGCGCGTCCGCTTTCTCACCCTTCTCAACGAACGCCACGGCGTCGACGAAGACATGCTTTCCGCAAGGAACGAACCAAGGAGCACAGAATGCGACACAACAGCAAAGTCCGGATGAACCGGCTGTTCGGCGGCGGCCGCTGCCTCGATGTGGCGATCGATCACGGCGTCTGCAACGAGCCGTCCTTCCTCAACGGGCTGGAGGACATTCAGGCCGTCGTCAAGGCGCTGGTCTCTGCCGCGCCGGATGCGATCCAGATGAATTACGGCCAAGCGGACCTGCTGCAGGACGTGCCCGGCAAGGACAAGCCGGCGCTGGTCATGCGCATCGACATGGGCAATCCCTATAACCGAATCCGCCACCGCGACATGTGGGCGGTGCTGCAGAACGACGCCGAACCGTTGATCGGCGCGATCGAGATGGATGCAGCCTGCGTCGTCGTCAACCTGTTCATGCTGCCGGACGAGCCGGATCTGTTCCGCCAGTGCGTGCAGAATATTTCCCGCGTGCGGGCCGATTGCGACAAGTATGGCATGCCGCTGATGATCGAGCCGCTGGTGATGCAGCCGGTCACCGAAAAAGGGGGTTATATGGTCGACGGTGACGCGGACAAGATTGTGACGTTGACGCGGCTCGCCCGTGAGATGGGCGCAGATATCGTCAAGGCCGACCCAACCACCAATGCCGAGGATTTCCACAGGGTGGTGGAAGCAGCCCGTTGCCCGGTTCTCGTCCGCGGTGGCGGCAAGGAAGATCTTCGTGCCGTCTTCGACAAATCGGCGGCCTTGATGCGACAAGGCGCTCTAGGCATGGTCTATGGCCGCAACATCTATCAGCACGCCAATCCGAGGGCCGTGGTGCGCGGACTGATGGCGATCGTGCACGAGGATGCGAGCGGCGATCAGGCGTTTGCGCTCTACCAGCAGGGTTGAATGCGATCTCGAACCTTGGGAGGGGTTCAGCATGGGAAACTATCTTTTGGGGCTCGACGCCGGAAACACCGTCATCAAAGCGGTGATTTTCGACCTGAGCGGCAACGAGATCGCGGCTGCGTGGGAAGAAGGGCGCAGCCGCATGCCGAGCCCGGGGCATGTCGAGGGAGGGCTTGACGAACTCTGGACGAATGCACGGCAGGTCATCCGCGCCTGCATCGAAAAGGCGGAGATCCAGCCGGAGGAAATCGCCGCGATCGGTTGCGCCGGGCATGGCAACGGTCTCTATGCGCTTGATCGCGACGGCGCTCCACTGCTCGGCATCCAGTCACTCGACACGCGGGCCGCCGGCCTGGTCGATGAATGGCGAGAGGCCGGCGTTGGTGACCGGACCTATCCGATTGCCCGCCAGCGTCCGTGGCCATCCCAGACGCCGACATTGCTTGCCTGGCTCAAGCGTCACCGGCCGGATCTGTTCAACCGCATCGGTACGGTGTTCTTCTCCAAGGATTTCGTCGTCAACCGCCTGACCGGCCGCCGCGTCAGCGAGGTGTCCGATATGTCGGGTGCCGGTCTGCTGGATCTTGCCGCGCGCCGCTACGACAAGGCGCTGATGGAGGCCTATGGACTGGGAGATTGCATGGACCTCTTGCCGCCGCTCATCGAAAGCGCCGACATTGCCGGCACGGTAACGGAAGAAGTGGCGACGCAGACCGGGCTCGCCGCCGGTACTCCTGTGGTCGGCGGGCTGTTCGACGTCGTCGCCTCGGCGCTCGGCTCGGGCGTTTCACGCACCGGCAGCGCCTCGATCATCGCCGGCACCTGGAGTATCAACCAGGTCATCATCGATGGCCCCGACCTCGACGGGCCGGTGTTCATGTCGTCGACCTTCGATCGCAGCCGCTACATGGCGATGGAGAACAGCGCCACCTCGGCTGCCAATCTCGAATGGCTGGTGCGGGAGTTTTTCGAAGGCGAGCATGCGGAAGACGTTTCGCCCTTCGATGCCTGCTGCGCGCTGGCCGAGGCGATCGAACCCGCTGCAGACGACCCGCTCTACCATCCGTATCTCTACGGCGCCCAGCAGGATGGCCATGCACGCGCCGGCTTCTACGGTCTTGCCGGTTGGCACACCAAGGGGCATCTCGTTCGCGCGCTTCTTGAGGGCGTCGCCTTCGGTCACCGCCAGCACATCGAGGCGATCCGAAAGGCCGGCGCGGTCTTCAACGAAGCCGTGCTGTCCGGCGGCGGCTCGCGCAGCCTGATCTGGCCTCAGATCTTTGCCGATGTGCTCGGCGTTCCGGTCAGCGTTGCCCGCTCGCGTGAAACCGGTGCGCTGGGAGCGGCGATTGCAGCCGGAACCGGCGTCGGTGTCTTCGCAGACTTCGGCGCCGGTGCTGCGGCCATGGTCCGGACCGAGCGGCATTATCGTCCGGATGTCTCGCTTGAGGCACATTATGCGCGGCGCTACGCTCTCTATCAGGATATCGCCGAGGCAATGGCACCGCTCTGGCGGCGTCTGACGGCGGTTCCGCTGGCAGCGGGAGCGGCGGCATGAACATGCGGGTGAATGATGGGGCCATCGATGCGGGAAGCTACGACTACATCATCGTCGGCGCGGGATCGGCGGGATGCGTTCTGGCCAACCGGCTGTCGCGCGATCCGAAAACTCGTGTCCTGCTGCTCGAAGCCGGCGGCAGCGACCGATATCACTGGGTGCATGTGCCGATCGGCTATCTCTATTGCATGGGCAATCCGCGCACCGATTGGATGATGAAGACGGCGGCGGAAGCCGGACTGAACGGCAGGTCACTGCCTTATCCGCGTGGAAAAGTGCTGGGCGGCTGCTCGTCGATCAACGGCATGATCTATATGCGCGGCCAAGCGGCCGATTACGACGGCTGGCGGCAAGCCGGCAATTCCGGCTGGGGCTGGGATGACGTGCTGCCCTATTTCCTGAAATCCGAGGACAATTATCGCGGGAAGTCGCCGATGCACGGGGCAGGCGGCGAATGGCGGGTGGAAAAGCAACGGCTTTCCTGGCCGATCCTCGATGCCTTTCGCGATGCGGCCGAGGAGCTCGGCATTCCAAAAACCGACGATTTCAACGATGGCGACAATGAGGGCTCCGGCTATTTCGAGGTCAATCAGCGCGGCGGCCTGCGCTGGAACACGACAAAGGCCTTTCTGCGCCCGGCGATGAAGCGGCCCAATCTGCGCGTGCTGACCCGCGCCGAAACCGAGCGGCTGGAATTCGACGGCAGGATGGTGACCGGCGTGCGGTTCCGGCTGAACGGGCAGAAACATCTGGCTCGCGCCGATCGCGAGATCATCCTGTCTGCCGGTGCGATCAATTCGCCGAAAATCCTCGAGCTTTCCGGCGTCGGTCGCCCGGATGTGTTGTCCGCTGCCGGACTGGACGTCGCCCACGAACTTCGGGGTGTCGGCGAAAACCTGCAGGACCATTTGCAGATCCGTACGGTCTTCCGCATCGAGGGCGCAAAGACGCTGAACCAGCTCTATCACAACTTGTTCAGCCGAGCGGGTATGGGGCTTGAATATATGCTGCGCCGGTCCGGTCCGCTGTCGATGGCGCCGAGCCAGCTCGGTATCTTTGCCAAGAGCGATCCGGCTGTTGCGACCGCCGATCTCGAATATCACGTGCAGCCCTTGAGCACAGACCGGCTCGGCGAGCCGCTGCATAAATATCCCGCTGTCACCGTCTCCGTCTGCAATCTGCGGCCGGAAAGCCGGGGGAGCGTGCATGTTGGCGGCCCGGACCTTTGCATGGCGCCGGAAATCCGCCCGAACTATCTTTCGACAGCCGGCGACCGGATGGTTGCGACGAAATCGATCCGGCATGCCCGCCGGCTGATGGAGGCCGATGCCATTCGCAATTACCGGCCGCAGGAGATGCTGCCGGGCACGGAATATCAGAGTGACGAGGACCTGATCCGTCGGGTCGGCGATATCGCCACAACGATTTTCCATCCGGTCGGCACCTGCAAGATGGGCAGCGACACCATGGCGGTTGTCGATCCGCAATTGCGGGTGCATGGGCTTGCGAGACTGCGGGTGGTCGATGCCTCGATCATGCCGACGATCGTCTCGGGCAATACCAACTCGCCAGTAATCATGATTGCCGAAAAGGCCGCGGAAAGCATTCTATCAGAGGCTTAACGCGGTTTTCCCAGGCGAAGCGCGAAGCGGTTTTGCCGGGAATCGGCGTCATAACAGGGGGTTCGGCCGAACCGCTTTCGATCTAAAGCGCCCAGTCATCCCGATTTTGGACCTCGGCAGCTTTGTCCTCGCTGCAAATCGTTTCCAGCGCCAACGAGGCACGACTGGAGTGTCTCTGTTTGTGCCGCAGGATTGCAAATTGGCGGGACGGCAAAGGGAAGCGCGCCTTAACCAGCAGACCCTGCGTCAAGAGCGGCGCGGCCACGGCGCCGGAAACGACCGTTGCGCAGAGGCCTTCTCTTGCTGCCGATATGACTGCTTCATTCGACGGCAGCTCAAGCGCGACTGTCAGATCTGCGGGGCCGATGCCGAGATTGGAAATCGCCGCCTCGAAAGCCGACCGGGTTCCGGACCCTTTTTCCCGCATGACCCATTTCGTGCCCGAAACCAGCTCCGCCGGGGCGATCGGTTTGCCACGCGCCCAGGGATGGCGCGGACCGACGACGATAAGGAGTTCGTCCTCGGCGAGCGGCCGAATATTCAGCGCCGGTTCGTCAACGCTGCCCTCGACGAAACCGACTTCCGCCAATCCATCGAGAACCGCTTTCGCCGCCGTGGTCGTGTTGCCGATCATCAGCTTGAGGTCGATGCCCGGGTAGCGGACCTTGAAACGCATCAGCATCGCCGGCAGCCAATAGCTTGCGATCGTCTGGCTGGCAAAAACAACGAGCTCACCCTTTTGCAAGCCGCCGAGATCGGACAAGACGAGTGCTGCGGCTTTTGCGCGCGCGAGTGTGGCTCGTGCCTCCCCCAGAAACACCCGCCCTTCATATGTCAGCTCTATGCGGCGTCCGACACGGTGAAAAAGCTCGACGCCATAGGAGGCCTCGAGATTGCGGATGGCCGAACTGACGGCCGACGGCGTGAGGCCGATCGCCGCGGCGGCATTGGTCAGGTGCTCGCGTTCCGCAACCGCAACGAAAATGGAGAGCTGTTCGAAAGTCATGATGCAATCGTTCGATTTTACCGAATGAACTATATTAAACTATTCAATGGAAGTCGACAATTGAGTATGGGACAGTGAAGCATTCCGCAAGGTCTTGCCGATGCTCGTTTCCGCCTCCCGTTCCCCGTCGCTTCCTGCCGTCCTGCCGGGACTTGTCCTTTGTGTGGCGGTCACGCTCATTGCGCAGTTGGTTGAGCAGTTGCAGCTGATGATTTTCGGCGCGCACTGGATCGAGAGCCTCGTGCTGGCCATTCTGATCGGCATTGCCATGCGCTCCTCGGTCCGCCTGCCGCAGACCTTCACTCCCGGCATTCACTTCGCCGCCAAGACGCTTCTCGAGATTGCCGTCGTGTTGCTGGGCGCCTCGCTCAGCACGGCCGCCATCCGGCAGGCCGGACTGCCGCTTGTCGGTGGAATTGCCGTCCTGGTTGCGCTGTCCTTGGCCGGCAGCTTTCTGCTTGGCCGGCTCTTCGGGCTGTCGACCAGCCTGGCGACCTTGGTTGCTTGCGGCAACTCGATCTGCGGCAATTCTGCGATCGCCGCGGCAGCACCTGTGATCGGCGCCAAACCGGACGATATCGCCGCCTCGATAGCCTTTACCGCGCTGCTCGGCGTTGGTGCGGTGCTGACTTTGCCGCTTCTGCATCTGTTCCTGGGTCTCAGCGCCGTACAATATGGCGTTTTCGCAGGGCTGACAGCCTATGCCGTGCCGCAGGTATTGGCGGCGACGGCCTCCGCCGGCGCCGTCAGCACCCAGGTGGGCACGCTCGTCAAGTTGATCCGCGTGATGATGCTCGGCCCCGTCATTCTTGTGCTCGGCGCAGTTCATGGTCGCCGTCCCGGCGGCGCCGCAATCAATCTCCGCCATGTTCTGCCATGGTTCATCCTCGGTTTTGCGGCCATGGCGACGCTTCGTTCGCTCGACGCGATCCCGGCGCCGCTGCTGCCCGCGATGTCGGCTGTATCAGCCGCCTTCACCGTTACTGCCATGGCCGCGTTGGGCCTCTCCGTCGATGTCAGATCCATCGCCCATACCGGCGGTCGGGTCCTCGTCGCGGCGGCGCTGTCGCTGCTGGCTCTGGCGGTGCTTGGGCTTTGCTTGATCGGCCTGCTGAATATCGTCTGAGACGGGGTGGTGTGCCCAAAATACTTGCAAAAATTCCCGTTGCCTTCCAAACGATCAGCGGCTAGCCTGTATATACAGGGCGGAGAAGCAAAGATCGTCATGCGGGTCATCTCTTCACAGCAAGCTGCGGATCTCCTCGAAGACGGGATGACGGTCGCTGCCTCGGGTTTTGGAGGATGCTGCCATCCCGAGGCCATCACGGCCGCGGTGGAGGAGCGTTTCCTCGCCACTGGAAAACCGCGCAAGCTGACACTTCTGTTTGCTGCCAGCACGGGCGATCGTCAGACGCGCGGCATGGGGCATTTCGGCTATGAGGGCCTCGTCGCCCGCGTGATCGCCGGGGGATGGCGGGGAACGCCGCGCCTTGGCAGGCTGGCGATCGAGGAAAAGATCGAAGCGCATTGTTGGCCGCAAGGCGTCATCGCCCAGCTCTATCGGGCGATTGCCGCCGGTCAGCCTGGGGTGATCACCCATATCGGGCTCGGTTCTTTCATGGACCCGCTGCATGGCGGCGGCCGCATGAATGCGACGACGCCGCGAGCGCTTGTCGAGCGCGTGTCGTTGCGCGGCAAGGAATGGCTGCTTTATCCCTCGATGCCGCTCGACTGCGTGCTTTTGCGCGGTACGACGGCCGACGAAGACGGCAACGTCACCCTCGAGGACGAAGCCTTTCCGCTCGACGTGCTCGCCATGGCGCAGGCAGGCCGAAATTCCGGCGGTGTCGTCATCGTGCAGGTCAAGCGGATTGCCGAGCGCGGCTCGCTGCCGCCGGGCGATGTTCGCATCCCGGCGGCGCTGGTCGATTATGTCGTCGTCTGCGAAAATCCGGCCCAGCACGGCGTCAGTTTCGCCGAGACAGACAATATCGCCTATACCGGGCGCGTCCGGATGGCGGTGAGCCGCCTGCACCCGGCGCCGCTGTCGGCCGATAAGATAATTCAGCGCCGTGCCTTCCTGGAGTTGGCGCCGCTCCATCGCCCGACGATCAACCTCGGCATCGGCATTGCCGCCGGGATCGGTCGGATCGCCAGCGAAGAGGGATTCGACGATTATACGGTGACGATCGAATCCGGCGTGATCGGCGGCGTGCCGGCCGAGGAACTGTCCTTCGGCGCTGCCGTCAATCCGACCGCCATCGTCCCACAGGCTTCGCAGTTCGACTTTTACGACGGCGGCGGCCTCGATATCGCCTTTCTCGGCATGGCCGAGGTGGATAGGCACGGTGCGGTCAATGTCAGCCGCTTCAACAATTCCATCGTTGGGGTCGGCGGCTTCACCAATATTTCGCAGACGGCGGGGCGTGTTGTCTATCTCGGCGCATTTTCGGCCGGCGGCGCGGAAATTGCGGTTGCCGACGGCAGCCTCGACATCATCCGGGACGGCAGAGTTTGCAAGATCGTCGACCATGTCGACCAGATCAGTTCGAGCCCGGCCTTTGCGCCGGAAGGGCAGTCGCAGCTCGTCGTCACCGAGCGGGCGGTCTTTCGAGTGATCGACGGATGCCTGATGCTGACGGAGTTTGCCCCCGGCATCGATCTCGCCTCCCATGTTCTCGACCGCCTGCCGAAGGGCGTCGCGGTGTCGGGCCAGCTGAAACAGATGGACGCGCGCCTGTTTGCCACCCACGCCATGAAGGACTTTGCCCCATGAAAATCGATGGAGCCGTCATCATCGTCACGGGCTCGGCAACAGGCGTCGGGGCCGCATGCGTGAAGCAGTTCGCCGAGAGCGGTGCCCGGGTGGTCGTCAATTACAACAGCAGCAACAAAGAGGCCGATGAAACGGCCGATATCTGCCGCAGCCTGGGCGCGGAGGTCGAGATCGTCCAGGCCGACGTTGCCGACGATGCGGCCTGCCGCCGGATGGTCGCGACGGCCGTCAACCGGTGGGGGCGGCTCGACGCCCTGGTGAACAATGCCGCAACGACGGTCAAATCGGATCCTTTCGATCTGGAGACATTGTCGGCCGAAGATTTTCAGAGTGTTTTCGGCGTCAATGTCATCGGCGCCTATCAGATGTGCCGGGCGGCGGTGCCTGTGATGCGTGACAGCGGCGGCGGTGCGATCGTCAATGTCTCATCCAACGTTGCCTTTACCGGCGGCGGCAGTTCGCTTGCCTATACGGCCTCCAAGGGTGCGCTCAATGCGTTGACCCTGGCGCTAGCGCGCACCTGCGGTCCCGATATCCGGGTGAACGCGGTTTGCCCCGGCATCATCGATACGCGCTGGATGCGCGACACGCTCGGGCCGGATGCCTATGGCGCCATTGCCAAGCGATTTTCGGAAACCGCGCCGCTCGGCCGGGTCGCGACACCGGAAGACGTTGCCGGCGCCATTGTCTGGCTTGTTCAGGGGGCAGAGTTCGTCACTGGCGAATTGCTTTCCGTCGACGGCGGCATCCGCCTGTCGGGTGGTGTTCGCAAGCCCGTGGCATCCGGCGGAGCCGCATCGTGACGTTGTCGGCCCAATCCATTCTCGATTTCCCGGTGCCGCAAGCGACGCATGTGGTTACTGCAAGAGATGCCATCCTCTACGCCCTGTCTGTCGGCTACGGCACCAACCCGCTCGACGAAAACCTATTGAACTATGTCTATGAACGCGATCTCGTGACCGCGCCGACCCTTGCCAATGTCGTGGCGCATCCAGGCCCGTGGATGCAGCAGACGGGTGTCGACTGGGCGCGTCTCGTGCATTCCGAGCATCGCCTGACCATCCACCGGCCAGTCCCTCTCGATGTGCCGCTGATCTCCCGGTCGCGCGTCTTGTCGGTGGTCGATCGCGGCCTTGAGAAAGGCATGTTCGTCAGCTTCGAGCGCATGATCGCAACCGTGGACGGTGATGAGCCGATCGCGACGATCGTCCAGACGAACGCCTGCCGCGGTGACGGTGGATGCGGTTCGGCGGGATCGGCGCCTGAACCTCTGTCCAAAGTCCCGGACCGAGAGCCGGACTTCGAATTCAATGTCGACCTCCCTGACAACGCCGCGCTGCTTTATCGCCTGAACGGCGATCTCAATCCGCTGCATGCGGATCCACAGGCAGCCGGCCGAAGCGGCTTCGATCGGCCGATCCTGCATGGGCTGTGCAGCTTCGGTTATGCGGGCTACGCCATCATCGCCGCCATCGATCCAGGCATGAAGATCGGCTTGCGGGCGATCGCGGCGCGGTTCAGCGCGCCGATCTTTCCCGGAGAAACGATCACCCTGCAGATGTGGCGCAACGACGCCGAGATTCGCTTCAGGGGGATCGTTGCGTCACGGGGTGTGACCATCCTCGACAATGGCATGGCGAGGCTGTCATGACGAAAGCGGTCAAACCAGCCGCCCGCGAGGCGCGCCATTATATCAGGATCAAGGAGCAGATCCTGGCCGACATCGCCGAAGGCAAGCTGCAGCCGGGAGACCGGGTATCCTCTGAAAGCGAACTGGTGGCGGCATTCGGCGTCAGCCGCATGACGGCGAACCGCGCGCTGCGGGAATTGATGTTCGAGGGTGTCCTCAAGCGATCCGCCGGGATCGGAACCTTCGTGTCGCCAAAGCACCTCGACGTCGATCTGCTTCAAATCCGCAACATAGCCGACGAAATACTGGAGCGGGGTCACACGCATAAGGCGGCGGTCGTTCAGGCCGGCTCGATGAAGGCGGATGCCAACGTTGCCGACGCGCTCGAACTGACGCTCGGCGCTGAGGTGATGCACTCGCTGATCGTGCACCTGGAAAACGACCAGCCCATTCAGGTCGAGGAGCGCTACGTCAATCCGCTGGTCGCGCCCGACTATCTGTCGACCGATTTCAGCAGCATGACGCCGAACGAATATCTGACGAAGGTGGCGCCGATAACGGCGTTCGAACATATCGTCCAGGCCGTCAAACCGGACACGACGATCCGCAAATATCTTGGCCTGAAGAATGATCACCCTTGCCTGCGCGTCTTTCGAAGGACCTGGTCGGGCGAGGCCGTCGTGACCTGTGCGCTGTTATACTATCCGGGCGCGCAATATCGGCTGGAAGCACGGTCCACCAAGGGTCCCTCGAAGCCCGTCGCCATTCTCGGAGAGAAACAGTGAGCGCCACCCATTCTCCATCGATCACCTTCAGCGCGTCGCCGCCGACGATCGAGGACATCGCAGCAATTGCCCGTCGTCACGCCAGGATCGAAATCTCCGCCGAGGTCGAGGCTCGGATTACGGCGGCGCGCGCCGTCGTCGATCGCTATACGGAAAAGGAGCTGCCGGTTTATGGCCTGACGACAGGACTGGGAGCGGGGGTCGATACACGACTTGCAACGGAAGATCTGGTGGCGTTTCAGATGCGTGTGCCGCAAGCCCGCGCGGTCGGCGTCGGAAAGCCGCTTGCCCAGGAATCCGTGCGGGCGATGATGGCCGTTAGGGCTGCAGGCATGGCGGCGGGCGGCTCCGGCATTTCGCTGAACGTGTTCCGTGGTCTGATCGCCGCCATCAATGCAGATATCCATCCGGTCGTCCCGTCATTGGGCTCGATCGGTGCGGCGGATTTGGCTCCGCTTGCCCATATGAGCCGGGCGCTTCTCGGCTTCGGCGAGATCGAGCTTGGCGGCGAAGTGCTGCCGGCCGCCATCGCCCTGGAAAGGGCCGGCCTGAAACAACTCGAATTGGCGCCGAAGGACGGGCATGCGCTTGTCGTGGCCAACAGTCTCTCCATCGGCCTTGCCTGCCTGGCGCTTGAGGATATCGAGCGGCTCTTCGATTGGTCCCTGAAGGCGATTGCCGTTAATTTCGAAGCGTTCCGGGCCAATGTCAGCGTCTTCGACGATCGCGCTCTCGCTGCCAGACCGGCCTTTGGGCAGCGCCGTGTCGCCGCTCAACTGATGGAACTGCTTTCGGGAAGCTCCTTGCTTGCGGCCGATGCCGCAAGACGTCTCCAGGATCCTTTGAGCTACCGCTGCACGCCGCAGGTCTGGGGCGCGATGAGGCATGCGATCGACGAGGCAAGGCAGGCGACGGAGATAGATCTCGTCAGCTCCAGCGACAATCCTGTCGTCATCGCCTCCGAAGGCGTCATTCTTGCACACGGCAATTTCGACATGACCGCTTTTGTGCTCGCCTGGGAAAGGCTGGGGCAGGCGATGGCGCATTGTGCGGCAGGCACCGCCTATCGGATCATGAAGATCATGTCGCCCGGCATGTCAGACCTCCCGCGCTTCCTGACCCCGATGGGCCAGAGCCGGACCGGTTTTGCGACCGTGCAAAAGACCGTCTCGGCCATGGAAGCCGAAATCCGCCATCTCGCCATGCCGGTTTCGCTTTCGCCCTTTCCCGTCGCCGATGGCGTGGAAGACCAAGCGTCGATGGCGCCGAGCGTTTTGGCAAAGACGCAGGCGATCGTCGAGCGCCTGCGTTATCTCGTTGCCATCGAACTGATTGCCTCGGCCCAGGCCGTCGAGCTGCGCGGCGTCTCAGGCGAATTGGGCAAGGGATCGGCTGAGGCCTATGCTTTCGTCCGCAATCACGTCCCGGCGCTTGATGAGGATCGCGCGCAAGGGCCGGATTTTGCGGCGATCGCCGCATTGATCGGGCTTGGCCCGCTGTAAGCCCGGTTCGCCACTGCCCCACCAAGAAGGGCAGGGCGCCGACCGGTCATGCCGACGGCTATTCTGGGGAACGCCGCCGGTTCGTTCATTGAAAAGTCAACAAGAGGGAATGACTATGAAAAATTGGACAAAGGGCATCCTTGCAGCCGGCATCATGGCAACCGCCATGTTCCAGTCTGCATCCGCAGAGACCATCAAGGTCGGCAGCAAGAATTTCACTGAGCAGTTCATCCTCGCTGAATTGTATTCAGCCGTTCTGGAAAATGCCGGCTTCACCGTCGAGCGCAAGATCAACCTCGGCGGCACGCTGATTGCGCACCAGGCATTGGTGGCCGGCGAGATCGATCTTTATCCGGAATATACCGGCACGGCGCTCGCATCCGTCGTCAAGGGCGAGATGTCGACCGACGCCGACAAGGTCTATACGCAGGTCAAGGACTTCTACGCCAAGCAGTTCAATCTCACATGGCTGAAGCCGAGCGGGATCAATAACGGCTATGTCATCGTCGTCCGGCAAGAAACGGCGCAGGCCAACAATCTGAAGAGGCTGTCGGATCTCGCCAAGGTCTCCAAGACACTGGTCTTCGGCGGCGGCGCCGAATTTCCGGATCGCGCCGACGGCCTGCCCGGCCTGAAGCGCGTCTACGACGCCGAGTTCAAGGAGTTCAAGCAGTTCGCCAAGCTTGGTCTTCGTTACGACGCGCTGGAACAAAAGGATATCGACGTTGCCAATGGTGCGGCGACCGACTGGCAGATCGGCTCGAAGAATCTCGTGCCGCTGGCAGACGACAAGGGTCTGTTTCCGCCCTACTACGTGGCGCCTGTTGTCCGCCAGGACGTGCTGAAGGCCAACCCGAAGGTTGCCGAACTGCTCGAAGCGGTCGGCTCCCATCTCGACAACGAAAAGATGCGGGTCCTCAATGCCAAGGTCGAAACCGATCACGAGGAAGCCAAGGACGTGGCGGTCGATTTCCTCAAGGAAAACGGCCTCCTGCCGAAATGATTGTCATGCCTCCGCGGCCGGATATCAATCCGGCTGCGGTCTGGCGCGGCGATCCATTTAAGGGTTTTTGTTCGAAAATCCGTCCGGTCAGCAGCCGGGCAGGAATATGGAGAAGCGGGAAATGCAGGAAATCTGGATCGATTATCTCAACGCCCTCGATGCCAAGGCGCTGGCGCTGACGAATGACGAGATTCTCGATGCGGTGTCGAAGGCGCTGGATGCGCAGGGCAGGGGTGAAACCGTCATCGAGCCGCGTGTTCATCTTGTGCCGGAGAGCTCCGACAAAGGCCATTTCAACGTGCTTCGCGGCTACGTCAAAGCGCTGAATTATGCCGGCGTCAAAGTCGTCGGCGACTTCGTCGACAACTACAAGGTCGATCTGCCTTCGGAGCTTGCGGTCCTCAACCTGTTCGACCCGAACACCGGCGTGCCGAAGGCCATCATCGACGCAACTGATATCACCGACATGCGCACCGGGGCCGTCACCGCTCTTGGCGCAAAATATCTCGCCCGCAAGGACAGCAAGATTCTCGGCCATATCGGTGCGCGCGGAACCTCTTACTGGAATGTCCGGCTTCTCGACCATCTCTTCGACTTCGAGGAAATCCGCGTGCATTCGCGCCGGCCGGAAAGTCGGGATGCCTTCGCCAAGCGTCTTGAGGCGGATCTCGGCAAGAAGATCATCGTCACCGACAATTGGGAGGATTGCCTCAAGGGCGCCGACATCATGGTCGAGGCGAGCCGCCTGCCGGAACCGGCGCCGCTGTTCAAGACGGAATGGGTGAAGAAGGGCGCCTTCGTCGTGCCCTATGGCACGATGAGCGCGCTTGAATTCGATCTCACCGACATCATGGACAAGGTCGTCGTCGACGATTGGGGACAATGCGGCCCCGGCAAGCCGTTCGGAGCGCTTCGCCGTCACGTCGACGAGCGCAAGGTGACGGCCGAGAACCTGCATGCCGAAATCGGCCAGATCGTCTGCGGCATGAAGCCCGGCCGCGAAAGTGACGAGGAGACGATCCTGTTCTGGCACCGCGGCCTCAGCACCACCGACGTGGCGCTCGGCGCCGCCATGGTCGACAAGGCAAGAGAGATGAACATCGGCCAGCGGCTGCGGTTCGCATAGTTGCCATGGTGATGTCCAAGCCGATCGCCTGTTCGAGAATGTATAATCTCAGTCCGCGCATTCGCGGCCTGTGGGATGCGTTGTTTGCGCTGGTCAGCGTGCAGTCCGGCATTGAGCTCGAGATCATCGCTCATGCAGCACCGGCGCCGCTGTCGGAGCTATGGGCGAGGCCGGACATGGGGCTGGTCTTTATGTGCGGCTATCCGTTTTCGCGTATGCCCGAGGGCGCCAGGCCGACTGCCCTTGCTGCACCCGTTTCGAGCGAGGCATGGTCTTTGGACCAGCCGCTCTATGCCAGCCACATTCTCGTCGCCTCCACCGGGGCGGTGAACGAGGTAGCGGATCTCGCTGTGGCCCGCTGGGGCTGGACCGTGCGCGATTCCCAATCGGGCTACCACGCGGCGCGTTCTTTTCTTGCCGACCGGTTTGCCGGGAAAGTGAAGCAGAGCATGACGGTCGGGCCGCTGCTCAACCCGTCAGGCATCGTCGCCGCCCTCAAGGACGGCAGGATCGATGCGGGTGCGATCGATGCTTACGCCTTCCAATTGTTGTCGATGCACGAAACCGATGCGATCGATGGTCTTCGTATTCTGGCGACGACCGATCCGCTTCCCGCGCCGCTATTGGTTGCCGCGCAAACCTTGCCTGCGGACATCGCCACAGCATTACAGCAAAGCCTCGTGACGTTGCATGAAACGCGTGAGGGAGCGGCGGTTTTGGAACGGCTCGGCCTCCGGCGATTTTCGACGGTCGTTCCCCCGGCCTACGATAGTCTGCCGCTAAGAGCCGACGACGCCGATCGCAGATTGGGGATCACATGGTAGACAGCCGAACGAGCGCTCGGATGCGGAGGTTTCGACGATGAAATGGGTCCCCAAACATCTCGACCGGCTCTTCGACGCGCTGTTGGAGCACCTCTATCTCGTTTTTTCCTCGGTCGGCATTGCCCTGGTGATCTCGCTGATCGTCGGGATATGGGCGGCGAGGCGGCCGCGGAGTTTTGCGGCCATCGTCATCTTCACCGGCATCCTGTTCGCCGTGCCGAGCCTGGCGCTGTTTGCGCTTCTGATCCCCATCATGGGCATCGGGGCGGCACCCGCCATAACCGGTCTTGCCGCCTACTCGCTGATGATCCTGATCCGCAATATCGGCATGGGATTTCAGGCTATTCCGCGTGACATATTGGAAGCTGCTGATGGCATGGGCTACGGCACGGCACGGCGGATCTGGGAAGTAGAACTGCCGCTGGCCATGCCCTATATCGTCGGCGGCATCCGCATCGCCATGGTGACGGTCATCGGCATCGCCACCGTTGCCGCCTATATCAATGCCGGCGGGCTCGGCGTCATCATTTTCGAAGGCATCGACCAGCGCTTTCCCGAAAAGATCATCGCCGGCGGGCTGCTGACGTCATGTCTGGCGCTCTTTGCCGACTGCTGTTTTGCCTCCTTCGAAAGGCTGCTGCGCCGGCGCAGCGGGGGGAAGCCGGCATGATCGTGATCGATGCATTCAGCTGGATCTTCAACAATTCCGGCACCTTCTTCAACGCGTTCAATCGCCATCTTCTGATGTGCGCCCTCTCGCTCGGCATCGCCTTCGTCATCGCCGTGCCGCTCGGATTTGTCGTCGCACGGGCACCACGCGCCGCCTTTGCGGTGGTCAATATAGCCGGCGCCTTGCGCTCCATCCCGAGCCTGGCGATCCTGTCGGCGACGATGCCTTTTCTCGGCATCGGATTGCTGCCGTCGGTGATCGCCCTCATCGTCCTGGCCGTGCCGCCGCTATTGTTGAACACGATCATTGGCATCCGCGAGATCGACGCCTCGGTGATCGATGCGGCGGATGGAATGGGCATGAGCGCCGGACAGATGCTGTGGGAGATCGAACTTCCCCTGGCCGTTCCCGCGATTCTGTCGGGCGTCAGGACGAGCGCCATCCAGGTCATCGGCGGGGCGGCGCTGGCCTCTTTCATCGGCGGCGGCGGGCTTGGCGATTTCATCAATGCCGGCATTGCGATCATGAACATGCCGCGCCTTCTTGTCGGAGCGGTGCCGATTGCCCTGCTCGCAATCTTTGCGGAATTGGCCTTCGGCGCCCTGGAGCGCCTCTTCACTCAACGGCGCTGAGCGGCCGAAAGCGGATATCAGGATGATTCATCTCGATCATGTTACCAAGAACTACGACGGAAGCGGCCAGCATGCGGTCGACAACCTCGATCTCCTGATCGAGACTGGTACGACGGTTGCCCTGATCGGTCCTTCGGGCTGCGGCAAAACCACGACCATGCGGATGATCAATCAGTTGGAGACCCCGACGACGGGACGTGTGCTGGTCGACGGCAGGGATATCGCCCGGGTCGACCAGAAGGAGCTGCGCCGCAGCATCGGCTATGTCATCCAGCAGGTCGGTCTGTTTCCGCATATGTCGATCGCACGCAATGTCGCGACCGTCCCGCGGCTTCTCGGCTGGGAAAAGGCGCGCAGCAATCGCCGCGTCGACGAACTCCTGGATCTCGTCGGTCTTGATCCGGCCATCATGCGGCAGCGTCTGCCGCATGAATTGTCAGGCGGGCAGCGCCAGCGCGTCGGTTTCGCGCGTGCACTCGCAGCCGACCCCGCAATCATGCTGATGGACGAACCGTTCGGCGCGATCGATCCGATCACCCGCGTCCGGCTTCAGGACGAATTCCGCGATATTTTGAGGAAGGTGAAGAAAACCGTCGTCATCGTCACGCATGACCTCGATGAGGCTATCAAGATGGGCGATCGCATTGCGATCATGCGGGATGGCCGCCTCCTTCAATATGATAGCCCGCAGGAAATCCTTGCGCGTCCCGTCAACGAATTCGTCGAGAGTTTCCTCGGCCCCGACCGAGCCATAAAGAGGCTCAGCTTGATTGCCGTATCGACGATCATGACCGCGCCGGAACCGTCCAACGGCGATGCCGAGATCGCCGCTGACGCCACGGTTCACGATGCCTTGGCGCTCATCCTCTCCGGTGAGATGCCGGGCCTGCATGTCAGGTCAGCCGATGGGACGCTTGCGGGATATCTGTCGCGAGACACCTTGTTGCGCGCCAATCGGCTGTAGAGCTCACCTGCTAAGCAGATGCGAGCGCAGCGCCGAGGACACGAACCATCGATATTGGAGCGCAACTCACCGACTCGCTCGCGGTGCGCGAAGGGATCAACATGCCAATGCTACCCACGCGCGCTGAAAGGGATTGCCGATCGCCCGCCTCAGGCTGTAGATCGGTATCACACAATGGGATTGTGTGAAGCCGGTCGCAATGGCGTCAACGCCGCTCATTCATCATCGGCTGTCTGAAGCTTTACCAGCGCGCTGCGCTGTCACATAAGGGGTCGACGCCATTGTCTTCGCTTGTTCTTCCTAGTCGCCCGCTTTCGTTGGCGCGCAACGTCATCTCCACGCCAAATGCTTACTTCTGGTCAACGCCTATCATCCTGGCACTGGCTATCTTTCTCTTCGTTTCGGCAGCGCCAGGCGTGATCCGCGATTTCCAGATCAGCCAGAACCCCTTGGTGCTCGAAAACGGCGATGTGCAAAACGGGCGATGCACGACGCGCAAAGCCATCTTCACGGATTGCGAAGCACGCCTTGTCTACAATTACGGCGGACGGGACTACGACACCGAGGTCGAGGTCATGTTCGTCGATTTCCATACCGGCGACTATGAAACTGGCCTTGTGATCTCAGCCGATCATCCGGAACTCGCGACGATGAGCCTCGGTCTGGATATGCTCTGGAACCGGATCATCACGCTGACTGTGTTTGTCATCCTGCTTGGCGGCATGAGCCTGGGTATGATTTTTCTCGGTATCCGCATTTGGCGGGTCAAGGGCCAACTGCGCCGGCCTGCCATGCTGACCCCTGTCCCGGTCGAGGTGACCGCATTCGACCGCAAACGCGGCGTCCTTTCCATCACCTATAATGACAAGATCGCCGCCGACAAAACGGGGCGATCGGCTTACACGCGCATGAAGAATGGAGAAGAGCCGCTCATCGTCGGTGAAGCCAAGGGCAAAGCGATCGGACTGGCTGTCAGGCACGGCAATACTGCTCTTCCGGTGCTTCTGGACGATCGTCTGCAGCGCGTCGAGCTTACGAATGATGAGCGTGCCGCCGCTCTTGCATCTCTTGCGTCTCAGCAAGAAGGCGATCGGAATGCGACGGTCTTGGTCGAAGAGCCCAAAAAGGCGGTATCGATCTGGAAGCGGCTGCAGATTTTCTTCGGTGTGTTGCTCCTGATCGTCGTCGGTGTGGTCGGCTTCTGGCTTTGGTACGTCACGAGCTCCACGACACAATTTCAATCGCCTGGCATGGATATCAACAATCTCATGCCGGCGCCGTTGAACGAGTGGGGATGCCAGCAGCTCAAGAAGCGGTTCGATCAGGATCGTGCGCCGTTTGGTTGCGTCGCTGACGATTACACAAGTTGGAAATAGGGACTTTCAATGGCGGGCTCAGCCGGGAGGACTGGCTCGGCCTGCCTGGCGCCTAGCCATTTTGGGGATAAGCTCGGAAAAAATCTGCGGATGCAGGCAACACACCATTGCGAAACCAACCGCGCTCGGCAAATGTCACCTCACGTAGCGTGAGACAAGTTCATGTCATTTCGGATCGAACGTCTGGTTGAAAAACACGTCAGCGGCGCGGCCGACGTATTGGTAAGAGCCTATGCCCTGCCGCCGTGGAACGAGAGCTGGTCCCTTGAGGCGGCTGCGGAAAATGTGACCTATGTGCTTGAAACCCCTAGATCGGTTGCGCTGGCGGCGGTTGATGAAGGCAAGGTGCTCGGGATTGCGCTGGGCGTACGACAGCGGCGCCACACCGGCCCGGTGATTTACTTGGACGAGCTTTCAGTGCAACCCGACGCACAGGGTAAGGGAATAGGCACTGCTCTGCTTTCTGCAATGTTTGAAACAGCCAAAGCTGAAGGGTGTAATAGCGTCTGGCTGATCTCGCAGCGAGGTGGGGCGCTGTCGGAGTTCTATCAGCGTTGCGGATTTGCTATGAGAGACGAGCTTGGCCTGTACTCCAGATCGAGCGGATAGTGCTGGATTGGGAGTCTCTGATCCGCCATTGACGATCCTGAGGATGGCGGGCCTGCGACGACGTCGAGCCGCCGCGCATCGATCGAGAATTTACGCCTTTCCATACATCTGGCTCGCCCGCAGCAGGCGTTGCGAATAGGGATGCTCGACCGCGCCTCTGCGCAGGGCTGCGATATCGACCTGTTCGACGATCTCGCCGGCTTCCATAATGGCGACGCGGCTGCACATATGGGAGACGACGGCGAGATCATGGCTGACGAGCAGATAGGTGAGGCCGCGTTCCCGACGCAAATCCTGAAGGAGATTGAGGATTTCGGCCTGAACCGACACGTCGAGCGCAGATGTCGGTTCGTCGAGAAGCAGAACATCCGGGTCCAGCATCAGGGCGCGGGCGATCGCCACACGCTGCCGCTGTCCGCCGGACAGCTGGTGCGGAAATCGGTAGCTCAGCGCCGGATCGAGGCCGACCGATCTCAGGACGGCATTCACGTCGACGGAATTCGTATCCAGTCCCTGGTTGCGCAGCGGCTCTTTCAGCTGCGAGCGGATGGTTTTGCGCGGGTGGAGCGACCCGTAGGGGTCCTGGAACACCATCTGCACCCGGCGGAAGAACGGCCGGCTGCGCTGCCGGTCCAGCGTCTCGCCCTGGAGCGAGATCCGGCCGTCATAATTGGCGTTGAGGCCGGAAAGCGCCCTGAGCACGGTGGATTTTCCGCAGCCGGACTCGCCGACCAGGCCGAAGGCCGTGCCGCTCTCGATGGCGAGGCTGATGTCTCTGACGACGGGTCGCTGGCCATGCCCGAAACGGATCGTGAGATTGTCGATCTTGATCACCGCGGCGCCTCCAATACGGGTTCGTCGAGCCAGGCCGGATCGCGTTTGAGGATCGGCAGCCGGGCAGGGGGATTGTCGATCGTCGGCAGGGATGCGAGCAGCCCTTGCGTATAGGGGTGTCTGGCCTTGTCGAGATCGCGCGCCTCGAGCACTTCGACGACCCGCCCCGCATACATGATGAGGACGCGATCGCAGAAATTCCTGATCAGATTGAGGTCGTGACTGATGAAGATCAGGCCGAGATTGCGGCGTAGCACGAGCTCGTCGAGCAGCGCCAGGATTTCGAGCCTTACCGTCACGTCGAGTGCCGACGTCGGCTCGTCGGCGATCAGCACTTCGGGTTCGGCGATCAGCATCATGGCGATCATCGCGCGCTGGCCCATCCCGCCGGAGATTTCGTGCGGATAAAGGCGGGCCACGCGCTCGGGATCGCGAATCTGGACGGCTTCGAGCATATCGAGCGCTTGGCGGGAGGTCTGCTTGGTGCTCGCCTTGGGATGATGGAAACGATAGGTTTCGGCGATCTGTTCGCCGATCCGCATGACAGGATTGAGCGAATATTTCGGGTCCTGCAGGATGAGCCCGATCCGCCGCCCCCTGATCGTCATCATCGTTTTCTCGTTTGCCTTGAGCAGATCCACGTCGCGAAAGCGCATCCGCTCGGCATTGACGATCGCGGTCGGCGGTAAGAGCTTCATGATCGCCCGCCCGACAGTGGATTTTCCCGATCCGGATTCACCGACGATCCCGAGTTTTTCCTGTCCGAGCGCGAAGCTGACGCCGCGCACGGCCCGCACCTGTCCACCGCCGAAGGCGATTTCGAGGTTTCGAATATCGATCAAGGGCTCGGTCATTCTGAACCTCGGGGATCAAGCACATCGCGGAGCGCATCGCCGACGAGGTTGAAGGCGAGGCTGACTAGCGCAATGGCAATGCCGGGTGCGGCGATGACCCAGGGGCTGTCGAGCATGAACTCACGGCCGCTCGCGGCCATCGAGCCCCATTCCGGCCATGGCGGCTGCGCACCGAGGCCGAGGAAGCCGAGACCAGCGGCGGTGATGATGATGCCGGCCATATTGAGGGTGACGCGGACGATCACCGAGGGAATGCACATCGGCAGGATGTGGCGGGTGATGATTGCGATTGAGCTCGCGCCCTGCAGGCGCACGGCGGCGATATAGTCCGCCTTGCGAAGGCTGAGCGTTTCGGCCCGCGCGAGGCGCGCGATCGGCGGCCAGGCCGTCAGCGAAATTGCGATGATTGCGTTGGTGATGCCCGGTCCGAGCGCTGCGGCAAAACCGAGCGCCAGCACCAGCCCGGGGAAAGACAGGAAAATGTCGGTGACGCGCATCAGGATTTCATCGATGATGCCGCCGAAATAACCTGAGACGGTGCCGATCAGCAGGCCGAGCGGGGCGACGATGATCGTGACGAGCATGATGATGTAGAGCGTCGTGCGGGCGCCATAGATCACCCGGGAGAACACATCGCGGCCGAAATTGTCGGTGCCGAGCCAATGGCTTGCCGATGGCGCGGCAAGCCGCCCGGCCATGTCCTGGACGATCGGATCGTAGCTCGTCAGCAAGGGGGCGGCCGTCGCTACCACGATCAGCAGCACGATGATGGCGAGTCCGGCGAGGCCAAGCGGGTGCAGGCTGAATTTCAGCCAGCCCTGATGGATTTGCTGCGCGGACGATTGAAACCAGCCTCGCGGCTCCGGCGCGAGCAGCCATTTGCGAAAGCCGCCGGTGTCAACGCTGTCTGCGTGCTCAGAGGAAATCGTCATGGCGTCACCGTGTCCTCGGATCAAGAATGCGATAGAGGAAGTCCGACAGGATATTGATCGTCAGGAAGACGGCGCCGATCGTCAGCACCGAGCCCATGACGACATTCATGTCATTCATCTGCAGCCCTCGGGTCAGGTACTGGCCGAGCCCCGGCCATCCGAAAACCGTTTCGATCAGCACCGCTCCTTCGAGCAGCCCACCGAAGGTCAGCGCCATGATCGTCAAAAGCTGCACGCGGATGTTCTTGAAGGCATGGCGCCAGACGACCTTGCGGGTGCCGAGCCCCTTTGCCCGCGCAGTGATGATGTATTCCTGGCTGAGCTGCTCCAGCATGAAGCTGCGCGACATGCGGCTGATATAGGCGACGGAATAATAGCCGAGGATCGCCGCCGGCAGGATGATGTGGCCGAGAGCGTTGTGAAACACGTCCCATTGCTGCTGCAGCGCTGCGTCGATCAGGAGAAAGCCGGTCATGGGTGTGACGAGACCTTCGTAGAAGACGTCGATGCGGCCGGATGCGCCGACGAGCTTGAGCTTGGCATAGAAGATGAAGAGCGCCATCAGCCCGGTCCAGAAGATCGGAATGGAATGGCCGGCAAGGGCGACGATGCGGGCGACGTGGTCGATGACAGTTCCGCGTCTGACGGCAGCCGTGATCCCCAGGGGAACGCCGATGATGGCGCCGATGATCATGGCGATGACCGCAAGCTCGATGGTGGCGGGAAAGATCGTCATGAGGTCGGTGAGGATTGGTTGGCCGGTCGTCGCCGAGGTGCCGAGATCGCCTGTCGCGATCTTCCCGACATAGGCGAGGAACTGCATCCAGACGGGTTGCCCGAGCCCCAGCTCATGATAGACGCGATCATAAACCTCCTTGCTGACCTCCGCTCCGGTGATGGCGAGCACCGGGTCGGCAGGCAGCAGACGACCCATCGAAAAGGTCAGGAAGAGAAGGCCGAGCAGCGTCGTCACCACAGCCACGACCCGCCCTGCCAAGCGCCGCAACAGGTTCACCAGAGGGTGCGGGGCCGCCTCGGCGAACCCGCCCTCCGCAGAACGGGTGCCGCTCTCCCGCTTCGATGTCAGATCGGCGCTCGCCACGCGTTCTACTCCTTGGTCACGTCGTGCCAGCGCGTCGACCAGGTCGTGTGCCCGTGATAGTTCTTGACGTTGGCGCGCGTGACATAGGGGTCGGTTCGCTGGAAGAAGATGACGAGCGGCGAGGCCATGCCGGCATAGATGCCGTCCATCTTCTTGAAGATGTCAGTGCGCTTGCCCGTATCGCGCTCCTTCATCGATTGGTCGACGAGTGTGTTGAGCTCGTCCACTTTCATGCCGGCGCGCCAGAGATAATAGCTGCCGAGACGCGCCTCGTCGCTGTTGTCGGGATTGTAGGCATATTGCGTGGCGACAGCGAAAGGATCAGGCAGTCGGGCGCCGGAATTGCCGAGCAGCACCTCGTATTTCCGCTCGCGGAAGGCGGGCGTGAATTCGCCGGGCACGAGATCGAGATCGAGGCCGGCAGCACGGGCGCTCGCCTGCAGCGCTTCGGCGAAGGGCAGTGTCGCCGCGCCCGATGGATTGAGCACCTTCTTCAGGCCATTGGGGTAGCCGGCTTCCGCCAGCAGCTGTTTGGCTTTGGCAGGATCATAGTCGTAGTGGGAGGCAGCTTCCTCGGGCGCGCCGATCATGCCGCGCGGGATCATCGACTGCCAGGGAAAACCGGTATAGCGCATGATGTTGCCGGAGATCGCCTTCCAGTCGAAAGCATGCTGGAAGGCCTCGCGAACCTTCGGCTTCTGCAGATCCGGGTCTTTTTGGTTGAGGGCGATGTAATAGAAGCCCAGACCCGGAACGCTCTCGATCACCACGTCCTTGTTGTTGGACAGGGCATCGAGGTCGCCGCTTGCCAGATACTGGCCGACATCGACATCTCCGGCTTCGAGCTGCAGTCTGAGGTTGCCGGATTCTGGGATATGCCGAGCGACGACGCGGGCCATGGCCGGCTTGCCGCCCCAGTAGTTCGGCTGCGCGTTGAAGATCGCAACATCGTTCGGCCGCCATTGCGCCAGCGCGAACGGGCCGCTGCCGGCAGAATTGGCAGAAAGCCAGGCGCCGCCGAAGTCGCCGTTTGCCTCATGCGAGAGTGCCGTCTTCTTGTCGATGATGCCGATCGACGAGCCGGCTAGCGAATAGAGCACGAGATCGGTGTTCACGGCCTGCGGCAGCTCGATCTCAAGCGTGTGTTCGTCCTTTGCCCGAACGAGCTTTTCGACGTTGTCTGATGTGAAGCCCCAGAGCGCGACATCGGTGGAGCCGACCTGGCCCATCTTGATAACGCGCTGGATCGACCAGGCGGCATCATCGGCTGTTACCTTGTTGCCGCTCTGGAAGACCGCGTCGTCGCGCAATGTCAGCGTGATGATCTTGCCGTCCGCCGAGACGCTCCATTGCGTCGCGAGCATCGGCTTCAGCGTTTTTAGATCGTCCGGTGACAGTTGCACGAGGTTGTCGTAGAGATTGGAGATCAGCTCGGAAACCGTGCGGGCATTGTTCTGGGCCGGATCGAGCGTTCTTATGCCGGTGAGATTCGTGCCGATGACCAGCATGTTTGGCGGCGATGCAGCCCAGCTCGGCTGTGCCGCCGTCAGGGCGCCCGTTATCGCGATCGTTGTCAGTAGCTGTTTCAGCATCTCAAGACCTCCCAATCCTGTGGCGCGGCCATGCCGGCACCTGTTGCTTGCGGAAATAATGTCGGCCTCAGACGGCGGCCTTTGAAGTCTCCTGCCGGTTCGGATCCGTTTGAACATTGCCCTCGGCCTCCCAGCTTCGAAGCAGCCGATGAAGTTCCTCGCGGTCATGCTGGTCGAGCAGCGGCAAGCCCGGCACACGCACCGGGCCGACATCGAGACCGGAATAGCTGACCGCCTCTTTCACGACGGTCACGTTGGCGCCGTTGCGGAATTTGGTCCGCATCCGCTCGAATGGTTCGAGCTTGTTGACGATCGCTCGTGCCGCGGCGAAATCGCCATTTTCAAGCGCATCGTGGACGGCAAGCGAGAGCTTCGGTGCAACATTGACGAGACCGGAAGTGAAGCCGCGCGCACCGGCTGCGGTGAATGTCGGCGCCCAGCTTTCTGCCAGGCCGCAGACGAACAGTGCACCGGCCGGGTCGGCGGCCGGGATCGCTCGCGACAGCAGCATCAGATCGGTCGTCGCAAACTTGATACCGGCAATATTGCCGTGATTTGCGAGCCGAACGATCTCTGCGACACTGAAACCCTCGGCCCTGACATACGCGACCAGCGGCAGGGCGGAAGCATCCGCAAGATTGCAGAAATAGTCGATCTGGGCCGAAGGGGCCGCAAAAGGATCGACGGGCTGATGCGACATCACGGCGGAGGCGCCGATGCGGGCCGCGTCCTTTGCCATGCCGACCGCCTCGCGCAGCGACCGGCCGATCGCCGCCGTCACCGGCGCCTTGCCGTCGACACCTGACACCGCCGCCTCGTGGACGATCCTGATCTCCTCAGGCGTCAACGCATAAAATTCCCCGGTATTGCCGGCGGCAACGATGTTGTGGATGCCTGCTGCCGCCACCCGCTCATAGACCTTCGCCGTGATCCGGGGGTCGACTTCGCCGCTGCCGTCATAGGCGGTGACGGGAACACCCGATACGCCTGTGAGCGCCTTGCGCATGATTGCGATGCTCATCTTTCTTCCCCCTTAGCTTTCCATCAATCCGCCGTCACCCGACGGGTGATCGGCACGCTGTCATCCGAAACGGAAGGGCGCCAAGCCCTCTGCGTCCGCGTCGAAGGCGATGACCGTTCCCGCCTCGAAGCGTCCAGTGCGGTCGGTCGACAGGCTCGTGACGTAGAGGGTGCGCAGATCCGGCCCTCCGAAACACGGCATGGTCGGTGCGGCGACCGGCAGAATGTAGATCTCGACGATTTCGCCGTCGGGCGATATCCGGTTGAGGCGACCGGCGGATACGCCGGCGCTCCAGTAAAAGCCGTCACGATCGATGGCCGCTCCGTCCGGCCGCCCGTCGTCTTCCGTGAAGCTGCGAAGCCGGCGTCCTTCGCCGATTTCGCCCGTCGCCGGATTGAAATCGAATGCCTGCAGGAAACATTGCCGGCTGTCGGAGTGATACATCCGCCGGCCATCCGGCGACCAGGCAAGACCGTTGGAGCTCGTCAGTCCCGTTGCCACCGTCCGCGCGCTGCCGTCGGCGCCAACCCGGAAAAGAGCGGCGTCGTTTACTTGCGGCTTGGCTTCGCTGATCGAGCCGACCCAGAAGTGTCGGTCGGGACCGACCTTGCCATCGTTGAGGCGGCCATTGATGTGGCGCCCGACCGGATCGCACAGGAACTCGAGATCGCCCGAGGCGGGCTCGAAGAGGTGGACGCCTGTCTGGAGGCCCACGACGATCCTGTTGTCACGGCAGAGCCCGAGGCTGCCGACCGGAGCCGGCATGTCGAAGCGGTCGACCTTCCCTTGCGCGGAGATGCGGACAACTGCCGGCGCCAGGATATCGACGAGCCACAGCGTGCCGGTCCGCTCGTCCCATACCGGGGATTCACCGACCGTCAGCGGTTGCTGGATCACGGAACGGACGTCCGGGCGGATGATGCGCGGTGCCGTCATGGAACCATCTCCAGGCTCTCGGCCAAGCCCTCGGCGTCCCGCATGCGGATGGTGCCGTCGTGATTGATCTCACAGAAGCCGCCACCCTGGAACGCAAGCGCCACCGGCCCTTCGGATCCCTGCTCGATGCGGGCATGGTCGCGTGGCCGGTCCTGTGGCTGGTAGCCGAGCCTCGCTGCCAGTTCGTTGTCCCACCATTTCTCGTCGGTGTCAGAAACGCCATAGACCACCGTCGCGGCGATCGACGGGTGCGACAGGCCGATCCTGACCAATTGCGCCAGGTCTCGTGCGCTGATCCAGATCGCGACGGATCGCTCGCTGTTGGGATAGGTGCCGGCATTGCCGATGCGGATCGAAAGGGAGCGAATGCCCGATGTGTCGTAGTAGAGCCCCGCCACCAGTTCGCCCCAGCATTTGGAAAGCCCATAAGGGCTGTCCGGGCGCATCGGATCGAGCGGCGAGACGAGCTGGCCGCGCGGATAAAAGCCGGTGGCATGATTGCTCGAGGCATAGACGACCCTGGGAATTTTGTTGATCCGCGCCGCCTCGTAGAGATTGTAGGTTCCCAGCACATTGGCCTGCAGGATGGCGTTCATATCGATGCCGCTTGCAATGCCCGCCAGGTGGACGATGCCGTCGATATCTTCAAGCGCAGCGGTGGCCTCATCGACATTGGCGAGATCGGCCTTCACGAAATGCTCGTTTTCGCCAAGCCCGGCAGGCTCCTCGAGATCGATCAGGCGCAGATGCTCGACATGCGAGCGAAGCAGCGGGCGCAGCAGCGTTCCGACACGTCCGGCGGCACCCGTCACAGCGACCCGTTTCATCGTTCTTCCTCCCATTCTCGCTCAAACGCCCTGGAACATGCGGGCGCGAGCATTCAGTATGTGTCTCTTCATCGCATCGTGAGCGTCGGTTTCCCGCCGCGCGAAGATCGCCTCCACGATCACCGCATGCTCATCCTGGACGCTGCGAATCTGCTCCAGCGTTCGTTTCAAGCTCAGGCTTCGTGTCACGGAATGCCCGATGGCGAAATGCGGCCTGAACCATTCACGAACGGTGATGTGGAACTGGTTGCCGGTCGCCATGGCGATGGCATCATGCAGTGCCTGGTCTTCCTCAGCGCCAAGCTCCCCGTTGCGAAGGCATTGCTCGATCGCAAGAAGCGCTGCCGTTATCCGCTCCCTGTCATCCGGCTGCCAGTTTCGTGCGGCAAGCTCCGCAGCCTCGGCTTCGAGGCCGGCGCGGAATTCGAAAAAGCGCTGGACATCGGCGAGCGAGCCGACCGGCACCATTTTCAGCATCGACGAATCCGGCCTTTGCCGAACATAGGAACCGGATCCCTTGCGCGAAACGACCAGGCCATCGGCTCTTAAACGTTCGAGCGCCTCACGCACGACGGGCCTCGAGGCGCCGAAATCCGCGGCGAGCTTCGTTTCCGACGGCAGTCGTTCGTTCACCGGAAAGTTGCCGTCGGCGATCATCCCCACGATCTTCTCGTAGATGATGTCGCTGAAGCGCGTTGCGCCTCTGTTGGAAACGGCGTCGACTGCGAAAGTCATTATGGTCCTTTTCTCTCAAGCCACGCGGCGCCCCACGTACTCCCTGTCGCCGATCGTGAGGTCTTCTGTGTGGCCTACAGAATCTGACAGATCTGCCGCCGTTTTTGGTCTGGCGACAGTATTTTCAGCGGCATGACGCCTGCGGTGTCTGGCTGCATCGCTATCGAATTTGTAAATATCTGTCAACTCTTGTAATCATTTGAGAACGTGTCTATGGTTCGGTCCCAGCGCCGAGGAGGGCGCAAGCGGCAGGTCGGGAGCCCGCCGCATCAGCCGGTGCAAAAGCTGTGCCGGCGCAAAAAGGGAGGAACTCGATGCCCAATGAAATTCTGTCGCGTGGTGTCACACGCCGCGCCGTGCTTGGTGGCATGGCTGGCGTCGCAGCGCTGTCCATCGCCGGCCGCGCTTTCGCCGCAGGCGGCGAAGCGCCGGCACTTGCGCAGCTCGTCAAAGACGGAAAACTGCCGCCGCTTGCCGAGCGCCTGCCGAAAAAGCCGATGGTGGTGACGCCGTACGAGAAAGTCGGCACCTATGGCGGCTCGCTGCGGCGCGGCCTTCGCGGTTCATCGGACCATAACGGCATCCTGCGCATGGTCGGCAACCAGAGCCTTGTGCGCTGGAACCTCGATTTTACCGCCGTGCAGCCGAACCTTGCCGAACGCTGGGAAGTTAGCGACGACGCAAAGCAATTCACCTTCCATCTGATCGAAGGTGTTCGCTGGTCCGACGGCCACCCCTTCACGGCCGACGACGTCGTTTTTGCGATCGAAGACTGCGTCAAGAACACCGAGCTCTACAGCTCGACACCGGCGCAGCTTGCGGTCGCCGGCAAGCCGGTCACGGTCGAGAAGATCGACGATTATACGGTGAAGTTCACCTTTGCGGCGGCCAACGCGCTTTATCTCGAAAACCTCGCCACGCCGCTCGGTCAGCATCCGACATTGTTCCCGAAGCATTACTGCAGCCAGTTCCTGCCGAAATACAATCCCAATATCGAGGCCGATGCGAAGAAGGCCGGCGTCACCAGCTGGACGGAGCTGTTCCGCAGCCGTTGCGGCGATATCGAGATCCCGTCGCGGTGGGGCAATGTCGACAAGCCGACGCTCGATCCGTGGGTGGTCAAGGAGCCCTATGCCGGGGGTGCCACGCGCGTCGTCATGACCCGCAATCCCTATTTCTGGCAGGTCGATACCGAGGGCAACCAGCTTCCCTACATCGATGAAATCAACTTCGGCATCTCGCAGGACGTCGAATCGCTGATGCTGAACGTCATCTCCGGAAAGATCGATATCCAGGAACGCCATATCAGCGTTCTGGCCAACAAGCCGACGCTGTCCCAGAACATGGAGAAAGGCGATTATCGTCTGCTGACGCTGGTGCCTTCGGCCTCGCAACAGTGCCAGATCTACTTCAACATCACCCACAAAGATCCTGCCATGCGCAAGATGTTTGCGGATAAGGCGTTCCGGCAAGCGCTGTCGATCGGCATCAATCGCCCAGAACTCATCGACATCGTCTATTTCGGACAGAGCGAACCCTACCAGGCAGGACCGCGTCCGACCCATCCCTGGTATAACGAGAAATACGCGCGCCAGTTCACCGAATATGATGTCGACAAGGCGAGCGCGATGCTCGATGAAGCCGGCTACAAGAAGGGCAGCGACGGTTTCCGGCTGCGGCCCGACGGCCAGAAAGTGTTCTTCTCGATCGACGTCATTCCGACGCTCTATCCCGACCTCGTCGATGCCCTGGAATTGGTCAAGACGCATTGGGCTCAGATCGGTATAGACATGAAGGTCAACACGATCGAGCGGGCGCTCTATTACACTCGCGGCGACGACAACGCCCATGATGCGGCGGTGTGGCCGGGTCCTGGCGGTCTCGATCCGATGCTCGATCCGCGCGATTTCTTCGCCTTCCATCCTCAAGGATCGCGTTACGCCATTCCGTGGACGCTTTGGTACACCTCCAACGGTGCCCGCGGCGAAGAGCCCCCGGAAAGCCAGAAGAAGCGCATGAAGCTCTTCGACGAAGCGCGTTCGACGGCCGATCTCGACAAGCGCGGCGCGATCATGAAGCAGATCTTCGATATCGCTGCGGAGGAGTTCGAGACAGTCGGCCTATGCCTTGCCGTCGGCGGCTTCGGCATCATCCGCAACAATCTGCGCAATGTTCCCGAGAAGGAGCCGGATAGCTGGTCCTGGCCCAATCCAGGGCCTGCGATGCCGCAGCAATTCACCTTTACGAGCTGATTTCGAACTTGGCGCCGTGCCCAACGGTACGGCGCTTTCTTTCAGTTCGCCCTCCGAGATGCCTTGCCGGCTGACGGCCGACAGGGCCCGGAGGGCGGCGTTCAATGCAAGAGGCGCCTCATGCTGATCTTTATCGCCAAACGCTTCCTATGGATGATTCCATCGCTGTTTGCCGTCAGCTTCCTCGCTTTCGTGTTGATCCAGCTGCCGCCGGGCGACTATGTCACGACCTATATTGCGACGCTGGCCGCCTCCAACGAGATCGTCGATCAGAACACGGCGGCACAATTGCGCGAGCGCTTCGGCCTCGGCGATCCGATGCTCGTCCAATATTTCAAATGGATCTGGGGCATCCTCTCGCGCGGCGATTTCGGCATTTCCTTCGAGTGGCAGCAACCGGTCTCCGACCTGATCTGGGAGCGCATGGCGCTGACCCTCGTCCTGGCTCTGTCGACATTGATCGCCACCTGGGCGATCGCCCTGCCGATCGGCGTTTTCTCCGCCGTGCGCAAATATTCCATCGGCGACTATTTCTTCACCGCCTTCACCTTCTTCGGCCTGGCCGTTCCGTCTTTCCTGCTGGCGCTGGTGCTGATGTATATCGCGGCGGTCGAATTCGGCCAGGATGTCGGCGGGTTGTTTTCGGCGGAATACGAGAACGCGTCCTGGAGCTTCGCCAAGATGGTCGACCTGTTTTCGCATCTCTGGCTTCCCGTCATCATCCTGGCCGTCTCTTCGACGGCAAGCCTCATTCGCGTGATGCGCGCGAATATGCTCGACGAACTGCCGAAGCCTTATGTGACCACGGCACGGGCAAAGGGGCTCTCGGAGTTCCGGCTGCTGATGAAATATCCTCTGATGATCGCGCTCAATCCCTTCATCTCGACGATTGCCTGGCTGCTGCCCAACCTCATTTCCGGCTCCGTCGTCGTCGCCATCGTCCTCAATCTGCCGACGGCAGCACCCCTGCTGCTGCAGGCGCTGATGGCCCAGGACATGTATCTCGCCGGCGCCTTCGTTCTGCTGATCTGCGCGCTGACGCTGATAGGCTCTCTGATCAGCGACATCCTGCTTGCGCTGGTCGATCCCCGCATCCGGTTGGAATAGGAGCCTCACGTGGCCGACATCACCGTTACAAATATTCAGCCGGATCGCGCTGCCGTCGCATCGCAGTGGCAGCTCATCTGGTGGGCTTTCCGCCGGCACCGGCTCGCCATGGTCGCGCTCGTCGTCACCGTGATGATGTATATCGTCGCCCTTGTTCCCGGTTTCTTCGCCATCAACGATCCGAACCTGCAAAATGCGCGGGCGACTTTTCACCCGCCGCAGAAATTGCATCTGATCGATACTGCGAACGGTTTCTCCTTCGGCCCGCATTATTACCCGATGAAGCTGACTCGCGATCCGGAAACGCTGGCCGCTATCTTCAAGGAAGACACGACGAAGCGTGTCGACGTCCAGTTTTTCGGGCGCGGCTATGAATATTCCGTGTTCGGCCTGTTCAACACCAACATCCATCTGATCGCCTCGCCCGACAAGACGACGCCGCTGCTTCTCTTCGGTGCCGACAGGCTGGGGCGCGATGTCTTCAGCCGAACGGTACAGGGCTCGCAGATATCGTTGTCGATCGGCCTCGTTGGCGTATTCTTCTCACTGATTCTCGGCATCGTGCTCGGCGGCATCTCGGGATACTACGGCGGCCACATCGATTTCTTCCTGCAGCGGGTGATCGATTTCGTGCTGTCGCTGCCGACGATCCCGATCTGGCTGGCCATGGCCGCGGCCCTGCCGCAGGATTGGCCGGCGACGCTGCAATATATGATGATCACGATCATCCTGTCGCTGACCGGCTGGGCGCAGCTTGCCCGCGTCGTTCGCGGCCGCTTCCTGTCCCTGCGCACCGAAGAATTCGTCGCCGCCGCCAGGCTCGACGGCGTTCGCGAAAGACGCATCATCTTTCGCCACATGCTGCCGAGCTTCGCCAGCCACATCATTGCCTCGATCACGCTTGCGGTGCCGGCGATGATCCTTGCCGAAACCTCACTCTCCTTCCTGGGGCTTGGGCTGCAGCCGCCGACCATCTCCTGGGGCGTGCTGTTGCGCGAGGCCCAGAACATTCGCTCGATCGCCACGGCACCGTGGCTCTTCATGCCGGGCTGCGCCGTCGTCGTTGCCGTGATGGCGCTCAACCTTCTCGGCGATGGCCTGCGCGATGCAGCCGATCCCTACAACAAATGAGGCCGGCATGACCGATATCGTTCCCATTGCCGGCAAGCCGCTGCTGCAGGTGAAAAATCTGACCGTCGAATTCCCGCTGCGCACCGGCGTCTTTCGCGCCGTCAGCGATCTGTCCTTCACGATCGAGCCGGGCAAGACGCTCTGTGTCGTCGGCGAAAGCGGATCGGGAAAGTCGGTGACGGCGCGTTCGATCCTGCAGATCGTCGATGCGCCCGGCCGTATCTCCGGCGGATCGATCATCTTGAACGAACAGAACGGCGGCTCGATCGATCTGACCAGTCTCAATCCGCGTGGGCGCCAGATCCGGGCGATCCGCGGCCGCGACATCGCCATGATTTTCCAGGAGCCGATGTCGTCACTGTCGCCGATCCACACGGTCGGCAACCAGATCGTCGAGGCGCTTCGCCTTCACACCAGGATGAGCAAGGCAGAGGCGCGCGCCGAGGCCATATCGCTGCTCAAGCAGGTCGAGATTCCCTCGCCGGAAAAGGCGCTCGACCGATATGCCTTCCAATATTCCGGCGGCATGCGCCAGCGCGCGATGATAGCCATGGCGCTCGCCTGCAAACCGCAGCTCCTGATCGCCGACGAACCGACCACGGCCCTCGACGTGACGACACAGGCCGAAATTCTCGATCTGATCGCCCGGCTGCAGAAGGCCAAGGGCATGGCCGTTCTGTTCATCACCCATGACATGGGCGTCGTCGCGCAGATCGCCGACGATGTGCTCGTCATGCACAATGGCGTCGCCAAGGAATATGCGCCGGTCGAGCAAATCTTTCATGCACCGAAAGACGACTATACCCGCATGCTGATCGGCTCGGTGCTGAAGCTGGAAGCGAAGGCCGAAATTCGGCTGGAGCGCGCCCCGCTCGACACGACGGCGCCACCGATCCTCGAACTCCGCAATGTATCGATGGATTTCGGTGAAGTGAAAGCGCTGGACGATGTTTCCATTTCGCTTCTGCCGGGCGAGACGCTTGGGATCGTCGGCGAAAGCGGATCCGGGAAGACGACGATGGGCCGCTCGATCATGCGGCTGATTGATCCCACAGCAGGCGAAATCCTCTATCGCCGCGCCGACGGCGACATCATCGATCTGGCAACGGCAAAGGGTCAGACGCTCGCCGCCGCACGGCGGGAATTGCGGATGGTGTTTCAAGATCCTTTCGGCTCCCTCAACCCACGCATGACCGTCTCCCAGATCATCGGCGAGCCGCTGCTCGTCAATGGCGTGGCAAAGGGGCGGGCGCTGGACGAGCGCGTTTGCCACCTCATGGAGCAGGTCGGCCTAGACCCGAGGGCGCGCGAACGCTACCCGCACGCATTCTCCGGCGGCCAGCGCCAGCGCATCGGCATTGCCCGCGCCATCACACTCAATCCGCGTGTCATCGTTGCCGATGAGGCGACCTCGGCGCTCGACGTCTCCGTGCGCTCGCAGGTGCTCGATCTCCTGATGCGCCTGCAGGACGAACTCGGCCTCGCCTATATCTTCATCAGTCATGACATCGGCGTCATCCGCTACATGTGCGACCGTGTCGGCGTCATGTACAAAGGCCAACTCGTCGAAATCGGCGATGCGGAGAAAGTCTGCCGCACGCCCGAGCACGCCTATACGCAGGCGCTCATATCAGCCATCCCGCGCCCCGATCCGCGCGACCGCGATCATTCGCGGCGTTTCCGCTACGTCGCGCCGGAGATTCTGAAGAATGGGAGTTCTCTGCGATGAAAATCACCGGGATCCGCACGTTTCTCATGCATGCCGGTCAGCCCGATCCCTCCAAATGGGCCTCGGACGAGCGCTCCGAAGATGGTGCGTCCAGACAGCTCGCCGGCACCCGGAACTGGCTCTTTCTGAAGATCGATACCGACGAGGGCATCACCGGTATTGGTGAATGCTCCGGCTGGCCGCGCGTCATCGAGACGGCGATCCATGATCTTGCACCCCTCCTTATCGGCGAGGATCCGGCCCATATCGAACGGCTGTGGCAGAAGATGCATATCGCCATGATGGGTCACGGCATGCTCGGGACGGTCGGCGGCGGTGCGATGACCGGCATCGACATGGCGCTCTGGGACATCAAGGGCAAGGCGCTCGGCGTGCCAGTCTGGATGCTGCTCGGCGGCAAGGTGCGTGACCGGATCCCGATCTATTCACATGCGAATACGCCCGAGCGCGCGCTTGCCATCAAGGAGCGCGGCATCAAGGCGATCAAATGCGGCGGGGTTGCCGATCCCGTTCGCAAGGTTGCAGCTCTCCGCGACGCCGTCGGCGACGACATGGACATCGCCATCGATCTGCATGGGCCGCCATGGCTGACGCCAGCCGATGCCTGCCGGCTGGTGCGGGCGCTCGAACCTTACGAGCTGATGTGGGTCGAAGATCCGATCGCACCCGACAATATCGACGGCTACCGGCGCATCCGCGACGCAGCCCATGTGCCGCTCGCGGCTGGCGAGCGCTCGGCGACTATCTTCGGCGAGCGCGAGCTCATCGAGAAGGAACTGGTCGACGTGATCCAGCCGGATACCGGCCGGGCCGGCGGCATCACCCAGATGAAGAAGATCGCCGCCATGGCCGAGGCGCATCATATCCAGATGGCGCCGCATTCGGGCTCGCTCGGGCCGGTGGCGGAATATGCCGCCTTGCATCTGCTTGCGGCGATCCCGAACGCCCTCATTCTCGAGCGCCTTGACGACGACTGGGACGGCCGCCGCCAGACGATCGTGCCGCACCCCGTTCAGGTCGACGGCCTGATTGCGGTCCCCGACGGGCCGGGGCTCGGCTGCGATATCGACGAAGCATTCGTCGCTCGTTTTCCGAGCGGCGGCAATGTCTCCGTTCCCGTGCCGGAAGCTGCCGGCTCCTATAATCCCGGAACCTACAAAGAGCATCTCTACGTGCAGACGCGCGTCGCACGCCGCAGCTATTTCAATCGCTAGAAGGACAGAAAGATGAAGATCGACCGCATGCGGGTTTTTATGACCCGCGACAAGGACCGTCCCCGCGTGATCGTCGCGCTCGACACCGATGACGGGCTGACGGGTTGGGGTGAATGCTACAATCACGGCCCCGATAAGGCGCTGCCGCCGCTCCTGGATTATCTCTACGCATTTCTCTCCGGCCAGGACCCCACACGCGTCGATTATCTCGTCAATCTGTTGATCCAGCAAAGCCGGTTCCCGCCGGGCGCGCTTGGCCTTGCCGCGATCTCTGCGCTCGATCACTGCCTGTGGGATCTTGCGGCCAAGGCAGCAAATGTCCCAGTCTACAAGCTGCTGGGCGGCGAGGTGCGCGACCGCATCAAGGTCTATGCCGGCGTCTACACCGCACCGGACGCGCCGGCCGCCCGCGACGAATTCGATCGTCTGAAGGAAGAATGGGGTTTCACCGCCTTTAAGCTCAGCCCCTGGCGTATCGACATGCACGCCCATCGCTGGGGCAATGTGGTGAAAGCCTCGGCGGATTATTTCCGCTCGCTGCGCGAGACGGTCAACGACGAATACGAGATCGCCTTCGATGCCCATGCCAAGATTTTCGAGCCGGTCGCCGCAAGGCAACTCGGCAACGCGCTGGCCCCCTACGATCCTTTGTTTTTCGAGGAACCGCTGCGCCCTGAGAATATCGAGGCGTGGGGCGATCTGAAACAGGGGCTCAACTGCGTGCTTGCCACCGGCGAGTCGCTCTACAACAGAAACGAGTTCCTGCGGCTGCTGCAGGTCAAGGGCGCCGATCTCATCCAGCCCGATATCTGCGTCGTCGGCGGCATCAGTGAAATGCGCCGCATTGCCACACTCGCCGAAGCCTATTTCGTCGGGGTGGCGCCGCACAACCCGATGGGGCCGCTTGCGACGGCGGTCAACGTTCATTTTTCGGCCGCGGCGCAGAATTTCCGCATCCTCGAATACCGGCTGCCGAAGGGGCAGGCCTATGTCTATGGCGGCCTCGATATCGAGAAACGGCAGGGGGAAACCCGCTATGTCGTCGATCCCTATCTGCCGAAGGACGGCTATCTGGAATTGCGTCCCGACCGGCCGGGCTGGGGCGTCGAAATGGACGAGAAGGCGATGGAAGAGGAAGGCTACATCCACTGGCAGCGGCGCGTGCCGAAGCGACCGGACGGCTCCTACGCCTTCGCCTGAGGCATTGTGCGCTTTAAAAACCGGAGCTGGCCGCCCGGATGGACGTGGCCAGCTCCCGCAGTACAGGATACGCAATCGCTCATTCCAAGCGCCCTCTAGGCATCTCTAGGCAGCACTGAGCGAACCCTTGCGATGAAGACGTGGAAGTCCCGCATGAAAGTGCGAAGGAAATCGGCGGTGCTGTCTTTCGTGACCTCGCCGTCGTCGGTGATCAGCCCTGGTGTGAACTGGATGTAGGCTTCCGGGGCATTCATCTGCGGAGAGTTGCAGAAACTGAGCACACTGCGCAAATTCTGCTGGGCGACGGCTGTGCCGATCGCGCCCGGCGACGTGCCGATCACTGCTGACGGCTTGCGTGTGAACGAGTTGGTGCCGTAGGGGCGGCTCGCCCAGTCGATTGCGTTTTTCAGCCCGCCGGGTATGGATCGATTGTATTCCGGCGTGACGAACAGCACGGCGTCGACGGCCGCGATTGCCGCCTTGAATGCCTTGCCAGCCGGAGGGTAGTCGGCGTCATAGTCGTAGCTGTAGAGCGGCAGATCCTTGAAGGATATCTCCGACATTTCGAGTTCCGGCGGGGCCAACCGCACCAACGCCGTGGCGAGTTTGCGGTTGATCGAGCCCTTGGCGAGGCTGCCGATGAGATAGCCTACTTTATGCGTGGTCATGGCGTTCTCCCTCTTGTCCTTTGATCGCAAGTAACTAATCGCCGAGGAACGTGACCGTCTCGTCGAGCGGCGCGCGGCCCGTACGGGCGTAACTTACCGTGGGGTCCTCGTACCCGATCGACATGCCGCAGAAGAGGATGAGCCCGTCCGGGGGTGACAGGACCTCCGCGACCGTCTCGCGAACCTGCGACCACGCCATCTGCGGGCAACTGTGCAGACCTTCGGCGCGGAGCAGCAGCATGACGGTCTGCAGATACATGCCGACGTCGGCCCATTGGGGTAGGCCCAGGTCGCGATCGATGTAGCAGAACAGGGCGGCGGGCGCGCCGAAACAGTTCCAGTTGGCGATTGCTGCCCGCTGGCGCGCTTCCCAGTCCTCGCGTGCAATGCCGAGCGCGCTGTAGCGCTCCTTGCCGAAGGCGGATCGGCGCTCCCCGTAGGGGGACTTCAGTGCGGGCGGGTACATCTCGTACTGCCGTTTGTCCCAGGCGTCGCCATGGGCCACACGCTCGACGGCGGACGTCTTCAGCTCAGCCAGCGGCGCGCCGGTCATCACGTAGGTGTTCCACGGCTGGATGTTCGATCCTGACGGCGACCAAGCCGCGGCGGACAGCACCCGCTCCAGAACCCCCCTGTCCACAGGCGCGTCTTTGAACCCGCGCACCGACCGTCGGCTTTTGACTGCCTCATATACGTCCATGATCACCTCCGTCTGACCCAAACCCAGCATCGATGAGCATGGTCGGGCTGCCGTTCCGTTCCTGATGCGGTTCATTATCTCCATTCGCAATGGAGGCGTAATCACACCGTGGTCTAGGAGGGGTACATCAAACGTACATCGGGGATCGATGCGTTCGAGGGGCATGTAGGCGAAGCATGACAGGACTCCCGCGCCACGGCATCCCGGCCTTGGAATTGCGGCCCCTGAACGGCGGCTTGGCGCTTGCGCTCAAGCCGCAGTCGTCTTTTTCGAAACTGCGTTCTTCGCCGTGATGCCGCAGCTCGATGCGGCGGCGCCGATCCTGAGTTGCCGACAGGATCATCCTCAGCAGAATTGGACACCAATCATGAGCCGCAAGAGCAACGCTTCGTCATCAGGTGCCTACGGCTCGGACACGTTCTACCGGGGAGCGATGGTAGGATCCGAAAATGTCGGCGAGCGTATCGAGCATCGCCTTGGCCGCGCCGGATTGAAGTGAATAATAGATCGTCTGTGCAGCCCTTCGCGTCTGCACGAGTTCCTGTTCTCGAAGAATGGCCAAATGCTGGGACGTCGAAGATTGGCTCAACCCCACCTCGTCGGCCAGGACGCTCACCGACATTTCTCCCTCGGCCAGCAGATGCAGCATATGAAGCCGTTTGGCATTCCCCATGGCCGACAGGAAGTTTGCTTCGTTGTCGAAGGCGGTGGTTTCAGGGGAAGGCGCGGTTGACGAGTGATTGTTCAAAGCGAGATCTCCTTTAGGAACCAAAGCGGGGCACCAGGTCATATCCCCGAGCTTTAATTTAGGAATAACGCATGGGTGCGCGGCCGAAACCCCATTGCCGGCGCAAGATGGTCTTTTTCGGCGCAGATCGGATACGGCGCGCATCAAATGGACAGCGGCGGTATGTAATCTTCGAGGCCGGCATCCCGAGTTTTTGGAGGCGTGCTGCTAAAGCTGGAGCAATTCCAGCAAAACTGTGCAGCAGTGTTGCGTCTGGAATTGCGCTAGCGCGCGCCTGCCTGGCGCATTTGTGCGGGCAGAGTTTCCCAGGCCCGGATCAATTCGCCGATGGAGGCAGCCTCCATCTTGTGCATGACATTGCTGCGATGCAGCTTGACCGTTACTTCGCTGATGCCGAGATCGAAGGCGATCTGCTTGTTGAGGCGGCCGCGCGCCACTTCATGCAGAACCTCGCGCTCGCGCTGCGTCAGGGTCTCCAGGCGCTTGATATTGCGCTCGGCGATCGCGGCTTCCGCTCGCCGCTCGGCATCCGTCGCAATGGCAGCCGTAATGGCGTCGAGCAGCGTCTGGTCCCGCACGGGTTTGGTGAGAAAATCGACAGCGCCGGCCTTCATCGCCTGAACGGTCATCGGGATGTCGCCATGGCCGGTCACGAAGATGATCGGCTTGGCAATGCCGTTTTCGGCCAGATGACGCTGCAGGTGGAGGCCGCTTGCTCCAGGCATGCGCACATCGAGGATCAGGCAACCGGGGCTATCCAATATATCGGCGTCAAGCAATTCGCGGGTCGAGGCAAAACTGGTCGACCGGAAACCCGCCGACAGGATGAGCTCCGACAGCGCCTCACGAACGGACGCGTCGTCATCGACGATGATGACGAGTGGCTCTGTCTCTTCACATCTGCCCTGCAACGATAACGGCGCCGATCTCCGCAGCAACGGCTGGTCAACTCGCATGTCACCCTCCATCTGTCGATTTATGCAAAGCGTTGGCTATGGCTGCCAGCAGCGCCTGGGCATCAAAGGGCTTGCGGAAAAATCCGCCCACGCCTTGAGCGCGGCCCTGATCTGCTATCTCGTGGCGGCCCGTGATCAGGAATACCGGCAGCTCCGGACGCGACTTCCGCACCAAATCGCGAAGTTCGAAGCCGTCGATGCCAGGCATTCCGATATCGGTGATGAGCAGGTCGAGGTCCGACAGCCCGTTGATGAGCAACGAGCCCGCCGACGAAAAGCTGCGGGCCACATAACCCGCGGATTCCAGAAGGTCGCCCATCGATTCAAGCAGCCTTGGATCGTCATCGACAATTGCCACGACGTGTCTTGTCTTGTTCATGTTCAATTCCCTCCCACTCGGCGCGAGTGGGTTATCGGTATTTCCAATCTCTCCGCGATCCGGACGAGATCGGCGAGCGACGCCGCCGCCATTTTCTGCATCACATTTCTTCTATGGATCTGCAGCGTGACTTCGCTGATCCCCAATTCGGCTGCCGCCTGCTTGTTGAGAAGACCGCTGACGACGAGCGGCAGCACCTCGCGCTCTCGCGGCGTCAGGTCGAGGTAGTGTCGTTTGAGCATGTCGAGTTCGGCGCGTTCCGATCTCTTTGTCCGATCCTCGGCGATCGCCGCGTGGACTGCCGCCATGAGGTCCGCATCGCTGAAGGGTTTGGTCAGGAAGTCCACCGCGCCATGCTTGATCGCACGCACGGAGGAGGGAATGTCGCCATGTCCTGTGATGAAGACGATCGGCGGATGGTCCCTGTCAGCGATCTGTCTCTGCAGGTCGAGGCCGTTGATGTCAGGCAGTTCGATATCGAGAATAAGGCAGGCGGGCAGGTCAGGCTTGTCCGCTTTCACGTAATCGCAGGCCGATTCGAAGGCGATGGCGCGCATGCCGTGCGACTCCAGCAACTCGCCGAGCGCTTCCCGAATACGTCCATCGTCATCCACGATGAAGACAATATGGTCATCGGCTGTCATGACGCCGCCTTCGTTTCTATGGGCAAGGTAAAGATCAACGTCGCTCCGTGCGGATTGTTCTTCTCGGCCCACAATCGTCCACCATGAAGCTCGACGATCGAACGGCAGATCGCCAGCCCCATGCCCATGCCGTTTTCCTTGGTCGTGAAGAACGGCTCGAACATTTTCTCGGGAAACTCGATACCCTGGCCGCGATCGCTAATCTCGGTCTGGACGGCATTCCCCATATGGCGCGCGCGGATCTCGATCGTCCTGTCGTCTGCAACGGCGTCCATCGCTTCCATGCCGTTGCGGATTAGATTGATCAGGACTTGCTGGATCTGGATGCGATCGATTGCAATGAGCGGAAGATTGCCGTCAACGTCGACACCGATGCGAACACGACGTCGCCAGGCCTCGTCGGTCATCAGGCTGCGCGCCTCGTCGATGATGCCGGAGATCGTCGTTTGGATCCTCCTGTCCGCGGACTGTTTGAATAAGGCGCGAATGCGGCTGACGACCTCGGCCGCCGAGTTGGCGTCCCGGATGATGCGCTCGACCGTCTTTTGCGCCCGCTCCATATTCGGCGGCTCAGCCGTGAGCCAGCGCTGGCAGGCATGCGAATTCGCCACGACGGCGGCCAGCGGCTGGTTCACCTCATGCGCGATCGAAGCCGAAAGCTCGGCGAGGCTCGCTGCCTGGCTCGCCCGGGCAAGGCCCTCTTGCGCCAGGCGCAGCTCGTCTTGCGCCCGTACCTCACCGTCGATATCGAGGCATATGACATTCCACTGAATGATCTCGCCTTCAGCGTTGCGCATCGGCGCCGCGCGTGTCTCGACCCAACGATATTCACCATCGAACCGCCGTAGGCGATGCCTGCGTGCATAGGGCTCGCCGGTGGCGAGCGAATGAGCATACTTTTCCTTGACTCCGGCCACCTCGTCGGGATGAACACCGGCGTCGAGTGTGCCGGCCAGCCGGGACTTTCCTGTTCCGTCCAGCTCTTCGAGCTTGTATCCGAGAAAGTCGCGAAGCTGAGGATTGCGATAGACCGGCTCTCCATCCGGAGCGGCGCAATCGATCATGGCCGGCAGCGTCTCGACGATCTGCCAGAGCGAGCGTTCACTCTCTCGCAGCGCTTCTTCAACGCGCAGCTGATCATCGATGTCATGCGAGAGACCGTACCATTGGACGATCCGCCCGTTTTCGTCCCGCAGCGGCTCGGCGCTGCCCTTCACCCAGCGATAGACGCCATCGGCGCGCCGCAGGCGATACTGTTTCGAGAAGCCCTCGCCGGTGACGAGGGAGTGGTTGAGCGCTTCGGCGAGGCTGGCGGCATCGTCGGGATGGACGGCGGCTTCGATGAGGGCTGCCAGCCGACTCACGCCGGGCTTTTCCATATCGGCGATGTCGAGACCGAGAAAATCGATTAGGCGCTGGTTGAAGAAGGTCGGAGTGCCTTCCGAATTGAGCCGCCAGAGCAGGCTGGGAACCATATCCACCAGTTGCGAAAGCTCCCGCTCCCGGTCGCGCAGCGCTTCCTGTGCACGCATCTCATCGTCAATGTCGACTGAGATCACGTACCATTGCATGATTGCGCCGCTTTGGTCCCGCAGCGGTTCGGCGCGGCCGTCGACCCAGCGATAGGCACCGTCGACGCGGCGCATGCGGTATTTTATCGAGAAGGGATCGCCGCTGGCGAGGGAACGATGAACCGTCTCCAGCAACCTCGATGCGTCATCGGGGTGGACGAGGGTGTGAATGACTGACGCGAGGCGGCTCATGCCAGGCCTGTCCATATCGCCCACGTCGAGACCGAAAAAGTCGATCAGACGTTTGTTGAAGAAGACCGGCTCGCCTTCCGGTGTCAAGCGCCTGATCTGTACCGGGACCATGTCGACGAGCTGCGAGAGCTCGCGCTCACGTTCACGTAACGCCTCCAGCGCACGCACCTCGTCGTCGATATCGAGAGAAACGCCATACCATTGCACGACCGTTCCGTCGTCATCGCGGCGGGGCTCGACCCGGCATTCCGCCCAGCGATAGACATCATCCTGTTCGCGCCAGCGAAATCGCATCGCGGAGCCGGAGCCGGTTTCGAAGCAGTTCCTGAGCGTACGCTGGATGTCGGGTGCGTCTTCTGGATGAATCAGCTGTTGCAGCAGATCGTCGATGCGCGGTTCACCGAGAGCGTCGAAATTGGCAATAACGGAGCGAAAATGATCCTGATACCGCTTGTTGAAATAGAACGATCCTCCCGTGGGCTCCACACTCCAGATGCGAACCGGCACGGCGTCTATGATCTGCTGAAGCTGTTGTTGGCTCCGCCGCACGGCCTCTTCGGCATGAACCTGATCGTCGATGTCGTGACACAGGCCGTACCACTGGACAATGCGCCCTGATTGATCCCTCATCGGTTCCGCGCGGCTCGACATCCAGCGATAGAGGCCGTCGGAGCGGCGCAGTCGATACCGCATGGCGAAGCTCGCGCCGGTAGCGAGGCAATGGCGAAGGGCATCTCCGAAACCCGCCGCATCCTCCGGGTGAACGGTGGCGTCCAGGACGGACTCCAGCCGGCTCATGTCGGGTTTGTCGAAATCAGCAACATCGAAACCGAGAAAATCGACCATCCGTTGGTTGAAGAAGGTCGGCTCGCCGTCGGGGGTTAGACGCCAGACGTGGCTCGGAACCATATCCACGAGCTGCGAGAGTTCCCGCTCCCGGTCGCGGAGCGTATCCAGGCTTTGGCGCAATGTGAGCACTGCCAACTGGTGTTGCCGGGATATGGCGGCCACAATGAGCGCCGAAAATGCCGAGATGGCCAGAAAAAGCTGCAGCATGACCTGCTTGTGCTTCTGGGCCTCGGGATCGCCGGCAAACTGGCTGGTGCCTGTTATCGTGAACAACGCCGTGATCAAGGCGAGGAGGACCAAGGATACGGCGGCGCCTTTGAATTCGAAGCGAACGGCGGCCCAAAGAAGAGGCGGCATGATAATGTATGCGAAGGGGAGGTAGCCGCTCAGCGAAAGAGCCGCAACGCCGAGAAAGATCAGCCCCAGGACGAAAGCTTCCACCCATTGCGCGGCTGAGAGTCGGGTTTTGCCGCGCCAGCTGTGAAATACGACCAACGCCAGCGGCGCTACGATCAGGACGCCGGTGGCGTCTCCGATCCACCAAAGAGGCCAAGCCGTTGCGAAGGATTGCGATTGTATGCCAAACCACGCCAGGGTCGCACTTCCCACGGTCGCGCTTGCGATGGGCGCAATCCCCGCGCCCAGTACGACGAACGCGAAAACTTCCTGCAAGGTTTCCAGCCGAACTGGCCGCTTCAAGATTCGGTTGACGAGCCATGCCCCGGCAACCGCTTCCAGGGCGTTACCGATGTAGATCAGAAAAGCCGCAGGCAGCGGACTGTGGAACCACAGCAAATTGCTGAACAGTTCGGCCAGGCAGCCTCCCAGCACCCACCAAGGCCAGCTGTAGGGAGAGGCGGCCACAAGTGTCGCAATGAAAAGGCCACTCGCCGGCCAGATGGAAATTCCGGTTCCAGGGACGATTGCGAGCGACTGGGCGAATCCGCAGGCCAGCACATAGGCTAAGATGAAAAGGCCCAGGTGCAGGAATTGAGGGCGGTGCGACCAGACGCTCATTATCAGTTGCTCCTGCCGGACAGACAAAGCCACGGGATCGTCGGCGTTTTGTATTGTCGTTATTCTCGATTTCGGGGCTGGCGAGCGCATGCTCAGACCGTAACCCCGCCCCATTACAACCGCAACTCATGGAAACCCATGCATTGCGCGGGGATGTGGCCGCCGTGCCCGGAATCGGTAGTTCGGCGCGAACGAGCAATTGGAGACCTGTCCTGCCTTCTGGTGGGGCATCCTAAACCTTGGGGTGGTTTCGCTAGACGTACGGCTAAGGCGACCGGACCCCATGGACGATGGAGAGCGCCCGGCTTTCCAGTCATTGTCGGTCCGGTCGATTCCGAGACGTTGAAGACGATCCCTATCCGCGATCTCGTCGCCATTCGCGCGGTGCAATGCAACAAAGGATGCTGAGATGAAAATCACGGTAGCGGGAGCAACCGGTGTTGTCGGAACACGCCTCAGTGAAATCATGCGCCAGTCCGGCCACCAAGTCAGCGCCGCGTCGTTGTCGCTCGGCGTCGACACGGTTAGCGGAAAGGGCCTTGAAGCGGCCTTGGCGGGAACTGAAGTCATCGTTGACGTTACCAACGCCGCATCTTTCGGCGACAGTGCGGCGCTGGATTTTTTCAGGGCTTCGACCAGGAATTTGCTTGCCGCAGCGGCCGAGGCCGGTGTCAGGCACTATCTTGCACTTTCGGTCGTCGGCACGCCAAGTCTGGTCGAAAGCGACTATTTCCGCGCGAAAATGGTGCAGGAAAATCTCATCAGGGCTTCAAATCGACCCTATACGCTTCTCCGTTCCACACAGTTCTACGAGTTCATCAGCGGATTGATCGACACCGGTGCTGATGGTGATGTTTTCCGATTGTCTCCGGCGTTCATGAGGCCGGTGGCGGCCCGTGACGTCGCCGCATTGCTGGCGGAATTGTCAGTCGGAGCGCCGTTGAACGATATTGTTGAAATCGGCGGTCCGGATCAATTCGGTATCGATGAAATCGCCCGGATCTATCTCGCCGCGAATGAGGACGAGCGGCAGGTGGTGACAGACCCATCCGCCTCGTATTTCGGCGTCGAATTGACCGCCGGCGCGCTGCTTCCTGGCGCCGGCGCGCGCGTGGCGACCGAGAAGCTCTCCGACTGGCTCTACCAAGCGATGGCGGACTAGCGAGTCGATCATTTGATCGCGCGGTGGCACCCGATTCATATCCAAGACGCATTCCGTAGCGTGCAGGTCGGGTATCGGTCGAGGCCCTGGCGGCCAAGGGAATTGTCAAACTCGACGTGTGAGATGGCCGACCCCAGGGGGCGGTTAAAAGAAGGCGGTGGACCCTCATGTTGCCCACCGCCCACCTCCTCCCGGCGTCCGCCGCCACGGTCGGGAAGAGAACCAAATCTATCCGAACCAGGCCTTGGTTTGTATCTAAGCCGGCAAACAAAAGCGTAGTGTCGTTCACCAGTCACATAAGCATTTGTGAGGTGTGATTTGCCGCCAGGCGAATGTCATTGAAGTTGCTGCGGTCGCGGTCGCCGTTCCTGTGGATAAGCTGTGGATATCCAGTGGATGACACGATCGATCGGCGGCCGACAAAGCCCCCTATTCTAATCATATGTTGCCTATCCGTTCCGAATCTCTTCATCTTGCGTTGCTGCCGTCGACCTCCGCCGCAAACGTCGTCGACCGCACGCTACGGGCGCTCCGACATAAGTCGCGGAGCGCCCTTTCTCTTGCCGGAGGCTGGAACGCAGGCAAGAACCGTGGCGGCGGTTCCACCGCACCCGTGCTTCAGTCCAGGCGGGCAAACGCGGATCGTTTCACTGGATCGATCGTCTCGTCACAAAAGAGGCGATGCGAACCGATAGCTAAGCCTCGCATATCGTTGCTCATGCCATAGATTACGCGAATTGGCAGTCGATCAATCGTGCGACGCCGACGCCGGTGACAGGCCGGCACATGTTCATAACTTGCGGGAGCTGCATGATGGAATATCGACGTTTGGGAAAGTCGGGTCTGAAAGTGAGCGAGTTCTCTTTCGGTTCATGGGTCACTTTCGGCAAGCAGGTAAATGGAGGCGACGCCGTCGATCTCATGAAGCTTGCCTATGACAACGGGGTGAACTTCTTCGACAATGCCGAGGGATACGAAAGCGGCAAGTCCGAAATCGTCATGGGCGAGGCGCTCAGATCGCTGGGCTGGAGCCGTGACAGCTTCGTCGTCTCCAGCAAGGTCTTCTGGGGAGGGCAGAAACCGACACAGCGCGGCCTGTCGCGCAAGCATGTGACCGACGCCTGCCATGCCGCGCTCAAGCGGCTTCAGGTCGACTATCTCGACCTCTACTTCTGTCATCGCCCGGATATCGACACGCCCATCGAGGAAACAGTCCGGGCGATGCACGATCTCGTCGCCCAGGGCAAAGTGCTCTACTGGGGTACGTCGGAATGGTCGGCGCAACAATTGACGGAAGCCTATGCCGTCGCTCGGGACTTGCGCATCACTCCGCCGACGATGGAGCAGCCGCAATACAACATCTTCGAGCGCCAGAAGGTCGAGTCGGACTACCTCCCGCTCTACGAGTTGATCGGGCTTGGCACCACGATCTGGTCGCCGCTCGCCTCGGGCGTCCTCACCGGCAAATACAATGACGGTGTGCCCGCCGACAGTCGCATGAACCTGCCTGGCTACGAATGGCTGAAGGAAAAGTGGTCCAGCGATGCCGGCCGCGCTCAGCTCCGACAAGTCGGCGAGCTCGCAAAGCTCGCGGACGAGATCGGAATATCGATCACGCATCTCGCCCTTTTGTGGTGCCTCGCCAACCGGAACGTCTCGACCGTCATTCTTGGCGCATCGCGCGCCAGCCAGCTGCAGGACAATCTCGCGGCCCTCTCACACAGGCAAAAGATGACGTCTGACGTGCTGGACCGGATCGACATGATCGCCGGCAACAAACCCGAAGAACCCCGTCGCTTCTAGGCGAAACAAATTTCTCTCGACGAGCCAAACCAAAACTCGTCGAGGGAAACTGCGGTTGGCCTACCGCAGCAGCACCGTGGTGGCCCCTCGGCGGTTGGCGTGCTTTCCGATTTTTGATCGGCGCTGAGCTGCGATAGAGCAACTGCCGCTATTGAGCGGCAATGACGGCCGTTATCGCCCTGTTTCTCCTGATAGCGCCCACTTCTTCGTAGGCTCACGAATATGATGTGGGTCGAAGCGTTCAAGAAACCTTCATGAAGCTCAGGGTTGAAATGGCCTCCCCCGGCTCCAAATCTCGTCGGCGGTCTTCGAAGCACGAGGGGAGGGGCACATGGGCAATGCGTATGTCGATCGGATAGGGCGGGCCAGGTCAGGTTTGGGCTTCATTGTCGTTCTTGCCTGCCTCCTGTCCTGCCTTCCGGCATTTGCCGCGCCCGCCGATATCGGCGGTTTGACGGTGACCCTGCCCGACGCCGCTTCCGGCTGGAGGAAGGCCGCCAAAGGCAATCTCTTCATGCTGCAGAAGGATTTTCCTGAAACGGATGACGACAAGCGCGGCAGTGCTCTGATCCAGATCACCAAGCCGCTCCCGGCCGCGCGCAATTCCCTGCAGGCCGGGATGAAGACCTTCGTCGCCACGCTGCCCGACATGGCGAAGGAAGATATCCTGATCAAACATTACGGGGTGACGGTGAACGGCCACGACATCCGCGTGGAAGAACGCTGCTGCGTCCATCAGAACAATGTCAGCATCAACCAGATCGTGGTCGGCATCGCCGGCGACAAGCGGCAGGCCTATCTGCAGCTCGTGCTGCTGAATGTAACCGGCGACAGAAGCAAAGGGGCGGAGGCTGATTTCGCGGCCCTCGTGCGCTCGGTGAAGCTCGATCCTTCCGACAGGGATTTCGACCTTGTTCCGGCGAGCGGCGATGGCGGGCTGGACGGCGTCTTCACCCATCTCGATACCGGCATCCGGCCGAATGTCTTCGGCGGCATGGATTTCTACTCGGACAGCACGATCAGCATGTTCGACCGGGAGGGCCGGTTCAGCACGGAGCTGCCGAAGGGCGGCCGGAGCATTGGCGAACATTGCAAGGAGACCCCGACTGATTGCGGTCTCTACAAGCTTGCCGGCGGCGGTTTCTTCTCCTCGGCCGGGTCGATCGAAATGCGCAGCGTCACCTCAGCCTACGGCACGATCGAAATCGAGACGAAACCATTCTCGAAAAAGGGTGAGGACCTGGTGATTTCAGACGCGGATTATCGCGCCGTGCCGCCATTTGATGAGGGCACGACGCTCGACGGCGAATGGGTTTCCACCTTTGCCTCGAGCGGCATGACTGCGACCTCATCGGGATCGGTGGCCTCCAGCCATACGCTGACGCTTCGTCGAAACGGCACCTTCGAACGCACGGGCTGGTCCGGCGCCTCGATGATGAACGAAATCGGCGGATCCCGATCGGGCGTCACCACATCCGGAAACCGGCCGGGCGCAAGCGGCCGCTATAAGCTTTCCGGCTATCGCCTCGACTTGACCGACGCCGACGGCAGGACGGAAAGCATGAGCATATTCGAACCGGACAAAGCATCCGACGGGCTTCTGGTGATCAACGGCAACAACTACCTCAAGGACGACGGGAGATAGCCAGGTAGCATCCAAGGTATTGAATAAATTAGATTTATAAGGCTAAGGCCTAAACTTCCCGGTCGGTTTGAAAGCCGCCAGGGCTGTCAGCCGTTTCGAGCCGTCGCCATGGCGCCAGCCGCCCGAAACCTGCCTGACCTGGCCAGCCGTCTCGATGGGTGAAATGAGCAGCTTGGTTAAGCATTTGTAAATTGGTAACGAATCGAGGCATATAGTAACTGCGCAACTGAAGCGCTTTCGTTCAAAATTGCGCAGTTACGTGGGAAAAAGATCATGCAGCCGAGTCTTGCTCTTCAGGACGATCAAGAGCATCTCCCGTCGCTTCTGGCAACAGATGCGAAGGAGTTATCCTATCAACTTCAGCAGCATCAGGCAAAAATCTTCCCCCCGCTGTCGCAAAAGACCATCAGAACATTTTCGCCGGCGGAAGCTGCGGCCTTCATCGGCATTGGCGAAGGCTATCTCCGCCAGGTGGCTGCCGATGGCCATGGCCCCGATCCGCTCGCAAACGGACGGCGGCTTTACAGTGCCCTGGATATGGATCGGATTCGCCGGGTCCTCGACGAGCGAAACGGCACGCCGAAATATGTGCCGGCCCGCAGGCCGGGCGAAAAGCTCCAGATCGTCTCCGTCATGAATTTCAAGGGCGGCTCGGGCAAGACCACCACGGCGGCCCACCTGGCGCAGTTCATGGCGCTCAGGGGCTACCGCGTGCTCGCCGTCGACCTCGATCCGCAAGCTTCCTTGTCCGCCTTGTTCGGCCATCAGCCGGAGTTCGACGTCGGAGAGGGCGAAACCATATATGGCGCGATCCGATATGAGGAGCCGCGTCCGATCGCCGACATCGTGCGCGCCACCTACACGCCCAATCTGCATCTGATTCCGGGCAATCTCGAGCTGATGGAATTCGAGCACGAGACACCGAAGGCGATGGCCTCGGGAACGGCGGAGACGATGTTCTTTGCCCGCATCGGCGAGGTCCTGACGGAGATCGAAAGCCTTTACGACATCGTCGTCATCGACTGCCCGCCACAGTTGGGATTCCTGACGATGTCGGCGCTCTGCGCGGCAACCTCGGTCCTGATCACGGTTCACCCGCAGATGCTGGATGTCATGTCGATGTCGCAGTTCCTGACGATGACGAGTGAGCTGATGTCGGTCGTGGAAAAGGCGGGTGGTCGCACCAGCTATGACTGGATGCGCTATCTCGTGACCCGTTTCGAGCCGAACGACGGGCCGCAAAGTCAGATGACCGGCTTCATGCGGGCGATCTTCGGCAATCGAATGCTTCACAATGCCATGGTGAAGTCGACGGCGGTCGCCGACGCCGGCGTCACCAAGCAGACTCTCTACGAGGTCGAGCGGTCGCAGTTCACACGCGGAACCTATGACCGGGCTCTGGAGTCCCTCAACCTCGTGAATGGCGAGATCGAAGCGCATATTCGCTCGACCTGGGGAAGGAAATAGGAGATGGCGCGCAAGAACCTCATCGAAATCTCCGCTCCGAACCCGGCAACGGTGGAGGCAGTCGCGCCGCGCGACAATCGTCCGATCGCCGGATTCGTGCCGCAGGAGCGCAGTGCGGTGCCGGTCGGCGGCATCACCAAGACGCTCGGCAACATTACCGAGAAAATGGAGCGGGCGAGTGAACTGGAACGGCAGCTTGCCGCCGGCCAGACCATCGTCGAGCTCGATCCCGGCCTGATCGACGCTTCCTTCGTTAGCGATCGGTTGGCGATCGATGCGGCCGAACTCGCCCAGCTTGTCGAGCAGATCCGCGAGCATGGGCAGCAGGTTCCGATCCTTGTTCGTCCGCATCCCGAAACTAGGGGACGCTATCAGGTTGCCTACGGCCATCGTCGCCTGGCTGCCGCCCGAGAAATCGGCATCAGGGTGCGCGCGGTCGTCCGCGATCTTACTGACGGTCAGTTGGTCGTCAGCCAGGGTCAGGAAAACAGCGCTCGAACCAATCTCTCCTATATCGAGCGTGCGCTCTTCGCATCGCGGCTGGAGGAACGCAGCTTTGGCCGCGATGTCATCATGGCGGCTCTCGGCGTCGATAAGGCGGCGCTGTCGAGAATGCTGATCGTCATCCGGCAGGTCCCCCTGGCGCTCGTCAACGCCATCGGCGCGGCCCCCGATATCGGCCGTCGACGCTGGTTGGAGCTGGGCGAGCGGCTGGAAGGCGCCGACATCGAGAAGATCATCGCGGAGTTGTCCGCGGACGACGCTCGCAAAATCTCAAGCGACGAGCGGTTTCATCGGGCACTCGTTCTGGCAACGAAGAGGACGGCAGCGCCGAAGCCGGCGATCGCCAAAACCCTAGTCAGCGGCGTGCCGGTGGTGATCAAAAAGACAGCATCCGGTGCAACCTTCGTCTTCGACGGCAAGACCGCACCCGGTTTCGATCAATTCGTCCAGGAAAGGCTGAAGGGCCTGTTCCAGGAATTCAACAAGGACAGAGGAGCGTAACGCGCAAAAGAAAAAGGCCCCCAACGACGCCGTCGTGGAAGCCCTTCTCAGATCTTAAGCACATCGAGAATCGCATTTCCACGAATCACAGTCAAGCGTCTTAGGCACCAAATTGGTGGATGGTTTTCTTTTGCCTGAACGAAGGTGAAGGCAAATGGAGAGTGGATATGTGACGACGCCCTTTGGGCGGCGGCCGATGTCGCTTGGCATGCTGGCAAGCCAGCAACTGGCCGAGACCATCGAGCCGGGAATGAAGCGCAGCAAGTGGAAGCTGTTCAGGGCAATCTGCGAGGCGCGGCCGGCGCTCGGCGTGACCGATCGGGCGCTGACGGTGCTCGATGCGCTTCTGACTTTCTACCCTGACGACGAGATTTCCGAAGAAAAGGGCCTGATCGTCTTCCCGTCGAATGCGCAGCTTTCGCTGCGTGCCCGCGGCATGACGGCAGCCACCCTCAGGCGGCATCTTGCCGTCCTGGTCGAGGCCGGCCTGATCCTGCGCAAGGACAGTCCGAATGGAAAGCGCTATGCGCGCCGCGACAAAGCAGGTGCCGTCGGTGAGGCCTTCGGCTTCAGCGTCGCGCCGCTGCTCGCGCGTGCGGTTGAAATCGAAAACCTGGCCGCCCAGGCGGTCGCCGACCGGGAATTGCTCAGGGTGACCAGGGAACGCCTGACGGTGTGCCGGCGCGATATCTCCAAGCTGATCGCGACAGCCATCGAAGAGGAGGTCTCCGGTGACTGGGAGGGAATTTCGGCGATGTTCCGCACGCTCCTTGCCCGAATTCCGCGCGTTGCGACGGCCGAAGCACTGGCGCCGCTGCTCGACGAGATGGGACTACTGCGCGACGAGATCATCAACGCATTGGAAAGACGGATAAAAACACAAAAAATAGACGCCAATGAGTCTCAGATTGAGCGTCACAAACAGAATTCAAATCCCGACTCCACTTATGAACTTGAACCAAGCTTCGAAACGAAGCAGGGCGAAAGGGCGGTGGCCGATAATGAGCCGAACGCCGAAGCGCCGGACGAGCGAAGATTGAAACAACCGAAGCCTTCCGGCGGGATGGGCAACAAGGCGAAAGACACGGCAGATCCAGGGGCCGGGCATAGCCTGAAATCCTTCCCGCTTGGCCTCGTCCTCCAGGCCTGCCCTCAAATTCTCGACTACGGGCCGGGTGGAACGATCGGCAACTGGCGGGATCTGATGTCGGCTGCCGTCATCGTGCGCTCGATGCTCGGCGTCAGCCCCTCGGCCTATGAGGAAGCCTGCTCGGGCATGGGGCCGGAAAATGCCGCAACCGTGATCGCCTGCATCCTGGAAAGGGGAGGGCATATCAACTCGCCTGGCGGTTATCTCCGCGATCTGACCCGAAGAACCGAGAGGGGCGAATTTGCTATCGGCCCGATGCTGATGGCGCTGGTGCGGGCAAACAGTGGAGTGCGGCGACATGCCGGTTGATCGTAAGGAAGTTGCGGCTACGACAATGATCCGCAACGCTGACAAAGCGGCAACAAGGCAAAGAAAAACCCGCCGCTGAGGGCGGGTTTGGTTGGCGCCCCTTCGATGGAATAATCCGGCTCTGTTGCGGCAACGCTCGAGAGGACGCCGGCCGGACGATCCGAGGTTGACTGTCGACTACAACGTGCGCGTTCGCCCGAACGAACGCAGAAGAAGATTAAGAGAGACCGCGACTTTATCGATGTCGCGAATGTCCTGCGAATATTGACCAGTGTAGAGCTTCACGATCATGCTGTCGCGAGCAGAGCCAATGAGTTCGAAATACAGGTGGAGGTAGTAAGATTGCTTGTCACCGCCGCGACTTATGCTCCTGCGTCGTTGGGTGACCAGTCTGAGCTCAGATTTGAACGGAGCAAAGCCGGGCAGTTTAAGCACGACGGATTTGGATTGAAATCGGGACATGGTGGGGACCGCAACGACCGCCTTGTCCAAGGCCAAACTTACGATTTGGCCAGGAACATCGTCTACGATCGCGGGTTCATCGAGCTTGAAGGCATGAAACAAGCGTCGGGGTTTCTCAAAGCAGATGAGCGATGCGATGAGCAGCACGACGATATTGATACCTGACCACCAGGCCGCGACCGGCGAAAACTGGCCTTGTACATGCGCCGTTTCCGGGACGATGTTGACCAGCAGACCAAGGACGGTGATCATGATGATGCTTGCGATCCAGGCAAAGCTGTAGCGGTCGAACTGGTTCGACTCGTTGCCACTGCCCTTCGGCGTCACCCTGAACGGCTTGCCAAATGGTCTCACGAGACTGGAGACCACGGTAGGCAACATGCGGAATGTCGCAAAGGTCCCGACGGCGCTTGATATCACAGGCAGATAGCGCGTCGGCGTGATCCATAGCATAAGCAGAAAATACGCTGCCAGCAGCGGCACCTGATGAGACACATAATCGGCTATGTCAGTGAAATAGAGGGGGAGCAGGCCGAACCAGAGATAGACGATGGGGACGAGCAATATCATGAAGCGGACCAGATACTGCACCAGCCAGGACGCCGGCAGGAACATGATCCGTTGAAAGAGCGTCAATCCGGGGCCACGCAGCGGGCCATTATGCAGGTAAAGGGTTTGAATACCTCCCTGACACCACCGTTCGCGCTGCACAAAATAACCGGTCAGGTTTTCGGCAGCCAATCCCATCGACAGCCGCTCGTTCAGGTAGCGCGTTTTGTAGCCTTTGTTGAGCATTGAAAGAGTTGTCAGCAGGTCTTCTGTGATCGACTCCGTCGGGAATCCTCCTATTGCGTCAATGGACTTGCGGCGGGCAATCGAGCATGACCCGCAGCAGAAACTGACGTCCCAGGCGTCTCTGCTGGGCGCGATCTCGTCGAAGAACAAACGCTGCTCGTCCGGCCAGATATTCTCCAGGCCGAGGTTTGATTGCACCGGATCGGCGTTGAAGAAATGTTGAGGCGTCTGGACGATGCCGATGCTTTCGTCGCAAAAGAAGGGCAGCGTTCGGCGAAGGAAATGTCGATAGGGAACAAAATCGGCGTCGAAGACCGCAATAAACTCGCCCGAGCTGACCTTCAGCCCATTGTTCATATTGCCCGCTTTGGCGTGGTTGTTGTCGCCGCGCATGACGTGGATGACGTTCTTTTCTTCGCAATAGGCCTTCAGCCAGTCCCGGCGTTGATCGTCAAGCACATACACATTCAATTTGTCGGGAGGATAATCCAGCGAGCGGGCGCCGATGATGGTTCGCTCGAGCACGTCGAGTGGCTCGTTATAGGTTGGAATGAAAACATCGACAGTCGGCAGCTCACGCTTGTCGCGCGCAAAGAAACCACGAGCCAGCCTGTCCGCTTCCGCGCTCCGGTCGACGTAGCGGCTCATCAATACCAGAAAAAGGATGACTTCGACGCACGCCAGAATCTCGACGACGAAGAGGATCCAAACCCAGTAGAAACTCGCACCGTTGTTGGGATAGGGAAGCACTGTCTCCGTCAAGCGCCAGAACATGTATCGCAATGCGACTGCTGCGACAAACGCGCAGGTCACCGCCCGTGTCCAGGTGTGGCGGCGCGACCAATTGAACGGCCCCAGGCAAAAGAAGGCCAAAACGAGAAGGGTCGGAACCAGCGCTACAAGATACTGAACCACAGGCTTTTCACCCAGTTGGACACATCGATGCCATGCTTGGAAAACCGTACCTGCACTGTGCGCCCCACTTGGCAGGAGTTGGCAAAGTCGTCGTTCATGAAGGATGGATCAAGGCGAACCCGAATGCGGGCATTGCGCTGGGTCGACGGCGGCAAAGTGGCGGCAAAGGAATCGGTCTCGACCGAAGCCGAACTGCCTCTGACAGAAATGACCGTGCCCTTGAAGACATCGCTGCGGCCGAACAAACGCACCTGCGCGACAAGTCCCGGATAGATCTCGTCATAATTGACCTCGGGAACAAGGATATCCACAAACAGCTCTCGACAGTCGAGGAGGCGCATCAACTCGTCATTCAGCACAACGTTCGAACCGCTGACGATACTCCTCGCCCAAACAACGCCGTCAAAGGGCGCTATCGCGGTTGCGGATTCAAGGCTGCTGACGCGATTTGCCTCTTTGACCAGCTGCTTTTGAACTTCGGTGGCTCGTGTTTCATTTTCCGCTATGCGCGAGTTCAAGTCGTTGATGCGAACGACTACCTCGTCTTCGCGCTGTCGCGAATAAGGCACGTCATTCTGTCCGTCGCCGAAGACAAAGATACCCTGGCGGACCGCATTGAGCCTTTGTTGCAATTGATCGACAGTCAGGTTGCTGATTTCGACTTCGCCGCCGGTCGCAGCGCCCGCGGCACGCGCGGCCTCAACCAGCTTCTGCGTGAGAATGCCTTTTGACTCGAGCTGCATCCGGCGGCTCAAGTCGACCTGGGCGACCAGATCCTGAGCTTGCGACACTTCGACTTTCTTCCGCAGGATTTCGACTTCGCGTTCGAGATTGGCAATGGTGGTCTGCTTGTAGACTTCCAATCTGGTAGACAATTCCTCGCGAAGCGCGGAGAGTTCCTCCCGTTCCTTTTTCAGTGCCGCGACGCGGTCGAGCGCCGTGTTGTGATCTGCCTCGAGCGACGCGAGGATTGCGCGATTAACGCGCGTATTTCTGATTTCTGCGAGGGATTGTCCCGCTTTGACCGGGCTGCCGACCTTGAGGGATTCTTCCGCAATTGTGCCATCGATTGGGGCATTAACGACCGCAAACCGCGCATTGACCGTGCCATCAAGGCTCGTAAAGCCGGTAATCGTCGGCAATGAAACGAGAGTCACCAGTGCCAGCAGCAGCAGGCCGACAACAATGCGTGTGATGCGATGGTTCCAGATCATGTTGGCATCCGAAGGTATCGCTTCTGCAGCATCCGCCCCAATCGAGCGGGGACAAACTGATGCAACTAATTCTTGTAATTTAGCGCATTGAAAAAAATAGACAAGTGATGGTCGTAAGCCTGCGGCAGAAGCAGGTCGGCTCTGGACGAAGCGCCGCATTGAAAGTCTACGGTGCCTGTTCGATCAGGGGTTTATTCCGGCCAAAACGCCTCGGAGTGATTGGGGCCTTTTGCGGTAGAACACGCAGCATCGCTCGGCTATAAAGTTCACGCCACGTTGGCCTTTTGGCGGTAACCGATGCCCAATCCTCCCGAATCCTCAGGCGAAAGCGTTGGCAAATCGAGCACGGGTGGCAATCAGCAAGCAGTTTCGGCAACGCAAGTGACCGCCTCGGATTCGCCGAGAACCACCCAGGCCGACAGTCCGCAACTCCCTCACCGACCCTTCGTCCAAACTCGCCAGGCCGCGAGCAATCTGTTACGTGCGCTGCGTCACGATTTGCAGGCAAGTCCTGTGCTGGCGAAGATCAAGTCGATGGCTTTGTTTTTGAGAACGAGGCTGACGAGGTCGATGCGGCTGGGAAGCACATCAGCTCTCACCAAATGGATGACGACTGCTCCGATCAAAGCCGGGCGCGGCATTCGCCATTGGCATAGCAAGCCGCGCGAAAGTCGCCGGCGCCGATGGCTTCTGGCGAACTGGTGGAAATTCGCTATGGGCTCGGCCTTGCTTGTGTGCCTCCTCATAGGCAGCGTGCTGGTGTGGGCACTAAAAGACGTGCCCTGGAGCGAGATTCGTGACGGAACGTTGAAGCCGATTGTTGTGCTGGAAACCGCTGACGGTGCGCCGCTCGTAAGGCAGGGACCTTATCAAGGGCCATATACGCAATACGACCAGTTCCCGTCCCATCTGATCGATGCCGTCCTTTCGATTGAGGACCGCCGGTTCATGGACCATTTCGGCGTCGATCCGAGAGGGATCGGGAGGGCGTTTCTCCGGAATTTGGAGGCTGGCTCGGTGGTGGAGGGGGGCAGCACCATCACCCAGCAACTCATCAAGCTGCAATACCTGGACAGCGATCGAACGATAAAGCGAAAGATACAGGAGGTTGTGATCGCAGTCTGGCTGGAGTGGAAGCTCGGCAAGCGGGAAATCCTGACGCGCTATCTCAACAGCGTCTATCTTGGCGCCGGCGCGACAGGCATGCCTGCCGCCGCGCGGATCTATTTCAACAAGGATATCGACGCCCTTAACTTGCCGGAATCGGCGATGCTGGCGGGGTTGCTGCGGGCTCCAAGTCAATGGAATCCCATCGACAATTTCGAAGGCGCCCGGCAGCGTAGCATGGTCGTTCTCGATGCGATGGCGACCAATGAAAAAATCACCGCGCCAGAGGCGGCGGAGGCCAAGGCGAGCTTTGCCAAGCTGCATCCAACGACGCCGACACCGCGCTCGGGAAGCTGGTTTGCGGACTGGATTTCGCCGCAAGCGAGCGAAATCGCCGGCTCCTCGCCAGGTTCGACGTCGGTGCGAACCACGATGGTGCCGCAATTGCAGCAAATCGCCGAAAGGGTCGTGAAAGGAGCCTTGGACGGTGAAGGGAAGGCAGTCGGAGCATCGCAGGCCGCGTTGGTTGCGATGACGCCCGATGGCGCGGTCGTCGCGATGGTTGGCGGGCGCGACTATAAGGCAAGCCAGTTCAACCGCGCCGTCACAGCGATGCGCCAGCCGGGTTCCACCTTCAAGCTATTCGTCTATTACGCAGCATTGAAGGCCGGGTTCACCTTGTCTGACCAGGTTCTGGACGCGCCAATTGACATCGCTGGCTGGTCGCCAGAAAATTCCGGCGGCAACTATCGCGGTTGGGTAACGCTTGCCGAGGCGTTCGCGCGATCGCTCAATGCCGCTTCAGTGGCGCTTGCCGAAGAGGTTGGTTTAGACAATGTGATTGCCGCAGCGCGTGAACTCGGCATCGATGCACCACTCGCCAACACGCCGTCTTTGGCGCTTGGGACATCCGAAGTAAATCTGCTTAACCTCACCAGCGCCTATGCGTCCGTCCAACTCGGTAGGGCACCTGTCAAGCCCTGGGGCATCATCGACTTTCAAGCGGCAGGGCAGCCCAAGACATTTCGAGTTGGCTCACAATCAAAGCCGAACGTCGATCTTTCGCCCTACCAGTCCGATCTCCTCGGCCTCCTGCAGTTGGTGGTCGAGCGCGGTACTGGGCGTGGAGCGGACCCCGGCACGTTTGCGGCCGGCAAGACCGGCACGAGCCAGAACAATCGTGACGCCTGGTTCGTCGGCTTCACGGAAGCGCTTGTCGTCGGTGTCTGGGTTGGCAATGATGATGACGCGCCGATGAAGGGGGTGACGGGCGGCGCCCTGCCAGCGCATATTTGGCGGGATTTCATGCGCCAGGCGACGGCCGAACCTACGCTGAATGGCGTGCGATCGACAGAAGCGGCAAACGATGGTCAAGGCGCACCGCAGTCCTGTAACATCGCCGCCTGCTCACGCAGTTACCGCTCCTTCCGGCCGTCCGACTGTACCTATCAGCCATATTCCGGCGGCCGGCGGCTCTGCGAAAAGTGACGTGGCACGCGTAACGAGGCGCGCCTGCAATCATCTCTTTACAACTAACATGTCAGTCTGCTACATCTAATCTCAACAATCGGGAGGAAGCATATTTGACCCAGAAATTCGGCCTGTCAGTCGCCCTTGCCACGCCGTTTGACAGCAATGGCGATATTGCGATCGATGCGATGATCGTGCAGGCAAGGCGAAGCCTCGCTGCCGGATGTTCCAGCGTAACCCTGTTCGGAACGACGGGTGAAGGCTCCTCCATCGGAAGCCGGGAACGTGACCGCGTCCTCGCGTCTTTCCTTGATGCCGGGATCGCGGCAAAAAACATCATCGTCGGTGTGCTGGTCGATGCCGCCGAGGATGCGGCGATCCAGGCAGATCATGCTCTTTCCCAGGGCGTTCGTAATATTCTTCTTGCCCCGCCGTCCTATTTCAAGAATGTCAGCGACGACGGTGTCTTCCAGTGGTTTTCGGCCGTCTTCGCCATTCTGGGAGACAAGGCGCGGGACATCATCGTCTACAATCTTCCCTCGCTCACCATGGTCCCGCTGACCGTGTCGCTGATCGGACGGCTGCGGACCGCCTTCCCCAATATCGTGACAGGCGTCAAGGATTCTTCCGGCGACTGGCCGTATACCGAAAGCCTGCTCAAGGCGCATGGCGATCTCATTATCCTGGTGGGCGATGAACGGCATCTTGCCAGGGGCGTGCGGCTCGGCGGCCAGGGGGCGATCTCCGGCATGGCGAATTTTGTGCCCCGCGACGTCAAGCTGATGGCCGAAGAAGGCAAGGACGATCCCCGCATCGAGGGTTTTGTGGCCGAGCTGCTTAAGTATCCTGTTGTCCCGGCCGTGAAAGCCATGATGGCGCACGTGGCGTCCGAAGAGATCTGGCTTGCGGTGCGCCCGCCGCTCGCTTCAATATCCGCCGAAGGGCAGGCGCAGCTCGCTCTTGCTTTCGATCGTCTTTTCCAGTCGAAAGCGGCATAGGTCAGACATGTTTCGGGAAGAGGCGATGGACGAAACGGACGAGCAGCCAACGCTGCGGGAAAAGGCGTATGCGAGCTTCACGCGCCATCTTCTTGCGCGTGACGTGCGTCCCGGCCAGTTCGTCTCCCAGCGCCGTCTCGTCGAGCTGACGGGACTGACGCTCGGCGCCATCCGTGAGCTCATCCCGAGGCTCGAAGCCGAAGGGCTGATCAAGACGGTCCCCCAGCGGGGTTTGCAGATTGCTCATATCGACCTCAACCTCATTCGCGAGGCCTTCCAGCTGCGCGTGTTCCTGGAGAAGGAGGCCGTCGCGCTTTTCACCCGCTCTGCGTCTGACGAGACGATCGCCGGGCTTTTGAAGCAGCATCGGGATATCGCCGATGCCATTCGAAGCGGCGATACATCGCACGAATTGGAAGTGCACGCGCAGGCCGTCGATTGGGGTATGCACGACGCCTTTATCGATGCCCTGGGAAATTCCATCATTTCGAACGCCTATCGGGTGAACTCGATCAAGATGCGCCTGATCAGTCAGGATCGTTTTCGCATCGAAGGTCACGTCGGACCTGTCATGGGCGAGCACCTGAAAGTGCTCGAGGCGATCGAACGACGATCGGCGGAGGACGCCGTCAACAGCCTTGTCGCACACATCAATCATGCAAGAGATCGTGCGCTCAGGATATAATCGGAAATAAACAGCCGGGGGTGAGGAGATCGCCGGCATAAGGAGGAGGAATCACATGTCATCGTTTTTGAATCCGACGAGACGCGGCTTTCTGGCGGGCACAGCCGCTTTTGGGGCGAGCAGCATGCTCGGCATGCGGCTCGCATCGGCCGCCGTCGACTGGAAGCGTTTTGCCGGCACGACGCTCGAAGTCAACCTGGTCAAGAGCCCGCGCAGCGAAATACTGCTGAAGTACCTGTCCGAGTTCGAGGCGCTCACCGGCATCAAGGTCAATGCCGAAGCGACGCCCGAACAGCAGCAGCGCCAGAAGACGACGATCGAGCTGAGCTCCGGCAAGCCGAGTTTCGACGTCGTGCATATGAGCTACCATGTCCAGAAGCGGCAGTTCGAAAAGGGCGGCTGGCTTGCCGATATCAGCGGTTTCCTCAAGGACCCTTCGCTGACCGACCCGTCCCTGACGGAGGGCGATTTCGCCGAAGCCGGCCTCGCCTTCGCCAAGGACGCCGGAGGTGTTCTGCGCTCTCTTCCCTTTTCAGTCGATTACTGGATCATCTACTGGAACAAGGCGCTGTTCGAGAAGAAGGGGCTTGCTTACCCCTCGAGCTTCGAAGAGCTGGCAAGTGCTGCGGAGGCACTGACCGACGCTTCGACCAACACCTACGGCTTCGTCGCCCGCGGCCTGAAGAACGCCAATACGCCGGTCTGGACGTCGCTGCTGCTCGGCTATGGTTCGAGCCCGCTCGGCCCTGACGGCAAGCTGCGCACGACATCGCCGGAAGCGATCGATGCGGCCAAGCTTTACCAGAGACTGATGACCAAAACCGCCCCTCCCGGCGTCTCCGGCTTCAACTGGGCGGAGGCGCAGTCGGCCTTCCTGCAGGGCAAGATCGGCATGTGGCTTGATGGCGTCGGTTTTGCACCGCCGATCGAAAATCCGGAAAAGTCGCGCGTCGTCGGCCAGGTCGGTTACGGCATCATGCCGAAAGGCCCGAAGGCACAGGCCGCAGGCACCTTCGGCGACGGCCTTGGCGTCGTCGCAGCAAGCCAGAAAAAGGAAGCAGCCTACCTCTTCTGCCAATGGGCGATTTCGCATGAAATGGGCGCCCGTCTGCTGCAGGCCGGCGCCGGCGTTCCTTTCCGGCAGTCCGTCCTCGAGGATGCGAAGGTTCGCGAAGGCGTCAAGATGCCGGGCGCGTGGCTTGATGCCGTCGTCGGTTCGGGCAAGATCTCGCAGCTCGCGCTGCCGGTCATCATTCCGGTCACCGAGTTCCGCGACATCTATGGCGTCGGTCTCACCAACATGATCGGCGGCGCTGATCCCGAAACCGAACTGAAGGCAGCGACGGCACAGTTCGAACCCGTCCTGGCGAAAAGCGAGGGATAATGGCCTCGGCAAGCATCGAAACGGCCACAGCGGCCAAGGCGTCGAAAGGAAGGAGCAAACCGGATCGGTTTGCTCCCAACTACTGGCCCTTCGTCATCCCGGCGCTCATCGTCATATCGGCCGTGATCGTCTTTCCATGGGTGTTTACCGTGTGGATGAGCGTCAACAGCTGGACGCTCGGCCAAGCGCAGGTCTTTGCGGGGTGGGACAATTATGTGCGCCTCGCCGGCGACGTGCGCTTTTGGGAGTCGCTGTGGCATACGGTGCTCTATACGACGCTCTCCGTAGTGGTTCCCCTTTTTCTGGGAACGCTCGCCGCGCTGATCTTCGATGCTCAATTTCCGCTGCGCGGTCTCATCCGCGGCATATTCGTGATGCCGATGATGGCCACACCCGTCGCCATCGCACTCGTCTGGACGATGATGTTCCATCCGCAGCTCGGCGTTCTCAACTATCTCCTCTCCCTCATCGGCATCGGTCCCCAGGAGTGGATCTACAATCAGAGCAGCGTCATCCCGTCGCTGGTGCTGGTCGAGACCTGGCAATGGACGCCGCTTATCATGCTGATCGTGCTTGGCGGCCTGGCGGCGGTTCCGCGCGAACCTTATGAAAGTGCGGAGATCGATGGCGCCAATGTCTGGCAGAAATTCCGTTATCTGACGCTGCCGATGATCGCGCCTTTCCTGATGATCGCCGTGATCATCCGCAGCATCGATGCAGTGAAAAGTTTCGACATCATCTATGCCATGACCCAAGGCGGCCCCGGCACGGCGTCGGAAACGATCAACATCTATCTCTACAACACCGCTTTCGCCTATTACGATATCGGCTATGGCTCGGCCATGGCGGTTGTCTTCTTCATCCTCATCGTCCTGCTTTCTTTCGTCCTTATGATGCTCAGGCAGCGCGTGAACTGGTCCGACGGGGAGGCACGCTGATGAAGCGCAAGACGCTCGATCGCATCGGACTGCTGTTCGTCGCCCTGGTGATGATCTCGCCGGTCGTCCTGTTCTTCCTCTGGATGATCTCGCTGTCGCTGAAGTATGAAATCGACAACGGCGCCTATCCGCCGATCTTCATCCCGGAGCGCTTGGCCTGGTCGAACTATCTGAAAGTCTTCGAGGAGAACAATTTCTTCCTCTATCTCTGGAATTCGGTGCTGGTGACGGGTGCGGCCACGCTTCTGGCGCTGCTGATCGGCGTGCCCGCCGGATATGGCATCGCCCGGCTGAAGGCGGAGAAGTCCGCGATGGTCATCATGATCGCGCGCATGACACCGGGCCTTTCCTTCCTGATCCCGCTCTTCCTGCTGTTCCAATGGCTGAACCTGCTCGGCACGCTCTTGCCGCAGATCATCATCCATCTCGTGGTCACCGTGCCGATCGTCGTGTGGATCATGATCGGCTATTTCGAGACGACCCCGATGGAGCTGGAAGAGGCTGCAAGCATCGACGGCGCGACACCCTGGCAGGTTTTCCGTCTGGTCGCCTTGCCGATCGCAAGGCCGGGCATCGTCGTCGCCTTCATCCTGTCGGTCATTTTTTCCTGGAACAATTTCGTCTTCGGCATCGTGCTCGCCAGTCGCGAGACGCGCACGCTTCCGGTCGCGGTCTACAACATGCTCTCGTTCGAACAGGTCAGTTGGGGTCCGCTCGCGGCAGCCGCATTGATCGTCACCTTGCCGGTGCTGATCTTGACGGTGTTTGCGCAACGGCAGATCGTGGCAGGCCTGACGGCCGGAGCCGTCAAGTGAGCGGGTGAGACGACGGTTTTGACGACTTCTGCCTTCGACCCGCCTCCCGGTCAGGCGCGCCGCGTTTTGTGCGTCGGCGCGGCGGTTATGGATACGTTGTTTCGTGTGCGCTCGTTACCGACCGGCCAGGGCAAATTTCTGCCCTATGATATGCTGCAGATTGCCGAGGGCATGGCATCGAGCGCCGCCTTTGCCGTTGCCCGGCTTGGCGGCCATGCCAGCCTTTGGGGCGCGGTCGGCGATGACGCCACCGGCGACCGCATCATTGCCGACCTCGGCGAGAGCGGCATAGACACGAGCGGTATGGTGCGTGTGGCAGGCGCCCGCTCGGCCGTCTCGACGATCCTTGTCGATGATCAGGGCGAACGCTTGATCGTGCCTTTCTACGATGCTGGCCTGCACGAGACGGTCAAGCCGGTCACAAAACAGGACATTTCCTCCTTCGACGCGGTGCTGGTCGACGTCCGCTGGCCGAAGCTTGCGCTGCGGACGCTGTTGGCAGCGAGAGAGGCGGGCAAGCCGGCCATTCTCGATGGCGACGTTGCCGGCGATGGCGTGGTCGAGATGCTTGCGCCGGCGGCGAGCCATATCGTGTTCTCGCAACCAGCCGCTGAGCGGCTTGCGGGAACGGCCGACCCGGTGACAGTCGTCGGCCTGCTGAAGCAAAAGTTCGTGCATGCCTTCATCAGCGTCACGGCTGGCGAAAATGGCTGCTTCTGGTTCGATGACGCAACCGGCGAAGTCTGCCATCTTGCCGCTCCAAAGGTGAGAGCGGTCGATACGCTTGCAGCCGGGGATATCTTCCATGGCGCTTTCGTGTTGGCTATCGCGGAAGGCATGCCGATCGAAGAGACGATGCGCCTGTCGTCTATGGCGGCGGCGCTCAAGTGCCAGGTCTTCGGCGGTCGCACCGGCGCGCCGACCAGAGCCGAAGTCTGCAAGGTGCTTCAAGATTGGCGCCCGGCGGTGGCGACGATGAAAGTGATCACACCGGAAGAGTTGTGACAATCCAGGCAGCAACGTCGTTAATGGTGAACGCCATGGAGGTGTTCACTTGATCACGCTTGTGCTGCCACCCAAAGGCGACCAAGCCCATGCCGCCGGGTCACGGCCCTCAATCCCATATCCTCGGCCCGAGAACCGCCCACCTCGAACCTGATGCTGTCGCCAGCATTGCGCCAGTCCGCAGGTGATCGCCGGCCGCAAATGTTCATTTGAACATTTCATTCTTGCAAAGTGAACGTCGCCTGTTACCATCGGGCTCACGTTCGTAGCGGGAGGCTTCGGACCGACAACAAGTGGGAGTGAGGATGAACAAGATCGCTTTTTTCCTGTCCGCAGGATTGACCAGCCTATCGTTATCCGTTCCGGCAATGGCAGCCACGAAGATCCAGTGGTGGCACGCAATGGGCGGCGAGAATGGCGCGAAGCTTGAACAGATCGCCAAGGGGTTCAACGCATCTCAATCTGACTATGAGATCGTTCCGGTATTCAAGGGCACCTATGACGAGACGCTGACGGGCGCCATTGCTGCGTTCCGCGCCAACCAGCAGCCCGCAATCGTACAGGTCTATGAAGTTGGTACCGGCACCATGATGGCAGCACAGGGTGCGGTCTATCCCGTTTACCAGTTGATGAAGGACGAAGGTGAGGCCTGGGACCAGAGCAAATTCATTGCTCCGGTCGTCGGTTACTACTCTGACACCAGCGGCAACGTTCTGTCCTTGCCGTTCAATTCCTCGACGCCGATCCTGTATTACAACAAGGATATCTTCAAGAAAGCAGGGCTTGACCCGGAAACGCCGCCGAAAACATGGGCGGACGTTGAAGCCTTTTCGCGGACGATCATGAAGTCCGGCGCAGCTAAATGCGGTTTCACCAGCGCCTGGATCTCCTGGATCCAGACTGAGAACCTGAATGCCCTGCACGATAAGCCGTATTCTACCAAGGCCAACGGTTTTGGCGGCTTGGACGCAGAATTCACCTTCAACAATGATCTCACGATCCGCCATTGGGGCAATCTGAAGAAGTGGCAGGACGAGGGGCTCTTCAAATTTGGAGGACCTGGCGGCGGCGATAACGCTCCTCCGATGTTCTATTCTCAGGAATGCGCGATGTACATGAATTCGTCCGCCGGTCGGGCAGGGGTCATCAACAACGCAAAGGCTTTCAAGGTCGGTTTTGCGCCGCTTCCCTACTATGACGACGTTATTCCGCAGCCGCTCAACTCGATTATCGGCGGCGCCACTCTCTGGACACTGAAAGGTCGCCCGGAAGAGGAGTACAAAGGTGTCGCGAAGTTCTTCACCTACCTGCAGAAGCCGGAAGTCCAAGCCGATTGGCATCAGTTCTCGGGCTACCTGCCGATAACGGAGGCTGCCTATAAGCTGGGCCAGGATCAGGGCTATTACGAGAAGAACCCCGGAGCAGATATCGGCATCAAGCAACTGACGCGGGTGACACCCACCGACAATTCCAAGGGCATCCGTTTCGGCAACTACGTCCAGGTGCGTGGCATTATCGACGATGAGTTTGCGGCCTTGCTGGGCGGGAAGAAGACGGCGAAGGAAGCAGTTGATTCCGTGGTCGCAAGAGGCAACGAACAGCTTCGCGATTTCCAGTCCGCCAACTAATGGGCTCCGTGACGGGGGCTGGTGAAAGACCGGCCCCCGTTTCCCATCCGTCAGTGTGAGGGCCCATGCAAACCAAACGGACCGTATTTCCCAACAAGCTTTTGCCTTACCTGCTCATCGCTCCCCAAATTTTCGTGACCGTGGTATTTTTCCTTTGGCCTGCGGGAACTGCATTCTGGCAATCTTTCCTGCGTCAGGACGCTTTCGGTTTCAAAACGACCTTCGTCTGGTTTGAAAACTACCGTCGGCTCTTTGCCGATCCGATCTACATCAATGCCTTCGGCCACACGCTCATCTTCGCCATACTCGTGACGGTCCTATCAACGTCGATTGCGCTGCTCCTGGCTGCAGCGGCAATGCGCGTGTTGCGCACCTCTCGAATCTATTCGACCTTGCTCATTTGGCCCTATGCCGTCGCCCCCGCGATCGCCGGCATTCTTTGGTGGTTCATGTTCAATCCGTCGATCGGCATCGTCGCCTATATGTTGCGGGCAATGGGAATCAATTGGAATCATCTGATCAATCCCGACGATGCCATGGTCCTGATCGTGATCGCGGCGACGTGGAAGCAGATTTCCTATAATTTCTTGTTCTTCTTGGCTGCGCTGCAATCCGTCCCACGCTCGCTTCAGGAAGCCGGGGCCATCGACGGAGCCGGTCCGATGAAGCGTTTCTGGACGATCGTGTTCCCGCTGATCTCACCGACGACTTTCTATCTGATCGTCATCAATATCGTCTACGCGATGTTCGACACCTTCGGCATCGTTCATGCAACCACCCAAGGCGGACCGGCGCGCGCGACGGAAATCCTTGTCTACAAAGTCTATTTCGACGGGTTTATCGGGCTGAATTTGGGCTCGTCGGCGGCACAGTCGGTCATTCTCATGGTGATCGTCGTCGCTCTGACGGCCGTCCAATTCCGTTTTATCGAACGCCGCGTACAATATTGAGGAATTCCAAGGATGGTTGAGAATCGCCCCTTCCTAAATTTCCTGGCGCACCTTGTCCTCATCATTGGCGTGACGATCGTGGTGTTTCCGGTCTACGTGGCTTTCATTGCATCAAGCCATGGCCCAAACGACTTCTTGTCAGGCGTCGTGCCGCTGACACCAGGTGGCCACATCATCGAGAACTATTCGACGATGCTCTCATCCGGGATGACGAGCTCCGGGGCGCCGCCGATCGGGCCGATGATGATCAACTCGTTGATCATGGCGGTTGGCGTCGCCGTCGGCAAGATCGTCATCTCGATCCTTTCGGCCTTTGCCATCGTCTATTTCCGGTTTCCGTTCCGGACCCTGGCATTCTGGATGATCTTCATCACCCTGATGTTGCCGGTCGAGGTGCGTATCGTGCCGACCTACAAAGTCGTCGCCGATCTTGGAATGCTGAACAATTACAGCGGCCTCATCATCCCGCTGATCGCCTCGGCAACGGCAACCTTCCTGTTTCGTCAGTTCTTTCTGACCGTCCCTGACGAACTGATGGAGGCCGCCCGCGTCGATGGAGCGGGACCGATGAAGTTCTTCCGGGATATTCTGCTGCCGTTGTCGATCACCAATATCGCGGCGCTCTTCATCATCCTCTTCGTACTCGGCTGGAACCAGTATCTCTGGCCGCTCATCATAACGACCGACCAGAGCTTCTACACAGTCGTGATGGGAATCCAGCGCATGGCAGCGGTTGCCGATGCCGAGCCCCGCTGGAACCTCGTGATGGCAGCGGTCATTCTCGCCGCCCTGCCACCCGTCCTCGTCATCGTCGCCATGCAACGCCTTTTTGTCAAAGGCCTGGTCGAAACGGAGAAATGAAATGGCAACGATCAACATCATCGACGTCAAGAAGAATTATGGTACCGTTCCAGCTGTCAAAGGCATCAACCTATCCGTTGCAGACGGCGAACTCATCGTCCTCGTCGGCCCCTCGGGCTGTGGCAAATCCACCCTGCTTCGCATGATTGCCGGGTTGGAAACGATCAGCGAAGGCCAGGTCGAGATTGCGGGCCGCAATGTCAATAAGGCAGAGCCGGCCGATCGCGATATCGCCATGGTCTTTCAAAACTATGCGCTTTATCCGCATATGACGGTACGCGGAAATCTCGAATATGGTTTGAAAAATCGCGGCACCGAACGGGCCGAAATCAACCGTCGTGTGGCGGAAGCCGCCGAGATCCTCGAAATCGGACCGATGTTGGATCGTAAACCTCGCGAACTCTCCGGCGGGCAGCGCCAGCGGGTTGCGATGGGGCGCGCCATCGTTCGCGAGCCGGCCGCCTTCCTGTTCGATGAGCCGCTGTCCAATCTCGATGCCAAATTGCGCGTGCAGATGCGAGTTGAAATTCGTCGGCTGCAACGGCGTCTCAAGACGACCAGCATCTACGTCACCCATGACCAACTTGAAGCGATGACCCTCGCAGACCGATTGGTCGTCATGAACGGCGGACTTGTCGAACAGGTCGGAACGCCAGTGGCAGTCTACGACCGTCCGGCAAGCTTGTTTGTCGCAGGCTTCATCGGCTCGCCGCCGATGAATCTGGTACCGATCGACGTCCTCAGGGCGGCCGACGGCGCTGGGACCCTGGCATTGCCTGCCGGTACCGACATGGTCGGGCTCCGCCCGGACGCGTTACTTGTTGCCAGGCCGGCAGAGCCTTCCGTCCGTCTCAACGCAACCGTCGAGTTGCTCGAGCCAATCGGGGGAGAAAGCCATCTGCATGTGCGATTGGGGGGGGGCCAGCAGACGGTTGTCCTGACCGTACCGGGTCGTCCGGACTTTGCCGAGAATGCGAATATCGACATCTTTGCACGTGTTGACGCGATGCACCCTTTTAATAGCGATACGGGAAAACGCACAGATTGACTCCAGTTTATTATTTCTCCATCCAACCTTCGAAGAAGACGAAAGAGATGAGACGATGACGACCGTAGAGTCGCGATCCGGGCCGAGACGCGGTGAAGTTCAGGCACATCGAGGCGCCTCTGCCGTCGCGCCTGAAAATACGATTGCTGCCTTCCGAGCGGCCGCGGACCAGGGCGCGGAATGGGTCGAACTCGACGTTGCACTTCTTGCCGACGGTACGCCGGTCGTGATCCACGACGTTTCCATCGACCGCTGTTCCTCGTCAAAGGGAAATCTGGCCAACCTCAACGCGTCGGATCTCGCGAGAATCGACGCTGGCTCGTGGTTCAGCCCAAAATTCAAAGGCGAACCGCTGCCGACGCTGGCCCGTGTCGTTTCCGCCTTGGGCGAACTCGGTCTCAATGCCAACGTCGAGATCAAGCAGCATGCTCATCACAAATCACTCGACCAGTTGGTCAAAGTCGTTGATGAACATTTGAAGGGGCGGCCGGCGCACACCAAGATCATGATCTCGAGCTTTGATGCCGCTGCGCTGAAGGGAATGCACGAAGTCGATCCAAGCTACGAGCTCGCCATGCTGTGGAGCAACCTGCCCGCGGATTGGTTGGATATCCTTCGGTCAATTCCCGCAAAGACCATCCATCTCGACTACAAGGCTCTGAGTATCGGGTTTCTCGAGGAGGCCGTGCGTCGCGGCATCGCGGTGCGGGCATGGACTTGCAATGATCCCAAGCTGCTCGCGTCTTTCTGGGAGGTGGGTTTGACTGGGGTGATAACAGACGACCCCAGTGTCTACCTCACGTAAGGAGCGGCGATGGGGCAGCGGATCATATCGAGCCGACAACGTGAGATCCTTGCGCTGATCGAAACGGACGGTGTTCAGTACATCGAGGAACTGGCACGTCGGTACGATCTGACGACGCAGACGATCCGTCGCGATATCAATGCATTGTGCGATCTCGGGCACGCGCGCCGCTTCCACGGTGGCGTCGACCTGCCGGTCGAGGGCAGCAACATCTCGCTCAACGCTCGCGCCCAGCTCAACCGAAGGGCCAAGCGGCTTATCGCCAAGCGCGTCGCCGCCGACATAGGGGGCGACGCGACAGTGTTCCTCGGGATCGGCAGCACGGTTCGGTTCGTTGCCGAGGCGCTGCGTGATCACCAGGGCCTGACGGTGATTACCAACAACATCCACGTCGCCTTGAGCCTTTGCGATGCACCGAGTGTCGAGGTGCATTTGACGGGCGGCCTTTTGCGTCACGACGATCGCGACGTGGTGGGCACGGATGTGATCAGGTTCGTCGAAAAATTCTATGCGACTTACGCCGTCGTCGGCGCAGGCGCTCTAAGCCCGCTCAACGGTCTGATGGATTTCAGCTATAGCGAAGCCCAAATCACCAATGCCCTCCTTGAGAATTCACAAACGCAGATTCTGGCTGCAGACGTCAGCAAGTGGACGCGAAACGCTTCCGTGCGTGTGGCGCCATTCAGCAAACTCACCCGCTTTTATACGGATCGGCTGCCTGGCGAAGCGGCCGCCACCAATGCCCTCTCCGAGAGCGGCTTGGACGTGGTGACATGCAGCGAGGATATGGCATGAGCTATGTAGACCTTGCGCCATCAGCTCGTGAGTTACGGGACGTGCGCTACCTGTTCACCGACATCGACGATACCCTGACCACCGAAGGCAAGCTACTTCCGCAAACCTACCAAGCTCTCTGGGATCTCAGCCGGGCAGGCATTGCCGTCGTGCCGGTTACGGGCGGCTCCGCCGGTTGGTGCGAACACATCGTTCGTGCCTGGCCGGTGGCCGCGGTCGTCGGCGAAAGCGGCGCATATTGTGTCACCCGTAGGGACGGCGCAGTCGTCTTCGACTATTGGGAAGATGCCACCCTGCAGGCTGAGCGCCAACGCCTGCATCTCCAGTCAGTGAAAGAGCTGGTTTCGCGAAGGGGCAAGACGTTCAGAATTGCCCACGATCAGGTCTTCCGGCTGGCGGACGTCGCGATCGATATCCAGGGTTACGACCCGCATGAGGTCGAGGATCTCGCGTCCAGCATAAAAGCCATTGGCGGAACGGTTGCGATCAGCTCCATTCACATCAACACGTGGATCGGCAATTACGACAAGCGGTCGATGAGCGAACGCATCTTAACCGAGATATTCGGTATCGACCCGGCTGAAACTCCCGCCGTTACCGCCTTCGTCGGCGACTCTCGAAACGATGCCCCGATGTTCGGCTTTATCCGCAACTCCTTCGGCGTCAACAATATCATTCCCGTCCTTCCGCAATTGCAGTACGCACCGAAGTGGGTCTCGTTGCAGCCCGCCGGCCTTGGTTTTGCTGATATTGCGAGAACGATCTTGCAAGCAGCAGCCGCAGGTGAATGAACGACGATCGACTTCGTGTCATGGCGGGGTGACGGCTCTAGAGAAATAATTCCGCGAAATCATACTGCGCAGCCGTGGCCACCAGCCGTCAGCTTTTGACCGAGCCGGCGGTCATGCCTGCCAGGAAATAGCGTTGGGCAACCAGGTAGAGTACCAGAAGGGGCAGGGAACCAAGCACGCTCATCGCCATCATCTCGTTCCATTCGAAGGCGTGCTGGCCCATCAGAAGCTGGATACCGATCGGAACGGTTCTGAGATCCATCGATTTCGTCAGCGTTAGCGCGAAGAGGAATTCGTTCCAGGCCAGCAGAAACGTGTAGACCGCCGTGGCGACGATCCCGGGGATGGAGACCGGAACGATGACGCGCCAGAGCGCCGTCCAGCTCGAGCCGCCGTCGACAAGGACGGCCTCGTCCAGCTCTTTCGGCAAGGTATTGAGATAGCCTGTCATTAGCAGGATGGCATAAGGCAGCGTGAAGACCATGTAGGTCAGGATCAGCGCCAGATAGGTATCGAAGATCCTGAAGGCGACCACCATGCCGAAATAGGGGATGAGAAGGGTGATCGGCGGAACGGTCTGGGTGCTGATGATGAAGATGTTCAAAGTGTTCTTGAAGCGGAACTGATAGCGGCTGAATCCGTAGGCGGTCAGGATGGCGATAACCAGGGTCAGGCAGGTGACGACGCCGGCGACGAAGTAGCTGTTGATGAAGAAGCGCACTTTCACCGGATCGTTGAAGATCGTCAGATAGGCGGCCACCGTAAAGTCATCCGGCAGCAGCCGCGGCGGAAGGGCGAAGATTTCCGTATTCGATTTCAGCGAACTGAAAAACATCCAGACGATCGGGAAGGTCGAAAAGACCAGGCCGATCGCCAGGCCGAGATAGGTCAGGATGGTCGGCAATGCCGAGCTTTTGAAGGAACGCTTTGCCATGGCGGTCACCTGCGCTGCTGGTGTTTGATGTAGAAGTAGGTGACGCTCATCGAAATGATGAGGATGATCATCGCGCTCGCCGAAGCCAGGGAAAACTCATACTGGGAGAAGGCGAGCTTGTAGGTGAAAGTCGAGAGCACTTCCGTCGAATAGATCGGACCGCCGCCCGTCGTCATCCATACGAGTGGAAAAACCTGCATCGTCCAGATGAAGTCGAGAAGCGCGATGCTGATGATGATCGGCATCAATTGCGGAATGGTGATGTACCAGAATTTTTCGAGTTCGTTGGCACCGTCGATACCGGCTGCCTCGTAAAGCTCCTTCGAAATGCCCTGGAGGCCGGCGAGCAGGCTGACCATGTAGAGCGGGTAACCCGCCCAGATGTTTGCGAAGGTCAATGCATGAATGGCGGTGCGCGTCGAAGAGAACCACTCGACCTTGAAGTTGATGATATGGAGCGCCATCAGCACGCTGTTGACGACGCCGTTCGGATCGAGCAGCAGGCGCCAGATGATGGCGATGATGACGGCGGTGAACAGCCAGGGCAGGATGAAGAGCACGCGCAGGATGCTGCGAATGAGCGGATCGACGCGGTTGGTGTTCAACAGCAGCGCGAAGGCCAGGCCGATGATGAAATGGAAGACGACGCTCATGATGGTAAAATAAAGCGTCTGGGCGACCGACTGCCAGAAGACCGGATTCTCGAAGATGGTCAGGTAGTTCTGGACGCCTGCGAACGCCGCATCCTTTTTCATGATGGCGCCGTCCATCAGCGAATATTTGAAGACCATCACCATCGGGAACAGCATCAGCAGAACAAGCAGCAGAGTGGCGGGCGACACGTAGAAATACGGCACCAGCTTCCTCAAGGTGCTGTAACGAAGCCATCCTTTTCTTGGCGCTTTGGCGTGCGCAGCGACCAGAGCCGGAGCGGAATGATTCATGAGCTGTGAGTTCCCATTCTGCCGAGATTTGACGACTTGCACCGGCAGCGCAATCTGGCGCTGCCGGTGATTCGTGAAAGCGACGTGCTTTAGAACTTCGCGAGCCAGGCCTTCTGGGTATTGGAAGCCGCGTCCTTGGCCGACTGCCCGCCGTCGAACATCTTCTGAACTTCGACGTTCATGTCGCGCATCAGCTCTTCGGCAACCGGAAGACCGACGAATTCATTGGCAGGATAGCCGCTCTGGAAGATTTTGAAAGCTTCGGCGAAGATCGGGTCCGATGCCACAAAATCCGGCTTGGCGTGGACATTGCCGGGGAAGGCGTTGGCAATCGAAACCAGACGGCCGTTGACGTCTGGGCTCATCAGATATTCCACAAGCTTCCAGGCTTCTTCCTTGTGCTGGCTGCCTTCGCTGATACCGATACCCCAGGAGGCATAAGGCATGCCGCGCTTGCCGGTGTAGCCGTCAGTGGCCGGCAAGGCGGAGATGCCGAAGTTGAGCTTCGGATTGCGCTCGCGGATGAGGTTCACGTGGGCGAGCGAGTCGACCATCATGCCGACGCGGCCGTTGACGAATTCCTCGACCTTGTCCTGTTCCTTCTTGGCGAAAATGCCGGGCGAAATAACGCCTTCCTTGTTGAGGGACGCGATATAATCGAGCGTGCCGACGACAGCGTCATTTTCGAGATCCGGCTTGCCGTCCTTCAGCATCGAGGCGCCCGAGGCCCAGACCCAGGACATGACGTCGTTCTGGATTCCGCTCGGCGACTGCAGCGACAGCGGCAGGACCCAGCCATACTGGTTCTTCGGCGCATCGGTCATCTTCTTCGCGGCTTCAGCGAATTCCGTGCGTGTGGTCGGCAACTTGTCGACGCCGGATGCCTTGGCGATATCGAGGTTGACGAAGACGGGATAGACGAAGGAAGCGAGCGGGAACATCACGCTCTTGCCATCGACCTTGACGATATCGGTGATCTGGCTCTTGTCGTACTTCGCCTTGTCCATCAGTTCGTCCATGGAGGCGATTGCGCCCTGCTTGGCCAGCCCGTTTACCCAGGCGCCATCCAGGCCCACCACGTCGCTCAGCGTTCCGGAGGCGGCGCCGACGACGATCTGGTCACGCGTCGTGGCATAGGGGCCGCTGACCAGCGTCACCTTGATGCCGGGGTTGGCGGCCTCGAAATCGTTCATGATGCCGCGCAGCGCCCCGGACGGCATTTCGGGTTCCCACCATTGTATGAATTCGATGGTGGTGTCGGCAAACGCCGATGTGGCGCAGAGCGCCCATACCGCCACGGCAGCCCGCATCGTCACGCTGAATTTTCTGATATTCATGTGTGCCTCCCATAGATTTTCAGTTAATCGATCCTCCTCAAGATCGTAGGCAAAGTAGGTTCCCTAAGGCGCCTATCTGTCAATGAAGAACTGCGATCGAGAAAAGATGGGAGGCCCGTATTCATGGCGAGTTCGCACACAACTAATTGAAATATAATAACAAAATTATTCGCTATCGTCCGAATTTTTTCGGAGCATTTGTGTTGCTTGTGACGCTTTTTTTCTTTACTTTCGTAAACAAATGAAAGTCTGCCCAACAAAACGAAAAGCGGAGACGCCCGCCGTCCTCACCGCAAATTTTCGAATTCGGGGCCTGAAACAAGCGTTTTTGCAACCATGCGGCGCGAGCACCTGACGTCGCAAGAGAGGAGAATATTTCGTTTTTCGAAAGAGAGCCGGGTCCGCAGCGAAAAGTCATGCCGGCCTGCCCGTTGATTTTCCCCGATTCCGGAAAACGAAGACCACCCTGTACAAATTGCCGAATGCGTGTGATGCGACATCATTTTCGATTCAGCGCACCGTCGCGCCGCCGATTAAGGAACTGAATGGCCAAGAAAAGTTATAAATCGATGGACGATTTTGCGGCCGCCTCCGGCGTATCGCGTCCGACGCTGTCGAAATATTTCGATGATCCCTCGCAGATCAAGGAAGTGACCCGCAAGCGTATCGAGGCGGCTCTCAAGAAGTCGAACTTCGAGCCGAATCTTTTCGCGCGGCATCTCAATCGCAAGCGGACCAGGAATATCGGGATTCTGGTCCCGACCATGTCGGATCCCTTTTATGTGCAGGTCGTGTCGCTGATCGAGCTGGAGTTGCGCGAAAGGGGATTCTGGCCTGTCCAGATCTCCTCGCACACGCGGCCCGAGCTGGAGGCGGAGGCCGTGCGGACCTTGCTCTCGCTGAAGGTCGCGGGTGCGATCGTGGCGCCGCTGGGCGCCGGTTCGCGGCGTTCCGCGCTGGAAAGACTAAGGGATGCAATCCCCGTCGTTTGCTTCGACAATCCTGCCAGCGGTGACCTTCCCTATGTCGGCAACGACAACGCGCAAAGCATGGCAGCCATTGTGCAATATCTCTGCCGATCCGGTGAGCCGCCGATCTTCCTGGAAATTCCGCATATGACCGAAAATGCCGGCGAGCGGCAGGCGGGCTATCGCGCGACCATGGCGAGGGAAGGGCATTCCCCGCTCGTCATCGATTGCGACGCGCCGCCTTCCTGGGAGTTCGAGCGTCTCGGATACGAGCAGATGCAGAGGATGCTTGCGAATGGCGGACTTCCCGGCAAAACGCTCCTCTGCGCCAACGACCGGTTCGCCTTCGGCGCGATGGCGGCGGCATTCGCCTCGGGACTGAAAATCGGCCGGAACGAGGCTTGCGACGTGCGCATCGCCGGGCACGACGACCACCCGCTGAGCCGATATACCTGCCCGTCGCTGACGACGATGGCCCAGAACGCATCCGAGATCGCCGCGAAATCCGTGGAGCTTTTGCTCGCGCATATCGAGAGCGAGGATGACGGAACGACCCCCGCCACGAACAAGGTGATCCTTGAGGCAACGCTTGTCATGCGCGACTCGGCTTGAGATCCGGTCGGCTTGAGATCCGGCGAGGGTTACGGCCTCAGCGGGTAAGCGCGGGGTCCATGGTGCGCCACGCCATTGCAATGGCCTCAAGCGCCTCTTGCGCCTCCGGAATGGCCCGTCTCTTCGATACGAAGCCATGGATCTGTCCGGGCCAGGTCCGGCTTGTGGCCTGCGCTTCCCGGCTGAGCCGCTCGGCATAGCCTGCCCCTTCGTCGACCAGCACGTCGTGTCCGGCAAGGATCACGAAGGCCGGCGCCACACCGGCCAACGACATCGCGCTGAGCGGCGAAGCCCGCCAGTCCGACCTGCTCGCGGCTTCCGGCAGATAGTGGTCCCGGAACCATTTCATCGCCGCTGCCGTCAGGCCGAAACCCTCTGCGTAACGTGAGTAGCTGTCTGCGGCCTGCAACTGGTCGGTCACCGGATAGATCAGCACCTGGCCGATGACGGCCGGCACCTGTCCGTCCCGCGCCAGGAGGGCAACGACGGCGGCCAGATTGCCGCCGGCGCTATCGCCGCCGACGATAATGCGCGAGGGATCAATACCGAGTGCATCGGCCTGCTCCGTCATCCAAACAAGTGTGGCAGCGCAATCGTCGATCGCGGCCGGAAACGGATGTTCCGGTGCCAGGCGATAATCGGGTGAAACCACGACGGCGCCTGCCATATTGGCAAGCGTCCGGCAGATATCCTCATGGGTTTCCGGCGCGCCGATCACAAAGCCGCCACCATGGAGATAAAGCAGGGCCGGCGCCCCTTGGCGCGGCGCTGCTTGGCCGCGCCATATCTTCACCCTGATGGCGCCCACACGTCTTTCCAACATCTCTGCCACCTCTTCGAGTGGCCACTGGATGCCTGCGAAACTGTCCAGATATTGCTGCCGCGCCTGCGCCGGAGTGCAGCTTTCCACCGCCGTTTCCGGATCGCCAGGCCATGCCAGGGCGCGTTTGGCGGATTCGTCCAGTTGCGTCATGCGAGCAAGCTCCTTGCTTCGTCTTCCCGCAATTCTTTCGGCTGCGCGACGATACCCGCAATGGTCTGCGCGACGCCGGTTTCACCCGCACGCAGGATCGCTTCCATGACTTCGAGCACATGCAGGGCGAGATCGCCCGAAGCGCGTGGCGTGCGGCCTTCGATGATTGCGCGCGCGAGATCGGCAAGGCCAAGCATGCGGTAGTTGGCGCGATCAGGCGCGGCGATCGGCCAGTTGACGGCCCCGAAGAGTTCGCCTGATGTATCCGTTTCCTGCCAGGGAGCGCCACGGCTGGAGAGCGCGACGGAGCCGCCGAAATTGTCGGGGTCGGGCAGGCGCAGCGAGCCTTCGGTACCGTGGAGCTCGATCGGGTGGTTGGAGTGGCGGAAGACGTCCCAGGAGGTGCCGAAGGTGACGGTGGCGCCGCAATCGAATTCCAGCAGCGACAGCACGCTGGTCGGCGTGCCGACCTTGAACGTGGTGCCCTGTTTCGGCCCCTCGGCGGTGATGAGCCGTTCTTCCTGCCCGCTTGTGGCGACCGCCTGCACACGGCGGATCGGCCCCATGAGATTGACCATCATCGTCAGATAGTAAGGCCCCATATCCATGACCGGGCCGGCGCCGGCCTGGTAGTAAAAGCTGGGATCGGGATGCCAGTGCTCCATGCCGCGCCCCATCATGAAGGCCGTTCCCGTCACCGGCTTGCCGATGGCGCCGGCTTCCATCTGCCGCCGGGCATGGCGTCCGGCTGCCCCCAGGAACGTGTCCGGCGCCGAGCCGAGCATAAGGCCCTTGGTGGCGGCCGCATCCACCAGCCGGCGTCCTTCCGCGGCCGTGACGCCGAGCGGCTTCTCGGTGAAGACATGCTTGCCTGCCGACAGCGCCCGCATCGAAACGTCGAAATGCGCAGCCGGGATCGTCAGATTGAGGATGAGGTCGATGTCCTTGTCGTCAATGAGGCTATCGACGTCGGCCGCGCGCAGATTGAATTCCGCCGCGCGGCGCTTGCCGGCGTCGGCGTTAAGATCTGCACAGGCAATGATTTCGACGCCGCGGAACAGCGGCGCGTTGCGCATATAGGCGAGCGAAATGTTGCCGCATCCCACAACGCCGATCCTGAGTTTCATGCCATTGGTCTGTGTCATCGAGGAACCTGATTTTGCCGTTGCGGCTGCGGAGAGTTGAGGGTGCGTTACGTTTTAAGCGCAGGGAATAAATTATATTGACGCACGGTAACATTTGACCGTACGTAATGACAAGACACTGGGGTCGCAATCTCCGAAGAAGAGCCGCCCTTCCGGTTTTCGATCCGCACTCCCTGCGGAAGGGCTTTCGGCCGGCGAGGCGAAATGGCCCGAGGACTTCGGTATCGGCTGTTATCAATAAATAGGTCAGGACCAAGATATGAAAAATGCTGAGCTGCAGATCGGCTGCCAGACATTCACCTGGGAGATGCTCGGCGCAGGCTGGAGCGGCGGCCCGGACGATCTGGTGCGCGCCGTCGCCGATGGCGGATATACCGGCATCGAAATCACCGACACGATGATCGGTCACTACGCGCTCAATCCTGCCGATTTTGCCCGTACTCTGACAGACGCCGGTTTGACGCTGGTTTCCTTTGCCTTCGGCTCCGCCAGCGGCTTCACGGTGGCGGAAAAGATTGCCTCCGATCTCGACACGGCGCGGCGATGGGTCGATTTCGCGGCGAACTTTCCCGGTGCGATGGTCTCGATGGGATCGGCGACGGTCGTTTCGGATGGCCCGCGCGATGAGAAGTTCGCCATTGCGGCCGAGTGCTACAATCGTGCGACCGAGATTGGGCAGTCGGCCGGTGTCGCCGTTGCCGTCCATCCTTCCTCGCACCACAACACGCTCCTCTTCACCCGCGAGGACTATGACCGCCTGTTTGCTCTCTTGGATTCGCGCGCGGGCTGGGTGCCTGATACCGGCCATATCCTGCGTGGCGGCCAGCAGATCGGCGATACGCTGGCGGCCTATTGGGAGCGTATCCGCTACGTGCATCTGAAGGATGTCGACGCCGGTGGCGTCTGGGCGATGCTGGGCGACGGCGTCTGCGACGTGCCTGCCGTGATTTCGGCCGTTCGGGATGCGCCGAAGTTTACCGGCTGGATCGTGGTCGAGGAAGAATCGGACCACGCCGGAACCGATCCCGCCGCGGCGGTTCGCGTGAACCGCGAGACGCTTCGACGTCTCGGATTTTAGCCGGCCTCGTTTTCCCCGCTGTCGGCCTGAACCGTCGATCGGAGCCCAAGTCTCTGCTGGCGTTCTTACGCAGCGAAGAGGTGGACGGCAGGTCACGCGTAGCGGACCTCCACGCCGAGCTTGTCCAGCCGGTGGCGGATGCTGTGCGGCATGTTGCTGTCGGTGATGATCAGATCGACACGCGACAGCGAGAAGGCTTTCGAGGAGGCGCCGATGTCGAATTTGCTCGAATCCGCCACGAGGACGACACGCCGGGCCATGCGAACCAGGTTGCGCTTGGTCCGGGCGATGTCCTCGGAGACGTCGACGACATCGAAGGCCTGATCGATCGCGTGGGCGCCGACAAAGGCCTGGTGGGCGACGAGGCCACCGACCGCCTTGTCGGAGTCCGAAACGATCGTGCTCACGGTGCTCGGAAACACGCGGCCGCCGATCATGTGCACGTCGAGCCCTGGCCGGTACATCAGATGTTGTGCGATGTTCATCGCCGTCGTCGCAACCACGACGTTGTTGACCGGCGGCATCTGCATGGCAACCTGCAGCAGCGTCGAGCCGCTGTCGAAGACGATCGACTGGTTGTCGATGATCTGCCGCGCAGCCATCTGGGCGATACGCCGTTTCGCATCGAAATTGCGCTGCATGCGTTCCTCGAAGGCCGCCGCCGGCGAGTCGGACGGCAGGGCGATCGCGCCGCCATGCGTTTTGATCAGCTGCTTCTTCGCGTCCATGATTTCGAGATCGGAGCGGATCGTCACTTCCGAGACCTCGAAGAATTCAGCCAGCTGGCGGGTGCGTGCCTGACCCACCCGCTGAAGTTCCAGCATGATCTGCTGCCGCCTCTGTTCTGCAAGCATATGTGATCCCGACTGTCGCTTTTTGCGACTATCTGACTTTTGAAAAACGAAAGCATGAGCTCTCAGCTCACGGCTTCTGCTGCAAAACTAGCCGTTGAACGACGAAAATGCACGTCAAAAATTCCCTCGCCACGTAAAAACGAAAGAAATCGAAATATTGAATGTTTGTTTGTTTTCGAGTTAGGTTCTCCAACAATTGAAAAACCAGCCATCACAAAGGGAAGTCTCGCCATGGGTCTCGGAACCAAAGTCCGCCTCGCACGCCTGTTCTCGAACCCCTCGGGTCATTTGTTCGGAGGCGCCGTCGATCATTTTGTCGGTTATGGCAATGTGCGTGAGGGCGGGCTTGCCGACCTGCCGGGCGCGCTCCGGCGCGTCATGGCGGGGGGGCCGGACTACATCAGCATCCAGCCTGGTGCGGCGCGTCACCTCTGGTCGGAATATGCCGGAAAGGCAGCGCTCGTCATTCAGGGCGGTTGCTTCACCGCCGACGACCGCATTCGCCAGCTCATTGCCACCCCGGAGGATGCCGTGCGCTATGGTGCGGACGCTCTGGCGGTCGCCATTCCCGTGCGCGGCGCCACCGAAGGAGAGTATATCCGCTGGCTCACCGATACGGTCAACGCCGCCGCCCGTTTCGAGATGCCGGTCGTCGCCCATGTCTATCCCCGTGATTTCTCCGACGGCGGCAAGATCGTGTTCACGCCGGATGAGATTGCCTATGCGGTGCGCATCGGCTTCGAGGCCGGCGTCGACGTGATCAAGGTCGGCTATACCGGCGATTTCGAGTCCTTCAGGGAGACCGTTGCGACCTGCCCGATTCCGGTGGTGATCGCCGGCGGCCCGAAGACCGATACGCTGCTCGGAGCGCTCGTCCAGACTTCCGAAGCGTTGCGCGCTGGCGCCAAAGGCGCGGTTGTCGGTCGCAACCTTTGGGGTCATGGCGATACGACCATGGCCGCGCGCGCCTTCAAGCTCGTCATTCATAAGGGGATGGCGCCAGAGGACGCGCTGGCGGCGGCCGGTGCTTGAGGCGTGTCGCGCCCTTTCCAGGTTCTGGGCTTCGGCGCCCTGGCAATCGATGACATCATCTATGTCGATCGGGGGCTGACGGCCGGCAAGGGGAAGGTGACGAAACGCGCCACCGACCATGGCGGCAACGTGGCGACGGCCCTTGTTGCCGTCGCCCGGCTGGGCGGGCGCGCCGGCTTCATCGGCTGGCTCGGCGATGAGCCCGCGACTGATGTGGCCGGCAGCGAACTCGAGCGTGACGGCGTCGACATATCGCTGGCTCCCCGCCATGCGGATGCCGCTCCGATCCGCTCCGTGATCACGGTCGGTCCCGACGGCGACCGGTTCATTGCCTATGACGACGATGTGCTGCACGGCACGTCGGATGCGCTGCCCGACGATGTTCTGCTGCAGGCCCCGGTGCTGCTGATCGACGGTTATGCCACGCACTCGGAAAGCGTCGTGGCCCGCGCACGTGCCTTGGGCCTAGCCGTGATTGCCGATATCGAATGGACGGTCGGTGCCACGACGGATCGGATATTGGCTTTCGCTGACCATCTGGTGCTGCCGCTCGCCTTCGGGCAGGAATATACCGGCAAGCGTGATCCGACGATGATCCTGGACAAGCTCTGGTCTGCGGATCGGTCCGCTGTTGTCCTCACTGATGGCGAACGGGGGACCTACCTCCGCCAGAGTGGCGATGCCGTCCGGTGGCATGTGCCGGCTTATCCAGTACAAGCGGTCGATACCACAGGCGCCGGGGACTGTTTTCACGGGGCCTACGCTCTTGCCCTCGCGGAAGGGAAAAGCCCGCTGGATTGCGTTGCCTATGCTACGGCGGCTGCCGCCATTTCCGTGACCGCACGGGGAGGGCGCCGGGGCCTGCCGGACAACCGGACATGCCTGGCATGGATGGCGGCGGAGAATGCGCCGGTGCCGCTCGCTTTGCCCCAATGCCGGGAATGAGCGCGGGGTGCCTGATGTCGACGCTGGCCGATCGGTCGAGTGAAACCTCTCTGGTGGATAATTGATCGCACGGCGAGATCTCAACACCTGCAGCACGGCCATAAAAATTACGCGCGATAAAAAATAAAATCTCGCAACTAAACATCATAAATAGATATATTTTTCAGATATATATACCGAATTATCGGCACTTTCTGGCGAGTCATACCTCGATTCTTTTGTTGACTTTGAGGCGCAGTCCTGAGCCTTCTTGTCGAAAGGATCGGAGACGGCGGGGAGCGCCGTCTGAAGATGTGATCCGACTGGTACGGGAGGACGAGACGTGGCCGTGGTTGTACTGGACAAAATCTGCAAGACCTATGGCAACAGCTACCATGCGATCAAGGATCTGAGCCTGACGATCCATGACGGCGAGTTTCTGATCCTGGTCGGTCCGTCCGGATGCGGAAAATCGACTGCGCTGCGCATGATTGCCGGGCTCGAGGAAATCAGCAGCGGAACCCTGAGCATCGGCGGCCAGGACGTGGTGGATCTCGCGCCCAAGGACCGGGACATTGCCATGGTCTTTCAAAGCTATGCGCTTTACCCGCACATGACCGTGTTCGACAACATCGCTTTCTCGATGAAGCTGGCCGGAAAGAGCAAGGCCGAACGCACCAAGCGCGTGCATGAGATCGCCAAGATCCTGCAGCTGGAAGCCTTGTTGGGCAACAAGCCCGCACAGCTTTCCGGCGGCCAGCGCCAGCGTGTTGCGATGGGCCGCGCCATGGTCCGCGAGCCGGCGGCATTCCTCATGGACGAACCGCTCTCGAACCTCGATGCGAAGCTGCGCGTGCAGATGCGGGCGGAGATCGCCAGCCTGCAGCGACAGCTGGGCGTGACGACGATCTACGTGACGCATGACCAGACCGAAGCGCTGACCATGGGCGATCGGGTCGCGGTGCTGAAGGGCGGCGTGCTTCAGCAGGTGGATACGCCCAAGGCTTTGTATCACCGCCCGGTCAACGCCTTTGTCGCCGGTTTTATCGGCTCGCCATCGATGAACCTGTTCGAGGGGCGTCTGGAAGGCCGGCGAATTCATCTGCCGGGCTTCTCCATTCCCTTGACCGACGGCGCCTTCGAACGCGCGCCCGGTCTTTCCGCCTTCGAGGGAAATTCCGTGATCTTTGGAGTCAGGCCTGAGGATCTCTATGACAGCCGGTTGCCGTCCGGTGCTTCGTATCCGACGATCCCGGTGGTCGTGAAGTCGATCGAGGAGCTCGGCTCCGAGCTGATCGTGCATTTGAAGATCGACGCGGTCCGGATCGACTCGGGCGATCCCGATGCCGTCGAAGACCTGAGCGGGGCCGCCAACGCCGTCGCGCGGTTCGAAGCGGTCAGTGCGGTCGAGACAGGTCAATCGATCGATCTGGCAATCGACCCGGCGAAACTACACTTTTTCCATCCTCAAACGCATATGGCGCTCTGAAGTGACGAGCGAAAGAAGGGCTCATCGATGCCAGCAAAACAGGAACGACGTCTCCGCATCGGCGTATTGGGAGCGGGCCAGATTGCCCAGGCCGCGCACTTCGAGAGCTGCACCAAGGCGGCCAATGCCGACCTCTATGCGATTTGCGACGTTGCCGAGGATCTCCGCGAACGTATGGCAATCACCCACGGAGCGGAAAAAACCTATGACGACTACGACAGGATGCTGGCCGATCCCGACCTCGATGCCGTGATCATCGCCACCGCCGATGCGTTTCACGTCCCGGCCTCCATTCGCGCTCTTCAGGCGGGCAAGCATGTCCTGTGCGAGAAACCCGTCGGTGTCACCATTGAGGAATGCCTTGAACTGAAGGCCGCTGTCGAGACGTCGGGAAAGGTGTTTCAGGTCGGGCACATGAAGCGTTTCGACGCGGGGCTCCAGGCTGCCAAATCCTTCATCCGCGATGAAATGGGCGAGATGGTCGCTCTGAAAGCCTGGTATTGCGACAGCACGCACCGCTATCCGATGACCGATGCGGTCCAGCCCCTGATCGTCACCAGCGCCAATGCGAAAAAGCCCTCGGCCAATCCGAAAGCCGACCTGCGGCGCTACTACATGCTTGCGCACGGCTGCCATCTGATCGACACCGCACGTTATTTCGCCGGCGACATCGTTTCCGTCAACGCGCGCCTGTCCGAGCGCGCGGGCATCTGGTGCTGGTTCGTGGACGTGGAATTTGCCTCCGGCACGCTCGGCCATCTCGATCTCACCGTCCAGGTGCGCATGGACTGGCACGAAGGCTTCCAGATCTATGGCCGAAATGGCAGCATTTTGGGCAAGACTTATAACCCATGGTACTACAAGAGCAGCGAGGTGGACATTTTCCGCGAAGCGGACGGCGCCACCCATCGCGTTCTCGGCGCCGACGGCCATTTCTACCGCCGCCAGGTCGAAGGCTTCGCCCGCACCATTCTGGACGGCGCGGTGATGGAAGGCGCTGACATCGATGATGGCGTGGCATCCGTACGAGCCATGGTCGCCGTCGCGCGTTCGGCCGAAAGCGGCAAGGCGGTTGCGCTGGCTGACGTCACGGGCGGCGTGTGATGAAGCTCGGGATCTTCGCAAAGACCTTCGAGGGAACGGAGCCCTTGACCGTTTTGAATTCGGTCGCTGCGGCCGGGTTCACCTGCACCCAATACAATATGGCCTGTTCTGGCCTTCCGCCGATGCCGGAGATCATCACGCAAGCCCAGGCCCGCTCGGTCGCCGACGCTGCGCTGAGCAGCGGCGTCGAGATCGTTGCCGTTTCCGGCACCTTTAACATGATCCATCCGGATCCCGCCGTGCGCGAGGCCGGCCTTCGCAATCTGGCGACATTGGCCGAGCGTTGCGCCGGCATGTCGACCGACCTGATTACGCTCTGCACCGGCACGCGCGACCCCATCGACCAGTGGAAGGCCCACGCCGACAACGACACGCCGGAGGCGTGGCGGGATCTCCTCGAAGCCATGGAGACGGCCATCGAGATTGCCGAGCGCTATGATGTGGACCTCGGCATCGAGCCCGAGCTTGCCAATGTCGTCAACTCGGCTGAGAAAGCCGATCGGCTGATCACGGCACTGACGAGCCCCCGCATCAAGATCGTGCTCGATCCGGCCAATCTCTTCGAGGTCGCGACGCTGGATGAGCAGCGGCGCATCGTGTCTTCCGCCATCGACCTCCTGGCCGATCGGATCGTCATGGCGCATGCGAAAGACCGCAATCCTGACGGTCGTTTCGCGACCGCCGGCAAGGGTGTCCTCGACTATGGGCATTATCTCGGCCGTCTCAAGGCGATCGGTTTTGACGGCAGTCTCGTCACGCATGGTCTTTCGGCCTCGGAGGCGGCCGGTGTGGCGGCCTTCCTGAAGAATAGCCTCGACGGTAATTCTGCGGAGGCAGGAAGATGAGACGAGGTCAACCGTTCGAAACCAGCGACGGGACCATTCTCAATGTGGATACGGCGGGCGAGGGCGTGTCCGTCATCTTCCAGCATGGCCTATGCGGAGATGCGGCGCAGACCGATGAGGTCTTTCCGCCCGACATGGGTTTCCGCCGGGTGACGATCGAAGCGCGCGGCCACGGCCAGTCCCAAGCCGGCAATCCGGAGCAAATGTCGATCGCGACCTTCTGCGATGATATCGCCGCCTATATCGAGAAAAACCTCGCATGGCCGGTCGTGATCGGCGGCATCTCGATGGGGGCTGCGATCGCCTTGCGGCTCGCAGTCAAACGGCCCGATCTTGTCAAGGCTCTGATCATTGCAAGGCCGGCCTGGCTGACGGCGTCGGCGCCGGAGAATATGGCGCCCAATGCTGAAGTCGGGCGGCTTGTGAAAACTCTGCCGCCGGGCGAGGCAAAGGCCGCATTCCTGGCCGGGCCGGTGGGCCTGCGGCTCGCCGCCGAGGCGCCGGACAATCTGGCCTCGCTTGCCGGTTTTTTCTCCCGCACGCCTTTGGATGTGACCGCCGAACTGCTCACCAGGATCTCAAATGACGGTCCTGATGTGACCGAAGAGGAAGTCCGCGGTCTCACTACGCCGACGCTCGTCATCGGCCATGAGCGGGACAGCATTCATCCTCTCGCCTATGCGCGCGCGCTTGCCGAGCGGATTGCCGGCGCGCGCTTCGCGCAGATCACCCCGAAGACTGAGAGCCGTCCGCAATATGTCGCGGACTTCCGGCTTGCCATGAGCAATTATCTGAAGGAGCTCTGAAACAATGACGACCCCCTCCAGGACCTGGATCGAAGACCTTCCGAAGGATCGCCTGATCGCGGAATTCTCCGTCTGGTCGGCCGATCTCGTGCATTTGGCGGATGATCTCGCGCGTGTCGATCCTCACGTCGACATTCTGCATATCGATGTCGCCGATGGCCATTTCGCGCCGGCCATGTTGTTTTTCCCCGACCTCGTTGCCGGGGTGCGCAAAGTCTCCGCGCGCCCGATCCATGTTCACCTGATGGTCGCCGACAGCATCATCCTGTCGCAGATCGAGCAATTCGCCGATGCGGGCAGCGACCTGATCAGTCTTCACGTTGAAAATGAAAGCGTCGCCGACCAGGCTCTCGATCTTCTCGACCGTCGCGGTGTCGCAGCCGGCATGGTTCTCAAGGTAGATACCCCCGTCGAGCGGGTCGAAAGATATGTTTCCCGGCTGAGTTTCGTGACATTGCTCGGCACGGCGATCGGCGTGAAGGGCCAGGGCCTCGACGAAAAGGCCGGCGCCCGGCTGCAACAGGCCAAGCAGATCATCGCCGGCTGCGGTGCGGCGCATCGGATCGTGCTTGCGGCCGACGGCGGTATTCGCGAGCACACCGTGCCTCTCCTGCGCCAGTCAGGTGCGGAGACGGTCGTTCTCGGCTCCCTGGCTTTCAATGCGCCATCGCTCGACGAGCGTATGGCATGGCTCCGCGCACTCTAACTCATGGTCTTCACATGCAGCAGGTTGCCATTGGAATCGACCTCGGTGGGACGCAGGTCCGCGCTGCCCTTGTCGATGAGCACGGCAGGATTCTGGCGCGCGCAGCCGAACCAACGGATGCGCTGGCGGGCCCCGACCGCGTGCTCGCCCAGATTTGTGGCCTGGCCGATGGACTGCTCGCGGCATCGAACCCGGCTTCGGTGGTGGGCGTCGGAGTATCCGCTCCAGGCCCGCTCGATACGGTCACGGGCGTCGCCACCGATATCCCGACCCTCCCGGGCTTTGTCGACTTTCCGCTGAAGGCGGAGTTGCAGAAGCGGTTCCCGTTTGCAGTCGACCTCGAGAATGATGCTATTGCCGCTGCCATCGGCGAGTGGCAGTTCGGAATTGGCAAGGGATTTGATAATCTCGTCTATGTCACCGTCAGCACCGGCATTGGCGGCGGCGTTATTTCGGACGGTCGCGTGGTGCGCGGCCGCAAGGGCATGGCCGCCCATGTCGGGCACATGTCGGTCGTGCCGAATGGAGAGCTCTGCCCTTGCGGCAACAGGGGCTGCTTCGAGGCCTACGGATCCGGACCGGCTTTTGCACGACGCGCTCAAATAAGGGCGATGGAATCGAGCGGGACGACGATAGGCAGCGATGGCGGTGTCATCGACAGCCGCAGCATCTTCGCAGCCGCGAGAAATGGCGATCGTCTGGCAAATCAACTGGTTGACGAAGAAGCGGAAATTCTCGGCCGAGGCTTCACCAGCCTGATCCACATTTTCAGTCCGGATATCATTGTGATGGGAGGCGGGCTTTCCCACGAGTTCGACCGGCTCCAACCCGGCATTCAAGGCTACATCACACAATCGGCAATGCCGGCATTCAAAGATGTCAAGGTGATGCTGGCAGCATTGGATCAGAACTCGGGCCTCGTCGGCGCAGCGGCTCTGGCGTTTCTGACCGGCAAGGTACCTGCGATCGATCAGCTTTAGAGCCTTTCCGTATCGAGAGGTTGCTCTCCGTCAGGGCGGCGGGGTGGTACTTTCCCTCAGGATCAGTTCGACTGGCCACAATTCGTGAACCTCATCCACGGCACGTCCAGCGATAAGCTGTAGCGTTAGCTCAGCGCATCGCGTGCCCGCGGCACGCATGGACGATCGGGTTGTCGAGAGTGACGGTACCATGCTTTCTGCCGTCAGATAAGGGAAGACGTCGTCATGGGCGATGACCGACACATCCCGACCCACCGTCATCCCAAGCGAACGGACGGCACGGTAGACACCAAGCGCTGTCATCGTGGAACCGGCAACGATGGCGGTCGGCGCATTCGCGCTCTCCAGAAAAGAGCGGGCATGACGAAAGCCGCTCTCGTCGGAGAATTTATCGCAGACCATCAGGTTGGGATCGACGACGAGCCCACGCTCCTGATGGGCAATCCGAAAACCATGTTCGCGATGGATCGAATACGTCTTGCCCCGCAGGCCGTTGATCATGGCAATGCGCCGGTGCCCGAGATCGAACAGGTGTTCGGTGGCTCTACGCACGGCATTTTCATTATCGATATCGAGCCACGCGTGAACGTGCTCGGTCTCCGAGCGGCCGTGAACCAGGAAAGGCAGGCCCAAGCTGTTCAGCAACTCGATCCGCGGGTCCTTGGGGCGCGGCGAATGAATGATCACTGCATCCACTCGGCGACTTTCGACCAGGCGTCGGTAGGCCTGCATTTCGTCGTCATCATTGTGCGCGGTAATAGGCGTGATGAGAATATCGGTATCGGCCGTTTCCAAGCGCTGCGCCATCCCCGATATGAATTCAGCGAAATGGATTTCTCCCGAACGCCCCATCATGACGCCTATCGCCCCGGCTCTCCCGGTCTTTAGCCGCACGGCATTGATATCGGGGCGATAGCCAAGCCGCATTGCTTCGCCCGCAACCCGGGCGCGCGTGGCCTCGCTCACCTCGGGATAGCCGCTGAGCGCACGGCTGACCGTCGTCGGTGAGAGCCCAAGCTGCTTTGCAAATTCACGAAGTTTCATCGAATGTCTTCTTTGTCCCGGCAATCAATGGACGAAGCGTTGGCGATGCGCAACGGGCAAGTGCCAATCCGGCAAAAATTGAAATCGATTTCAATTTCTTGACATTGAATCTTTGCTCGCGAGGTCAAGAAGTACCTCTAATCGCTGTATATATGGCATTTTCCCATCATAATACAACTGAAGATCGACAATCGTAATGGCTTGACGCCTCTGCGGCCTTCTGCAATGGTCTGGTTGCCAAATCGATTTCAATTTCTGGGAGGAGATCATGAAAAAGTTTGCTTTAGCCTTGTCCGCACTCAGCGTCGCCATCGCTGCCGGCTCTGTCTGTGCCGCTGAAATTTCGTTTGCCGCAAATACCACCGGCAAAAACGTCGAATTCCTTCACAAGCAGCTTGCAATTTTTGAGAAGAATACCGGCAATCATGTCAAGCTCGTCACCATGCCGTCATCGAGCAGCGAGCAGTTTTCCCAATATCGCCTGTGGCTTGCTGCTGGAAACAAGGACGTCGATGTTTATCAGACCGATGTCATCTGGGCGCCGCAGCTTGCCGAGCAGTTCGTCGATCTGAAGGAGGCAGCCAAGGACGTGGTCGGCCAGTTCTTCCCGTCGATCATCGCGTCTCAGACTGTCAATGGCCGGCTTGTGGCGTTGCCGTTGTTTACCGATGCTCCGGCGCTGTTTTACCGAAAGGACCTGCTAGAGAAATATGGAAAACAGCCGCCGAAGACTTGGGACGAGATGGCTGCGACAGCCAAAGAGGTTCAGGATAAAGAACGCCAGGCCGGACAGAAGGACCTCTGGGGCTACGTCTTCCAGGGCAATTCCTACGAAGGGCTGACCTGCAACGGACTGGAATGGGTGAAGTCGTCCGGCGGCGGCCAGATCGTCGAGCCGGACGGGACCATCTCGATCAATAACGAGAAGGCGGCAGCAGCGCTCGAGCGGGCCAAGGGCTGGATCGGCACGATCTCGCCGCCAGGGGTGCTCGCATATCAGGAAGAAGAATCGCGCGGCGTCTGGCAGACCGGCAACGCCGTCTTCATGCGCAACTGGCCGTATGCCTATTCTCTCGGAAACGGTGCCGACAGCGCGGTGAAGGGCAAGTTCGACGTGATGACGCTACCGGTTGCGGCCGTCGGCGATAAGCCGTCTTCGACACTCGGCGGCTGGAACCTGGCGGTTTCGAAATATTCCGAAAAGCAGGACGCAGCCATCGCGCTCGTAAAATTCCTGGCGTCGAAGGACGTTCAAAAGGCACGTGCCATCGAACTGTCCAATTTGCCGACCCTGACGGATCTTTATGACGACAAGGATGTTGCTGCCGCGCAGCCCTTCATGCCGAACTGGAAACCCATTTTCCAGGACGCGGTGCCACGCCCTTCGGCGACGGCCAAGGTGAAATACAACGAGGTGTCCTCGAAGTTCTGGACTGCAGTGCACAATACCTTGTCAGGCAGCGGCTCAGCTGCCGAGAACCTCGAGCTTCTCGAAGCCGACCTAACGACCCTCAAGGGCGACGCTTGGTGAGTATTCCGACCGGCGGCTGTCAGGCCGCCGGTCCGGTCTTCGGACGAGCTAGCGAGGGATAGTCGTTGCATGAGCGAAATCGTAGTTCCACAAGCAGTCAAGCCCAGGGTTTCCCATTTCAGATCCTCCACGGAGCTGCGGTCCGAGCGCATCCGATCGGCATGGATGTTTCTGGCGCCGACGCTGTTGATCTTGGCAATCGTCGCTGGCTGGCCGCTGTTCAGAACGATCTATTTCAGTTTTACGAATGCGTCGCTGAACGACCTTGGCGATGCGCAGTTCGTCGGCTTTGACAATTATTTGTCGTGGGTGACGCTGAAGAGCGGAAGGACCGTCTATCGCGGACTGCTTGCCGATCCGGTCTGGTGGAACGCCGTCTGGAACACTGCCAAGTTTACCGTCCTTTCGGTGGTAATCGAGACCGTGCTCGGACTGATCGTCGCCTTGGTGCTGAACGCACGGTTCGTCGGGCGTGGGATCGTACGGGCCGCAATCCTCATTCCTTGGGCGATCCCAACCATCGTCTCAGCAAAGATGTGGGCCTGGATGCTCAATGATCAGTTCGGCATCCTGAACGATATTTTGCTCGGCTTCGGTCTTATCAGTGAGAAGATTGCCTGGACCGCCAATCCGGAAACGGCGATGATCGCAGTGCTGATCGTCGATGTCTGGAAGACGACGCCCTTCATGGCGCTTCTGATTCTTGCGGGACTACAGATGGTTCCGGGAGACATTTATGAGGCTGCCAAGATCGACGGCGTCAATCCGGTCAAGGTTTTCTGGCGTCTGACGCTGCCGCTGATCCGACCGGCAATCATGGTTGCCGTGATCTTCCGGATGCTGGATGCGATGCGCATCTTCGACCTGATCTATGTTCTGACGCCCAACAATGCGCAGACGAAGACCATGTCGGTCATGGCGCGCGAGAACCTGTTCGACTTCGACAAGTTCGCCTACGGCGCCACCGCGTCAACGGTGCTTTTCCTCATCATTGCCTCCGTAACCGTCCTTTATATCTGGCTCGGTCGCGTCAAGCTCGGCGGGGAGGAACGTTGATGCTGCTTTCGATCGTCAAGAATACGCTTTTCTACCTGCTCGTCACAATCATCGTCATCATTGCGGTATTTCCGTTCTACTATGCGATCCTCACGAGCCTGAAGACCGGCACGGCCCTTTTCAAAGTCGATTATTGGCCGACCTCGATCTCCTTCGGCAACTACACGTCCGTGATGGGCCAGGGCGGTTTCGTCCGCAGTCTGGCGAATTCCGCGATGATCGCCTGCGTCGTGGTTTCAGCATCGCTGCTACTTTCGATCACCGCTTCGTTCGCTTTGGCCCGGGTACACTTCCGCGGGCGGGCACTGTTGATGTTGACCATCCTCTCGGTGTCGATGTTTCCGCAGATTGCCGTTCTTGCGGGCCTCTTCGAACTCATCCGCTGGATCGGCATCTTCAACACGCCCTTCGCGCTGATCTTTTCCTACATGATCTTCACGCTCCCCTTCACCGTCTGGGTGCTGACGACCTTCATGCGCGAATTGCCGATCGAGATCGAAGAGGCGGCGATCGTCGATGGCGCTTCACCTTGGGTCATCATCACCCAGGTGTTCATGCCGTTGATGTGGCCGGCGCTGGTGACGACCGGACTGCTCGCCTTCATCACCGCCTGGAACGAGTTTCTTTTTGCGCTGACGTTCACATCGTCGGATACGCAGCGAACCGTCCCGGTTGCGATCGCCCTGCTTTCGGGCAACAGCGAATTCGAGATCCCCTGGGGCAACATCATGGCGGCTTCAGTGATCGTCACCGTGCCGGTTGTCGTGCTTGTTTTGATATTCCAGCGCCGGATCATTTCGGGGCTGACCGCCGGCGGCGTCAAGGGTTGAGGGAGTAGGACATGGCAGAAATCCGACTGGAGAATATCCGCAAGAGCTTCGGCGCTTTCGAGGTGATCAAAGGCGTGACGATGGACATCCGCCGGGGCGAGTTCATGGTGTTCGTGGGGCCGTCGGGATGTGGCAAGTCCACGCTGCTGCGGCTTATCTCCGGGCTCGAGGACATCACCTCGGGAACCCTCTCCTTCGACAACAAGACGGTGAACCAGCACGCGCCGTCGAAGAGAGGGATCGCCATGGTGTTCCAGTCCTACGCGCTCTACCCGCATATGACGGTCTTCGACAACATGGCTTTCGGCATGAAACTTTCCGGGAGCACCAGAGGCGAATGCCGCCAGCGTGTCGAACAGGCCGCCGGTATGCTGCAGCTCTCACCCTACTTAGACCGCTTGCCGCGACAGCTTTCCGGCGGGCAGCGTCAGCGCGTCGCAATCGGCCGGGCGATCGTACGCGATCCCAAGGTCTTTCTCTTCGACGAGCCGCTGTCCAACCTCGATGCGGCGCTTCGAGTCGCGACGAGGCTGGAAATTGCGAAGCTTCATCGCAGCATGAACAACACGACGATGGTCTATGTGACCCATGACCAGGTCGAGGCCATGACACTCGCCGATCGGATCTGCGTGCTGAGGGACGGCGTCGTCGAGCAGATCGGCACGCCGCTGGAACTTTACGAAAGCCCAAATTCGGTCTTCGTTGCCGGCTTCATCGGTTCGCCGAAAATGAATTTCCTCTCGGGCGAACTGGCGCAAGCCTATGATAGCCATACGATTGGCGTGCGCGCCGAGCATGTTCGCATCACGCCCGAGTCGCCCGTTTGGAGCGGCACGGTCATCCATTCAGAAATCCTCGGCTCCGATAGCTTCGTCTATGTGGATATCGGGGCGGATGAGCCGCTCATCGTGCGGGAAGCCGGAGTCTCCCGCCATGCGCCCGGCCAAACGCTTGGCCTTACGCCGCTTGCCGGCCACATCCACCGTTTCGACCGGTCGGGCCGTTCGCTTGAGCGAGCCTCCATTCGGGCTGCCTGATGTTCCCAAGGTCGATGTTCTTCCCAGGACTCGATCCGTTTTTTAACTATAAGGAGAGAACGACGTGACCATTCGCACCGTTGTGTGGGGAGAGAATATCCACGAGAATACCAATGCCATCGTCCGGGGCATCTATCCCGAAGGCATGCACACGACGATCGCCAACGCGCTGAATACCGACCCCAGCATCTCGGCGACGACGGCGACGCTGCAGGAGCCGGAACACGGCCTCAGCGAAGCCCGCCTTGCCGAAACCGATGTCTTGACCTGGTGGGGCCACAAGGATCACGGCGCCGTCTCCGATGTCGTCGTCGAGCGTGTCGCCAAGCGCGTCTGGGAAGGCATGGGGCTGCTCGTGCTGCATTCCGGCCATTTCTCCAAGATCTTCAAGCGGCTGATGGGCACACCCTGCGCGCTGAAATGGCGCGAGGCGGGTGAGCGCGAGCGTCTGTGGACGATCAATCAGCGCCATCCGATCGCCGCCGGCATCGGCGAACATTTTGAACTCGAGAACGAAGAAATGTACGGCGAGCAGTTTTCGGTGCCGGAACCGCTCGAAACGGTGTTCATCTCCTGGTTCCAGGGCGGCGAAGTGTTCCGCTCGGGCCTGACCTGGCGCCGTGGCGCCGGCAACATCTTCTATTTCCGCCCCGGCCACGAGACCTATCCGACCTATCACGACGTCAATGTCCAGAAGGTGCTGATCAACGGCGTGAAGTGGGCCTATAACCCTGAGGGCTCGTTGACGGGTATCACCGACGCTCCAAATGTGCCGGTAGAAAAAGCACTGGAGCCGATCGTCGAACGCGGCCCGAAACTACACCAAGCCGGCGAAGCCGGTTACCGCTGAGGACCTGAAACACCTTCCTTGGGCGCGGACGCCACGCGTGCGTTCGGCCCGGGAAAACGCTGAGCTGACAGCCGTCGCTCACCATTTGGCAAGACCATCTGGCGCTCGTGAAAGACGACGGTTTGGTGCTGATGATTTCGATAAACGACTATGAGGACAAAATGCGCTTGATCATTCTCGGAACCGGAGGATGGGCAAACACCCATGCCATGAATTTTTCCGAAATCGCCGACGTAAAAATTGTTGCTGCTGTCGATACGGACGAGGTCCGGCTGCGGGCCTTTGCGCTCAGGCATGATATCCCACTTACTTTCACGTCACTTGATGACGCCCTTGCCTGGGGAGAGTTTGACGCCGTGACCAATGTCACGCCGGATCGCGCGCATTATTCCACGACAATGAAGATACTCGGCGCCGGCAAGCATGTCCTCTGCGAGAAGCCGCTGGCGGTTAACTACCGCGAAGCTAAAGAGATGGCCGACGCTGCTGCTGCGTCCGGCAAGGTTGCGATGGTAAACCTTACCTATCGCAATGTTGCGCCGCTGCAAGCAGCGCGCAAGATGGTGCTGGACGGACGCCTCGGCGCGATCCGCCACTTCGAAGCGTCCTATCTCCAGAGCTGGCTGGTCTCAAAGGCGTGGGGCGACTGGACCAAGGAATCGCAATGGCTGTGGCGGCTGTCGACAAAGCACGGATCCAATGGCGTGCTGGGCGATGTCGGTATTCATATTCTCGACTTCGCGGTTTTTGCCGCCGGAAGTGACGTCAAGGCAGCCGCATCGCATCTCAAGGTGTTCGACAAGAGCCCCGGAAATCGGATCGGGGAGTACGAGCTCGATGCAAATGACAGTTTCCTGATGATGGCTGAACTCGAAAACGGTGCCGCCGGTGTCATCCACGCAACGCGCTGGGCGACTGGTCATCTGAACGAATTGCGCCTGCGCCTGCATGGAGACAAGGGCGCGCTGGAGGTGGTGCACACGCCGGAAGGTTCGACGCTCAGGGCCTGTGAAGGTCCCGATGCCGACAAGGCAATCTGGCGTAAGATCGAGGTCGAACCGGTCATCACCAATTTCCAGCGATTTGCAAATGCCGTGCAAAAGGGGCAGCCGGATGAGCCTGGTTTCGGCCACGCCGCCAAGCTGCAATTCGTTCTTGATCACGCAGTGAAGACGGCAGGCGTTCTGGCTGAACTGTAAGCGAAGGCGCCGAGCTAGTGCCCACTTTTGCTGGTTGCTCGTCGTCTTAAGGCGACAGCACCGGCTGCGCGGCCTCGTTGGAACCAGCGCCGACAGCTCGCACAAATTCCTCGAAGGGGAAGTTGCAAAGGGACGTCGGCCGTCAGACTCGCCGGTTAAGCTCGTCTTCGCTAATCCCAAAGTGGTCGAGGATGATACCCACGTTTCGGCGATGAGACTTGAAATAGACGTCGAAGAGATCGCCGATCAGGGGAACCGTTCCGCCGGCGGCGTCGATCCCCAGATTGACGGCCATACGGGCGAGCTTATGGGTGGGAATACCGAGGCGTCTCGCCTCATCGATGATGAAAAGGCCGATCAGGGATCCGGCAATGTCGCCGACGGCCGGGATAAGGCCGAGAATTGAGTCCGCGCCGATACGCACGCCGATGACAGGCAATCGGACTGCGGTATCCATCAGCCGCGCTATGCTGACAGCGCGCCGAATTCGTCCAAGTTCGATAGACGTCAGGTGTTTCGCGCTGGCGGAAGCTGGCATCAGCAGCCTTTTGGCGCGCGCGATCGCTCCGCCCCCTCGAGTGGGGGCGTGGGAGCGATTTGGTCGCATCGCCGCGAAATAGTCCGACGCAACGAAGGGCCGGCGCCATCATGATTTTCCATTGCCGTGAAACGCTGCAAACCCGATAAGGTTCGCCCGCGAAAGCAAGGATCATCTCTCGTCGGGAACCACGACCAGTTTGCCGACGAAGTTCTTCGCCATGAAATCGGTCTGCGCGCGATGGAATTCCGACAGTGGATAGACGCCGCCGACGAGAGGCCGGATTTTCCGGCTTTCGATATAGCCGACGATCCGACGGAAGTCGGCGCGGCTGCCCTGGCTCGAGCCATGCAGTTCCAGCTGCTTCAGATACATGGTCCGCAAATCGAGCTGGACGACCGGGCCGGCGATGGCGCCAGCCGTCGAGTAGCGGCCTTCTGGACGCAGGATCTTCAGCAGGTCGTTGAACAGCGGTCCGCCGACGAGATCGGCGACCACATCGATCGGCTGGCCGTGGCTGGCGGCATGGACGGCTTCGACCAGGTCGCCCTTGCCGCGGGTCACCACCGCCTCGGCGCCGATATCGAGCATCGCCGCCTCCTTGCCGGGACCTGCGACGGCGATCGGGATCGCGCCGCGAGCGCGCGCGAGCTGGATGATCGCCGAGCCGACGCCGCCTGAAGCGCCGGTCACGAGCACGCTTTCGCCGGCCGACAGCCTTGCCCGTTCCAGCATGCGCTCGCCAGTCAGATAGGCGCAGCAGAAAGTGGCGAGTTCGATGTCGGTCAGATCGGTTGCGACGACATGGGCATTCTCAGCCGGCAGCGCCATATATTCGGCATAACCGCCGTCGCGGCCATGGCCCATGTAATCGATGTCGGCGAGGCTGTCGTCGTCCCGGTTGTAGATCGAAAAGTCGACCATGACGCGTTCACCGATACGTTTGGGATCAACGCCGGCGCCGACGGCGACGATATGACCGACCGTATCGGTGCCCTGGATGCGTGGAAACGTCAGCGTGTTGCCTTGCCTGCGCCACGTGGAGACCGCCGATGGATCGTCCTCTGTGCCGTAGGCGCCCTGGCGGACCCAGACGTCGGTATTGTTCATGCCGCAGGCCGTGACACGGATCAGAACCTCGCCATCGGCGGGCGTCGGGACGGGCACGTCCCTGTCATAGACGAGCTTGTCCAGACCGCCATGGTCGGTGAGCAAGACGGCTGCCATCTTTTCGGGGATCGTCATACCGATCTGCTCCTCAGATATTCTTGAAGACAGTTTCGATGGCGTCCGCTGCGGCCTTGACCACAATGTCGGCCTCCTCGCGCGTCAGGCAAAGCGGCGGGGCGAAGCCGAGGATATCGCCTTGCGGCATGGCGCGGCCGATGACGCCGCGTTCGAGCAGGGCGGATGCGACCTGAGGGCCGATCTTGCGGCCGGCATCGAAGAACGTGCTGTCGTCCTTGTCCTCGACGAATTCGATGGCCGCCATCAGCCCGTCACCGCGGACTTCGCCGACGTTGCGGTGGCCGCCGACCGCCTTTTCCAGTTCCGAACGGAAATAGGCGCCGGTCGTGCCGGCATTCTCGACAATGCCGAGTTCGTCGATCAGTTCGAGATTGGCAATGCCTGCCGCAGCACAGATCGGATGGGCGGAATAGGTCCAGCCGTGACCGATCGCCCCCAGTTGATCGGACCCCTGTATCAGGACTTGCCACATCTTGTTCGAGACGATCGTGCCCGAAAGGGGAGCGTAGGCCGAGGTCAGCCCCTTGGCGATGGTGATCAGGTCCGGCTTCATGCCGTAATGGTCCGAGCCGAACATCGTGCCGAGACGGCCGAAGCCGGTGACCACTTCATCCGCGACGAGCAGGATGTCATATTTGTCGAGCACGGCCTGGATCTTCTGCCAGTAGCCGTTCGGCGGCGGCACGATGCCGCCGGTGCCGAGGATGGGTTCGCCGATGAAGGCGGCGATCGTTTCCGGACCCTCGGCGATGATCATCTCCTCGAGCTTGTCGGCGCAATATTGCGAGAACTGCTCTTCGCTCATCGACCGGTCAGGGCGGCGGAAATAATAGGGCGCTTCGGTGTGCAGCACCGGTGCGCGCGGCAGGTCGAAGGCGTTGTGAAAGAGCGCCAGGCCGGTGAGGCTGCCGGTCATGACGCCGGAGCCGTGATAACCGCGCCAACGCGAGATGATCTTCTTCTTGTCCGGACGGCCGAGGATGTTGTTGTAGTACCAGATGAGCTTGATGTTGGTTTCGTTGGCATCCGAGCCCGACAGACCGAAATAGACGCGGCTCATGCCGGCGGGCGCGCGGTCGATGATCATCTTCGACAGCGTAATCGAAGCTTCCGTGCCGTGGCCGACATAGGCGTGGTAATAGGCGAGGTTCTTCGCCTGCTCGGCGATCGCGTCGGCGATCTTCTGGCGGCCGTAGCCGACATTGACGCAATAAAGGCCGGCAAAGGCGTCGAGGCTTTTGCGGCCCGTCGTGTCGGTGATGTAGACGCCTTCGCCGCCGGCGATGACACGGGTCGGCGTCTCGCCGCGGGCATGCGCGCCCATATGGGTCGATGGGTGGAAGAAATGATCGCGGTCCCAGGCGTTGAGTTCGTTGCTTCTGTCGAGCATGTCGTAGCCTCTTTCTTGAAATGGAGCGGCTCAGGCGGCCGTGTCGATGCAGAGATATTTGAGCTCGGTGAAGGCCTCGAGCCCGTGGCGGGAGCCCTCGCGGCCGAGGCCGGACTGCTTCCAGCCGCCGAAGGGAATGGGCCCGCCGGTGATCTTGACGCGGTTGATCGCCACCATGCCGTATTCCAGCGCGCGGCCGAGCCGCAGCTGGCGGGCGCCATTTTCCGTGACGGCATAGGCGACGAGACCATATTCGGTATCGTTGGCGCGGGCGATGACCTCTTCCTCCGTGTCGAAGGTGGCAACCGCCGCCACCGGCCCGAAGGTCTCCTCGCGCATGACCAGCGCATCCGCCGGCACATCGGTCAGCAGCGTCGGCTCGTAAAAGAGCCGGCCCGTCTTGTGGCGTTTGCCGCCGGTGACCAGCTGTGCGCCACGCGCCAGCGCGTCGGAGACCTGCTCCTCGACCTTGGCGACGGCGCGTTCATGCATCAGCGGCCCGATCTCGGCGCCATCCTCGAGCCCCGCACCGAGCTTCAGTTCGGCAATGCGGTCTGCAAAGGCTTTGGTGAAGGCATCGGCGATGCGCCGCTGGACGAAAATGCGGTTGGCGGCGAGGCAATCCTGGCCTGACGTGGCAAACTTGGCGTTGACGGCGATCTCGACCGCCTTTGATATGTCGGCGTCATCGAAGATGATCAGCGGGGCGTGGCCGCCGAGTTCCATCACCAGCCGCTTCAGGGTCGGCGCGCACTGGGCGGCGATCAGACGTCCGATGCCGGTGGAGCCAGTGAAGCTCATGGCACGCAGGCGGATGTCGGCGCACATCCGCCCGACGATCGTTGCGGCGTGGCCGGTGACGACATTGAAGACGCCGGCCGGAATACCGGCGCGTTCGCCGAGCTCGGCAAGGGCAAGTGCTGAAAGCGGCGTCTCGGAGGAGGGGTGAGCAACGACCGTGCAACCGGCGGCGAGCGCGGCCGCAGCCTTTCGGGTGAGCATGGCAGAGGGAAAATTCCAGGGCGTGACGATGCCGACGACGCCGAGCGCCTCGCGGCGAACGATCATTTCCGCGTCGGGCAGGTGGCTGGTGACGCTCTCGGCGTTCAGCCGCTTGCCTTCCTCGGCATACCATTCGACGAAGGAGGCGGCGTAATCGATCTCGCCGCGTGATTCCGCGAGCGGTTTGCCCTGTTCGAGCGTCATGATCAGGGCCAGATCCTCCCTGGCCGCGAGCATCAGCTCAAACCATTTGCGCAGGATCGCCGCGCGGCTCTGCGGCAGCATTGCGCGCCAGGCGGCGAAAGCTTGCGACGCTGCATCGATTGCCACCGCCGTCTCGTTTGCGCCAAGGCTTGCCACCCAGGCCAGCGTCGCCGACGAGGCGGGATCGGTGACCTCGAAGCTTTTCCCTGATTTGCCGGCGACCCATCGGCCGCCGACATAGGCCAGATCGCGCAGGAGATGACGGTCGGCGAGCCGAGCCAGCGCGTCATGGTAGGCGGGGCGGGCAAAAACAGCGCTCATGTCCAATCTCCTCGTGGCGGTTGACGTCAGTCTTCCACGGGAGCTGGCGAGAGATTGTCTGTTGGCGGATGCAAAAAGAGAGAGATGGTCTAAAGAACGGCGGCCTGGCAGAGAGATTGTCTACGACGCGGTCTCTTCGCCGGCCGCAGTGAACGAAGAGACCGGAAGGACTGTTTCGTCCTTCACCGTCTTGGTGACGATGTAGGTGAAGTAGCGGTCGATGCCGAGTTCGCGGTCGAGAAGCCCGTCGACCAGCCGCTGATAGGCGTCGATATCGGGTGCGATGATCTTCAAGATGTAATCGACGCCGCCGCCGACCGACCAGCAGGCGACGATCTCCGGGGTTGCGCTGATGGCGCGTTCGAAGCGTTCGAAATCCGCCTGGCGATGATTGGCGAGCGTCACTTCCATCATCACGCTGGCGACCGGCGCGATGCGCCGCGGAGCGATGCGTGCGTGATAACCGGTGATAACACCGGCCTTTTCGAGTTTGCGCAACCGCATCCAGCAGGGCGTCGGCGACAGTCCGGCCTTTTCGGCCAGCGCCAGCTTGGTGATGCGGCCGTCGCGCTGGACGGCGTCGAGAATGCGCAGGTCGATGGCGTCGAGCTTCATGGTGCTTTCTTTAGAAAGAAATCATTTCAAACGCAGGGAAAAGACAATGGAAGCGCATTTTGGCATTGTCAATTGAACTGATTTTCAGCAGTGTTGAAATCATGACAAAGTGGCGCCCCGATCCCTCGCAACTCCGCCGGCCGGCCTATCTCTCGATTGCCGAGCAGATCGCAAACGCGATCACTGACGGCAAGCTCTCCGACGGCACGCAATTGCCGCCGCACCGCAAGATGGCGGATGATCTGCATCTCTCGGTGCAGACGGTCAGCCGCGCCTATGACGAGCTGATCCGCCGGGGGCTGATATCAGGCGAGATTGGACGCGGCAGCTTCGTCCAGACGCGCCCGCGCGAGCCGGAACCGCCCTACCTGCCGGAACGGCTGGGCGAGCTGATCGATCTGTCGATCCTGAAACCGGTCTGCGAGCAGATCCATCTGGAAAGGCTGCGGCAGGCCTTCGGCTGGCTTTCGGAAAACCTGCCCTCCAGTTCGGCCCTTTCCTTCAGGCCGAACATGGTGTTTCCGCGCCACCGTACCGTCGCCACGGAATGGCTGGCGCGCTGCGGGCTGGAGATATCGCCGCTGAACATCAGCCTGACGAACGGTGCGACGTCGGGCATGACGGTGGCGCTGATGAGCGTTGCCCCGCCCGGCTCGACGATTGCGACCGAAGCGATCAGCCACCATACGCTGGTTCCGCTCGCCACCTATCTCGGTCTGCATCTCGAAGGGCTGGCGATCGATGAGGAGGGCATGATCCCCGAGGCGCTGGATGAAGCCTGTCGGAAGGGACCGATCCGGGCAATTTTCCTGCAGCCCTCGGTGATCAATCCGATGGCGGCGCTGATGAGCGCGGAGCGCAGGCAGGCGCTCGCCACCGTCGCCGCCAAACATGATATCGCAATCATCGAAAACGACATTCTCGGCCCGATGGTCGAGAACCGCGCGCCGCCGATGGCAGCCTTTGCGCCGGAACGGACACTGTACGTCACGAGTTTCACCAAGATCACCGTTCCGGGTCTGCGGATCGGCTATCTCACCGCGCCCGACCGCTATGTCGCCGCCGTCGCCAACCGGCATCTCGTGTCCAACTGGATGGCGACGCCTGCCATGGCCGAGATCGCCACCCGCTGGGTCAGCGACGGCACGGCAATGGAACTCGTCAACTGGCAGCGCCGTGCCCTTTTGAGCCGGCACGCGATCGCGGCGGAGATGTTGGCCGGGCTTCCCTACCGGGCGCATCCGCAAAGCCTGCACGTCTGGCTGCCGCTCTCCGGCAATCATACGGAGGACGGGTTCGTATCGCAGGCAAGGCTGCGCGGGGTGGCGATCGCGCCCGGCAAATCCTTCCATACCACCGATCAGGGCTGGACGCCGGCTGTGCGCATCTCGCTTGGTTCGACGACGGAAAGCGAGTTGCGGACCGGGCTTGGGATCGTCGCCTCATTGGCGCAAGGCAATCCGGAAGAGCTGCTGCTTGCGATCTGACGCAACTGCCTTGCGTTTGGGCATTCGCAGAATAATTGTCATGATATTATTTTACGAATTGACATGATTTTGATGGACGGTCATCGTTAGGACATTGCTTGTCTCAACAGGGAGAGACATGAATGCTTCCGCCCATCATCCGCATCGACAACATCGTCAAAAAATACGGCCCACTGACCGTACTCGACGGCCTGTCGATGAATGTCATGCCGGGCGAGAAGCTGGCGCTGATCGGGCCGTCGGGCTCCGGCAAGACGACGATCCTGCGCATTCTGATGACGCTGGAGACGATCAGCGGCGGCCATATCGAGGTCGACGGCGAACAGCTCTACCATATGCCCGGCAGCAGTGGGCTGGTGCCGGCCGATGAGCGGCATCTGCACCGCATGCGCGAAAAGATCGGCATGGTCTTTCAACATTTCAATCTGTTCCCGCACAAATGCGTGCTCGACAATGTGACGCTGGCGCCGATGCTGACCAAGGGCATCAAGCGGCCGCAGGCCGAAAAACGGGCTATGGAGCTTCTCGACATGGTCGGCCTGGCCGACAAGGCGAGAAGTGTCCCGGCGCAGCTTTCCGGCGGGCAGAAGCAGCGCGTTGCCATTGCCCGAGCGCTGGCGCTGTCGCCGAAGATCATGCTGTTCGACGAGGTGACCTCGGCGCTCGACCCGGAGCTGGTCGAGGAGGTGCTGAACGTCATGCGGCGGCTGGCGTCCGAGACCGATATGACCATGCTTCTCGTCACCCATGAAATGGGCTTTGCCCATGATTTCGCCGACCGTGTCCTGTTCTTCGACCGCGGCAAGATCGTCGAGGAAGGCAAGCCGGGCGACATCTTTCGCAATCCGACGCAGGAGAGGACGCAGACCTTCCTGCGCAAGATCATTGCGGCGGGGCACCGCGTCTGAGCTCAGACATTGCCCGCAAGAACAAACTCAAGGAAAATCAGAGGAGTTGGGAACGATGAAAGCAGGATATTTTTTGAGCGCCGCCAGCCTGTCGGTGCTTCTGGTTGCAGCAGCTGCCCCGGCCTCGGCTGCCGATGACAAGCTCGAGCAGCTGAAGGAGCAGGGCTTTGCGCGTATTGCCATTGCCAACGAACCGCCGTTCACCGCCGTCGGCGCCGATGGCAAGGTGTCCGGCGCCGCACCCGATGTGGCGCGCGCCATCTTCGAAAAGCTCGGCGTCAAGGAAGTCGTCGCCTCGATTTCGGAATATGGCGCGATGATCCCCGGCCTGCAGGCCGGCCGCCACGATGCGATCACCGCGGGCCTCTTCATGAAGCCCGAGCGTTGCGCCGCCGTCGCCTATTCCGAACCGATCCTCTGCGACGCCGAAGCTTTCGCTCTCAAGAAGGGCAATCCGCTGAAACTGACCAGCTACAAGGACATCGCCGACAATCCGGACGCCAAGATCGGCGCGCCGGGCGGCGGGACCGAGGAGAAGCTGGCGCTTGAGGCCGGCGTGCCGCGCGACCGCGTCATCGTTGTTCCGGATGGCCAGAGCGGCATCAAGATGCTGCAGGACGGCCGCATCGACGTCTACTCGCTGCCGGTCCTGTCGATCCATGACCTGATGGCCAAGGCGAACGATCCGAACCTCGAAACCGTCGCTCCGGTCGTCAATGCGCCGGTCTATTGCGATGGCGCTGCATTCCGCAAGCAGGACGTCGCCCTGCGCGACGCCTTCGACGTCGAGCTGAAGAAGCTGAAGGAATCGGGCGAATTCGCCAAGATCATCGAGCCCTACGGCTTCTCGGCCAAGGCCGCGATGTCGACGAGCCGCGAAAAGCTCTGCGCCGCGGCGAAGTAATCGTGGCAGCCGGCCATGCCATCGGCATGGCCGGGTTGTCCCCGAACGATCTCCTAAAGCGTGTTGCGCTTTAGGTCCTTGTTTTTACGCATGTCGTCATCGCAAAACCGCTGCACAGTTTTGCGCGGCATGCTCTAGGAAGTGAGTTGCCGATGTCGGTATGGTCCGGCTATCTGACACTGATCCTTGAGGGCGCCCTGGTGACGCTCGAACTGACGGTCATGGGGTCTGCGCTGGCACTGGTGATGGCCTTCCTGGCGGGCCTCGGCCGGCTGTCGCGCTTCTTCGCCGTGCGGGCTCTGGCGACGGCCTATATCGAATTCTTCCGCGGCACCTCGATCTTCGTCCAGCTTTTCTGGGTCTATTTTGTGCTGCCTTTTGCGGGTTTGACCCTGACGCCGCTGCAGGCGGGCGTGCTGGCGCTCGGGCTGAATGTCGGTGCCTATGCGGCGGAGGTGGTGCGCGGCGCCGTCAAGGCCGTCGGGCGCGAACAGTCGGAAGCCTGCATCGCGCTCAACCTGTCGCGATACCAGCGCATGCGCCACGTCATCCTGCCGCAGGCGCTGCCGCTGATGCTGCCGACCTTCTGCAACAATGCGATCGAACTTCTCAAAGGCACGGCCGTCGTGTCGCTGATCTCGCTGACGGATATGACGTTCCAGGCGCAGGTGGTGCGGGCGCAGACCGGCAATACGCTGGTGCCCTTCGCGACGATCCTCATCCTCTATTTTCTCATGGCCTCGGCGATCTCCGCGACGATGCGCTGGCTGGAGCGGCGTATGGCGCGCAGCCTCGACGGCATAAGGACCTGATCGGATGGAATGGGATTGGGACTTCGTCTGGCAGATCATGCCGACCCTTCTCGAAGGGTTCCAGATCACCATTCTCGCGACCATCCTCGGCGCTGCCGTCGCGATGATCGTCGGCCTGGCTCTTGCGATTGCCCGGCGATCACCGGTCGCCGGCGTGTCCCGCACGGTCGGCTTCGTCTCGGAATTCATCCGCGGCACGCCGCTGCTGGTGCAGCTCTATTTCATCTTCTACGTGCTGCCCGATATCGGCATTCGGCTGGCGCCGCTGGTCGCAGGCGTCATCGGTATGGGCATTCACTATGCGACCTATACCGCCGAGGTCTATCGCGCCGGCATCGAGAATGTGCCGCGCGGACAATGGGAGGCGGCCAAGGCCACAAATCTGACGACGCGCCAGGCATGGATCCACGTGGTCCTGCCGCAGGCGATCCCGCCGATGATCCCGGCACTCGCCAATTATTTCATCGCCATGTTCAAGGAGACGCCGCTGCTTTCGGCGATCACCGTGCTCGAACTGATGAACCAGGCCAAGAGCATCGCCAACAGCAACTACCGCTACATCGAACCGATGACGCTGGTCGGCGTCTTCTTCCTCGTCATCAGCCTGATCTCCGTAGTGGGATTGCGCTGGCTTGAGGAACGCTACGCCAGGATGGATGACTGACCATGACCGTAGAGATTGAGATCATCCCTGCCGGCAGGCTGCCGCGACTGGAGAATCGGCCGCTGGAAAAGCGCATCGGCCTGATCATTCTGGCGACGGACCACACGACGGAAGTCGACTTCCAGCGCATGGTCGCCAGCGATCGCCTCGGCGTCTATGTCAGCCGCATCCACTACGCCAATCCGGTCACGGCCGAAAACCTCCTGAGGATGCAGCCGTCGCTGACGCAAGGCGCGGCGCTGCTCCTGCCGGACGAGGCGCTCGATGCCATCGTCTATTCCTGCACCTCCGCCTCAGTGGTGATCGGCGATCGCAACATCGAGGCGGCGATCCATGCGGCCAAGCCCGGGATTCCTGTCGTGACGCCGACGGCCGCCGCCGCGAAAGGTCTGAAAGCGCTTGGCGCCAGACGGATCTCGGTGCTGACGCCCTATACGGTCGAGACCAGCCGGCCGATGGCGGACTATTTTTCGGATCTCGGTTTTGCGATCGACCGCTTCACCTGTCTCGGCCTGACCGATGATCGCGAGATGGCGCGGATCGCACCGGAGGAGATCCTTGCCTTTGCGCGCCAGGCGCTGGCGCCGCAATCGGACGCGCTGTTCATCTCCTGTACGGCGCTACGCGCCGCCCAGGTCGCGGCCCGCATCGAAAGTGAGACCGGCAAGCCGGTGGTGACCAGCAATCTGGCGACGGCCTGGTCCTGTCTGAGGCTTTGCGGCGATGATCGGGCGCGGCCCGAACTCGGTCAGTTGATGACCAAGTCCTATTGGGAAGGCTGAGATCATGGTGAGCACCTTGCCCGTTTCGCTGGAGGACATCCGTGCGGCGGCGCGACGGATTGCCGGCCGCGTGACCACCACTCCGATGGTGCAGTCCGCGTCGCTTGGCGAATTGGCCGGCGTGCCAGTGCATCTCAAGCTCGAACATCATCAGACGACCGGCAGCTTCAAGCTCCGTGGGGCGACCAATGCGGTGCTGTCCTTGTCGCCGGCGCAGCGCTTACGTGGCGTCGTCGCAGCCTCGACCGGAAATCACGGCCGTGCGCTTGCCTATGCGGCAAAGGCCGAAGGTGCCGTTGCGACCATCTGCATGTCGCGGCTGGTGCCGGAGAACAAGGTTTCGGAGATCCGCCGTCTCGGCGCCGATGTCCGCATCGTCGGCGTATCGCAGGACGAGGCGCAGCAGGAAGTCGACCGGTTGGTCCGCGAGGAAGGGTTGGTGATGGTGCCGCCCTTCGACCATCCCGATGTCGTGGCCGGGCAGGGGACGCTGGGGCTTGAAATCATCGACGACTTGCCGGAGGCGGCGAGCGTGCTGGTGCCGCTCTCGGGCGGCGGCCTTGCGGCGGGGCTTGCGGCCGCGGTCAAAGCCATCAGTCCGACGACCAAAGTGATCGGCCTGACGATGGAGAAGGGTGCCGCGATGAAGGCAAGCCTCGATGCCGGGCAGCCGGTGCAGGTCGAGGAAGTGGCGAGCCTTGCCGACTCGCTCGGCGGCGGCATTGGTCTCGACAACCGCGTCACCTTTGCCATGTGCCGCGAACTTCTCGACGACGTCATCCTGCTGACCGAGACGGAAATCGCCGCCGGCATGCGCCATGCCTATGCCTGCGAACGCCAGGTCGTCGAAGGCGCGGGCGCGGTCGGTATCGCCGCGCTGCTTGCCGGAAAAATCAGGGGCGGCGGTCCCATCGTCGCGATCTTGTCCGGGGCGAATGTCGACATGGAGCAGCACCTGCGGGTGATCAACGGGACGCAGCCGCTCTACGGCGAGGAGGGGCCATGAGCCGGATGATCATTCTGACGGAAACGGAACTGAGGAAAGTCATCGGGCTTGACCGAGATGCGGTCGCCTGCATCGAGGAGGCTTTCGCAGCGCTTGCGACCAAGGCCGTCGCCATGCCCCCGATCCTGCGGCTCGACATTCCGGAATATCGGGGCGAAGTCGATGTGAAGACGGCCTATGTGCCCGGCATCGAGGGCTTCGCGATCAAGATCAGCCCCGGTTTCTTCGACAACCCCCAGATCGGCCTGCCGAGCACCAACGGCATGATGGTGCTGCTGTCGAGCCGGACCGGACTGGTGCAGGCACTGCTGCTGGACAACGGCTATCTCACCGACGTGCGCACCGCAGCAGCCGGCGCTGTCGCGGCGAAACATCTGTCGCGCCAAAATGCGTCCGTGGCCACGATCTTCGGCGCCGGTATGCAGGCGCGGCTGCAGCTCGAAGCGCTGACGCTGGTGCGGCCGATCCGCGAAGCAAGGATATGGGCGCGCGATGCCGCCAAGGCGCAAGCCACGGCTGCGGAATTGGCCGGAAAACTCGGCTTTCCCGTAATCGCGACATCGGACGCCAGGGGAGCAGTGACCGGCGTCGACCTCATCGTCACCACCACGCCGTCGGAAATGCCGATCATCAAGGCGGGGTGGCTGGAACCCGGACAGCATCTGACGGCCATGGGCTCGGATGCCGAACACAAGAACGAGATCGATCCGGCCGCCATCGCCGGTGCCGGCCTCTACGTCGCCGACAGCCTGAAGCAGACACGGCGCCTCGGCGAGCTGCATCATGCAATCGATGCCGGCCTAGTCGCGGCCGATGCGGTCTTCGCCGAACTCGGCCAGATCGTCGCCGGCCGGGCGCCGGGGCGGACGGATAACGACCAGATCACCATTGCGGACCTGACCGGGACCGGCATTCAGGACACCGCCATCGCCACCCTCGCCTTTGCCCGAGCCGGCGCGGCGAAGGCCGGGACCACGTTCGAAAGCTGACCGGCGCGGCGCCGGAAAAGAAGGGAAGAGACATGACCCAGCCCAACCTCAAATTCTCGCTCGGCGAATATGCCGCGCGGCTGGAAAAGACACGGCGTGCCATGGAGGCGAAGGGCGTCGACCTGCTGATCGTCAGCGACCCGTCGAACATGGCCTGGCTCACCGGCTATGATGGCTGGTCCTTCTATGTGCACCAGGCGGTGATCGTGCCGCCACAGGGAGAGCCGATCTGGTTCGGCCGCGGCCAGGATGCCAACGGCGCCAAGTTCACCGCCTATCTGAAGCATGACAACATCATTGGCTATCCCGATCACTATGTGCAATCGACCGAACGCCATCCGATGGATTATCTCTCGGGCATCTTGACCGAACGCGGCTTCGGCAAGCTGACGATCGGCGTCGAGATGGACAATTACTGGTTCTCGGCGGCGGCCTTCGCGGCGCTGCAGAAGCACCTGCCGAATGCGCGCTTCGTCGATACGACCGCCCTCGTCAACTGGCAGCGCGCGGTCAAGAGCGAGACCGAAATCAAGTATATGCGCAATGCCGCCCGCATCGTCGAGGCGATGCATGCCCGCATCTTCGACAAGATCGAGGTCGGCATGCGCAAATGCGATCTGGTCGCGGAAATCTATGATGCCGGCACCCGCGGCGTCGACGGCATCGGCGGCGATTATCCGGCGATCGTGCCGCTGCTGCCGTCTGGCGTCGAAGCATCCGCACCGCATCTGACCTGGGACGACCGGCCGATGAAGACGGGCGAGGGCACCTTCTTCGAGATCGCCGGCTGCTACAACCGCTATCACCTGCCGCTGTCGCGCACCGTCTTCCTCGGCAAGCCGACGCAGGCCTTTCTCGATGCCGAAAAGGCGACGCTGGAGGGCATGGAGGCCGGTCTTGCGGTCGCCAGACCCGGCAATAGCTGCGAGGATATCGCCAACGCCTTCTTCGCGGTGCTGAAAAAATACGGCATCGTCAAGGACAACCGCACCGGTTATCCGATTGGCCTTTCCTATCCGCCGGACTGGGGCGAGCGCACCATGAGCCTGCGACCGGGCGACCGGACGGAGCTGAAGCCCGGCATGACCTTCCATTTCATGACCGGCCTCTGGCTCGACGACATGGGATTCGAGACGACCGAGAGCATCCTCATCACCGAGAGCGGTGTCGAGTGCTTCGCGAACGTGCCGCGCAGGCTGATGGTCAAGGATTGAGGCTGCGATGACAGAGATTGGCTTGCGACCGTCACCGATCAGCGCGACGGTCAATTTCGCCGCCGAGGGCGTCCAGCACGGCTTCCTGCGGCTGCCCTACAGCCGCGACGATTCCGCCTGGGGATCGGTGATGGTGCCGATAACGGTCATCAGGAACGGCAAGGGGCCAACGGCTCTTCTGACCGGCGGCAATCACGGCGACGAGTATGAAGGACCGATCGCACTCTTCGATCTTGCCCGCACGCTGAAAGCTGAGGAGGTGAGCGGCACTGTCATCATCGTGCCGGCCATGAATTATCCGGCATTCCAGGCGGGAACCAGGACCTCGCCGATCGACAGGGGCAACATGAACCGCAGCTTCCCGGGCCGGCCGGACGGCACGGTGACGGAGAAGATCGCCGACTATTTCCAGCGGGTGCTTCTGCCGATGGCGGATCTCGTCCTCGACTTCCATTCCGGCGGCAAGACGCTCGATTTTCTGCCGTTCTGCGCGGCCCACATCCTGGCGAACAAGCAACAGGAGAAAAAGGCCTTCGAATTGGTGACGGCCTTTGCGGCCCCCTATTCGATGAAGATGCTTGAGATCGATGCGGTCGGCATGTACGACACCGCCGCCGAGGAGATGGGCAAGATCTTCATCACCACGGAACTCGGCGGCGGCGGCACCGCCACGGCCAAAAGCGCGGCGATTGCCAAACGCGGCACCTTCAATGTGCTGCGCCACGCAGGGATCGTCGCAGGCGCCGTCGAGACCGGCCCGACGAGCTGGCTCGATATGCCGGACGGCCGCTGCTTCTCTTTCGCAGAGGAGGGCGGGTTGATCGAGCCTGTCATTGATCTCGGTGAAGCCGTGGCCGAAGACGCCGTCGTCGCGCGCATCCATCCGATCCGCCGGACCGGAATGGCGCCCCGCGAGATCCGCGCCGGCATGAACGGCATTCTCTGTGCCCGGCATTTCCCGGGGCTAGTCAAAGCAGGCGACTGCGTTGCCGTCGTGGCGATCGTTACGGACTGAGGTGGGAAGGGCGGCCCTTCCCTTTGCCGCGGACGCGTCAGGCCGCTTTCTGCGATCTTGACGGGCTGGCGGCCGCGTCGATCTGAAAGCGGCTGACGACCCCTTCCAATGTCTGCGTCTGGCTGCCGAGCGCCCGGCAGGCCGAGGCGGTTTCGACGGCCATGGCGGCGTTGCGTTGGGTGACCTGATCCAGAGCGTTGACGGAGGCGTTGATCTCGCCGATCGCCACCGCCTGCTCGGAGGACACCGAGACGATGCGGGCGATCAGACCGGCAACCTGCTCGACCTGTCCTTCGATTTCCAGAAGCGCCTTGCCGGTGCGGTTGACGAGCTGCACCCCGGTGGAGACCTGAGACGAGGAGGTGGAAATCAGCGCTCTGATCTCCTTGGCGGCGTTGGCCGAGCGCATGGCGAGTTCGCGCACTTCCTGGGCAACGACGGCGAAACCCTTGCCCGCGTCGCCCGCGCGGGCCGCCTCGACCCCGGCATTGAGCGCCAGAAGATTGGTCTGGAAGGCGATTTCATCGATGACATTGACGATGTCGCCGATCTGGGAGGACGAACCTTCGATCCGTTCCATGGCGGCGATCGCTTCGCGAACGACGGCCGCCGAATGTTCGGCGCTGGTGCGGGTCTCGGTCATCATGCCGGTTGCCTTGCCGGCATGATCGGAGGCGTCTTTCGCCTTGGCATTCATCTCGTCGAGCGCGGCTGTGGCCTCTTCGAGCATCGCGGCCTGCTGTTCCGTGCGCGAGGCAAGGCTGTCGGCGGCATCGGTGATGCCGGCCGAGGAACTGCCCACTTGCTTGGAGGTCTGGGCGATCTCGGCCATCGAAGCGCAAAGCGCATCCATGCTGTCGTTGAACTTTGCGCGCAAAGTTTCGTAGGCCGTGGCGAAGGGCGTCGTGATGCGGCAATCGAGATTGCCGTTCGATAGCTGTTCCAGGCCGTATGTCAGCTGGGCGATCACCGTTTCGCGGATCTGTTCCTCAGCGGCCTTTTCGGCCAGCTGGCTGCGCTCGCGCTCGAATTCCGCGTCGCGAAGTGCGGTCTCGCGCTTCTGCGCGTCCTGCCGTTCGAGCGCATTGCGGCGGAATACCGCGACGGCCTTGGACATGGCGCCGATCTCGTCGGAACGGTTGGCATAGGGAACTTCGGTCGAAAAATCGCCTTCGGCGAGGTTGCCCATATAGGCCTTCATACCGTCGAGCGGCACGATGGCGCGACGGCGCAGGAGATAGAGGCCGATCAGCAGCAGGCCGAACGAGCCGAAACCCGCAGCACCGGCATAGATCGTCCAGGTGACGATTTCCGAAGCGGCATTGCGCTCCTCGCCCTTCAGGAAGGCGTCGGAATTGGCAACGAGTTTCTCGACCGCATCCTGATGCGAATGGAAGGCAACGCGCAACTGCTCGATCGCACCATGCGCCTTGTCTTCATCCTTGGCATTCAAGGCGGGGATGATCTCGCGGTTCATCACCCCCCAGAATGCATCGCCCTTGGCGATGACATCGTTTTCAAGCTCGTCCTTCAACGCCTGCGGCAGCCGGGTGGTTTTCCAATACGCGCGGCGGTCGTCGTAAGCAGCCTTGAGATTGGCGATCTTGGCAAGATTGGTGTCTGTGAGTTCGGGAAATTTGCTCGCCTCGAAGGAGAGCATGTAGGATTCGACCACGAACAGCGGCGGCGGTAGAATATCGGCAATCAAATCCTTGCCGTAGACGACCTGCTCGTAAACCGGACCGTTGACCTTCAGCCGTTCGAGCGCCGACTGCTGCAATCCGATCGACATGAAAAGACCTACTGAAACGGCGACGCCGAACGCCACCAGACTGCGAGCGATGGTGAATGCCAAGACTGTCTCCAAATAACTTTTGGCCTCTCTACTTCGAGAGACCTGATCTACGTACGGCATTATTTGGCAAGAACACTGAAATATGGTTAATTCTTATGAGGTCGGAGCTTAGCCAGCTCTTTCAGGTCTGGGGCAACCGTCCAAAATTGGGTTGATAGGTTGAAGCGGTGGTATCAAACCATCATCAGCCATCATGATGGCTCAAGGCGACATCACATTCATCGTGAAGGAGATCAGCTTGGCTGCCCTCAGCTTTCCGTACGAAGTGCAAAAGCGCGTGATCTTGCTCGCCGTGAAAACGGCTCGATAGCCGCCATAGTCACGCGGACCTTTGAATTGGACGAGATAGGCGAAGCTGGACGGGAACCGGCGGTGTCCTTCCATGCCAGGCTTTCGCGGGGACGGACATCGGTATTGAAGCCCCGATCAACGAAGGCCGGCAGCATTGGATGGGCATCGAGCTTTGAATCTTCTCGATACCAACGGTTCTGCGTTTCCATGAAAGCTGAACGCTTCAGGGGATGACATCCGCGGTGTCGAGCAGACCGAAGCCCAAGGATATCCTATCGCGGCGTCGAGGTTATCGCGGATAGCGTTGTCAAGCGATTAGCTTCTGAATGGGTCGATCGGCGCGCCGTCAAGCGTCTTTCAGGCCAATCGCATGAGCATTTCATTCAGGTCGCTGATCTGGCGGAGCAGTTCGACCAACTTGTCCGTATCATCTTGGCTGAGCCGGCCCGTTCCGGCGCTGCTCTGCCAAAGATGTTGAAATTGTTGGCTCGTCTGGCGCGCGCTGCTCATGATTTCGATGATTTGCGCGCGGTTTTCCCAGGTTGCAACGACGGTCGATTCGTTCATTTCCATCGACACGTCCGGTTCGCGTTCCAGCAAAAGCAATTCCTGATTCCTCTTGGCGACGGCGGGTTGGTTCGGCAGTCAGCAGCGATTGAAAATCAAACGATTGTCTGTCGGGTGTGGGGCGAACCCGATAGACAATCGGCAAGTCCTTCTTGGGAACCCAAATCAGGAATCGCAAGAGCAATAAATGGGAAATTTTCCCATATGTCAATCTGATTGATGGCGCGTTAGCGCGGAACTGGAGGATCCGTAGGCGGTGGACCGCGGCGCAAGGGGTCTTGCGGCGGCGGACCCCGCCTGTTCGGATCAGGATAATCTCCGCCAGGCCCGCCTCTGCCGAAAGACGGATGGCCACGCTCTGGCCCGTCTGGAGGACCATCCGGCGGGCGAGGACCAAAGCCGTCTGGGCCTTGCCTGTCCGCAAAGCCCGTCATTCTGCTTGAATCGCGAACGGTGACGTCGACAAATCCATGGCCATCGGGAGACATTCGCATCGAGCCGTAAGGCGCTGAGCCCCCAGGTCCTGCGCCAGCTCCGCCCTTTTCTGCGGGTTTGAAGGTCTCGACGTTGACGACGCCTCGTTTCAGACCCGGCACCACAGGTTCGGCCTGAATGCGTATAATGACCGATCGATTGGCGTCCGTCCTGAGACGCACGACGGTTTGCTTGCCGACCAAATGTGCTTGCGCCTGCCCGAGCGAAAGGCCGCCGAGCAAGACGCGATTGCCGCTCCTTACGGGGACACCGCGAACATGGGCGCCATCGGAAACGGCGCGATGCTCGATGCGTCTGGCAATGATGGTGCCATCCGGTTTGCGGATGCCGAACACGGCGACCCGCTTGCCCTTTCGTAAGCCCTTCGTGACCAAACCGGTCGTGTCGACGGTTTGCGACAGGATGGTCATCCCGGTCTTACCCATCTCGTCGATGCGGCCCTGGACCTCGCTGATGATCGCGATGCGGGCAGCACGCTTTCCTGCCAGCAGCACACGGACGACATGACCGACCTTCATCGCGCTTGCAGGCGCGCGTCGTCCATCGATGTCGATCGGCGTCGTCGCACTGAACGGTATGTGGATGTTGTTGACGATGATGCTGCCAAAACCCTGGATGGTTCCGACGATGCCGGTTCCGCCGATACCGTGGTCTTCGTTCTCTCCACCTGCAATGGAAAGACCGGAGCCGCCGATGCCATGGTCGCTGGTGCCTGTCGGCTGCGCGGCGGTCATCGCTGGCATCAGAACCTGGAGCGCTATTCCGCCCAGGAGAAACTGTCTTCTAGAGATCGTTGACGGGCTCATGCGTCAGTCTCCGTCTCGGAAGCGGCGGCTGCCGGAGGAACTGCGTCACCCTCCTCGGTCATGACATAGACGCCCGTGATCCAGCGGCTGTTGCCGCCGGGATCGTCCTTGATGGCCTGATGCGCGATCTTGTTGAGTTTCAGGAGCAGCGCCATCCCTTCCTTGCGCCCAATCTCGTCGAGCCGGGCTGCCAGCGCTGGAGATATCCCGTCATAATGAACGGCGCGTTCGAAATAGGGAGGAGGGTCGTTCATCAGATTCATGACCGAAGCCTGGACGTGGTCACGAAGGTTGCGGGTAAAATAATGCCGGCGAGCTTCGTCCCCGGCATTCGGGACGATCGATGCGAGGTTGAGCTGGATCCAACCGTTCTGATCGACAACGACAATGTCTCTGTCCAGCCACTCGTCCAGGATCGAGCGAGGATGGACGTCCTTGGTGATGTCGCTCACCAGGCTTTCGAATGACGGACCGCCATCGCTGGATGTGCGGGGCAGGGCGCTCGGCCTATCCTCCGCATCGCAATAGAGTGGATCGGCAAGCCATCTGGCCAGAATGCGGCTCGTCTGCGAGACGCTCACGGTGAGAAAGGATGTCGTCAGGGCCTGTCCACGCAGCCGGTTGACGTCCTTGCGGTGGATGCCGGTCAGAAGCGAGATACGGCTATCCGTCTGCTGTTTGTTCGGCAGCGTAAATTCGTTCTCCGCAACCTCGATATAGAGGCGGCGAAGAATGGCCGAAAAAGCAGTGAAGTTGAAGCCGGAGGCGAGAGCGAGTTTGACCAGCGGGCGAAGCACGCGGACGAGCATGGCCTGCAAGGTCTCTTCGGAGAATGGAAGCTTCGCGCGCGGCTTTGACATCAACAATACACTCGGTCCCTGAAAGACCATTGCCGGCAGACTTCGACAGTCGCCCTCCATCTCCCTATGGCAAAGTCCAGACTGCCGCAACGGACAAGCCACATGCAAGACCAGCCTATGCCATGCTCCCGGGCGGCGCGGCCGTTGTCACGCCGCCTTCGAGACGAGATTTAGCGTGGTCCGTTAATGAGTTACCGGATGCGGCTCGGGTGAAAGCACCGCGCCATGGCGCCAGTCGATCAGCCGGTCGATACGTGCAATCTTGTGGAAAACCTCGAAGACATCGAATGACGCGCCTTTCTCGATGTGGCCGGCCAAGAGCTCGCAAAGCTCGAATATTTCGGGCGGCGTGCCGGTCATCTCGACGCCGTCATCGGTGAAAACGCCTGATCGCGGCCATGCCCGCGGCTGTTGTTCGTCGAGTTTGCAGCCGACGAAAGGGATTGTATCGATGATGCCGGCAGCGAGCGCGAAGGCGGCTTCCGTCACGATTTCGGAGCAATCCGTGCTCGGCTGTTTGCTTAAGGCTGGTATCTGCAAGCGCTTGAACTCCTTCATGTCAGATCCGTCAGAGGTAATTGACCAAACTCAGGCCCTGGAGTTTCGAGACGAGCGTATAGGCCGTTTCCAGTTGCGTTTGCAGTTGGTTGACGAGTGTCGACGCCTCATAGACATCCACGCCCTGGAGATCGACGAGCTTTCCCTGAAGCAGGGTTGATTGAGCGTCGAGGGCGTCATTTGCCTTTTCGACCCGCTCCTGCGAGAGGCCGAGCTCGCTTTGCTGCGTGACGATGCCGGCCGTTGCCTGCGCCGCATAAGCGATAGCCTTGGATGCAACGGTGCTCTGCGCATCGGATGCGAGATCCTGACCGAAGAGGGACGACACGACGACGGATGCAAGCGCGAGATAACGCATGCCTTCCGAATTCGCGTTGGTGGACGAGGTGATGGTTTCCGATCCGCTGATCCGGCTTGTCATGTCGGTGCTCGAGGCAGTCGACCAGCCGTCTGCAGAGTCCGTCCAGGCGCTCTCGGAAAACATCGGCTCGACCGTGTCGGTGATGAATGTGCCGATTTCCTCGCCCGTCAGCTCGTTCACGTCTTTTCCGAGGCCGGTTGCATAGTCGCTCAGCGCCGTCACGATCGTATCCGAGACCGTGGAAGTTTGGTCCGTCACGGGCTGGCTGTCGAGGTTTGTCCCGCCAAACAGGAACTCGCCGTTGACGGCCGTATTCGCCGTCGAGATCAGTTGCGAGACCGTGGAGCTCGCTGTCTGCAAGGCGACGGCGATACTCGTCGTATCCTGGCTCGCCTGAAGCGCGGTCAGGTTCGAAACCAGGCTGTCGCCGGCATCCTTGAGGTTTGAAAGGGCCGTCTGCGACGCGTCCATGCGCAATGCGACGACGGAATTGCTCGTTTGAAACGACGCGGCCTGGTTGATGGCGCTGGTGAGGTTGAGCGACTTTGCAGCGCCGGCACCAAGGGCCGTGCCGATATCGCTGTAGGTTCCCGTCGTTGCCTCTGTCGAAGCGCTCTGCAGCTTCGACTGGGACTGGCTGATGGTCAGCTTGAGAACGTTTTGCATCGCCGATGATGAGACAAAAGATGCTTTCATGACTAGCTCGCTATGTCGAGGAGCGACTTGAACATGTCGTCGATGACGTTCAGGATTTTCGTCGCCGCTTTGTAGGATTGTTCGATGTCGAGAAGCAGCGTCAGCTCCTCGTCGAGGTTCACGCCCGCTTCATTGGAATAAGCCTCGTCGGAGCGCGACAGGGCCGCCGAAGTGGTTTCGGAGGCCGTCGTCGCATCGCTGCGATATTGCTCGAGCCAGCCGATGGAGGCGCTGGCATAGTCCGTCAGGCTTTGCGTCGTGGAGAGGCCGGCATCGGAAGAGAAGGAGCGCTGTTCCGTCAATGCCTCGTACAGGGCGTCGAGATTGTCCGAGAAGCCGCTGTCTCCCGACGTATTGAGATCGGTGATGCCGCTGATCGTTCCATCGCGCAGCTTCGTCGCATCACCGCCCTCGCTCGTGACGACGGCTGTATTGACCGAGATGGTGGACGCGATCCCGGTGATATCGTCGGTGTCGGACGGCGTTGTCCCGGTTGCGCCCGATGCTGTCGTCCACACGAAAAGTCCGGGTGCGCTCGTGCTGCCGTCGGTTTCGGAGAAGATCTGGACGAGCGATTTGGCGATCTCGTCGAGCTGGGCCTGGAAGGTCGGGGCGACCTCGTCGCGAAGCTGCAGCAATGACTGCAGGCTGCCCGAGGCAGTGGTCGTCGATCCTTCGCCGGCGTCGAGCGCAACCCCGTCTATGTAGACGGAATTGCCCTCCGTTCCCGCGACATAGGTTGCTGTCGAGGTGAATGAGACGGTGCGCGGTACGGTCTCGAACAGCACGGTGCCATCCGAGGTGTAGAGCGCCATGTCGTTATTGCTGCGGACGACGGAATTGACGCCGACGATCGAGGAGATCTGCTTCAAGAGCTTTTCGCGCTCGTCGAGCGCCGAGGATGTATCCGCGCCGGTCGATGTCGCCAGTTTGACTGCGTTGTTTGCCGTCTCGAACTGCGACAGCAGCGTATTCAGCGTCGAGACCTGCGTGGCGATTTCCGCGTCGGCCTCTGTTCTGATCGACTGAACGCCGTCGCTTGCGGTATTCAGCGAATTGGCAAGATCCTGCGCGGCGGTGACGGCCGATTGTGCCGCGGTCGTGCTGCTCGGCGAGGTGCCGAACGTCTGGAGCGCCTGCTGGAATGCCGCGAGATAAGTGCTTGGCGAGGTCTCGTAGTCATTGCCGCCCACCAGCGACTTCAAGCTTTCAAGGCCGGTCAGCAGCGTTTGCTGGGCGCTGTCCTTGGAATTCGTCTGCAGGTACTGAGACAGAAGCGCGGTTTCCTGCGCCCGGCTGATGCTGACGACCTGCGCGCCGGACAGGGATGTCGTGATCGACGCTTCCCGTCTCACATAGTCGGAGTTTCCTGCATTGGCGATGTTCGTCGAGACGACGCTGCTTTGCTGGCCGGTATTGTTGAAGATGCTTTGTGCGCTGTTTAAGGCGGAGGTGAGCGACATGCCGACGCCCTCCCTATCGTTTCAGATTGACGAGGACATCCATGATATCGGAGCCGGTCTGGAACACCTTCGAATTGGCGGTATAGCTGCGCTGCGCTTCGATCATCTCCGTCAGTTCGCCGGCGAGATCGACGTTCGAGCTTTCGAGAGCGCCGGACTGGATGGAGCCGAGGCCGTTGGTCTGCGGGAAGCCGGTGACCGTCACGCCGGACATTCCGTTGGCGGTGTAGACGTTGCCGCTGAGCAGCGTCAGATTGTCGGGGCTTGCGACCGTCGCGAGAGGAATCTGGTAGAGAGACTTCGTCGTGCCGTTGGCATAGGAGACCGACACCACACCATCCGTGCCGATCGAGACCGCACTCACAGCGCTCGCGGCCTGGCCGTCGGCCGAGCCCGTCGCCGAGAAGTCGGAGGCGAGCTGGGTGAAATCCGAATAGTCCATGGTGATCGTCTGTGCCGTCGTCGGATCGACGATATCCGTGTCGGTCGCCGAGGTGAGCTGTCCGTCGGCGTCGAAGGAGAGCGTCGCGACGCTGACGGCGTCGGAGGAGTAGGGGAAGGACGTCGTGCCGCCGGTGGTTGCGTCGGCATTGCGATAAACCGCGACCTCCCAGGTGCTTCCGGTGACCGCGCCGCTCGAATCCGTCGTCACACCGGTTTTGGTGAAATAGTAGTCGTATTGGACGGTAGCGCCGAGGCTGTCATAGGCAACCAGCGACATTTTCTGCGTGTCGTCGGTAACGCTCGACGTGTTGGCGCTCGGCAAAGTCGTCGTATCGGTAACGACGGTCGCTTCGGAGTTCAGGTTGCCGCTGAAATAGGCGCTGCTCGAGGCAACGGCGCTCAATCCCGACTGGGACACGTTGACCGGCACCAGGCCGTCAAAACCGTTGACGACCACCGCCGGCACGCCGGAATCATAGGAATATCCCATCAGCGTGTAGCCGGCGCCGTTAACGAGATTGCCGTCGCTGTCGACAGAGAAGTCGCCGGCCCGGGTGAGCACCGGCGTGCCGTCGGCACCTTGCACGATGAAGAACCCGTCTCCCGAGATCGCCAGGTCGTAATCGGAGGTCGTGTAGGAGATGTCGCCCTGTTCGGAAATCGCCTGGCGCACGGAAGTCTGGACGCCGCCGGAATTGTAATTACCCGACGAAGACGGCAGGACCAGCGACGAGAAGGACGTGGAAACGGCCTTGTAGCCGGTGGTGTTGGCATTGGCGATATTGTCGGAAACCGTGCTGAGCCGGTTTGCCTGGGCGCTCATGCCGGAGACGGCGGTTTTCATGCTTCCAAAAATGCTCATGGCTCGATCCTTTAAGGTTTGGGAACATGCCATGTGACGAAAGGCTTCCAGAGCCCGGATGGCGGGCGCACGACATCGCTGGCGCCGGGCAAAAGCCGACACCGGTCGATGATCTGATTGTCTGGACTGACCCCGTGATGGCGATAGGCGCTTCGGCTCATCCGCGCGCTGGTTATCCGTGCGCCTGTGACGGCGCACACTTCGAACGTTTCCATATTTCGGAAGCGACCCGACTGAAGGCTCTGCCGGCTCAACTGCCGGGTCGCTTAAAACCGTCTCATTGCAGATCCTCCAGCGACCGCAATGGCGACGGCTTAACGACCGTCAGCTCGTGGACTGTGCAGACAATGAACCGGCGCCTGACGTGTCGAGCAGACTAAAGAGCTGGCTCGCCTGGCTTTCGGTGACGTCATCCGGCTTACCCGCCATGAATTCGTCCAATGTCACGAGCCCGTCGCCGTCCGTATCGAGATCGGAGAGCAGGGATGCAAACTGGTCGTCGTCATCGTCACTGGACGACGGCGGCGGTCCTTCGGGGCGTTCCGACTGCTGAGCGGACATGGCCTCGGTCAGCGTATCGACCGATAGCGAGCCGGCACCTTCGCTGTCGAAGCTGTCGAACAGCGTGCCGGCCTGCTCCTCGCTCACATCGGACGGCCGACCTGCAACGAATTCGGCTTTGCTTACCTGCCTGTCGCCGTCGGTATCGAGATCGGAGAGCAGGGATGCAAGATCGTCATCGTCGGAAGGTGGCGGGGGTGGCGGCCCCTCGGCACGTTCCGACTGCTGGGCGGACATGGCTTCGGTCAGCGCATCGACCGATAGCGAGCCGGCACCTTCGCTGTCGAAGCTGTCGAACAGCGTGCCGGCTTGATCCTCCGACACATCGGACGGCCGGGCTGCGACGAACTCGGCCTTGCTGACGTAGCCGTCGCCGTCGCTGTCCAGCTGCGCAACGTCCATGTCTGCGCCGCCGTCCTGCTGCTCGCTGGAAGCGGACTGATCGGCGAGGCCGTTCATCGTCAGCGACATCAACTGCGACATGAGTTTCTCAGCGCTGTTGGCCGCGTCTTCGCTGAGCTGCTGGGTTGTGGTTGATTTTTTTGCCGAAACCGTATTACAGGATAGGACGTCCTGGGACGCTGACGTCGAACTCTTGCTATAGGAATAGGAAGACATTGACGTTGCGGCGGAAATGGTCGTCATAAGCGCTCCATCGCTAGAGGGTGGGGATGCAACGCATTACAGAACTTATGAGTTCTCTAAATCGAAATTACTAATGCCACAACCGAAAAAATCGTCCCTCAGAAATCGCAGTCTCCTTTCTGCGGGCGTCGGCTTGTGCTTCGATGAGGCGGTCTAGATCATCATGGATGTTGCCGACGATGCCGCAGATGAGCCGCGCAAACGGGGCCGGCCGAAAGTCTCCAGCGACGATGACAAGCGCGTGCATATCGTCGAGATTGCCCGCCGCGTTTTTGTAAAATACGGCTACGCCGGAAGCACGACCGCGGTCGTCGCCACCGAGGCGGGTGTTTCGAAACAGACGCTCTACAAGCTGTTTCAGAGCAAGGAAGAGCTGTTTGCCGCCGTGGTCGGTGCTCATCGGCGCATGATGCTCGACCTGCCTCGGCCTCCGGAAGATCTCTCGATCGCCGAGAGCCTTGAACGCATCTTCATGATCGACATGGATGAGGACAAGGATGCCGATCGTGCCGGTTTCCTGCAACTCGTCTTTCGCGAAGCGGGGCAGTTTCCCGAACTCGTCGACATTCTGCAGCGCGAAGGCATGCGTGCCAGCCGGCAGCAGCTTGCCGACTGGCTGAGCGACCGCAGGGCCGAAGGCAGGCTGTCGCTTGATGATCCGACCAGCGGAGCCCGCATGCTGATGGATATGATCTTCGGTGGCATGGGGCCGCCGGAAGGGCGTGCTCAGGCCTGGCCCGACCGGGCGGCACTGCTTGCCCATCTCCGGCGCTGCATTGCAATCTTTGCCGCGGGCGTCGGCGCCGCGTGACCCGATAAAGCCGCGATCCCTCGGCTTTCGACGTCCTGTTGCATTTTCGAAGAATTATAGTACCATGTGGTTCTATTAAATTGATTCGGCCGCATGAATGCGGTCCGTCAGCGCCATGAACGGCGGCAACATCTCAGCAAACATGAAAAGTTTCAACCGTGGCGGCCGGCAGGCTTTCGCGCGCGCATGCTCATGAAAGGGACAGGCGTTGGTTTCCACCTATGTGAGCTACCTCTCGGTCGCCAGAAATCTGAGCGCCAGTCTCTCGAGTGTGGCTTCACAGGCAACGGTTTCCCGCGACAGTGACTACTACAAGGAAAACATCGACAAGGTCACGACGGTCGATGAATTCATGGGCGATTACAAACTCTACTCCTATGCCATGAAGGCATACGGGCTAGAGGACATGACCTATGCCAAGGCCTTCATGAAGAAGGTGCTGGAAAGCGACCTCAGCGATTCATCGAGTTTCGCCAACACTTTGAGCGATAGCCGCTATGCCGAATTCGCCGCCGCCTTCAAATTCGGGGGCGAGACGAAGACGGCGCAGTCAGACGTGCAGCGGGACAATCTGCTCGATGCCTATGAGGAATCCTTCGACACCGAGGCGGACGACATCACGGATGAGACGGATTATTTCGAAGAGAATATCTCGTCGATCACCTCGGTCGATGATTTCCTGTCGAGCTCCAGACTGAAGAACTATGCGCTGACGGCCTTCGGCCTCAGCACCGAATACACGTCCAGCAGCTTCCTGAAGCAGGTTTTGACGAGCGATCTGGATGATGCCGACAGTTTCGTCAACCAGCTCGGCGACGACGTCTATGTCAGCCTGGCAAAGGCCTTCAACTTCAACGAGGATGGCTCGACCGACGGCGATGTGATGTCGGAAGACCAGATCTCGCTGGTGACGAGCGGTTATGCGGTGGCCTCGTCGACGATCGCGTCCACGGAAACCGGGGAGGCCTACGACACCTATTTCGCTGCTGAAATTGGCAACATCACCTCCGTCGACCAATTGATGAGCGACGACAAGCTGGTCGGCTATCTCAGGATTGCCTACGGCCTTTCCGACGACGAATCCGACAGCTACATTTCGGCGGCGCTGAAAAGCGCCGACATCGCCGAAGCGATCGGTTTGTCCGACCTGCACGCGGCCTTCAATTTCGACGAGGACGGCGCGCTTGCCGATGGCGACACCGCCCAGACCTCGGACCAGACCGCCACGACCACGGCAGCCTTCGATGAAAATTATGAAGTGCTGGTCGCCAATACCAGCACGGAAGACGCCACCGACAACTATACGACGCGCATCGCCAGCGTCACCTCGATCGATGATTTCCTCGTGTCGAATGCCGATGACGACGATGACGACAACGACGATCTCCCCGAGCTGTGGGAAATGGCGTTGCGCGCCTATGACATAGATCCCGACAGCGTTTCGAGAAGCGAGGTCCGGAAAATTCTCGAAAGCGATCCCACGGACTCGAAAAGCTATGTCAACAGCCTGAACGACGACCGGTTCGTAGCCTTTCGCAAAGCATTCAACTTCGACGACAATGGTGACGTCACCGTTCCCTTGCAGGCCATGTCGGAATCCGTCGTCGACGACTACGCCGCCTATTACAAGCAGAACAAGATCCGATACCTCGAAGGCGACGAGCTGACCGAGGCGACCGACGCGGCGAATGACGAGATCACCTATTTTCGCGAGCAGATGGCGACGATCACGACGGCCAGTGAATTTCTGGCCGACGATCGCCTGGTTAGCTTCGCGCTTGAGGCGAAGGGGCTCGACCCGGACGATGTCACGTCGGACGAACTGAAGAAGATGTTCTCTTCCGATCTCGACGACGAAGATAGTTATGTCAACAAGCTGGACGACAGTCGTTTCGCCGAACTCGTCGGCTCGTTCAATTTCGATCAGGACGGCAATATTTCCGCCGATCCGACCGGGACCGTGCAGCAGCGCGGCGACGTGCTGGAAACGATCGACTCCTATGTCAGGCTGACGCTCGAAGACGATCAGGGCGACAGTAACACCGGCGTGCGCCTTGCCCTCTATTTCGAACGCAAGGCGCCGGAGATCTCGAACGCCTATGACATTCTGGGCGACAGCGCGCTCTTCGAGTTCTTTACGACGACCTTCAACCTGTCCAGTTACGTCTCGAATATGGACGTCGAGAAGCAAGCCGAGATGGTCAACAATTTCATCGACATGGAGGATCTGTCGGATCCTGACAAAGTCGACGATCTGATCCAACGCTTCACCGCCATGTATGACATGGCCAACGGTACGGGCACCACGTCGTCCGCCCTTTCGATCCTGACCGGCTCGTCGACAATAAGCGCAGATACGCTGCTTGCGGTGGCGCAGTTGAAAAGCAGCTGAGCGGCCTGCAGTGCGCCGTTCCCGGGGAGGCTGCATCGCTGCCCGCGGCAGGGCCGGCCGCCGGCTGTCTTTGCCCGGATGCGCCTGATGAATGCAGCGCTGGTTGAAAATAAAATATACTGCACGTCACATTCATAATTAAATCCCCGTTAATGAGCATAAGCGAATATTCGCAAAATGGCTGGATCGACAGCGATGAATCTAGGAGGATTTGCGAGTGAATATTCTTGATCGTGGTGCAAATGCTGTCGCTGTTCTTGCGGCTCTATCGAATTCGCAAGCCATGATCGAGTTTGATTTGTCGGGCAAGATCCTCACCGCAAACGAAAACTTCTGCAGGGCGCTTGGTTACGAGTTGAGGGAGATCGTCGGAAAACATCACAGCATGTTTATCGAACCTTCCTATGCATCCTCGGCAGAATACAAGGCCTTCTGGACGAAGCTGTCAGCCGGAAAATTCGATCAACAGCAATACAAACGTCTCGGCAAAGGCGGGCGCGAGGTCTGGATCGAAGCATCCTACAATCCGGTGTTCCGTCGCGGGAAGCCGGTCAAGGTCATCAAGATTGCAACCGATATCACCGCGCAGAAGCTGAAATCTGCCGAGCATGCGGGCAAGATCGACGCATTGTCCCGGGCTCAGGCGATCATCGAATTCACGCCGGCCGGCGAAATCCTGACCGCAAACGACAATTTCCTGACCGCGCTTGGTTATTCGCTTGCCGAAATCCAGGGCAAGCATCACTCGATGTTCTGCGAAAGCGACTATTCCAAGTCGGAGGCCTACAAGGAATTCTGGCGGAAACTTGCGGGCGGCCAACTGGTTGCCGACGAATTCATGCGTGTGGGCAAGGGCGGACGGAAGGTTTACATCCAGGCTTCCTATAATCCGATCTTCGACCTGAACGGCAAAGTGTTCAAAGTCGTGAAGTTCGCAACCGATGTCACGGCGCGTGTCGAGAATGTTGAACAGCTCGCCCGTTGCCTGACGAATTTTGCAGATGGCGACCTGTCGCAGACGATCCAGAAGCCTTTCATTCCTTCGCTGGAACGGCTGCGCACCGACTTCAACAGCGCTTCGGAAAAGTTGAAGGACGCGATGGCAACGGTGGCCGAAAATGCCAAGGCGATCTCGGCCGGTTCCAACGAAATCCGCACCGCCGCCGACGACCTGGCAAAGCGTACCGAGCAGCAGGCGGCATCCGTCGAAGAGACGGCGGCCGCCCTTGAGGAAATCACGACGACGGTCAAGGATTCGAGCCGCCGCGCCGAGGAGGCCGGTCAACTCGTCTCCCGCACCAAAGACCATGCGGAACATTCCGGCCAGGTGGTTCGTGATGCGATCGGAGCGATGGACCAGATCGAAACCTCGTCGCGCGAAATTTCCAATATCATCGGCGTCATCGATGAGATTGCCTTCCAGACGAACCTCTTGGCGCTCAATGCCGGCGTAGAGGCGGCACGGGCAGGGGAGGCCGGCAAGGGTTTTGCGGTCGTTGCTCAGGAGGTCCGGGAGTTGGCGCAGCGGTCGGCGAAAGCTGCAAAGGAGATAAAGAGCCTGATTACAGCCTCCGGTTCTCACGTCGCAAAGGGCGTCGCCCTCGTCACGAATGCCGGATCCGCGCTTCAGGAAATCGCCAGTCAGGTTCACGACATCAACACCAATGTCACGGCGATCGTGGAGGCGGCGCGCGAGCAATCGACGGCGCTCGGCGAGATCAACCAGGCCATCAACACCGTCGACCAGGGAACGCAGCAGAATGCCGCGATGGTCGAGGAACAGACGGCTGCGAGCCATGGCCTCGCACGCGAGGCCGCCGCACTTTTCAAGCTTCTTGAACAGTTCCGTTTCGACGATGCTCCGATATCGAGACTTTCATCCACGCAGGCGGATCGTCATGTGCCCGCACCGACGGCTTTGAAAGTTGTTCGTACGTCGCCCGCCGCGTCCGTCCAGCGCGGGTCGGCCGCCGCCGCGCTGAAGTCTGATTGGGAAGAATTCTGATCAACCCAGAAATTGCTGTCGGCGGCAAGTTCGTCCGCTTCCATGATCCATGAAGGGTCTCACTCCGCGTCACGCAGCACTGCGAGGAGTAAGGTCGCATGTCCCTTACCGAAGATGAAAGATTAAACCTTCTCTACGAGGCAAGCATTCTCGATACACCGCCGACGACAGAGTTCGACGCTATCGTCCGTCTGGCCTGCAATATATTCAACATGCCGATGGCATTGGTTTCGTTCGTCGACGAGCAGCGGCAGTGGTTCAAGGCCCAGCAAGGCTTCACTTTGAAAGAGACGTCACGCGAGCATTCCTTTTGCGGCCATGTTGTGGAAACAGGGTTGCCGCTCGTCGTTGAAGATGCCGGCAAAGATTCCCGCTTTTGGGAAAACACGTTCGTGAACGAGTGTTCCGTCCAATTCTACGCGGGCGTTCCGCTTTTGGAAGGGGAGACCTGCTACGGCAGTTTTTGTGTCCTCGATACGAAGACCCGCCGTTTCGGCGATCGGGATCTCGAACAGCTCCGGAACCTGGCAAGCGTCGTCGTGGGCCTGATTCGGGAGCATCGTCAGCAAAGCCAGCTGAAAGAGCAGCAACGTGAACTGGAGTTGAAGCAGGCTCGGTTCGAACAGACCGAGCGCTCTGCCAAAGTCGGTGGCTTTGAGATGGATCTCAGCACCGGCACGATCATCTGGTCGGACCAGATTTATCGCACTGTCGGATTGCCGGTCGGTAAACGAATGACCTCGGAGGAGGTGATCGGCTGCTATGCTCCGGAAGAGCGCGACGGCGTCAGGCGCAGGATTCGCGGTCTCCTGAATGGCTCGGAGATCGGCGTTGACAAAGAGTATCGCATCATAACGCCAGAAGGCGAAGAACGATGGATTCGCGTGGTCAGCGATATCGAACACCTGCACGGTGAGCCAAAACGATTGTTCGGCATCGTTCAGGATGTTTCCGAAAAAGTGCGCTACGAGCAACGTTTGCTCCAGGCGGCAAATGCCGATCCCCTGACCGGGCTTGCCAACCGGGCGGCATACAATGCTCATATGGAGAGGCTCACAGCGACGGACGCCGCCTCCATCGGTTTGCTGCTGGTCGACGTCGATCGTCTGAAGCAGGTGAACGATATCCTGGGCCATGCGACCGGTGACCTGCTGCTGAAAGGCGTGGCATCCCGTCTGGACGAGCGCTTGGGAAAGCGCGGAAAGGTCTTTCGCCTCGGCGGCGACGAATTCTCGGTTGTTCTGGACGCACCCGCAAACGCGCGGGTAATGCGTTCACTCGCGCGACACCTGATTGAATATATCGGCCGCCCTCTGGAGGTCGCGGGATCAACGATAAATCCCACGATAACCGTGGGAGGCGCGATTTCGGAAGGTGAAATGGATGCGGCGACGCTTTCGCAAAACGCAGACTTCGCCCTGTATCACGCCAAGGAAACACGGCGTGGAAGCTACGTTCAATATGAGCCCAGCCTGCGTTCGAGGATAGCCCATCGCATTCAGATCGTCCGAGAGGTGGAGTTGGCGCTTACCGAGCATCGAATGGTGCCGCATTATCAGCCAATCGTGAGCTGCGCCGACGGTCAGGTATGGGCGTTTGAAGCGCTGGTGAGAATGCAACGTCCCGATGGATCAGTCGTATCGGCGGCGCAATTTCATGAAGCCTTCACGGACTCGAGTGTTTCCCATCACATTACGACATGCATGCTCGATCATGTCGCGACCGATATCTGCAAATGGATGGACCGGGGGCTGAGTTTCGGACGGGTTGGCATCAATGTCAGCGCCTCTGATTTCATGAGGGGTGACCTGGAAAGCCGCATCGTTGGTGCGTTCGCGTCGAGAGGCATTCCGCTCGATAAGCTCGTGCTCGAAGTGACGGAAACCGTCTTCCTGCAGGGCTTGGAAGACACTGTTGCAACAACGCTGCAACGTTTGCGGAAAAGAGGCTTGGCCGTGGCGCTCGATGATTTCGGGACGGGCTATGCATCGCTGACACATTTGCGGAGCCTGCCCGTCGATATCATCAAAATCGACAAGAGCTTCATCGACACCATGCTCGTGGATGAATCGAGCCTCGCAATCGTAGAACTGGTGCTCAACCTGGCGCGGAAGCTCGATATGAAGGTCACGGCGGAAGGTGTCGAAAGCCATCGGCAGGCAATGTGCTTGCTGGAAATGGGCTGTACTACCCTCCAGGGCTATTTGTTTAACAAGCCGATGGACCGCGAACATGTGGGCAGCTACCTATCTGCATCAAAGCCACATTGCACGGAGATTTCAGGAGAATCGCGGACGGGTCTGCTGCTCTTCGGATAGTCATCAAGATGGCGTGTCGAACTTGGTGCGGGGCCGTCCCCGCGCTCCTTTGCGCCATCGGGACGGGCCTGAGATAGCGTCCACATCAGCAGATCAGCGTGCTTCGAGCTTGTCCAGGTTGGTATGGATGATCTTCAGCGCCGATTTCAGCCAGGCCACCTCCGCCTCGCTGAACGTCTCGACGCCGACCGCCTCGAATTCTGCTGCGAGCGGCATCAATTTCTGCACCAGCGCATCGCCCGAGGGGGTCAGCGCAATCGAAACCGTGCGGCCGTCGTCGGGCCGGGTGCGCGACACCAGTTCCTTCTTCTTCATCACAGTGACCAGGCGCGACAGGGTGGAGAGCTCGACCGTAACCATGGGGCTCAGATCTGTCAGCCTTTGCGGTCCCTCCTGCTTCAGGATCGCAAGGACGCGGTACATGGGCAAGGTAACGTCAAAATCGCCCAGCCGCTCCGAAAAAAGCTCCCCCATGCGCACGCCGACGCGATTGAGAAGATAGGGAAAGGATCCGGTAAATCGATAGGACATTTTCGCTCACAACTATTGCATCCGCACTGAATAGCGTTAGGCGAGGGCATGTGCAATCAAAAGTCGCGTTCGTCAGGACAAATGAAAGCCGGCCTCATCGAGGCCGGCCATGGTCGCGGGCGTGCTTGCCTTAGCTAGTCAGTGCACGACGACGTCTCCCTTTTCGGTCGTGCCATGGAGGAAGGTGAGGGCCGTCAAAGCGCAGCCGACCACGGCCGCTATGGCGAAGATGTAGAAGTTCCACTCCGGTGCGAGGCCCCGCTGCAGCACTGCGCCGCCGATCAGCGGCCCGGCCATGCCACCAAGGCGGCCGACCGCAAGCGAAAATCCGAGCCCGGTTCCGCGGATCTGGACTGGATAGAAGCGGCCAACCAGAACATTCGAGAGGATCTGGGTTCCGATCGTTCCAGCGCCGGCAAGAGCGACAAGCGCGTACATGAAAACACCCTGCTTCAGTGTGAGCATGTAGATCGCCCCCGCGCCGATGGCGAACAGCACGGCGACAGTCATCTTCACATGGCCCCTATCGGCAATCCGGCCGGCAATGACGATACCGATGGCGGCGCCGACATTGAGCATGATCGCAAACAGCAGCGCCGAACTGATGTCGTAGCCCATTTTGTTCATGATGGTCGGCAGCCAGTTCACCATGCCGAAAGTCAGCAACAGAGAGCAGAAGTGAATCGCCCAGGCATTCAGCGTCAGCGCAAGCCGCCCTTCCGCAAACAGCGCCCGTACGCCCTGTTTTTCCGAAGTTGTCGGCTGGTGCGGAACCCGTTCCAGGCCGAAGCTGTCGCAAACGGCGTCGGCCTCGGCGCGGCGGCCCTTGGCGGCGAGCCAGTCGGGCGATTCGGGCAGTGATTTGATCAGGAACGGCAGTGCCAGCAAAGGCGCGCCGCCAATGATCATCAGGGGGCGCCAGCCGTAATGCTCAAGAAGAAGCATGCCGAGAATGCCGGAAAGGATGCCGCCCAGCAGATAGCCCATGAAGGACAGGGAGTTGGCCAGCGCCTTCCGTTTGGTGGGCGAAAATTCGAGAATGAGCGCGGTCACGGTCGGCAAAAGTGCGCCGAGCCCGAGCCCGCTCAGGAAACGCGTGGCCGCGAAGACCGGGAAGTTCGGAGCAAGCCCGCTGGCGATCATCATGAAGGAAAAACTGGCGAGGCTGCCGAGAACGACTTTCTTCCGGCCGATGCGATCGGCGAGCGTCCCGGCGATTGCCGCGCCCAGCAGCATGCCGAACAGGGTCAAGGCGGCGGCACGGCCGACGAGGGATGGATCCAGCGCCCATTCCGCCTGTTTGAGTAGCGCTGGTGCGATCACCCCGTAGACGACCAGGTCATAGCCGTCGAACAATATCATGAAGCCGCACATGGCAATGACACTTGCCGTCGTTTTGGTCTGCGCCACCATGGCGCTCATTTCCTGCGAAGACATGGCTCCTCCTCCGTGATCTCGCTTTGAAAAAGGCTTCAGCTGTCCTGGAGCCTAGAAAATCAAAGATTACCTCCGTCGTCATCGGGCTTCTGAACGGCGCGCTTGGCACGCTGCCCGATAATCCTCTCCCACCCGACGCGTAAGACTATAGAATATTGCAAATGCAAATATTGCAATAGAAAATATGGTGCGATCAAAATTATCTTCCGGCAGGCGGTGGGAACGCATCTGCAGGTTATCCAATCGCAGGTCTCGTCATCACGAATAGGAAACTATTTGCGTTGACAATAATTGCAAATGCAAATAAATGTTGGAAATCGGAATGGGAGAGAGATCATGCAGATTTTATCCGATGGAGTGGTCGGCGCGAATTTTCGTGCCGCAATGCGCAAATTTCCAGCGACAGTGACCGTGATCACGGCGGTGAAGGACGGTATCGACCATGGCATGACGGTCACGGCGGTCACCTCCGTTTCCATGGATCCGCCCTCGCTTGTGGTCTGCCTTAACAACAGGACCCTGCTGCACGAAATGCTGCTTTGTCAGCCGGATTTCGCGGTGAATGTCCTCAGTCACGCGCAGCGGCCGCTGTCTGAGGCATTCGCCGGCAAAGTCGAGCCGCATGCGCGCTTCGGACTGGCGAACTGGCGGCGGCACGAAGCCGGAATGCAGCTCCTCGACGGCGCCAACGCCAATGTCGTCTGCCGCCGCATGGCGGCCGTGCCCTACGGCACTCACACACTTTTCATTGGGCAGGTCGTTCACGCGACCGTCGACCCCAACACCATACCGCTCATCTACGAGGACGCCCGCTACTGCGTCTCGCAGCCGGCGGCTTGATCCCGCCAAGGAGGAGAATATGAAGCTTGAGATCATCGAAGGCGGGGCCGATAATATCGCACGCCCCATTCGCGGCGCTGTGCTGAAGGACCGCATCCTGCCGCTCCTGCCGGCCTTCAAGGACCGTGCGCAGGCAACCGAAAAGGCACGCCGGGTACCGGCGGAAAACATCGCAGCTCTTCGCGCTGCCGGTTATTTCGATGCGGTCAAGCCGGCCGCTTATGGTGGCGCGCCCGGGCCCTTCGCCGATCTCGTCGACGCCAATCTCGAACTGGCCTCGGCCTGTGCCTCAACCGGCTGGGTCGCGGGTCTTCTTGCCGCTCATCAATGGCTGCTCGCAATGTTTCCGAAGGCCGCGCAGGATGACGTCTGGGGCAAAAATCCGGATGCGCTTCTCTGCGGCTCCTATGCGCCCGCCTCCTTGGCCGAGGCCACCGAAGACGGTTATCGGCTGAACGGCCGCTGGGCTTTTGCCAGCGGCTGCGAGAATGCCGACTGGTCGCTCTGCGCCGCCGTCCTGCCCGCTGAAGGTGACAGCAAGCCGGTTCCGGCCTTCCTGCTGGTGCCTGCGACGCAGTATGAAATCGAAGACACATGGGATGTCGCGGGACTGGCGGGCACCGGCTCCAAGACCCTCATTCTCGCCAATGTCGTTGTGCCGAAGCATCGCGTGCTCACTTTCCCGGAGGCCACCAGCGGCCGGACGCCGGGCGCCGGCCTCTATGCCGACAAGGGCCTTTTCAACATGCCGCTTCTCACCGGCATTCCGTCCTGCCTCGCTTCCGCCGCTGTCGGCGCCGCGAAAGGCGCGTTGGAAAGCTATGTCGCATCAACAGGTAGCCGTGTGACCCGGGGGGCGGTCGCGGGCGGCAACAGCCGCATGGCAGAATTTGCGACAATCCAGCTCAGGGTGGCGGATGCCGCTGCCAGCGTCGACGCAGCCCGCGAGATCCTGCTCCGGGATGTGGCGCGCGCCGAGGAGCTGGCGGGTTCAGGACGAGAATTCACCATCGAGGACAGATTGCTCAGCCGGCGCGGCCAGTCCTTTGCCGTCACCCTGGCGCTCCGGGCCGTCGAAGCCCTGAACGCTTCCACCGGCGGACTTGGCCTCAACATGGACAATCCGGTTCAGCGCGCCTGGCGCGACGCCAACGCCGTCGGCCGTCATATCAGCATGAACTGGGACGCCGTCGGCACGATGGTCGGCCAGCACATGCTCGGCCTCGAGCCCAAGGGTCAATATTGAAACGAGAAAGTTGGAGGAGAAACATGCAAGGCAAGATCGCGCTCGAAGAGCATTTCGCCATTCCCGAGACGCTGATGGATTCGGCGGGTTTCGTCCCGGGAGACTACTGGACAGAGCTTCAGTCCCGATTGCTCGACATTCAGGACAAGCGACTGAAGCTGATGGATGCGCACGGGATCGAGACCATGATCCTGTCGCTCAACGCACCGGCCGTCCAGGCAATCGCCGAAACCGGACGGGCCATAGATATTGCCCGCCGCGCCAACGATGCGCTGGCCGAAGAATGCGCCAAACGTCCCGACCGCTTTCGCGCCTTTGCGGCCCTGCCGCTCCAGGATCCCGAGGCCGCCGCACGGGAGCTGGAACGGTGCGTGAAGGACATGGGCTTCGTCGGAGCCCTGGTCAACGGCTTCAGCCAGCGCGCCGATACCAATGCGCTGCTCTATTACGACCTGCCGCAATATCGCGGCTTCTGGGCGACGGTCGCCGCGCTCGATGTGCCCTTCTATCTGCACCCGCGCAATCCGCTGGCTGAGGACAGCCGCATCTATGAGGGCCACCCCTGGCTGATGGGGCCGACCTGGGCCTTCGCCCAGGAGACGGCGGTCCACGCGTTGCGCCTCATGGGATCGGGACTTTTCGACGAACACCCGAACCTCCGTATCATCCTCGGCCATATGGGCGAAGGTCTGCCCTACATGATGTGGCGCATCGACAATCGTAACGCCTGGGTCAAGGTGCCGCCGAAATATCCGGCCAAACGCCGCATCGCCGACTATTTCAACGAGAATTTCTACATCACGACTTCAGGCAATTTCCGCACCCAGACGCTGATCGATGCCATGCTGGAAATCGGCGCCGACCGGATCCTGTTTTCGACCGATTGGCCGTTCGAGAATATCGATCATGCCGCCGATTGGTTCGACACCACGACGATTGCGGAGGCGGACAGGGTGAAAATCGGCCGGACAAATGCCAAACTGCTCTTCGGCATTTGATGGAGGGTGAGATGGCTGCGACGAAGTACCCGCTTTTCACCGAAGAAAACTCGGTCGAGGCCGTCAATGCGCGCATGGGCGGGGATATCGATCCCCGCCTGCGTGAGATCATGTCGGTTCTCGTGCGGCATCTCCATGCCGCAGTGAAAGAGATCGAGCCGACGCATGAGGAATGGCTGACGGCGATCGACTTTCTCACCAGAACTGGCCAGATGTGCAATGAATGGCGGCAGGAATACATTCTGCTCTCGGATGTGCTGGGCGTTTCGATGCTGGTCGATGCGATCAACCATCGTCGGCCTTCCGGCGCGACGGAAAACACCATTCTCGGTCCGTTCTACGTGCCGGAAGCACCGCGTTATGCACGGGGAGCGAATATCTGCCTCGACGGCAAGGGCGAGCCGCTCGTGGTCGGCGGCTTCGTCAGGGATACCGCTGGCAATCCGATCGAGCACGCATTGATCGACGTCTGGCAGACCAATGACGACGGCTTCTATGACGTCCAGCAAAAGGGCACGCAGCCGGACTGGAACCTGCGTGGTGTCTTCACGACGGACGGCGAGGGCAGCTATCGGTTCCGCTCCGTCAAGCCGCGCTATTATCCCATCCCCGACGACGGGCCGGTGGGCAAGCTTCTGGGCCGCCTGGGCCGGCATCCGAACCGCGCGGCGCATATCCATTTCATCGTCAGCGCCGAGGAGTATGATCCCGTTGTCACCCATATCTTCCCCCCTGATTGCCAATATCTGGATCAGGATGCGGTGTTCGGAGTGAAGGAGAGTCTCATCGCCGATTTCCGGACGCAGCAGGAGGATGCGGTGGGCGAGGACGAGGGCCTCAAGGCGCCTTATTGGCAGGTGGACTGGGATTTCGTGCTGACAAAAAGGGCTAAGATCTGAGATGGAGGACTTCGTCTATACCGGATTGGCAACGCGCGTGATTTTCGGCACCGGCACGCTCAAACAGCTTGCCGATGAGGCAAAGCGGCTCGGCATGTCCCGGCCGCTGGTTCTCTCGACGCCGCATCAGCGGAGCGAAGCGGAAAGAGTGGCGGGCCTGATCGGACCCCAGGCCGCGGTCTTTTCCGGCGCCGTCATGCATACTCCCGTCGAGGTGACGATGGAGGCGATGAAGGTCGCTGCTGAAGCCGGTGCCGACGGCGTGATCGCGATTGGCGGCGGCTCGACCACCGGTCTTTCCAAAGCGATCGCGCTGCGCACGGATTTGCCGCAGCTCATCGTGCCCACGACCTATGCAGGGTCGGAAATGACACCCATTCTCGGACAGACCGAAAATGGCAGCAAGACAACGCTTCGGGGCAATCGCGTGCTGCCGGAAACGGTGATCTATGATGTCTCGCTGACATTGGGGCTGCCAGTGGGTCTATCTGCGGTCAGCGGCCTCAACGCGATCGCGCATGCGGTTGAAGCGCTCTATGCTCGCGACCGCAATCCGGTGACCGATCTGATGGCCGAGGACGGGATCCGCGCCCTGGCGCGGGCATTGCCGCGCATCGGCCGCGATGGCCTGGATGTGGAAGCCCGCTCGGATGCTCTCTACGGCGCATGGCTCTGCGGCATCAGCCTGGGTTGCGTCGGCATGGCGCTCCATCACAAGCTTTGCCACACGCTGGGCGGCATGTTCGACCTGCCGCATGCCGAAACCCACAGCGTGATCCTGCCTTACGTGATGCGGTATAATATGCAGGCCGCTCCCGATGCGGCCCAGAAGGTCGCGCGGGCACTCCGAGCGGACAATGCCGCAACCGGGCTTCGCAACCTCGCACAGGAGATCGGGGCACCCCTGTCACTTGCGCAGATCGGAATGCCGGCCGAAGGCATAGGGACGGCGGCCATCGAGGCAACTTCCAATCCCTATTGGAACCCGGCGCCCGTCACCGAACCGGCCATTCGCGCGCTGTTGACGGATGCATTCGACGGCGTTTGGCCCGACTGACTGTTTTCGGGCTGCGCGATAGCTGTCGATCCTCAAATGTGGAGCGTCAAAGGACCGAAATCATGCCGCCATGGCAACACGGCGGCATCAGAGCGACATCAAAGACCGGCGGCGCTGGTTGGCCGCCAGCAAGTTAGTCCTCCGCCGGACCGTAGAGCCCGAGTTGGTCGAGCAGCGCCCGCTGCCGGTCGGCGCTTTCGACGAGCAGGGCGGTGTAGCGATCGATGAGCCGGCTGCGATGGCAGGGATCCGAAACGGCCGAGAGCCCGCCCAGGATCGCCGCGACCTTCATCGAGGTCTGCTGCAACTCGTTGAGGATCTCCGTCTTGCCGCCGGCCTCCGCGACTGCCTGCTTCGATACCCGGCCGATGCCTGCCGGCGTGCGGCTGCCGGCCGACACGTAACCCTCCGGCAGGTCGCCCTTGAGATTGGTGACCGATTTGAAGCGGATGACGTCGAAGATCTGGTCGACCGCCTGCTTGGCGCCGTTCACCCGTGAGGGATGGTCGGTGTCGGCGGCGGCGTGCGGCAGCAGTTCCAGCTTGCCCTTATGGCGCTCTTCGAGTGGCAGGTAAGGAAGTATCGGCCCGCTGAGCTTGCCGGTCGCGGCGTCCTTGAAGAGGTCGGCGTCGATCGCCGCATGAGCGATCTTGCCCGACGACAGGGCCTCGTCGAGCGCGGCGACATCGACGACCTCGCCCCGATCGTAGTTGACCAGCACCGCGCCATCCTTCATAGCGCCGAGCACCTTCGCATCGACAGTGCCGGCGTTGGAATAGACGCCGGTTGACCCGTCCAGGCGGCCGAGACCGATATGGACGGAGAGTATGTCGGCGCCGCTCGCCGCTTCAACCGGAGTCTTGGCGTAGTCGAAGCCTTCCGCCTCAATCCAGCGCTGGTGATGCTGGCGGGCGTAGATCGCCACCTTCATGCCGAAAGCCTTGGCGAGCTTGGCGACTTCGCGGCCGATATTGCCATAGCCGAGAATGGCGATTTTCCGGCCTTCGAGCTTGGCGGTCGGAAAATCCTTGAGCTGGCGGCCTGTATCGAAGTCGCCCCCGGCGACCATCCGATGCAGCCTGTCGACCGGCAGATCGGGCACGACCTTCAGGATCGCCTTGATCGCCATCTGAGCAGTCGCCCGGCTGTTGATGCCCGGCGTATTCATCAGCGGCGCGTTGCCGCCCTCGCCATTGCCGCCACCCCAGGAGGCCGAGCCCATATTGCCGGTGCCTGCACCGATGCGCACGCCGCCGAGCGGAAATACGGAGGCTTTTGGGATGAAGGTCGCCGCCGCGATCAGCGCGTCGTACTGGCCCCTGTCGGTTTGCGGCAGGATCTCTGCCTCCGTGCTCAGGTTTGGCTGATAGAAGAAATGGACGCGGCCCTTCTCGAGCGTCGATCGGTCGCCCAGCGCCCCGAGGTGGAAGACTCCACCCTTTTCCTCGATATAGGCCTTGATCTCGCTGTGATCCGGCTGCCCCCCGGCGTCGAAGCGCAGGCCGACCAGGTCGGCGATCAGCACGGTATAGGCGCGCGCCGGATCGTCCTTGCGGGCCGTTGCACCAGCGCCGGCAGGCGCCTCGAACGTGACGCCCTCCTTCGCCAATTCCTCTTCGAGAACGACGATCTTGGCGCGCAGATAGGCGTATTGCAGATTCTCCAGCAGTGCGACGACATCTTCCGGCTCGCGGATGCCGCCAACCCAGGCGCGGTAGTCGCCGGGTGTACCCGGGAAAGCATTGACGTAGCGGGCCGCGTCGAGGCCGGGCTCGTATTCGCCGTTCGGATGGGTCATGCCCTCATAGCCGAGCAGTTGTTTCGATCGCGCGATGATGCGGGCATGGATGTCGGCATCGGCGATGCCGTCATCCTCGACCTTCAGAAGCGTCACCGCCGCGCCGCGGCGCTCGGCATCGGTGACGGTTAGCGACAGAAGCGGATGCGACTTGACCCAGTCGTCGATCACGTTGCGATTGGCGGCAGAGCGGCGATTGAGCTCGACGACGGAGCCGACCCGGGCCTCCGACTGCAACAGGCCGAAGGTGGTCTCGGCAAAAGCGAGCGCGCTGTAGGTGTTGATGACGCCGCCGAGCATGCGGTCTTCGGCAGCATCGTAGAACGGCCCTGCATCGACGGAGCGCTTCGCCGAAAACGGCCGCCTCGGATCGATCGGCGGTGCGATCTTCAACTGGCGTGGGATCGCCCAGGCCGGATCCTGCTGGTTCTTCTCGATCAATGCCAAAGCATGCGGCGTGAAGGAGGCGACGAAATAGCCGGAAACCCCGCCGATCGCCTTCTGGAAGGGCATGAACAGGCAGCACTTCGCCATGACGGCGCTGACCAGTTCGGGCTCCCACGGCATGGCGCCGAGCATCGAGGTGGCATCGAACACCGCATGGCGATTTGCCGGATCGCCGTCGAGCCAGTTCAAAAGTTCGCGGATCTCACGGCTGGTATAGGCATTGGCGCCGGTCGTTTCGTGACCGACGCCGACGAAGATCGAAACGCCCAGGGCTGACAGCTCCGCTGCCGTCGGGATCACGCCTTCGGAGGCGGCAAAATGAATGCGGCTCTCGCAGCCCTTTTCGGCGAAGCGCTGCATCTCGATCAACTGCGTGGCCCAAGACTGGCGGAAGAAACCGGCGGCCCTGGAGGGATCGCTCTCTGGCCGCGGCGTATCGACATAGACATGCTGGGTCGCGTCGTTGGCGTTCATCAGATGCTGGATGCAGACCGTATAGCCGCTGTGGCCGCCGCCGAGTCCCACTGCCATGCGGTTCGTCTTCGGAAAGCCGAAATAGCGATGGATCGCCCGCATCATGTCGGTCAGGATTTTGTCTGCGGGATAGCCGCGATGCATGCTCCGGGAAATCTCGGCGGTCGTAAAGCCGCCGATGTCGTTACCCCTGTCATCGAACTTGCGATAGGTCTTCTCGATCCACGCGTCGAAGGCCGCGCTCCGAAGACGGCTGTCCACTTCGTCGGTGGTCGCATCCGTGATCGGACCGACGCCGAAGAACGGGTTGGAAGGCCGCTTCGGTGCGCCCGATCCGGTCAATTCGAGCGCCTTCAGTCGCTGTTCCTGCATCTGCGCGATATTCATCATTGTTTGCCTATCTGTGCTTGAGGCGGGGCATGGTGCCGATAATGAAGCGAACGCCTGGGAAAGATGATGGCATATGCGTCGAACAGCAGGCGGAATGCGTCATCCATACGCCTGCGTGACGTAATGCGACGAATAAGGGCGAGGGCATGGTCGGTAACCCCGCAAATCACATTCGAAGCTGATTTGAAGATGACCATGGACTGGGCTTTGGGTGACTATGGCTCACGCATTCATGAACCAGATTGATAACCGTATGCAACGGAAAGGGCCTAATCAAAGGACGGAGTTGCACTACCTCTGCTGACGGCGTCGACCCGCGCCTATGTCCAACGAGCAAGGTGGAACAGTTCATGCCAAGCCAGACACAACTGGAACTTTCCCGTCGAGATTTGCTTATCTCGTCGGCCGCAACGGTCGCGGTCACCGGAGCCGTCACTCCCGCGGCGGCACAGTCCCCAGGAAATGAAATGGCGCATACATCGAAAGTTTCCTTCACGGTCAACGGCGAAAGACGTGATCTTGAGGTCGACAACAGAACTTCGCTGCTCGATGCGCTGCGCGAGCACCTGCATCTCACAGGCACGAAAAAGGGATGCGATCACGGTCAATGCGGCGCCTGCACCGTCATGGTCGACGGCCACCGGATCAACTCCTGTCTGACGTTGGCGGTCATGCACGAAGGCGATCGGATCACTACCATCGAAGGTCTCGGCCAACCCGGAAATCTTCATCCGATGCAGGTTGCGTTCGTGAAGCATGACGGGTTTCAGTGCGGCTACTGCACGCCAGGACAGATCTGTTCCTCCGTGGCGGTGCTCGAGGAGATCAAGGCCAACATACCAAGCCACGTCACCGGCGACCTTACGGCACAGGCGGTCGTCACTCCCGTCGAGATCCGCGAACGCATGAGCGGCAATATCTGTCGATGCGGCGCCTACTCCAACATTCTCGATGCCATTTCGGAAGTCGCGGGGATAAAAGCATGAGAGCCTTCACCTATGAACGCGCCTCGTCGGTCGAGGCCGCGGCCAAGGCGGTCGCCTCCAATGCCGAAACAAAATTCATCGCCGGCGGCACCAACCTCCTCGACCTGATGAAGCTCGAGATCGAGACACCGACGCATCTGATCGACATCAACGGTCTCGGCCTCGACAGGATCGAATCCACCCCTGAGGGCGGGCTGCGCATCGGAGCCTTGGTCCGCAACACCGACCTTGCCGCCCATGAGACCGTTCGCCGTGACTATGGCTTGCTCTCCAGGGCGCTCGTTGCGGGCGCCTCCGGGCAGTTGCGCAACAAGGCGACGACGGCCGGCAACCTCCTGCAGCGCACGCGCTGTCCCTATTTTTATGACCCGAACCAGCCGTGCAACAAGCGGCAGCCGGGCAGCGGCTGTTCCGCTATCGGCGGTTTCAGCCGTCAGCATGCGGTGATCGGCGTGAGCGAGAGCTGTATCGCCACGCATCCGAGCGACATGGCCATCGCGATGCGGGCGCTCGATGCCGTCATCGAGACGGTAAAGGCGGACGGCAGCCGCCGCTCGGTACCTATTGCCGACTTTCATCGGCTGCCCGGCGACACGCCTGATATCGAGACTGTTCTCGAGCGTGGCGAATTCATCACCGCGGTCCTGCTGCCGCCGCCGATCGGCGGCAAGCACATCTATCGCAAGGTCCGCGACCGCGCCTCCTATGCCTTCGCGCTGGTCTCGGTCGGCGCCGTTATCCAGTCGGACGGCACAGGACGCATCGCCGTCGGTGGCGTCGCTCACAAGCCGTGGCGCATCGAGGCAGCTGAAGCTGAATTGCCGAAAGGTGCGCGGGCGGCGGCGGGCGTTCTTCTTGCCGATGCCCATCCTACAGAACAGAACCGTTTCAAGGTCGACCTGGTCGAGCGCACGCTCGGCGCGGTCATCGCCGAAGCAAGGGGGTGAGCCATGCAGTTCGACACACCAGCGACAACCAACCCGATCGACAATCTGAAGGTCGTCGGCCAGCCGATCCACCGCATCGACGGTCAGCTCAAGACGACCGGCCGGGCGATGTACGCCTATGAGTGGCATGACCCGAACATGCGCTACGCCTATGGCTATCCCGTCGGCTCGGCCATCGCCAAGGGCCGCATCACGTCGATGGATGTCTCCGCCGCCAAGAGGTCTCCCGGGGTGCTTGCTGTCGTGACGACGCTCGACATCGGCGAGCGGAAGAAGGGCAAGTTCAACACCGCCAAGCTTTTCGGCGGCGACGAGGTTCAGCACTATCACCAGGCAATCGCGGTCGTCGTCGCCGAAACCTTCGAACAGGCGCGCGCCGCAGCCGCGCTGGTCAAGGTCGACTATGCCGAGGAAAAGGGTGTATTCGACCTCGGTGAGGCAAAGGTCTCAGCGGTCAAGCCGGATGAATCGCAGCAGCCCGATACCGCGACCGGCGATTTCGAGACTGCCTTCAGCGCAGCTCCCGTCACTCTGGACGAGACTTACACCACGCCCGACCAATCGCATGCGATGATGGAGCCGCATGCATCGATCGCCGCCTGGAACGGCGATGAGGTGACGGTCTGGACATCAAGCCAGATGATCGATTGGTGGCGGTCCGATCTTGCAACGACACTCGACATCGACAAGGAGAAGATCCACCTGATGTCGCCCTTCATCGGCGGCGGCTTCGGTGGCAAGCTGTTTCTGCGGGCGGATGCCGTGCTTGCCGTTGTCGGCGCGCGTGCGATTCGACGCCCCGTCAAGGTTGCCTTGCCGCGCCCGTTCATGATGAACAACACGACCCACCGGCCGGCGACGATCCAGCGAATTCGCATTGGAACCGAGCGTGACGGCAAGATAACCGCCATTGCCCACGAAAGCTGGTCCGGGGACCTTCCCGGCGGAGGCCTGGAGACCGCCGTCAACCAGACCCGTCTTCTCTACGCCGGCGCGAACCGGATGACGGCGATGCGGCTGGCGACGCTTCACCTCCCCGAGGGCAACGCCATGCGCGCTCCCGGCGAGGCGCCGGGACTGATGGCGCTCGAAATCGCCATCGACGAGATTGCCGAAAAAGTTGGTATGGATCCTGTTCAGTTCCGGATCGTCAACGACACGCAGATCGATCCCGAGAAACCGCAGCGGCCTTTTTCCCAGCGCAATCTCATCGGCTGCCTCAGGCTCGGTGCGGAGCGGTTTGGTTGGAGTGAACGGGGAAGGGTGGGTTCCAAACGGGACGGCAACTGGCTGGTCGGCATGGGTGTTGCCGCTGCCTTCCGCAACAACCTCGTGCTTCCCTCCGGCGCTCGGGTAAAGCTCGACCGGGAAGGCGTCGTGACGGTTGAAACCGACATGACCGACATCGGGACGGGCAGCTATACGATCATCGCGCAGACGGCCGCCGAAATGATGGGGGTTACGATCGACAAGGTCGCTGTCCAATTGGGCGACTCGCGTTTTCCTGTTTCGGCGGGCTCCGGCGGACAGTTCGGCGCCAATTCTTCCACCTCGGGCGTCTACGCAGCCTGTGTCAAGCTGCGTGAGGCCGTCGCCAAAAAGCTCGGCTTCAACTCAGGAGACATCGTCTTCGAGAATGGAGAGGTCCGCTCGGGCGATCGTTCAGTGCCTCTTGCCGAGGCCGCCGGTCCAGATGGTCTTGTCGGCGAGGACACGATCACATGGGGCGATCTCACCGACACGCATCAGCAATCGACGTTCGGAGCGCATTTCGTGGAGGTTGGCGTCGACATCGCCACCGGTGAAAGCCGCATTCGCAGGATGCTCGCAGTCTGCGCGGCGGGCCGCATCCTCAACCCGATCACCGCCCGCAGCCAGGTCATCGGCGCAATGACGATGGGGGCCGGCGGAGCGCTCTCCGAGGAACTCGTGGTCGATACCCGTCGCGGCTTCTTCGTCAACCACGATCTCGCCAGCTACGAAGTGGCGGTGCATGCCGATATTCCGCACCAGGAGGTGATCTTCATGGACGAGACCGATCCGATGTCGTCGCCGATGAAAGCCAAGGGCGTCGGCGAGCTTGGCCTTTGCGGCGTCGCGGCAGCGATCGCCAACGCCGTCTACAACGCGACCGGCGTGAGGGTCCGGCATTATCCGCTCACGCTCGACAAGCTGATCGGCGGCCTGCCGGACGTGGCCTGATGATTTCGACGGCGGTCTCGAAGTGGGCTCGCCGTCGCTTCCTGTAGGATTGTCCATGAATCAGATAATCGCGCCGATAATGGCGCCAATTCCCGTCAGAGCCTCGTCCAGCGACGATCCTGCGGAACTGCTTCGCTTCGCAATAGACGCCCATGGTGTTGGTGCGGCAGCACTCGCCACCCTGGTCGAAATCCGGGGCGGGGCCGCGCGCGCGCTCGGCGCGCATGTGGCGGTTGCCGCAGACGGGCGCTTCTGCGGCTATGTCTCCGGCGGATGCGTCGAAGCCGCAGTCGCTTCCGAAGCGCTTCTGGCAATGGCGGAAGGACACGACCGTACGGTGAAGTTCGGCGAAGGCTCGCCCTTCTTCGACATCGTCCTTCCTTGCGGCGGAGGAATCTCCATTGCGATCCATGTTCTAAGGGAAGTCGCCGCTTTGCAGCATGTTCTGGATCGTCTTCGACGAAGGCGGGCCGCCGGCCTTGTATATTCGCCGGCGCGGCAGACGATCGAACCGGTCGGCCCACCGCCACGGGCATGCTGGCTCGGGCGAGAATTCGTGGGCGTCTATCGTCCGCGCACCCGCGTCGTTCTTTCCGGGCAGACGATCGAAGCACAGGCCGTCGCGCGACTGGCCGAGGCTTCCAGCTACGACGTAATCGTCCGGGAGCAGGGCGAGAAGGGCAGGGTCGCAGCCGACACCATCGATCCTTTCACGGCCGTTGTACTCCTGCATCATGACCTCGACGCCGAAGCCGCCATTCTCGAGACCGCGCTTGCCTCGCCCGGCTTCTACATCGGCGCGCTCGGGAGCACCCGGACGCATCGCCGGCGCATCGAGCGGTTGACGGCCATGGCTTTCGCAGAGGACGACATCCGCCGTATCAAAGCGCCGATCGGACTGTTCGGCCCGACACGGGATGCAACGTCGCTGGCGCTATCGGTGCTGGCGGATATCGCTGCGGCAAGACTGGTGGCTTTTGCTTAAGGCGTCGGTGGCGATCGTCATTCTCGCCGCCGGCCGGGCAAGCCGGATGGGCGAGGGCGGAAAACACAAGCTGCTGGCCGAGTTCGACGGCGTTTCGCTCGTGCGGCGGACAGCAATGACCGCGTTCGGGTCGGACGCAGCCTCTGTCGTCGTTGTCACGGGCCATCGCCGGCGCGAGATCGAGGCCGCGCTCGCTGGGATTGATCTCACTCTCGTCGATAATCCCGATTATGCGGAAGGCATGGCGAGCTCGCTCGTCGCGGGGGTGTCATCAAGGCACGCTCACAGTGCCGACGGCATTCTCGTCATGCTGGCCGATATGCCCGGCATTTCGACCGCCCACCTCGATGCCTTGATTGTCGCCTTTCGCAATGCGGGCGGCCAAGCCGTCGTGCGCGCCGTCTCGCGCGGCAAGCCCGGCAATCCTGTCATTCTGCCGCGTTCTCTCCATCCCGCGATCCTGCGACTTGAAGGCGACGTCGGTGCGCGCGGTATCATCGCCACGTCAGGCCTGCCCGTGCTCGATGTCGAAGTTGGCGACGCAGCTTGCCTCGACGTCGACACGCCGGACGATATCGGGGCTGCCGGCGGCACGATAAAGAACTAAAGCGCGGGGATCTGCACCGGGCAGCTGAACGGCGCGGCTGTGGCCAGGCCTGCCGACTTTACCGCAGCGAGTGTCGTTCGACAGTCCAGCTGAAGGCAATCTCGCGGCGCGATCCGACGTGGGACTATCTGCGCAATAGCGCGACCAGCGATGTCGGCATCTCGACCGCGAAAAAATCCATCACCGCACCGATAATCACCGCCCACACGACCATCAGGAAAATGAGCGCTGCGATCCTGATTTCTACTGGTTGCACTATTCGTTCCGCCCCAGCATATGCCTCCCCCGAGACAAAACCTTGTTATCCCTCGCGCAAATCCGCTAGCGCGAGGGATGATGTGCGACCGTGGAGAGCGTGGGCGCGTGCAGCGCCGAAGTCTTGGCTTTCTCAAAGCTGATGTCGCTTTGACCGATCAAGTCGCCGGACGCAGCGCTGTTGCTGCGTTCGAGATAATGGCCAGCAAGGAAGGAGCGGTAGGCGTCTGCGATACCCTCCTCAAGGCCTATCTTAGGAAACCAGCCGAGAGCGCGAAGCTTGTCGACGTTCAAGAGTTTACGTGGCGTGCCATCTGGCTTGGTGAGATCACACGTGATCTTGCCTTCGAAACCGACGACCTTGGAGACGAGATATCCCAATTCGAGGATGGTAATGTCTTCGCCAGAACCTACGTTCACATGACTTTCGGCGGAATAGGTCTTCATGAGATGGACGCAGGCGTCGGCGCAATCGTCAACATGCAGGAATTCGCGCCGCGGCGTGCCAGTACCCCAGATGCATATCTCTTGCTGCTGGTTGATCTTGGCCTCATGCGCCTTGCGTATGAGCGCCGGCATGACATGGCTTGACCCCAGGTCAAAATTGTCCTCTGGACCATAAAGATTGGTAGGCATGGCCGAGATGAAATCTCTACCGTGCTGGTTGCGATAGGCCTGGCAGAGTTTTAATCCGGCAATTTTGGCGATCGCATACCATTCATTCGTGGGCTCGAGCGATCCTGTCAGAAGTGAGTCCTCAACGATCGGCTGATCGGCGAATTTCGGATAGATGCAGGACGATCCCAGAAACATCAGTTTTTCGACCTGAGCCTTATGGGCTGCGTGGATGATGTTCGCCTGGAGAATCAAGTTGTCGTAAAGGAAGTCGGCCGGATAGGTGGCGTTCGCGAGAATGCCGCCGACCCTCGCAGCAGCCAGGAAGACAGCGTCGGGACGATTCTTACTCATCCAGGTCTCCACCTGCTCTTGCCGTCTGAGATCGACCTCGGCGCGGGTGGCCGTCAAAATCTCGCAGCCCTCGGAAGCGAGACGCCGCACGATCGCAGAGCCCACCATGCCGCGGTGGCCCGCGACATAGACCCTTTTTCCGGCAAGGCCGTAGATCACCTCAGGCATAGGCAAAACCTTTCGTGACACCGACCGACGGGACATTTCGTGCCATGACTTTCAAATCTTCGCGAACCATCTCCGTCACCAGCTGATCAAGACTGGTCTCATGTTTCCAGCCAAGCTTCGTGTGCGCCTTCGTCGGATCGCCAATCAGAAGATCAACCTCAGTCGGACGGAAGTAAGCTGGATCGATCTCCACCACACACTGACCCGATGTCTTGTCGTATCCCTTTTCTTCAACCCCGTTCCCACGCCAATCAATCGGCATGCCCACCTTGGCAAAGGCCTTGTCGACAAAGGAACGAACCGAGTGCGTTTCGCCGGTCGCAAGCACATAGTCCTCCGGTTCGTCCTGTTGCAGCATCAGCCACATGCCGCGAACATATTCTCGTGCGTGTCCCCAGTCGCGCTTGGCATCCAAATTGCCGAGATAGAGCCTTTCCTGCAGTCCAAGATGGATCGCCGCCGCCGCCCGGGTGATTTTACGCGTCACGAATGTTTCGCCGCGGATCGGGCTTTCATGATTGAACAGAATGCCGTTCGAGGCGTGCATGCCGTATGCCTCGCGATAATTGACCACTATCCAATAGGCGTAGAGCTTGGCCGCCGCGTAGGGTGATCGAGGGTAGAACGGTGTCGTTTCACTCTGCGGGACTTCCTGGACTTTGCCGTAGAGTTCTGAGGTGGACGCCTGATAGAAGCGGGTCTTCTTGGTCAACCCCAGGAGTCGAATAGCTTCAAGTAGCCGAAGGGTGCCGGTTCCATCGGCGTTGGCCGTATATTCCGGCGTCTCGAAAGAGACTTGAACGTGGCTCTGTGCGGCGAGATTATAGATCTCGTCCGGCTGCGTTTCCTGAACGACACGGATGAGATTCGTTGAATCCGTCATGTCGCCGAAATGCAGAATAAACCGAGGATTCTCGACATGGGGATCCTCGTATAGATGCTCGATGCGGCTGGTGTTGAAGGACGATGAGCGTCGCTTGAGGCCGTGAACAATATAGCCCTTCTCCAAGAGCAACTCGGCCAAATACGCACCGTCTTGGCCTGTTATGCCGGTAATTAGCGCGACTTTTCGGTTCTTTGTCATTCCCATATCCATGGTTGCCCTCCAACTCGAATACCAATGCAGAAGTATATGATGCTGTTCATGTCGTACGGTATCACAAAAATGAAAGCGCATCTCCTAATATATTAAGTATTCATGCCTTGAAGCTATAGTATTTCATCAAAGATTTCGAAAATAATTCCGAGTCACTGAAATTATAAAGCGCGTGGTTTTTGGGATTTACATTGTTGATTGCGACAACAATTTCCGAGTTTCGCGAGCTTTTCATTTGCTGCAGGCTGAACTCGACCGCGCGGCGGCTCGTCTTTCCCCATCTAACAACTGCCAGTGTTCTTTCCGCCAGGGCGGTCAAATGCACGGTATCTGTCGAGGCGAGCACAGGCGCGCTGTCGAAGATGACAATCTGGCCGGCCGCGCCCGCCATCTCGATGATTTCTGCCAGGCCGTTCGAACGGACGCGCCGCTGAAGACTGAATTTGCCAGATGGAATGAAATCGATACCGCTTGGGTGGCGGTAGACGATGTCGCGGACATCGGCCCGACCATTCAGGAATTCGTTCAGTCCGTGCACTAGACCCGACCTGAAAAACGAATTGAGTTTTCCCCGTTTGAGGTCGCCGTCAACCAGCAGCACCGGAATTGCGGCGGCGGCAAGTTCGATAGCCAGCGATCTCGCGACCAGCGACTTGCCTTCTCCGCTGTGAGCCGACGTAACGACGATACTGTTCGGCAACTTGCCGCCATTGGACTGCTTGAGTGAAAGCACCACGGTACGGATTGCTTCGTCAAACATCGGGACCGGCATATGTTCGAACATCGTTTTCGAATTTTCCCACCGCGCCAGACGCGGGATAAGTCCAGCCGGTATCGTACGCGCCATCGCAGCTATCTGGTCGAAACTCCGGACCGTCCGGTCCGACATTTCGATCACGAAAGCGGCCGTTACGGCTCCCGAGATTGCGGCCAGGAGGGCGCCCACCAGATAGAAAAGCCGTCCACGTCCCTGTGACGCGAGCGGCACTGAAGCCGGTGACAAAACTTCCAATTCCGCCCCCGGCAGCATGGCCTTCGCGGCGAGGTCGCGGCGCTGGTCCTCAAGCTTGTCGAGTGCCGTTTGTTCCTTGTCGGCGATATGCTGCAGCCGCGTCAATTCCGTCTGCACCATGGCATCGCGTGTGCGTTTTTCATGAGCCTCAGCCAAGATGGATTGTATTGCCTCCGCTTCGTGATCGAGTGCGGCGAGCTTGGCACGCATTGTTCGGAGATATTGCTTGGTCGCAAGGTTGAGATCGGCACGGGATTGCTCGATCTTCCCACGCAGATCCACCACGGCCTCGGCATTGCCGTCATATGTCTGAAGAAGACGGGCGAGATCTTGCTCCTGTGCGCGAAGATCGCGTTGTTTTGTGGCAATGTTGTCGGGGACGGCGATATTCTCCGCGGCGACCGAAGCGTTATCCGTTGCTTCCAGCGTGGATATCGTCGCCTTTACCTCAAGCCGGCTTTCTTCGATTTTCCCTTCGCGGCCAGTGACTTCTATGAGTGACTTGATCCGTTCATCCTGAGCATCCTCTTTCGAGACGACGTCCATCGATTCTTGATAGTTGCGCGCAGCTTCGCGAGCAATATCCGCGCGGGCCTGCTGTTCGGTGATGCGCTGTCGGATCCATTCTTGCGCTGAATCCAGGCGGCCACTGACACTGAACTTCCGTTCATCGAGGTAAACGCTGATGACCCGGTTCGGGACTGCGGCTGCGAGTTGAGGATCATAGGAAGTGAAGCTGACCTGGATAACGTCACTCTTATCTTCGTGCCACACGCCGAGCGCCCTATAATATTCCGGGATGATGGCGTCGACGCTGTCCCGTGACGGCGAGGTGGGTTTTTCCGTGTCGAACAGGCCGCGCAACTTTGCCCGGATATTGTCAACGAGCGAGACCTCGCGCAGCGCTGGATTGAATTCCGGCCGCAGGTTAAACCGCAGTTCGCGGACGACTCGCTCTGCGATGCTTCTGGATAGAAGCCGCTCAGTCTCCGATTTTGCGTCAAGTAGATCACTGCGGCTGCTGTCGTCGGCACCAAGTGATGTTGCGAGAGGCTGGTGGACGATCAATCGGGCCCAGGCCTGATACGTGGGCTTCAACCCAGCGATAATAATCACCGTGGGCGTCATCAGCAGCACGGTTATCGCGATGATCATAATCATTCTTCGCCGGACGAGACGGAAGGCGGATGCCAGATCGAAGTTGTCCGCCTTGGTCTCCACCTGAAAGCGAGGGTCATAGCGCATCGGCGAGATGGGAAGGTTGCGGTCCGGCGGAACAGTGGAAATCGTCATCGTGCGCCAACCATTGCTTGAGGTTTCGCGGAAACGGTCTCGTAGAGGTTCTCGAGCGATCGCATATAGGCCATCATGCTGAAATGGTTGAGATAATGTGCGCGCCCCTGGACCGAGAGGCGGATGCAGATTTCCGGATCGGACACCAGCTTCGCCAGGGCTGCAGCCAGGGCATCCTGGTCTCCGACTGGGACGAAGATGCCGGTTTCGCCGTCGGTAATGACTTCGTCATGGGCCCCAACACGCGTGGTGACGACGGCGAGGCCGTGGGACAGCCCTTCGAGCACGGCCATTGCCAGACCTTCGGCGTGCGAAGGCAAGACCAGGATATCTGCATGCGCACACAGGGCTCGCGCCTCTCCGGCGTCAAGCCAGCCGGGCATCTCTACCAGGTTTGAAAGCGCCATGGCGTCAGCCTGACGGCGATATTCCTCGACAGGTCCGTCGCCTGCCAGTACAGCCCGCCACTGGAGTTCTTTCATGATCGGGTGGCTCAGGGCCAACAGAAGCTCCGTGACCCCCTTGCGTTCGCTCAGCCGGCCAAGGAATACGATCAACGGCGTCTGACCGACGCGAATATCGTGCGCCCCGGGATCGGGGACGCAATTGTGAGCAACGACCGTGCGGCGCTCGTCAACGCCCAAAAGTGTCGTCAGCGTCATGCGATCGCGCCGGCCGAGCGCCACAACGCAATCGGCATTCTGAAACATCCGACGGATGAGCCGTTGTTGGCGCGGCGAGCGTTTCTCGAAGTCGCCGGCGTAGTCGTAGTCGTGCAGGTGCAATATATGGCAGCACCCGAACAAACGGGCAGCCTCGGTCAGGATCAGCTTTCGGGAGGTGCTGCCGCGGCCGGCGATATGGATATGGTGAATGCGGGCTGGCGCAACAATCCGGTCCTTTGCCATCGTCAGGATGGCCCCGAGCAGCCGTGCGGGTGACGTCACCTTGGACCATCGAGCCCCTCTGGTATCGGTGACGAAATGTTTCGTGCCGGTCTCTTTGGCTGTTTCTGTTATATAGCCGACCAGCCTGCCAATGCCGCCACCGTTCTCGCAGCCGCCCGGAACATAGTGGCGGACGCTAGCCGCGCTCCGTGCCGCCATTCGAATTCTGTCCGTGAGGGCCTCTGTCAGCATGACCCGACCACCTCCCGATAAACGGCCGCGGCCTGGGCGCCGACGCGTTCAGGCGAATTCGGCCCTTTGGCCCATTCGAGTGCATTGGCACCGAAATTGTTTCTAAGCTCGCCGTTGTCTGCCAATGTCCTGATAGCTGCCGCGAGCTCTTTGGGATCCCCGGTAGGGACCACCATTCCCAACCCATTGGGCTGAACAGTGCCCCGCAACTCGCCGACATCAGTCACGATGACCGGTTTGCCAAATGCGGCGGCAAGGTTGAGCACACCGCTTTGGGATGCTTCCGTATAGGGAAGCACGACGATGTCGGCGTCCAGGAAAAGCTGGGCGACCTCTGCATCCTCGATAAAACGATTGCGAATATCGTAGCGGCCGGCATCCCCCATGAGCGGCTGGAATATCATCGGATTGTCGCCACGGCCTGCGACAGTGATGCGCAGGTTGGGAAGTGCGTCCTTGAGCATCGCCTCGGCCCGGACCAGATGTTCCAGGCCCTTGTAGGCAAAAATCCGTCCGAAGAGCAGGACGCGTATAGTTCCATCCGCTTCGCGCGGCGCCATCTTCTGTTGCCGGGCGAGTTCCGCATAGCGAAGGATGGAAGGATGCGACAGGACATGGACGCAGTCCGGCGATTTTGAATATCGATCGAGGACCAACCGCTTCAGTCCCTCGCCGTGGACGACAAGATGTCCGGATTGTTTCACCATCAATTCGGGGGCCCACCCGGGCAGCGTTCGCGTATCGGAATCGCCGGGATGGATTTGCACGTCATGAACGGTGGTCACGAGCGGGATCGGGCGCCAGAACGGCACGGCGAGGTTCAGCCAAAGTGTAGAATTGCTGAGGAGATGAATGAGGTTCGGCCGTTCCCGCCGGATCAGACGCGTAAGCTGGTACAGAAACCATGGATTGGAGAGAGAACGGTGTCTCGGCCAGTCCAGAAGGTGCAGGTCGACAGCCGGATCAATGGAAGAGGCGAGATGTGCATAGCGCCGGCGCGGTACGGCAAGCACAACGTTTAGGTGTTGGGCAACGCCGCTGGCAAATGAGATGGTATAGTCTTCCAGTTCGGAAACTAACAGCAGCGCCTTCATTTTGCTGCCTCCGACAAGCCGACGTCCAGACCGAGCCGTGACAGGCCGCGCACCGAGCGCAAACTATCGCGCGTCCGCCTGAGAAGGTTTGGTTCGCCGGCAAAGAAGAGGCCTTCGACGGCAAGCTTGAACCGGGTGCGCGCATCGGCTCCCTGCAGCTTTGCCGACGCGATGCGATAGGGATAGTGATCCGTCAGATGTAGTCTTGCCGGCAGTTGATGGGTCGAGAGAAACAGGTTCGTCGCTTCAACGGTATGCTGCCAGTGCGTCATCCGCCTCCTCAGCGTGCTCGCATCCTCGGTCGAGCGATACCAGTTGTTATTGTGGATGCGGTAGAATCCAAGCGGATCCGGCAGGGCAATGACGTCCCCCAGAAACGGGTAGATGCCCACGAGCCAGGCGTCGGCTGAAATGCGGAATTGTTCGGGAATGCTGCCCGCAGCATTCCATGCGCTACGTCGTACCGCGATGGCTGACGTCATCGGAAAAGGCCACCAACCAGCCGATCTGGTGAGCAGCGCCGACAACGCGCCCGAACACAGGCTTCGAGGGATCGGCTTGGAAGTCGGCGTGCCATCGACAAGCGTTGGCTGCAGCCGGTGATAGACGAGCGATGCCTGAGGGTTGGCGCGGAATGCTGCAGCCGTCGCCGACAGCTTGCTCGGCGCCCACCAGTCGTCGGCGTCCAGAAAGCAGAGGATCTCGCCCATGCTTAATCCCACAGCGGCGTTGATCGCAGCGGCCTGTCCTGCGTTCTCCTGGAAGATCACCTTCACTCGGCTGCCATACGCTTCCAGAACGGACCGCGACTGGTCGGTGGAGCCGTCATCGACGACGATTATCTCGACGTTGCGGGCGTCTTGGCTCAACACGCTGTCTATCGCCCGCCCAACGAAGCGAGCGTAGTTGTAATTATTGATGAGGACACTGAGGGCCGGCCGTTCCATGACGCGTCTCAGACGGGTTGCGGCGATGCACCGCCGTACAGCAGCGCAAAGTTGCTTGAGAGGTCGACCTTTACGCAGCCATCGAGGTTTGGAGCCTCGGCGATGGTGATATCCATAATAGCTTGTCGGCCGAACAGCATCTCGCACAGAACCGGTGAGGTCGCCGCGACGAATAGAGCGCCCGTCGTGTTGCATAGAGAACTAGGATCATGACGCAGGAACATAGTAATCCTAAACCTTCCAGGCTTCGACTGCAGAGAGAGCCTCTGTCAGAATTGTTGCCTCATTCCAGTAGAACCGCGGCTTACCCGCCACGCTTCACAAGACACTCATCGCCACGGTACCGGCGAACGGACATGCGCAACACCTGCTCTTAAGGGCAATCCGCGGACATGAAGACCCGTCTTTTGGGTAAAGACCGGCTGAAAGCTTACGCCCAACACCGTCTTTGGGTGGAGCGAAGGTGCATTAGGCGTAGCCCGCCCTTCACTAGGACAGATTGACTGCGGCTGTGGCTGAATGATTGCTTGAGAGCAGCGCAGCGCGGAGGCCGACACCTGTTTTTTGATCTGCCGCGATCAACAGTCGCTTGTCTTTTCAAGTCAGTCGGGACGGACAATGAGAGTAGATAGCCTCGGAACTGCCAGCGGACCAACCATCAGTTGGCGGGCTATAGAATGCTGGGGTGCCGGCATATCCCTTTTTTTTCAGGCAGGCGCCCTTCTGCCGCTTATCCTGGCAGATGCGGACGGAACGCTCAGCGAATCCGCCAAATCTATACTGCGTCTTCCTTGCTTTCCTGTATATGTCTTTACAATCGTGATCCTGATACGCAATTTTCCGCAATTTCTAACAGCGCTCAGGCGAAATCTGATCGTTCCCTCGATCCTTATCCTGCCGTTTTTGTCTACCCTGTGGTCAATAGGGCCTCAAACGACCTTGAGGCGCGCAATCGGTCTTTTGTTTTGCGTGCTTCTTTCCTATGTGCTCGCGATACGTTTCACCCCAAGGCAACTGCTGTTCCTGTTATTTGTGACCCTCGGAGCCTGTATCGTTCTCAGTGTGGTTATGTCAGTGGTGTCACCAAGCCTCGCCAGTATGCCGGATGGCACTATGCGGGGCATTTTCATTCACAAGAATGTCCTGGGCTGGTACGCGTCTCTGATGATCTTGGCGGCGACGGCTGTGCTGATCGACGGGACGCTCGGCCTGCGGCGAACCGCGTTCATCTTGTTGGCCGCTGGTGTGATCTGCCTTGCAAGCTCCGGATCGATGACCGCGATCATTGCAACGTCAGTGGCGTATTGCCTGATCGGCTTTTATACCCTCCTGAAAAGAAGCAGCAGCATTGGCCGCGTGGTCATCGTCCTGCTTTTCGTTCAGCTGTCGCTCGGCATTCTGATTTCGCTTCACGAATTCCTGGTTCCGGCCCTTGAAGCGCTCGGCAAGGACGCGACTCTGACCGGTCGGGTGCCATTGTGGGAGCTGGTTGATCGCGAAATATCCGATCGTTGGATGGTTGGCTACGGTTACCAGGCATTCTGGACAACCGTGAACCCCGAAGCGACGCGCATGTGGTTGAAGATCGGATGGGCGGCACCCCACGCGCATAATGGATACCGCGATATCTTGTTGAGCTTTGGAATAATGGGAATGATTCCGTTTGTTCTGTTGCTTCTCCATGCAATCCGCCAAGGCGCGACCCTTCACTGCAATGATCCGCACTACGGGTGGCTCTGGCTCAATGTTTTTACGATCATGATTCTGGTGATGAATCTGACCGAGAGTATTTTTTTCACTCAGAATGACGCCATCTTCATCCTGTTTACCGCAGCCATCATCATGTTTTCGCTATATGCGCCCGTCGTTTCGATCAGCCGTGCGCCACCTTGGCAGGCGCCCTCGCGCGGCCTTGCGAGCGGGTTGCAGATATCATGAGGCGGCGCTTTGGACTGACGCTGAGCATGTTGCCTGTCATGCTGTTTCCGCAGTCCGGCAATCCGGCTCCGGTCGGGACAGAGATAGATGCGCCCGAGCGCTTGCAGATGCTCGTCAGGGAGGCGACTTGCGCGGAAGCTTCGCCGACTTTGTCCGCCAAGTTGAATGGGACTTCATTAAGCGAGGTATTGAGCAGCAGCACCGGGGCACGGACGATATTTTACGTTTCTCCCGACGGCAAAGACAGCTGGAGTGGCCTCCTTCCGACCGCAGATCAGCAGGGCGGCGACGGCCCTTTCGCCAGCATTGAAAGAGCCCGTGATGCTGCCCGAGAGAAGGGCGGCAACAACACAATCGCGCTGGGCAAAGGCGATTACTTCCTTGCTCAGCCGATCGTCTTTGACTCCCGCGATAAGGGCTTGATCGTTACGGCAAGATGCAATGAAGCGCCGATTTTGCATGGGGGGCAAAGCGTGTTCAACTGGACGCAGCAGGCCGATGGTCGCTGGACGGCGCCGCTGAAATTGCCACCGGATGAGGGGGTCGGCGACCTTTTCGTCAATGGGATACGCCAAACTCGGGCTCGATTTCCCAACGCTCCCGCTGATGGCGATCCACGCAAAGGATGGTTGTTTGCCGCAAAGTGCCGGCCTGCCATCGACGTACGGGAAGGAAACACGCGCTTTTGTTTCCATGCCGGCGACCTTCCGGCAGTGGGTGATACAAGTGGACTGGTCGTGGACATCGTTGGGGGTTATCAACCCGGAAGCCAGTGGGGCAATGATACGCTCCCAGTTGTATCGATCGATGGCGCCGGCCGGACTGTCTATACCAAAGGCACAGACTATTTCTTTACCGCAGAAGGCAGCCGCTATTTCCTAACCGGAGCCAAGGCCTTGCTCGATGCTCCCGGAGAGTGGTGGTACGACCTTGTCGCGGGCGAGCTTCATTATATCCCCGTCGATCAGTCGTTACCCAGTTCCGTAGTCGTTGCAGGCATTTTGCCGACCTTGTTCAAATTGGATGGGGCCAATGGGATGGTTGTATCAGGGCTCGAGTTTAGAGACGGCGCTCCTGAAGGCAGCGGCAAGTTCTATACGGAAACCAGAGGATTTGGCGCCATGCGGATCGAACACGCTGATGGCGTCAAGATTCTCGGCAACAGCATCGAAAATGTCGGCGTCGGGGTCCATGTGACGGAAAGCAAGGATGCGTTGATTGCCGGCAATGTGATTGCCGATGTGGCTGGCAACGGGATTTACGTCGGCACAAATTATGGCACGTTCGGCAAGTCGAACGGCTCCAGAATCCTCTCAAACCATATCCATGACATCGGAAAGGTTTACATTGAAACCGCCGGAATATGGTTCCAGGCGGCTGACAATGTCAGGATCGCCAACAATCTGATTGAAAACACGGCGCAGTTCGGAATCGCCGGCGGTTCGCTGTGGGGTTCCAACGACGCCGTCTATAACGCCGTCATCGAGCACAACGTGATCCATAACGCCAACCAGCAGACGGCAGATGGCGGCGCCATCAAGATGATGGGGGAGCAAGCCGACTCGCTTAACAGCGTCATCCGCTCCAATCTGGTGACCGGGACCGGTCATCTCATGAACAGGGTCGATGGAACGTTCTGGCCTCCCGGATACGAGAATACCAGCGAATGGCCGTCTCCTATCAGCTGGGCGATCTATACGGATGGGAAGGCGAGCGGACTGCGTATCGAGGGAAATACGCTCTCGGGCAACATCGCGGCGATCGGTATCAATGGCGGTTGGAGCAACCTGGTGGCGGGAAACGTCATCACACACGGATCGGGCGCGGCTTTTCGGGTCGATGAGGGTACCGGCAAGGGTTGGCGTCCGCCATGGGCACGCCCCAATCGCATTGAGGAGAATGTTGTATCTGTCGACAGTGACAGTGGCATTGTGGCCTATGTCAACGCTCCCGATCTTGGGCTTGGATTTGTGCAATTCGCGCGCAACCGCTACAGCGGTAACTTGAACGACAAGAGCTTCAGGGTCCATCCGGAGATCATGCTTTCGGGAGAATTCGGCGGCCTAGGAGATCTTCAGAAGGCTGGAGAGGACACCGGAAGCGTAGTCGCGCCGCCCGAGTAACAAAAGGCGCCGCGACGAGGGGTGTTATGCGGCGATAAAGTCCGCAGCTATGGCGACCTATAACGCCCTTCAACCACGGCGTGCCCGCGCTGTGCGAGGCTTGCGGGTATAGCGCATGCAGGCATGCGCATCAAAATCGGGGACCTAGAGATCTGGTAGGGTGAGGCAGGTTTCCCATAGTGGGCGGGGCAATATTATTGGCAGCGAGCTGTCTCAGCATCTCTGCACTGAGCGTTCCGCGAACGTCAAGATCGCGATTGCAGCCTTCCCGGCATAGGGGTCAGGAATTCCCTGATGACTATAACCATACGGCACATCGCCGCTGGAACTTAGATCTGTCCGCAGCTGGTTGGTTGTGTCGGACGTCTCCGAACGCTCGCCGGCCGGGGTCTTCATCTCGCCTATCGGGTTGAGCATGTCTCTCTTCCCGACTTTGTTCGCGCTCAAACCTCACGAGCGTTGATCACGCTAGAGTGAATAGCTTCTGCGGCTCTGCGCGGGTCGAAGCGCCATTTCGGGCCAACGGTCATCAAAAAGAGCAATATGGCAAGCGGTGGGGTACATGGACTTACTTCGAATATTGTACGTCGTCGCGGCATAAGACGTAAATATGAAATCTCTTCTACGTCCAATAGCTGGAGCGGCAAGTATGGAGGCAATCGGCCTGCCGGGATATTCTGATGACAGTTTCGATCGCGAAAGCGTAGGTCATGGGAAATCAATCAGCAGGCAGCAGCCAAACTTCAGTTCTTCATCCAAAGGGTTCCCTAGAATGGACGAATGTCCTTGGTGTTCGCGTTTCGGCAGTCAATCTCAAAAGCGCGACGGGATTTATTCAAGAAGCGATCGAAGACGGCAGAAACGAATATGTGTGCGTTCGCGACGCACACGGCATCGTCCGCTGCCAAGATGATCCCGAGCTCCGGTCGATCCACAACCGGGCGTTCCTCGTAACCCCCGACGGCATGCCGCTTGTTTGGGCGCTGAGACATGCTGGTCATGTGGAAAGCGACAGGGTCTATGGACCGGATCTGATGTTATCCGTCTTCGATGCCGGCAGCTCCAAGGGCTTGCGCCATTTCCTTTATGGCGCAACGGCCGAAACACTCGAGCAACTGCAGGCGCGCCTTCTGGCAAAATTTCCGCAAGCACGGATCGTCGGCTCCTATGCGCCACCTTTTCGCAACCTGTCGACGCGGGAGGAAACGGATATTGCTGACCGGCTCAATCGGTCGGGTGCCGATATCATCTGGGTCGGGCTGAGCAGTCCCAAGCAGGAACTCTGGATGGCGCGCATGCGCGATCGTCTGGAAGCATCGATGCTCATCGGTGTCGGAGCCGCATTCGATTTCCACGCCGGCCTCAAGCGGCAGGCTCCAAGGTTCATTCAAAGAAGCGGCTTCGAATGGGCGTTTCGGCTCTTGTGCGAGCCGCGACGGCTGTGGCGGCGCTATGCGCTCGTCGTGCCGACCTTCATCTCACTGACGGCATTCCAGAGACTGGGGCTTCGGAAGTTTCCAATCGAAGACAAGGTTTTTGGATCAAGCGTGCCAAAAGCGGCAGCTGTAAAGGTGTAGCCATCATGTCCCTATTTGCTTCGTCAGCAATGAGACCAGGTCCGAAGGCATCCACATCAAATGACATGACGTCGCGGGCGATTCCGGCAGGTTCCGTGCCGCCCATAGCAGCTAAGACCGCCGATCCCTTTGCACAGGCAGCGTTGAATATATCAGTCGCACTAGGGCGCCAGCTTGCTCGGCTTGCAACATCGTCTTTCCTGGTCGCCGGCGACATTGCAAGCTATTTGATTGCCTACTTTGTTCTCCTGTCCGTTCTCCCCATGGGTTCGGAGGGCACAATGGTGGAGCGTACGTTCACGATCGCAGCATTCGCTGCGATGATCCTTTACGCGTCGGCCGGCCTCTATCCTGGATATCGGTTGTATGACCACGAACATCTCCGGCGGCGCACCATAGCTACCGTCAAGGTGGCTGTCCTGACGGCATTCGGAGCAATTGTCCTGCCGGAGGGGGAACGACTGCTGCTTGCCGTTATTGGGTTCCTCGCTCTCGGGCTGATTGTCCAGCCACTTGCGCATTGGCTTGCACGAGGCCTGTGCCGGAGACTTGGAATCTGGGGGGAGCGCGCGGTTGTCATAGGGGCGCGCAACCTTACTCCCGCGCTTGTGGCACATTTCGAGGACCACTGGCAGTATGGTATCAGGCCGGAGCCCTTTTCCCCCGATACTTTGGAGGCATTGCCCGATGGCGGGCCATCCATTGCCGTGATTGCCGGCGACACAGGCTCGCTTGGACCCGACTTGGCGGCGATGCGTCGGAAGTTCGTGGAAGTCATTTTGCTGTCCGACACGCCGAGCCTCAAGGTAAGCGGATTGCGACCTGCAGATGTCGGCGGAGAGATCGGCATTCGCCTCACCACTGGTGGGAGTTGGGTCAACTCGGATCTGGTTCGCCGAATCCTCGATCTCGCGATCGCCATCCCTGCAACGATCGTGGTTGCGCCATTCATCGCGTTCGCAGCGGCTGCAGTCTATGCCATCGATCCAGGTCCCGTCTTCTTCCGGCATACAAGGGAAGGGCGGTCCGGCAAGCCGGTGCACGTCCTGAAATTAAGGACGATGTACCAAGATGCAGAACAGCGCCTTGAAGCATTATTCCGAGACAACCCCAGCATGCGCGCCGAGTGGTTGAGCCACTTCAAGCTCAAGGACGATCCGCGCATCCTTCCGGTCATCGGACATATGCTGCGCTCTTCGAGCATCGACGAGCTCCCGCAATTGGCAAACATCATTGCGGGCGAGATGGCCTTCGTGGGACCACGCCCGTTTCCCGAGTACCACCTTTCGGCGATGGACGGCGAATTTCGGGCCAAACGCCGTTCCGTCACGCCGGGGCTGACGGGTCTCTGGCAAATATCCGAGCGAAGCAATGCGGATATCGAGCTGCAGCAGCAACTCGATGAGTTCTACATCGACAACCGGTCCTTGTGGTTCGACTTGCACATCCTTCTGAGCACAATTCCTGCGGTCTTAAAGGGCAAGGGAGCTTGCTGACCTGTTCCTCGTCCTTCGGCAATCATCACAACAACGGAGCACACCAATGCACGGACAAAAGCGAATTATGGTAACCGGCGGCACCGGGTTTCTGGGGTCATTCCTGTGCGAAAGGCTTTTGCGAGAGGGCAATGATGTCCTCTGCGTGGACAATTACTACACCGGTTCGCGCGACAATGTGCTGCATCTTCTTGACGATCCTCGCTTTGAGGTGCTCCGTCATGACATTACCTTCCCGCTCTATGTGGAGGTCGACGAGATCTACAATCTCGCCTGTCCGGCATCTCCGGTTCACTATCAGCACGACCCCGTGCAGACCGTGAAGACCAATGTGCACGGGGCCATCAATATGCTCGGCCTGGCAAAACGCACCAAGGCGAAGATCTTCCAGGCATCCACGAGCGAAGTCTATGGCGATCCGGCAGTCCACCCTCAGCCCGAGGAGTATCGAGGCAGCGTCAATCCCATAGGGCCGCGCGCATGTTATGACGAAGGCAAACGGTGTGCCGAAACATTGTTCTTCGATTACCATCGCCAATATGGCGTGGAGATCCGCGTGGCACGGATCTTCAATACATACGGGCCTCGCATGCAAACCAATGATGGCCGCGTCGTCTCCAATTTCATCGTTCAGGCGCTTCAAAACGAGCCGATCACCATCTTCGGCAACGGTAAGCAAACGCGCTCCTTCTGCTATGTAGACGATCTGATTGAGGGCTTTATCCGCCTGATGGGGGCGCCGGCCGGCGTTACGGGTCCGATCAATCTCGGTAATCCAGGAGAATTCCAGGTCCGGGAACTGGCCGAAATGGTCATCGAGATGACGGGATCGAAATCAAGCATTGTTTACAAGCCTCTGCCGATTGACGATCCGACGCAGCGCAAGCCCGACATCACCCACGCAAAGCAGGACCTGGGCTGGCAGCCGACCGTAAACCTGCGACAGGGGCTTGAGAAAACGATCGCGTATTTCGAGTGGAAGCTGTCTGGCGGAACCAAGAGCACGCTTGGCGTCCAGTCCTCGCGAATGGCCTACACCCATCTGCCTACCCCGGCCGTCGGCCTTCCCGTTCAGGAAGCCGTACCAATCGGGCCGTGAACAGAAAGATCGATCATTGCAAGCTCGTGTTCTTTCGATGGGATGGTGCCGGAAACATGAATGTGCATAGCATACCAACAGGAGCCGCCCTTGCGGGTGCAAAACAGCGGTTAGGCCCCATCGTCTTTGCAGTCGATGCGGCCTACGCCGTTCCCTTGGCGACCGCCCTTAGATCGATCGCCGAGAATAACCAAAGCGCATGGCCCTTGAATATCCATGTCATTCATGAGGGAATAGGCGAAGAAATAAAGCGACTGATCTTTGACTCTCTGCCCGCAAATTCTGCAGTCATTCAGTGGCATCCCATCGCCACATTGTCCTTCGCAAATGGATTTTCCACTCGCCCTGGCGTATCGAGGATGACCTTCGCAAGGATCCTTCTGCCGCAGTTCCTTCCGCAGACCTGCAATCGGGCTCTGTATCTGGATGGCGACATCCTGGTCCTGACTGCGCTTGAACAGTTGTGGAATATCGATCTCGGCGAGGCAGTGATCGGCGCCGTACCGGATTACTGGCTGGACAATGTTGTAAGCATCGGACCAAGTGCGACAGGCGGCCCTCGGGTCGAACGTTATTTCAACGCCGGCATTCTTCTCATCGACCTTGAAAAATGGCGAAACGAGCGAATAACGGAACGTTCGCTGGAGTATCTCGACCGCTTTCCGACGACGGAATATTCGGATCAGGACGCCCTTAACTTTGCCTGCGACGGAAAGTGGAAGATCCTGAACCGCGCCTGGAATTTTCAGTTCGAGCCAACGCAGGCGATCGCCCGCATCGCGCTCGAGCAGAAGCTCGCGATCGTTCATTTCGTGACCAACGTGAAGCCCTGGAAATCAGGAAGCTTGAGCCCGAACGTCGCCTTCTACGATGCATTTCGGTCCCGGACCCGTTTTGCGCTTACCCGGTGGGAGCGCGCTCGGAGTGGCTTGAAGCGTGTAGGCTCGCGGCTGCTTGCCCGATCCTCCTTGTTGAGAGCTGCATGGTCCTGCACGAAATCAGCGATGCGGGCACACGCATCGACGTCGCGCCAATGAATCGGGAGCGACGAACGCGTCAGAGCGAAACGAAGCCGGGTTCGGGTTCCATGAAATACTCCCGAACGTAACGATTGCCTGCGGAGGATTAAGTTTGCAACGCGTTGATGTCGTCATTCCCTGCTACAACTACGCTCATTTCCTTGAGGAATGTGTTGGAAGTGTTCTGTCACAGGCAGGCGTCGATGTACGCGTGCTTATTCTGGATGACTGCTCGCCAGACAATACGCCGGAAGTCGGAAAGGCTCTGGCATCCCGGGACAAACGGGTCACCTATCGGCGGCACACGGCAAACAAGGGCCACATCGCCACCTATAATGGCGGAATCGAGTGGGCGGGCGGCGACTTATTCCTGCTTCTCTCCGCGGATGATTATCTCTTGCCGGGCGCGCTGGGTCGCGCTTCGGAGTTGATGCGCAATCATCCGAATGTGGGGTTCACCTTCGGGAACGCGCTCATAGCTGAGCCGAGCGGCGTCAGTAAGCGCGTCGATCCTCTCGGGGACAATGGTGTGGCTCCCATGCAGGTCTTGTCGGGCCCGCAATTCATACGGTTGAGTGGAGCAAACAACCTGGTTCCGACACCGACGGCCGTCATCAGAACGACGCTGCAAAAACAGGTCGGCGGCTATCATAAGGAACTGCCGCATACCGGTGATATGGAGATGTGGCTGCGGCTCGCATCACATGCCGGAGTGGGCTACATCAACCAAGACCAAGCCGTATACCGCAGACATGCTTCGAACATGTCGCTACAATACTATGGACAAAGTATCCTTCCCGACCTCCGGCAAAGAAAACAGGCTTTCGATATTCTGTTTCGTCAAGGCGCGGAAAGCCTCAGGAAAGATGAGAAACTCAGACGTTTTCTTGCCAGGGATCTCGGGAAAGAGGCGCTTCGGCTGGCAGGCATGGCATTCAATAATTTCGATATTGCCACAGCCATGGCTATTCAGCGCTTTGCTCTTGAAGTTTCGCCCGAAGTGCGAAATTCATTGCCCTGGATCAAATTGGTCTGCAAGCAAACAATCGGGCCAAAATACTGGTACGCCCTGAATTCTATCGGGCGACGCGTTGCAGGATGAATGGGCAGGAGGGGGCCGTTCATCCGCAAGTACGCAAACAACAGTCAGGTGGTCGAGCGCTCGATCGCTATTATGCCAAGATCGCGGGAGACGGGATGGAGACGAACCCCGGCATCAAAAAACCCGGTGACGCATTCGCGCCATCGGGTTTTTTGAGCAAGACCGTGGTTCCAAGATACGAAGAGGTTTGCCTCAACAACGATCAGTACAACGCCTTATCCACGCTCATGCCGGAATACTGGTTTGGAACAAGTCGTTGAGCTTGAACACGACTTCCGTCCTGTTCGTTGCTTTGACCTTTTTCATAATGTTACGAACATGCACCTTTACAGTGCTTTCTCGCAGATTGAGCTCATAGGCGATAATTTTATTCGCCTTTCCGCGTCGGAGCGCTTCAACGACTTCCACCTGACGATCCGTGAATATGCCGGCTAGCGGGCGCGCGGTCGAATTGCTCGAGTCCAGCAAGTGACGCATGGCGAACAGGGCGCTTGCAGGTACAAAAATTCCTCCCGCCACCGACAGCGCGATCAGCTCCATGCACACACTGACGCTGACCGAGGCGGGTATGAACCCCTTGGCTCCGTACTCGAGCGCCCTGACGATTTGGCCGAAATCGTCGCTATCGGCCAATACGATGAGTGGCGTTGATGCAAATTCCGACGAGAGCTTCCGGATTTGCTCCGAAACGGCCGGTTCATCGATCTTTTTGCCGCCGACGTTCAAGAGGATTGCCGAAAGCGGAGGATAGTCGTCCCGCTTCTGCTTCCACTCCTCAATTGATCCAAATGCCAGAATCTGCAAATCCGTCTTTTGGGCAGCCATGCATTGCGCCAAGCATTGCCGATCGAGTTCACGATTATCGAGAATGACAAGCGAATGCGTTTGTCTTGTCGACAAGGCAAGTGCCGTCGAATTACTTTCTATCGTAAGGGGAAATGCTAGGTTCTCCTGCCTGGAGTCTAAATTCGGTATAAGTGCTGAATTCACAGCTTCACCCTCCCCTAACACGTTTACGCTCTCACTACGGCTTCGAGTACCAACCCCTCTCAATACGGGGGTTTAGGAAACTCTAAAGTAGGAATCGAATACCACAATTCGCGGAACGTTACAGTAGCTAATATAGGCTAAGTAGCGCACAACTACCATCGTAAGGCGGAAATAGAATGATAAATCTAAGGTAGACTTATATATTACTAGGCGGTTTGTAGAATAGTCTGCGCCGTTACACCGCATTTTGGGCGGGCCACTAAATGCATGGAAACAATCGTCGTCTCCGGCATGGGTCCGGTAACGGGTGTGGGAGGTGGCCCCACCACCAATGTCGGTCGATGCGTGAATAAGGGCGTAAGTCGTCATAAGTAGATACGCCTTTAGGTGAATAACCTTAAACGTTTTGTTTCTTTACTCAGATGAAGAAAACAATTCTCTTTGAAGTGAAGAGAAGTATTTGTCCTGTCGGTATGAAACCTTGGGTGCAATCAAGCGATTGTTGTTTCAACTGAGAATCTGGGCTTGTTCAGGAGTAGGGGTTTTGCAGGGATGATTGCATCAAACGTCAAGCTGGGTGACGGCAGCATCATCCACCATCCAGATCTGGTGAATCTATACGGCTGCACGATCGGCGCAGGAACGCGCATCGGCACCTTCGTCGAGATTCAGAAGAACGTCATCGTCGGAAAAGACTGCAAGATCTCCAGCCATTCCTTCCTCTGTGAGGGCGTGACGCTGGAGGACGGCGTGTTCATAGGCCACGGGGTGATGTTTACGAACGACATGTACCCGCGCGCCGTCAATCCGGATGGCAGCCTGCAGACGGAGGCCGATTGGATCCTCATCCCGACGTTGGTCAAGCGCCACGCATCGATTGGCAGCAACGCCACCATTCTGCCTGGCGTGACCATCGGAGAGGCTGCCCAGGTCGGCGCCGGTGCGGTTGTAACAAAGGACGTGCCTGATGGCGCCATTGTCGCGGGCGTTCCAGCCAGGGTGATCGGTCGCGTCAATGACGGGGCAGTCGACATGTATGCGTTGGGAGGAATGAAATGATCGGCATCGCTGTTGTCGGGTATGGGTATTGGGGTCCGAATCTGGTTCGTAACATCTCGGAAGCGGCCGGCGCGCACCTCGTTTCAGTTTGTGATCTGAATGTCGAACGGTTGGCGGCTGTTAAAAGCCGGTATCCAGCAGTAACGATCACCGACAAGTTCGAGGAAGTTCTGCGCGATCCAAAGGTGGATGCAATCGCCATCGCAACGCCGGTCTCGACCCATTTCAAGCTCGCAATGCAGGCGATGATGGCCGGAAAGCATGTCTTCGTCGAAAAGCCGATGGCATCGACGACGGAGGAAGCCGCACGGATGGTCGAAGAAGCGGCGCGCAGACGCCTCGTGCTGGCCGTGGATCATACCTTCGTCCACACCGGCGCCGTCCGCAAGATGTGCGAACTCGTCGAAAGCGGCTTGGGCGACATGTATTATTACGACTCGGTCCGGGTCAATCTGGGGCTCTTCCAGCACGATGTCAGCGTTATCTGGGACCTCGCGGTGCATGATCTCTCTATCCTGGACCATGTTGTGCAGGAAAGGCCGGTGGCGGTTTCGGCGACGGGCATGAGCCATGTGCTCGGCGAGCCTGAGAACATCGCCTATCTGACGCTCTTCTTCGAAAGCAAGCTGATCGCCCACATCCACGTCAATTGGCTGGCGCCGGTCAAGGTGCGCCGCACCCTGATCGGCGGCAGCAACAAGATGGTCGTCTACGACGATCTGGAGCCCAGCGAAAAGATCAAGGTTTACGACAAGGGCATCACGCTGAACCCAAATTCTCAGGCCTACGGCGAGAAGGTGCATCAGATGATGGTCGGGTACCGCAGCGGCGACATGTGGGCGCCCAAGCTCGATATGACCGAGGCATTAAAACGCGAACTGGATCAGTTCGTCGAGTGCATCGAGCAAAATTCGCGGCCCATTACGGATGGCCAAGCCGGGCTGCGGGTCGTTCGCATCCTTGAAGCCGCAAGCCGGTCGCTCGCCCAGCGCGGTCGTATCATCGAGCTCGAAGAGGCGAGGCGCATTGCATGATCCCGTTCCTCGATCTCAAAGCACAATATCAATCCATCAAGAGCGAAATCGACACCGCCGTGCTCGGTGTCCTGGCCTCGGGGCAATACATATTGGGCGAGGAGGTCGCCCGCCTCGAGCAGGAATTCGCGGACTATTGCAACGTCAAACATGCGATAGCCGTCAACACTGGGACGAGTGCCCTGCATCTGTCGCTTCTCGCGGCAGGCGTCGGCCCCGGCGATGAAGTCATCACCGTGCCATTTACCTTCGTCGCGACCGTATCGGCGATCTGCTACGCAGGTGCACGACCGGTATTCGTCGATGTCGAGCCCGTGACGCTGACGATGGATCCGGCGCAACTCGAGGCTAAGATTACGGCCCGAACCAAGGCCATTATTCCCGTCCATCTCTACGGTCAGATGGCCGATATGGACGCGATCAAAGCGATTGCCGACCACTACCGGATCCCGGTCATCGAGGACGCCTGCCAGGCGCACGGAGCGCAATACAAAGGCGCGCGCGCCGGCAGTATCGGCACATCCGGCTGCTTCAGCTTCTATCCCGGCAAAAATCTCGGCGCCTGCGGCGAGGGGGGTATCGTCGTCACCAACAGCGACGATCAGGCCAAGACGATGCGGATGCTGCGCGACTGGGGTCAGGAACAGCGCTATCACCATCTGCTGAAGGGCTTCAACTACCGCATGGATGCCATTCAAGGTGCGATCCTGCGCATCAAGCTCCGGCATCTCGAAGCCTGGACCGAAGCGCGGCGCGCCCATGGACGCCGCTACTCGTTGCTGCTTGGCGGTTCGGCGAATTTGAGGACTCCTGTCGAAATCTCCGACCGGCGCCACGTCTATCACGTCTATGCTATCAGAAGCCGCGATCGTGACCAGCTTCAGCGCGTATTGAGCGCGGAGGGCATTCAGTCCGGGCTGCACTATCCGATCCCAGTGCATCTGCAGAAGGCCCATGCCGACCTTGGTTACAAGGCCGGCGATTTCCCAAACTCGGAAGCCGCCGCACGGGAGGTCCTCTCGCTGCCGATCTATCCGGAGATGCCGGCGTGGCACGTCGACCAGGTGGCCGCCGCGCTGGAGAACGCCTATGTCAGTTGATCGTGCGGGCGAGGCCCGGATCGTGCAGGCGGTCCACGGCCGTCATGAAAGGCCGGCGGACCCTGCCTATCAGGCCGGGCTGGCCGAAGAACTGAGGCAGTCATACGGGCGCGCCGGCCTGATTGAGCTCTACGGTCGTTTCGCGGCCGGTGACGGTGTCATCGATACTCTGATGCGAAAAGCCATCTGGCAAGCCATCGCGCGGAGCTGTGGCACAGGATTGCAAGTTGCAGGCGGTGCCGGTTTCAAACATCCCGAGACGTTCGACATCGGCAATGGGGTGTTCATCGGGGCTCAGGCCTATATCCAGGGTCGTTTCGACGGCCGGTGCAAGATCGGCGATAATGTCTGGATCGGGCCGATGGCCTATTTCGACGCTCGCGATCTCGTGATCGAGGATTCTGTCGGGTGGGGACCTGGCGCCAAGGTGCTTGGCTCGACCCACACGGCACTGCCCTTGGATGTGCCGATCATTCGCACGGATCTTGAAATCAAGCCGGTACGCATCTGCGCAGAGGCCGATATCGGAACGAACGCGACCATTCTTCCCGGCGTGACCATCGGGAAGGGGGCGATCATTGGAGCGGGGGCAGTTGTCGTTTCCGACGTCGAACCGTTCTCGGTCGCCGCAGGTGTACCTGCGAAATTCATACGTTGGCGTTCGGATAATGATCCGATGACGAACATGTCGCGTGAGGGAAGATCATGAGAGACAAACGGGTGCTCATTACCGGCGGGGCCGGTCTGATCGGCTCGCATATTGCCGATCTTGTCGCATTGGAAAAACCTCGCGAGATCATCGTCCTCGACAATTTCGTGCGCGGGCGCCGGGACAATCTCAGCTCGGCGATAACAAGCGCGCCTGTTAAGATCATCGACGGGGATATCCGCGACAGAGCGCTTCTGGCAAAAGTCTTCGAAGGCGTCGACATCGTCTTTCATCAGGCCGCCATCCGCATCACGCAATGCGCCGAAGAGCCTCGACTGGCTTTCGATGTCCTTGCGGAGGGGACGTTCAACGTTCTCGAAACCGCCGTCAAGGCGGGCGTATCGAAAGTAGTTGCTGCCTCTTCCGCCTCCGTTCTGGGGCTTGCCGAGAGTTTTCCAACGACCGAAGAGCACCATCCGTACAATAACCGGACGATCTACGGCGCGGCGAAAACATTCAACGAGGGGCTGCTGCGTAGTTTTGCGGAGATGTACGGCCTGCGCTATGTCGCGCTCCGTTATTTCAACGTCTATGGGCCGCGCATGGACGTTTACGGCGCCTATACGGAAGTTCTGATCCGTTGGATGGAACGCCTGGTGGCCGGGATGCCGCCCCTCATCTATGGGGATGGTAGCCAGACGATGGACTTCGTCGATGCACGCGACATCGCCCGGGCAAACATTCTGGCCGCGAAAAGCGATGTCACGGACGAAGTGTTCAACGTCGCGAGCGGCAAGGAAATAAGTCTACTGGAACTCGCGAAGATGCTGAGCGACATCATGGGTTCCTCGCTCGAACCGCAGCACAAAGAGGCCCGCACGGTCAACGGCGTGACCCGTCGCCTTGCCGATATCAGCAAGGCCGAACGGCTCCTCGGCTTCAAGGCGGAGATCTCCATGGAGCAAGGGCTTCGCGATCTCGTTGCCTGGTGGCAAAAGCAGACAAGCGCAGGAGGGCAGGCTGCATGAGCTCATCTCAATCCATAATTCCGGTTGCCAAACCCGTCCTCGGGGAAGAAGAGGCTGAGGCTGCGCGCCGCGTTATTCTGTCGGGATGGGTGACGCAGGGGCCGGAAGTCGCGGCTTTCGAGCGTGAATTCGCTGCCTTTGTGGGCGCCGCGCATGCTTGCGCCATGTCCAATTGCACGACCGCGTTGCATCTGGCCCTGAAGGCTGTTGGCATATCCACCGGCGATGAAGTCGTCACAGTCAGCCATTCGTTCATCGCAACGGCGAACGCGATTCGATACTGTGATGCAGTGCCGGTCTTCGTCGACATCGAAGCGGATGGTTACAACATCGACCCCAGCCTGATCGAAACAGCAATCACGCCTCGCACCAGGGCAATTCTCTGCGTGCATCAGCTCGGCATGCCTTGCGATCTCCGCGCCATCGTGGAGATCGGCAAGCGCCACTCGATACCGGTTATCGAAGATGCAGCCTGTGCGTCCGGAAGCGAAATCCTGTGGGACGGTCGTTGGGAAAAGATCGGCAAAGCGCATGGCGACATTGCCTGCTTCTCCTTCCACCCCAGGAAGGTCGTCACGACAGGCGATGGCGGCATGTTGACGACGGCCAATCCCGAATATGACCGGAAGTTCCGGCTCTGGCGCCAGCATGGCATGAGCGTCACCGATGCCGTTCGTCACGGCTCCAAACAAGTCATCTTCGAAGACTATGATGAGTTGGGCTACAACTACCGGATGACCGATCTTCAGGCGGCCGTCGGACGCGAGCAATTGCGGCGGCTGCCGGAATTGGTTGCCCAGCGCAGGCTGCTTGCCGAGCAATATTGCGAGCGTCTGTCGACGATTGTCGGGCTTTCGCTGCCGGCCGAGCCGCGCTGGGCTCGCAGCAATTGGCAGAGCTTCTGTGTGAGGTTGCCCGATACGGTCGACCAGCGGGCCGTCATGCAGACCCTGCTCGATCAGGGTATCTCGACTCGGCGTGGTGTGATGAACATTCATCTGGAGGGAGCCTATTCCGGTGAGACCTCCCACCGCGTTGCCACGAGCCTGACGCGAAGCGTATCTGCGCAGCAGCAAACGATAATCCTGCCGCTTTATGCCCAGATGACCGTGTCTGACATGGACCGGGTCGTCGAAGCCTTGCGCGCAGCCCTTGCGGAAGCGACCGTCGGAGCCGCCAGCGTGCAACGTGCCATGGATGTCGCTGTCGCCTGAACCCGCATTTGCCTGAGGTAAAAACAATCTGCATAACGAAACAATGCGCGTATCTCCGGATACGCGCATTGTTTCGTTATGCAGATTTCGTGATCCATCCGCGGATGGTTGCGGGCACGGACTCCGGCGGAAGCAGGTCGATCAGCATGCGCAGCGAGTAGAGCCCGCAGAGAGCGACGGCGACGAAGCCAATCGCCGTCGCCGGCCATAGCGGCAAAATCGAGAACATCAGGAATACCAGTCCCGATGCGGGCAAGAAAAGCAGCCCGTGTCTGCGATTGGCGGCGGACCAGCGAAAACCGGTCAGCTTCCGCACGATCACATAGATCAGCATGCTGTGCCAGACATAGAGGCCGAAAAACGCCATACCGGCTCCCTGCGTGCCGAGCAGCGATACGAAGAGCCAGGCAAGCCCCACATGCACGACCGCCGCCGCAACCTCCGTCCAGAAGAAAATCGCCTGGGTACGCTTTGCCACGACGATGAAACCCATCGGCCAGGAAATAATCCGCAGCATCATTCCAAGGCAGATCCAGCGCAGAAGATCGACTGCCCCCTGAAATTCCGCCGAATAGAACAGGCTCATCATGAGCGGCGCAAGCGTCAGGGTGGCGAGCAGGCCGGGGCCAGCGAGCAGCATGCTGATTTCCGCCTGTTCATTGACCAGCCGATTGCATTCGGCATTGTTGTCGGCCGCCGCGGTCAGGCGCGGATAAAAATCCGTTCCCATCGCCTGCAGGATGAAGCCGGCATAGAGACCGCCAAGGCCCCAGGCCGCCTGGTACAATCCAGCCGCCATGACACCGCCCTCCTTCAGCACGATGAGGCGGATGGCATAAGCCGCGCCGAAGGTCAGAAGCCCGCTTGCCATGAAGACGAAGCCGAGCCTGAGCAGTGCCGACACTTCCCGACCGAACTGGCGCGTGGGCATTGGCGAGGGATGAGGGCAGATCCGCCGGCTGTACCACCAGGTCGGAAGGATCGAGGCAGCCGCAATGACCACGAGGGACGGTGCGATCGCCTGCAGGCCGAACAGATAGATCAGCGGGATGCTGACAGCTGTGCCGATAAGCCCGGCAAGCACGTTGATACGGGCAAGATCGGCAATGCCGCGCAGGCCCTGGATCAATGCAGTCTGCCCTGCGGAGACCAGTCGAAAGAAGATTGCCAGCGACAGCAATGCAATGCCACCGGCATGCTGGTAGCCGCCGAAAGTGAAATTTGAAACCGGGAATGCCAATGCGGCGAGAAGGAGCGCACCAAACAATCCGAGCACCATCGATATGCGTCTCAGCACTGTTGCTGATCGTGCGATCATTTCTGCGTCATCGGTGCCCGCAGCTTCGGCAATCTGGCGCACGCCGCTGCTGCCCACGCCAAGCCCGGCAATCGCCTGCGCGATATCGAGGATCGATCCATAGAGGCCCATCAGTCCCACGCCTTCCGGCCCGAGCAGAACAGCCATGGCTTTGTTTCTGATAATGCTGAGTGCGACATTGACGAGCGAAGAGCCGCCCATCAGCATCGTCGATTTGAGGATCTGGGTGTAGGTCTGGCTGCTGGGTGGGGTCATGCGCAAAGTCATCGGATGCCCATGCCCGTTATCCGGTGCCGGCGTTCAATCGCCCGCCGCAGGGCCGATTGCGGCACATGCCTTTCGCGGATCACCGGCTTACCTGACTGATATTAGCCTCTGTCTGAACAGGCAGCGCAGCGGCGTCTTCGGACGGCGCATCCGTGATACGGGGCTTGGTTACCCTGACCACGTCGCCCGGCGCCAATTCCGTCGTTTCGGATGCCTGGAATTGATTGACTTGTCCCTTGTCCCGCCGGCTCACGATGAAGGTCAGCGGGAGTTCCTCATCGCGGTTATTCACGTTGATGCCGGTCGACAGCTCTCCGAGAAGCAGTTGTTGCGTGGTGTCGCGCTTCAATTTGAGCTGATCGAGAGTGGCCTTTTCCGCCTGCACTTCGGAAGCGACCTCGCTCCGACGAGTGTCGGAAAGTCCCTCGAGATTGCGCGTCGTCTCGTTGATCGCCTGGCGGCCCCGCATGATGGCGGTGACCAGATCGAGCCGGTCGGAGCGATAGTTGGTGAGCAATCGTTCCAGATCCATCTGTCGTGAGGTGATCGTGAGGCCCTTCTGGACAAGCGTCTTCACGCTCGTCAGTTGCTCCTCGACCGACTGGATATTGTCATCCGAGCCTTTCAGCTTTTCTTCCAATGTATCGATTTCCGCATTCAAGAGATTGCGCAATTCGACGAGGGCCACCGACTGCTTGGCGAGCGCGTTTGCACGGGCCTGAAAAATGACCTGCTCCTCCTGATGGATACTCTCGGCATATTGCCGATCGGCAGCGGGCGGCGGATCGAAGACGATCTCTTTCGCGCCGGCCATCTCCGCTTGCAGCCGCGCGAGCTTTGCCGAACTGCGTAGCAGCGAATGGTCGATTTCTCGTAGCTCGCCGGCAAGCTTGATCGTCTCCGTTTGCTGCTGTGCCGCAGCCCGCAACGGGCCGCCGCTCATGGCCAGGGATTGCAGGACGCTGAGGCCGGAGTGAAACTTGTATTCTCCCGGCGCCATCACGTCTCCGACGACGTAAATGGCCGGATAGTCGAGAACGTCGATGGTCACCGCAGGTGTCTGGGCCAAACCCATCTTTGCCTGAAGGCGCTTGCCAATCTCGCTGGTCAGGCTGGCACTGTCCAGATTTCCAACCGGCAGCGACCCTAGAAAGGGCAGGGAGACTTCACCTGCATCCGAAACCGTATATTCGCCGCCAATCGCATCCCATCGCTCAAACTGGCCCTTGGACGGCATCCATTGGACGACCGTCAGGCGGATTTTCGTTTGTGGAGCCAAAGGGGCGCTATCGGCGAGAGCCGGTGACGCAGCTCCGGCAAGAAAGACGAGTGCACTGATGACAGACGTTGCTCGAAAGAACAGGTGAGGGACGCGGTGCGATAGATTCATGTACATGTCTCGCCTTCAAAACATCCTTCAACGGACGCTGGTCCGATGCCTTAAGCGCTGTTCGAACGCCGGACGCCAAGCCCGAAACCACATCGCTAGTGTGCAGTGTGGCGAAGCCTTGAGGAAGGTGGAGGTCGTTTACTTTGCCTAATCACAATTGATAGGGTGGGGAGGGTGCATAAGCCTAAATCGAGCAGAAGCACATATCTTCTGCGCGACACAGAGGCATCGCCTCGAAAAAATCAACAGGCCCAACGGCCTATGCTATCGCACGAACGGTCCGGTACGTGGTCTCCTGCTTGGAGGGCCAGCATTGGCGCCACCATGCGGCGATGGTGAAACCACCGCCGCGGCTTCGAGCCTTGCACAGGAAGGGCGAATCTTCGCGACCTCACGCGTCCCATCCATCACGTGGGCGACGCAACGCGGCCGTTTGCCCAAAGGATGCCGCATGTAGAGCGAAAGGCGTAGGATATACCCTCTCATTTTTCGGCTATAATTCAGGGTCTCGTATCAAACGATCCTCATAGATTCGATCCTGAAAATCACGCGAGAGGTGCCCGCCATGTATCGCAACGCTCGCCGCTGGAGCTCGCGCTCCCTCCTGTTGGATTCGCTGGTTCCCCGATGGTTGGCCGTCGGCGGAGAGGGAAAGCCGCGCAAGCCTGCCGAAAGGCGCGAGGATAGTGCTCAACTTGCGACATCCGTGCAAACCGCGGATGGAAGCAAGCATGATGGAACGCTTGTCGACAATCCCGACAACAACGTGGAGCTCAATGAGCATGACGTTGGACGGAGAGAGGGCGTGATCGGCGACGCGGACGGTCGAGCTGATATCCCCCGCGCGCAGCCGCCCATGGCCAACACAGTCGCGACAAATCTCGAAACGGGGGGGCGAAGCGCTGATACTGCCGCGTCACGGTTGCCCGCCTACACGCTTGGTTTTGCGCGTTTCGAGCGGGACGCGAACGGAGTTGCATTCGGGGCCGCATCGCCCTTTTATCGCACCTATGCTGGAATGAGCTCCATAGGCGACGATCCTCTGGCTCCGTATCTGCCGCAAAGCCCTGCACCGACGGTTTCCGGGCAGGGTTCTGCTGCGGTGGCGGCTGAGCGTGCGCACTCGGGCAAGGTCGTCATTCTCGAATCGAGCCCGTCAGCGCAGGCGACAGCCCAGCATGCCGGCGCTAATTCGCTGGCATTTGGCATGCCCTTTGGTGTGTGCGGATGCGGCTACTTTACCTCCCCCACGCGGATTCTCGATTGGGCGCATGGCGGCGCCTTGCTTCAACAGGACGGTCAATTGTCGGGAACCAAGCTGACCGAGGGCCCGGACTATGTGCAGACGATCAAACGGGCCATAGGCGCCTCGGTCAGCGATCCGCTTCTCGACCGTGATTTGTCCCCGCTCTCGGGCTGGCGCGGGACCGCAACGTGGACGGATTCGACGATCTTGAACGGATCGTTGCCCGGTGGCGGAGAAATCGGAACGGGCACGTCCACATCCAAGGGTATCGGCATCCTTTCCGGCTCGGTGACAACGCCACCTTCTACACAGCGGTCGTTGGCAACGCAAAATCTGGCGGCCGCGGCGGCGGCGGCCAGCAACGCGATCGTGCTGGAAAACCAGAAGCAGGGTAACCCGGAGAGTGAGTGGGGCATCGACGGTGCCGGTAGCTCCAACATCGAGGGGTTTGCGACCGACATCAGCGTCGACAACGGCAAGACGGTCAGCTTCAAGATCAATACCAATTCCACCAATTATCGGATCGACATCTATCGGCTCGGCTATTATGGCGGCATGGGCGCGCGCAAGGTCGCGACCATGCAGCATACCGGTTTGCAGACGCAGCCCAATCCGTTGCGCAACGCCTCGACCGGCACGGTGGATGCCGGCAACTGGGCAGTCTCGGCGTCGTGGACCGTACCCAATGATGCCGTCTCGGGCGTCTACATCGCCAAGCTCGTGCGACAGGATGGCACCTTTGGCGAAAATCAAATCCCGTTCATCGTGCGGGATGACGACAGCCACAGCGACATCGTCTTCCAGACTGCAGACGAGACATGGCAAGCTTATAACGGCTGGGGTGGCGCTAACTTCTATGGCGGCAATGGTCCGGCGACAGGCCAGGGGGCGGGTCGTGCCTATGCGGTCAGCTACAACAGGCCGATTGCGACCCGCGGCGGGGTCGGCACCTATGCCGGTCCGCAGGACTATCTGTTCGGCGCCGAATATGCAGGCATCTACTGGCTGGAACAGAACGGCTATGACGTCTCCTACCTGTCGGGTGTCGACGTCGACCGTTATGGCAGCCTGTTGCTCAATCACAAAACCTATGTTGATGCCGGGCACGACGAATACTGGTCTGGACAGCAGCGAACCAATGTCGAAGCCGCGCGCGATGCGGGCGTCAACCTGATGTTCTGGAGCGGCAACGAGGTTTATTGGCGCACCCGTTGGGGCAATGCCTACAGCGCCGACGGCACGCCCTATCGCACGCTGATCTCCTATAAGGAGACCTGGTCGCCCACCGCCAGCATCGACCCTTCCAACGAATGGACGGGCACATTCCGGGATCCGCGTCTCAGCCCACCCGCTATCGGCGGCGGAAACCCGGAAAACTCACTGACCGGACAGTTGTTCAAGGTCGACGATGTCGGCAGCAATCTCCAGGCGATCACTATTCCCTATGACGACGCCAATCTGCGTTTCTGGCGCAATACCAGCGTCGCCAATCTTCAGCCTGGCCAGACGGCGACGCTCACCAAGAACTATCTTGGTTACGAATGGGACGAAGCTGTAGACAACGGCTTTGATCCGGCCGGCCTCGTGAAGCTGTCGTCGACGACGCTTCCGGTCAGCACTTACTTGCTCGATTACGGAAACACGACCGGCAATGCGACCTCGACCCACAATCTGACGCTCTATCGCGCGCCCAGCGGTGCATTGGTGTTCGGCGCCGGCACGGTCTACTGGACATGGGGCCTGAGCGACAACCACGATCTCACGGCGACGCCGACGGACCCGCGCGTGCAGCAGGCAATGGTCAACTTGCTTGCCGATATGGGCATTCAGCCCGGGACGCTGCAATCCGGGCTCGTCGCGGCAACCGCTTCGTCGGACAATGTTGCACCGACTTCCATCATCACGGCGCCGTCAACGGCGACCGTTGGCTCCGCAGTCACGATTACAGGTACCGCCACCGATACGGGCGGCGGGGTCATCGCCGGCGTCGAGGTTTCCACGGACAACGGGGCAAGCTGGCATCCGGCGACGGGCGATGAGAACTGGACTTATACCTGGTCGCCGCAGACAGCGGGCACATACACCATCCGATCTCGCGCCGTCGACGATAACATCAACCTGGAAACACCCTCGGCGGGACGCACGGTCACCGTCAGCGGGCCGAGTTACACCTCTCTCTTCGGCGCCGCGACGCCGGCGGTCGTCAACACCAACGATAGCTCAGCCGTTGAACTCGGCGTCAAATTCCAGACCTCCGTGGCAGGCACCGTCACCGGCATTCGTTTCTACAAGGGCGACCTGGATACTGGCACGCATACCGGTTCATTATGGTCGAGCACCGGCACGCGGCTTGCGACCCTCACCTTCACGAATGAGTCGGTCAGCGGTTGGCAGACTGCCTATTTCACCAGCCCGGTGTCACTGACAGTCGGACAAACCTATACGGCGTCTTATCACACGAATAGCGGTCATTATTCCACGACCACCGGCTACTTCACCTCGAACGTAACGAGCGGGTCGCTCACGGCGCCGGCCAGCGGCAACGGCGTCTACCGCTATGGCAGCAACAGCCTATTCCCCACGAGCACGTTCCAGTCGACGAACTATTGGGTCGATGTGATGTTTACCACGCCGAGCTCGAACACGACGCCGACGGCAGTTGCCGATGCGGGGGACGCGACGGAGAAGGGTGGTGTCGCCAATGGTTCGAGTGGTGTGGTTGCGAGCGGCAACGTGCTGACCAACGACACCGATCCGGATGCCGGTGATACCAAGACGGTCACGGCGGTCGTTTTCGGCGCGACATCAGGCACGCTTGGTTCGGCGCTGAACGGCACCTATGGCAGTCTCGTGCTCAACGCATCGGGCGCCTATAGCTATGCCGTCAACGAGAGCAATGCCGCCGTGCAGGCGCTGCGCCAGTCGACCAACACGCTGAGCGATGTCTTCAGCTACACGATGCGCGACACTGCCGGCGCCACGGCCACGGCCAACCTCACCGTCACCATCCATGGCGCCAACGACGCGCCGGTGCTGGCCGTCCAGACGGTGGCCCAGAACGCCACCGTCGGCTCGGCCTTCTCCTTCGTGCTGCCGACCACCACCTTCACCGATGTCGACAGCACCGAGACGCTGGCCTATACGGCAACGGCTGCCGATGGCACGGCGCTGCCCGCCTGGTTGGCCTTCAACGCCTCGACGCGGACCTTCTCCGGCACGCCGACGGCAACCGGCACCTACGGCGTCAGGGTGACGGCAACCGACCTCGGCGGCCTTGCTGCCAACGAGACCTTCAGCATCGCCGTATCGACGGCTGGCAACAGGGCGCCGACGGCGGTTGCCGATGCGGGGGATGCGACCGAGAAGGGTGGTGTCGCCAATGGTTCGGGTGGTGTGGTTGCGAGCGGCAACGTGCTGACCAACGACACCGATCCGGATGCCGGTGATACCAAGACGGTCACGGCGGTCGTTTTCGGCGCGACATCAGGCACGCTTGGTTCGGCGCTGAACGGCACCTATGGCAGTCTCGTGCTCAACGCATCGGGCGTCTATAGCTATACCGTCAACGAGACCAATGCGGCCGTCCAGGCATTGCGCCAGTCGACCAACACGCTGAGCGATGTCTTCAGCTATACGATGCGGGACACTGGCGGCGCCACCGCCACGGCCAACCTGACCGTCACCATCCACG